>NZ_JBQENH010000003.1:129540-790296 GCF_052044565.1 Chryseobacterium sp. 22543
TCGTCGGGCTCATAACCCGAAGGTCATCGGTTCGAGTCCGGTTCCCGCTACTAAACTAAAAATCGGTATAACGACAGTTATACCGATTTTTTTATGTTAGCCTGTCATTGCCAACAAAGTGAAGCAATCTCAGGTTGCAGTAACGCAGAGACGCAAGTTTATAATTGTATTATAGAATCGTTTTAAGAGCCAAGAGTAAATATTTTCTGTTTCCACTGTTGATACGCTTCTCTCATACAATGTCCACAAGGACGATAATTATTTTGTAGAGCTTCTTTTTCATCTGTAAAGAAGACCCTGTTTTCTATTTTCATTCTTTTTCCTGACCGGCAGCTGAGCAGTCCATAGATTTTCAGTTTTTTATTTCCTCCAAAACAAACTTCTCTGCTATGAATTTTACTTCTCAGACTTTTGGCTGATATTTGAGAATGTGAGAGCATTATAATTGAAATTTTAAAGTTGAAATTTAACACAGTTAGCACAACTCAAATTAGCTGATTGCATCATGGAAAATAATTCCCAAAGCATAGCGGTTTCCTTCCTGAACCTCACTTATTCCATGTTTCATATTGACCCTGTAATAGCCTTTGGCACCTTTTTCTGGCTTAAATTGAGTCGTAAAAATGAGTACATCTCCTTTCTTAGGTTTTAAAACAATAGCTTTTGACTGTGCTCTCGGGATCTGCTGGGTAAGTACAAATTCTCCACCTGTAAAATCTTTATCAGGTTCGCTGAGCATTAACACAATTTGGATAGGAAAGTACACATCGCCATATAAATCCTGGTGTAAAGTATTAAAACCACCTTCTTTATATTTTAAAATTAAAACAGTAGATTTTTGTTGGCCATTGGTATGACATTGTTGTAAAAATTCCTGATGATCTAAAGGAAATTGAGTGTCAATATGTAAGGCTTTAAACCAGGAATTGGCAATCGGAGCCAGATACGGATAAATAGTCGTTCGTAGGGTCTGAATCATTTCAGGAAGCGGGTAATCAAAATATTTATATTCACCAAGGCCGAAACGGTGTCTTGCCATGATCACTGTTTTTCGGTAAAAACCGGGATTGTCATAATTTGTCTTTACTATTTCGCATTCTTCATCTGATAACAGATTAGAAATTACAGCATATCCGTTTTCATGCATTGTTTCCGTAAGGTGCTGCCAATCTGTATTTTTTATTTTATGAATGATATCTTTCATTGGTTTTATTTTATACTGCAAAAATCCGAAGTTGTTCAGGATAATAAAATCCGAAACATGTGGTATTTATCTTCAGACTGAAGCTTCTGGACTATGAGTATAATATGAATCTGGATTATAAGTCTGGTCCTGGTTAAGACTACTTTTGTCCTGTTAATAAAATAAACATAACTATGAATTACATTATTAAAAAGGCAAGTCTTGAAGATCTTAATGAAACAGCAGAATTATTCAATCTTTACCGTGTTTTTTACAGACAGGAATCAGACATTGAAAAAGGAAAAGCTTTTCTCAAAGAACGGTTTTTAAACAGTGAATCGGATATCTTTCTTGTGATTGCTGAAGGAAGGGCTGTAGGATTTGTACAACTTTACAAGCTCTTTCATTATACCAAACTACAGAAACAGTGGCTGCTAAGTGATTTATTTGTTCACCCGGATTACAGAGGAAAAGGCTTTTCCGTAGCATTAATTGACCGTAGTAAACAATGGTGTGAAGAAACAGGGGCATGCGGATTGATGCTGGAAACAGAAAAAACAAATGATATTGGAAATACGCTGTACCCGCGTTGTGGATTTGAGTATGATGGACTTCATAATTACTACCAATGGTGGAAATAGGTACAAAAGGGAACGATGATTTTTAGGCTGGAGGCTGGGGCAGGAAACTCCCAGCATTTTTCTTAAAAGTAGTATTAGTTCTACAATTGTGCACGTTTAATTCTACAGGAATTTTCAGCTAATGGAAAGGTATAGTTCTATTTTTGTAAAGCTCTTACAGATCATGGGTAGGACAGTTGATCTGTAGAGTGTATGCAAAAAAATCTCTGCCTAATTTTCTACTTTTTCCCCAAGAGTTTTATGATTAGTACCACAAAACTGCTTTTTCCGGCGGAGATTTTTTGCTTTTAAATAAAAAAGAGAACCGCAATTGCAGTTCTCTTTTTTTATGTTTTTAATATGATTTTAGATATTATTGAGCCAGTTGAGCGTAAGAAGTAAGCTTGTTGTCATCAGACATTGTCTGTCCTAAAAAGTCTCTTTTCTGATCCGCTTTCATTCTCCCTGCAGAATCGTTGGCATTGAAATAAGCTTCATTCAATTTTGTAGCAATATCAGCAGGCTTGAAATCAAATTTAGTATCACCTTCTACACCCAGATATCCGTTCTTTCTTGTAAGGTTGGTAATATAATTATTGTAGTTGATCATTGTACCTCTAAACATATTGTTATGGTATTCCATACATTTCTTAGCTTTTTTAGAAGAATTGTTCAGGATACAGTTTTTCATATTGTTCCTGTATAAAAACCATTCAGATTCTAAAATACCATATTCTCTGCCCACAGCAATCTTCCCATTATTCACAATATTATTATCCCCTTCTTTTGTGGAGATGGTCTGAAGATGCTGAATAACCAATGGAACGGTAGCTTCGATTTTTGATTTTGTATCCTTTAATATGCTCAGATCGGCAGCAGGAGAACCCTTCTTTTGTGCTGTAGTAACGTTAAAAATAAGCAGTAATAGTACAATCAATAAATTATATCTTTTCATGAGAAATTTTTAAAGCACTAAAATAAATATAATTTCCCGGTTAAAACAAATTCATTTTAATTTTATTTAATAAAATTTAACAAGTTTTAAGAATTTATACCTGAAATGACTCTTTTTGTGTGGATTAAGCAGGTGGATATTTCACTCCTTTAAAAGATTAATATATTTTAACTAATTTTATATAATTGATTTTCAAACAGTTGTATTATTATCTATGTTTATCACTAAAAAAATAGTTGTTTGATTCATTTTTATTTCTACATTTGTATAACTAATTTCTTAGTGATATAGAATAGGATGACTTTTATATCACGATAATTGATAAATGAACAGGATATGAAAATTCAGACTTTAACAAAAGCAGAAGAGCAGGTAATGCAGTATTTATGGAAAATAGAAAAAGGATTTCTAAAGGATGTTCTTGATCTTTTTCCGGATCCAAAACCACATACCAATACGGTCTCTACCATTTTAAAAGTATTGAAAGACAAAGAATTTGTAGACTATCGTGTACATGGAAGACAGCATGAGTATTTTCCACTGGTTTCAAAAGAACAGTATTCTGGGAAAACCATGAAAAGTCTTGTGAAAAACTATTTTAAAGGCTCTTACAAAAGTGCCGTTTCATTTCTGGTAGAAAAAAACGAAATGACAGTAGAAGATCTTGAGATGTTATTGGACGAACTCAAAAATAAAGACTAGTATCTATGGAAGCAATACTTTTATACTTTGGGAAAACAATTTTATGTTCAGGTGTAACATTTTTGTATTATCAGTTGTCTTTAAAAGACAAGACATTCCATCATTATAACAGATTTTATCTGTTGGCCGCAATCGTGATGTCACTGTTGCTGCCACTCATCAGAATAGATGATTTTACGATAGAGGTAAATAGTGATATGTATATGCTTCTTGATAAGATTCAGAATTTTAATTCAGAAAAAAATATAAACAATGGTAACCTTTATTTTAACATTATTTTTTCAGCTCTGGGACTGGTTTCTCTCTATTTTTTAGGGAAGCTTATCTATGGGATTTTCAAAATCCAGCAGTTTAAAAAACAGTTTCAGAAAGAAAGTTTTGACGGGATCAACTTTTACCGTACAGACCTTAGTGAAGCTCCGTTTTCATACTTTAAGAATCTTTTCTGGAAGAATGCTATCACCCTGCATTCTGATATCGGAAAACAGATTTTAAAGCATGAGATGGTACATATTGAGCAGAAACATTCCTTTGATAAGATTTTTATCGAGATTATTACTTCTGTTTTTTGGTTCAATCCGTTTTTTCATATCATCAAAAAAGAAATTAATCTCATCCACGAGTACCTGGCTGATAAAAAAGCCGTACAACAATCGGACACCAAAGCATTTGCGCAGATGCTTTTAGCAAGCCACTTTTCCGGAACACAGTTGCCTGCTGCCAGTCCGTTTCTAAGTTCAAACCTTAAAAAAAGACTTAAAATGTTACAAAAACCAAAAACCAAGTTCGGATATGCGCGAAGAATTCTTGCATTGCCGGTGTTATTTACCGTAGCTTTTGCTTATCTGGTAAATGCAAAAAACAGAGAAATTGAAGAAACCAATCTTTCCATTAAAAAAGTAGTTTCAGAAATCAAAAAAGATACCGTAAGACCATCGGGTCAGGAAAAAATTACAGATCTGAAACCTGTCTCACCGGAAGATCATACAAAAGTGGCTGAGCTTGAGAAAAAGATAAAAGAAAAAGAGACAGAGCTGAAAGGATTGGATCCGGAAAGTGATGCCTTCAGTGATAAAATTGAAGAAATAAGTAACCTCGCATCAGAGATAGGAGAGATAGCTTCCAAAGTTGAAGTGGATGAATATTTCAATTCTGCTGAATGGAAAAATCAGATGAAGGAACTTGAAAATATGGATACTCTTGATAAAAAAGAGCTTCGTAAAATAGAAAGAGAGGCTAAAAAAGCGGGAAGAGAAGCTGCAAGGATGGTAAAAAAACTGCCTATTCCTCCTGCTCCACCGGAAGAGCCAAAAGAACCCAAAGCTCCGAAAGTAATTTATTTTAAAAATAATAATACAGTCTATTATAAGGATCTTAGTTCTAAAGAAAAAGATGAAGTACGTAAGGCAATGAAAGAAGCCAGAAATGCGATGAAGGAAGCCAGAATTGAAGGAGAAAAAGCTAGAATTGAGGGCGAAAAAGCCAGAAAAGAAGGAGAGAAGGCAAGAGCAGAAGGTGCTATAGCTCGCATACAGGGAGACAATGCGAGAGCAGAAGGAGAGCGAATCAGAAAAAAAAATGTGATCATAAGGATTGATGGAGAGAGAATAAGAAAGGAAAGCGAAAAAATACGTGCAGAAGCAGAAAAAACAGCACAGAGTTTTAGAGCTGGTAACTTTACCATGACAACTTCTGCTCCTAATGTTATGGTAATGAATGCTGATTTCATCAAAAAAGACGGCAACGGAAACATCGCCATGAATGGGGTGAAAAAGTTTAGCATAAATGGCAGTGATGACCTGAAATACAAGTATTTTATTGACGGAAGAGAAGTATCTAAAGATGACGTTAATGCTTTGAATTCTGCCAATATTTCAAAAGTAATGGTCAACAGCCAGAAGAATGGGGAAGTGAAGAGAGGAGAAGTAAGAATTGAGACAAAGAAATAAAAGTTCCAAAAAGCTTTGTCAGTATTCAATTGGCAGAGCTTTTTTACTAATATCCGGATAATACATAAATTATGAAAAAAAGTTATTTCATTTTATTAGCACTGTTAAGTGTGTTTGTGAATGCACAAGTGAACAGATTCTTTTATGACTACAAATATGTTTCTGATTCTACCAATAAAGCAGACGTGAAAAGTGATGTTATGCTTTTGGATATTGATAAGAATGGATCAAAATATTACAGCCGCGATAAGTTTGTTGCTGATTCAACAATGAAAGCTGATATCGCCAAGCAAATGAAAGGAGGATTCGGAGGCAGTATTAATATTAAAAGGAATATAAAACCTGGAACAATTAATACAACTGTTACAAAAAAATATCCTGATTACAGTGTTTCATTCTCAGAAAATATAGGGAATACTACTTATAAGATGCCTGAAGACCAAAAACCTGAATGGAAAATCTTACCAGAAAAACAAAAAATTGGAGAATATAATACCCAAAAAGCAACCACAAATTTTGGAGGCAGAAGCTGGACAGCATGGTTTTCTACAGATATCCCGTTTCAGGATGGTCCTTATAAATTCTATGGACTGCCGGGACTGATCATTAAGATTGAAGATAAAACAGGATCACATATCATGACTTTAATAGGTAACAAAAAAACAGAAGCTGCCTCAGAAGAAGATATTCAAATACCAGGTCTTACTACAATCGGTTTAGGAGGTAAAGAAATAGAAATAACTAAAAAACAGTTTAAAAAAGCCTGGAAGGATTACCTTGTTGATCCTACAAAAGACATGAAACAAACCATGAGTGCTCTTCCTGCAGGAGCTGTTGTACAGATGAAAAATCAGGATGGAAAAAGTATTGATACGAATGAAATGTATAGGGCTATTGAAAAAAGAGCAAAAGAAGAACGGCTAAAAAATAACAATAAAATAGAACCGGAGCTTTATCAATAAGCAGTTTCTATTTGATTAAAATACAGTAAGGTTATCATAATCTTACTGTATTTTTTTTGTATTGTGTATCTTTATCCGGGACTTTAAATTCCATAGTATGACAGAAAAAGAAAAATGTGCAGCAGGACTTTTATACAATGCCAATTACGACAAAGAACTGATTCAGGAGCGTATTGCCTGCAAAGATCTGTGTCAGGAGTACAATGGACTGAAAAACTCTGAGGCAGAAAACAAATACAGAATACTTAAGAGCATTATTAGCGATATAAAAGAAAATATCTGCATAGAACCCAATTTCTGGTGTGATTACGGATACAATATAAAAGTAGGAGAGAACTTCTATGCCAATCATAACCTTATTATTTTAGATTGTGCTAAAGTAGAGTTTGGTGATAATGTTTTTATCGGTCCAAACTGTAGTTTCTATACAGCAGGCCATCCGGTTGATGCAAAACAGAGAAACGAAGGTCTTGAATATGCACATCCGATTAAAGTAGGAAATAATGTCTGGCTGGGAGGAAATGTGGTTGTGCTTCCCGGAGTTTCCATTGGAAATAACTCGGTGATTGGTGCGGGAAGTGTTGTCACGAAAGATATTCCGGATCATGTTGTCGCTGTGGGAAATCCGTGTAAAGTTGTTAAAAAAATTACAGAACAGAATTAAAAAACTATATCAAACTAACCATGAGAAAGTTGATCATTTTATTGAGTCTTATATTGGCTGTAATTACTAATGCCCAGAATCAAAGATTTATTTATGAATACAAATATGTTCTGGATTCCATAGCTAAAGATAAGCCGGAAGTAGAAATTATGCTTTTAGATGTTGCTGCAAAAGGATCAAAATTTTACAGTAAGGATTCTTTTGAATCTGATTCTCTTATGACATCTGCTATGGAAAAACAGCTTCAGATGGGAGTTAAGGAATTAGATTTTTCAGGAATCAAATTCAAAGGCAAAATAAGTTATAGTGTTGAAAAGGTGTATCCGGATTATTCAGTTAACTTTTTTACCAATCTTGCGGCTGACGAATATATGGTACAGGATGCCAGAAAACAAGAATGGAAAATCTATTCAGATAAAGCAGAGATAGGTGGATTTAAAGTACAAAAAGCAATTGGTGACTTTGCCGGAAGAAAATGGACAGCCTGGTTTACCACTGATCTTCCTATTCAGGATGGTCCTTATAAATTTCATGGGCTTCCGGGATTAATTGTAAAACTTGAAGATGCTTCCCATACCCATTCTTTCGAATTAAAAGGAAATAAAAAACTCCCTGAAGGCTATGAATGGAAGAATACCAAAGAAAAAGAACGATTTAATGCTCTTGTTACAGTGAATGAAACCAGGTATAGAAAAGCTTTTAAAGACTATCTTGCTGACCCTATGAAAAGTGAAAAACAGATGTTGGCCCAGGGAATTGAAATTCAGGAAATGGATGATTCAGGAAAATTGATTCCTGCTGATAAAGCACAAAAAGATAAAGAAATAAAAAGGAAGAATGATCTGAAAAAGCAAAATAATATCCTTGAGCTGGATCTGCTGAAATAAAAATACTCATTATAAAAATAAAAACCCGGAACATTGTTCCGGGTTTTTTATATCTGAATAAGAATCAGTTATTATGCTAATTTCTGAGAATCTGCAATAAACTGAGCCAATCCGCTGTCTGTTAATGGGTGCTTCAATAAGCTCAAGATCGGAGGCAGTGGAGATGTAATTACATCAGCTCCGATTTTAGCACAGTCAATAATGTGCATTGAGTGACGGATAGAAGCCGCTAAAATTTCAGTTTCATACATATAGTTATCAAAAATCAATCTGATTTCCTGAATAAGGTTCAGACCGTCTGTAGAAATATCATCTAATCTTCCTAAGAATGGAGAAACATAATTTGCTCCAGCTTTTGCGGCCAAAAGAGCCTGTCCTGCAGAGAATATCAGTGTACAGTTAGTTTTGATCCCTTTATCAGAAAAATATTTTAAAGCTTTGATACCGTCTTTGATCATCGGAATCTTTACAACGATATTAGGGTGAATAGCAGCCAATTCGTCTCCTTCCTTAATCATTTCTTCATACGTTGTAGAAAGAACTTCCGCAGAAATATCTCCGTCTACAAGTTCGCAGATCGTTTTATAATGGTTTTTAATTGCTTCAGATCCCTGAATACCTTCCTTTGCCATTAATGAAGGGTTGGTCGTTACACCATCTAAAATTCCAAGATCTCTAGCTTCCTTGATTTGCTCTAAATTAGCTGTGTCAATAAAAAATTTCATTTTGTTAAATAGATTTATTGATACAAAGATAGGGAATTAATTGGGTTCTGGGATATGAATTTTGAGTTACGGGGTTCGGGATTTCGAGTTACGAGGTTCGGGATTTTGGGTATACGCGTTGTAGAATTGGAGGGGTTGAGAGTTTCAGGTTTGGGAATGGGATGAATTATATACAGTAAAAAAAATAATTTATATTGATCTTGAACAAATAGTTAATTTTGCACCTAACACCTAAATATCATCCATGAAAAGCAACAGTTTCACAGCCACATTGGAAATCATTGGAATTAATCCTTTTGTATTTATTCCGAAAGAGATTTTGGACAGGATTTTTGATGAATCAGGGAGAAATAAAAGTCCGGTTCCGGTAAAAGGAACAGTGAACGGACTGGAATTTAAACAAAACCTGATGAAATATCTGGGAGAATGGAGACTGTATGTGAACCTGACAATGTTAAAAAATTCCCCGAAGAGAATTGGAGAAATCATTGAAGTTGTATTGGAATATGATGATTCTGACAGAAGTATTTCTATGCATCCTCATTTGGAAAAAGCGATTAAAGAAAGTCCTCTGGCAACAGAAAATTTTGAAAATCTGATTCCTTCAAGAAGACATGAACTGGTTCGTTATATCAACAATTTAAAAACTGAAGCCAGCATCCAGCGGAATATCGAGAAAATCATCCGCCACTTACATGGTGAAACCGATTTTTTCGGAAAGGTGATTGAATAGGTGAACAGAAACTAAAAAGAATTTTAAAAACGCAAAGACCAAATTAAATTTTCTTATTGTTAAGTAAGTTAAGAAAGCGAAAAAGTTGCTGATGAAGCTTATGATATACATACGCTTAGAAAGAATCAACGAAGTTGATTTAAACTTTGCTCCCTTAAAATAAAAAGTAAGTAAAAATAGACCTTTGCGTTAAATTTAAACTAGATTGGATAAATAAAAAATGCCGGAAAAACTTTCCGGCATTTTCTTTTACTAAGAATTTAGTGTTTTGCTAAGCTTTACAGCGTCCTGATTGGTAGGGTCATACTGTATCGATTTAGCAATATGCTCTTTTGCCTTATTAGGATCTGTCTGCTGTTCTGCAAAGGCAATATAGAAATAGGCATAGGCCAGATTTTTCTTATTTTGCTCTACTTCTTCCGGTTTTACGGTTGCAATATACTTTTCATAAGCCAGTTTTGCATTGGCATCATCTTTTGCAGACTGATAAGCATAAGCCTGGCTGTAGTAAGATGGAGCCCAGTCCGGTAATAAAGCAGAAATTTTCTTCCAGGTATCAATGGCATTTGGCCAGTCTGAAGCTTCCTGATAAGCTGCTGCTAATTTTGCTAAGGATTCTGTATCCTTTGGATTGGCCTCAATCTGTTTTTTAAGACCATCAATCGTTGGATTGGTTGTTTGACTCGTCGCTGCCGAAGTTTCCGGTTGAGCCGTTTGAGCGTTTACAAAACTTACACTTCCCGCCAGTATCAAACCTAAAAATAGATTTCTACTATTAATTGTACTCATTTTCATAATCTTATATTTTAAATTCGAAATCTAAAATTCAATAATAATTCCATAAAAAGTTAAATTTTAGAAGCTTTAAGTTTTTTTAGAAAATATTAACGGGAAACATGTTTTTTTTAGTTTAATTTTTGATTCGTTAATGTTTGAAGCTATCTTTGTCATTCATTTTTTTATTAATAAATATAATTTCGTGGTATGAATATCATATTAGCTTCAACATCCACCCTTTTTGGTGGAGAATATCTGGAATACTTAAGAGAAGAATTAATCCAACTTTATAAAGGAATTGACGAAATTGTGTTTATCCCTTTCGCAAGGCCAGGCGGAATTTCCCATGACGATTATACAGCAAAAGCACGCTCTTTCTTTGAAACCATCCATATAAAAGTAAAAGGGCTTCATGAATTTGAAGATAAAACAGCAGCCCTTAATCAGGCAAAAGGATACTTTACAGGAGGCGGAAATACATTTTTATTGGTCAAAACATTACATGAAGAAGGATTGATGTCTGCCCTAAAAGAAAATGTATCAGGAGGAAAAGCATATCTTGGATGCAGTGCAGGAAGCAATATCGGAGGCCAGAATATGAAAACGACGAATGATATGCCAATTGTATATCCTCCAAGTTTTGACTGTATGGGACTGGTTCCTTTCAATATCAATCCACATTATCTTGATCCTAACCCGGATTTGAAGCATAATGGAGAAACCAGAGAAACCCGTATTCAGGAGTTTCTTACCCAAAATGACATTAAAGTAGTAGGTCTTAGAGAAGGAAACTGGATCAGAAGAACAGCAGATTCCATTACTGTGGAAGGAAATGAGCTGACAAGAATTTTTGAAAAAGGTAAAGAACCTTACGAAATAGAAGCAGGAAGCAGACTTTAATGAACAAAGAAGAGATCAATCTTTTTGTAGAACATAATCTGAGCAATTTTTCAGTGAACAGTACCGGATGGGAACAGTTGATCCGGAACCTGCTCTTTGAATTTGCTATTGCAGGCTGGAATATGGAGCACCGTGTTTTTGGAAAGGAAAAATTCGGTGGGTTGAGGTGTTACACATACTCCGAGGACGAAGCACTTAATAATAAGCTTAAAGCCATCAAAGATAAATATTCAGAATTGTCTGTAAAGACTTGTGAAATCTGTGGCAGTGAAGGTAAAATGAGGGTAATAGGTTCGTGGCAAACCACGCTGTGCCTGAATCATTTTCTGGAACAGCAGCCTTTTATTGAAATTGATCATCAACAGAATATCAGGAGAAGTAATAAAACCATTCTGAATATCAAAAATATCGTAAAAGCCGACCTGGAATATGACTTTCAAAGCGTATGGATTCATACAAAAGAACAAGGAGAAATGTTTTATTTCTCATGGCAGGAACCTAATTATTATCTGCTTTTAAAAACAATTCCTCTTTCTCTTTTTCCGGAAGACAGACGGAGTGAAATTTCAACGTTATTCCAAAGTTTGCAGAATTGTGAGATATGCGGATATAAAGCTGTGCATCAAAAAAATTGTCTGCGCTGTCATCATGAGCAATGGAATGAATCCGGATATTTTATAGAAGATTATAGAGAAAAATCAAATTATATAAAAGAATGCCAGATGGATATTTTTATAGATGAAGAGGATTACGAGAAATATTTCACCTATGATCAGTCATTTGAAAAAACGTCTGATCATCAGATACTTTTCAGCTCCGATGATCTCAGGGCGTATGAAAAGCTTTTATTTTAACTATATTTGATTAGAATTTAAATCAATGAAAAAGTTTCAGATACTGGTCATGAACTGTATGGGAACTCTTTGCATTCAGAACCAAATAACAATTTAATGAAAAAAACATTTGCTGTTCTCACACTCTCTGTACAGATGGTTGCTGCGCAGAATATTGCTCAGAAACTGGATAAAGTAACCAAGGATCTCATGGATTCTTCAGGAACGGTTTCTTCCAGTTTATCATTTTATGTTTCAGATGAAAATGGCAACTTTATATACGAATATCAGGGAAGTAAGGGACTTTCTACTGCTTCTACACAGAAAATTTTTACCGCTGGTGCAGCACTGGAAACCCTGGGCAAAAATTATACTTTTACAACCACTTCAAGCTATTCCGGAAACATTGCCGGAGGAACACTGAACGGAAATCTTTTCATCAGTTCCAATGGTGATCCTACATTAGGAAGCTGGAGATATGATGCCTATAAACCTGAGAATTTTAAAAAGAAGCTGATTGAGGCAATTAAAAACTCAGGAATTACAAAAATATCAGGAGATCTTGTGATTGATGATTCTTATTTTGATCATCAGACGATTCCCGGTGGCTGGCCTTGGGATGATCTTGGAAATTATTACGGAGCTGGTGTGTGGGGAATCAACTGGAAAGAAAACCAGTTTGATATTAATATTAACGGAACAGATTTTAAAAACTTTTCTTATCCTTTGGAAGGAGTGAAATGGCTGAATGATCTGAAAGCCGGAGGAAGTTCTGATCAGAGTCTTATCTTTACCGCACCTCATTCCGAGGTAGCGTTGATTAACGGAATGCTTCCGGCAGGAAAAACGGTTACGGTTTCCGGCTCTACGCCTAATCCGCCCTTACAGCTCGCAGCAGAAGTGAAACAATGGCTGAAAGAATCGGGAATTGAGATTTCAGGAAAAGCAATAACGAATTCACAGCTTGAAATAGAGGGAAAACAGGCATTGGAAACTCCTAAAAATAATATTCTTTTGACTTACCAATCTCCGACGCTGGATAAAATTGTGTATTGGTTTCTAAGGAAAAGTATCAATCTGTATGGAGAAACATTGATTAAAACCTTAGGAAAAGAGAAAAAAGGAAATTCAAGTTTTAAAAGCGGGGTTTCTTATCTGAAAGAATTCTGGAAATCAAAAGGAATTAATCCTAATATGATCAATTTTGCTGACGGAAGCGGACTTTCACCACAGAATTATGTAGCGGCAAAAGCAGAAGTGCAGGCTCTTTTATATGCTAAAAAGCAATCATGGTTTGAAGCGTACTATGATGGTTTCCCAATTCAGGAGAATGGAATGAAGATGAAAAGCGGTACGATGAGAGATACCAAATCTTTTGCAGGATATCACACCGCGAAAGATGGCAAAAAATATGTGTTTTCGATTATTATCAACAACTACCAGGGAAGTGGAAATGCAGAACTGCAGAAAATTCTGAATGTTTTAAAATAAAATAACTTTGAGAAAATCCATACTTACCAGACTGAATAACTGGATCATTTTTGTTGTCATGACTACTTTGGTAATCGCTATTGTAGTGGCTTCGACATCGCTCATTAATTTTCTCAGAAAAGAGGAGATCAAAAGGATCAGCCTTCTTTCCAAAGCGATAAGAATACAGCAGGAAGTAAAGACTCCGGATACGGATGTTCTGGATCTGCTGCCGGATATCCTTAATATCAACAATACCATTCCGTTCATTGTAACAGATAAATATAAAAACCCTATTCTTGATCTCGGATATTACAGAAATATCCCTGAAGCTACTATAAAGAACCCTGAAAAACTTCAGGACCTGATCCGGAATATGGAGAAAAATTATGATCCTATTGAGATTAAGGTGCCGGATGGGAACAATCAGTTTGTCTACTATGACAACTCGCGTATGCTTAATAACCTTCGGTATTCGCCTTATATTTTAGGATTGTTTATTCTGCTGTATTTCGGTTTTTCATTCTGGTTTTTCAGGACGATCAAAAAAACGGATGAAGGTTATCTCTGGGCAGGTTTGGCTAAAGAAACGGCGCATCAGATCGGAACACCTTTATCTTCCATGATTGGGTGGATGGAAATTATGAAGCTTGATAATCCTGAATCGGAAGGAGTACACGAGATAGAAAAAGATATTGAAAGACTTAGAACGATCTCAGAACGATTCTCAAAAATAGGTTCTATTCCTGAGCTGAATGACAGGAATTTCAATGAAACAATTCAGGAGAATTATGATTATTTGAAAACCAGAATTTCCAAAAAAATCAATTTTACATTGAATCTTCCGACCTATACCGTGTTGGTTCCGCACAATAAAATTCTGATGAGCTGGGTGATTGAAAATCTGGTAAAAAATGCTGTGGATGCCATGAAAGGGGAAGGTGCTATTACGATGTCAATTTTTGAAAGAAATAAAAATATTCTGGTCGAAGTAAAAGACAATGGAAGCGGAATGACAAAACAGCAGGCAAGAAATGCTTTCAATCCCGGATATTCTACTAAAAAAAGAGGTTGGGGATTAGGATTGTCATTGGCAAGAAGAGTCATTCATGAATATCACAACGGAGATATTAAGATTTCTCAAACTGAAGTAGGAAAGGGAAGTACTTTTAGGATTACAATTAAGAAAGAATAAAGGTTGTTACAGAAAATAATCTTAAAAATATAAACCAATAAGGGTTGAATAAAAAAATACAAGATCTTATTTATTCAGATTTAAAAATAAAAAGCGGGGAAAATTTCCCCGCTTTTCTTATTATTTTTTACCAGTGAGCCACTGTGTTTGTAATTTCAGTTCTTCCGGAGTTGGATTCGCCTTGAAGGTAGGAGTTTCCATTGTCATCTTATCCAGAATAGCCTTTCCTTTCAACGTCATTTTCTCTTTCTTACCGGCATTATCTCTTAGAATCGTTACTGTAACGTCCTGCCCGTCTTTGATGGTTCTGGTATAGCCAATAAAGTCCTGTACTTTTTTGATGTCTACCGTTTTTCCATCTAAAGCAAGTACCTGGTCTGTAATTTTAAATCCGATACTTTTTGCAAAAGGAGACAAAGCAGAGTTTTCATCAAAAGCAAAAGCATTGTTCTTTTCATCAAAACCTGTCTGGTTCGGGTCTTTGATAAACCAGAAAAGAGGATGGCTTTCCTGCTTTTGAATGTCTATACCTACCATTTTCAGATATTCTGCATAAGGAGTGGGCTGGTTTCCTGCAATATATTTATTGTAGAAATCTTTTACCTGAGGATATCCGGTTACCGTTACCAGCTCGTCAATCAGTTTATCATCTTTGAAAGGTTTGTTTTCTCCAAATCTTTGAGACAGTTTTCTGATCATATCACGATATCCCATCTGTCCGTTGGAAAGTTTTCTAAGCTCAATATCTAGACACATTGCAAGAAGAGCTCCTTTTTCATAAACATTTCTGTACTGATCCTTGTAAGGTTCAACCAATACATTTTTACTCATTACCGTAAACGGCATCGTATCATCGTAACTCTTGGAGTTGGCAATCTTCTCACCAATTCTTTGAAGGAACTGATCTTTATTGATAAGACCCTCCTGAATCTGAAACAGGTTGGCAAAATATTCTGTTCCACCTTCGTACATCCATAAGTGCTGAGACATCTTCGGATCTGCATAATCGAAATAGTGAATCTCTTCAGAATGCGTCTTCAGAGGATTTACTGTATGGAAAAACTCGTGAGAAACCACATCTGTAATGGTATTGTCGATAGCATCTTTCGGCATTCCTTCAGGAAGAACCACACTTGTAGATTCATGGTGTTCCAGTGCTCCGAAACCTTTTACTTTAGGTCCGTCACCTCCGGAAAGATAAAGCATGATTGCATACTTTTTATTGGTATTCATATCACCCAGGAATTTTTTCTGAGCAACCACCATTTTTTCCAGATTCTCTTTGAAATCAGCAGCTTTGTATTTTCCTGTTGGAGAATATACTCCCAGCACCAGATCCATTCCTCCTGCATTGAAGGTAATATAATCCGGTTTTGTATACATAAGTGGAGAATCTGTTACCTTAGCATAGTTCGCAAGGGTATAGGTATCTGTAGCATCAGATTTGTCCTGGTCTACCAATGCTGTTGTTCCGTAGAAATCTGTTGGTTTCTGAACGATCAGCTGATAAGGAACATCCTGCATATTATCAATATATCCTATAAATCCGTGGGTATTGATCATATATACTTTACCTGCCTCAATATCTGTTCCTGACGGAGAAAATACCGCTTTATGCTTTGATGCATCTAATTCATCATCAAAACTGTCATTCACAAGATAAGAAATTTTGGAAAGACCCTGCGCATTTTTCAATGAATAGGTATTATCATTTACTTTAGTGAAAGTAAGTTCTTTTCCTTTATTATCGTAAAATTTGATCCCTTCGATGAATCTTCCGTAATCGTCTACAGAATAAGTACCCGGAACCGTTTTAGGGAAATGAAATTTAACATCTCCTGATTTCATTTTCGGAAACTCCATGGTAACGGCTACTTTATCATCTTTTACATTGACTAGATCAATGGTTGTTTTTATAGACTGAGCATTTGCTAAAAAAGAAGCAAAAATACCGAGACTAAGTACTGTTTTTCTCATTAGGTTTACATTAATAGTTAAATAGTTGTTCTTTTTATCATTTTGTTACGGAAGAAGTATTAAACTTTTCTTAAAATTTCAATGTAAAAGCGAAAAGGCAAATCTGCTGGTCTGCAAATCTGCCTTTTTCTTTTATTTATTATTGTAATAATTGATATAATAGTTGGGGTTTAATTCAACCGGATCATTCTTTTTAAGCTTTACGGTCTGCCATTCTTCCGTAGGATTTATAGTCTGATCACCGTTGATGATTATAGGTAATTTCAGGTTTTTTACCACATCTGTATAACGGAACTTTAGAGTATCACCATTTTGAGTGTACTCAAAAGTTGGTATTTTTATCGTTCTCAGGTACTGATCAAAAACAGTTGAGAAATCAATGCCGGATTTTGATGAAATATAATTTTCAATCTGCTGGGTGGTAACAGTCTGATGATAAAAATCTTTATTCAGTCCTCTCAGAATCTGTCTGAACTTTTCATCATTGTTAATTACCTGTCTTATCGTATGAATCATGTTGGCTCCTTTTGGATACATATCTCCGCTGCCTTCATTTCTTACGCCGTACTGACCAATAATAGGAACATCATTATCTATCAATTTCCTTATCCCCTGAACATAGATTTCAGAAGATTTTTTGTCCATATATTTTTCCGTGAAAAGAGTCTCGGAATAATTGGTGAAACTTTCATGGATCCACATATCAGCCTGGTCTTTTGCTGTAATATTATTGGCGAACCATTCATGGCCGCTTTCATGAATAATAATGAAATCCCATTTTAATCCAACTCCTGTCCCTGAAAGATCTCTTCCAAGATAGCCGTTCTGATATTTGTTTCCATAGGCTACATTACTCTGATGTTCCATACCAAGATGAGGAGATTCTACAAGTTTGTATGAATCTTCATAAAACGGATACGGACCAAACCAGTATTCAAACGCTGAGAGCATAGGTTTTACCTGTTGAAATTGTTTTTTTGCCTTGTCTAGATTATAGTCAAGGACCCAATAATCCAGGTCCAGTTTTCCTTTTTCACCCTCAAATACATCTTTAAAATTTACATATTTTCCTATACTCGGGATAATGGAGTAGGCGTTGATAGGGTTTTTAACTTCCCAGGTATAAGTAGTTTTACTGCCGGTTGTTTTTTTATCAGTTAGTCTGCCGTTACCTACACCTACCAGATCATTAGGAGTTACAATTTTCATAATGACTCCGTTATCAGGTTCATCGCTCCAGATATCTTTGGTAGGAAGCCATATGGAAGCTCCTATTCCCTCATCAGCAGCAGTCATCCATGGATTTCCTTTTTCATCCTTAGTAAAAACCCAGCCTCCGTCCCATGGCGCGTTTTTAGCAATGGTAGGTTTTCCGGAATAGATAACATTGATAGTATATTTTTCGCCTTTTTTGAATTTTTTATTCGCTGTAACCAAAATGAAATCCCCGTCCTGCTTGTAATTTTCAATAGGGAAATTTCCTTCCACTTTATCAGCTTTCATAGGCTGTTGAAGATCAATCTGGAAAACAGGGTTGGTAATATCTTTTATAATCTCAAAGCTGATTATATTATTTCCTTTAATACTTCTCTGCTCAAAATCCGGTTCTACGGAAAGATCATATTTTTTGACATCCCAAAAATTTCTGAACTCAGTATTGGAGCCTTTTAAAGTATCCTGTTTGGTGAAAACCTTACCCTTTTCAAAGAACTGCCCGAAAACCAGTCCTGATGCAAATAAGAGTGTATATGACAACTTTTTCATTTAAACTTTTATTAATAATCTTTTCAAAAGTATAAAATTAAATTAATAGCACATACCGGAAATACAATAAAATGTAGATTTTGAAAAAGCATAAAAAAAGCCCGGTCAATGCCGGGCAGTAAAAAATTGTTAGGTTTTATTTTTTGATGAATTTCAGGTTTGTAGTGGTACCCTTATCTTCAATTGAAATAATATAAGCTCCAGTACTTAATTTTGAAACCTGGATTTTATTATCATTAATATGGCCGCTCATTACTTTTTGACCTGCCATATTAGTAATGATAAACTGAGCTTTAGATGAAATCTGAGTTACATTTAATACATCACTTGCCGGGTTAGGGTAGATCTGAATTGAACTCTTATCTTTTACTGTCTCATTGGTAGAAAGCTGCTGCTGGATAAGTACCGGATAATCCTCTACTTCACCATATTGCTGGTTGCTGCATCCGCTGTTTGGCTGGCTTTCATATCCCAATACAACTCTCATGATCACATTTCCTCCGGTATAAGCATCTGCAGGTACTGAGAATGTTCCTGAAACAGGAGTTGCTATACTAGGTGCGCTGGTGTAGATTATTTCAGATGAAGAGAATACTCCGTCTTTGTTGAAGTCTATCCACGCTGTTACCCCGTCATTATATTGTGAACCTGTCCATGCTTTGGTAATACTTACATTGTTACCTGAAGATCCGGACATCAGGGTGATTAGTTTTGTAGGATCCGTAGTGTAGTCTGTATACGGTGTATTATTACTGCTATTTGAAACAGGAGGCATTCCCGAAGGAGTTACCGTCACATTGGAAATATATTCATCAGCTGCATTTGTTCCGGTTATGGAACATTTAGCAAATGAAGTCGTTGTGAAATTCGTTGATGCAGAATAAGAGCCAACAGAAGATCCGCAAACATTGGCTATCTGTACTTCATATTGAGTTGCTTCTGTAAGACCTGAAATGTTATAAGAGTTTGTTGAAACAGGAACAGTAGTCCATGTTGCCGTTCCTACTTTTCTGTACATTACAGAATAAGTTGCTCCTACTAAGGCTGTCCAGTTTACGGATGCTGAGGTTCTTGTAATGCCTGTTACCGTAATCCCCACCGGAGCAGATGTTGCACAGGCACTTGCAGATGCAGAAACTGTGGCATTCCCAACCGCGTAGAATACATTATCAATGGCGCTTACTCTTATCTTTACGCTGGCACCTGTTGCCAAAGAAGAGAACGAAAACGGCTCAGCTCCATCATTAGGTGTGGAAGGAGTAATAACCGTCCATGTAGTTCCATTGTCTGTAGTATAGTCTAATTTAACATTCTGTACATTATACGGTGCATTATTAGTGTTCACTACATCCCAGGCAACAGCTCCAGGTGTATTATTGTAAACCGTAGTTGAAGTTACTTTAAATGGACCTTCATTGCCTATATCCACTTTCATCAGGCTGCTTTGGGTCTGTTGTTGTGCAGCATCCGGATTATTATCTCTCACCGTTACCTTGAAATTCATAGTTCTTGGTATGTTGGATACTGTTTCCCAATCTACAGCACTGGTAAGAGTGCCATTAAGAACATTTGCCAATTTAGGGAAATAACGGGTAGGGGAGTTTGTAGGCATTAGAGATCTGAAGTTCGCACCATTATTTCTGGTTGCACTTACTGGTCCAAAAGTAGAAGTAGCCAGATCATATTGTTCCCATGTGTAAGTCATTGGATCATTTTGTGTATCTGCAGCAGAAGCTGTCAGTACAAAAGCAGTTCCTTTAGGGATCATTTTATTAGCCAATGGCTGTATAGAAGGAGGTGTATTGGCTACTGCTGTAATAATACCACAATCCTGAGCATTCACATATGCTCCTACTTCTTCAATATTTTTGGTATGAAAATAAGCATCAGAATGCATCTGAACATTATAGTTGGTAATACCGGCGTATCCCATAATAGTAGATCCCGATCCCGGCTCCATGTGGGCACCGTGCAAAGCAATAGACATTGTGTGTGCTGCACCGAACTGGTGACCGATTTCATGAGCTACAAAATCTATATCATAATTATCTCCGAAAGGCTGATCCGGAGTAGATGGTGACGTGATTCCTGCACCTTTAGAAGTAGCATCATTGTTGCTGGCAGGATTTCTGCAGACATTTCCTACATCTCCGGCACTTCCACCACCACCTCTGTGGCCAAAAAAATGTCCTATATCATAGGCATTATTACCTACACCAGCAGTATTGGAAAGAGTTTGCTGAAGTTGTAGATTCCATGCGCCGGGAGCACTGTAGCTGCCATTTGGATTTACTATTACATTAGAGTAAGGATCCGTCGCAGGATCTGCGAATATAAGCTGTGGAAGATCCTGTACAATCATATGGATTCCAAAATCTTTTTCAAAAACACCATTTACACGGTTCATTGTAGCATTAATACGGGCTGCGGCTGCAGGCACACCTCCGGCAAGCTGAGTGTATTCACCATTTACGGAGATTGCGATTCTATAGGTTCTGTATTTTTGTTCATTACTTTTATTAACATTACCGAGCCCGTTTAAGACATTTTTTGTTTTAAGAAGCTTATTCATTTCTTTCTTTGCCTTCTCAGGCTCAGAAGTTTTACACTCAAAAGGATCTTCCTGGGATTTATTAGATTTAAAAAAGACTCCAAATACATCCCTTTCTTTGTTGATGGGCTCTATAAATTCGTATTTCCCAGTATTAGAGTCGAATGTCATAGATTGGAAATCGTTTGGTGCAGTACTGAACCGGATTTGTTTATGTGGATTATCCAGTCCGATACCGGAATATGCTCCCAATTCGTATCTGTCTGCCATAGACTTTTCTACTACAGGCGAGCTGTACACTGAAAATTTTTCAATTCTTCCGTCTGCTGTTGGAATAGAAACAATAACCGGGCTTCCTCCTTTTCCTGCTTCAGGAGTATTCTTCAGTTGCTCTCTCAATGCAGAAAGATCAAACTTATAGGCATATTCTACCTTAACTTCTTTTCTTACCGGTGTGATTTTTTCCGAGACCGGTTCCCAGCGTTGTGCCTTTAAACCGCTTAGACTTAAAGCTAGTGCACACACAAAAATAATTTTCCTTTTCATATTTTTTATTGGTTGTAATTGATTTTTTTAAAGATAGTGTATTTTATTAAAAAATATATTAGCAATACGGTGTTAATTGTTCCCAACTTTATATTATTAATTAAATTTTATCATTGTTTTAAATTAAATTAAGAATAAATACAATTAAGGTTAATTTTTTTATATAAAATAAGCGCTACCATTCGGGTGAATAGTAGCGCTTAGAATTTTATTAGTAAAAAAATACTGGTTATTTCTGTACTGCCGGAAGATTTCCGTTGCTTTTCTGTACCTTCTTATACGTGAATGTACACATCATAATACTGAATTCATACAAAATAAGCAGTGGGAATGCAGCCATCAGCATACTTAAAACGTCTGCCGGAGTAATGATTGCAGCAACTACCATAATCAAAACAATAGCGTGACGACGATATGTTTTCATAAATGTTGGAGTCAGAATTCCGATGCTGGTAAGGAAATAGATCAGAATCGGGAAAAGAAAAATAACACCCATCCCTAAAACTACCTGTAAAAATAAGGTGGTATAATCACTTAAATCATAAAGCGGAACGATAATGTCTGAAATTTTAAAAATAACCCCAAAATTAACCGCAAACGGAAGGATTAGAAAATAACCACATAATACTCCGGTCATGAAAAGAATCCATACCGCATTAATAATATAAATAGAATTTTTTCTCTCTCTCGGATGTAAAGCAGGACCAATAAAACGCCATAATTCCCATACAATATAAGGAAATGCTGCTACCATTCCTCCAAAAATAGAAACAGCCATCATTACATTGAACTGCTGATACAATCTCTGTACACGAACGGGAAACTCTTTTGGAAGATGAATACTGTCTTCTCCTAAAATCATTCTTGAAAAATGATTAACAACTCTGAAGGTTGGGAAATCATTTCTGGTGGGCCCAAAAAAGATATGGTCCATAATCCAGTTGATATTAAAGCCAACCACAAAAGCCGCAATTATGATAGCAATAATCGAACGGATCAGATGCCCTCTTAATTCTCCTATATGCCCAAGAAAGGACATGTCTTTACCATCACTCACAGAATTCAATTTTTAAAGCGCAAATTTATAAAAAAAATGACAGAAGTAAGCGTCTGCAGATTATTAGTTAAATTTTACTCTTGATCTGCAAATCATCTTTCATGTATTAATCTCTAAACTTTGGATTATATTTTCTAATTAATCCCCTCGTCCAGCAGTTTATGCAGATCTATAATCCCGAAATACTTTCCGTTTTCCGTTACAATAAGCTGGCCGATATTATTTTCTTTCAGCGTTTTCATAGCTTCTTTGGCCAACGCATCTTTCTCAATAGTTCTTGGATGAGAAGACATAATATCTTTAGCCGATACCTTACTGATATCTTCTTCTTTCATCAGCATCCTTCTCAAATCTCCGTCTGTGATCACACCAATGATTTGATCCGATTGAGTTACCACTGTAATTCCGTGGCTTGATGCACTGATTGAGATAATGACATCTCTTATTGATGAATCTTCAGTAACCTGAGGTTTTTGAGAAGAAAGAAACTGTTCTACTTTAGAAGTCAGGTTTTTTCCTAAGCTTCCTCCAGGATGGAATTTGGCGAAATCATTAGCTTTGAAATCATTCAGCTCCATTAAAGCAACAGCCAAAGCATCTCCCAAAGCCATCTGAATTGTAGTAGAGCTGGTAGGTGCCAGTTTATTCGGACAGGCTTCAACGTCAACGTGAGTATCTAAAATAACTTCAGAAAACTCAGCCAGTTTACTCTTTTTATTTCCCGTCATCCCGATCAAAGCGGAAGAATAGTCTTTTAAATAAGGAACCAGGTTGGCGATTTCAGGAGAATTTCCGGAATTTGAGATGCACAAAACAACATCTTGTTTCTGAATTACTCCCAGATCCCCATGGATAGCTTCTGAAGCATGCAAGAACTGTGAAGGTGTTCCCGTTGAGTTTAAGGTCGCTACAATTTTATTTCCTACATGGGCCGATTTTCCAATTCCTACCACAATAAGCTTTCCTTTTGCCAGGTTGATGATCTCTACTGCCTGCGCAAATTGGTCATCTATTCTGTTTTTTAATTTTTCGAGTTCAGAAATCTCTATTTCTAAAGTGGTTTTTGCAATTGATATAATGTTGGTTCTATCCATTTTATGATGATAAGGTATACAAAAAAGTTCTTTAAAAACGTTATATTTTAAAAAGAATATTTAATATAAGTTTTATTTTTTATAAATTCGTTCGCTTTTATTTTAAGCGAAATTTTTATAACTTTGGGTGTGATGCAAATTTAGCAATAGAAAATTAGATGAGCGCAAAAAAAGCCAATTTATCAGGCGAATTGAAAAAGTATTTTGGGTTTTCTACATTTAAGGGCCAGCAGGAACAAATTATAGACAACCTATTGAATGGGAAAGATATATTTGTTTTAATGCCTACGGGTGGTGGAAAATCATTATGTTATCAGCTTCCGGCACTTATTTCGGAAGGTACGGCAATCGTCGTTTCGCCCTTGATAGCGTTAATGAAGAATCAGGTAGATGCAGTGAACGGCCTTTCATCTGAGGATGGGGTAGCGCATGTATTAAATTCCTCATTAAACAAAACGCAGACCAAGCAGGTTTTTGACGATATAAAAAGCGGCAAAACCAAACTTCTGTATGTAGCTCCTGAATCATTAATAAAAGATGATTACCTGGATTTTTTGAAAGATGTGAAAATTTCTTTCTTTGCTATCGACGAAGCCCACTGTATTTCAGAGTGGGGACATGATTTCAGACCAGAATACCGGAATCTGAAACAGATTATAGACAGAATCGCCAATGTACCGGTGATTGCTTTAACGGCTACTGCTACTCCTAAGGTTCAGGATGATATCCAGAAGACTTTAGGAATGACTAATGCATTGGTGTTCAAAGAAAGTTTCAACCGTCCTAATCTATATTATGAGGTATGTCCTAAAATCAATATAGACAAGGAAATCGTTAGGTTTATCAATCAGCATAAAGGGAAATCAGGAATTGTATACTGCCTGAGCCGAAGAAAAGTTGAAGAATTTGCCCAGCTTCTGCAGGTAAACGGAATCAATGCACTTCCTTACCACGCAGGTCTTGACCAGAAAGTGAGAGTTGCCAATCAGGATAAATTCCTGATGGAAGAAGTAGATGTAATTGTTGCTACCATTGCCTTTGGGATGGGAATTGATAAGCCGGATGTACGTTTTGTGATCCACTACGACTTTCCAAAATCATTGGAAAGCTACTACCAGGAAACAGGAAGAGCAGGAAGAGACGGAGGTGAAGGCCACTGTCTGGCATTCTATGATCCTAAAGATATTGAGAAATTAGAAAAATTTCTGGCACAAAAACCCGTTTCAGAAAGAGAAATCGGATTGCAACTTTTAAATGAAGTGGTAGGTTATGCTGAGACTTCAATGAGCAGAAGACAATATATCCTGTATTATTTTGGAGAAAATTTCGATCCTGTAAAAGGAGACGGAGCCAATATGTGTGACAACTCATCCAATCCTCCAAAAGTAAAGGATGCCACTGCAGACTTGAAAAAAACGTTGGAACTCATTAATGATACAGGAGAAAAATTCAAGTCTAAAGATTTGATTTCCGTTATCGTGGGGAAAGAAAATGCAGTGACAAAATCTTACAAACTTGAGCAAAGTTCTTATTTTGGCTTTGGAAAAGAAGAAAAAGATAATTACTGGAAAACAATCCTGAGACAGGCAACCGTTCAGAATTGTTTGCAAAAGGATATTGAAACCTACGGTGTTTTAAAAATTACAGAAAAAGGAAAAACGGTCCTGAATGGTACTTCTAAAGACGTATTTTTAATCGCTGAAGACAGAGAATTTGACCTTACCCAGGCAAAAGCTGAGAGCGATCAGGTACAGCAGCAGGCTAGCGGAGGTATGGATCAGAACCTTTTTAATCTGTTGAAAGAACTTAGAAAGAAAGTTGCCAAAAAACATGGAATTCCACCATATACTGTATTTATGGATCCAAGTTTGGAGGATATGACCGTTCAGTATCCGATTACAGTAGATGAAATTACCAAAATCTATGGAGTAGGCGAAGGAAAAGCTAAAAAGTATGGTAAAGAATTCGCTGATTACATCAAAACATATGTAGAAGACAACAATATAGAACGTACTCAGGATATGGTTTTGAAACAGGTGGCCAATAAATCGAGCCATAAAGTTTTCATTATCCAGAGTACTGATAAAAAGATTGACCTTGAAGATATTGCAAGAGCCAAAAACCTTTCTATGGATGAACTCCTGAAAGAAATGGAAAGAATTGTATATCAGGGAACAAAGCTGAATATCGACTATTATATTGAAGATAATTTTGATGAAGATATCGTAGACGGCTTCATGGAGTTCATGAACGAATCTGAAAGTGACAGCATGAAGGTATTACTGGATGAATTTGGGGATGAACTGTCCGATGAAGAAGTGAGAATGCTGAGGATTAAATTTATCAGCGATGTAGCTAACTAAAAGAACAAATCAGAACACAATAAAAGCCCTGTTTATAAGGGCTTTTATTGTATTTAAAAGTTTATAAATAGAGATAAATGGATTTTTTTAAAAAATATTATCCTGTAATTTTATTTTTTCTAATAATAGCAATCATTTGTTTTGATTTTTCACTAAGACAGAACTTAAAAAAAAATTATAAGAATCAAGGAGAATATGCAATTGGCAAAATAAATAGCATTAAAGGATATGGAAGAGGTACTGGTTTCTATTTTTTATACTCGTTTAAAGTAGGGAATAAGAATTATAAAGGACGATCTACGACAGATTTGTCATTTTCTGAAGCTGAGAAAAATATAGGTAAAAGGTTTTTAGTATTGTATTTAAAACATAATATTTATAATAATATACTATATGTTTCTATTCCTGTTAATGATAGTATAAAAAGTAATTTGGAGCTGCATAGATGGGTTTCTCGTTATCCTGTTATTCAATCTAAATTAGACTCAATCCCAGGGTCAGGGTTTTTCTTTGAAAACTATTTCTAAGGTAACAATAATTTTATACTTTGCTTACTTTTGTTCTTTAGTGTAAGAAAGGAATATTTGAAAGATAACCAAACTTTTTACTAACTTTACACTGATGAAAAAGATATCTGTCATATTTATTCTGCCGGACTTAGAAACCGGGGGAGCAGAAAGAATTGTTACTACTATTGCGAATCATCTTTCCAGAGATCGGTTTGAACCCAAGATTTTGCTGTTACGTAAACAAGGCGGATATTTGAATTTTCTGAAAAAAGACGTCGAAATTATCGATATCAATACCGAAAGAATAAGACATTCTTTAAAGCCTATTTTAGGTGAAATCTACCGAAGAAAACCAGATATTGTTTTTTCAGGTTTCGGAGAGGTAAATGCTTACTTATCCTTATTCATCAAACTCTTTCCAAGAACCAAATTCATTGCCCGGGAAACCAATGTCGTTACCCAGCATGTAACCCGTAAAGAGATTAAGTTTTTCTATAATTTTTACAATAACTATCAGAGAATCATTGCGCAGAGTGATGATATGATGAAGGATCTTGTTGATAATTTTAATATTAAAAAGAAAAAAATTGTCAAGATCAATAATCCTGTAGACTTTGATTTTATTGAAGATAAAATGGCACTCTCTTTAAAACCAGAATGCTTCAAATACAACTATAAAAACGTAGTGGCCATTGGCAACTTATCATCCAGAAAAGGATTTGATAACCTGTTGAAGGTTTTTTCCAGACTGAAGAATGAAAATATTATGCTTCATATTCTGGGTGATGGAAAAGATAAGGAGATCTTATATCAGACCAAAGAACTCTTAGGATTAAAAAAAGTAATTTTTCACGGCAGACAGGATAATCCCTACCAATATCTGAAATATGCAGATTTATTTGTACTTTCTTCAAGGTATGAAGGTTTTCCCAATGTACTTCTGGAAGCGGGAGCCTGCGGAACTTATTCTCTAGCCAACAACTGCCCCGGAGGAATCAATGAAATTATTCAGCATAATGTAAACGGTGAAGTTGCCAATATTGAAAACTATGATGGTTTTGCACAACAGATTGTAAAAGTATTGCAGAACAATTATAATAAAGATGCAATAAGAAACTCTATTAAATCAAGGTTTTCAAAGAATATTATTTTGGATAAATACGAAAGGGTATTGCTGGATTTAATGAAGTAGTATTGCCGGACTATTTGTCTTATGGGGTTTTATTTTCTTAGATTTGGGGTGATAAAATAGATCGTAATGAATAAAATCCCAAAAATAGGATGCGCTTGTGAAAAACCTGACTTCAATTATACAGAATTTAGAAGTTCCGAATTAGGTATAGACCATACGAACGGAAGATATGGAGAAGTTTCCATTCAACAATGCAAACTGTGTCAGAGAATATGGATTCATTATTTTGTTGAAAATGAAAGTTTTTCCAAGTCGGGAAGATGGTACAAAGGAATTGTTTCAAAAAAAGATCGTTCACAGATAACCCCGGAAAATGCAGTAGAGTATCTGGAAAGCCTTGAATGGTATGTATATGGAGGTTCATTTTTTGAAAGTACAGGTACATTTGGACAAGGAAAGTTGGATGTGTGATATTTTAGCTGATTTAATAAAAACAAGCAGTAGAATTAAATACCAAATCAATGAAACCATTTATAATTGCTATTTTGATGCTGAATTCTGTTGTAATCATGGCTCAGCAGAAGACCATCTCCAGAAAAGAATTATTAAAAACTGCTCTTGATCAGAGTGTTAAATCAGCAGAAATTCAGGAAATAACAATGGCTGCAGGACTGGCCGCTCCCAAACATGTGCATCAATGTCCGGTAGTAGGAATCATAAAGTCCGGAGAAGCTATTTTTCAGATACAAGGGCAGAAAAGCGTTCTTCTTCGGGAAGGTTATGCTTTCTATGAACCTAAAAATACTACGATTCTCCATTTTGATAATGCATCAGCAGAGAAACCACTCATCTTTACAGCAATTTATTTGAAAGAGGGGAATGAGGAAAATATAAAATTCATAAAATAACATTTTTCATAAAACAAAAGCATATAATTATCATTTTTAAAATTGATAAAACTCACTTTGGTGCTTAGTAATTTATATGTAAATTTGTGAGAATTAAGATAGATAATAATAAACAAATTCATAAAATAACATGAGTCAATTCGATGTTACCGTAATAGGTTCTGGTCCCGGTGGTTATGTTGCTGCTATCCGTGCAGCACAGTTAGGTTTCAAAACAGCAATTATTGAAAAATATTCAACTTTAGGCGGAACTTGTCTTAATGTTGGATGTATTCCGTCAAAAGCGCTTCTTGACAGCTCTGAGCATTTCGAAAATGCAAAACACAATTTTGCAGGTCACGGAATCATCATCAATGAGCCGCAAGCGGATATTACAAGAATGATCGAACGTAAAAATGAAGTGATCAAGCAGAATACAGATGGAATCAGCTACCTGATGAACAAAAACAAAATTACTGTTTTTGAAGGTGTGGGAAGCTTCGAATCTGCTACTCAGATTAAAGTTACAAAAAACGACGGTTCTTCTGAAACTATCGAATCTAAATATACAATCATTGCAACAGGTTCTAAACCATCTGCATTGCCTTTCATCTCTTTAGATAAAGAAAGAGTGATTACTTCTACGGAAGCTTTAAACCTTAAAGAAATTCCTAAGCATTTAGTAGTAATCGGAGGTGGTGTTATCGGCCTGGAACTAGGTTCTGTATACCTAAGATTAGGAGCTCAGGTAACTGTTGTAGAATTTATGGATAAAATCATCCCTGGAATGGATGGAGCTTTAAGCAAAGAATTGACTAAAGTTCTTAAAAAACAAGGAATGAAGTTTATGCTTTCTACTGCGGTTTCTGCGGTTGAAAGAAACGGAGATACTGTAAAAATCACAGCTAAAGATAAAAAAGGAGAAGAAGTAGTAGTAGAAGGAGATTACTGCTTGGTTTCTGTAGGAAGAAAACCTTACACAGATGGGCTTGGCCTTGAGAAAGCAGGGGTAGAACTTGACGAAAGAGGAAGAGTAAAAGTAAACGACCACCTACAAACGAATGTTGCGAATATCTATGCTATTGGTGACGTTATCAAAGGGGCTATGTTGGCTCACAAAGCTGAAGAAGAAGGAGTTTTTGTTGCTGAAACATTAGCAGGACAAAAACCTCACATCAACTATAACCTGATTCCTGGTGTTGTTTATACATGGCCGGAAGTTGCAGGAGTTGGTAAAACTGAAGAGCAGCTGAAAGAAGAAGGAGTAGCTTACAAAGTAGGTTCTTTCCCAATGAGAGCATTAGGTAGAAGCCGTGCAAGTGGTGATGTTGATGGTCTTGTTAAGATTATTGCAGACGAAAAAACAGATGAGGTTTTAGGAATGCACATCATCGGAGCCAGAGCTGCTGACCTTATTGCTGAAGGAGTAATTGCTATGGAATTCCGTGCAAGTGCTGAAGATATTGCAAGAAGTTCTCATGCTCACCCAACTTATGCAGAAGCTATTAAGGAAGCTGCATTGGATGCTACAGGGAAAAGACCAATTCATATGTAATAATTGATTAAAAAATTTAATCATTTAAATATTTAAAAATTAAAGGCTGTTTCTTTTTGAGACAGCCTTTTTTATGTGGCTTTTGGCATGAAAATGGAGATTGATTTTTGAAATTTCAAGTATGAAAAAGATTTTTATCAGTGGGATGCTTTTAGCGGGGATCAGCTCTTTTGCCCAGAAAGCAGGTCAGGTTGGAGAGTTATTAAAGAATGAAGCTTCTACCTCAGAAATGAGATCTCCCAAAAGTTTAAATGAAAGAAATAAAACTCCTGATGGGATGAGACCTGGAAATAATACGATTCCTCAGAGAAATAGAAATACCCATCCAAATTATCAGTGGAACAGGAACTATGGCTATGCGGAAGTTTTTCTGAGAATTCCTGAGCAAGGCTTTTTCACTGTTGAAATTGGAGATCAGATGATAGCCAATGGTTCCGGGAAATACAGGTTCTTTGATTTGTCGTCAGGAAGAATGCCTGTTTCTATCTACGAAAATGGTTTTCTGATTTACAGAACCACGCTTATGCTTCGCAATAATAACAGAATGGTGCTGGATTTTTTTACCAATGAAGGGTTATATCTTCTGGATTCTTATCCTGTTCAGGGCCAATATGGCTTCAATGACTGGAATGATGTATGGAACAATCCTTACGGAAACCAGTCCGGAGATGGATATAATCAGGGTAATGTAATGGATAATAATTCTTTCCGCCAGTTTTTTGATATGATGATAAGGAATGAGAAGTTTGATGATGGTAAAATAGCTATGATCAATCAGCAGATGCGCACTTCAATGTTTACTTCCGCACAAATAAGAGATCTGGTAAAAGCTATCAGTTTTGATAATAAAAAATTAGCACTCGCTAAATCTATGTATCGCAACTGCGTTGATAAAAACAGATACTTTATGGTGTATGATGCTTTTGATTTTGAAAGCAGTAAGCGGGAGCTGATGGATTATATTTCAAATTTGTAATAAGACTTTTTTTATCTTTCTCTCTCTAGAATAATTTATATCCTGCTTTTGAATACAATAAACGGTGATTTGAACACTTCCTGATCTTTCCGAAATCCGAACTTTGCATCATTAATAAGATATATATTATGAATAAGCAAAAAGTGTGGTTTATAACCGGAGCATCAAGAGGAATGGGACTTGAAGCGGTAAAAGAAGTTTTACATAAAGGAGATAAAGTAATAGCCATTTCCCGGAACATACAACATGTAAATAATGGAGATACAGAAAATTTACTCTCTTTACAGGTTGATATTACGAATGATGAGGATGTAAAAAATGCTATTAAAAAAGGTATTCAGCATTTTGGTGGCATTGATGTGGTTCTTAATAATGCAGGCTATTATTTAGCAGGCAGTGTAGAAGAAATAAAGGATGAAGAATTCCGCAAAACAATGGATGTAAACCTGTTTGGGATGGTTAATGTTATTAGACACACTATGCCATTTCTAAGAAAACAGAGATCAGGACATATTATCAATATTTCTTCCAATATGGGATATGTTGGTTATGCCAATACAGGCAGTTATAATGCCTCAAAATTTGCTGTCATAGGACTTTCAGAAGCTCTTGCACAAGAAGTCAAAGTTTTCGGGGTGAATGTGACAGTAGTGGCTCCCGGAATGTTCCGTACAGGTTTTATGAGTGAGGCAACTTTGACGGCTGCAGAAAATAGGATTGAGGATTATCACTTGGACAAGCATATTGACATGCTTCAAAGCTTCCATGGTTATCAGCCTGGTGATCCCGTGAAACTTGCTCAAATACTTTATAATATTAGTACTTTAAGCAATCCGCCCTTACATCTGATTTTAGGAAAGGATAGTTATGAATCAATTCTTGAACATAGAAAAAATGAAACTGAAGAACTAGAGCAATGGAAACATCTTTCCTTTTCTACGGATTTTAAATAATGTGTAAATTTGAATAAATGAAAAAACCTTATTCAGGACCTTATGTGATAAGATCTATTTCAGAACTGCATCGTTTGTTTGCTCTTCCTCAGCCGGATCATCCTTTGATAAGTGTAATTGATTTTGAATCATTAAGCTATCAGCATAGCGATATATGGAATCATTTTACTAATGACTTTTATTGCATTGTTCTTAAAAAAGGCAGTAACGGGAATTTTAAATATGGTCTTAAAGATTATGATTTTGATGAAGGGATGATGACTTTTACAAAACCAGGACAGATATTTTCAGTAACATCAATAAAAAATAATCCTGTTAAAGGATATATGTTAGTATTCAAGGCGGAGCTAATCCGTCCATATTCTTTAGGGAAAAATATAGATCAATATGGTTTTTTCTCTTATTCCATAGCAGAGGCACTGCATCTTTCAGAAAAAGAAAATATTGTAATTTCATCTTTACTGAAACAGTTACAACAGGAACTGAAGAATAATATAGACCATTACAGTCAGGATGTTGTAGTATCTCACCTGGATCTTTTATTGAGTTATTCCAATCGTTTTTATAACCGACAGTTTCTTACCAGAAAATTAGTGAATAATGATATTGTCACTAGACTTGAGCAAATTTTGAAGGATTATTTTAACAACGAACAAGCTCTTACCCAAGGGCTGCCGACAGTGCATTTTCTTGCTGGTGAACTTCACCTTTCGCCCGATTATATGACAGATCTGCTGCGCAATACAATAGGACAGAATACTCAACAATATATCCATGAACATTTAATTGAAAAAGCTAAGAAATTATTAACTGCTTCCAACTTAACCGTTACAGAAATTGCTTATCAGCTCGGATTTGAATATCCTCAGTCATTTAGTAAATTATTCAAAAAAACTACAAAACAAACTCCACTGGAGTTCCGAAAATCTTTTAATTAAAAAAAATAAGTCAGATAATTTCTTTTTTTATATTTTTGTATCAATCATTACAAAAATAAATGAAAGGAAGACCCAATATCCATCAGGATAAAGAATTGATTCTAAAAGCTCAGAAATTATTCTGGGAAAAAGGTTTTACTGCAACTTCGCTCAGTGATTTGACTGTCGCAACTGGAGCAGGAGCTGGAAGTTTATATAACTCTTTCAAAGGAGGCAAAAAAGAACTGTTTAAAAAAAGCCTAGAGCAGCGAAGAGAAGACTTTGAAAACTTCAAGCAAAGATTGAATAAAAGCGAAGATCCGATTGGACTTATTAAAAGTTTCTTTTTAAATATCGCTAATGCTGATTATAATGAGCATATGAAAGGCTGTATTGTTGCCAATACACTTGTTGAAATGACATTCGTAGAGGAAAGTTTGAAAGAAGAGGCTGTCGAGATACTAAAGGAAACAGAAAAACTCTATACTTCGGTTATTCAGCAACAACAAAATAAAGGAACTCTGAAATCAACACTTCCGGCAGAGGTTTTGGGTAAGTACCTGATCACGTTTTGGTGTGGTATTAATTCTCTTCGTAGAATGTACCCGGACAGGAGGATTTTGAAAACCCAGATTGAATTGCAATTGCAGGTATTGCATTAAATTTTTTTAACGATCATTACAAAAATAAAACAATGAATTTACAACTAAAAGGAAAGAAAGCATTTATTAGCGGATCCACACAGGGAATAGGATTTTCAATAGCAAAACAATTGTTGGAAGAAGGTGCGTCCGTAATTATCAATGGCAGAAGTGAAGAGAAAACGGAATGGGCGAAGAAAAAACTCAAGGAGGAATTTCCAGATGCAGATGTGTCTGGAATTGCCGCAGATTTTGTCAAAAAAGAAGATCTTAATAAGCTACTGGAGGAGTTGGAGGATATTGATATTCTTATTAATAATGTAGGCGTTTTCGGAATCAGTGATTTTTATGAATTGCAGGATGAAGACTGGTATCATTATTTTGAAATCAATGTGATGAGTGGGATGCGGTTATCAAGAAAGCTGCTTCCAGGGATGATCCGAAAAAACTCGGGCAGAATTATTTTTATCAGCAGTGAATCAGGAGTCAATGTTCCTGAAAATATGATTCATTACGGAATGACAAAAGCTGCGATGTCGGCATTAAGTAATGGTTTATCCAAACTCACAAAAGGAAGTGCCGTTACAGTTAATACCATTTTAGGTGGACCTACTTATAGCGATGGGGTTGCTGCTACTGTGGAGCAAATAGCCGAAGCTCAACATCTGACTGTGGATCAAATGAAAGAAATCATTATCCAGACCGCCAACCCACATATTCTTTTACAAAGATTTATTAATCCGGAAGAAATTGCAAGCCTGGCAGTCTACCTTTCCAGCCCTCTTTCTGTTGCGGTAAATGGAGCAAGCTTAAGAGCAGATAGTGGAGTTTTAAAGATAATATAACCCATAAAAATATATCTTCAGTTGCTCTTTTACATTATTTTCAGATTATCGTAAAACTTAGAATGTTTCGGAGCAATATTGAATTGTATTCCAAAGGTTACTCCTTTAAAATATTTATCTCTGTGAATAGGAAAAGCATATCCGCTATTCAGAAATATAGCATTAAATAATGAGATCCCTATTCTTGGTTCTAACGAATAGGGATTGCCGGATATTCCAAACAGCAATCCGGCACGTAGAAAGTTGATATTCATCTCCGGAATAAATTTATCTGTGTTATTAACATGGGTATAAAGCAGAGACGGTCCCAGAATAATAGAACCATCATAGCTGTCTCCAAATCTATATTCTAATCCTGCCTGCAGAACATTTCTTCCGGTGTATCGGTAAGAAATATTTACCGCTGTTTTCTCCAGTAGCTGAGCTTTTGAAAAGACAACCGAAAAGAGCAAAGGCAGAATGAAATATTGTTTCATGTTTTGTTTTTTATTCAAATGTACATGTTTTACGGTCTTTATAAAAGGTTAATAAGAATCATCCAAAGATTATAATGGTATTGACTAGGTTGGCATCTTCAAATTTCCGTACCTTTGTAAGCTAATTTTATCATCAATGCAACTCGGAAAAACTCAGACTCTAACAATTTCAGAACAAATTAATTCAGGATGGATCCTCGTGGACGAATCCGGAGAAAAAGCTTTTCTGCCTAAAATCTTTATTCAGGATGAAAAAGAAACAGGTGATGAAGTTGAAGTTTTTGTATACCAGGATGACGATAAATTAAAGGCAACTACTGAAATTCCATTGGCTGAAGTTGGTGAATTTGCGGTAATGAGCTGTGTACAGAGTCTTCCTAGCGGAGCTTTTATGGATTGGGGAATCATTAAGGATTTATTTATCCCTTACAAACAGCAGAAAACCAAAATTATAGAAGGTAAAAGATATCTGGTTTATATCTATGTAGATGAAGATATGGAGCTGATTACAGGGACAACAAAGTTCAAGAGAAACCCACAGTATGATGATCTGCCATTTCAGAAAGGAGACAAAGTAGATCTGCTTATGATGAACGAAAGTGAACTGGGCTGGAACGTGGTTATCAACAAGCAGTACATAGGTTTGATATACGCTTCTGATGTTTTCAAAAAACTTTATCCACTGTCAGAAGAAAAAGGCTATATTAAAATGATTCGTGAAGATGGGAAAATAGATATTTCCTTACAGCCGGACGGTTTTGAAAATATTGACGAGTTCAAACAGAAGATTATTAACAGACTGGAAGAAAATTACGGACTTCTGTATGTATCTGATAAATCCTCACCTGAAGAGATCAAGAATGAATTTCAGATGAGTAAGAAAAACTTTAAAAAAGCGATCGGAGGACTTTATAAAGATAAAATCATCGATATCCTGGACGACAAAATCAAATTATTATAAAATAAAAAAACGAGCAGAAATTTCTGCTCGTTTTTTTGTTACTCTCTGTTCTTGATCAGAAGCCATCCGCTGTAGACTCTTCCGTCAGAAACTTTTATAGTGTACCAATAATTTCCGGTAGAAATAGGGTGTGATTCATATTTTCCATCCCATTGGAAAGGTTTCTTTTTAATAAGCTCCTTATAGATTATCGCTCCTTTTCTATCATATAAATAAATTTCTGTTCCCGGATAATTTTCCAATCCTGCGATTCTCCATGTATCATTGATCCCATCTCCGTTTGGACTGATTGCATTCGGAATATTGAATATAGAGAAGTTCTTCTGCCCGATAATACATCCGGATTTTGTTCTCACATAAACAGTATATTCTCCCATATTTAAATTGGTGAAAATATTAGAATTCTGCCATGTGAAATTATCTAAGGAAAATTCATAGTTTCCGCTCTGAGAAAGAATAACTGTCGCTGTATTATTGGTAATATTTACAGAAACAATATGGGCTAAAACAGAATAACTCACCTGAGTGGAGCTTGTACTTTCGCATCCGAAAATATTGGTTACTTTCACGGTGTACGTTCCTGGGGTAGATACTGTAATGGTTTGAGTAGTTGCTCCGGTATTCCATTCATAAGACTTAAATCCTGGTCCTGCATCCAAAACAACCGATTTGCCTTCACAAAAATCAAGTTTATCAGGAAGCTGAACAAAAGGCTTAGGATTTAAAGTAAGGCTTAATCTTATTGTTTTAAAACATCCGTCAGGAGTAGCTACTTTTACGTGAATAAGTGTTGTTCCTACATTTAAAGTATAACCGGAAGGATTGGAAATAGGATTTCCTGCAGTATCAGTATACGTGAAAATATAATTTCCTGGATTATTAATAATGCTGGCTTCATAAGAATGAAGATTAACAACCATTGAGTTTGCTGTGGTTGTATTACATTGTACTTGTGTAATATCTTTTGCAGGTACATTATCTGTGGACAGCGTTACAGTAATTGCCAGTTTTTCAGATTCGCAATTATTTAAAGTCTGGGTTACATAATAGATTTGTCCGCTTACCAGAGGAGTTGTCATCGGAATCACATTTCCTGCCGCATTATAGAATTTAAGAGCTGTTCCTGATACAACCAGCTTTTCCAGCGTAGGATTTGCCGAAGCACAGAAATCCTGATTAATATTTGCAATCGGTTTAGGAGTGGTATTTATCGTTACCTGAATAGCCGTTTTATTACTTTCACAGCCATTAATGGTTTGAGAAGCATAATAGGTTTGCCCATTGGCAAGAGTAGTTGTTGCAGGTAAAATATTTCCTGTTGCATCATACCATTTTATATTCTGTCCTGTAATCTGAATATCAGAAACTTTTGGATTGTTGATAGCGCAGAAAGTTTGCTGGACATTTGCAGCAGTTGGAAGAGAGGGGGAGGTTACAATTACATTTTGATTTTGAGTAACTGTATTTCCATTCCCATCGTTATAAGTCCAATGAATAACATAAGTTCCAGGGATCGAATAAGATAAAGGGTCTGTAGTGGCTGCAGTAATTGTACCAGCACAGTTATCTGTAGCGGTAGGCAGGTTTGTTATTGTTGTATGACAGTCTCCTGTAATGTCTGCTAGAGAAGCAACGTTCGGAACCGGAGCCATATTGTCACCCACAACGACGTTTACAGTAAAAGTTCCATCACAGCCTCCCGACCCCGAAACGTGGCAGGTATATGTACCGGAATGAGCTGTTGTTGCATTAGGTATTGTTGGATTCTGCTGGTTTGATGTAAAGCCATTAGGTCCAGTCCAGTGATAGGTTGTTCCTCCTGTAGCGTTAAGCTGAACAGTTGAATTGATACAAACCGGAGAGTTTGATGTGACAGATATTCCTGCAACACAATCATAAAATTTAGCGAAATTATTATTAACCTGGGCTCCTCCTAAAGTATATATATTATTACTTTTTGCATAGATGGAATGAACGGATGAATAAAAATAAGTTCCCCAAACCTGATTACCTGCCGGATTAAATTTAGTAAAAAAACCTGAACGATAACCATTATTATTGTCAGGCATATACCCATTTGGAGTTGCTATCTGAACTGCGTTTGATGTCTGCCCTGAAAATATAAGACTATTATTGTCATCTACGGAAAGTCCGAAGGCCTGATCATCATTTACAGCATTGCTTGTTGTTGCTCCGAAATAAGTTCCCCAAATTTGATTTCCTGCAGGATTGAATTTTGTTAAAAAGATATCATCACCAAGATTAGATGTGCGTATTGGCTGATGTGTTCCTGAAGTTGATATTCTTTCATTAGCATCCGTATTTCCTAATAAAACTACATTGTTATCTTTGTCAACTTTTAAATCTCTTACTATTGTTCTCCCTTCATTATAATTGTGCTGAATACCATACGCGTTTCTACCGCCATAATAAGTTCCCCACAAAAATTGAAAATTACTGTCTAGCTTGGCTAGAAATGTATTGCCTTCTCCAATCAAAGTTTGCTGATGAGTACCTGCTGTTCCATTTCCGGTAATATTATACCCCTGGTAAACATCGCCGGCTAAATAGATATTATTATTACTGTCTCTGTCAATTTTTTTAATTCCCGACTCTTTTAAAAAAAAATAGGAGCCATACATTTGTTGACCATTCGGAGAAAACTTTGCGATAAAAGAAACCCCATTATAAATATTAGGATTATTTTGAATATTTCCATTAGCTGTTACAATCCCATTGTTTCCGGTGGAAAGTCCCCCGATAATTAAGTTCTGGTTTGAATCTAATACAATAGAATTTGCTGTGTCAAATTGATCTCCTCCGAAATAGGTTCCCCATATTCTTATACCATTATCATTAAATTTCATGATGAAAGAATCAATGTCATATCCCATCCATTGCCCCTGGTAATTTGTATGTTCTTTATGGGCACCGGGAGTTGTTATATTGTTTGTACCTCCCTGAGAATCTCTTGCCTGGCCAATAGCATATATTTCATTGTTATTATTAATGGTAATATCCTTCAGAAGATTGGTTTCATCCCCTCCATAATTGAATTGATGATTTCCTAAAAACACACCCCATATTTTATTTCCTGCCGGATCAAATTTACAGATATAACCATAGTTCTGAGAGTTAGAGTCCATTATTGTATAAGTACTGGTAGCAATATTATATCTTGCAATAGTAGTAAATCCAGTATAAACTTCCTGATTGGAATTGGCCAATACTCTATAATATGTATTGGATTGCCATACCCAGTTTGGGTGATTTTTAATCCATAAGGGGGTAGGTACAGGATCAATAATTAAAGTTTTGGTGAATGAATCCTGTGTCCCGGCAAAACCATAAGTGTTTTCATCAATATGTTTATAATTGATAGTGGTTTCATGCTTAGATTTTCCATCTGTAATCCAGGAAAGAGGAATATTTTCATACATATCTCCAAAACGAAGTTTCATCACAATTTTTTTATTTTTTAATGATGTCTCTGCTCCGTTGAATTTCATTTTGATATCTGAAATTTTTCCGCCGGGTCTTACAATAAAGTTATATTCAACAGGTTTCAGAGTATCTTTTGGTTTAAAGAAAATAAGATCAATATTATTGTAGATATTCTTATAAGTAATCTTTTTAAAACGATACACATTTAAGATCCCGGCCGGCTTTCCAGGAATATTATAAAAGTTATCATAATCAGGAGACTTTTCTTCGGGAATTATTTCAGAATTGATATTAGAGTTAACCAAGTCTATATCTATTCTATGATATTTGTATTTAACCTTTTCCTCTTTTTGATTATAAGATTTTGGGGTTTTAGGATTATCTGGTGTACTTATTTTTTCTACCTGATATACATCATAAGAAAATCCATTAGAACGCAGCTGTACATTCAGACCATTAGAATGGAAAAGATATTTTACATTTTTATTTTCTTTTCCGTCTTGATCAATAATCTGACCTTTGTTTTCATAAAAATAATAGGAGTTTTCTTCAGAAATATTTTTCTGTGAAAATAGAAGTACCGCGTTCAAAACCATGAACAGCGAAAGAATTTTCTTCATCAGGTTATTAATTTTTGCGGCAAAGATATAAAAATAGCTTTCTCATTATATATTAAGTAATAGCAAACTTCAGGTCAGAAACATGATGGATGTCATAACAATTATGTTTAATTTTTTTGTTTAACAATTTTGTCAAAAATAAAATTTAGTATAAATTTGCACAAATTTGTTTAACAAAAATGTCAAATCAAGCAAAAAAAGACCAAACACAGGAATTGATCAAGGAGACAGCGAAGAATTTGTTCTTTGTGAAAGGAAAATTTGATGCTACTACGCAGGAGATTGCAGATGAAGCAGGAGTGAACAGGACCCTTATTAATTACTATTTCCGTTCAAGAGATAAGCTGATTCAGATCATCTTTGATGAAGCGCAACGAGTAGAACAGGAAAAATCGAAGATCATTCAGAATTCTGATCTGCCTTTTAAAGAAAAGATCAGCCAATTCATAGAAAGCAGCCTTTCTACAAGTCTTCAGTATCCGTATCTGGAAACGTATATCGTATCACAGATCAATAAAGGGACCTGCCATCAAAGAGAAATTGAAGAAGATATCCTGAATGATATGTATAAGGATATCGAAAAAGAAATGGAATTGGGAAATATAGAAAAAATGGCACCTGTTCAGTTTATTCTTAATATGGTAGCTCTATTAGTATTCCCAAGTGCCATAAGACCATTATTTATGGAAAATTTATTAATTAATGATGAAGAATATGATAAGATTATTTCTGAACGAAAAGAGATTATTATCAATATGTTGTTCAAAAACTAAAAAAAACTAAAGTATTTCTGAAAATGATTCGTCATTTAGAAATAAATAATGACTGAAAATTAAATAAAAAATAAACGAAGTATAAAATTATGAATAGAAAACGTATAACTGCTACAAAGCTAAAAATTGGGATAGCTTCAGCATTTATGATTTTCGGCTCTACATTGATGTCTGCCCAGCAGCAGGTTTCCCTGCAGGAAGCTATAAAACAGGCACTTCAGAATAAGGCAGAAGCCAAAAAAGCTGCTTTACAGATAAAAAAAGCCGAATACAAGATTGATGAGGCCAGAGCCGGTGCTCTTCCACAGGTCAGTGCAACGGCGGGTTTAACTTATAACCCGATTATTCAGGAGTCTTTGCTGGAATTTGGAGGAGAGAAAATCAGAGCGCAGTTTGGGCAGCCTTGGGGTTCTACAGCTTCTGTACAACTTCAGCAGGCAATTTTTGATCAAAGAGTATTTACAGGACTTAAAGCTGCAAAATCAACAAGAGAGTTTTATGTACTGAATGCTCAATTGACCAATGAACAGATTATTGAAAATGTAGCAACAGCTTATTATCAGGTGTTTGTACAGGAGGAAAATCTTAAAACGGTAACCGCCAGCTATGCCAACACTGAAAAAGTAAGAAATGTTATTAAAAGCTTGGTTGATAATGGTTTGGCAAAATCAATCGATTTAGACAGGACAAATGTTCAGCTTACGAATATTGGTTCCAATAAGCAGACTTTAATCAACTCTGTTGAACTTTCAAAAAATGCTCTGAAGTTTTATATGGGAATCCCGATTTCTACAGACATTGAGCTTGAAGAAAAAGAGATCGAACCAAAGCCTGAGCTGATTGCAAGCAACGTAAATCTTAATGATCGTACAGAGATCAAAGTTTTAAATAAAAACAGGGAACTTTTGGTTTTCAATAAAAAAGCAACCGAAGCTTATCTTTATCCATCAGTAAATCTTACTGCGAACTACGGATGGGGAGCAAACGGAGCAAAATTCCCGTTGACAAACGGTCTTAGTAAAGGCGTTCTTTGGAGTGATTATTCGGCAATTGGATTGAATGTAAATATTCCTATTTTCACAGGAGGAGCTACAAAAGCGAAGATCAATCAGGCAGAAATAGATATTCAGGATCTTGATGTTGATATTGAAAACACTCAGTTGAGCTTAAGTTTAGATTATAAAAATGCAATCACCAATATGGAAAATGCATTGATTAATATCGAAAGCATGAAAGATAATGTAGGATTGGCAGAAAGAGTTCAGAAAAATACCCAGTCAAATTATCAATATGGGTTAGCAACCCTTACAGAGGTGCTGGATTCTGAAAATGCTTTAACACAGGCAAAACAGAACTATTCTAATGCATTGCTGGATTACAAACAGGCCGAGATCAAGCTGATAAAAGCTAAGGGTGAACTAAACACACTACAAAACTTATAATAAACTAAAATGAAAAAAACTTTAATATATATCATCGTAGCAGCAGTACTGATAGGTTTAGCCGCTTATAAGATTGCCGGGAACAAAGAAAAGCAGACGCAGGAAGTAAAAGAAGTTGCCAAGCAGGTAGATAAAATCAACGTTAATATTGTAACCGTTACAAGAGAAAATATTGATACAGATTACTCTGCCAACGGAACTTTCATTCCTAAGCAGGAAATGAACCAGTCTTCTGAAATTGCCGGACGTATTGTAAGCGTTTTGGTAAAAGAAGGATCAAGAGTAAGTGCAGGTCAGGTGTTGGCAACTATCAAGAGAGATGCTATCGAAGTGGATGTTACACAGGCTCAGAATAATTTGCAAAATGCTATTATCGATAATCAGCGTTACGAAAATGCTTTTAAAACAGGAGGGGTTACAAAACAACAGGTTGATAACTCAAGACTTCAACTGAAAAATGCACAGGCAGCTGTGAAAGCTCAGGGAGTAAGAGTGAATGACACCAGCATCCGTGCAGGTATCAGTGGTACTATCAACAAGAAAATGGTTGAGCCGGGAACAGTAGTTTCTATAGGGACTTCCATGTTTGAAATTGTTAATATCAACAGCCTTAAACTTTCTGTATTGGTAGACGAAAGCCAGGTTGGCAGAATTGCACTCGGTCAGGAAGTTCCAATTAATGTGAATGTTTTACCGGAAGATTCTTTCAGCGGTAGAATTACATTCATTGCTCCTAAAAGTGATGCTACTTTAAATTTCCCGGTTGAAATTGAGGTTCAGAATAAAGGAAACCTAAAAGCGGGGATGTATGCAACTGCTACATTTAAAACAAATCACGGTGCTGAAACTCAAAATATGTTGACTGTTCCTGCAGAAGCTTTTGTAAACGGAGTAAGTTCAGGACAGCTATTTATTGTAAATAATGGTACTGCTAAATTAATTAAAGTTCAGACCGGTAAAGTATACGGCGACAAAGTTCAGATCTTAAGCGGACTGAATGGAGGCGAGCAGGTAATTACCAGCGGACAGATTAATCTTGATAACGGTTCGAAAATCAATATCGTAAAGTAAGCAGAAGATGAAGTTAGCAGAAATATCCATTAAAAGACCATCGCTGGTTATCGTATTATTTACGATACTTACGCTGGGTGGTTTATTAAGTTACTCCATGATGGGGTATGAGTTGATTCCAAAGTTTGAAACCAATATGGTAACCATTTCTACGGTATATCCGGGAGCTTCGCCTGCTGAGGTGGAAACTTCGGTAACCCGAAAAATTGAAGATGCTGTTGGTTCTTTGGAAAACGTGAAAAAAGTAGAATCTTCATCTTACGAAAGTTTATCGGTTATTATGGTGCAGCTGAATACCGGTGCCGATGTAAACTATGCTTTGAATGATGCACAGAGAAAAGTAAATGCTATTTTGGCAGATCTTCCCGACGATGCAGATCCTCCTTCTTTGCAAAAGTTCTCATTGGATGATCTTCCGATCATGACTTTGAGTATTTCCAGTAATAACCTGAATAATAAAGATCTTTATGATCTTTTAGATAAAAAAATAGAGCCTATTTTTTCCCGTGTAAACGGTGTTGCTCAGGTAGACCTTGTAGGTGGGCAGGAAAGAGAAATTCAGGTAAGTTTAGATGAAAAGAAAATGCAGGGATATGGTCTTGCCATCGCAGATGTACAGCAGGCAATTCTTTCTTCAAATCTGGATTTCCCAACGGGAGCTTTGAAAACAAGAACTTCAAGATCTACGATCAGACTTTCCGGAAAGTATAAAAATGTTGCTGAAATGAATAATCTTGTAGTTTCCAATAAAGATGGAGCTCAGGTTCGTTTATCTGATATTGCAACCGTTTTTGATACACAGAAAGATGTGGAGAAAGTTGCAAGATATAACCAGAATTCAACGATTTTACTTCAGGTTAAAAAACAATCTGATGCCAATGCGGTTTCAGTTTCGGAACTAGTGAAGAAAACAATCGCTGATGTTCAGAACAATTATAAAGCCCAGGCGATTAAAATAAATATTGTAGATGATACAACAGACTTTACGCTTGAAGCTGCAGACCATGTAATTTTCGATTTATTCTTAGCAATTATCCTGGTAGCAGTGGTAATGTTACTGTTCCTTCATAACATCAGAAACGCGTTTATCGTTATGGTTTCTATTCCGATGTCATTGATTGCAACGGTGATTGGAATGTATCTTATGGGATATACCTTAAACCTGATGAGTTTACTTGGACTTTCATTAGTTGTTGGTATTCTTGTGGATGATGCAATTGTAGTTTTGGAGAACGTTTATCGTCACATGGAGATGGGGAAAAGCAGAATTCGTGCGGCATACGATGGTGCTTCGGAAATTGGATTTACCGTAACGGCGATTACATTGGTAATTGTAGTGGTATTCTTACCGATTGCAATGAGCTCAGGATTGGTTGCTGATATCCTGGCACAGTTCTGCGTTACCGTAGTTATTGCGACAATGTTTTCGTTACTGGCATCATTTACCATTATTCCTTGGTTATCTTCAAGATATGGTAAATTGGTACACCTTTCAGGTAAAAATCCTTTTGAGAAGTTTATTCTTTGGTTCGAAAAGCAATTGGAAAAATTCACACACTGGATCACAGGAATTCTGGAATGGTGTTTGAAAACGACATTAAGAAGAGTAATGACGGTTATTGTAACATTTATTATTTTGATCTCTTCATTTATGTTGGTTGCATTTGGATTTATCGGAGGTGAATTCTTCCCTAAAATGGATAGAGGACAGTTCCTTGTTCAGATGGAATTGCCAAAAGATGCTTCTGTAGAAAAAACCAACCAGATTACTCTTGCTGTTGAAAAATATCTGAGAGAAGACAAAGATGTTGTAGATATGATCACAACAGTTGGTCAGCAGTCATCAGGTTTTGGTGGAGCACAGGCAACATTGTACCAGTCAGAGATTCAGGTGATTTTGGTAGATAAATCTGAACGTAATGAGAGCACAGATATCAAATCCGCAAGAATCAAGAGAGCTTTAGAAGAAAAATTCACAGGAGTTGAATTTAAAACAGCACCAATTGGATTAATGGGAGCAGACAATGCACCAATTGAAATGGTAGTGACAGCTCAGGATAACGAAACAGCAAATAAAGAGGCAAACAGAATTCTTGAGTTGCTTAAAAAAGTTCCTGGTTCTGTAGATGCAGAATTATCAACTGACTCTGGAAGCCCTGAAGTACAGGTGAATATCGACAGAGATAAAATGGCTTCTTTAGGCTTAAATCTTTCTAGTGTAGGACAAACAATGCAAACTGCATTTAACGGAAATACAGACGGAAAATTCAGAGCCGGAGAATATGAATATGATATTAATATCCGTTTTGGTGACGCGAACAGAAAATCTATTGAAGATGTAAGAAATCTTATGTTTACCAATCCTAAAGGAGAACAGGTAAGACTGAGCCAGTTTGCAGAAGTAAAAATGGGTTCAGGACCAAGTTTATTGGAACGTAGAGATAAAGCACCTTCTGTAAAGGTAAAGTCTAAAGTGGTAGGCCGTCCTGTAGGGGATGTTGCCAATGAATGGGCTGCTAAATTTATGGATAACGAAAAGACTAAACCGGCAGGAGTAAGCTACATCTGGAGTGGTGATATGGAAAACCAGACTGAAGGTTTCGGTACTTTAGGGATTGCATTAATGGCTGCTATTGTATTGGTTTATCTGGTAATGGTTTCATTATATGACTCATTTGTATATCCTTTCGTGGTATTATTTTCTATTCCTCTGGCATTGATCGGGGTAATGGTTATTCTTGCCATCACAGGAAATTCATTAAACATATTTACGATGCTGGGGATGATCATGTTGATTGGTTTGGTAGCGAAGAACGCAATTATGATTGTCGACTTTGCAAATATGAGGAAAGAGGCTGGTGCAAGTACGCATGATGCTTTGATCCAGGCAAACCACGCACGTCTTCGTCCGATCTTGATGACTACTATCGCGATGATCTTCGGTATGATCCCAATTGCAATTGCAAAAGGTGCCGGAGCAGAAATGAACAATGGATTAGCCTGGGTAATTATCGGTGGTTTGACATCGTCATTATTCCTGACTCTAATTATTGTACCGGTAGTTTATTCAATATTTGACTCTATCTTAAGAAGAATGGGCAAACATGAAAAAGTGGATTATGAAGCTGAAATGAAAGCTGAATATGAGCATAGAGAGCTAAGTGAAGATGGATTTACTACAAAACATGTAGACTAAATATAACAATCTTTAATTAACCGAAAGCCGTGTCATTTTTGATACGGCTTTTTTTTGCCGTTGATATAGATTCTTAATGTCTTTGCAGGCTTCGATAAAACCGCTGGATGATGTTTGTTAAGGAAAACCGCTGTTTTAAAGTCAAATTATTGACTTTTGTCATTCTGACGAAGGAAGAATCTCATTTTTAATCAAACACGAGATTCTTTACTGTATTTCATCTTGCTCAGAATGACATCAATTGTACAATAGATATTAATAAGGAGCGGGCTTTAGCCGAAACATAATATTAAAAACAAAAAAAGACTCCCAGAATAAACCGAAAGTCTTCAAATATTGTAATGTGAAAAAATTAATCTGCCATAGCCTCACCAGACTTTCTGTAGATAAAGTTTCCATAGATATGTCTTCTTGCAAAACGGCTTGGTGAATCAGCGTTGACCATTTTGATGTAGGTATTTCTTGGAACTCCCATATACTCATACATGTTTCCATTCAAATGTTGAACAGTCAAAATCGATTTCTCAAGATAGAAATCCTGAATGTTAGATTTTGTAGTCGTTTCTGTGTATTCTTCTTTATATTTATCCTGCGTTTCAGAATTAATACTTACCAAAAAGTGATACGCTTCAATCACAGACTTGCTTTTTTCTTCAGCTTCTGTTTTTCCGGCTTCATCATTAATGAATTTATCAGGATGTGTATCTTTCATCACATTTCTGTAAATAGTCTTTAATTCTTTTAAAGTAACATTTTTATCTACCCCAAGAAGTGTTCTGTGCTCACCAATTTTTTTCATATTCTAACCCTTATTTTCGGGGTGCAAAATTAAGCAATTAAATTTAAAAAACCATAACTTATTCATTATTAATTTATTTGGTGGGCTATAAAGTGAAAATTACCCTGTGTACAGACCTGTAGAATTTGTATAGTCAACCCTTACAGTTAATTAAACCCTGAATACAGATTTTTATTAAGTTTAAAATAAATAAATCCGTTCTTAAAATCAATGATGGTGTTGAATCTTTTTAAAAACTGATTACCAAAAAATCCTGCTATTTTTTCCGTAGCATCAATTCCTTCTGTGGAGCCGGAAAGGGTAATCGGGAGGTTATAAAGATATTTGTGAGCGAATTTCACAGCCGGACAGAGAACAACAGGCATTTCATACACAGAACCATCAGAACCTCTTGCTGTAGCTTTTCCTATGGTTTTCATAGTTTTGGACAAAGCATTGTTTTTCGCAAAAGGAGAGGCAATAGTAAGTGCATCATCAGCTCCGCTGTCGAGTCCAAAAAGTCCTGAATATTCTTTATCATTTATGACAATACTGCTTTCTACAGCAGGGTAGTTGTCGACCATATGCAGTTTCACCTTTTCATATCCCGTCAAATCAATGGACAGATCATTTTCTTCATAAAACCGGATTTCATTTTTATAATAATCAATTTCAATGATTTTTCCTTTCATCAGGTCTGTTCCGAAAACCCCGTCAAAATTGGCAGAACCATAGGGAATAAGAGTAAACTGTATATCATTTTTCTGAATGCTTCCAAACTGCACCGTATTGTGACTGCTGTAATCGACGGTATTTACTCCGTTTGAGCCTTTGTTTTCAGACTGTCCATCAATAGTAAGTGATACTTTTTTCTTTGCAGTGATATTGATGACAGAACCATCGGCACCTGTATCAAACAGGAACTTTATACTGTCAGTCTTATTGACTTTACAATAGATATAAACGGAATTGTTTTCCAGGGAAAAAGGAAGGATAGTGGGTGGTTTTTGAGCTGATATTGCTATAGAAAATAACAAGGTCAGAAAAATAACAATGAGTTTCATGGAATTAGTTTTTTACGCAGACGAAAATAATTGTAATCGTCGCTTCCACAAAGAAATAACAAGCTGTTAACCCTCTTTTAACCGTTTCTTAACCGTTCTCAATAAAAAGATCAGCAAATAAAAAACAGTACCCAATCTGAGTACTGCCATTATATTTTTTAATAATTAAATCTTTCAATTTTTGAATCAATATTATGGTTCATCACAAGTTCTTTTCAGCTTTGTAAAGATCTTATCAAAATCCTTGTAAGAGGTTACCTCATCTTCACGTTTCTGTCTGAAACTGCTGTTGGCACAGTTGTGAAATCCAAGACCAATAAGGTCTATCAACGCATAATCTTCTTTCTGCGGATCATTCATTTTGGCATCAAATCTCGCCATTACCCCTTTCGGATCAGCATTATTCTTACTCTTAAGCTCTGTGTAGTTTTTCCATGCGACAAACATCTTTTCTCTATCCGGAGAGGATATTGCATCAATCTGTTCTCTGCAGGTATTGTAATATTTACTGTTTCTAAGGGTGGAAGGATCAGAATAAGCAAGGATTTCTTCTTTATTCAACTGATATTCATTTTCAAAAGAATCAATGGTCTCTTCCATCAATTTTTTCCATCTTGGAAGATCAATAACTTTAATGCTGTATAATTCCTTTTTCTTTTCCTCATACTGCTTTTCAAGGTCCTGTAAGTAAGCTTCTCTGTTTTGGCGGATTTCTTCAAGCTGGGAAAGTTTAAAAACAGGTCGGGTATCAAATACAACTCCATTGAATTGGTACAAAAGCTTATTGACTCCGTCTATTTCTTCTTTTTTATATTTAGCCGAATCAAAATACCCTTTATTATCACAATTAAAAGTCTGATAACTGTAGGGTGTCAGATTGTTTGCTTTTGCAGGAGTTTTTTGCCCCCAAATAGTAATGGATAAGGCCAAAGCAAGCCCGATCATCATTTTTTTCATGTACATAACCTGTTGAAAGAATCCGAATTTTCTGAATTTCACTGCAAAATTAAGGCTTTAAATCCAAAATATAAAGGAATAAATAGATTTTCTCAATTGATTTTGCGAATTTTATATGGATTTTGTACTGCTATTTTTTTATTTTAAAAATTGTAGTCCATCAAATCTTTAAAAATGAATAGTAAAAGGCTGATGTAGAGGAATATTTGTTAATGATAATTGCTCACTTCAATAAGATTTTGATCCGGATCACGGAAATAAACCGATTTTATTTTACCAGTAGCTCCGGTTCTGTCTACAATGCCTTCAATGATTTTTATATTTTTCAGCTTTAGTTCTTCCATCACCCCATGAATATCTGTCTGTGCAATAAAGCAAAGATCAGCAGAACCACAGGTTGGAGTCTGTGCTTTAGGTTCAAATTCATGTCCTTTCTGATGCAGATTTATCTTTTGATTTCCAAAGATGAGTGCCTTTCTGTTTTCTCCAAAAACGACTGCCTCAAATCCCATGACATATGTATAGAATGCAATCGTTTTATCAATGTCTGCCACAGTTAAAACAAGATGGTCAAGGTTTTTAATTTCCATAAATTATTTTTTAAGCATCAATTCTGATCAAAAATAAAGATATTTATAGATCTGTTCTTCCGTTATTGATTGTTTTTTTAGATTTAAAATAATAGATTTACATGAATTAACACAAAACCATGATATATTATTTTTTTCTTCTTTTTATTATCGCTCTTTTTGGAGGAATCGCTTATCTGATAATGCGTTTTTTCAGTAAATGGACTAAGAATAGTAAGTATGAATTGATTTTTAATACATTAATATTTATCGGATCATTTTTTCTGGTATCATTTCTCAGTCTTTGTATTTTTTTTTCTACCGTTGATTTTTCCAGGTAATCCTGTATTTTTTCTGATCATTACATAAGCAATACAAAGGTTGATCAAAAGGGCAGCCCATACATTCAGTCCGTAAAAAAGCTGGTAATCATGCTGGGTTTCATTATACAAAAAATTTTTAATGATTCTGAAAGTAATTGCTGTTGTGGTTACTGCATAGCTTAACATCATATAATTGCTATGCCTGATAATATTTCCTTTTTTAATAGAAAGTACAGCAGCAACAGTGAAATAGGCCCAAAGAACATCCTGAATCAGAAATCCTGTAATTCCGATAAGACCTCCATTTGAAAACAATCCCAGTACAAAGCATGCCGGAACATTGATGATCAAAATATTGTAAATATATATTTTCCCAATGATCTTATGAAGGTCTCTGTTTTCCGCTAAAAACCGATTAGAAAATTGCGTAAGGCCAGCCAGAAGACAAAGCGTTATAGAAAAAATATGAATGTAGAAAAAAGTCATCCAGTACGGATTGCCAACTACCTGCTGCTTAAAGGCCAGAAATCCGATATTTTTATCAAATGATGTATATTGGGAAATCGTTTTCAGCATTAGAATACTGAAGATCAAAACTGAAAATACAGCTATTACTTTAATGATTTTTATTCCCAACATCTTCATTATTCATGGATTATTGTAGAAAATCTCGTAGATTGGAATTTAATCTTCCAAAACTTCTCTGATCTGTTAAATATACATTTTACTCATCATTTATCATCAATCAACTATCAATGATGTTCTCATTCTACATGATCCCTTTCATCCGTAGGTGCTGCAAAAGCATAATCGTTTTGGCATCTTTAACTTCCCCGGTATCAATCATAGTAAGACTTTCCTCAAAAGGTAATTCCAGAACCTCTATATTTTCACCTTCCTCTTCCAGTCCGCCACCGTCCGTTATTTTCATTTCATTTGAATATTCTGCAATAAAAAAATGAAGGATTTCCGTAACAGATCCGGGAGACATATAAGCTTCAAATACCTTTTCAACTTTGGAAATTTTATACCCCGTTTCTTCTTCTGTTTCCCGTTTTATACAATCTTCCGGGTTGTCATTATCCAAAAGCCCTGCACAGGCTTCAATAAGCATTCCTGTTTCATTGCCATTGATATAAGTCGGCAGCCGAAATTGTCTGGTTAGAATAACCGTGTCTGAAAGTTTGTTGTAAAGAAGAATAACCGCTCCGTTTCCACGGTCGTAAGCCTCTCTGCTCTGAGTTTCTGTAGTTCTGTCCTTTTTTAAAACAGAATAGGTGACTTTGTTTAAAGTATACCAGTTGTCTGAAAGGACTTCGGTATGAAGGATGGTTATATCAGGGTTTTGCATAAGGAATATCTTCTATGTTATAATAAATGGTCAGACCTCTTTCTTTGGCTATTCTTACATCCTCATCAGCTCCTTTTGAAGCTCCTTCTATACGAAGCACTGCATCACATTTTTCAAGAAGGGCATGAGCTACCGGATACTGTATTTCCTGCCAGGCTTCATCACCTATTTGGGTAGAACCGGCAAGATGGATCAATGGCAGCGCAACCCATTCTCCGATAATAGGAATGTGCCCCTTTCTGAAAATAGGAAGAGCAACAGCTTCAAGATTGTGAAGATTCTGCTGGATAAGCTGCGGATCATCGTTCGTTCCGCTGCGGTAAGGACCTGCAATAAGTATAAACATAATTTTTTTGGGTAAAGTAACAGAACTTTCAGAATAAAAAAAATAATATAGCTTAAGAGAAACTGTTTTTTTGTTTGGATTTTATAAGGCTTAAAAATTCGGGAGTGATCCCTAAATAAGAAGCAATTTGCTTTTGTTTGATACGCTTTACCGCTTCAGGATATTTCTGAAGAAAATTATAATAGCGTTCTTCTGCCGGTAAAGAAAGATTTTCAATCGTCCGGAGCTGTTCTCTGATGTAGGCGTTTTGCATCATGATCCGGAAAAAGCGTTCAAATTTCGGTATCTGGTGATAAAGTTCATCCAGATGATCTTTTTGAAGCTGCAAAATACAGCTTTCTTCTAATGCTTCAATATTCAGCATCGCAGGTTTCTTATTGATAAAACAATACATATCCGTGATCCACCAGTCTGGAACAGCAAACATGATTGTAGATTCTTTTCCTGTAGTATCTATATGAAAAGCTCTCAAAATTCCTGTCTGAACAAAATTGATCTCTTTACAGACTTGCTGCTGTTGCAAAATCAATTCTTTCTTGGTTACCTTTTTTTCTTTTAACAGAGACAGAAAATAAGACTGCTCCTGATTGGTGAGCGAAATATGCCTGGAAATGTTTTTTAGAATTAAAATTTCTTCCCCCATTCTGTTATTGCTTCTTTAATAGATTTTCTAAAGCCTCATTCAGGTCCGGAAACTTAAAATGAAATTCGGCATTCTGGATTTTCTGTGAAGAAGCTCTGGAACCTTCCAGTATAGCCGTAGCTAGTTCTCCGAAGATTAGTTTTAATACAAATCCTGGAACATTGGGCATGAATAAAGGTTTTTTAAGTATTTTGGCAATCTTTTTTGTAATATCTTTATTAGTGGCATGTTGGGGAGAAACAGCATTATAAGCTCCATTCATTGCTGAGCTTTTTAAAGCTAGCTCATAAATAGAACAAATATCTTCAACATGAATCCATGGCATATATTGCTGGCCACTTCCTAAAGGCGATCCTATATAATATTGAATAGGAGGTATCATTTTCTTTAAGGCCCCGTCTTTTTCGGAAAGTACAACAGCCGTTCGTATTTTAACCACTCTTTCTGCCAGATCCTGTTCTTTGAAATCATCTGCAGCCCTTTCCCATAAAACCACAACTTCACTTAAAAAATCATTGCCGGGAGGATCACTTTCAGTGTAAATCTTTTCCGAAGTTTCAGTACCATAAAAATTAATTCCTGAAGCTGAAATAAAAGACTTAAGCTTGAGTTTATTTTTTCTTAAAGCAGTTCGAAGTAATTCCGCTGAATCAACACGGCTCGAGATCAATTCTCTTTTTCTTTCAGGTGTCCAGCGCTTTTCTGAAATGTTGGCACCAGCAAGATGAATAATGTGAGAAACATTTTCCAAAGCTGTCTCATCTATATTTCCTTTTCTGATATCCCATTCATATTCATGATCATGTTCTTTTTTTCGGGTCAGAAATCTGATTTCATATTCTTTGCCTATCTTTTTGGCCAGTTCTTTGGCGATCATACCACTGGCTCCGGTGATCAGAACAACTTCTTTCATACTATTTTATTTAAGGTGTGTGGGTTATGCCTGATTCTTTACAATCAGTACAAAATCATCTTCCAGAAGTTTATAGCCGTAATCATAAATAAACTTGTATTCAGAACCGTTTTTATAAACCTTCAGATTGGTGAAATAATCAAAATCAAAACCTAAGCCATCCAGTCTGGACCTGGCTACTTTTGTTTTACCATCAGTATTAATTTCCATCAGGATTCGGTAGTTTTTGCGGAGTTTGTTGTTCACATTCCGCATCAGGTTGTTAGAATCCTTATTTTGCTTATTGTTATAGGCGTTTCGGCAGGCGTCGTTGCAAAACTTTTTATCAGACCTTCCGATGATTTTTTCGCCACATTCCAGACAATTCATCTTTTTATTTTTTTATTTTGTGGGGATGTGCATGTCTTTTTCTTAACAGCCTCATGAACCTGCTGTGGGTAGGATAACTTCTGTTAGGAGTAATATTATTAAAAAACAAAGCTACAAGCAGCAGAATGATACATCCCGAAAGAACAGGGGAAATTACATACCAATATCCCAATTCCGGAATTTTACCGGTAGAGCTTACGGCAATGAGCGCAGTAGCACCACCTGGCGGATGCAGGGTTTTGGTGTACTGCATCAATACTATAGAAAAAGCTACCGCCAAAGGAGCAGAAAGCCAGATAATATCCGGAACAAACTGATAGACGGTAACCCCTACCAATGCAGACAGTACATGTCCCCCTACAAGATTTCTGGGTTGTGCCAGCGGGCTCTGTATGGCTCCATAAATCAGAACACTTGAAGCCCCAAAAGAACCGATCAGGAATATATTCTCAGTTTCCGTTAACGAATGAGACTGGATAAATGCAATGATTCCAATTCCGAAAAATGCACCCAAAAATGACCAGAAATGTTCTTTGTAATCAACAAGCGTTTCTTTATAGATTACATACTTGGAAACTCTGAATGTTCTTTTTATAGTCTTCTTCATTTAGTCTTCTTTATTTTTTATAATTTGAATTAAATTTTCTACAAATGGGCGGGTATACGTTCCGTTTTCATCATAATCAGGATCTAAAATAGTAATCTCTATCCCAAAACACAATGGACTTTCAAATAAAGGCTTCAGCATTTCTCTGAGATCATCATAGCTAATTCCGTCTTCCATTCTGCTGTCTACGGCCGGCATTATTTCATCTTTCAGAATATCCACATCAAAATGAATGAAAAAGCCATCCAAATCTTTATCATTCACCATTTTCAGAAAGTCTTCAGCAGTTTTCCTGAAACCATTCTCTCTGAGACGGTAAAGATCATAGTAATGAATATTGGAATTGACGATTTGATTAACATATTCATCATCATCTGTTTCTGCATTTCCGCAGCAGAAAATATTTTCCTCAGATAAATAAGGTTTTAAACCATCAATATTGGTCAGTTTCTCATGTCCGGTTCCGGTAATGATGGCGAGATCCATACCTGCTGCACCTCCGGTTTCTGAAAGTTCAGGAGGGATAAAATCGGTATGGCTGTCAAGATAAAAGAGCCCGAAGTTTCCCAGTTTTTTCAAAGCGACAGCATTTCCAATCAGGATGCTGCAGTCACCGCCCAGGATAATATTGAATGTATTCTCTTCGTAATTCTTAAGAATATAATCAGACTGTTTTTTGGCATATTCAATAATGGGATCTGCATTTCTGACATTTGACTCCTCATCAAAGTCCATGGAATATTCCGGAGCATCAAGCCTGAAAACGTTTTGAGGAGCAATTCTGCTATGAAAATCAAATTTCCTGAGCCAGTCCGGAAGTTTTCGAACCCCGGGTTCTGTCTCATGTTCCTTTTTTGTAAGTCCCAAATTGAGAGGAAACTCAAAAATATTGATATTCCTTTTCATAGATGAATTTTAACAAAGATACGGAAATATCCGTTTGTAAATGGATAGGATTTGAATGAGAAAAAGAAAGTCAGAATAGAATTTTTCTATTCTGACTTCAATATGTTTATTTTATGCTTTCTATTTTTTCAGTCTTTCGATTTCCTCTTTTAGAAGTCCAATATATTCCTGTATTGTTTTAATGATCTCTATGCTTAATTCATTGTTGATATTTGTAACGTTGCTCATGCATTTTTCAATGTTTTTTAAAGAGAGAAAAATATTTTGGGATATAGTTTTCTATCATATATTTTTTTCTTTAAAAGTAATGTTTACTGTCTTTTGCTCATGATAAATACTGCTTTTTACAGAATTCTATTTATTTCATTATCCATTTGCAAACGACTACAAACGGATTTAAATAGTTTATAACCGATTGAGGGTTGATAAGATCGCAATCTTTGCAACAGAGATTTGAGAAAAACAGTGAACGTCTCTTATCTGAATTATTAATCTTTAAAATCTAAAAGTTATGTCACTAAGAAACAAAGTAACATTAATTGGTTACACAGGAAAAGAAGTTGAAATGGTAAACTTCGACAACGGAAATATAAAAGCAAGCGTATCCTTGGCAACAAGTGATCATTATACGAATGCGAAAGGAGAAAAAGTAGAAGAAACGCAATGGCACAATCTTATTGCTTTTGGGAAAACGGCCGAAATTTTTGAAAAATATGTTTCCAAGGGAAAAGAAATTGCCATAGAAGGAAAGCTTACCTACAGATCCTATGATGATAAAGACGGGATGAAGCGTTATGTCACAGAAATTCGTGTAGACGAGATTCTATTATTAGGAGGAAAATAATTCTAAAAACACAAATGATGAAAGTAAAAGTTTTTAAAATAAGACTTCCAGAAGAATTTCTCTATATAGATCAGAAAATGCTGGATGATTTCCTGGAAGCCAATGAGATTATGAAAGTAGAAACAGCTTTTGTAAGTGATGAGCGGTATTGGTCTGTAATATTGTATTTTGAAGATTTAAAACTGACAAAAAATACAGTTAAAGAACCAAAAGCAGTGAAATATTCTGCAGAGAATGATTTCCTGAATACAGATGAAGAAAAGATACTGGATGCACTGAAGCTTTGGCGGTCTGAAAAAGCCCGGGAACAGAATCTTCCCACATATTTCATCGCCAGCAATAAAGAGCTGATATCTGTAGCCAAGTATAAACCTGCCAGGAAAGAAGAATTGCTGGAGATCAAAGGATTTGGAAAGCATAAAATTGAAAATTATGGTGAAGAGATCCTTGAGATTCTTGAAAGCGTCTGATTTTTCAGAATAATTGATAATACAACAGCAAAAAGCTGGGGAAGATTGTTTCTTCAGCTTTTTATGCTGTGTAAAGTCCATGCAATTCCGTACTTTTGCATTTATCAAAATGACATACAAAAAATGAAGCCAAGTTTAGCAAAAGGGACGAGAGATTTTACGGCACAGGAAGTTTCCAGAAGAAAATATATCATCAATATTTTACAGAATAATTTTGAATTATTCGGGTTTCAGCCATTGGAAACTCCAAGTTTTGAAAATCTTTCTACCTTGACAGGGAAATACGGAGAAGAAGGAGACCGTTTGATTTTTAAGATTTTAAATTCAGGAGATTATACTTCTGAAGTGAATCAGGAAGACTGGGATAATAAAAACCATCAGAAACTTATTTCTCAGATTTCAGAAAAAGCTCTTCGTTATGACCTTACTGTACCTTTTGCAAGATTTGTGGCAATGAATCACGGGAAACTGACATTTCCATTCAAACGTTCTCAGATCCAACCGGTTTGGAGAGCTGACAGGCCTCAGAAAGGAAGATACCGTGAGTTTTATCAGTGTGATGCGGATGTGGTAGGAAGTGAAAGCTTATTGCAGGAAGTAGAGCTGGTTCAGCTATATTTAAAATCATTTGCAGACCTGAAAGTTCCTGTTACGATTCATATGAACAACAGAAAGATCCTTTCCGGATTGGCAGAATATGCGGGAATTACTGATAAACTGATTGAATTCACTGTAGCATTAGATAAGCTGGATAAAATTGGTAAAGAAGGCGTTGTAAAAGAATTACTGGAAAGAGAAATTTCTCAGGAATCTATTGACAAGCTGGATTTCCTGTTCAGCCAGTCTGACGATGCGCTGGAAAACCTTCTTCAACTGAAAGAAAAATTTGCAGGAAATGAAATTGGTCTGAAAGGAGTAGAAGAACTTGAATATGTTCTTACACAGTCTCTGAGCCTTGGTGTTGATATGCAAAATCTTGTATTCAATATTACCCTGGCAAGAGGACTGGATTATTATACCGGTGCTATCTTTGAAGTGAAAGCAGATGAGGTTGCTATGGGATCCATCGGTGGTGGAGGTAGATATGATAACCTTACAGAAGTATTTGGAGTTAAAAATATTCCGGGGATAGGAATTTCATTCGGATTAGACAGGATTTATCTGGTAATGGAAGAATTGAACCTTTTCCCTGAAGAAGCATCATCCAAGATCGAATATTTGTTTGCTAATTCTGGAGGAGAAGAAACAATAGAAGCCCTAAAGCTGATTATGCAGCTAAGAGAAAAAGGAATTTCGGCAGAATTATATCCTGAAAATGCAAAAATCAATAAGCAGTTTACTTACGCAGAAAAGAAAGGGATAAAAAATATGGTTTTCCTTGGTGAAGAAGAAATTAAAAATAATACTGTTACTTATAAAGATCTTGAAGCTGGTGAAAAGAAAACCGTTTCTCTTGAAGAGTTCTTAGGATTATAATATTGCAAAAATTGCCCAATAGATTATCATCTGACTTTGGGATATATAAAAAGAAAAAACAGCCACAAAAAAGTTTTGTGGCTGTTTTTTTTGATTGATATTAAGATTTAAATATTTTTGATCTTTAAAATTGACTCAGAATTTGTAATTTGGATCGATGTATATAAACAGAGTGAAAATAATGCTCTGAATTCATTAAAAACTTTTAAACATAAAAACCAGATGAACACTATTTGCGCATTGTGCGGAACACCGCTAACGGCAACAGATATGTCTGTAGGTAAAAATAAACTTGCTGACGGTGGTTATTTGTGTGCCGGATGCTTTACTAAAGCCGTTACTATCAACAGAGACCTTATCCATAATCTTGATCAGTTTTATTTTGCAGAAATTACAGGAATGATTCTGAAAAGTAAAATTGATGCAAACCAAAATACCAGAGACCCTCAATATACAGGGAACAGCCATTACGAATATGATGCACCAACAAGGTTGGATGAAATAAAAGATCAGATTGTTGCTCTCAATGCAAGACTGAGTGTTCTTGCCAATGAAGAAGTGAATGAATTGGCAAATATTCTGGACAGAGATGAAAAATTGCTGGCTATTGCAGAAGGAATTGATCTTCAAAACAACAGGGAGGGAATTATATTTTCAACACAGAAAAGGGTTGCTTTTATTGATAAAAAATTTCTGGGTGGAGTTGTCAAGAATGAATTTCTCCTTCAGGATATTTCTTCCATTGATCATATTGAAAATCTTTTGTATTCAATTCTGAAAATCAATACCTATAGAGGTGATGCACAGTTTAAACTGCACAATAAAAATGATGGAAGGGCATTTTCCAATGTTAAAAACCGAAGTACGAACTATTCTGAAAACGAATTGAGAAGGGATTCAGTTCCACTGCAGGCATTTTCCCAAACAATTCCGGATCTGGTTCAGGAAAATGTTTATTCTACTGATAAAGGAGATTCCGGAGCGATTTTTGAGCAGCTGGAAAAATTGGGTAAACTCAAAGAGATTGGAGTGCTGACAGAGGGTGAATTTGCCGAACAAAAGAAAAAGTTACTTGATAAATTATAAAAAAGAAGAAATGAGTAATAATTGTGCATTGTGTAAAACAGAATTAACCTCTATGGATACGCTTTTGGGAGCTAATAAGCTTTCAGATGGCAACGTTTTATGCAATAAATGTTTGAATGAAACGAGCAATATCAATGAAGAATTGCTGTACAATCTTAATAAATTCAGTATTGATGATATTAATGACATGTTGAAAACAGAGAATAAAGAAACGGTTTTGCCAGTGGCAGCGGTAGTTCAAAATCTCCCTGTGATGGTAGAGCCTGATTCAAGCCAAATTTCAAAAGAAGTTTATAAACGGAGACAACGCAAAATAAAATTTGAACTGGAAAAACTGAACGCCAATCTTTCCATGTTCACCAAAGGAGAGATCAAAGAACTTCCTTATCTGATTTCCGAGGAGGAACAAATAATCGCCATTACAGATGCTCAGTTTGTCAATACATTGGATGCAGGTGTATTGGTGGCAACCCCAAAAAGAATGATTTCTGTATCAAAAGGAATGTTTGGTGCAGCAAAGATTAATGATTACCGTAATGAAACCATAAAGTCCGTAAGCTTTGTAACAGATCCGAGATCTCCGATAATTAAACTGCATTTGGACGAAAGAGTAGTTGAGTTTGAATGTTATATGGATAAAGAAGATGCTGAGACGTTCTATGACACCATAAAAGCCATGTATAATAATCCTAAGGAACAACCTCTGAAACAAATTCATACTGCAGGGAAAAGTGTTTCACAGCCATCAGAAGAAATTTTTAATCAGCTTGAGAAATTAGGGAAACTGAGAGAAAACGGAATCTTAACCGATGCAGAATTTGCAGAGCAAAAAAAGAAGCTGCTGGAGCAATTATAATAAAACTTTTATACGGAATCATGAAGAACAAAGTATCGGCAGAAATCGTAGAAAATTGGCTTAAAGGATGGTGTTTATCAAGAGAAGTCTCTTTTCCTGTTCAGTATAAATCCGGATTCCACGTGATGGTGGGAGATGAAACACAAAAAGAGCGTTTTGTATTTCCTCAACTTAATGATGACTTTTTCCAACTTGCAGATTCAATTGATGAGCCCTGGATTTATCTCAAAGTATCTATTTCTCCTGAAGAATTTATAGGGAAGATTCCTGAAAGATGGAAATTGCAGTCACAAGGATATATGATGACCTGTTCTCACCCGATGAATTTCCCGGAAATCAGTCTTGCAGAAGGGTATTACTTAGAATTTTCTGAGTATAACACAACTTTTGTTGTCAGGATTGTAGCAGAGAATGGGGAACAGGCTTCTATAGGCCGTGTCTCTCTTATCAATGGTGCGGCTGTATATGACAGGATTATTACCGAAAAAAACCATCAAAGAAAAGGGCTTGCTTCTTTTTTATTGAAAGAACTTGAGAAGATCGCTTTATCAAAAGGATTTTCAAATAATCTTTTAGTGGCAACAGAAGAAGGAAAGCTGTTGTACGAAACATTAGGCTGGAAGATGTATTGCTTGCACAGTTCTATTGTGATTCCATCTGAAACATAATATTTTAGCCAAATTAAATTATTCTTTTCCCAAGAAATAGTAATTTAGGCTCATAAACTGTTACTATGAGTGAAAAATCAAGACTTGACGAAATAAGAGAGGAACTTAAAAGGTTGGATATCAGCCCTACCATATTTGCCAGAAAAGAAATTCATGAGCTGCCGGATATTCTTTCAGCTGACGAAAAAATTGTCTATCTCGTTGAAGGCAGAAATAAAATAAACAATCATCATATCATTTTAGTAGCTACAGACAGAAGATTGATCTTTGTCGATAAAGAATTCATGTACGGGTTGAAAGTAGAAGACTTTTCTTACAGCAAAATAAGCTCAATACAATATGAAACAGCATTTTTACTGGCTTCTATAGATATTCAGGTTACGGATGATGTTGTAGAGATTGATGGAGTAGGAAAGTACCATGCTGAACTGTTTTGTGAAAAGGTAAGAGACTTCATGTCCCAGCCTGAAGTATCTGTTCAGAATACACCCGAAACTAGTGTTCTAGACCAACTCGAACAGTTAGGAAGATTAAAAGAAACCGGAGTTTTAAGTGAAGAAGAATTTCTTGAACAAAAGAAAAAACTGATGGAGAAACTATAATCAAGATGTAGAGAAGCTTTAATGAAAAGCAGAACTAACATTATTTTAAACTAACAACAATGGAAAATTACTTAGAAATAAATAAAAAATCATGGAATGCTAAAGTAGAACCGCATCTGAAGTCGGATTTCTACTTTGTAGATGAATTCCTGGATGGAAGAAGTTCTTTGAATTCAATAGAATTGGAGCTTCTTGGAGATATAAAAGGAAAAAGTATTCTGCATTTGCAATGTCATTTCGGACAGGATTCTATTTCACTGTCAAGAATGGGGGCAAAAGTTACCGGGATTGATCTTTCTGATAAAGCTATTGATACGGCCAGAGATCTTGCTCAGAAATGCGGAACGGATACAGAATTTATCTGTTCAGATGTCTATGATCTACCTAATATTCTGGATCAGAAATTTGATATCGTTTATACAAGTTATGGCACAATAGGCTGGCTTCCTGATCTTGAAAAATGGGCCGGAATTATCAACCATTTTCTAAAACCTGGTGGACAGTTTATTATGGCAGAATTTCACCCTGTTGTCTGGATGTTTGATGATGACTTTACAAAAGTGACTTACAACTATTTTAATGAAAAGCCGATCGTAGAAACTTATGAAGGAACTTATGCAGATCAGTCTGCACCCATCGTACAGGAATATGTAATGTGGAATCACTCATTATCAGAAGTTATTGGTAATCTGATTAAAAAAGATTTAAACCTGCATACTTTCCGTGAGTTCGACTGGTCGCCATATCCTTGCTTCAGACATGTAGATGAATTTGAAAAAGGAAAATGGAGAATTCCGCAGTTTGGAAATAAAATACCGCTGGTCTTTGCTTTAACAGCCCAGAAAAAATAAATATTAATTGAAATTTTTCCAAAATAAAAAGTCATCGTAATCAATATTACGATGACTTTTCCTATATATGAATGTTAAAAAAACTGCTTTTATTTAGCTTACAGAATCTTCAGCCTTTGTTTTTACTTCGTCCACTTTATTCTGAACCTGAGAAGCAACATCATTGGCTTTGTTTTTAAGGTCATTTCCCCATTTGTTAAGATTATCTTTTGCTGTATTGATTTTATCTTTTACTGCTTGTTGATCTTCAGGGCTTGAATTCTTATATTTCCAATAAGCTAATGCACCTAAACCTAATAAAGCTAATAAACCTTTTCCTTTGTTTCCCATGATTTCTATTTTTTTATGTATTAATATTAAAATTTGTTGTTATCAATAATGTAAAATACGTGCCAAAAAAATAACCGGACTTATAAAAAAATGTTAAATTTAAGAGAAGACTTCAAAATTTTCACCATCAAAACTGGCGAAAACCATAGTAGGATAGGAATCCTGATGAAAGATATTTCCATCCTTATCAATGGCAATAGCACCTGCAAACCCATCTATGGCTTTAAGCTCATCAAATGTTTTGATAAATGCCTGCTGAAGACTCATTCCATCTGTAACCCTTGTTACAATTTTTGTGGCAGTAGCATTGCTTACAATATCTTCTCCAACACCAGTACAACTTACCGCACAAAAAGCATTGGCATAATTTCCTGCCACTGTGGCAGAATCTGAAATCCTTCCCGGAATCTCAAAACCTTTTCCGCCTGTAGATGTAGCAACAGCCAGCTTTCCGTCTTGATCAATCGCTACACAGCCTACCGTTCCTTTACCTCCATTGGCCAATTTGGCTTCATACTCACTTCTTCTCTGAGGAATCTCTGTAGAAAAATTCTCAAAACCATGTTCCGTAGCATAGATTTTCGCACCGTGACCTCCCAAAACCCGGTCATCTTCTCCAATAAGATCTTTGGCCACAAAAACAGGATTCTTCACATCCTGGATATTGATGACTCCGCTTAGCTTTTGAGTTTCTCCATTCATAATAGCAGCACTCATACGGATAACACCATCGCTCTGGATCTGAGAACCGATTCCTGCATTGTACAGTGGATCGTCTTCCAATAATGATACAGCATAAGCAGCAGTATCAAAAGCCGAATGGGTCTTAAGATAATCAAATGCTTTTTGGGCAATCTCTTTTAAAGAATCCTGTTTTGCAGTTTTTACTTCATGGCTTTGGTCGCTTTCTGAGAAAAAACCTCCGTGGATAATGAGCTTCATAAATAAAGTTTAGTTTTTTTTATTGTTAATTTCTTTAGATACCATCAGCAGGTATTGAAGTTCTTTTAAAATGAACCCTCAATTCTTGACAAAGTTTTGAAATGTTTTCTACATTATGTTTTTCTACAATGATAAGTTGTAATTCATCAGAATAGCTGTCTGCAAGCTCAATAACTTCCAGTGGCGGATCTTCCTGATTAAGAATCGGCTGCAGCCATTTAAAATAATCACCTGCATATCGTATTCCTATGGGGAAATCTCCAATTAGGTTATTGAGACTTTCATCAATAAGTTCATGAATTTCATCTATTTTATCACCCCGGATTAGAAAATCAAAAAGTTCATTGGTCACCGAAAATTCAAATGCACCGTCTTCATTGCTTTCAATAACCCATTCTGCATCATTATCTTTTATATATTGGGCCGGGTTTACATAGCATAAAGAACAGTTTGAAATCATTTCTTCTTTATTTTCCACATCATAGCCTTCCAGAAGAAGGGTAATCAATTGTTCAATTTTTTCTTCCCTCATTTAGTTTTATTTTCAACTAAATTAAGAATTACTTTTGAGTTATTTATCCTGCGGTATCGGATTAAACTGAGAATTCTCAATAGTTAATTTCTTCGTGGTAAGATCATAGTGATCATTCATAGACATAACATGTACCGTTAAATTATCAATAGAAATAGGCTCACCAAGATTGATATTCGTAAGATTGGTATCTTTAATAAATCTTCCGTCTACCAGAATTACAAGACCTGAACCTACAGCTGTCATCACATCATTATGGATGAAAAGCCCTGTATCTTCTCCAAGTCCTATTCCCAGTGTTCTCGGATTGTTGACTACGGCCTGGAAAAGACGACCGATTCTGCCACGCTGTACAAAGTGTGTATCAATAATAACATTATCAATCAAACCTAATCCCTGGGTGGTTTTGATTTCTCCTTTTAAAAGTGCTTCAGAACTGCTTCCCTGGTAGATCATATTCTCGGATGCCGCTGCAGCTCCCGCAGAAGTTCCGGAATAGATGAAATCCTGTTCCTGATATTTTAATAGAATTGTATCATGAAATCTTGTTCCTCCAAGAATAGAAGTCAGTCTCAACTGATCTCCTCCGGTAAACATCATGACATCAGCAGCATTGGCTCTTGCTACCATCGCATCAGAGTTGGCTTCTTCACGGTTGTGAATATCCAGAACATTTACATTTTTAGCACCCAGAAATTCAAATGCCTTTTTGTATTCAGAACCTACGATCTGAGGTATTTGAGAGGCGGTTGTTACAATTTCAATAACAGAATCTTCCTTGAGTTTTGATTCGTTGATGATCTTCCTTAAGATCCCACGTTCAAAAAAATTAAGATTCTTTTCGATATTCTGATCATAATCGGTTTCTGCAAAACTTCCTTTGTTTACAGCTCCTCCGATAACTATTAATTTTCCAACAGGCTTCGTCATGGGTACAAAATTAAAAAATAATTAACATTCTTTGGCGAAATTCGTGCCATCTTTAATTGATTTTTAATGTTTTAAGAATGTTAATTGAAATTAATTGTTTTTTAACAAATCTTTAAATTTGCTATGGTTTTGTTTTGGGTTTTACATTATCTTTGGCTATGAAAGGAGTTATTGTTAACTGTTAAAATGCCAATAGACTATGAAAATCGAAAAGATTCAGGCACTACGCGGTCCAAACATCTGGAGCATCAGAAGAAAGAAGCTGATACAGATGAGGTTAGACTTAGAAGAAATGGAGAATTATCCTACCAATAAAATCGAAGGATTCAGGGAAAGGATTGAAAAATTAATGCCCTCATTGATTACCCATCGATGCTCGGAAGGAGTGGAAGGTGGTTTTTTTCATAGAGTGGAAACAGGAACCTGGATGGGGCATGTTATAGAGCATATTGCTTTGGAAATACAGACCCTGGCAGGAATGGATGTGGGGTTTGGAAGAACCCGGGAAACAAAAACTCCTGGAGTGTATAATGTAGTTTTCAATTATATTGAAGAAAATGCGGGAATCTACGCTGCTGAAGAAGCTATGAAGATTGCAGAAGCCCTGATAGAAGGGAAGGATTATGATCTAAATGCCTGTATTCATAAATTAAAAGAAATCCGAGAACGTGTCCGTCTTGGGCCTTCTACAGGAAGTATTGTAGAAGAAGCTGCTTCCAGAAGAATTCCCTGGATAAGATTGGGAACAAATTCTCTGGTACAATTGGGGTATGGCGTGAATCAGCAAAGATTTCAGGCTACCATTACCGGAAAAACAAGTTCCATTGCCGTTGATATTGCATGTAATAAAGAATTAACCAAAAGAATGCTTCATGACGCTGCTATTCCGGTGCCGATTGGTGATTTGGTTGTAGACGAAGAAGGATTAAATGCTGTGATCAGAAAAATTGGTTATCCGATTGTTTTAAAACCTTTGGATGGAAATCATGGAAAAGGTTCTTCCATTAATGTCAACGAATGGGAATCTGCTAAAATAGGCCTGGAACATGCCCAAAAATATTCCAGAAAAGTAATTGTTGAAAAATATATCACAGGTTACGATTTTCGTATACTGGTGATTAATAATAAGATGGTGGCGGCAGCACGAAGAGTTCCTGCTCATGTTGTAGGAGACGGTGAACTGAATCTTCAGCAGCTTATTGAAAAAGAAAACAAAGACCCAAGAAGAGGTTATGGTCATGAAAATGTCCTTACTGAGATTGAAGTAGATAAAGATACACTGGAACTTCTTGAAAAGCTTCAATATACGCTGGAAACCATTCCTCAAAGGGGAGAAGTGGTCTATCTGAAATCAACGGCGAATCTTTCAACCGGAGGAACATCCATTGATGTAACAGATATGGTGCATCCGGAAAATATCACAATGGCGGAAAGAATTTCCAAAATTATCGGATTGGATGTATGCGGTATTGATGTGATGGCGGAGAATTTAACTCAGCCTTTAAAAGAAAGTGGCGGAGCTATTATTGAAGTCAATGCAGCTCCTGGGTTCAGAATGCACCTGGCTCCAAGTGAAGGACTGCCAAGAAATGTTGCCGCACCGGTGGTAGATATGCTTTATCCGCAAGGGAAACCTTTTACCATTCCAATTATTGCCGTGACAGGAACTAACGGGAAAACAACAACTACAAGACTTATTTCACATATTGTAAAAAGCAATGGATACAGAGTAGGATTCACAACGTCGGACGGAATTTACATTCAAAATACGATGTTGTCAAAAGGAGATACAACAGGTCCGCTTTCTGCAGAATTTATCTTGAAAGACCCAACCGTAGAATTTGCAGTACTGGAAACTGCCAGAGGAGGAATTTTACGTTCCGGACTTGGCTTTTCACAATGTGATATCGGGGTTCTTACCAATATTGAGGAAGATCATCTGGGAATGAATGATGTTCACAGCTTAAGAGATCTTACCAAAGTAAAACGTGTCGTAATGGACAGTGTTAAGAAGAGTGGCTGGAGTGTACTGAATGCCGATAACATATATTCTATGAAGATCGTGAATGACCTTGATTCTAATGTGGCAATCTTCAGTATGGATGAAAATAACCCTCATATTGTAAAATTTGCGAAAGAAGGAAAGATCACCTGCGTGTATGAAGAAGGATTCGTCACTATTAAAAAAGGAGACTGGAAGATCAGAATAGGAAAAGCAAAAGATTTCCCGATTACGATGGAAGGAAAAGCCCGATTTATGATTGAAAACGTATTGGCGGCTAGTTTGGCAAGTTATCTTTATGGGTTTGGAATTGAAGATATCTCTAATTCTTTGAGAACCTTTATTCCAAGTGCTCAGCTTACGCCGGGAAGATTGAATGTCTTTAAATTTAAAAACTTTAAAGTACTGATCGATTTTGCTCATAATCCTTCAGGATACGAAGCCATTGAAGATTATCTTAAAAATGTAGAGTCTACAAAGAAAATTGGAATTATATCCGGTGTTGGAGACAGAAGAGATAACGATATCAGAGAATGCGGAAAGATTGCGGGAAGAATGTTTGATTATATTATCATCCGGAATGAAAAACATCTTCGAGGAAGAACGGAAGATGAAATTAACGGGTTGATTATTGATGGTATTAATGCTGCAGGCAGAGATGTCAGCTATGAGATTATCCCTAAAGAAATCGAAGCATTAAAACATGCTATGGGAATGGCTGAAGAAGGAACGTTTATCACAGCTTTAAGTGATGTTATTTCCAATGCTATTGATCTGGTACAGGAATATCAGGCCAAAGAGTTACTGGAAGACAATAAGAATATTTAGTATTAAAAAAATAAAACCTCCGAAATATCGGAGGTTTGTTTTTATAAGCTTTCCCAGGTTTTCTTTATGTTCTGCATTTTCATCAGATAGAAATACAAAGGAATGAGTTCTAATCTAAGGGTAAAGCTGATCGTTGGAACAGTAAATGGGATAATTGCCATCATAATGAGACAAACGGCAATTCCTATGATTGCATCAACTATTGCAGCCTGTACTGCCCATTTTTGTTCAAACCAGAGTCCGTAAGCAACAATACCTTTGAACAGAAACAAAAAGCTGATCAAAAGCCCCGTCATTGAATAAGGATGATTAGCATTGATCCCATATATCGATAAGGAAACATGAGTCAGCAGAGAACCTGCAATCAATAAAATAGCAGATACTGCGCCTCCGATTAAAAAGATCCATAAGAAAATTTTAATCCACACGGGTAATAAGTTTCTTCTTCGTGTTAAACCGTTGTTGTCAAATTCTGCAAAAGCAGTCGACTTTTCTTCCATGTATTATTAGTTTTAAATTTTTTATCCAAAAAATGCATTCGAACTTCCGATCCAGATGGCATCCTTTTTATTGAAATCAACATTTACCATTGCGGCTTTAGTCATTCTCCCAAGATTTTCCAATAAAATAGGGCGTTCGTCATTTTCCCGCCAAATATACAACAAACGGATCTCTGCTTTTGAAAATTCTCCGTTGATATCTTCAAAAATGGGCTCATAATACACTTTTCTCTGTAAAATATAATTTTCCTTATCCTGAATAGCGTCTGTAATTTCCTTCGTAGGATTTAAATTAACACCACTTCCTGCGAATGAAAATAAAGGCTTCAATACAAAGTCTTCAAGATTTTCATTTTCCGGAAATTCATGTAGAAAATAACTCTTTGGAACAAACTGATGTTTTAATAAAGGCAAAAGAAATTTTGAAATTTTAAAGAACCAATTGGGGTGAGTGATCCATTTAACATCTACTTCTTCACGGAAATCAAATTCTGTATTAAGATCCGGAATATTATCCAACTCGTCGAATATAATACGGTTGTAAATTCTTTTGATTTCTACCAGATTTCCATTGTTTTCATAATACAGTTTTTTGCCTTCTTTCTTTACTTTGGTCAGACACACTGTTTTTATTCCTAATAATTGCTCTGTTAAAGCAAAATCAATGGCTGTTTTTTGTTTTTCAGGGAAGATTTCAAGCAGGATTACATTTTCAGGATTTTCCTCACCTACAATAAGCTCCTTCAAATAGTTTTTAAAGGTTTCATGAGGCATAGGATTTCTGATTTCCGAAAGAAAAGGGTAAACTTCACAATAAGTTTCTTCATACACTTTCTGAAAAGCATACAAAGAAGGAAACGCCTGAAGTTCTATCAGCTGAGGTTCTATCGCTCCGTTTTCGCTTTTGCAGACTCCAAAATCTATCGTGAAAAAATGAGGCTGATCCGTATCATTGGGAACTCTGCAGTTATCAGGAACGGCTTTCCGAAGTGTTTCAGCAGACATTGCCTTAATCTGGCTGATAATACTTTCGCTGGCATCAATAAGCTTACTCTCAAATTCTTTAGTCAAAAAAATAGGGCTTTCTGAAACCCTGAAAGTAGGTGCTGTACCTCCTTTTTCCGCCAGTATATTTTTTAATTGATTGTACTTTTCATCCGAAAACTCCTTATTGTACTGTTTTCTGTATTTTGGAATCATATTTTTTTTCTTTTGTGATGTTAAAAAATCGAACATTTCTGCCCGATTGTTATATATAGTAAGGAGTTGGAAGCTGGGAGAGGGAAGTTCTTAACTATGAAAATATTTAGACTATCAGTTCATGAATAAAAGCATTTTCAGTAGTCTTAACTGAAAATAACTTCCAGCATCCTTCTTCCATCTTCCTGCCTTTTAAGCCAAAGTCCCAGCTTCTTTCAAAATGTTTTTTTTTGCAAACTGAAGGAATCTCGGAAGGATCTGATGTCTGGTCAGAATGATTTTATCCTCATCGTCTATTCTGTCGATCGTTTCAAGATATTTCTCCATACCGAAATTTTCGATCATAGCTTCTCTGTTTTTTTCATCTTTCAGATTTTCGATCAAAGATTCAGGATTAGCTTCAGGATGAAACTGTGTTCCGAATATTTCTTCTGAAAAACGAACCGCCATTACCGCTCTTTCCAGATTGATATGAGGACGGAACTTCTCAATCGCCATGATAGTCATCCCAAGTTCTTCAAAACGGTCATGATCCGGCTCTATAAACTGGTACGCTCTTGAATCTACGGCATAAAAAGGATCCTGAAGATTTTTGAATAAAAACTCTTCTTTGCCTTCATCTGTTTTATGAACAGGCATTACTCCAAAGGAATAAGACTTTCTTTTACAGATATTACCAAGGTTCCAATGAATACTTGCCAGCTGGAATGAATGGCAGATAAGGAAAAGGTATTTTTTATCTTCACTATATTTATTATGCTCAAAAACAGAATCTAAAAAATGGGCAAATCTGTCTTCCCAGGCAAAACCTTCACGATGTGGATTTCCAGGACCGCCTGAAGAAATGAAAATATCAAAATCTCCGATCTCCGGCATTTCATCTTTAAATCTCACATCAAATGTCTTGATGACAACATTTTCTTCAGAGTTCTGCTGAAATGCTTCAGAAATTTCTTTAATGTTTCTAAAACCTTGATTCACATGATTGTTGTTCATGTCCAGCAGAGCAATTCGAATATCTTTCATTACATCATATTTTTTGTAAAGTTACCAAAAATATTATGAAGCAGTTTCACCATGTGTTATGCCATACTCTGTTTCAGAGATCATATAATCAACAACTTTCGTGAGATCCCCTGTTTCCTTAAAGATCTGAAGCTGCCTGTCTGCGCCGGTTCCGTTTTCCAGAATTTTCCAGGCATATTCCACTTCATGGCGGCATCCCAAATCGTCTACCACATCATCAATAAACTCTAAAAGTTCTTTCAATAAATGAGGATAAGGAACAGATTCTTCTTTTCCGAAATCGATCAGATGGGCTTCAATACCGCTTTTGGAAGCACGCCATTTATTTTCGTTCAACAGCAGTCTTCTATAACTTCTGAAGCTCAGATTTTGCTGATGAAGTTTATAGATTTTAGCAACAAGGCATTGCATAATGGCAGCAAGACATACCGTTTCATCAATTCTCAGTGGCATATCACAAATTCTGAATTCAATCGTAGGGTAGAACGGATGAACACGTAAATCCCACCATATTTTCTTGGCATTGTCGATGGTTCCTGTTTTCACAAGAAGATCTACATAACTGTCGAATTCTGCCAGAGAGTTAAAATAACTTGGGATACCGGTTCTCGGGAATTTCACAAAGATTTCCTGTCTGTAAGATTTAAATCCGGTGTATCTTCCAATCCAGAATGGCGAATTGGTAGAAAGAGCATACACGTGAGGAAGAAAGTAACGCATTACATTCTGAATTCTTACCCCTTCTTCACGATTAGGAATTCCAATGTGGACATGCAATCCGAAAATAAGGTTTTCACGGGCTACATCTCCCATGTCGTCCACGATTTTGATGTATCTTTCTCCCTGTGTGATATTGTTATCTGACCAATGAGAGAATGGGTGAGTACCTCCTCCGGAAACGCGCAGCCCCTGTTCATGAGCGATGTTGATAAGATGACGTCTTAAATTCGTCAATTCTGCTCTGGCTTCCTGAATATTCTGGCAGATCCCTGTTTCCATTTCAATCATAGATTCGTGCATTTCGTGTTTTAAATTTTCACTTAAAACCGCTTTGCCGCCTTCGATGATTTTTGAAACGTGAGAAACCAGATCTCTGCTTTCTACATCAATGATCTGATATTCTTCTTCAATTCCAATAGTAAACTGATGATGCATTTTTTTTGTGTTTTTTATTTCTTTTCAATGTTATTTTATGGAATCTTTCACAAAGGTTCCCCAAGTAATATTAGGTTTCCCAGGAACATATTCTTTAGCTTTTTCTATAGCCAGTTTTGCAGCATGTTCTATAATCCATGCAAAATTTTCTTCTCCTACAGAATTTCGGTCTGCATCCGGAGCCGGGTTGCAAAAATCAATTGCATAAGGAATACCGTCTCTCACTGCAAATTCTACCGTATTGAAATCATATCCTAATGCTTCATTCATGGTAATGGTATAATCATGAATAGTTTTCAGTAGTTTTTCAAGTTCTTTACCTTCTGTCTGGTGCGTAGTAGCATATCTCAGATGAGGTGCATTTCTTGGTTCGTAAGGCATGATGTGAACATATTTTCTGCCCAAACAGTACACTCTGTAATAATCATCAAAGATTATTTCTTCCTGTACCATCATCACCAGCTGTTCCGTTTCGCCTAATTTGTTCCAAAGGTCATCCGGATTTTCTACTCTGTATACATTTTTCCAGCCACCGCCGTCGTGAGGTTTCATGTATGCCGGAAATCCTACATAATTAAAGATATATTCCCAGTCGTGTGGAAATTTCAGGTTTCTGAATGAAGTTTCAGAAGTGTTGTCTGGCCTTTCGTGTGACGGAAGCAGAACAGTCTTAGGAAGTGGGATTCCCAGTTTAGACATCAGGGCATTGTTGAAAAACTTCTCATCAGAACTCCACCAAAACGGATTGTTGATTACATAAGTGCCATTGAGTGCGGCATTTTTCAGGTATGCTCTGTAAAAGGGAACGTCCTGTGAAATTCTGTCGATGATTACCGCATACCCATAATCTGCACCCTGTTCTAATTTATCGATGGTAACGGGTTCAGCTATGATATCTCCACCTCCCAGTTCATTCACTTTATCTATAAATGCCCAGGGAAACGTGTCTTCCATACCGAAAAGAATTCCTATTTTTTTTGTCATAATTTTTGTTTTTTAAGATGGGTGTATATTTTTTTCTATTTGTCTTTTTTATTGTGTTTAAGAGAAAAATGTTCCTATAAAGGTTGGGAAGACCATTCTCCACAGTGGCCAGTCGTGCCCTATCCATTTTCTTTCGTCATACCAGAAATCGATTCCTTTCAGCCTTAAAATTTCTGACATTTCAACATTTTTTTCTTTGCAGATATCCTGATCAGAAGTACTGAGTACAATATGCATGTGTTTGTATTTCCAGGCTTCATCATTTCTTACAAATTCTCTGGGGCAGTTGAAATATACGATTTCATCAGAATAGCCATCCATGAAATTTCTTATGCTGAACGCTCCGGAAAGGCAAAACAGATGAGAAACCACATCAGGAAATCTGAAAGCAAAATTGGCAGCGTGATAGCCTCCAAAACTTGCTCCGGCTACTGCTACGCGATGGGTTTTATGAAGTTTCTGAATATAGGGAACAAATTCCTTGATCAGAAACTGTACATACCGTTCATAATTTCTTATTCTTTGCTGAGGAGATATTTTGTCATCATAAAAACTCCAGCTGTCAATGGTCTGAACATTGTAAAGCTTTACTTTTCCCTGTTCTATAAACCAGTTGATACTTCCGTTAAGATGAAAATCATGATTTTGAGTGTATTGTCCCTGGGAAGTAGGAAACATAATAATAGGGTGGCCGTAATGCCCGGTCACTTCTACCTTGAGACTTGTTCCCAATATATTTGAATAATATTCTGTATGTTCTATATGAGGCATTTTTCCTTGTTTAATTTTAATACTGTACTTCTATTTGATAAATTCAATTCCTCCAGGCTGATCTTTTTTCTAAAAGTTGAGTCAACGAACTGATAATATGTCTTGCCATTTTCCAGAACTTATACTCTCTAAATTACATTTTAGTATGGAATCTTCCGGCAGATTATATATTATGAATTCAATAACATTTTGAATATCAATGTTACTCTTTATTTTTAGGAACTCAGTTTGTTGCCTTTTGGAGGCAGAATGTTCAGCATATCTGCATGAATCATATCTGCAGCAGAATCCAGTCTGTCCTGCACAATGGAGGCATCTCCGGATTTGTAAACAATCCCGACATGATAATCTATCGGAAGGAATTTTACAACTTCTTCACATTCAAAATTACTGTAATCCGGTTCCTTATCTTTAATCAGCGCAACAATAAGCCCTGAGTAATATCCTGTAGGTGGTGAAATACTGTAATCATTTCTTCTCAGAAGTGCATCTTCAATTTTAGCCCATTCTCTCCAGATATTAATACCGCTTGAGGCCTCTACCAGGTCCGGAATATGAGCACCGCCAACCCTTGATGAGGTTTCAAGAAAATACCATTTTCCATCTTCTTTTCCTTGGATAAATTCTGTATGGGTGGCACCATTGATCAATCCGAAATTGGAAAGAACTCGGGCATTAATTTCTTCCAATGCCTTAAACTCCTCGGAATATCTTCCTAAAGTCTTAGATCTGAATACTCCGCCTTCATGGGAAACCTGCATAGGAGGAGCAAGGTATTTTGAGGCAGAAGTAAATACAATTTTTTTATTAAAAGTAAGGCTGTCCACATGGTAAACGTCTCCGGGCTTAAAACTTTCCAGTAAAAAAAGATGACGTTCTTCTCCCAGTGTCTCCAGTGCCTCATAAAGTTGTTCCTTGGAAGTTATTTTCTTGATTCCTGATGCTGAAGCTTCAGAGCGGGGTTTCAGTACCCATGGTGCAGGAACATGGTCTGTAAATTCATTGACTTCATGATCATTGAATACAGGTGTAAATTCGGGAACGCTGATCTCTGAATCTTTTGCTTTTTGGCGCATAGCCAGTTTATCCCTGAAATACCGGTGTGTAGTCTGTCCCATTCCCGGAATACGGAATGTTTCCCTGATTAATGCCGCTTTTTCTACGTCATAATCATCCAATGCTACTACAGCATCTACTTTTCTGGTTTTCATCAGGTGGGAAAATCCCTGAATCAGATGCTCCAGATTCCATACAGACGGCTTGAGTTCCGGCATATAAAATACCTCATCAATTGCATGCCAGGGCCAGTTTTTTTCCTTAAGATTTTCTGAGGTTACTAAGATGATTTTATTGCCGAGATTCTTCATTTCGTCCATAAAATCGTAGCCTTTGTAATAGCACGAAATACACACAATAGTTTTCTTCTCCATATAATGTTTTTTAATTTTTAGTGAATTTTCAAAAATAAAAGCATTTATTTATTGTTTTATTAATATTAAAAAATGCAATATCGTGCGTTTTTGAAAATTCACTAATCAATTATACAGAGTTTTTTTGTAAAAAACTAATTTTTAATGATAATTTTCAATTAAATCCACAAGGAGTTGAACCCCATAACCTGTTGCTGCTTTTTCCTTGGCGTAGCCTACATTCCCAAAGGCTACTCCTGCAATATCCAAATGTGCCCATTTAGGATGGTTTTCAATGAATTGCTCTAAGAATTTTGCTGCAATAATACAGTCTCCGATCGGTTTTAAGGAGATGTTTTTCATATCGGCTACATCAGACTGAATGTCGTCCTTCCACACATCCCATAAAGGAAGATTCCATACTCTCTGATTGGTTTGATCTCCGGTTTTTATCAGATTATTTTTCAGTTCCTCATTATTGGAGAACATCGCGGCACAGGTATCTCCAAACATGCGTACAGAGCTTCCTGTTAAAGTAGCCAGGTCAATCAGAAAGTCTGTTTTGTAGTTTTTGGAAAGGTAAGATAATCCGTCTGCAAGGATTAAACGGCCTTCGGCATCGGTATCAAGTACTTCAATGGTTTTTCCGTTGTAGGCTGTGATCACATCACTCGGAAGCAGGGCTTTTTCAGAAACAGCATTATCTGTAATAGGAAGAATAGCAATAATGTTCACAGGAAGCTGTATTTCTGCAGCATAAATTAAAGTACCCAAAACAGCTGTAGCGCCTCCCATATCAGACTTCATATAATGCAGATTGGCAGAGCTTTTTATTGATATTCCTCCAGTATCAAACAAAATACATTTTCCTACCAATCCGAAAGTCTTGGCATTTTTAACCGTAGTTTTATATTCTAAAATAGTGAACGCAGCATCATAAGCACTTCCCTGATTGACCGATAGATAAGCACCCAATCCAAGCTCTTCACATTTCTTTCTGTTGAAAACGGTGTACTTCAACTCATGTTTTTTTGCCAGATTTTTAAGATATGCACTTAAAATATCCGGTTTTTTAAGATTGGCAGGTTTGTTGAGCCAGTCCTGACAGGCAGTCTGCCCGTTAATAAGGGCTTCGGTTTTTTGACTGATATGATCTAGTTTTTTCTGGCTTAAATTTTCAAAATGCAATTCAAATTTTACATTCCAGAAAGCATGTTTCTTATCGAAAGGATAGTTGTACGTTCCTGCTAAAAGTCCTTTTACAAATTCCTCAAACTGTTTTTCATTCATGAAATCTGCCAGAGCTAATGTAGGCACTGCCTGCAGTTTTTCTTTCTGTGTTTGTGAAAATTTTGCTGCAACCTGCTGGATTTCGAAATTCTGTAACGTAGATTTTCCTAATCCAATAAAATAGGTAATTCCTTCTTCATGAGCATTAATGAAAACTTCATACTTCTTTCCCGTAAAAAAAGTAGAAATGTTTTTATTGAAATTTTTACTGGATTTTGTCCATTCTTCCTCTGTAAATAGGTGGAAGACCTGGGTGTAATTTTTGTTTTTTTTATTAATTAGTTTCATAAGTAGATATTATATTTTTCTAAGATCATAGACAATCGTCGTCTTCATTTGTTCTTGTCTGTCCGAAAATCTTCTTCAGCAATTTTGCTGGCTTAGTTTTTAATGCTTTGTTGTTGTGGTTTTACTTCTACAGGGTTTTCAGTATTGTCGTAGAATAGCCATTCAATGGCCCTTGGAAACTCCTGTGACCAGTAAAATTCATTATGAGTGCCCTCAGGATTGATATTGGTCTTGAACTCAAAATCAAACAGCTTTTTCTCTTCCCATCTTTTCAGATATTCCTCAAAAATATGAATCCTTTTGACCATTTTAGATCCTTCCTGACCGCCTCCATAAAGATAAATTTTTGTTTTAAAAGGAACCCGGAAATTCATCATCGGGAAATTGTTGTTGGGCTCAACCCACAGTGAAGGAGAGAATATCAATAATTTGGAATATACTTCAGGATAAAGAAATCCGCTGTATATACTGATGAGTGCCCCTAATGAGCTGCCCCCGATTCCGGTATTGTCACGGTCTTTTTTTGTTCTGTAATTTTCATCCACAAAAGGTTTTAAAGTATCTGCAATAAAACGGATGTATTTTTTTCCCTCAGAACCATTGGCTACATGATCATTATCGAAAATATATTCTTTAATTCTTTCCTCGCTGCCATGTTCTATAGCAATGATGATAAGGTCACCACGGCCATATTCTGCAAGGATAGACAGCTTCTTATCAATTTCCCAGTTTCCGAAGCCGCTTCCTTCATTGAATAAGTTCTGGGCGTCCTGAAGATATAAAACAGGATATCGCTTATCCGTTGTGTGATAATCGTAGGGAAGCAGTGCCCAAACTTTACGGTGGCGGTCAAGCTGCGGAATATAAAAATTTTCGGAAATTATTTCAGCAATGGGATAATATTCTTCTTTGAACGGTCCCCAGTTTAATCTCCATTTTTTTACAGTATCCGAAGTTTTGCCAGCTGCTTTTTTTACTTTCCGGTTGGGAGTGATATTTCCATATTCATCCAGCTCCACATTCTCCCAGCCTCCCTTTGTGAATTTATAGTCAATTTCTTCGGCAAGTATCTGGTCTTCAATTTCTATAAAATAATTGGAGGGATCTGTTTGTTGGAGCTGGAAATTGTAATCTTTAGGATTCCAGCTGTTGAAATTTCCGGTGATAAATACCGGTCTGTCGTCTTTTTCTTCTGTATAAAGTTCAAACCTCATCGTATGTGTTTAATAAAAATAGTGATGCTAAATTTATAAAAAAAGATTGTTTTGAAATCATAAAAATGTGAGGTAAAAAATGATATATTTGATAGAAAGACAAAACACGAAATGGTATTGATAATTATTTGATGAATTATTAATCGCTATTGTCAGTATTTTTCGTAGTTTCAGGCAAATTATAAATATAAACTGATCTTGATGAATTCTGTTAAAACCTACACGCTTTTCACCGATCATGATGTGTATCTTTTCAAAGAAGGTAGACATTATAAGCTGTATGGTAAATTTGGAGCACATTCTGCTGAAAAAGATGGCGTGAAGGGCGTGTACTTTTCAGTGTGGGCACCCAATGCAAAGAAAGTTTCCGTTATTGGAAATTTTAATAACTGGAATCATAAAGATCACATTTTGTTTCCAAGATGGGACGGATCTGGAATTTGGGAAGGATTTATTGAAGGCTTAACCTGGGGAACATTATATAAATATGCCATTGAAACACCAAGAGGCGAGATTCTGGAAAAAAGCGATCCTTATGCTGTAAGCTGGGAACAGAATATTCAGGCAGCTTCTTTGGTTTCCACCACCTGGTATGAATGGAATGATAAGGAATGGATGGATAGCCGCTGGGAAAAAAACAGGCTGGAAGCTCCTATATCAGTGTATGAACTGCACCTTGGCTCATGGGTGAGGGAAGGTGATAATCCTGGACAGTTTTTAAATTACCGGGATATTGCAGAAAAGCTGGTCCCTTATATCAGAGAAATGGGGTTTACCCACTTAGAGTTCATGCCTGTAATGGAGTATCCGTACGATCCAAGCTGGGGATATCAGATTACCGGTTTTTACGCGGCGACTTCACGCTTCGGTTCACCACAGGATCTGATGTTTCTCATTGATGAACTTCATAAAAATAATATAGGCGTTATTCTGGATTGGGTTCCGTCTCATTTTCCCGGAGATGCTAATGGTCTTCACCGCTTCGACGGTTCCTATCTTTATGAACATGAAGATCCGAGAAAAGGTTTTCATCCTGATTGGAAGTCACATATTTTCAACTACGGGAGAAATGAAGTGAAATCTTTTCTGATCTCTAATGCCATGTTCTGGCTGGACCGCTACCATGCTGATGGATTGCGTGTAGATGCCGTAACTTCAATGCTGCATCTGGATTATTCAAGAAATGAGGGCGAATGGGAACCGAACATCTATGGAACCAATGTAAATCTGGAAGCGAAAACATTTCTGCAGGAATTTAATACTGCAGTGTATAAGGAATTCGGAAATAATATAATGACCATAGCAGAGGAAAGCTCAGATTTTCCCATGCTTACAAAACCTGTTCATGACGGAGGTGTAGGCTTTGGAATGAAATGGATGATGGGCTGGATGCATGATACGCTGGATTATTTTAAAGAAGATTTTCCTAACCGTAAATTCCATCACCATAAACTGACGTTTGCTTCTATGTATATGTATAATGAAAATTATATGATGCCTTTGTCACACGATGAAGTGGTACACGGAAAAGCAAGTCTGATCTATAAAATGAAAGGGGACGAATGGCAGAAATTTGCCAATCTGCGGGCCTTATATGTATATATGTATACCCATCCCGGAGCCAAACTGCTTTTCATGGGGGATGAATTCGGGCAGACCAGTGAATGGAACTTTACCAGAAGCCTGGACTGGCATTTGCTGAAATATCCTGTTCATAAAGGAATGCAGGAAATCGTTAAGGAACTGAATCACCTGTATACATCAGACTCTGCCTTTTATGAAAACCAGTTTGATAAACATGGTTTTGAATGGGTAGAAGCAGATGATCTGGAAAACTCAGTGTATATATACCTGAGAAAAGGAAAACAGAAAGATGATGTGGCTATGGTAGCTTTGAACCTGGCTCCAAAAGTACTGGATTATAAAATAGGGATTCCTGCAGGAACTCATTGGGAGGTTGTTTTAAATTCTGATGATGAAAAATACAGCGGAAGCGGAGTAGAAGCTGAAATACTGGAAGAGAAGCATGAAGAATGGCGGGGATACCCGAAATCAATGACTGTAAAACTACCGCCCTTGGCAGGAATTATTTTAAGACAGAAGAAAGATAAAAAGTATAAATTACACAGAATTAAACACAAGAGATAAAGAATGGTTGTTTATCATTTAAGTACAGAATGTTATCCTGTAGCAAAAGTAGGCGGTCTTGCGGATGTAGTAGGAGCGCTGCCAAAATATCAGAATAAAATAAAAGGAGTAGAAGCTAAAGTAGTAATACCATGGTACAACAAGCCCTTTATATATGATCATGAATTTGATTTGGTTTTTGATGGATTTATTCATCAGGGAATCAATATGCTGCAGGTTCAGGTGTTGAAAGAAAAGACAAACGCTCTGGGGTTTGAACTGTATATGGTGAGAATCCCCGGATTATTAGACAGAGACAATCCTTATGGATATCAGGACGAAAGTTTCCAGTTTATGGCCTTCCAGCATGGAGTGTTACACTGGCTGTGTGCCATGGAAATTCGTCCAGATGTTTTACATTGTCATGATTATCACACCGGACTGGTTCCCTTTATGGTAGAACACTGCCGGGAATTTGAATTTTTAAAAGGAGTGAAAACAATAGGAACTATCCACAACGGAGAATATCAGGGAACGATGAGCTGGGGGATGGCGCACTATATGCCGTCTTTTGATTCTTATAAATGGGGACTGATGGATTGGAACGGATTCATGAATCCTCTGGCCAGTATGATTAAATGTGCTGATGCCTTTACCACCGTTTCAGAAGGATATCTGGAAGAACTTTTTATAAGTTTCCGCGGATTGGAAAGCCTTGTTCGCCAGGAATTTGGAAAAGCATACGGAATTATCAATGGTATCGACACTGAAGTCTGGAATCCGGAAACCGATCCGATGCTGGACTTTAATTTTAACAGTAAAAATGCAGTTGCTCAAAAGAAGAAAAATAAACAACAACTCTGCAAAGAATACGGATTGAAGCCGGAACTGCCTTTATTTGCCTTTATTGGAAGGTTTGCTACAGAAAAAGGAGCCGATTTTTTACCGGATGTAGTATGGAAAAGCATTAAACAAAGTTACGGAGCTTTAAATATTATGATTCTCGGGTCTGGAAATACCTATATTGAGAATAAGTTAAAGGAATACGATTATACCTATAGCAACTTTGCTCTGGATCTGGGATATAAAGAACATCTTTCCCATAAGATCTACGCATCGGCAGATTTCCTTCTGATGCCTTCAAGAGTAGAGCCTTGCGGATTGAATCAAATGTATTCCATGAGATACGGAACTGTTCCTGTAGTAAGATATACGGGAGGGCTCAGAGATACCGTAGAAGATATCTCAACCGGAGGTGCAGGGCTTAACTTTACTTATCCTGGCGTAGATGATATTGTACATGCGATGAACAGGGCGCTGGGCATTTATAACCAAAAAGGAGTGATGGAAGATCTTATTCATGCCAACATGAATTTTGACTTTGCATGGGAGAAATCTGCAGAAAAATACATAGCTTTATATAATAGCTGATACAATAAAAATAAAGAATGTTTTAAAGTAGCGGTGAACACTAAGAACAAAACAATAAACTCAATAAAAAACGCAAGATATTTATGAATCGAAATGTAATCTCCATAGTTTTAGGAGGAGGCAGGGGAACAAGATTATTCCCGTTAACATATTCCAGATCAAAACCGGCTGTGCCTATCGCGGGAAAATACAGGTTGGTAGATATTCCTATTTCAAACTGCCTGAATTCTGGATTAAATAAGATTCTGGTTTTAACGCAGTTTAATTCTGCTTCTCTCAATTCACATATTAAGAATTCTTATCACTTTGATATTTTCAGCAAAGGCTTTGTCGATATTCTGGCAGCTGAACAGAATGTAGAAAATGAAAGCTGGTATCAGGGAACTGCAGATGCCGTAAGACAATCGATGAAACATCTTGAAAAATATGATTATGACTATATCCTGATTCTTTCAGGAGATCAGCTGTATCAGATGGATTTCAGGGAAATGCTTGATTTCCACATTGAAAATGGAGGCGATCTTACTATTGCTACAATCCCTGTCAATGCAAAAGATGCCACAGGTTTTGGGATCTTAAAATCAGATGATGAAGGAAATATCACCTCTTTCTATGAAAAGCCGGATTATGATATGCTGGAAGGTCTGAAATCTGAGGTTTCAGCAGAAAATAAACATACAGGAAAAGAGTTCCTGGCTTCCATGGGAATCTATATTTTCACCAAGACTATCCTAAAAAAAATGTTTGATGAAGGAGCTGGTGATGATTTCGGAAAAGATATCATTCCGAGCTCTATTGGAAAATACAAGACACTAAGCTATCAGTATGAAGGATACTGGACAGATATCGGAACTATAGAATCTTTCTACGAAGCGAATCTGGATCTTTGTCTGGATCTGCCGCAGTTTAACCTTTTCTCTTCTTCACCCATTTATACCAGAGCAAGGATGCTTCCTCCGTCAAAAATCAACGGTTCTTATGTAAGTAAGGCTGTGTTTGGTGACGGATGTATCATTATGGCTGATAAAATTGAAAATTCAGTAATCGGGAACAGAACAAGAATAGACAAAGGAAGCACCATTGTAAATTCCTATGTGATGGGAGCCGATTTTTACCAGAATACCACAGAAATTGTGCTGAATGACAGAGCTGGCCGCCCTAATATGGGAATCGGGAAATATTGTTATATAGAAAAAGCAATCCTTGATAAAAACTGTTACATCGGTGACAATGTGAAAATCATCGGAGGAAAACATATCCCGGATGGCGACTATGGAACTTATTCCGTACAGGATGGGATTGTTGTAGTGAAGAAAGGCGCTGTAATTGCTCCGGGAACACATGTCGGATAATAGAAAGGAAGCGGGAAGCGGGATGCTGGAAGATATTAAGCTGATGTAGAACCAGTAATCTTATCATATAAAATTCATGTTTATAAGGTAAGGTCGAATGTTTTTAATCAAAAAATGATTAGTAATTATCCACGGAATAGTAACCTCCAGCTTCTCTCACCCAGCTTCCAGCCTTTAACCAGATTAATTATTGTTAAACATACAATCAGAGTGATCAGCATATTGTTCACTCTTTTTATTTATACTATTTTTGTGCGATGCGTATTTTTAAGATATTAACTTTTATCGTTGTTTTGTTGGGGGGAGCTTATGCTGCTTCCATGTACTATTTTGTGGACGAAAGTAAAAATTTCACCATTGAAAAAGAGATTGATTATCCGGTAGATAAGGTATTTACCCAGTTTAATAATCTGCAGAACTTTACAAGATGGAACAACTTTTTTACCAGTTCACAATCTATCGATATTGATTACTATACGCCTTATGAAGGACAGGGAAGTGCCATCAGTTATGTAGATGCTAAAAATAATACCGATGGAGAAATGTTCATCCGGTATGAGAACCTTAATAAAACATTGAAATATCAGCTTTTTGAGGATGAAAATGAAAATCCAACGCTGGTTGATGTTAAATTTAAGCCTGTTTCTGCAGAAAAAACAAAAATAATCTGGTACGTACATACACCTAAACTGGCTGTCTGGAAAAGAGTAGAAAACTTCTGGACTGAAGACCGTTTTGCTGAAAATATCGACAAAAGCATGACGAATCTTAAAAATTCTTTAGGAAATAAAGTAGAAAAAGACAATCAGATGGCAGCAATCAAATATGACAGCCTGATGGTGGAAAATGAAGAAGACAAACTGCTGCTTGGGATCAATGTAAGTACTTCAAATAAGAAAGACGCGCTCTACAAAAATATCGTGATGAATTATAACAAAGCTTATAACTTTGTGACGATGGATATGGGAAAAAGAGATGATGAATTTGGATATCCCATCCTGATCACTGACGCGGACAATTATAAAGATAAAGAAGTTTCTTATTTTCTGGGAATTCCGCTTTCTAAGAAAATTGGAGTGTCTGACAATAATTTCAATTTCAGATCTGTAAATCCGTCTCAAAATTACGTAATCTACTATAAAGGGAACTATGAAGGACGAATTCGGGCAATTCAGCAGCTGATTCAGAAAGCCAAAAAAGACGAGATGCGCTTCGGGGATATCCGCCAGACCTTTATTGAACGTCCGATGGAAGGACAGGACGTGAACATGAAGCTCTCATTATCAGTGTATAAGTGATTTTTATTTATTTATTTTTTTCTTAAGTTTTTTTAACGGTTTCAGACTGTTCTAACTCGGTTTTTTTTATTAAATTTGAAGATTAATTCTACAAATAAATTTTAATAAATAGATAAACTGTAATAATGGACAGATTTTCATTCCTAAACGCAGCTCATTCTCAATTAATTGAGGATTTATACCAACAGTACTTAAAATTCCCAGACTCCCTAGAACCATCATGGAAAGCCTTCTTTCAAGGCTTCGATTTTGCTTTAGAGAACTATGGAGATGACGATAACACCCAGTTTATTCAGGCTTCGGCCAGCGCTGCCCCGGCAGTTCAACAACAGATTTCTCAGGCAGTATCAAACGGAGAAGTTCCTGAGCATATCAAGAAAGAATTTAAAGTAGTAAACCTTATTGAGGCTTACAGAACAAGAGGGCACCTTTTTACAAAAACAAACCCGGTAAGAGAAAGAAGACACTATACACCTACTTTAGATATCGAAAATTTCGGTCTTTCTAAAGAAGATTTAAATACAAAATTCAACTGCGCTGTTGAAACAGGAATGAAAGAGCCTGCTACATTGGCAGATTTGATCAAACATCTTGAAAGTATCTACTGCGATTCTATCGGAGTAGAATATACATACATCAACAACGTTGAAGAAAAAGATTTTATCAAAAGATGGCTTCAGGTAAATGAAAACCATCCAAGCCTTTCTGCAAACGAAAAAACAGAGATTTTATTAAAATTAAATCAGGCGGTTGCATTTGAAAACTATCTTCACACAAAATTTGTAGGACAAAAAAGATTCTCATTAGAAGGAGGTGAAACATTAATTCCGGCTTTAGATCAGTTGATCTCAAGATCTTCTCAGTTAGGAGTGGATGAAGTGGTGTTAGGAATGGCTCACAGAGGTAGACTAAACGTACTTACCAATATTTTTGGGAAATCTTACAAGCAGATTTTCTCGGAATTTGAAGGGAAGGAGTTTGAAGAAGATGTATTCTCAGGTGATGTTAAATATCACTTAGGATCATCTAAAAAGATCAAAACTGCTTCAGGAGAAGAAGTGTGTATAAACCTTACTCCGAACCCGTCTCACCTTGAGACAGTGGCTGCTTTGGTAGAAGGGATCTGTCGTGCAAAAGTAGATGACAAATACAAAGATTACTCTAAAGTATTGCCAATCATCATTCACGGTGACGGAGCTATTGCCGGACAAGGTATTGCTTACGAAGTAGCTCAGATGATGACGCTGGAAGGATACAGAACAGGAGGTACCGTTCATATCGTTGTAAATAACCAGGTTTCATTTACAACCAACTATATGGATGCAAGATCTTCAACATACTGTACAGATATCGCAAAAGTTACAGAATCTCCTGTAATGCACGTGAATGCTGACGATGCTGAAGCTGTTGTTCATGCCATCCATTTTGCTGCTGATTTCAGAGCGAAATTTGGAAAAGATGTTTATATCGACCTTTTAGGATATAGAAAATACGGACATAATGAAGGTGATGAACCAAGATTCACTCAGCCTAACTTATATAAAACAATTTCAAAACACCCGAATCCAAGAGAAATTTATAAAGATAAATTACTTAAAGACAGCATTACTTCCAATGATGTAATTGCTAAAATGGAAACGGAATTCAAAGCTCTTCTGGATAAAGATTTTGATGCTTCAAAGGAAATTGAAAAGAACGTAATGGATCTGTTCATGGCTGAAGACTGGACTAACTACCCAATCGGAAAGAGAGGAGCAGTTCAGTTGCCGGTTGATACAAAATATGATGCAGCAAAGCTGAAAGAATTAGCGCTGAAAATGTCAACACTTCCTGTTGATAAAAAATTCATCAATAAAATTACAAGACTTTTCGAAAACCGTATCAAAGCTATTGAAGGAAATTCATTAGACTGGGCATTAGGAGAGTGGTTAGCATACGCAACACTACTTGTAGAAGGTCACAACGTAAGAATTTCCGGAGAAGATGTAGAAAGAGGTACTTTCTCTCACAGACATGCGGTAGTAAAAACAGAAGATACAGAAGAAGAATATATCCCGTTAAGACACGTATCAGAAAGCAGATTTGATGTATTCAACTCTCACCTTTCAGAATATGGTGTTCTAGGTTTCGATTACGGATATGCAATGGCTTCTCCAAATACATTAACGATCTGGGAAGCTCAGTTCGGAGATTTCGTGAATGGTGCTCAGATTATTGTTGACCAATATCTTGCCGCAGCCGAAGAAAAGTGGAAAATCCAGAACGGATTGGTAATGTTATTGCCTCACGGTTCAGAAGGACAGGGAGCAGAACACTCTTCAGCAAGATTGGAAAGATTCCTTACCCTTTGTGCTAATGAAAATATGGTAGTGGCTAATATTACTTCACCTGCCAACTACTTCCATTTATTGAGAAGACAGTTGAAATGGGGCTTCAGAAAACCATTGATCGTAATGAGCCCTAAATCTTTATTAAGACATCCTAAAGTGGTTTCTCCAATTGAAGATTTTGCAAACGGTACATTCCAGCCAATCTTGGATGATCCAACTGCAGATCCTAAAAAAGTAGAAAAAGTAGTTCTTTGTTCAGGTAAACTGTACTTCGAATTATTGGCGAAGAAAGAAGAACTGAACTGTGAAAATATTGCATTAGTAAGATTCGAGCAGTTATATCCGCTTCAGACAGATGCTATTGAAGCAATCTTCAACAAATACGAAAATAAAAAACAATTGGTTTGGGCTCAGGAAGAACCTGAAAACATGGGAGCTTGGTCTTATATCCTGAGAAACTTCAGAGATACAGGAATCCAGGTGGTTGCTCCGGTACCAAGCGGTGCTCCAGCTCCAGGTAGCCACAAAATGTTTGAGAAAAACCAGAATGCAGTGATCAACAGAGTTTTCGACAGAGATGATGCTCCTGCAAAAAGACCAGTTACAGCTTAATTTAAATAATATCCAATTAAAAAATAAAAAATACTCGATATGTCAGTTTTAGAAATGAAAGTTCCTTCACCGGGCGAATCAATTACAGAAGTTGAAATTGCAACTTGGCTTGTAAAAGATGGTGATTATGTAGAAAAAGATCAACCTATCGCCGAAGTGGATTCAGATAAAGCAACTCTTGAATTGCCGGCAGAACAAAGTGGTATTATCACTTTAAAGGCAGAAGAAGGTGATGTAGTACAGGTAGGTCAGGTAGTTTGTTTAATTGATATGGATGCTAAAAGACCAGAAGGTGCTGCACCTGCTGCTGAAGCTCCAAAACAGGAAGAAGCTCCGAAAGCGGCTGAACCTGCGAAACAAGAAGCTCCAAAACCTGCAGCTCCGGTAGCGGCTCCACAAACTTATGCAACAGGAGCTCCATCTCCGGCTGCTAAGAAAATCCTTGATGAAAAAGGAATGGATTCTGCTCAGGTTTCAGGAACAGGAAGAGACGGAAGAATTACTAAAACTGATGCTGAATTAGCGGCTGTTCCTGCATTAGGAGGAAGCCCAATGACAGCTACAGGTGCTAGAACTACCACTACAACTAAACTTTCAGTTTTAAGAAGAAAAATCGCACAAAGACTGGTTTCTGTGAAGAACGAAACAGCTATGCTGACGACTTTCAACGAAGTGGATATGTCTGAAATCTTCAGATTGAGAAAACTTTATAAAGAAGAATTTGCTCAGAAACACGGAGTTGGACTTGGTTTCATGTCTTTCTTTACTAAAGCGGTGACAAGAGCATTACAAATGTACCCGGATGTAAATGCATCTATCGACGGTGACTTCAAAGTAAACTACGATTTCTGTGATATTTCAATTGCAGTTTCAGGTCCTAAAGGATTAATGGTTCCTGTATTGAGAAATGCTGAAAATATGTCTTTCGCAAGCGTGGAAGCAAACATTAAAGATCTTGCTATCAAAGTAAGAGACGGTAAAATTACTGTTGACGAAATGACTGGTGGTACTTTCACTATTACAAATGGTGGTACTTTCGGATCTATGATGTCTACGCCAATTATCAACCCTCCACAGTCTGCAATCTTAGGAATGCACAACATTATCCAGAGACCGGTTGCTGTTGACGGACAGGTAGTAATTAGACCAATGATGTACGTTGCAATGTCTTATGACCACAGAATTATCGACGGTAAAGAATCTGTAGGATTCCTTGTTGCGGTAAAAGAAGGTATCGACAATCCAGTTGAAATATTATTGGGAGGTGACGAAAGAAAAGGCCTTGGTTTATAGTTTTAATAAAATTATAATGTAAATATATTATCTCGCCTTATAAAAAAGGCGAGATTTTTGTATTTATTAAGAAAATGCTACAATGATGTTTTCAAAAATGACTTCCAATATCAAAGTTTCAGTAATACCTGAATATGATAGTAAAAACAGTTATCCATCCGAAAACCGTTACGTTTTTAAATACAATATCACGATAGAAAATGACGGAAGCTTTCCTATCAAAGTATTGAAAAGAAAATGGTTGATTTTTGATGTAGGATTTGGATACACAGAGATTATAGGGGATGGCGTGATCGGCCTCACTCCTGAAATAGGAACAAATGAAAATTTCTCTTATTTCTCCAATGTAATGCTTCGTTCTGGAGTAGGGAATATGAGCGGAAAATACCTGGTGAAAAACCTGGAAACACAGGAAACTTTTGAAATTGATATTCCAAAATTCAATCTGTTATCTGAAGTGTTGAGTAATTAAAGCTTTTTTTGTACCAGAATAGTACAATAGTAATGATTGATAGATTGCAGAATAAGAACCCGGGTTCAATAATCTGTTCTATTAAAGTTTTTTGATTTTCGCTTTCAAATATTCATTTACTTCATCATTACTGGTGAGAAACAATTTCTCAAAAGCCAGGAGAGAGATCTTTGCACATACTTCAGCATCTGCTCCCGCTCTGTGGTGGGTAAAATCAATTTTATGATATTCTGCCAAAGGTTTCAAACCGTATTTTGGAAGGTAGTTCCATGACTTCTTGGCAAGCTGTATGCTGCACAAATAGCTGAGCTGGGGAGTAAACATCCCATAATGTTCCAAACATCCTCTTAAAACAGAAGCATCAAATCCTGCATTATGAGCAATCATAAGGCTTCCGTACATCATATCCTGGGCTTCATACCATATCTCATCAAAAGTAGGTGCATCTTTTACGTCTTCCGGTTGAATACCATGCACCGCAATATTGAATTTATTAAAATAAGGAAAACTCGGAGGTTTGATCAGCCAGGTTTTAGTCTCAACAATCTTAGAATCCTGTACCACACATATTCCCATCTCACAAGCTGAACTTTTCTCATGAGTGGCCGTTTCAAAATCTATTGCACAGAAATCCATTGTTTTTAAATTATAAATTGTTGCCAGTTGCTAGTTCTTTAGTTTAGAGTTTAAAGTTAGTTGAAGTTATAAATGTTTTTACTAGCAATCTCTGTTCTTATATAGTAGAAGATTTATTTCCCTTAATCCCTATTACCTGCAACCTATCATCTGCCACCTAAAAAGTGTTTAAAAATAAGCCATTTCGATTGATAGAACTCATTCTTTTGGCTTTTATGACGAAGTTTCCATGTTCCCGGAAGCTGTCCGTAAAATCCAAAATGAGCCTTTACAACAGCCCACAGATGTGGAAAACCATGTTTTAATCCAAAATAAACTCCGGCAACACCATCCAGACATAATCTGAAAAAGATCAGCCATATCAATTGAGGAAAGGGAAGGTTCTTAAGCATCATGGAAAGGTTATTTCTGATGTTTAAAAAAGTTTTTTGTGCACTCTGTTTGTTAAGTGTACCACCACCTACATGATAAACTTTGGATTTTCCCGTATAATAAATCTTTTTTCCGGAATTAATGAGTCTCCAGCAAAGGTCAATTTCCTCCTGATGGGCAAAAAATCTGGCATCAAAACCATTCTGTTCCCAGAAATCTTTTGAACGGATGAAAAAGCAGCATCCTGATGCCCAGAAAATCTCTGTTTCATCATTATACTGTCCTTTATCTTCTTCCAGGTCATCAAAAACCCTGCCTCTGCAATAAGGATATCCAAGGTTGTCTATCAATCCGCCGGCAGCTCCCGCAAATTCAAAATAGCTTCTATTGTGATAAGATAATATTTTAGGCTGTACTGCTGAAACGGAAGGATTTTTTTCCAATAATTCCAAAGCAGGTTCTATCCAGTTCTCGGTAACTTCTACATCAGAATTGAGAAGGCAGTAATATTCGTTAGAGATGGCTTTCAACCCTTCATTATAACCTCCTGCAAACCCATAGTTTTTATCGTTTTTAATAACGGTTACTGTGGAGAAATTCTTTTGTAAAAACTCAATGGAATCATCCGTAGAAAGATTATCGATAACAAAAATATCCGCATTCTGAGAAAATTGAACCACACCCGGAAGAAATTTTTCAAGCCAATTTCTGCCGTTCCAGTTTAAGATGGCAACTGCCAGTTTTTTCTGCATGTCAATCTAATTTTTTTCGGAATCAAAATTTTTGATGGAGTCCTGGTATTTCCATTTTCTGTGTGACCAAAGATAGTTGTCCGGATTTTTGTGTAATGTGTTTTCCAATAATTTATGGAACTTTCTTACCACTTCATTTTCAGTAAACTTTTCACCATCAGGACATATTCTATGATAATTTACCTGATAATAACCACGTTTTACCTTCTTCATCTCACAATAGATGAAAACAAGATCCATTCTGGTAGCCAGCTTATCATATCCAACAAAAGCAGGAGTTCTCTGATTCAGGAACTCTAATCCGTACGTGACATGTGCGAAGTGAGGAGTCTGATCTGCTACAAACATATAGGCTGAATCTCCATTGTTTTTAGATCTGAAAATATTCAGGATCACTTCATTGGCTTCCAATGCTTCATTTCCGAATTTATTACGGACCTTCCTCATCTGATTCTCCCAGAAGTCATTATTTACCTTTCTGTATACAGGATGGCAATGCGCCTGGGGAACAATCTTTGCCAATGCATTGATCCACTCCCAATTGAAGACATGTCCTGCCAGAAGGATAATGTTTTTACCCTCCTTTTTAGCATCATGAAACAGTTCCTGATTGATGTGCTGCATTCTCACCCTGGCTTCTGTCTCAGAAATGCTGAAAGATTTGATAGTTTCTACCAGATAATCTGAAAAATTAAGGTAGAATTTTTTCCGGATCTCTTTAATTTCTTCTTCCGATTTATCAGGGAAAGAGTTTTTCAGATTTTGGGTAATTACCTCTTTTCTGTATCCTACCAGATAATAGTTCAGGAAAAAGATCACGTCCGAAAAAATATACAATATTTTAAGCGGAAGTTTGGAGATCAGATATAATATTTTGATTAGAAAATTCATAAAACACGCAAATTTAGTGATAATAAAATTATGGTTCTATTTTTGCAGAGGGATATATATTATTTTTTTACTTTTATGTTATGAAAAAATTGACAATGTTAGCTTTCCTGGGATTAAGTGTAATCGCTTTTGCACAGGATGTAAAAAATACACCTGATAAAGGAAATCAAAAAAACGCTCTTATAGTTCCGACTGAGCAGAAAGAATTAGAAGCAAAGAAAAAAGCTGCTGAAGAAAAAGCTAAGCTGCCAAAGCCTTATGATCCAAAAGCGGATGCAGAGGCGGATATTAAAAAATTAGTAGCTCAGGCTAAGAAAGAAGGTAAAAACGTTATGATCCAGGCTGGCGGAAACTGGTGTATCTGGTGTCTTCGTTTTAATAATTATGTACAAACTACTCCTGAATTAAAGGAAATAGTGGATAAAAACTATGTCTACTATCACCTGAACTTTTCTCCGGATAATAAGAATGAAAAGGTTTTTGCCCAATATGGGAATCCGGGTGAGAAATTTGGCTATCCGGTTTTTATTATTTTAGATAAAGACGGGAAAATGATCAAGGTTCAGCAAAGTGATGTTTTAGAAGAAGGAAAAGGGTATAGCAAAGAAAAAGTAAAAGAGTTCTTTACTACCTGGGCTCCTAAAAAAGGATAAAATAAAAAACTGCTTCAGAAATGAGGCAGTTTTTTTATTTCTATGAGTATTACATTAATTTCTTAATCCAGCTTAATTTTTTCTCAGAATACGGTGGATATTTGATGTTCGGTTCACCCCAGGTGGCTTTTTCAAGAACAGCTTTTTGATGTGAGAAAGTTTCAAAACCGTATTTTCCATGATAATTTCCTATTCCTGAACTTCCCACCCCTCCAAATGGCAGATGATCATTGCTTAAATGCATTACCGTATCATTGATGCAGCCTCCTCCAAAAGAAAGTTTCCGTGTAAAGATTTCTTTTTCCTCGGAATTATTGGTAAAAAGATAGGCAGCCAATGGCTTTTCAAGTTCTAAAACAGAATTGAGAACTGCATTGTAGCTTTGAAAACTGATAACCGGCAGGAGAGGTCCGAAAATCTCTTCCTGCATGATTTCGTCATTCCAGTTTATAGGGTTCAGAATAGTAGGCTCTATGTGTAGCTTTTCTTCATCAAAAGATCCTCCGGAATAGATTTTATCTTTATCAATAAGGTGTATAAGACGCTGGAAATTTCTTTGATTAATAATTTTTGTGTATTGCCCGGAGCCCGCTTCATATTTAAACTCTTTGATATATTTTCTGAGCATTTCCAGAAACTGTTCCTGAATGGTTTCTTCTACCAACAGATAATCGGGAGCTACGCAGGTTTGTCCGGCATTGAGGAATTTTCCCCATACAATTCTTTTTGCTGCTATTTCAAGATTGGCATTTTTGGTGACAATAGCCGGAGATTTTCCTCCCAGTTCAAGTGTTACGGGAGTAAGATGCTCTGCTGCCGCTTTGTAAACAATCTTTCCAACCTTTGTACTTCCTGTAAAAAATATTTTGTCAAATTTTAATTTTAAGAGAGCTGTCGTTTCATCAATACCACCTTCGTATACGTAAAGGTATTCAGGTGGAAAGTTTTCATTGATGATAAATGCCATCGCCTTCATCGTATTTTCAGCTATTTCGCTAGGCTTAAGAATACAGCAGTTTCCAGCTGCCATTGCCGCAATAACAGGAGAAAGGGATAACTGATAAGGATAATTCCAGGCTCCGATTACCAATACACAGCCAAGAGGGTCTGCATGAACTTTACTGCTCCCGAGCTGGTTGATAAGATTGGTGCTTACTTTTTTAGGCTTTGAAAGAGATTTTAAATTCTTGATATAATAATTGATATCATTCAGAATAAAAGATAGCTCTGTTGTGAAAGTATCAAATTCGGATTTTCCAAAATCTTTGTTAATCGCTTCATACAGCATTTTCTCATTAGCAATAATAAGGCTTTTAAGCTTCTCAAGATACATTTTCCGGAAAGCAAGATTTTTGGTCTGCTGTGTTGTAAAAAAATCCCTTTGGTTCAGTAAAATTCTTTCAATTTCCATTCGTAAGCTTTTGTATTAAACGTAGTGCTTTGCGCAATATTGCTGCTGGAAAAATACGAACAATAAACCGGCCAAATTGGATAGAGGATAGAGTTGGAAGATGGAAGAAGGGAGATGGAAGTTACTTTTGGTTGTTTGAAGACAAGTAGTTACTTCAATAAAAAATTATTAAACTTTTTATATTGATCCAAATGAACTTTGAGTATTACTTTTATCTCAGGAACTTCGATCTTCCAGCTCCCTTCTTTTACATTATATTTCTCACAGCTATTTTTACCGGATGATACAGCAATAAACAGATGGCCGTAATTAATGCGAGCCAGAAAAGTCCCGTGAAAATTTCCATATTGGAAAGGAGAATAGACTGAGCTGTTATTTTGGCTTTAAAAGCACCGGCTGTCATTGATAAAGAATCATTAACTGACAGTTTTGAAATATTAGCACCGAAAAGCTGATTCCACTGACTGTAAAAAATGGGATTGGTGTTTGTAAAATTATAACTAATTGTATCAGAATGTTTTAAGGTTAAAAAAAGCATCAGATTCTGCATTAGTGCATAACCAATAGCTGTTGTCCAGAAACGGGTTGTGGTTCCTAAAGCTGTAGCATTGGGCACATATTCTTCCGGAGTTCCTGAAATCAAAAAGAAAACTAGCGGCGTAAATAATAATCCCTGAGCAACGCCCTGTAGAAATAAAGGCGGACAAATCGTAGAAAGGGCAGTGTCAGGATAAAAAGTATAGGTAAACCATGCACAGTCTATTGCAAGTAACAGAAATCCGGTAAAGAAAACAATTCTTGAGGAAACTCCACGCACCAGGCAGATTCCTGATAATACTATACCCAGAAGAGTTCCTGCAACATTCCAGTACTGGATGTTTACAATATAATCCCAGGGCCATTTCCATACCGTAGCCATGATGCTGTAGACATTATTCAGCCCTGATCGGATCAGGTAAAAAATGAAGAACAGAATCATTCCTGCAATCACATTTTTTGAACTGAAAACTTCAAAATGAAATAATGGTCTCTTGGAATTTCTTTGTTTAAGCATAAATAATCCTCCCGAAAGCAGGAATATAAATAAACACATGATAATGGTATCAGACTCGAGCCACATCAGTCTTTTACCATAAATAATAGCATAACCGCCAGCCTGCAGGCATACCCAAAGTAAAAACCAACTGGTAATATCCAATTGGTACAAAGGTTTTTTAGGAAAGAATCTGTTTCTGTTGAATAAAGCAATGCCAATGATCAGTACAAATACATGGAAATAGACCATCATCAGGATCATATGCTGAAAATCGTAGTTCTCAATGCTTGATTTCAACAGGGAAGTGGTTATTGTACCCCCGGTGAGCATAATAGTATACATGAAAAGGTAGGCTAAGACTTTGGCGTGTTTCGTTTTTAATTCAGCAATAATCAAAGGAAGGAAAATAGCCCCTTCCAACAGCCCGAAAATTCCTTCTAAAAACCGGATCACCAAAATAACATGATAATCGTGAGTTACCGATAAAATGTAAAGTATAATAACAGAAATAGAGGCCATCAGCAGGACATAATATTTGACGCTGAAATAAGCCATAAACCGCTGTAAAACTAAAAGGGTAACCACAAATGTCCCATACATCAAAATCATTAAATACTGAATGTCATCTGAATCAACATCCATAAAAGAAGAGGTGAAGGCGCTGTTGGAATGCAAAAGCGACAACAACATCAGGTGGGGAAACAATGCCAATATAAGAAGCGGCAGTTTCAGCCATTGTGGTACCCATTTATGATAAACTGTATTGTGTTGCATAATTTTTTGAAAGCATTAAAAGATAAATGCTGAAAAGGCAGATAAGTAAACTCACAGCCTGAGTTTAAAATGCGAAAAGACAAAAAAGCAAGGTGTAAAAGTAAAAGGTAAAATGGCAAATATGCTTAAGAAAAAATTTGCAGATTCGCTATTTTGCAGTCTTGTCTTTTCGCTAAAAAAATAATTTAATCGTAAAGTATGAAATGTATTGATTTGAAGTGATTTTCAATTGAATAACTTTGTACTCTAGTACTTCAATTCACTCCCGCACTCAAACTTATATCTTCTTCGCGCTCACCAGAACATTCATTCCGGAAAGCAGTTTTTCGTTGTCTTTATTATTATCAAGAATAATTTTTACAGGAAATCTCTGTTCAATTTTTACAAAGTTTCCGGTTGCGTTATCAGGTTTTACTAAAGAAAACTGTGATCCTGATGCTGGAGAAACGGAAAGTATTTTTCCTTTAAATTCTACGTCGGGATAAGCATCTGCAGTAATAATGACTTCCTGGTTCTGATCAATCTGTCCAAGTTGTGTTTCTTTGTAATTGGCAATGATCCATTTTTCTTTGCTGACCATCTGTACCAAAGCCTGACCTTCTTTAATCAATTGCCCTTCCTGAATAGTCTTTTTTCCAACCCACCCATCATAGGGAGCCGTAATTACAGTATAAGAAAGATAGAGTTTGGCATTATTCAGACTTGCAGAACTCTGCTGAATCTGGCTTTTAACAGGGGCAACCTTGGTCTGCTGTTCATTGGCTCCGGCTCTTACTGCATTTTTTTGCTGTTCCAATGCCAGAAGATTGGCCTTTGACTGTTCATATGAAGCTTTTACATTTTCAAATTCCTGTTCGGTAGCGGCATCTTCTGACAGCAGGTTTTTATATCTTTTAAAATCCTGTTCTGTTCTCCAGATATCAATTCTTGCAGAAGCAATTTTGGCATCAATGATCTTTGTATCGCTTTCTTTAGTATTGACACCGCTTTCAATAGTGCTGATGGTAGCTGTATTGGCGTGGAGATTGGCTTCTGCCATTTGTACCTGATTCACAAACTCTCTGTTGTCTATGATAATCAAAGTATCACCTTTGTGTACAAACTGATTTTCATTAAACTGTATTGCTTTGATAAATCCGGAAACCTTGCTGGATACAGGAGTGATATATTGTTCGATCTGTGCATCGTTGGTAGTGACATTCTTTCTTGAAAAAAGATAAAAACTGACCATTCCTGTAATTCCGCTGATAATCAGGATCCAGGCCAGTAAAGTAATGGACTTGTTGATTCTTTTTTCCTTTTGTGTCAGTTGTTTCTGTGCCATAGTTTTTATAAGTTTCCAATCGTATATTGGAGTTGGTAATATTTAAGTTGTCGGTTTATTTTTACGGAAATAAGGTTAGATTCTGCCTCCAGATAAGTATTGTCGGCATCAATCAGTTCAGTGATAAGACTTAGTTTGTTCGCATATTTTGTTCTTACAATGCGATAGTTTTCTTTAGCCTGGTCAATCGCTTCTTCAGCAATTTTCACTTTCTGGTCTGTTTCTTCAAACTTTTTGTAGGCTTCGTAGACACTGTGTCTTATTTTCTCTTCATTTTCTGCTATCTGAAGCTTGGCAAGGTCTATATTTTCCCGTGCTTCCTGCATTTTGTATTTATTTTTATACAGATTTTCGATAGGATAGCTAAGATTCACACCCATCATTCCCAGACGGTATGCATAAGGTTCGGGAGGAAAAAACATCATATTCGGATACTTTAAAAAATATTCTCCGCCTGCTGTAATTTTAGGTAAGTAATTCGCTTTGGTGATTTTTTGATCCAATTCCTTCAGTGAAAGATTTTTGTGAGTGATTTCAACGGATTCATTTTTATTTAAAGCTGTTTCAGTCAAATCATCAATATAAGGAATCGCAGCATTCTCCGAAATAAGATCTTCCGTATTCACATGCATTTCCTGAATTTCCGGAAGAGAAAGAATTGTTTTCAGTTTGTGCTCTGCAATCTGAATATCGTTATCCAGTTCTGTCCAGCTCATTTTATGATTGGAAAGCTGTAATGAAGTTCTCAATACTTCATTCACTGTTACGACTCCGTTGGCTTTAAGAGCTTTTACCTGTTTAATGTTAACAGAATCTTCTTTCATCTTATCATTAATGAGACTTTGTTGTTCTTTTAAATGATGGATCTGCAGAAAAGCTGTGATGATTTCCATGGTAAGCTGTCTCTCATCCAAATGCGTTCTTAAAGCAGATATTTCAGTGTCAATAGCCGCTTTTTTTTCTGTATTTTTTATTTTGCCGCCCATGTACACAGGAATTGATGCAGATAATGTAAAATCATACATCCCATTGATCGCATCATACCTTGTCGCTTTGTTAAATACGCCATTTTGATGCTGATACAAATTGGTTACCTGAGTATAGCTGGTATGAAATTCAATGTCCGGAAGCTTTTCCATTTTGAGATCTTTCTCTTTGGTAGCGGACATTTCCTGTTTTAGATGACTTATCTGTATGTTTTTGTTGTTTTTCAGACCAATCTCTACAGCTTGTTGTAAGCCGAGATGCTGATAATCTATCATCTGTGAATGTAAAAAGCTGCTCAATAATAAGCACAACGCCATGCACAGATATCGGCATGCGTTAAATATGATATTCATAAATTAATTAAAGGATTTTTGCTAAAAATGATTTTGATGCAGCAAAGTTACGACGACAAGAGTAAGACCTGATTTGTGAAAACAGAAAAAGATTTGCTCATTTACGCCAATTTGAAAAATCTTCTTATCTTTATTTCATGAATGACAGTCATTTTAAAGCCGTAGAAGAGGATGATGCCGAATTTTACATCTATCATGTCCTTACAGGTAATGTAACAACAGAGATTCATTATCACAGTTCTGCACAATTAGTATATGCAGAAGGAGGTATTGTGCATGTTTTTACAGATCAGAAGCATTGGTATCTTCCTGCAAGGTGCTTTATGTGGATTCCTGCCGGAACACCTCACTACATTTTTTCTACCAGTCCGAAAGTTGATTTATATAATTTTTATTTTAAGAAGGAAGAAAGCGAAAATGGCTTTTTTGATGAAATTAATATTTATTCTGTTAATAATCTACTTCGGGAGATGATTTTATATACTAAAGAATGGGATGGGAAAATCACAAAAAATGACCATTCTAAATATTTTTTTCTCAAAGCCCTTAAAGGAGTTTTACACGAGAAAAAGCACAGACACCTTGCATTTCCCATACAGCATCCCTTTCCTAAGGATGAAACACTATTAAAGATTGCAAGATATATTCATGCGAACCTTGAAAAACCCCTTACTATAGAATCTACGGCCAAAGAATTCGGAATGAGTACCAGAACCCTTTCGAGGAAATTTAAAGAGATTCTAGGCATGAATTACGTCCGTTTTCTACGGGCATTACGAATTACCCGTTCCCTTGAACTAATGCTGGAAGGAAAATACAATATGTACGAAATAGCAATGATGGTAGGATACAATAGCCTGTCGTCTTTCAGTAATATTTTCAAAAAAGTAATCGGTATTGCTCCTACGGAATATCAGCAGAAACTGAGAGGGGATAAGTAGTGAGTGGAAGTGTTTGATAGAGCAGTAATAGCTTTTTTGTTATGAGATTTATCGGGAGGAAATTCTATTCTCTGGAGAGGTGGATTTTTGCAACGCAAGAAGATGGGGTAATTCAATAAAAAAACCACTTCAAATAATTGAAGTGGTTGATATTGCGAGAAAATCTCAGTTGCTTAAAATTAAGCTTCTTCAGATTTAACTTCTTCTTTTTTAGCAGCAGGAGCAGCTACAACTGGAGCGTCAGATACGATATCGAATTCGAAATTGTACTCAACGTTTCTGTGTAATCTGATGTTTGCCGTTACTTTACCAGTTCTCTTAATAGTGTTCCCTGGAATTTTGATATATTTCTTCTCTACAGAAACTCCAGCTTTAGCAAGAGCTGCAGAAAGATCTGCATTGTTGATAGATCCGAATAATTTGTCACCAGAACCTACTTTTGCAGGGATAGTGATAGAAGTTTTCTTTAATTGATCTACTACAGCGTTAGCAGCAGCGATTAATTTAGCTTCTTCTTCTTTTCTAGCTTCTAATGTAGCTTCTAAAGCAGCTTTGTTTTTAGGTGTAGCTAAAAGAGCAATTCCTTGAGGAAGTAAGAAGTTTCTAGCATAACCTGGCTTTACGCTTACTGTATCAAACTCAAGTCCTAAGTTTTCTACGTCTTGTTTTAGGATGATATCCATTGTTGTTGTCCTTTTTAAAGATTTTAGAGTGTTCTAAAATCAAGTTAGAATTAATTATTTATTCAGCAACAAAAGAAGAGACTGCTCTCTTCTTTTATTTATTTGTCTTATTTCAATAAGTCAGCTACGTAAGGTAGTAAAGAAAGGTGTCTTGCTCTTTTGATAGCAGCAGAAACTTTTCTTTGGTATTTTAAAGAAGTTCCAGTGTATCTTCTTGGTAAGATTTTACCCTGCTCGTTTACAAATTGTAATAAGAAATCAGCATCTTTGTAGTCAACGTGCTTAATTCCGTATTTTTTGAATCTACAATATTTCTTTTCAGATTTTGTATTGATATCAAGCGGAGTAAGGAATTTTACTTCTGATTCTCCTCCAGCTGAGGCTTGTTTAGCCATTTCATCTATTGCCATGTCTTGTCTTTTTTAAAAAAAATAGGGTTAATAATTAAGCTTTAGCTGCTTTTACTTTAGTTCTTCTAGTTACAGCATACTCAACAGCATGTTTGTCAAGTTTCGTAGTAAGGTAACGGATTACTCTTTCGTCACGCTTAAATGCTAATTCTAGATCAGCTACTACACTACCTTCTCCTTTGAATTCGATTAGAGTATAGAACCCGTTCTTTTTCAATTGGATAGGATAAGCTAATTTTTTTAATCCCCAGTTTTCTCTAGCAACGATTTCGCAGTTCTTTTCTTTGATAAGATCTACATACTTGTTCACTGCTTCCTCTACCTGTGACTCAGATAGAACGGGAGTTAAAATGAAAACAGTTTCGTAATTGTTCATAATGTTAAATGAATTTGTTAATTATTTCGAGGTGCAAAAGTAGAGAATATATTTCTTATATGCAAGAGGATTCATGAAATAGTTGCATGTTGATGGTTTATAGTTTCAAGTTTAATATTGGGGATATTCTTAATGAAAAGCTATTTTCAATACAATACTTTTCCAAACGATCAACTTTCAACGGACAATTTCTGACTAATCTTTTTGTCTTAACTCCGTCAGAAAATTGACCTTCAATACATCATACAGCGAATGTCTGCTTACTAAAATAGAAGCAATGGAAGAAACCATTCCTGCCAGCATCAGGTGGAAAATCAATGAATGTCTGTCTGTCATTTCCAAAACAATAATTGCTGAAGTAAACGGAGCCCTGGTAATTCCCGTGAGAAAAGCTACCATTCCGGCCAGAACAACAACATTGGTTTCGTTGGGTGTTAAATGAATGGCGCCTGAAATAACAGAGCCTATACTTGCTCCCGCTGTGAGAGCAGGGGCGAAAATTCCTCCTGCACCACCGGAAGTAAAAGAAAGGGCAGGGCCAAGCATTCTTAGAACCGGAACATACCAGTCTTCATGCTTGTCCTTCGTAAAAAGAACACGCTCCATAATTTCTTTCCCGGAGCCCAGAATTTCCCTGTTGATGAAATAAGCGATTGAGGCAATAATCAAAGCACAAATGATCAGAAATATAACATTGGCCTTATCGGTTTTCAGTTTGTTTTTTTTCCAACTGTTGATTTTAAGCATCGCAACAGAAAGCTGACTGGCTAGAATACCAGCAACTGCAGCAACAAGTACAATGGGAAACATAACCATTAAAGAAACATCATTGGTCTTCGGATATCCCAGATATAAATAAGAACCAGCAAGTGTTTGTGCTGTAAGACCGGCAATAATTACTGCAGTAAACAAAGCTGTTTTGAAGTAATTGATATGGGTTTTTGACAGTTCTTCCACAGCGAAAACAATACCTCCCAACGGAGTGTTGAAAGCTGCTGCAAGCCCGGCTGCGGCTCCTGTCATAATCATGTTTTTCTTGGAAATTTTCGGCCACCATTCGGGAAGATACTCGTTGACTTTTCTGAAAACAGAGCCTGCAATCTGAATAGTAGGTCCTTCACGTCCTACCGCACCTCCTCCGATGACCAGAATGACTGAAGACAGGATTTTGAAAAATATAATCTTAATACTCAGAAGGCTTCTAATCTTGCGGTGTTCTTTCGGATTGGCGAGTTCTACCGCAACCATGACCTGTGGAATACCGCTTCCTTTGGCATTGGGCGCAAATTCTTTCACCAGCCACCAGGAAAGTACAAATCCTATGGGAGCGATGATGAAAATCATCCATGCATGCCAGTCAAAGATAAAATTCATAAGATGTTCACCCCAGGCAAATATCTGTGCATACATGACGGCAAAAAAACCTGTAATAACAGATCCTATCCAAAAAGGAATAGCCTGAAGCAGATTGTACTTCAGCTGTTCGTTCCGGATATTGTCAAAGGAATTTTTGATGGATTTCCGTATCAGGATGAAAATTTTCAGCATTTGTCTGTTTTGAGGGATGAAATTACGGTAAAATTTTGAAAATTATATGTGGTTTAAAAATTTTGAGATGATTTCAGCGTTTCCAATTGTAAGTATTTCCGGTAAACCAAAGCTTAAAATATTGTTTTTCACTTCAAGTTTGAAATTTTCATTCGGAAAAGTTTTTATAGCTGCTTTTCTTTTTGGAGTTAGAAAATTCATGGTTTTAAATTGATCACTTCCTAAAACATAGAAATCTTTAAATTCATGATCTTTAAAATTGATAGTAAAACTGCTGAATATTCCTGCAATCTTATCCATTAATTTCTTTTTATTGATGGAGATATACCCAAAATCTTTCTCCAGTTTTTTGAGTCCCCAAAGTTGAATAGTGTCAAATTTACGACCTAACCGGCCTCCTTTGGATGTCATTCCAACTTTGCTGACGATAAAAAGATAGAAAGAATCACCTGTCGTTCTGTCTTTTACAAAATAACAGATTTGAGGGATGAATATGGGATAGAGATCATGAGAACTGAATTGTTCATAGGGAGACTCTTTAAGATCAATTACAGAAATTTCATAGACCGCAGAAAGCTGATCGTAGACTTCAGCAATGAGATTTTCATCCTGTTCGGTGAAATCAGAAAATTTAGTCATGTCATACTTTCTGTAATCCAGATCCATTGTTGAATATTATTTAAGTTTAAAAATAACGCTAATAAATCTAACTTCCAAAAAAGTTATTGTAGATAGAATTGTGTTTAATTTGTTATTGATTTAATAAATTAAATGCCTTTTATTTAAATATTTGTAATTGTTATTTTATGTTGTTTGATCTTTTGATATTTCATTGAGTTTTGGTTAACAAAAACAAAAAAACCTCCGAAAAACGGAGGTTTGTATTTAAAACCGGCAAAAATTACTTTATTGCTGATTGTATATTTACTTATATTTCTGTGTTCAGATCCCAGTTTTCAAGATAGTCGTGAACATGCTTCAGCATCATTCCTCCTAAAGAACCGTCTACCACTCTGTGGTCATAAGAGTGAGACATGAACATTAAGTTTCTGATAGCAATTACATCACCATCAGCTGTTTCAAGAACTGCAGGCTTCTTAACGATAGCTCCGATTGCTAAAATAGCTACCTGAGGCTGAGGAATGATAGGGGTTCCCATAAGGTTTCCGAAACTTCCTACGTTAGAAATAGTATAGGTTGCACCCTGAGTGTCTTCAGGTCTTAATTTCTTGTTTCTTGCTCTGTAAGCCAGATCGTTGATTGCTTTTGCAAGACCTGAAAGTGATAACTGATCAGCATTTTTAATTACAGGAACAATAAGGTTTCCGTCCGGAAGGGCAGTAGCCATACCGATGTTGATGTTTTTCTTTTTGATGATGTTTTCACCATTGATAGAAACATTGATCATTGGGAAATCCTGAATTGCTTTTACTACAGCTTTTACGAAAATCGGCATGAAAGTCAATTTCTCACCTTCGCGCTTTTCAAATACTGCTTTATTTTTATTTCTCCATTTCACAACGTTAGTAACGTCTGTTTCGATGAAAGAAGTAACGTGTGGAGCAATTTGTTTTGCTTTTACCATGTTTTCAGCGATGATCTTTCTCATTCTGTCCATAGGAATGATCTCATCACCTGCGCTTACCGAGATTGTAGCTGCCGGAGCAGATACTGCTGGTTTCGGAGTGGATGCTGCCTGTACAGGAGCCGCCTGCTGAACCGGCTGGTTTCCTCTGTTAGCAACATATGCTAATATATCTTCTTTTGTAATTCTTCCTTCCAAACCGCTTCCTTTGATAGATTTCAGTTCAGTTTCAGAAATATTTTCCTGTTGTGCAATAGATTTTACAAGTGGAGATAAATAAAGATCTCCTGAGAATTCTACGTTTGAAGCAGCTGTTGTTTGTAAAGGCTCTTCAATCGCTTTTAAAGTGTCAGCATCCGGAGTAGCCGCCGGAGTTTCAGTTTTTACTTCTTCTGAAGCTGCGCCTTCTCCTTCAATTTCTAAAATAGCAATGGCTTCACCTACTTTTGCAACTTCATCTTTTTGCTTTAAAATTTTTACGATTTTCCCCGAAACTGGTGTCGGAACATCTGAATCTACTTTATCTGTTGCAATTTCTACTACGGAGTCATCCTCCTTTACGTTATCACCTTCATTGAATAACCAAGTGATAATTGTCGCTTCCATAACACCTTCTCCCATGGAAGGAAGCAATAATTTGTATTCTGCCATTTTTGATTTTTAGATTTTGACAAATATATAAAAAAAATCGGTTTTTTTATGAAATATATAATCTTAGCTGAATTCAATATAAATATTTTCGCCCACATTCAATCCAAACAGGCTTTTAGCACCGTTTTTCTTACTTCCTTTATAGATGGTAAGCTCCAATAATTGACTATCATTGAAAATAGCAGCAGACTGCCCATGGAATTCTGTTTCCCTTTCCCAGTCTGAAACAACCTCCGTATGGCTGGAAAATATCCTTGAAAGGCTTAAATTTCTGAATTTTATGGTAAAACTATCATAGCCTTTGCTGATATTTTCAAAAAAGTCTTTGTTGATATTTGAGATTATATTTCCGAAATTATCAATATAAGTTACTTCGCCGATAATCATGCCTTCCGATTCATTATAAACTGCTCTTGGGAACATCAGTTGTTTGGCTGTACTTATTTTTCGCCCTATGACTTCAGGGAGTCCGCCATTGGCAAGATGTACCGCTGCAGGAACAAAAATATCTGTAGAAGTAAAGTTGATGATGTCATCAAAACGGTTGTTAAGCGTAAGTTCATAGATTGCTTCCGGTTTAATATCAAAAAAGATAAGGCTTAAAAGACCGTTATCTGCCGCTAAAAAGTAAGATCCATCGGCTTTGTAAATGATATTCTTTCTTGATCTGTTGTGAAAACTGTCTACGGAAATGATGTGAATGCTTCCTTTAGGAAAATATTTATAAGCATTTCTTACAATATACGAAGTCTGTATAAGGTTGAATGCCTGGATATCGTGGGTTATATCAATAATATTAACCTCAGGGTTTAGAGACAGAATTTTGCCTTTCACAGCGGCAACTCTGTAATCTAAATTTCCGAAATCCGAAGTAAGGGTAATAATTGACATGAGCAATTTCTAGAATAATGTAGTATTGCAAAGTTATTTAAAATAAAAAGAAAGCCCGAAAGATTGTTGAAAAGAATTTGATATAAATTTGAAAAAAAGCTTTAATTTTAAAATCTAAAAATAAAAATACTGCATGTTTGAATTAACATATGATTTGGAAGATATCGATGCGAAAATCTTCTATGGAGTTAATAACCAATATTTCAACTTAATAAAATCAAGCTTTCCAACCATTAAAATTACAGGAAGAGATCATGTCATCTTTGCCATGGGAAATAAGGAAGCTTTAGATATACTGAAACAAAAACTGAATGATATTGTCAGTTTTATCTCCAAAAACAACTCAATAGGCCTGAAAGACGTTGAAAATATACTAAATATTAAAGACGAAAATGAGAAACAACTGGTTTTTGATCAGGATATTATCGTAAAAGGAGTCAATGGAAAAGTTATTAAGGCTAAAACAACCAATCTTAAAAAATTGGTAAAGGAGACGGAGAAAAAGGATATGGTCTTCGCCATTGGTCCTGCTGGAACTGGAAAAACATATACCAGTGTAGCATTGGCCGCAAGAGCTTTAAGAGATAAAGAAGTGAAAAGAATCATTCTGACAAGACCGGCTGTAGAAGCGGGAGAAAGTCTGGGATTCCTTCCCGGTGACCTTAAAGAGAAGCTGGATCCATATTTGCAGCCTTTGTACGATGCACTTCGTGATATGATTCCCCATGAGAAACTGGAAGGTTTTATGGAGAAAAAAGTAATTGAAGTAGCTCCTTTGGCTTTCATGAGAGGACGTACCCTTGATGATGCTTTTGTGATTCTTGATGAAGCGCAGAATACAACTCATGCACAGATGAAAATGTTCCTTACCAGAATGGGTATGAATGCTAAATTCATTATCACAGGAGATCCGAGCCAGATTGACCTTCCGAAAAACCAGCAGTCCGGGCTGAAAGAAGCTATGAGGATTTTAAACGGAGTGAAGGAGATCGGGTTTGTGCATCTTACAGAAGAGGATGTGGTAAGACATCCGGTGGTAAGAAAGATTATTCTTGCTTATAATGATGAGGACAAAAGACTAAGAAACGACTAGTTAAGAATAGGTGAAAGTTTCCGTTAACCTTTTATTAACCTTAAATTGGTTAGTTAAAATTTGTTAATTTGAAAAAAATAATTAGTTTTGCAGACCTTGAATGTAAAAACTAATTAAACATGAAAAAACTTTTACTTGTTGCAGCAGTCGCTGTTATGGGAATTTCTGCAAACGCTCAGGAATTTCGATTTGGTCCTAAAGCTGGTTTCGCAATGTCAACTATTAAACTAGATGATAAGCAAGATGATCTTGACGGAAGAAAAATGTCTCCTAAATATACTTTCTATATCGGTGGAATGGCTGAGTACAAATTCAATGATAACTTTGCTGTTCAGGGAGAAGTTTTATACTCACCACTTGGAGCTAAAGAAAAAATTGATGGAGTAAATGCTGGAGGAATGTATTTTGGTGAGTCTACTAAAATTACTTTTGGAACTCTTTTGGTGCCTGTTTCTGCAAAATACTTTATTACTGAAGGTTTTTCTGTAGCAGCAGGTGTTAACGTAGGAATTATTCTTACGGCTAAACAAAAAACTGTAATTGGCTCAGATTTCCTTGATGTAGAAGTGGAAGGAGATACTGGTGATGTGGATATTAAAAAAGATATCAAATCTTTAAACCTTGCTCCTTTCTTAGGAGTTGAATATATGCTGGAGAACGGACTTTTCTTTGATGCAAGATACAGCTTAGGTGTATCCAACCTATCTAACGATAATAGTGGAGGTACTGTAAAGAACAGCTTTGCTCAGGTGGGTGTAGGTTTCAAATTCGGAGGAAACTAATTCTGAAAATCTTATTTAGAAATAATAAAAAGCAGGACAAAAATTGTTCTGCTTTTCTCGTTGTAGAGCAGTTGTATCCTTATGATGAAAATAATTAGTACTTTTGCAGAATAATTCAAAGCTACTAAAAAAATGAAAAAACTATTATTACTAGGTGCTTTTGCACTTTTAGGAGGTGCTGCTCAAGCGCAGGAAGGTTTTAAAATTGGTGGACATATTGGGGTTCCTGTGTCTGATGCAAGTGATGTATCTTCATTTACATTAGGAGTGGATGCTGCTTATATGTGGAATATTGCTAAAGGTCTTGACCTTGGGGTAACAACAGGATATTCTCATTTCTTCGGAAAAGATCACTTTGATGATTTCGGATTTATTCCTGTAGCTGTTTCCGGTAAATACAGATTCTCTGGAGCTCCTATCTTTGTAGGATTAGACCTGGGATATGGTATCTCTACAAAAGATGGAGTAGATGGTGGTTTCTATGCACAGCCTAAATTTGGATATCAAATGTCTAAAGGAGAGTTGTACATCGGATATCAGTCAATCAGTAACAGACGTGACTATGGTTGGTACAGAGATAGCTGGAATGTAGGAGCTGTTAACATTGGTTATAATTTCTTTTTGAAATAAGAAAGCAATTGCATATTAAAAACTCCGGCCGAAGGCCGGAGTTTTTTTGATATAATATAAGCAGACTGTACAGACCTTTTATCAGAAATTTTTGAAATAATGGCACTACAGCGATTAGGAAAGATAAAAACAACTTCATATTATAAACAAATGTTTAATTTTTAAGAGTTAATAACTTAAAAATTAATATTTTAGGTTAACTTATTTTGGCATTTTTCCAGAATTCATGGGGTTTTAGAAAAAAAACGAAAATTTAAAAAAGTAAACATATTCACCTCTCGTTAGTAAAATGGAGTTTTTTTATTCATAATATTGTGAAAAACTCAATAACTTCTCTTAACTATGATTTATTTTTACAATACTCTAAAATTTAACAATGATATTAATCACATTAACAAATTTTAATATTAATAGGGACCACTGTAAATTTGCCCTCAGAAAGTATTAAAATTTTTTAAAATGAAAAAAATATTATTAGCGGGTGCTGTTGCACTTTTTGGTTTATCAAACGCTCAGATTGCTAAAGGAACTACATATTTATCAGGATCTGTTGGTTATTCTCAAGAAGAATCTAACAACGGAAACATTAAAAAAGAAAACTTCAACGTATTACCTACAGTTGGATATTTCGTAAACACTAACTTAGCAGTTGGATTAGGAATTGGTTACCAAACTGAAAAGAACACTGTAACTAATACAGCAACTTTAGGAAACACTACAATTGTAAACGAAAGCATCGTTAAAACTCCAGCTTTTGTTGTTGCTCCATTCGTAAGAAAATACTGGACTTTATCTGACAAGTTATATTTCTTCGGACAATTAGCAGTGCCAATGCAGTTTGGAAAAACTGAAACTGAAACTAACTCTGTAGCTACTTCTGGAAATTCAGTTGTTACAAACTCTACTTCTACTGAAGCTAAATACACTAAAATCGGTGTTACTGTGAAGCCAGGTTTAGATTATTTCTTAAACAAGAACTGGTCTATCGAAGCTACTATCGGTGAGTTCGGTTATAGCAACTACAAGCCAAAAGATGGTGATGCTACAAACAACTATAACTTCGGATTGAATTTATCTTCTGTAACTTTCGGAGTTAAATATGTATTTGCAAAATAATAAACAAAGCATATAGCAAGAAAGCCCTGAGAAATTCTTAGGGCTTTTTTTTATAAAACTAATATAATAATCATGAAAAAAATCGTATTGATGGGCGCTGTTGCGCTTTTTGGTTTATCAAACGCACAGATTGCTAAAGGAACTGCTTATCTTTCAGGACAGGTAGGGTTTTATCACAAGGAAACCAATGAATTTGGTGGGAACAGAAAGGACAATGTAATCAGGATTCTTCCTACAGCAGGTTATTTCGTTAATACAAATTTAGCGGTGGGACTAGGAGTAGGATACAAAAGTGCTGTTACCAAATACAAAGTAAATGCAAGTGAATTCAGTAATCCGGTTGAAATAAAAAATACGGATAACGCATTTGTGGTAGCTCCATTCATAAGAAAATACTGGACTTTATCTGATAAATTATACATTTTCGGACAATTGCAGGTTCCATTGGAGTTTGGCAAGGAAGAGTTGGATTTTAACAGTGATGGTAATGGTGGAGATCCTATACTTTCCGCTCCGTTTATGCAAAAAAATAACTATACTAACATTGGAGTGAATATTAAGCCGGGTCTGGATTATTTCATAACGAAGAACTGGTCAATTGAAGCAACAATAGGAGAGTTCGGGTACAATACTTACAAAAGAGATATTGACGGTGCCAAAAGAGCTGATGACTACAAATTTGGGATCAGTTTAACTTCCGTGACTTTTGGAGTTAAATATGTATTTGCAAAATAATAAATAAAATAGATGAATTAGTCCTGAGATTGCTATCTTAGGACTTCTTTACTATAAAACTATTTAATAATCATGAAAAAAATCTTATTAGCGTCTGCAATCGCTTTATTTGCAGGTTTAAATGCGCAAACCACATTCGGGTTAAAAGCAGGATATGCTTTATCAAAATTGAATACTAATGAAGGTGATTTTGAATTTGGTGGAATTGAAGGCGGCATGAAATCTAAATCCGGATTTTATGTTGGAGGTTTGGTTGAACACAAATTCAATAACAAATTTGCTATTCAGGGAGAGCTTGAATATGCTAATCTTGGAGGAAAAGCAGAAGTTTCATTGCCAGGTATTACAGTAACTGAAAAGATGAACCTTAACAGAATTGTAATTCCTGTGTCTGCAAGATATTATGTAACTCCGGAACTAGGTATTTATGCAGGTCCGTATGTGAGTTTTAAGACCAATAACAAGGTGAAATTTGAGATGAGCGGTCCGAATGCAGGAATGGTAGATCCTTCAGGAATCCGAGAAGGAGAGCGTTATGTAGAAAGGTATCTGAATGATACATTGAAATCCACAGATTTTGGTATTTTCTTAGGAGCTGATTACAACATCCATAAAGGATTATTTGTAGATGCACGCTATAGCTTTGGTCTTACCAATATGATCAAGAACCCTGTAGATGGTGAAACATTAAAAATGAATTTCTTCCAGCTGGGGCTAGGGTATAAATTTAAATAAACCCATATTCAGATAAAATAAAAACTCTCAGAAATTCTGAGAGTTTTTTTATGAATGATTTTGTCTTGTTATTTTCCCATTCCGCCCATTCCCGGCATATTTGGCATCTTGCTCATCATCTGCATCATCTGCTTTCCTTGAGGGCCCTGCATCATCTTCATCATTTTACCCATTTGGTCGAATTGTTTCATCAGTTGATTTACATCTTCGATTTTTCTTCCAGCACCTTTAGCAATTCTTCCTTTTCTCTGAGTATTGATGATAGAAGGTCTTCTTCTTTCCTCAGGAGTCATAGAGTAGATAATCGCTTCAATGTGCTTGAATGCATCATCACTGATTTCTACATCTTTGATCGCTTTTCCAACACCAGGAATCATGCCCATTAAGTCCTTCATGTTACCCATCTTCTTGATCTGATTGATCTGTTTTAGGAAATCATCAAAACCAAACTCGTTTTTAGCGATTTTTTTGTGAAGTTTTTTAGCTTCTTCTTCGTCAAACTGCTCCTGAGCTCTTTCTACCAAGGAAACAACGTCTCCCATTCCCAGGATTCTGTCTGCCATCCTTTCCGGGTAGAAAAGGTCTAAAGCTTCCATTTTTTCTCCTGTAGAAATGAATTTGATTGGTTTTTCAACAACAGAACGAATCGTCAAAGCAGCTCCACCACGGGTGTCACCATCTAATTTAGTTAAAACAACTCCGTCAAAATTCAAAGCATCGTTGAATGCTTTTGCCGTATTCACAGCATCCTGACCTGTCATTGAGTCAACAACGAATAGTGTTTCATCTGGTTTAATGAAGTAATGAACTGACTTAATCTCGTTCATCATCTGTTCATCAATTGCCAAACGACCTGCCGTATCCACGATCACAACATCATGACCGTTTGATTTTGCAAAATTAATTGCGTTTTCAGCAATCGTAGAAGGATTTGTAGAACCTTCTTCTGTGAAAACTGGAACCCCGATTTGTCCACCTAAAACTTTTAGCTGGTCAATCGCAGCAGGACGGTAAACGTCACATGCCACCAATAAAGGTTTTTTATTTCTTTTTGTTTGTAAATAATTAGCAAGCTTTCCTGAGAATGTAGTCTTACCAGAACCCTGAAGACCTGCAATAAGAATTACAGATGGTTTTCCTGAAAGATTGATTCCCTCCTGAGAACCTCCCATAAGGTCTACCAATTCATCATGGACGATTTTCGTCATCAGCTGTCCAGGCGTAAGGGAAGTAAGAACGTTCTCTCCTAATGCTTTATCCTGAACTCTTTTAGTAAGATCTTTTGCAACTTTATAGTTAACGTCGGCATCTACCAATGCTCTACGGATCTCCTTTACGGTTTCCGCTACATTGATTTCAGTAATTTTTCCTCTACCGGAAATATTATGTAATGCCTTGTCTAATTTATCCTGTAAACTATTAAACATATTTATTGTAAATTATAGGTTTGCAAAAATAAGGAATTTTTAGCATATCTAAAGTGTCGGGACGTAATATTATATAGATAAGAAAAAATGATATATATCAAATCTTATCATAATACGATAGAAAAAGTCTATTTTTGCGGTCTATTAAAATTTAGAATGAAAATCAATCCCAATATTCTTGTTGTCATTTTATTCTTTCTGACGTTCCTGGTGCATTTTTCTCTTTGGAAATTTGTTTTTCACCTGGATGAAATTGTGATCATTAAGTTTTATCTTTTCTTGAGCGTCATGTTTATGATGATGATTACTCTTATTATCTTAATCAATAGAGTAGTGCCGGAATTTTTAGGATTGTCTGTCATTGGTTTGATTCTTTTAAAATTCGGTTTGATGTACTTAATCAGAAAAAAACTGAACTTTGAAGTGATTCCAGGCTATAAATTCCATTTTATCATCCCTTATTTTGTCCTGACAGCACTGCTTACATACTATGCGATCAAGCTGATTAATCATGATAAAAAACAGTAAAATAATTTATTGAAACTAGAAAAAATATCATATTTTTGCACAACGAAAAAAACCTATCAATGTTTAAGAAATTCGCAGTTTTATTCTACAGTATTTTTGTATTAAACTTAGTGTCTGCACAGCACGGTGAGGCTACTGCCGGGGCAGCTCCTGCTCAAGAGCTTTCAGAGAAAGACAAAGTAAGCAAAGAAAACAAAGAGTTCATCGATCATCACTTGTTGGATGCACATGATTTCACATTGATGGTTGATAAAGACGGTCACCACATCGGTTTCCCTCTTCCTGTTATTGTATATGACAATGGTTTTCACTCTTTCATGAGTAACAAAGAAGGGTTCATGCACGGAGAGCCTACTGAAGTAGACGGTTCTTTTTATGTATTGCACCATGAGAAAATCTATAAGACTGATGCAGCTGGAACTATAACTCTTGATGATCACGGTCACCCAACTAACGTAAAACCATTAGATCTTTCAATTACAAAAAGTGTACTGATCATTTTATTAGTATCAATCTTTATGTTAGTGTTGTTCGGTGGTATGGCTAAGTCTTATAAAAAATCAGTGGTTCCTACCGGTGCTGCAAGATTTTTAGAGCCATTAATTATTTTCGTAAGAGATGAAGTTGCTATTCCAAACATCGGACATAAGTATAAGAGATTTATGGGTTATTTATTAACGGTATTCTTCTTTATTCTTTTTCTTAACGTTTTAGGATTAATGCCTTTCGGAATTAATGTTACAGGTAATATTACAATGACATTTTTCCTTGCAATCCTTACTTATTTGATTACAACATTCTCAGCTAACAAAGATTACTGGAAACACATCTTCTGGATGCCGGGAGTACCAGTTCCAATGAAGCTGATCATGCTTCCTATCGAACTATTAGGAACAATCACTAAACCATTCGCATTGATGATCCGACTTTTTGCAAACATGACTGCAGGTCACATCGTAGTAATGAGTTTGATCGGATTGATCTATGTATTTAAGAATTTTATCGCAGGTGTTGCATTCCCTTTCCTTACATTGGTAATTTATTTACTAGAGGTATTGGTAGCATTCCTACAGGCTTATATCTTTACAATGTTATCAGCTCTGTTTATCGGAATGGCAGTACAAGAGCACGAGCATGAACATCATGCAGCTCACTAATTGAAATTATAAATTAAAGTAAAACAAATTTTTTAAAATTATATATTATGGAAATCCCTAAAATTGTAGGTGCTGGTATCGTAGTACTAGGTGTAGGTATCGGTCTTGGTAAAATCGGAGCTGCTGCTCTTGAAGCTATCGCTAGACAACCTGAGCAATCTGGAAAAATCCAAACAGCTATGCTTATCGCAGCTGCACTTGTAGAAGGTGTTGCGTTTGCTGCTCTATTCGCAGTAAACTAATTGAAATCAGACCATTATCTGTGACGGTTGGTTACAGATAATGGTTCTTTAAAAAAAAGTAATAATTATTTATACATTTATATAATGGAATTAATTCATCAGTTTTCGTCAGGATTATTTATTATCCAGTCTGTTATTTTTCTAGCATTATTATTTTTGTTAGGTAAATTCGCTTGGAAACCTATTTTAACGTCTATCAATGACAGAGAAACATCTATTGTTGACGCTCTTAATCAAGCTAAATTAGCTAGAAAAGAAATGGAAACTTTAAAAGAGGATAACGAAAGAATCATTCGTGAAGCTAAAATCGAAAGAGACGCTATCCTTAAAGAAGCTAGAGAAATTAAAGACAGAATCGTAGGGGAAGCTAAAGATGTTGCTAAAACTGAAGGAGACAGAATGATCGAAGCTGCTAAACAGACTATCAATGCTGAGAAAAATGCTGCTATGGCAGACATCAAAACTCAAATTGGTACTTTATCTGTAAACATTGCTGAGTCTATCTTGAAACAAAAATTAGACAACAGCGAAGCTCAAAACGAATTAGTTCAAAATTATTTAAACAAATCAAACCTTAACTAAGAATGCTTACATCTAAAGTAGCTAAAAGATACGCACAAGGTTTACTTGATTTTACAAATGAATCAGGTCAAACGGCTACTGTATTTTCTGAAATGAAAGATGTAGTAAAGATCATGAAAGTGTCTGCGGACTTAAACAAATTCTTCATGACTCCTTATATCGATTCTAAAAAGAAAATAGAAGTAGCAAATGAAATTTTCAAAGGTTTATCTGTCTCTTCTCAAAATCTGATCAGATTGGTGATTAAACACGGACGTGAAACCCAATTGAAAAATATCGCTCAGGAATTCATCAACAAAGTAGAAGACCTTAGCGGTGTACAGAGAGTAACACTTACTACAGCAACTCCGCTTTCAAAAGAGAACCTGGATCAGATTTTAAGATCTACAACTCTTGTAAACGCTGATTCAAACTTTGATCTGAAAGTGAATGTAAAGCCTGAAATTCTTGGAGGATATGTTCTAAGAGTAGGTGATCAGCAGGTAGACGCGTCTGTGAAGACAAAATTGAACCAAGTTAAAAAAGATTTCCAATTAAATTAAGAAAAACAACCATACAATGGCAGAAATAAATCCGGCAGAAGTATCTGCGATCTTAAAACAGCAATTGGCCAACTTCGACACTCAATCAAACGTTGAGGAAGTAGGTACAGTTTTAACCATCGGTGATGGTATTGCTCGTGTATACGGGTTAGAAAACGTACAATACGGAGAGTTGGTGAAATTTTCTAGTGATGTAGAAGGTATTGTACTTAACCTTGAAGAAGACAACGTAGGTGTTGCTTTACTTGGTGAAAGTAAATTAGTAAAAGAAGGTGATACAGTAAGAAGAACAAACAGAATCTCTTCTATTAAAGTAGGAGAAGGTATGTTAGGAAGAGTAGTAGATACTCTTGGTAACCCTATCGATGGTAAAGGTCCTATTACTGGGGATTTATACGAAATGCCATTGGAAAGAAAAGCTCCTGGAGTTATCTTCAGACAGCCGGTAACTGAGCCTTTACAGTCTGGTATCGTTGCAATTGACGCGATGATTCCTGTAGGAAGAGGTCAGAGAGAGCTTATCATTGGTGACAGACAGACAGGTAAAACTACTGTTGCAATTGATACAATCATCAACCAAAGAGAATTTTTTGATGCAGGTAACCCTGTATATTGTATATATGTTGCAATCGGTCAGAAAGCTTCTACTGTTGCACAAATCGTTAAAACTCTTTCTGATAAAGGAGCTTTAGCTTATACTGTAATTGTTGCGGCTAACGCATCAGATCCAGTTCCAATGCAGGTATATTCTGCAATGGCAGGTGCTTCTATTGGTGAGTTCTTCAGAGACACTGGTAGACCAGCACTTATCGTTTATGATGATTTATCTAAACAAGCTGTTGCTTACCGTGAGCTTTCTCTACTATTGAGAAGACCACCGGGCCGTGAAGCTTATCCTGGAGACGTTTTCTATCTTCACTCAAGACTATTGGAAAGAGCGGCAAAAGTAATTGCTGATGATAATATTGCTAAGCAAATGAACGATTTGCCAGAATCTCTTAGACCAATTGTAAAAGGTGGTGGTTCTTTAACGGCACTTCCAATTATTGAAACTCAGGCTGGTGACGTTTCTGCATATATCCCTACCAACGTAATCTCTATTACAGACGGACAGATCTTCTTGGAGTCTGATCTATTCAACTCAGGGGTTCGTCCTGCGATCAACGTAGGTATCTCTGTATCGAGAGTAGGAGGTAATGCTCAGATCAAATCAATGAAAAAAGTTTCTGGTACTCTTAAGTTAGATCAGGCTCAATATAAAGAACTAGAGGCGTTTGCTAAATTCGGTTCAGACCTTGATGCTTCTACTTTGGCAGTTATCTCTAAAGGAGAAAGAAACGTAGAAATCCTTAAGCAGCCGGTAAATGCACCACTTCCTGTAGACAGTCAGGTAGCGATCGTATACGCTGGAACAGAAAACTTAATGAGAAACGTTCCTATCAGAAAAATTAAAGAATTCCAACACGAATATATCGAGTTCCTAAGATCTAAGCACCCTGATACAATGGCTGCTATTAAGGCTGGAAAAATCGATAACGATATTACAAGTGTTCTTAAGCAGGCTGCTAATGATTTAGCTTCTAAATACAACTAAAAAATTCAATGTTTAAGGTTTAAAATATAACGTTTTAAGCCTTAAACTTTAGACCTTAAACTTTGAACCCAAATTAATGGCAAACTTAAAAGAAATACGAGGCAGAATTACGTCAATTTCATCTACGATGCAGATTACCCGTGCTATGAAAATGGTTTCCGCTGCGAAACTTAAAAAAGCACAGGATGCAATTGTAATGCTAAGACCATATTCTGAAAAACTACAGGAACTTATCCAGAATGTAAATTCTAGTTCAGATCCTGATCAGATTTCTGTATATGCTCAGAAAAGAGAGGTTAAAAGAATACTTTTCATCGCTGTTACTTCAAACAGAGGTCTTGCGGGAGCTTTTAACTCTTCAATTGTAAAAGAGCTTAACCTTCAGTTCCAGAACAATTCTCAATATGAGATTGAAGTTCTTCCTGTAGGTAAAAAAGCATTTGATGCTGTAAGAAGAAGCCGTTCAGTATATGCTAATGGAAGTTCTGTTTATGATAATCTGAACTTTGATGCTGTTGCTCATATCACTGAAGGAGTAATGGCAAGCTTCAGAGAAGGTAAATTTGACGAAGTATATGTTATTTATAATAAATTCGTTAATGCAGCAACTCAGGAAGTAACAACAGAACAACTTCTTCCAATCTCAATGCCTGAAAATACAGAATCACAGGTAGAAACAGATTATATCTTTGAACCGAACAGGGCTGAGATTCTGGATAACCTGATTCCTAAGTCTATTAAAACGCAGGTTTTCAAATCAATCCTTGATTCAGTAGCATCTGAGCACGGAGCGAGAATGACAGCAATGCACAAAGCTACAGATAATGCAGAAGCTTTGAGAAATGATCTTAAGATCTTCTACAACAAAGCAAGACAGGCAGCAATTACCAACGAAATCTTGGAAATTGTTTCCGGAGCAGAAGCTTTGAAAAATTCATAAAGAATTATTTTAACATACCATTAAAGCACCGATAAATTCGGTGCTTTTTATTTTTATAAGACTAAAACTACTATTTACCGTTCAAAAACCGTCTTTTTATATAGAAATGAGAGGATGTATTCAATTATTTTTTTAAATAAAAAATAGCGACATCTTATCGCTTCATATTTTCTTTCAAAAAATCCTCAATCAAAATAATCTATCCCGGATTCAGGTTATTTTTATTTTGCATATCTTTGTACCTAATAAAATTTATACAACCTCTAAATGGACTCGGACATAGTCAGGCTTTTGCTGGCCTTATTTCTTGTTTTACTAAATGGCTTCTTCGTAGCCGCAGAATTTTCAATTGTTAAAGTTCGTTATTCACAAATTCAGTTAAAAGCTGCAGAAGGTAATTCTATGGCTAAACAGGCAGAACATATCATCAAGCATCTTGATGAATATCTTTCCGCTACACAATTAGGAATTACATTGGCATCCCTTGCTCTTGGTTGGGTAGGAGAAAGTGCCTTGCATCATATGGTTGAAAATATCTTCGCATCTCTGAGTATTGATCTTACTCAGACAACGATTACTACAATCTCTGTAGTGACCAGTTTTGTGTTGATTACCATTATGCACATTGTATTTGGTGAGCTTATCCCAAAATCAATTGCGATCAGAAAATCTGAAGCCACCACAATGGCAACTGCTGTTCCGCTAAGGGTTTTTTACACAATTTTTAAACCGTTTATCTGGTTGATGAACTCAATGTCAAATGGTTTCCTTAGATTGGTGAAAATTCACCCGGCTTCCGAACAGGAAATTCACTCTACAGAAGAGCTTCAGCTTTTGGTAAAACAAAGTGCTGACAGCGGAGAGATTGAAGAAGAAAACTATGAGATCATCAAAAATGCATTTGACTTTACTGATCATTCTGCTAAACAGATCATGGTTCCAAGACAGAATATTACTTCCATAGATTTTGAAGAAGATGTTACAGATATCATCAATAAGATTATGGACAGCGGGTATTCACGTATTCCAGTATATATTGACTCTATTGATAATATCATCGGAATTTTCTATACAAAAGAAATCATCAGGGAATTTGTTAAAAGAAAAGGAAATCTGGATCATGAAGACCTTAAAGATTTAATGCGGGATGCTTTTTTCGTTGTGGAAAGTAAAAAAGTTTCAGATTTGCTGAAAACGTTCCAGCTTAAAAAACAACATATCGCTGTTGTTATTGACGAATTTGGTGGGACTGAAGGAATTATTACATTAGAAGATATTCTGGAAGAACTGGTAGGGGAAATTCAGGATGAAGAAGACGATGAAGAAAAAATCGTTGATAAAATATCAGATAATACCTATTGGGTACAGGCTACGCAGCCTTTGGACGAAATCAATGAGTTTCTGCCTAAAAGACTTCCGCTTTCAGAAGAAAGTGAGTACAATTCATTAGCCGGATTCATTCTTTATGAGTTGGAAGATATCCCTGAAGAAAACCAGGAATTTGATCTTGAGGACTACCACTTTAAAATTCTGAAAATGAATAATAAAAGTGTAGAACTTGTAGAACTGGTCTATGAGGAACCTAATGCTATAGATCATTTAGCAGATAAAATTGGAGAAGTTTAAAACAGTTAGAATGAATTTTTATAATATCATAAAAGATTATGAAGATCCAAAGCGCCAGTATGAAGAAGATGTCCTCGTTCTGGATGATACGGATGAAGTTTATAAACTGGTACTGCATAATGACGATATTCATACATTTGATTATGTAATAGACTGTCTTATCGAAATATGCAAACATACCTTGGAGCAGGCAGAACAATGTACGATGCTTGTTCACTACAAAGGCAAATGTACCGTAAAAACAGGCTCAATGGATGTTTTGAAGCCTATGCATGAAAAATTAATTTCGCGCGAATTAACAAGCGAAATCGTATAAAATAAAAACCGGCAATAAATTTGCCGGTTTTTTTATTGAATCCGAAGGGGAAAGTTGAGTAATGGCAATAAATGACAAAGAGTAGAAGGCTTCAGGAAAATCTTTTAATCTTTAAATGCTTTAATCTTTTAATTTCTCAATACTCTTACATTGTCATATTTTATCTAAAATAGTATATTTGTACCAACTATAAAGAAACAAAAAAATAATGCTTGTAATAGGAATTGCCGGTGGTACTGGATCCGGCAAAACTACAGTTGTTGACAAGATACTTCAGCAGCTTGATATTGAGGGAATGAATATCCTTTCTCAGGATAATTATTATCACGACAACCAAGGTCTTACATTGACAGAAAGAGAAGCTCTGAATTATGACCATCCCAAGTCGATAGATTTTGAATTATTGATAAAACATGTGAAAGCTTTAAAGAATAATGAGCCTATTGAACAGCCCATTTACAGCTTTGTCACTCATTCCAGAACAGGAGATCATGTCACTGTAGAACCTAAAAACGTATTGGTAGTAGAAGGAATTTTGGTTCTTACCAACAAAGAATTACTGAAAGAATTTGATTTAAAAGTATTTGTTCATGCAGATTCTGACGAAAGGCTGATCAGGAGGATCAGGAGAGATACCCAGGAAAGAGGAAGAGATCTGAGCGAAGTATTACACCGTTATCAGACTACATTGAAACCAATGCACCAGGAATTCATAGAGCCTTCTAAAAATGATGCCGATCTTATTATCCCAAATATGAAGCAGAATTCCGTAGCGATTGATTTTTTAACTACTGTTATTAAAAACTCGTTGAAAAAACATTAAAAAAATGGAAGAAAACAACCTTATCAAAGACATTCAGCCGAAATCTGAAACATTCAAACTTATACAGAAATATGTTTTGAACAAGTATACCATTACGATCTGTCTGTTTTTGGTATGGATGATTTTTTTCGATAAAACCTCATTTCTTGTAATCAATGAACTGAATGGTGAGATCAGGAAATATGAAGAGCAGCTGGACTTCTACAAAAAAGAATACGAAAAAAATGATGCTTTTTATAAAAAACTGATGAACAACAAGTCTGAGAAGGAAAAATACGCAAGAGAAAATTATTTTATGAAAAAGCCGAATGAAGAAATCTTCATTTTGGTGGTAGACAGCACAAAAGTTGCCAAAAAATAATAAAGTTGAATAGAATTAAGTCAATAATGAAATGTATTTTTAGTTTTTAAAAATTCACTATTGACAATTCACAAATAAAAAAACTAATGTCAAATACAGATATATTTTCAAACTGGGAAAGTTTAGTCAAAAAACAACTTAAAACAGAGGATATTTACCCTATTTTAGAAAAACAAAATTTGGAAGGAATAGAGGTGAAGCCTTTTTACACAGAAGTTCAGAAGCCTTTGGTAAATCTGCCTAGAGTTGAAGAAAGTACCCATTTGGTAGCAAAATATCATGAAAGTTTAGAAGAAGAAGTATTTGCATTTATCCTTGATCATAATGTAGAAAATCTTGATCAGAAAACTCTTTTTGTCAACAACAAAGAACTTGCAGGACACATCAGCCCTAAAGAAGAAGATCTGTATTTTTCATTGATTGACATTTTTAATGAAAAAGAAGGAAATATAGACGATCAGCTGGCTAAAGAATTACTGGCCAAAGACTTTAAGAGAAATATCTGTGTTGATATTTCACTGCATCAGAATGCCGGAGCAGCCATTTATCAGCAGCTTGGTATTGCGCTGGCAAAAACTAAGGAACTGGTAGAAGCTTATGGTGCTGAAATTTTGAATAAGCTAATCTTCAGAATAGCAGTAGGAGGAAATTATTTCTTTGAAATGGCAAAACTGAGAGCCTTTAAAATTGTTTTCAACCAGCTTTCTAAGGAATATGGTATGGATGAAATTCCTTACATCTTTGCGGAGACTTCACTGCGAAATAAAGCCGTTTCTGACAATGAAAACAACCTGATCCGCTCTACATTAGAACTTGCTTCCGCAATGATCGGAGGAGCTGACGCTGTTTTTACCAATAATTATCTTGTAAACAGAAGTACAGATAATTCGGAAGAAATTTCTTTCAAACAGCAGATTGTGCTCGCTTACGAAAGTATCATCAATGTATTTGAAGATGCTGTGAACGGAAGTTATTATATTGAAGATATTACGAAGCAGTTTGCAGAGAAATCATGGGCTTTATTTGTTGAAATCGAGGAAGCCGGAGGGTATCTTGAACTGTTGAAACAGGGAGTTGTTCAGAAAAAGATCTATGATCATGCTGTTGAAGAGCAGCAATGGATTGAAGAAGGAAAAATAAAGCTGATAGGGGTAAATTTATACCCTAAATTAGACGTTAAAAAGTCTATCGGAGATCTGTATAACGAAAAGGAGATAAAAGCGGTTCGCTGGGCTGAAATGTTTGAATAATGAAAGAAAAACTGGTAGACTTATTTGAATACACCTATCATTTCAATGTTGAGATGATTAAAGTTATTTCTGAAAACAGAGAACTTGTTGATGATAAAACCATCAGTCTGATTAATCATACTCTTAATGCACAACAGATCTGGAATGCCCGGATTCTGGGAGAAACTACTTTTGAAGTCTGGCAGATCAATCCTTTTGAATCTCTTGAGGAAATTAACCATAGAAATTTTCTTAAAAGCATTGATATTATAAGAAATTTTGATCTGGACAAAAGAGTAGAATATCAGAATTCAAGAGGAACAAAATTTGAAAACAGTATTTTTGAAATGCTTTTTCATGCAGTCAATCACTCTACCTATCACAGAGGACAAATCAATTCTTTGCTTAAGCAGAATGGAATAACTCCGGTATTGACGGATTATATTTTTTACAAAAGATAATTTTAATATAATAATGTTTTGACTCTGCTTAGCATGATATTTCTAATACTTGTTTTTTTGTAGTCGAAGCATTGATAACATATTATCATTTACAATCTGGTAAAATCTGTGGGAAATAAATTAATAAACAAAGAGATTCAAAACTATATCAATGCAAATCTGAATGCAGATTTACATACATTACTGCTGAAAAAATCACCCTTTCCGGAAGTTTCTATGCAGGAAATTGTACAGCAGATCAAAGGAAAACAGGTTGCTGAAAGAAAGTTTCCTTTTCTCTTGAAAGAAGGGATTATTTTTCCGCCACAGCTTAATCTCGAGCAGTCATCATCAGAAAAAACAGCTCTTTATAAATCCAACATCTTGAAAGGGAGTACATTTATTGATCTCACGAGCGGTTTTGGTATTGATGCCTATTATCTGTCTCAAAACTTCGATCATATCACTTTGGTAGAGCAGAATACAGAGCTTTTAGAAATTGTTGAGCATAACTGGAATACTTTAGGACGTCAGGCAAATTTTATCAACAAAAAGCTTGAAGATTTCCTGAACGGGAATCAGGAACATTTTGATGTCATTTATCTTGATCCGGCCAGAAGAGATCAGCAAAAAAACAAGGTTTTTCTTTTAGAAGACCTGTCTCCTGATATTCTCGAAATCCAGGAGAAATTGTTGTCTATTTCCAATCAGGTCGTCATTAAACTCTCTCCACTTATTGATCTTAAGTATCTTGTGTCAATGTTGCCGGGTATTTCAAGGATAGAAATTATTGCCCTGAAAAATGATGTAAAAGAAGTTGTCATTTTTTTATCCAAGGAAAATACGGACGAGATTATCTGCAGCTGTGTGAACCTTGAGAGTGGCGAATCTGCCTTTACTTTCAGATTTGGGGAAGAAGAAAATGCCGAGTCTGAATATTCCGAGCCTGAAAAATACATTTACATTCCCAATAACTCTATTTTGAAAGCAGGAGTTTTTAATTTGATTTCACAGAAATTCGGATTAAAAAAGCTTCATCCTAACAGTCATTTCTATACCTCCAGTGAAAAGAAAGGAGACTTTCCCGGGAGAATTATGGAAGTGGAACTGATTGACTCTAAAAGTATTAAGAAAAAAGAACAGTATAATATCATTTCAAAAAACTATCCTTTAAAACCTGAAGAAATCAAGAAAAAGTATGGTTTGAAAGATGGGGGAGATCATTACCTTATTTTTACACAATCCAAAAAAGGGAAAATAATATTAAAATCAGTATAAAAATGTTGCCGAAAAAAGCAGGATTTCTTACTTTTGGGCAATCAAAAATTTAAACATGAAATCGCCCGCTGTTTGGATAAATCAGAATAGGCTAAAATAGAGCGGTTTCATATGATCTTAAAAAAATAAATTTTACATATGAAAAAATTAGTTATATGTTTAGCAATTGCAACAGTAGCGGTAAGTTGTAAAAAAGTACCAGCTGGTGGAAATAAAGGGACTTTGAAACTGGAAGAAGGAGTAGACAGATATTCTGATGCTGCTCAGGGAGAAGGTCACGGACATGCAGCTGCTGCAGAGCATAAGGAAGAAGTTGCTGTAAAGCCAGAAGCTGCAGCTCCTAAAACAGACAGTACTGCTGCTGCAAAACCTGCTGAAGCTGAAAAGGCTCCAAAAGCTGAACACTAATTGGAAGTACAAAATATACAAATGCCCTGTTTTTGCAGGGCATTTTTTATTAAAAAAGATGGTTATAAGGCTCATTAGCATAAGATTGGTAAAATCCTGTCTTTTTGTTTGTCCCTGCCGGGCATTTTTTTTAATTTTAACAAAATAAATTTTTACAATGCAAGAGACATTAAATTACATTAACGAAAACAAACAGCGTTTCGTGGATGAATTATTTGAGTTATTGAGAATTCCTTCTATTTCTGCAGATCCGGCGTATAAAGATGACGTTTTGAAATGTGCAGATGTAGTGGCAGCGCACCTTAAAAATGCAGGAGCTGATAATGTTGAAGTTTGCCAGACCAAAGGCTATCCAATTGTTTTCGGAGAAAAGATTTTAGATAAAAGTTTACCTACAGTATTGGTATATGGACATTATGATGTTCAGCCGGCAGATCCATTGGAATTATGGACAAAGCCACCTTTTGAGCCTTATATTGAAAAAACTGAACTGCACCCTGAAGGAGCTATTTTTGCAAGAGGTTCTGCGGATGACAAAGGACAGTTTTTCATGCACCTGAAGGCATTCGAAGCAATGATGAAAACGAATGCTCTTCCTTGCAACGTTAAATTTATCTTAGAAGGAGAAGAAGAAGTAGGTTCTGTAAGCTTAGGAGACTGGGTGAATGAAAATAAAGAGAAATTAACTTGCGACTGTATCTTAATTTCTGATACTCATATTTACAGCAACGAACAGCCAACTGTTACAACAGGATTGAGAGGTTTAAGCTATGTAGAAGTAGAAGTGGAGGGTCCAAACAGAGATTTGCACTCAGGTCTTTACGGTGGAGCGGTTCCAAATCCTATTCACGTTCTTTCAAGAATGATCGCTAATCTGATTGATGAAAACGGTCATATTACCATTGACGGGTTCTATGATAACGTAGAAACGGTTTCAGATGCAGACAGAGCTGATATGAACAAATTGAAAGACAATCCTGAAGAATTCAAAAAATCAATCGGATTAAGTAATATAGAAGGAGAAAAAGGATATACAACTTTAGAAAGAACATCTATCCGTCCTACTTTAGACTGCAACGGAATCTGGGGTGGTTATACTGGAGAAGGTGCAAAAACTGTAATTCCTTCTAAAGCTTTTGCTAAAATTTCCATGCGTTTGGTTCCTTACCAGACTCCTCAGGAAATCACGGAAAAATTCACGAAATATTTTGAAAAAATCGCTCCGGATACAGTAAAAATTAAAGTAACTCCTCACCATGGAGGAATGCCTTATGTTTTACCAACCGATACCAAAGAATTTGCGGCTGCAAAACAAGCGATGGAGTCTGCATTCGGAAAAGAAGTTCTTCCCTACAGAGGAGGAGGAAGTATTCCAATTACAGCAATGTTTGAGCAGGTTTTAGGAGCTAAATCTGTATTGATGGGCTTCGGATTGGATTCTGATGCAATCCACTCTCCAAACGAGCACTATGGATTATTTAATTTCTATAAAGGAATTGAAAGTATTCCGTTGTTCTTTGAAAATTATTCAAAGTAATTCAACGAAAATAAGATATAATAAGGTATTTCTGGAAAGAGATACCTTATTTTTTTGCTCTGAATTGAACTGTTTTACCTGTATGGGAAGACGTTTTTAATAGATTTGAAAATTAAATTCACTGAGTATAAAAGCGTTATTTTTTATTTGCAATAAGTTATTTCACCATTCATGGAAAGTTTATATTTTTAATACAAAACTTGATTTCCTATGAAAAAATACTACTCAATTGCAATTTCACTATTGTCAGCATGCGTTTTTGCACAGCAGGCTGTATCCTTTGAATTCAATGAAGGGTTCAACGCTGGAAATATCCATGGCCAGGCGGGATGGATCAGTACTCCTACAGGAGGAGTTCCTGCAAACGTAACCCATCAGACCATCAGCGTAGATAAAGCCAGTGATGGAAGCAGTTCCCTCAAAATTGTCAAAGAAGCAACCTACGGAACCCAATCTGATCCTATTATCGGAGGTTTTTATAACCTACCGGCTCCGCTTGCTTACAACAATTTTTCCGTATCATTTGATATCAATATGTCGCAGCTCAACGGCTCTGATTTTGGTTTTCAGGGAGTAAATAACGTTGATGATCAGTTGGTTGTGAGATTGGATTTTGATAAAACCGGATTGCTCAAAATTCTGAATACCGTATCAGGTACACAGGATTTGATTTCCATATCTTCAGCCTGGCTGCCTAATATCTGGTACAGAGTGAAAGTCGTAGGAACTGCCACAGATGTCAGATATTACGTTAATAATGTTCTTATTTATACAGGTATAGCCGCAAGTTCAATGAATATAGATCAGCTGCGTTTTGTCCATAATAACGCGTCGGGGGCTGCTTATATTGATAATATTAAAATAAATAGTGAACTATTGGTATTGGGGATTAAGGATTCAAAGATTACTGCTAAAGAAGTATCTGTTTACCCTAATCCTGCAACTGATTTTATACAGATTAATTCTCCAGGTACAGTTAAAAGTATTGAGGTCTATGATGAATCAGGAAAGCTGATCAAAACTGAAACAAAGAGTAGCAGAATGGATGTAAAAGGTTTTCCTGCAGGCGTATATATGGTTAATATCAAAACTGAAGGAAGGAATTTTACAGAAAAAGTGATCATCAGATAAATTATTTATTGATTCTGAGAACCTGTGTTCTTTTTAGCGTGCTGTAGGATTTATGGATGATTTTTTGGAAATGACACTTTTATTTAGGTTTAATATCTTTATTTGTTTAGGTTAAAATATATTATGTTAATTTATTTTTATGTTTAAAATATTCGTTGATTTTGCTTTTTTGATTAAAATACCTATATTTGCTCAAAACTAAAAAATATCATGAAGAAACTTTACATTTTCGCAATTTCGTTGATTTCCATAACATCTTTTGCCCAGCAGACTATTTCTTTTGAAGCCAGTGAAGGATTTACAACAGGAAATATTAATGGCCAGCAGGGTTGGATTACTACAAATGATGGAGGTGTACCGCCAATATATTTGACCACTCAATTGGTTTCAGCTGAAATGGCAACTCAAGGTTCAAATAGTCTTAAAATAACACCAGATTTACCTTATGGACCACAGCAAAGCCCTGTAATGGGTGGTTTCTATACCTTTACTACACCATTAACCTATAATAGCTTTACACAATCATTTGATGTAAGACTTACCCAAAAAAGCACATCAAGTTCGGATTTTGTATTCAGAACAGTAAGTACAACTGGAGCAGGAGGGATTGTTACTTATATTGATTTTTCTTACGACGGTGCAATTTTACTAGCTACAGCTGGTTCAGCTAACTTAGTAAATACCAATCAGACCTGGAATGCCAATACTTGGTACAGAGTGAAAATAGTGTCTACTGCTACAGGAATCCAATATTTCCTGAATGATGCGCTGATCTACACAGGACAACCATTCAGTAACAATAATATTAACAGAATGGATTTTGTGCATGATAATTATGGAGGTTCTGCCTATATTGATAATATTAAAATCAATAATGAAGCATCACTATCTACAAAAGATGCCGTTAAAAACGATGTGAAACTATCCATTTATCCAAACCCTGCTACTGAAGTGATAAAAATTACAACTCCTGGCAAGATAAAGCATGTTGAAGTGTATGATATGTCAGGAAAAAGAATAGATGTAACATTGAATGGGGATCAGGTGAATGTAAGCAACCTATCTTCCGGAGCCTATTTACTGAATGTAGAAACGGAAGGAAGAAACTTTACAGAGAAATTTATAAAAAAATAATTCCTGATAAATCTTAGTATCAGTAAAACGCTCCAATTGGAGCGTTTTTGTTATTTTAGAGAATTAAAATTAGGGAATCAATGGCAGAGAATAAAACAGCTTATATAACAGGAGGAACCAAAGGTATTGGTTTCGGAATTGCTAAAATTTTACTTGAAAATGGAATCTCAGTAGCGTTTTCAGGAAGAAAAAAAGAAGATGTCATGAAGGCGGAAGAGGAACTTAAACAATACTCAGAAAATGTTTTGGGAATTGTTTCTGATGTAAGAAGCCTGAAAAGCGAGCAGGAAGCAGTAAAATATACCGTTGAAAAGTTCGGAAGACTGAATTATATCATTGCTAATGCAGGATTGGGGATATTTAAACCCGTAGACGAACTCACAGCAGAAGAATGGAATGATATGATAGAAACCAATCTCACAGGTGTTTTCTATACCTTAAAAGCTTCTGTAGAAGAACTGAAGAAGACAGAAGGTTACTATATTACCATCTCAAGTCTTGCAGGGGCCAACTTCTTTGAAAACGGAACAGGATACAATGCTTCAAAATTCGGAGTGGTAGGTTTTACCCAGGCAGCGATGATTGATTTAAGGAAATATAATATTAAGTCTACGGTTATTATGCCGGGTTCGGTGGCCACTCATTTTAACGGAAATATTCCATCAGAAAAAGACAGTTGGAAGATTCAGCCCGAAGATATGGGGAATCTCATATTGGATATTTTAAAGATGAATCCAAGAGTTTTGCCAAGTAAAATAGAGTTTAGGGCAACAAAACCAGCGAAGTAACTACATCTAATGTATTGAATAATAATTTAATAAGTATTATGCATGCATAATATATTTTTTATTTATATTAGCAAAAATTAATTCAAACAAAATCTCTGCATAAACTGTCATGATTTTATGCGTCAAAGGGAAAAAATAAAATAGTACACATGAAAATATTAGTTTGTATTAGTAGTGTTCCGGATACTACTTCCAAAATTAACTTTACAGCAGATAAATCTGCTTTCGACAAGAACGGAATTCAGTGGGTAATCAATCCGCTAGACGAATTTGCGTTGACAAAAGCGGTTAAACTTCAGGAATCTCAGGGAGCAACAGTAACAGTAATCAACGTAGGAGATGCTGGTACAGAACCTGTGATCAGAAAGGCTTTGGCAATTGGTGCTAATGATGCTGTAAGAGTAAATCTTGATCCTAAAGACAGCTATTCTACAGCAAAAGAAATTGCAGCTGTAGCTCAAAACGGAGGATATGATCTTATCCTTTGCGGAAAAGAATCTATCGACTATAACGGAGGTTCCGTGCCAGGAATGGTGGCTCAGCTATTGAACCAGCCTTTCGTAAACGCTTCAGTAGGATTAGACGTAAACGGAAACGAAGCTACTGCAGTAAGAGAAATTGAAGGAGGAAAAGAAACTATTTCTGTAAAATTACCGGCAATTATTGCAGGTCAGAAAGGATTGGTAGATGAAAAAGACCTTATCATCCCGAATATGAGAGGAATTATGTCTGCAAGAACAAAACCTCTGCAGGTAGTAGAGCCTTCTTCTTCAGAAGTAAAAGTTCAGGGTGTATCTTATGACAGTGTTCCGCCAAGAGCAGCTGTGAAAATGGTTTCTCCTGACAACCTGGATGAATTGGTAAGATTGCTTCACGAAGAAGCTAAAGTAATCTAATAAAGATAACAGGTAAGAGGTGATAGGTAGCAGTTTTTACACATACTTCTCAGACCTAATCCCTATAGCCTAAACCCTACAACCTAAAAAATATAAACAATGGCAGTATTCGTATACGCAGAAAATATAAACGGAGTTTACAAAAAGGCAGCTTTTGAAGCAGTTTCTTACGCTAAAGCTGTTGCTGATAATGCTGGAGAGACCGTTACAGCAATCTCTGTAAACCCAACAGATTCTTCAGATTTATTATACAAATATGGAGCATCAAATGTAATCAATATCAAAGACGAAGGTCTTAAAAACTTCTCAGCAAAAGCATTCGCACAGGCTGTAAGTGAAGTAGCAGACGGAAACATCATCGTTTTCCCTCATACAACTGATGCTTCTTCAATTGCTCCTATGCTTTCTGTAATGAAGAACTATTCTTTAATTACTAACGCTTTAGAAGCTCCTGAAAGCCTTTCTCCTTTCCAGGTTAAGAGAAGAGCATTCTCCGGAAAAGGTTTTATGCATGCAAAAGCTGAAGGAAACGGAGTAATCGTTACGGTTTCTCAAAACGCTTTCGGTGTTAAAGAAAATGCAGTATCAGGTTCAGAAGAAGTGAAAAACTTATCAGTAGCTAATGAAGATACTAAAGTGATTTCTCACGAGCAGAGTTCAGGTAAACTAGACCTTAAAGAAGCTGAAGTTGTTGTTTCTGCTGGTAGAGGGATGAAAGGTCCTGAAAACTGGGGAATGATTGAAGATTTAGCAAACGTGTTAGGAGCAGCTACAGCATGTTCTAAACCGGTTTCTGACATCGGATGGAGACCTCACACAGAGCACGTAGGACAAACAGGTAAGGCAATTTCTCCAAATCTTTACATTGCTGTAGGGATTTCAGGAGCTATTCAGCACCTTGCCGGAGTAAACTCTTCAAAAACTATCGTAGTAATCAACAGCGATCCTGAAGCACCATTCTTCAAGTCTGCTGATTATGGAGTAGTAGGAGATGCTTTCCAGATTATTCCTGCATTAACAGAGAAAATTAAAGCAATAAAAGGATAAGAAAGTGAATAGTCAATTCGCTTTGCTCGTCAATTTTTAATTAAATAATTCACTTGCAAAGCAAAATTCACTATTGACGTTTGACAATCATCAACAATACAGATAAAAGCTCGGCTTTCCGGGCTTTTATTTTTGCGTAAAAAAGTAAAATCACAATAAAAAATTAATCTATATTTGTAGCTATGGATTATAAACAGCTAATTATTCGCGGAATATCGTACAGCCAGACCCAGTCGGGGGCTTACGCATTGTTACTGGAGCATGAAGAAACACACATAAAATTACCTGTTGTTATAGGAAATTTCGAAGCCCAGTCTATCTCTCTCGGATTGGAAAAAGATATCCATCCACCGCGTCCTCTTACTCATGATTTATTCACAAAATTTATAGTCTCTGCCAACTATGAGCTGATCTCTGTTATTATTTATCAGATTGTAGACGGAGTATTCTTTTCAAATATCAACTTTAAAAATAAAGCGAACGACGAAGAATTGATTCTTGATGCCAGAACCTCTGATGCGGTTGCAATGGCGGTAAGATTTGATGCACCTATATTTACAACACAGCAGGTTTTGAATGAAGCAGGGATTTTATTAGAACTGGAAGATGTTGCCAAAGAAGACCAATCTTTCTCAGAAACTGTACAGACGGAAGATAATTTAAAATCTCTTTCTATGGAAGAACTTCAGAAATTACTGGAAGATGCCGTTAAAGAGGAAGATTATGATACTGCTCTTGAAATTCAGGAAGAGATCAAGAGAAGGAAAAAGACAATTGACTAAAGAGATACTTTTTATATAAACTATGAATTTAAAATTACGACTGACCATCCTCAGTTTTCTTCAATTTTTTGTTTGGGGAGCATGGCTGATTACGATGGCAAACTTCTGGTTTGGCACAAAACATTGGGAAGGAACTCAGTTTGGAGCTGTGTTCGGAACCATGGGAATAGCTTCCATCTTTATGCCAACCATTACTGGAATTATCGCTGACCGCTGGATCAATGCGGAACGCATATTTTCAGTACTACACATTCTTTATGGGGTTACTCTTTTCATATTACCTCATTCCACAGATCCAAATTCTTTCTTTTCAGTAATGCTTCTTGCGATGTGTTTTTACATGCCTACGATAGCACTTGCCAACTCAATTTCTTATACGATCCTGAAAAATAACAATCTGGATGTTGTAAAAGACTTCCCGCCGATTCGTGTATGGGGAACTATTGGTTTTATTGTTGCCATGTGGATTACAAATCTTAGCGGAAACAAAGCTACAGAAGGACAGTTTTATATTGGAGGAGCTATCGCAATATTTTTAGGAATTTATGCACTTACCTTACCAAAATGTCCGCCACAAAAGCTGATTGATAAAAATTCGCCGCTATCTGAACAATTAGGATTGAATGCATTCAAACTTTTTGGAAACTATAAAATGGCCTTGTTCTTTTTATTTTCAATGCTTTTGGGAGCTGCACTTCAGCTTACCAATGCATATGGAGATGTTTTCTTAAGTGAATTTGCCCATTTTCCTAAATATGCTGACTCATTTGTAGTACAGAGATCTACCATTATCATGTCAATTTCTCAGGTATCTGAAACCTTGTTTATTTTGGCGATTCCTTTCTTCCTGAAGAAATTCGGAATTAAAAAAGTAATGCTGATGTCTATGCTGGCTTGGGTATTAAGATTCGGATTCTTTGCATATGGCGTTCCGGACGGATTTGGACTTTCTCTGATCATCCTTTCATGTATTGTATATGGAATGGCATTTGATTTCTTTAATATTTCAGGGTCACTTTTCGTAGAAACAACTACAGATAAAAAAATACGTTCTTCAGCTCAGGGGTTATTTATGATGATGACCAACGGTTTCGGAGCTGTTTTTGGAAGTTATATTGCAGGTTGGGCTATTGATAAATTCTTTACCCATAAATTCGCAACCGTTTCAGAATTATCTACTTATCTGGAAACTACACCGGATAATCCTACTTTCCTTGAAATTCTGAAAAATAGTTTCAATGCAGCGGTTAATTCAGACGGAACCCTTTCGTCTGTAGTGATGGTAAAAGACTGGCAGCAGATATGGCTTTCATTTGCTATTTATTCGCTGGTACTGGCTATATTCTTTGCTGTATTGTTTAAACACAAGCACAATCCGGAAGATGTTTCGTCAGTAAAACATTAATTAAAACTAACATTCTTTAGATATTAAATTGCATTTTTGAAAAAAAATGCAATTTTTTTTATTTTCAGGCAACCTTTTGTACAATAAACCGTCTTATAGATAGAAACTGAAACATGAAGAATCTCGAAGAGAATTTTTTATTGGCTAAAAAACAAGACCGGAGAGGGCAGAAAGCTCTTTACGAGATGTTTGCTCCCAAAATGCTGGCCATTGCAAATTCTTATGTCAATAACCTTCATGATGCGGAAGACATCCTCCTGAATGCTTTGATGAAATGCTTTACCAGAATAGATGAATGCAGAGACTGGAAAAGTTTCCCGTTCTGGCTTAGAAAAATTATTGTTAATGATTCTATTACCTTCATCCGGAAGAATAAAAATATTCTCTACGCAGATGTGGAAATTGCCGATGATTATAGTGAAAGCTTTGATGAAGAATATCCGGAAGAAATAAATATTGAAGAAATATTTTCCCAGATGCCAATAGGATATAGATTGATTTTTAATCTCTACGTCTTTGAGGACAAAAAACACAGTGAAATTGCTGAAATTCTTAATATCTCTGAAGGAACAAGCAAAAGCCAGTTGAGCAAAGCAAAAAAATGGCTTGCTGAATTTTTAAAAGCAAAAGAAAATGAAAAAAGAAATACTGAAACAGTTAAAATCTGATTACGAAAAGCTTGAAATAAAGCCTTCTGCAGATCTTTGGGGCAGGATAGAGCAAATAGACCAGAGAGAAGAGAAAAGTGCTGATATAAGCTTTAAAAAGGCTTTTCAGAGGTGGAAATACGCTGCTGTATTAGTTCTGTTGGTTTCTGTAGGAGTATTGCTTTATTTTAATAGAAATCATCCTGCTAATACAGACAATCCAATCGTTCATACAGAACTGCCAAAAAAGGATATAAAGACGCCTTTAACGGGTCAGAAAATAGATGCTGCTCAGAACATCATAACAGAAAACAATACCAGCCAAGAGAAATTAAAAGTAATTCCAGATATTCCTAGAGTGTATCAACAGAAAGAAACTCTGCAGAAAGAAGGATTAAGTATGGGTAAAGAAGAGCAGATTATAGTTGCTGATTATGAGATCAAAGCCCCGGTATTGGATAAAAATATAATTCCTATAGCAGATAAACCTGCTCTTGTAGAGAATAAAAAAACTGAATATATCAATGCTGATGAGCTCCTGCAGGGAAGAGAGTTCCAGAAAAAACGGGAAGAGAACAGAACGGATATCAGAAAATTCGGAGCGCTTGATATGACCAAAATTAAGGTGAAAAGTCCCAATTCTCTTAAGATATTTGGAGTAACTGTCTACACAGACTCACTGGAAAGCAAATAAACAATCATCTTTTGTATTACAGAAACTGCCCCGGAACAGGGACAGCAATCAAATATTGTCTAAAAATTAATAAAATATGAAACCAAAGTTACTATTGATGGCTGCTGTAATAGCTTTTAGCTATGGATTTGGCCAGGAAACTCCGGAGAATAACCTGACTGTCTATTCAAAAAAGATTGACAGCATAGTGATGTCTGAAAAAGGCAAAATGAATGTAGAACTGGATCAGATTGATAAGAGCTTTAAAGAAAAGAAAATTACCCCCGATGAAAAGCAAAAACAACGTACAGTAATTGCTTCAAAATACGAGCAGATTATTAATGAAAAAATAGATTCCCAAAAGCAGGATCTTGAAATGGCAACCAAAGAACTCGTTAAAGACGCTGTTTTTAAATCTGAAGATTCTGTAAAAAATGGAAAAAATCAACTTTGGCTGGGACTCAATGGATTTAATATGAAACTCAACGAGAAGAAAAAGAAGAACAACCCGAAAAATTATCTCGAAACCTTAGAACTTTCCGTGAGTATGGGCGGAGCAGGATTAACTTCAAAGAACAAGCCTTTTGATTTTTACAGTAAGAACTCTGATATAAAAAACAGTGTTATCAACTCCTGGCAGCTGACATTATGGTACGGTAACCAGATCGGAAGTTACACCAGCCCTTTTTTCTATCGTTTCGGATTGGGAGTACGATCAGACCAGCTTACACCCAAATATGGGCAGGCATTCAAACAGGATAAATATAACTTATTCGTTGGTGATTTTGACCGTGGAACCCTTAAAAAAAGTATGCTTTATAATACATATATAACTGTTCCTGCAGATCTGAAATTTGTTTTAAATCCAAAATATAAAGACTATGAAGGTGTTAAATACCTGGATAATAATAAGAATCAGCTGTGCATTATTCTGGGTGTTTATGGGGGCATTAAAATAGGGAGTGTGAATTATTCCAAGTATTCCAATGAATTTTCCGATAGAATTGTTGAAAGAGAAAAAGTAATGCATGGAGTCAACGATATTGTTTTCGGAGGAAAATTGGGAATCAGTTATGCCGGGTTCAATCTGTTTGTGCAGAAAGACTTTACACCCGCTTTCAATGACAATGCTTTGCTGAAGAAAAAATATGGACTTCAGATTGGGATAGAGATCGCAAATGTTAATTTTTAATTTGATAATAAATTACTTATTTATTTGTATAATAAATAATAATATGAAGGCTTTTTTGTCACTAACAAGCGTTCGGGTCGTGAAATCCTATTTTTAAAACACACTATTTAAAAGTGTGTTTTTTTTTGTATTTTGGCACTTTAGTAAATATGAAAAATATTCAGTTATTGGGATTACTGTTAGTCGTAATAGGCAGTTTTTTACCCTTGGTACATGTGCCTGTCATTGGGAACTGGAACTATTGGAAGCTTGATCATTATCTGGCGATCGCATGCTGGATATTGGCTGCATGTGCCGTTTTTGGAATTGTCAATAACAGCGTGAAAATCGTAAGGTTTTTTGGTATTCTGCTTATCCTTTTATTTGCATTTACCTTATTCGCTGTGAAGATGCAGTCTTTGCAATACTTTAGTTTTTTACCATTCAAATCCTGGCAGGAAACTTTTGCCGGAATTGTTAAACTGAAATGGGGCTGGGCTGTAGAATTTTTAGGAGCTTTCCTTTTGGTTTTTGCAGGAGGAAACAAAAAAATAAATAATCGCACACAACTATAAAAATGAACTTCTTAAAAATATTTTCCGCTGGAATTTTGTTGGTGGCAGCCGCACAGGCTAACGCGCAGACAGCAAATCAGAAAAAACCGGATAATCCGGCTAAATGTGCCAATATAAAAGAAGGTAAATTTGTAAGACCCAATTACCCGGAAGGAATATGGCATATGACCATTAAAGATAATGTTCAGACTGAATATTTCAATAATGGAAAAGACTATATCAAATCAACATTGGTTTTTGTGGATGACTGCAATTACAAAGCAATCATTATGGAGAAATCCGATAAAAACAATCCCATACAGATAGGAGATGTCTTCAATAATAAAATTTTAGCAACTCAGGATAACCTTCTGAAAGTTAATACTAAAATTGAAGGATCTCAGTTTGATGTGGTCTATGTAAAAGTAAAATAAATTCAACCTATACAACGGAACTCTTGTTCCGTTTCGTTAAAAATAAAAATTATATACATGAAAGAAGTATTCATCGTTTCCGCAGTAAGAACACCTATGGGGAGTTTTATGGGAAGCTTGTCAACAGTTCCGGCTACAAAACTGGGAGCAGCTGCTGTAAAAGGAGCATTAGATAAAATCGGTTTAGATCCTAATGCTGTTCAGGAAATTTATATGGGGAATGTTCTTCAGGCAGGAGAAGGCCAGGCGCCGGCTCGTCAGGTAGCTTTAGGAGCAGGTCTTTCAATCAATACACCTTCTACTACAGTTAATAAAGTATGTGCTTCAGGAATGAAGGCTGTGACAATGGCTGCTCAGGCGATCAAAGCTGGTGATGCAGAAGTAATTGTTGCAGGAGGTATGGAGAATATGTCTTTAGTTCCTCATTATTACAATGCAAGAGTGGCTACAAAATTAGGCGATATCAAAATGCTTGATGGAATGGTGCTTGACGGTCTTACAGACGTATACAACAAAGTACATATGGGAGTATGTGCAGAAAAATGTGCAGTAGATTATAATATCACAAGAGAAGATCAGGATAACTTCGCTGTAGAATCTTATAAAAGATCTGCTAAAGCTTGGAGCGAAGGGAAGTTCAGTGAAGAAATTGTACCGGTTTCTATTCCTCAGAGAAAAGGAGAGCCTGTAATCTTTGCTGAAGATGAAGAATACAAAGCAGTAAACTTCGACAGAATTTCAACCCTTCCTACCGTATTCAAAAAAGAAGAAGGTACAGTAACTGCAGCTAATGCATCTACTTTGAATGATGGTGCTTCTGCATTGATCCTTGTTTCAAAAGAAAAAATGGAAGAACTGGGATTGAAGCCTCTTGCAAAAATCGTTTCTTATGCTGATGCAGCGCATGAGCCTGAAAACTTTACAACGGCTCCGGCAAAAGCGTTACCTATCGCTCTTAAAAAAGCAGGATTAGAAGTTTCTGATATCGATTTCTTCGAATTCAATGAAGCTTTTTCAGTAGTGGGATTGGCCAACAACAAAATCTTAGGGTTAGATGCTGCTAAAGTAAACGTAAACGGTGGTGCTGTAGCACTGGGACATCCACTGGGAAGTTCTGGTTCAAGAATCATCGTTACTTTGATTAACGTATTGAAGCAAAATAATGCAAAATACGGTGCCGCAGCAATCTGCAACGGTGGTGGAGGTGCTTCCGCTATCGTGATTGAAAATATCTAATATTCTGTTTACGAATACATTACCATTAAGGAATTGATAATTTTTTTAAAAACTTATCCATTTCTTAATGGTTTTTCTATTTTTGTGCTACTAATATATATTTGAAATGTCTGAAACTGAGAATCGACAGCCTAAAAACATAAAGAATAATCCGAAGATTATGAAAGCCTGGGCTGTATATGACTGGGCAAACTCCGTGTATTCCCTGGTTATTACCTCTACTATTTTCCCTATTTATTACTCTATCCTTACCACAGCGTACGAGAAAAAGGAATATATAGCAGAAACCAAAACATGGATTGATGTTCCCGTAAGGCATACGATCAAAATTTTTGGAGAAGGATATCAGCCAGATGCTGTGTATGGATATTCACTTACCATATCATTCTTTATTGTAGTATTATTGTCTCCATTTTTATCTTCATTAGCAGATACTATCGGAAACAAAAAGTCTTTCCTGCAGTTTTTCTGCTATCTGGGAGCAACATCATGTATGGGATTAGCCATGTTTACAGGGATGCACAACGTATTTCTGGGACTTCTCTTCAGTATTACGGCCAGTGTCGGCTTCTGGGGAAGTTTGGTGTTTTACAACTCCTTTCTTCCGGATATTGCCACACCGGACAGGCAGGATGCGCTTTCTGCAAGAGGATATGTCTACGGATATATTGGCTCTGTAGTTTTAGTCGTACTATGCTTAATTCTTATTCAGGTTTTTGCAAAAGGAGCGGCTCAGCAGTTATTATTTACAAGAATCAGTTTCCTGTTAACGGGAGCATGGTGGTTTGGGTTCTCTCAATATACATTCAAACACCTTCCTCAGTTTGGGGATGTGAAAGATAAGCTTCCTAAAGATCTTGTATTACTGAATTATAAGAATATCTTCAAGAAACATGAAGAACAGGGAGGTTTCTTTGAAGTATTTAAAGATAACCTTAGCTTCTATAAAGATATTGCAAAGGAAAGTTTCCATGAACTGTTTAAAGTAGGAGGGGAACTTTTCAAAGACAAAAATCTTAAATTCTTTCTGTCGAGTTTCTTCTTTTACAGTGTAGGAATGCAGACGATTTTCCTTATGGCAACCCTGTTTGGGAAAAGTGAGATCAACCTTGCTCAGGATAAACTGATCGGAACCCTTTTGGTAATCCAGATTGAAGCGATCATTGGAGCTGTTATTTTCTCAAGGTTATCTAAGAAAATCGGGAACAAAAACGTTATTTCAATTGCCATCATCCTATGGATCGTTGCTTGTCTTTGGGCTTATTTCCTGAACAAAGAAAATCCAACAGTAGAATACCAGTTTTATGGGGTAGCTGCAGTGGTAGGATTGGTGATGGGTGGCCTTCAGGCGATGTCCAGATCTACCTATTCAAAGCTGCTTCCTGAAAACTCGATGGAAAACACAACCTACTTCAGTTTCTATGACGTATTGGAGAAAATTGCGATCATCATCGGGACATTCATCTTTGCAACATTAATTGAGCATTTCAATAATATGCGTATCGCAGCATTATCAATGACCATATTCTTTGCGGCAGGATTAGTTTTAATCAGATTCCTGAAGGTCAAAATGAGAACCGACAGAGAAACTTTATAAAAATTAAAAGACGTTATTTTTAACGTCTTTTTTTATTTTAACGAATAAAAAACATTCATTTAGTTATTTGGTTTAATTTATTTATAGGGTTGCTACAAATATTAGAATGTAGTAGCTATTTTTCACTGTATGTTGATTTTTTTTGTTTATTTGTGAAAATATAAATTATTAAATCATGAAAAAAATTCTATTAATTTATTTTTTGGGATGTTTTATTTTTGTTTTTTCTCAGAAATTAAAACCAATTTCTCAAAAAGTCTCGGAATATCGTAATGGAAAAATAGACTTTAAAAGTTATGATCTGTTTGAGATCAATAAAAATCCTGATAAACTGGCTGAATACAAAAGGGCAGCAACAGATATTACTGTTATGTCTTTGAAGCCAGCAGAATTGAAAAGATTAATCAGAGAAAAACCTGATTTTCTTGAAGTATCTTTTCCTTTTGACGGTGGGAAGCAGATCACTGTTGAAATGTACAGACATCAGATCTTAACCAACGATTTTAAAGTTGTAACAGAAAAAGGAAAAGCAGTAGAGTATACTCCAGGCGTTTATTATCAGGGAATTGTAAAAGGAGATAATGCCTCTATTGTAGCTTTTAGCTTTTTTAATAACGATATCGTAGGAGTTGCTTCTACTCCCGAATTAGGAAATATAGTACTTGGAAAAGCTAAAAATTCTGAAGATTTTGTAAACTATTCAGATTCTAAGTTAACAGGCCCCAATCCATTTGCCTGTGAGATAGACGGACTAAAAGAAAATCAGACCCAAAGACCTGCTTTTAACCCTAACAATACCCATAATAAAAAAACGGATAATTGCGTAAGAATTTACTACGAAGCAGGCTTTGGTCCTTATACCCAAAATGGAAGCAATACGACTACCACCACCAATTGGGTGACTGCTATGCACAATAATGTTACAACATTGTACGCCAATGAGAATGTTAATGTAGCTTTAAGTGAAGTTTTTGTTTGGACAACCACCGATCCTTATTCAGGCTCACCAAGTGCAATTCTGAACCAGTTTAGAACCACCAGAACCACTTTTAATGGCGATTTGGCACAATTATTAAGAAATCCTGCTACAACAAGTATCGCATACGTAAATTCATTGTGTACCGATTACAGATATTCTTATTGTGGTATGAATTTTAATTATCAAAATGTACCCACTTATTCATGGAATATAGAAGCTATGACGCATGAGCTTGGGCATAATTTAGGTTCACCACATACTCACGCTTGTTTCTGGAACGGTAATAATACAGCTATTGACGGGTGCGGACCTGCTTCAGGAAATAACGAAGGATGTACTGCAGCTCTTCCTCCTGCAGGCGGTGGTACTATTATGAGTTACTGTCATTTGGTAAGCAGTGTAGGAATTAATTTTGCAAATGGCTTTGGGATACAGCCAGGAACACTGATCAAAAATACGGTAGATTCAAAAGGATGTCTAGGTACGAACTGCACAGCGTCTTGTCCTACATCCATCACAAATTTTAACATTAACAATATCACGCAGACTTCTGCAAATGCCACTTTTACAGATGCTGCTTCAACATCATGGAAATATAAACTGGCGACAGGTAGCGGAACGGCAGTATCTTCCGGAAATGCCAGTACACAATCTTTTAATTTTACAAACCTTCAACCGGCATCTTATTATAGACTAAGTGTAGGAACAGATTGCAGCGGGCCTAATGCCTTCCAGCTATCAAAGCTTTTTCTGACTGATGGAGCATGGTGTGATGGAACTCAGTTTTTAGATACAGGCGGTTCCACAGGTCAGTATGGAGATAATGAAGACCTTGTAAAAACATTTTATCCTACTCCCGGCTCATCTATGACAATGACATTTACAACATTCGATCTTGAACAGGGCTATGATTTTATGTATGTGTATAATGGCTCTTCTACAGCTTCACCATTATTCGCCAATGGAAATAATCTGAGTGGAAGCACAGTTCCCGGTCCTTTTACATCAACAGATCCTTCAGGTGCTATAACCGTAAGATTTGTTTCAGATGGAGGAGTTACAGGAAATGGCTGGAAGGTGAATTTCTCTTGCGGTGTCTTAGCAGTAGAAGATATCACCACCAAAAATAATTCAATAGATATTTATCCGAATCCTGCCAAAAATATGATAACCCTCTCTTCAAAAGAAAGATTAAAAGGGTATAAAATTTATGATGAAGCAGGAAGATTGGTCGCTTCTGATTCTTCCTTGAAAGGTAATAAACAGGAAATAAATCTTTCCTCAATTCAGACAGGAAACTATGTAATTACCGTAGAAACAGAGAAGCAGACAGTTAATAAGAAGCTCATCAAACAGTAATTTTTAAATATATCTTTGCAAAAGCCTGATAATATCAGGCTTTTTTATTATCTTTAATATAGAAAAAATTCGGCCTGAGTTTTGCTTATATTCAGCGGAATAATTTTTAACTTTGCAAAAAGATTTATTGTCAATATGACCAACCCTCTATTTTATGCAAAAATAATCCTGTTTGGAGAATATGGAATGATTGAAGATTCCCAGGGGCTTGTAGTACCTTACAGCTTCTACAAAGGAACTTTGAAATTTTCAGATCTGAGTTCTGAATTTGAACTTAATTCCAACAGACATCTGCAGAAATATTCTGAATATCTTACAGCACTTGATCTTTCTGACGATTTTAAGTTGGATATCGGGAGTTTCAAAAATGATATTTCTAACGGACTTTTCTTTGATTCCAATATTCCTCAGGGATACGGAGTTGGAAGTTCGGGAGCTTTGGTAGCAGCTATTTTTGAAAAATATTCAATCAGTAAGCTGAATCCAGAGAACATTTCAAAAAATAATCTTAAAAAATTAAAAGCTGTTTTCGGTGAAATGGAAAGTTATTTCCATGGGAAAAGTTCGGGAATGGATCCTTTGATCTGTTACATGAATCTTCCAATCCTTATCGAAAATAAAGAAAATTTAGACAGGGTAAATATTCCCGAAGGAGAAGAAGGAAAAGGGGCTATTTTCCTGATCGATTCCGGGATAACAGGGGAAACAGGTCCTATGATTCAGATTTTCTTTGAAAAAATGAAAACAGAAGGTTTCCGTAAAACCCTGAAAGAAGAATTTATCCGTTATAACAACGCATGTATTGAATCTTTCCTTAAAAAAGATATGAATCCTTTCTTTAGAAACCTGAAAAAACTTTCTCACTGGGCCTATGAACATTTCCGGCCTATGATTCCTGAAAGTATTTTTAATATCTGGAAAAAAGGTCTGGATTCTAACGCTTATTATCTTAAACTCTGCGGAAGCGGTGGAGGCGGCTACATCTTAGGATTTACCAAAGACTATGCAAAAGCAGAAAAAATGCTTGAAGGCTTCCAAAAAGAAGTGATTTACAGATTTTAAACAGGTTGGAATGAATTCTGAAAAAGAAACTTTCCAATCTAAAAATTATATATCAAAATCTTTACTGTACAGATTTTCACAATTTGTGGGCTTTCTGCTCGGAGCACGGTTTTTTGTAGCAGCTCTGCTGACATTTGCCCTCTATGTTTCCACTTTTTTCCTGTTTAATCAGGATGAATCTTTCAGAAAATTCGTCTTTGATTTCAAAGTACATGGTATTATTTTCTGTACCGTTCTTACTATTCTCGCCGGTGGCATCATCAATCAGTTCTATGATCTGGAGAAAGACCACGTCGTAAAACCTTTCAGAACCAGAGTTCAGAGTTTTATCAAGCAGAAATATTTTCTATACGCGTATCTCGCACTCAGTGCTATCTCTTTGGGAGTAGCCTGGATGATTTCCCATAATGTCTTTGTTTTTTTTGTGATTTATCAGTTCTTTATGTGGTTTTACAGCCACAAATTGAGCAGAATACTCATTGTAAACAACCTTACTTTCGTCAGTCTTACTTTGTATCCGTTCTTTGGAATGATGGTGTACTATGAAACCTTTTCAAAAAAGGTATTTCTGATGGCTGTTTTTCTTTTTCTTATTTTACTGTGCATTGATATAGTGAAAGATACCCTTACCAGAAGTGTAGACAAAACGTTCGGATATACCACAATTCCTAATTATTTTAAAAGCAGAAATACAAAATTGATCCTGACTTCTTTACTCATGGTTACCATGGTAGTTTCTATGAAACTCATTACCAAAACCGGTGTTACAGGATTCATGGCCTATTATTTTGCCGGAGGACTTTTTATCATGATAGTATGTATTTATCTTCTTATCAATGATTCCCGGAGAAGTAACTTCTTTACATTGAATATATTACGATTCTGGGTTTTCGTAGGAATTATTGCAATGCTTTTAAACGGAATAGAGCATAAATTATAAAAAAAATCTTTAAATAAACTGAGGTTATTATTACCTTTGCATAACTAAATTTAATAAATAGGAATGCCCATTTTTAATGATACTAAAGTTGCATTTGCAGACAAGTCTGATGCACAATTGAGAAAGGCTTACTGGATGTTTAAAATGATTGAACAGCCCGCTCTTACAAGCCTTGGAACTTCTGTTCTGAATTTTACAGTACACAACAATTTTCCTTTCGTTAACGGAATTGTAAAAAATACCTTATTTGAGCAATTCTGTGGCGGTGAAACCCGTGAAGAAAGTATGAAGGCTGTGAAACAGCTGTTTAAAAGAGGAGTTGGAAGTATTTTCGATTATTCTATTGAAGGTAAAGAAGATGAAGAAACTTTTGATGCGGTTTGCAAAGAAATTAAAGATATTGTTAGATTCTCAGTGGGAAATCCGGCCATTCCTTTTATTGTATTCAAACCTACTGCTTTCGGAAGAATTGATCTTTATGAAGCCGTTGGAAAAGGAGCGGAGCTTACTACCAGCCAGAAAGAAGAATGGGCAAGAGTGGTAAAAAGATTTGATGAAGTATGCAGTCTTTGTCACGAGAATGATAAAAAAGTAATGGTAGATGCTGAAGAAACCTGGATGCAGGATGCGGCAGACCATCTTTGTGAAGAAATGATGGAGAAATATAACCAGCAAAAACCTATCGTTTGGAATACCATCCAGATGTACAGAACAGGAAGACTGGAATATATGGAAGCCAATCTTCAAAGAGCAAGAGAGAAAAACTACTTCATCGGTTACAAAATTGTTCGTGGTGCTTATATGGAAAAAGAAAGAGCCAGAGCAGCAGAGAAAGGATATGCAGATCCTATCCAGCCAAGTAAAGATGCTTCAGATAAAAACTACAATGCAGGAATCGACTTTGTGATGAATCATCTGGATAAAGTTTCTGCCTTCTTTGGAACCCATAACGAAATCTCTTCAGAGCTGATTATGGATAAAATGAAAGCAAAATCTTTGGATACTGACAATCCACACGTTTATTTTGGGCAGCTTTACGGAATGAGTGATAATATTACGTTCTATTTGTCTGATAAAGGCTATAATGTGGCTAAATATCTTCCATATGGACCTGTAAAGGATGTTGTGCCATATCTTACAAGAAGAGCCAGAGAAAACACTTCTGTAGCCGGACAAACCGGAAGAGAGCTGGGACTTATCAAAAAAGAACTGGAAAGAAGAAAGAAATAACAATATTGTTCTTACTATACCTAACAGGCCTGCAGATTTGCGGGCCTTTTTATTGCAATCAACTTCAATACAGAAGCTCCATTATTTCTGAAGAAGCAGACTTTAGATTGTAAAATGAAATTAACAATAATCAACTCAATTATTATTTACACTAATTATATGTTAAAATAATACGATTTTTATTGTTGATTTAACTTTAAATATTTATATTTGATAGAGCCATAAAAAACCAATGTATGAAAATATTTTCATTTACCCTTTAGGATACTGCCTGTGACAGAATTTTTCCAAATACATAGACACCTTAACACTCTTATAAATAGCCGAAATTATAAAAAGTATATTATGGGATAGATGGTCATCATGAGATAAAAATTTCATCAGCTGGATATCCTATTCAATTTTAAAAAACAAAATAAAGCAATAGCTTTAGTTTTCTTCTTCAAATATTTTTTAACCTGATCATTTTCTTTGATCAGGTTTTTTATTTTTTAAGGCTCAAAACTTTCAAATTTTCCGTTTTCATAGAACAAAACAATACGCTTTATCTTATGAGTCTGATTACCAATTATTTGCCCTAACAGTTGATCTCCTGGATTTTCTAATCGCTGAGAATCTGATATTTTTTCAGGAGCTTTATCTTGGGCCGGTATAAACGATTCTCCTGGGCTTGATTTTGGAGATTCCATTTCAGTTTCAGCACTCCCGAATTCATCATCATCGTTCATCATGGTAAACAAGTCGGGGAGAGGCGTTGTTTTTATTTTTTCCTCTTCAGTATATTCCTCAGGAATTTCCGTTTCAGGCAGCTGGGATTTCAGCATCTCTCCTTCACCGGTAACCAGCCAATCCCACAGAAGCTCCGGGAAACGGGATTTTATTTTTATGATAAATTCAAGAGACGGTTTGTTTCTTCCTGATGTGATATGCGAAATGGATGAACGCTGTACATCAATCTCATCAGCAAACTCAGAAGGAGTAAGATTGGAATACTCTATAATTTTGGAAATTCTTTCATTTAAACTCATAAAAATAAGCCTTTAATTATTTTACAAATGTAACTCATATAATTTACAAATGCAAAACACAAATGTAAATAATTGAAATAACTTCCAATATACATTTGTAACATAATAGTAATGTATTTTAATCCAGTCTATTACAAATAAGTTACAATTGTATTTAATGATTATATTAATCTATTATAGAACTTATCAAGATTCATTCAGGTTACAATAAAGGGCTGCTATTTATAGTTTATAAATGTAAATTCATACGTTTTTAGAGGGTATTTTGTCCCTTAAATCTCTTGATATTTACTATTTACATTATTAATCAACCTAAATCTTTTTCCAGGGATATGATTACGGATAAATGCCTGTATTAAGCGATATAATAGATATTTTATAGATACTACAAGTGTAAATTACTAATGTAAACACCCTGTTTTCAATCAATATAGCTCTTGATTAAGGAGAAGTAGTATTTCTATTAAACAACTATTTTTATCGCCAGCTAAATTGTTTCAAAAAACCATAGATTGATTAAAATTAAGAAGAGAATTTTGATTTTAAGGCCTTTTACATTTGTATAATATGATAAGCAACAAAGTTTTCCACAATTTTCATGTTTGATAAAATAACCCTCAAATGGCCAAAAACAGCCTTTTCTACACTTCAAGTATTCTTATAAATACAGTTTAGATGGATTACATAAAGTATTGACTTTTAGTATTTTAAATACATTGTATTAAATTATTCGCAATCCACAATTTTATCAACAGACAATATGTCATCTGCTACTGTTTAATAATGTTACAATTGTTAAATTATTTTTAAGCCAGAATGCTATCAAGGTTTAAACTTTGTAAATTCTTTTTAAACCCTGAAACAAATGTAAATCATTGTATTTTGACAATATTCACAAATGTTAATTTAAGTTTTTGCCTAAAAATGGTTAAATTTGATTCTTGTAAATTATTTCTCAAGATGAATTTTGAACAGATCTATTCTCAGACCCCCGATTTCTCAAATCGCTATATTTCCCCTGAAAAATTATTTTCTTATCTACAGACCAATCTCAGCGATTATATTCAGGAGATCGGAACATCCTATTTAGATAAGCCTATTTACCAGCTAACTATAGGAACCGGAAAGATTCAGGTATTGGCCTGGTCACAAATGCACGGAAATGAATCCAACGCGACTCATGCCATGCTGGACCTTTTAGTAACTCTTGATAAGGCACCTGAAATGAAAGAGGATTTGTTCAGTAAAATACAGCTTGATTTTATATTCATGCTAAATCCGGACGGCTCTGAAAGATGGACGAGACTGAATGCAGCCGATATTGATCTGAACAGAGATTTTCATAATGAAGCCAGTAAAGAGATTAAGTTTCTGAAAAATGCAGCAGCTTCAAAGAAATATGATTATGCATTAAACCTTCATGAGCAGAGAACGATCTTTACTACTGACGGTATTCATCCTGCTACGCTTTCCTTTTTGGCTCCTTCCGAAAATGTAGAACGTACTGTTACTGAAAACAGAAAAAAATGTATGGCAGTGATCGGAAATATATATAACCATTTGAAGGAAATGATCCCGAACCAGATCGGAAGATATTCTGACGAATTTTATCCTACTTCCACAGGAGATAATTTTATCAAAGCCGGAATGCCTACTATCTTATTTGAAGGTGGACACTTTGTAGATGATTACACCAGAAAAGGAACGAGAAAATATTATACTATTGCTCTTTGTTATGCATTGAAGGCAATAAGCGAACTGAATTCTGATATTACAGGCTGGGAAACTTACCTTGAAATTCCTGAAAATCAGGAAACCCATTATGATATTATTTATAGAAATGTAAAACTGAACACAGAACACGTCTGTATTCTGGATATAGCGGTTCAATACAGGGAGATCAAAGAAGAAGGGAAGGATGATATCTCTTTTATTCCTTTTGTAATGGAGGCCGGAGATGTAAAGAAAAGAAAAGGCTGGCTGGAAATAGACTGTACCGGAAAGAAATTTATTTCTGCGGCTAAATATCCGAAACTGGATTCCGTGGTGGATTTTAAAATTGAAGATTAAAAAATCGGCTGTCCCGCAGGACAGCCGATTTTGCTTTTTTTGATATTCAATAGGAATGGGCTTTAGCCCATTTTAGTTTCATAAATATTCATCCGGCTTTAGCCAAACTAAACCTTAGAAATTTTTAGAATTAAGATTTTTATTCAATGATTAAAGCTTAGTTCACAACTTTAATTCCATTGGCTACAAACCTGATCTCTTCTTTTGGCTGTGTAATTGCATCAATTTCAGCTTGTGGCTTCTTAGCATCTTCTGCATAATGTTTCTGCTCGTTCACAGAAGTTACTTTTCTTTCTGCATTACCTTCCAATACTACATTTTTACCTTTTAAAGCGGTAGGTACAAAGAAAGCATAGTCTTTCATTTTTACAAAAAACTTAGAATTGTCCTCCGTCTGAATCGTAAGCCAGCATCCTTTTTTATCACAAACATCAGTTACTTTTCCCTTAACAGCTACATTTTCAACTTTTTTGTTGTCTTTTTTAAGCTGTTTATTCAGATTATCTACTGTGATTGCTTTAGATTCGGCAGATGAAGTTACCTGGCCTCCATAAGTATCACCTACCAAAGCTTTTCCTGCCGGTGGACCGGATTCCTGTGCAAATGCTAAAGTAGAAACACTTACAGCGGCTGCAAATAATATAGCTTTAAATTTCATTTTTAATATTTTTCCCAAAAATACTAATTAATATTGAATCATAACCGATTTAAAAATGATAAAAAACAACTGTTTCAAGGATTTTTCAATAAAATTCAAAATGAAAGACAGATTTGATTATATTTGACCCCTATACTTGACTATGCAAAAAAAACTGAAACTATGGGACGCCATTATGCTGGTGATGGGTTCTATGATTGGAAGCGGGATCTTTATTGTAAGTGCTGATATGACGCGAAACCTGGGATCAGGTTTTTGGCTGATTGTGGTATGGGTTATCACAGGAGTGATGACCGTGGCAGCGGCAATAAGCTATGGAGAGCTTTCTGCACTGTTTCCGAAAGCCGGCGGACAATATACCTACCTGAAAGAGATTTTCGGTAAAAGGATGGGATTTCTTTATGGCTGGGGATTGTTTACCGTAATACAAACCGGAACGATTGCTGCCGTAGCAATGGCTTTTGGTAAATTTACAGCCTATCTGATCCCTTCACTTAATGATGCTGCCCCAATTTTTCAAAGTGGTGAATTCAAAATCACCTGGATACAGATTCTGGCGATTGCAGTTATTGTTTTGCTTACTTATATCAATACCAGAGGGGTAGAGAGTGGTAAAATCCTTCAGAACATCTTTACAGGTTCCAAAATCATTGCATTATTGGGCTTGATAGCTGCCGGTTTTATATTGGTAGATATTTCTCACCTATCAGAAAACTTCAGCTGGGGAACAGATTCTTTTAGTAATCTTAAAAAAGATTTGAGTGGTAATTTCATTAAAGAAGGCTGGGAACCAATTGGAGGAATGACTTTGCTGGGAGGAATTGCCGCCGCAATGGTAGGTTCTGTTTTCAGCTCTGTTGCCTGGGAAAGTGTAACTTTTGTTTCCGGTGAGATTGAAAACCCTAAAAAGAACGTTGTAAAGTCGATGATTTATGGGACTTCTGCTGTAATGATTCTTTATATTGCAGTAAACTATGTATACTTAAATGCATTAGACAGAGACGGAATTGCATTTGCGGCCAACGACAGGGTGGCGGTAGCGGCTTCACAGAATATTTTTGGAAGTGCAGGAACTATCATCATTGCTTTATTGGTAATGATCTCTACATTTGGATGTAATAACGGATTGATTCTGGCAGGAGCGAGAGTTTTTCAGACCATGGCAAAAGACGGAATGTTTTTTAAGTCAGCGGTAAGAAATAATAAAAATGAAGTTCCGGAAAATGCTTTATGGATGCAGGGAGTCTGGGCTTCTATTTTGTGTCTGAGCGGACAGTACGGGAATTTATTGGATATGATCTCTTTCGTGATTGTTCTGTTCTATATGATTACGGTTTTTGGAGTTATTTACTTAAGAATGAAACAGCCAGACTTGGAAAGACCTTATAAAACATGGCTTTATCCGGTGACCCCTGTTATTTATCTTATCATAGGAACATGTTTCTGTATTTTACTGTTAATTTACAAACAGCAATATACGTGGCCGGGCTTTGTATTGGTATTGCTGGGACTTCCGGTATATTATTTTATCAATCGAAAAAAGGCGGATGCTTAAATAAAATAAATATATTATAGATTAAGGGCTTTCAATTCAGTTTGAAGGCCCTTCTTTTGAATAATATTTTAATGTATTGTAACAATTATTTGGTGAAAATGCGTACTTTGGTATTCCGTTTTTAAATAAGCGGAACCATGAAGTAAAAACTATAAGTTATGGATACACCAAATTACAGAATGCCTTTCGTACCGTCTACTTTAATGACCGAAGGCGGAAGTATCGATACCTGCGATATGGGAGAAAGTATTGCTCACAATATTATGCTGCTGATCACCACCAAAAAAGGGGAGAACAGATATGATGAAAACTATGGAAACGATGTTTGGAATCTTGAATTCGATAACGGAGTAACAAGCGCCATCTGGGAAAACGTTTTTGTGAAAAGCTTAAGAAGACAAATCCAGGAATATGAACCAAGAATTGTAAGCCCGCAGATCGATGCCCATATACAATTTGTAGAGCACAGCTACGATACTAAAGAACACACCGAAATTAAAAAGAAAGTAAGAATTGCCATCAATGCAAAAATGGAGGAAACAGGAGAACGTTTCAGTTTTTCAACCGAATTGTTTCTAAGCCCGATGTCTATTGATTAATATTTTTAACAGCGAAAGAAAATTATGAATTTAGATCAGAATATTTATTCCAAAGAATCTGTAAAAGCAAGAATGCTTCAGAATGCAACTAAAGTTTGGGGACTCAGAAGCCCGCAGTCTTTAGATCCTTTTGTAAAACTGTTGATAGATGCATTCAGTACAGAAGTTTTTAAAGCGAATAATGAAATACAGACGGTGAATGCCCGTATATTGGAAAAGCTTGCAAAACTGCTGACACCGTCCATCTATACACATCCTATCCCGGCGCATTCCGTGGCTTTTACACAGCCTTATGATTCATCGGAAGTTTTATTGGAACATACGGAGTTTTTCTTCCGTAAACAGATGACTTCCACAGTAAAGTCAGAATCCGATAAACAGCTGAATATCCCTTTTACTCCGGTAGGAAATGTAAGAATCAATAAAGTTCATACCTCTATCATGTTTGTAGGAAATACCTGCTATAGCATAGATGACAGATTTAATAAAATTCCTATTGCAAGGTTCCAGGGAAGACCCGAAGATTATAGAAAAATCACAATAGGAGTAGATGTCAGCAAGTATATCAGTGAAAGTTTTCCTAAATATCTAAGTATATTCTGTTCCAATCCGGCTTTTGAACACCTTGATTTTGTCTATAAATTATTGCCGTACATTTCAGTGTCCAGCAATGGAAACCCTTTATTCGTAAGAGAAGGATTAAGCTATCTTGCAGAAAGCCAGACTGACGGTTACGAACAGATGTTCAAAGAGCAGTCCATTAGAAATAAGGTGATTGACGATATTAAAAGCATTTACCGCCATAAATTTATTGAAGTAACAGGAATTTCCCGAAGCTTGTTCTCAGAACCCGGACAACTTCCTCAGAATCTTGATTTCTTAGAAGGAAAGGAAGAAATTACAAAGTTTCTGGATAATAAAAGTTTCTTGTGGCTTACCTTTGAATTTCCACCGCAGTTTTCAGCAGAAATCCTTGATAACTTCTCGTTTGTACTGAATGCTTTCCCAATCTACAACAGAGGATGGAAAAAAACAGAATACAGTCTTGATATCATGGGAAATAATATTCCTCTGGTAACCGATGAAGGAGAACATTTCCTTTATGTAGATGAGGTACAGGACGGTGACGGAAGAAAGTACACCGAAATCCCTTTTACACCGGCAGATGATCTTAAAAAAGGTTTATATACCGTAAGAAAAGGAGGAATGGAACGCTTCACAAGCAGAAATGCAGTTGACATGATTGCTAATGTTCTTGAATTGACAAGAGACGAAATTGCAGCATTTTCCCTTTTGAACAGAGACAACGTAAAAGGAGTTCTCAGTGAAATGTCCGATAAAATGAAAACCATGGTGCAGAAAGTAAACAATGCCAAAAGGAATATCAGACAGGAACTGAATTATGTTATCATGGAACCGGTAGAAAAAACCGACCATACCTATGCTTCTTTCTGGGTTACCCATTGTACTTTGGCCAATCATATGCGCCCGGGAACAGAACTTTCCAATCAGTTGAAATCACAAACTGTTGTATTGCTTAGCGAAACGTTAGGTGGTGCCGAAGAACAGAAAGGAACAGACAGTATTCAGGCCTATAAATATGCACTTACAACAAGAGATAAAATTATTTCTTTAGAAGATGTAAAAAACTATTGCCGCATGATTCTGAAAGATGAGGTAAGAGAAGTGAGAGTAAGAAGAGGAACCATGATCAGCAATAAACCCAAAGAAGGTTTTGTAAGAACTGTTGAGGTAGAAATTATTCCGCAGAACTATTCTTTCTACGGAAGAGCGTATTGGGAGAACATGGCCAATATTATCAGAAATCAGATTATCGCCAAAGCCATTGACGGGATTGAATATGTAGTAAGAATAAACAATGAAGATGTCGATTTTCAGGATATGTAACCTTTAAATAAAATTAAAATCAGTTTAAAATATAAATGCCGTAGTTGATACGGCATTTCTTATTTCATTAAATTGAAAGATCTGCGGGATCAGCCAAATCAGCGTGAGGCACAATATTCAATAAAAGCGGGCTTTAGCCCGTTTAACAAAAAAATAAATTCATCCGGCTTTAGCCAAAACCTGTATGACCACCCTGTAACATTACTTTACAAACCTCTATGAATTTATGAAATTTTTATACTTTTTATATTCAAAAAAAGTCTATAAAATTTCGTATTTTTGCACGTTGTGATTTTCAGGCAAAATCATCCCGAATTATGAGCAAATCAACAGAATATATAGAAGTTTACGGAGCACGTGAACACAACCTTAAAAATATTAATGTTAAAATTCCACGCAACGAATTGGTCGTTATTACAGGCCTTTCCGGGAGTGGAAAATCCTCATTGGCTTTTGACACCATTTTTGCAGAAGGCCAGCGCCGTTATATCGAAACATTCTCTGCCTACGCACGTCAGTTTCTGGGTGGATTGGAACGTCCTGATGTAGATAAAATTGAAGGACTTTCACCCGTTATCGCCATCGAGCAGAAAACAACCAATAAAAACCCTCGTTCTACCGTAGGAACTGTAACCGAGCTGTACGATTTTCTTCGTCTTTTGTATGCAAGAGTTTCGGATGCGTACTCTTTGTCTACCGGGCAAAAGCTGGTAAGCTATACGGAAGATCAGATTCTGGAAACCATCAAAGAAAACTATAAAAAAGAGAAAATTATGCTTTTGGCGCCGGTAGTGCGTTCCAGAAAAGGGCACTATCATGAACTTTTTGTACAGATGGCTAAAAAAGGCTACGGACAGGCAAGAATTGATGGTGAATTGCAGGATATTGAATACGATTTAAAGCTTGACCGTTATAAAACCCACGATATTGATATTGTTATCGACCGTTGGATTATAGGGGAGAGTGCCTCAGAAGGCAGAATGGAAAAATCATTGCGTACCGCGATGGAAATGGGAGAAGGAATTATCGGAATTCAGAAATTGGGAAGTAAAGACATTGAATACTTTTCCAAAAACCTGATGGATGCGGAAACGGGACATTCTTTGGCTTTGCCGGAACCGAATACTTTCTCATTCAACTCTCCGAAAGGAAGCTGCCCGAACTGTAAAGGATTGGGAACAATTAAAAAGATAAATACCGATTATTTTATTGATAATCCAAAACTATCAATCAATCAGGGAGGATTATTACCATTGGAAGATATCAAATCAAACAAATGGATTCTTTCACAGATCAAAAATATTCTTGAGATTTTCGGACTAGGATTAACAACACCTTTGCAGGATATACCTGAAGAAGCACTGGATTACATCTATAACGGATGTCATAAAGAATTTAATAAAGATCTTAAATACGCGGGAATTACCAAGAAGATTAAGATTGGTTTTGACGGGCTGATTGCTTTCATGGAGGAAATGATTGATGAAAGAGAATCTTATGAAGCTATTTTGCTGGAAAGACACTTCACTACAGAAGAAACATGTCCGGAATGTCATGGGACACGTCTTCAGCCTTCAAGTTTAAGTTTTAAAATTGACGGAAAGAATATTGCTGAGGTTAATGGTTTAAGTTTAGCAGATTTAAAAGATTGGTTAGCTGATGTTAAAGATAAATTCTCAGAAAAAAATAAAATCATTGCTCACGAGATTTTAAAAGAGATCGAAACCAGACTTCAGTTTTTGCTGGATGTAGGGTTGGATTATTTAAGCTTGAGCAGAAGTTCAAAAACCCTTTCGGGAGGAGAATCACAGAGAATCCGTCTGGCAACACAGATCGGATCTCAATTGGTGAATGTCTTATATATTCTTGATGAACCAAGTATCGGGCTTCACCAGAGAGATAATGAAAGATTGATTCATTCCCTGAAAAACCTTAGAGACATCGGGAACTCTGTATTGGTGGTAGAACACGATAAAGACATGATTCTTGAAGCCGATGAGGTATTGGATATTGGCCCAAGAGCCGGAAAATTCGGTGGAGAAATTCTTTGGCAGGGAAAACCAAAAGATTTGTTGAAAGCAGATACCATCACTGCTCAATATATCAATGGTAAAAGAAAAATTGCAATTCCTGAAGAAAGAAGAGCGGGAAGCGGTAAGAATATTGTTTTAAAAGGAGCTACAGGAAACAACCTTAAAAATGTAACCCTGGATGTTCCTCTTGGAAAACTGGTAGTAGTAACCGGAATCTCAGGAAGTGGAAAATCTTCTTTGATTAATGGTACTTTATATCCAATCCTTAACAAACATTTCTACAGAGCAGTTCAGGAACCTTTACCTTACAAAAAGATTGAAGGGCTGGAGAATATTGATAAAATTGTAGATGTAGACCAAACTCCAATCGGAAGAACACCACGTTCTAATCCTGCTACCTATACCGGAATGTTTACCGATATCAGAAACCTTTTTGCTGAGCTTCCGGAAAGTAAAATCCGTGGGTATAAGCCGGGAAGATTTTCTTTCAATGTAAAAGGCGGAAGATGCGAAACCTGTCAGGGTGGAGGATTGAAAGTGATCGAAATGAATTTCCTTCCGGATGTATACGTTCATTGTGAAACCTGTAACGGAAAACGTTTCAACAGAGAAACCCTTGAAGTTCGTTACAAGGGAAAATCAATCTCTGATGTTTTGGATATGACTATTGATGAAGCGGTAGATTTCTTCCAACCGATTCCTAAGATTTTTGCAAAAGTAAAAACGTTACAGGATGTAGGATTAGGGTATATTACCCTGGGACAGCAATCAACAACTCTTTCAGGAGGTGAAGCCCAGCGTATCAAGTTAGCAACCGAACTGTCAAAAAGACAAACCGGAAATACCCTTTATATTCTTGATGAACCAACGACAGGACTACATTTTGAAGACGTAAAAATCCTGATGGATGCTATCAACCAATTGGTAGAACTTGGAAACTCGTTCATTATTATTGAACATAATATGGATGTAATCAAATTAGCAGACCATATTATTGATGTGGGACCAGAAGGAGGTAAGTACGGTGGACAGATTGTTGCACAGGGAACTCCAGAGGAAATTGTGAAGTCTAAGAAGAGCTTGACAGGGAAGTTTTTGAAGAGGGAACTGGAGTAAATATTTATAAAAATTATACAGTATGTCATTCCGAAGGAATCTAAATAGTTTCCGTTGCAATGTTGAAATACTTTTAAAATAAAATTCCTATAATATTGGCTAAACTCATCGGGTTTAGCCTTTTTCATGCTTAAAATCGTCTCCCAATATTAAATTTTCAATTATTTTTAAAATTTATTGCACTGAAAATCAATTAATTAAATCACAATGTTAACTCAATGTTAACTGAATGTAAAATTAATATGAATTATTTTTAATAACTTTGGGTAAGAGATACAAAAAAAGGTTAGTATAATATTTAAAACCAATTAGTTATGAAAAATAGAATTCAAATATTGTTTGCTTCACTTTTCGTTTGTGGATTTGCTGCCGTTTTGAACACTGCCAAAGCCCAAACTACCAATCATAATACCATTGAACCTATTCAGCTGAATAGAAGTGAGACTTTTACAGATATAAGAAATAAACTGGAAGCTAATTTTGACCTTACCAATCCTGATTACAAGCAGGGAACAGTAAACTCAGTAGTGAAATTTGATATTGCAAAAAATGGTAAAATTGTAAATGTTCACTCCACAGGAGACTGCAAAACCGTAAGCAAAGAAATTGAAACAGTATTAAGTGATCTTGATTATAAAGTAGATCGCAATAAACTGACTGAAAATATGGTTGCCTACACTTACGTAATGCCTGTAACAGTAGAAATTCACAGCAGATAGTATTTACAGCATATTATTCAAAAAAGTGTGAATAATGAAAACTTATCAGATTAAGTTGTAATAAAGAATAAACAGCAAGGTTTTAATTTTGGGCTACCATAAAATTAAAACTATATGAAAAATTTAAAGAAACTGACGAAGTCAGATTTGAAGTCAGTGTACGGAGGAGAACCTAAAAAATACTGTACGTTTTGCGAATGGGCAAATAAAGTAATTTGCAGTGATGTTCCAATCGTGCAGTGTCCATAAAAAAATAAAGCCGCTTTTATAAGCGGCTTTTCTATTATTTTGTACTTTGAACAAATTCTGTTAATCTTGCTTTAAGATCTTTAGAATTCCCTATCTTATCAAAAGTAACATTATCTATTCTCCATCCTTTCTCTGTATTGATCAGATGTACGGTATCCATCCAGGTTTCTTTAGGAATAGAGGAATTGTATTCAAACGCTATCAGTACTTCAGCAGTTTTATCCTGTATCTTGACAGATTTGATTTTATAACCTGTAAACCCTTCATAAAGACTGGAAAAAATAGCCCCTTCAAAGATTAATGGCTTTTCATCAGGATGATCACTCTTTTTTACCTTTTCAATATCCGCTTTTGATGCATGTATTGCCTCGTCTAAAACTTTTTTTAAACCCGGGGAAAACAAACTATCCGGAATCGGTTGATTATAAATAGCTTCATTGGATTTGCCATACTGAGTATAAAACTCATTTACTTTCTCATGAATAACTGTATCTTGGGATAAAGCAGACTGAACTTTATTCTTTTTACAGGATACAAGGAATAGGAAAATTCCTAAAAAGAGAAATAATTTTTTCATTTGATATAATTTTTTGCGGTATTTATCAGAATCCCAGGCTCAAAATGTATACCAAAATCTGTCAATAAAATATTTTTTAAGAATCACAAAAATCAATACATTTGAGTAGATAAAAAAATTGTGGATCCTATTCTTAACGTTGCTGTCCGTTCCCTCTGCGTTTACCTGTTCATGGTAATTGCTATCCGTTTATTTGGTAAAAATCAGCTTTCCCAGCTCAATGCGGGAGATGTTGTGTTGCTGCTGTTGATTTCAAATGCTGTCCAGAATGCGATGGTAGGTCCTGATACCTCTCTTCAGGGAGGAATTATTGCGGCATTGGTTTTGTTTGTTGCTAATTTTATTTTAAAGAGGATCATGTTTTCCAGCCGTTCCTTTCAGACCTTTATGGAAGATGAGCCGGTAATTCTTATCAGAGATGGAATTGCTAATCTGGCAGCCCTGAATCGTGTGAAAATTACAGAAAGTGAACTGGAAGAAGCTATAAGGGAACATGGGATTGAAAACATACAGAATGTAAAACTTTCCGTTTTGGAAGTTGATGGCAACATCAGTGTTGTTTCTGAAGATGAAAAGAGCAAGCAGACCCATTATTCAAGGATTAAAAGAAAAATGAAAAGAAAATACCATTAAATACGATGAATTACGAATTAAGAGAAATGCTTCCCAGTGACGAAAGCCGTGTGCTTGAAATTTTCCGACAAGGAGTAGATGGTGGAATCGCCACTTTAGAAACAGAAGTTCCTACAGCTGAAGCCTGGAGTATGGAATATTTCAATGACTGCCGGTGGGTGCTGGAAAATGAAAATAATGATGTGGTAGGATGGTGCGCTTTGAAGCCAGTGAGCAAAAGGGAGTCTTTTAAAGGAGTTGCAGAAGTAAGCATTTATTTTGATAACGAATACCAGGGTAAGGGATTGGGTTCCGTGTTGCTTAAAAAGATAATTTTGGATAGCGAAGACCACGGATTCTGGACATTACAAACCAATATCTTCTCCGAAAATGAGATGGCCGTCAAGTCTCATCAGAAAAATGGGTTCAGAGTGGTAGGTGTCCGAAAAAAAATCGGAAAGCTCAACGGCGAGTGGAAAGATCTTGTTTTGATGGAAAAAAGAAGCGAAATCATTTAAAAAATTATAAATGATGAGTTATGAATTAGGGATAGCTTCACTATAACTCGATATCTTTAAACCTTAAACCTTACGTTTTGAACTTTTCAATTTGGCATTACCCTTGTAATAATAAAGTTGAAAAAATAGAAATAATGAAAAATATAATTAAAATTACCGGAGTACTTATTGTGGCATTTATGCTTTCATCCTGCGTAGTTCATGACAATGGACATCGTGGTAAGACACTTCCGCCGGGACAGGCTAAAAAAGTGTATGGTGGAAGCGCAAAAGATTATGCCCCTGGGCAGGTGAAAAAGAGAAGTGGTTACTAACTTATAAAATAAGAACACCAGCATTCAGTTTTAACATACATTAGCCTAATTTCAATTTCTTTTGGCATTAACATTGATATATTTCGCTATCGAGATTGAAAAAGTGAAAATAATGAAAAGTATGTTTAAAATTGTTGGGGTAGGAGTGGTCCTATTAATGCTGTCCTCTTGCATAGTGCATGAGCCTCATGGAAGAAGAATGCCGCCGGGTCATGCAAAAAGATATTATGGTGGAAGTGCAAGATACTATGCACCTGGCCAGGTTAAGAAAGTGTATATTTATGACGATCGTGGCCATCATCACAGAGGCCGTGGTCATGGACATCACAGATAAAAAAGAAAAGCACTGATTTTTTCAGTGCTTTTTTATTATAAATTATAATCTCGACTTTTTTGGATTCAGAAAAGTATTAAAAATCATAACTTCCTGTCCAAATTTTTTCTCAATTCTTTCAGAAATATTCAGAAGTTCACTTTGAATGAAGTCTTCCCTCAGTTGATCATTATCAAAGATTAACAGAAGATTGTAGTTTTTACCTTCCTCAATAAAGTCACTGTGTACTTCAGAAAGAATATATTTGTCTACATCCATCAGGTTTTCAGTCATTAAAACCAGTGTTTCATCAATATAATTTTCCCATTCTTCTAGGTTGTCTTTCGTACAGTGGAAAGTTATACTTAATACGCTCATATTTTTATGAATTTTTAAGATTTTTTTGGATAAATTCTACAGCAAAAATCGGCATTTTTTTCGTAAATTAGCCCGTTAATAAAAATTGGAAATAAATAATTTTCAGACTTACAGCTAAGAGTTTGAATATCATTACAATAAAATTTGTTTATGCAAAAAGAAGGAGAAAGACTGATTCCTATCAACATTGTTGATGAAATGAAGTCGTCTTATATCGATTATTCGATGTCCGTTATCGTTTCAAGAGCGTTGCCGGATGTAAGAGACGGCTTAAAACCTGTTCATAGAAGAGTACTTTATGGTATGTATGGATTAGGGGTGTTTTCTAATAGAAAATATTTAAAATCTGCGAGAATTGTTGGGGATGTTTTGGGTAAATATCACCCCCACGGAGATTCCTCTGTATATGATGCTATGGTAAGAATGGCCCAGGACTGGAGCTTACGTTATCCTCAGGTTGACGGCCAGGGTAACTTTGGTTCAATGGACGGTGACCCGCCTGCAGCAATGCGTTACACTGAGGCAAGATTGAAAAAAATCTCTGATGAGGTGCTTTCAGACTTAGACAAAGAAACAGTTGATTTCCAGAATAACTTCGATGACAGTTTACAGGAACCGACAGTAATGCCAACTAAAATTCCGAACCTTTTGGTAAACGGTACTTCTGGTATTGCAGTGGGAATGGCAACTAATATGGCGCCACACAACTTATCTGAGTCTGTAGATGCTATCTGCGCTTATATTGATAATAAGGAAATTACAATAGACGAGCTGATGCAGCACATCATTGCACCGGATTTCCCTACAGGAGGTATTATCTACGGTTATGATGGAGTAAGAGATGCATTCCACACAGGAAGAGGTAGAGTTGTTTTAAGAGCTAAGGTTAGCTTTGATGAAATTGGAAACAGAAACGCTATTATTGTTAGCGAGATTCCTTATCAGGTTAACAAAGCGGAAATGATCGCCAGAACAGCAGAGCTTGTCAAAGATGAGAAAATCCCTGGTATCCACGAGATCAGAGACGAATCGGACAGAAAAGGACTTCGTGTTGTTTATGAATTGAAAAACGATGCTATCCCGAATGTTGTTCTTAACCTATTATATAAATATACATCACTTCAGACTTCTTTCAGTGTAAACAATATTGCATTGGTACACGGAAGACCGGAGCAGCTGAATCTTAAAGATATCATTCATCACTTTGTAGAGCACAGACACGAGGTAATCGTAAGGAGAACTCAGTTTGAACTTAAGAAAGCAAAAGAAAGAGCACATATCCTTGAAGGGTTCATGAAAGTAATCGGAACTCAGGATTCTTTAGACAGAGCGATTTCTATTATCCGTCACAGTGCAAACCCTCAGGCTGCAAAAGAAGGCCTTATTGAGGCATTTGAACTTTCAGACATTCAGGCTCAGGCGATCCTTGATCTTAGATTGGCTCGTTTAACAGGAATGGAGCTTGATAAAATCCGTGATGAATATGACGCAATCATGAAAGAGATTGAAAATCTGGAAGATATCTTAGCCAATGAGCCAAGAAGATTCCAGATCATTAAAGATGAATTGATCGAAGTCAAAGAAAAATACGGAGACGAAAGAAGAACAGAAATTGATTACTCAGGAGGAGAAATGTCTATCGAAGATATTATCCCGAACGAAGCTGTAGTTCTTACCATTTCTCACGCAGGATATGTCAAGAGAACTTCCCTTTCAGAATATAAAATTCAAAGTAGAGGAGGTGTAGGAAATAAAGCAGCAACAACAAGAGACTCCGATTTCCTTGAATATATCGTTTCTGCCACCAACCACCAGTATATGTTATTCTTTACAGAAAAAGGAAGATGCTACTGGTTAAGAGTATTTGAAATTCCGGAAGGCTCCAGAACAGCAAAAGGAAGAGCGGTACAAAACCTTATCAATATTGAACCGGATGATAAGATCAAAGCTTATATCAGAACCAACAACCTGAAGGATTCAGAATATGTAAATCAGATGAGTGTTGTGATGGTTACCAAAAACGGTACTATCAAGAAAACATCATTAGAAGCTTATTCAAGACCAAGAGTAAACGGGGTAAATGCTATCGAGATTAGGGATAATGACCAGTTATTAGGTGCTTACCTTACCAATGGAACATCTCAGATCATGATTGCTACCAAAAATGGTAAATGTATCCGCTTCCCTGAAGAAAAGGTAAGAGAGGTAGGTAGAGGATCTATCGGGGTAAGAGGTATTGCGATGGAAGACAATGATGAAGCTATTGGTATGATTGTTGTGAACGATGTAGAAAACGAAACAGTACTTGTAGTATCTGAAAAAGGATATGGAAAGAGAACTGCAGTAGAAGACTACAGAATTACCAACAGAGGAGGAAAAGGAGTTATCACCCTGAACATTACCGAAAAAACAGGAAACCTGATTGCTATTCAAAATGTAACAGACGAAGATGGATTGATGATTATCAATAAATCCGGTGTTGCGATCAGAATGGGAATGGATGAAATGAGAGTAATGGGTAGAAATACTCAGGGAGTAAAACTGATCAATCTTAAGAAAAATGACGAAATTGCAGCCATCGCAAAAGTAGCAATGGACAAAGATGTAGAAGAAGATTCTGAAGAAATTGAAGAAGGAACAGACATTGTAGCTGATAACCAGGAAGACAATACAATACCTCAGGCTGAAAATGAAACTCCAGCAGAGGAAAATGAGAATTCTGATTCTGAAGAATAAATTGTACAATATAAATATAAAATAGTTATTATGAAGAAACTAATTTTAGGAATGGCTATCGTAGCGTCTGCTTTTGCTTTTGGGCAGAAAAAAGATGCAGCTGCTTTGAATGCCCAGCTTCAGGAAGCTAATAAGGTTGCTATGGATGCATATAATGCAAAAAACTATGCAGCTGCAGCACCTAAGTTTATAGAAGTTTATGACCTATTGAAGGCTAATGGACAGGACAACAAAATATATATGTATTATGCAGGACTTAGCCATGCGTTAGCAAATAACAGTGACCAGTCTATCAAAATATATACAGACCTTGTTAATTCCGGATTTACAGGAGTAGAAACAACTTATACTGCAAAAGAAAAGAAAACAGGACAGGTAGTGAATCTTGATAAAGCGACTTGGGAGCTTATGAAGAAGAATGCTGACTATACTGATTTCAAAACAGAGCAGACTAAAAGTATAGAGGGAGATTTATATGAAACTCTGGCTTCATTACTTCTTAATGCGAAAAAAGGACCTGAAGCTCTTGCTGTTATCGAAAAAGGATTAGTTAAATTTCCAAACAGTGCTAAACTTAAAGAAGCTCAGACTACAGCATATCTTCAGTCTGGAAATACAGATAAATTCGTTTCCGGATTGAAAGAACAACTAGCTAAGAACCCTAACGACCCAACAAATTGGTATAATCTTGGGGTAATGCAGGCTAAAAATCCTGCTACTGTTAATGATGCTTTAGAAGCATTTAAAAAAGCAATTGAACTTAAACCTGATTTCTCTGATGCTTATCAGAACTTAGTGTATACAACTATTGGTGATGATGCTAAAGTAGTAGGAGAGATCAATGCATTGAGAAAAGACAAACCGGATGAAGCTTCTAAATTGATCGACGCAAGAAGAGAAAGATTTGGAAAAGCATTACCATATGCAGAAGGATGGTATAAAGCAAATCCAAAGAGTATTGACGCTGTTTCTGCATTGAAGGAAATTTATGTAGTAACTAAAAACATTGAAAAAGTTAAAGAAATGAAAGCTAAAGAAGCTGAGCTTAGTGCAGCTGCTAAGTAATCATTTGATAACTTAACTATAAAAAGCCGGAACAGCAATGTTCCGGCTTTTATTTTTTAAGAAAACAGAGTCCGTTGCCCATTCTGAAAAACACATTCTTACTCAATATCTACAAGCAGAAATTTTTCATTCAAAATTTCTCTTCTTTATTGAAATGATGGGTGAATTTCACACAGAGAATTTCTCTGTAATTCCGTATCTTTGAGAAAAATTTTTATAAGATGATCGAGTGGAAAACCGCCAAGGAATACGAAGATATTACCTATAAAAAATCTAACGGAGTAGCAAGAATTGCTTTCAACAGACCGGAAGTACGTAATGCGTTCAGGCCAAAGACAACTTCAGAATTATATGATGCTTTTTATGACGCTTCTGAAGACCCCTCAATAGGTGTTGTTTTACTTTCAGGAGAAGGACCAAGTCCAAAAGACGGAGGTTGGGCTTTCTGTAGTGGAGGAGATCAAAAAGCAAGAGGAGATCAGGGATATGTTGGAGAAGATGGAAGACACCGTTTAAATATTCTTGAAGTTCAGCGTTTGATCCGTTTCATGCCGAAAGTGGTTATCGCAGTGGTTCCGGGATGGGCAGTTGGTGGAGGACACTCACTTCATGTAGTATGTGATTTAACTTTAGCAAGTGAAGAACATGCAATCTTCAAGCAGACAGATGCTGATGTGACAAGCTTTGATGGTGGTTATGGTTCTGCTTACCTTGCTAAAATGGTAGGTCAGAAAAAAGCCCGTGAAATCTTCTTTTTAGGAAGAAACTATTCCGCTCAGGAAGCTTTTGAAATGGGAATGGTAAATAAAGTAGTTCCGCATGCAGAATTAGAAGATACAGCTTACGAATGGGCACAAGAAATTTTAGGAAAATCTCCGATGTCTATCAGAATGCTGAAATTCGCCATGAATCTTACAGACGATGGCATGGTAGGACAGCAGGTATTTGCAGGAGAGGCAACCCGTTTAGCATACATGACTGAAGAAGCTAAAGAAGGAAGAAATGCATTCCTTGAAAAAAGAAAACCGAACTTCGGAGAAGATCAATGGATATCTTAAAAATATAATTGATAATTGATAAATGATCGCTCAATCATCATTTATCAATTATCAATTATCAATTATCAATTATAATTATATGACTGATTGGATAAAAGCCGCAAGGCTAAGAACTTTACCGCTTTCCTTAAGCGGAATTATTATGGGAGCTTTCATTGCAAAATGGAGACTTTACGGAGAAGGTGGAATCTGGGACTGGAAAATTTTTGCTCTGGCCCTTTTGGTAACACTTTTATACCAGATTTTATCAAATTATGCCAATGACTATGGTGATGGAGTAAAAGGTACCGACGCCAAAAGAATCAATGAAGCTGAAGCGAGAGCTGTAGCATCAGGAAAAATTACGGCTAAACAGATGAAAAATGCAGTGATCCTTTTCGCAGCATTATCTTTCATTGCTACTATTGCTTTATTGTATGTGGCTTTCATTCCAAACTACATGAATGAATTCTATATTTTCATAGGATTGGGAGTAGCAAGTATTCTGGCAGCAATTGGATATACAGTAGGTAAAAAACCATATGGATACATGGGGTTGGGAGATATCTTCGTGTTTATCTTCTTCGGACTTGTTTCTGTATGTGGAAGTTACTTTTTATTCACGAAAACTTTCAGCTGGGATATGCTATTACCTGGAACAGCTGTTGGGATGATGAGTATGGCGGTTCTTAACCTGAACAATATGAGAGATATTGAAAGTGATAAACTTTCAGGAAAAAACAGCCTTGCTTTAAGAATGGGGTTCAGAAATGCAATGATTTATGAAATGGTCCTGTTACAGCTTCCTTTATTGCTGATTCTTGCGTTTTTAGGAATAAACGGATTTATGCAGCAGCAAAACTATTACGTTTTCATCGTAATGATTCTGTTGATCCCACTATCAAAACTGAGAAGAAAGATTCTATCGGTAAAAGAGCCAAAAGAATTAGACCAGTATTTAAAGCAGGTAGGCATCATGACGTTTGTAATGGCAATTCTTACAGCAGCCGGACTTAATTTATTTAACTAAATCTAAAATATTATACCATGAGTTCTAATGTCTATGTTGAAGCTCAAATGCTTATCAGGAAACCGGTTGAAGATGTTTTTGAAGCATTTATCAATCCTGAAATAACAACTCATTTCTGGTTCACAAAATCTACCGGAAAATTAGAAGAAGGTAAAACAGTTACCTGGGAATGGGAAATGTACGGAGTAAAAAACGTAGTAAATGTACATCAGATCATCCCATACCAACTGATCAAAACAGAGTGGGGAGAGCCTTCAACGAACGTAGATTATGAATTCAAAACCATGGAAAAAGGCACTCTTGTTGTGATTAAAAGCTACGGATTCAGCCAGACAGGTGAAGATCTGTTAAAAGTAATTAATGACAATACAGGAGGTTTTACGACAGTTTTAGACGGCTGTAAAGCATATCTGGAACATGGAATAAATCTCAGACTGATTGAAGATAAATTCCCGCAAAAATAGAACACATGAAGACTGCTTTAAAGATAACTTCTTGTCTGTCTATTGTTTTAGCTTTATTACTTATTTATTATTTGATAGAAGAGTTAATGGGGGGTATGTCAGTTTTTGAAATTGATTTCATTCCTGCCTTGGTTACTTTGATTATCATTTCTAATGCTGTGTTAGCTTTTTATGTATTAATCGGGAAAGTACAAATAATGAAACCGTTATTGGGTCTCCAGATTTTAATAATAATACCCACATGTCTGTTGATATATGAGTTTTTTATAAAGCCACCCATGGGATGTTCTTAAATAAAAAGATGATTCTTTTCCTTAAAGGGATGAGACATCATTATTCAAAATTTTAAACTAAATTTAAAATGAAAATACAATTCTTAGGGCAAAATTGCTTCCTGTTTACGTACAAGGACAAAACAATTTTGAGCGACCCTTTTTACAATTACAAAAAAGCAGAATCAGGTTTTGATATTTCTGCTCAGAAAATTGATTACATCCTGTTGACTCATGCACATGGTGATCATATTGCCGATGTAGCAGAAGTATTGCAGCATTATCCGGAAGCTACCATCATTGGAGTACCAGAAGTATGCGGTTATTTTCAACAGGCTAAAAATAGAGACGATGTGAACTTAGGAGGATCTGCAAAAATTGACGATCTTAAAATTTCCATGGTTCCGGCTCACCATACAAGTTCTTTCCCTGATGGAAGCTATGGTGGCGTTCCTGTAGGGTATATCTTCAGATTGCCTGAAGGTAAGAATATCTATTTGGCAGGAGATACAGGAGTAATGGCAGATATGGAGCTGTTCCCGAGATTATACGGAAACATTGATCTTTCTATCCTTCCAATCGGGAGCCACTACACAATGTGCCCTAGAAAAGCATCTTTTGCTGCTGCAGAACTGTTGAAAACTCCAAAAGTAATCGGATGTCACTTTGATACTTTCCCGGCAATTGAGATCAATCATGAAAGTGCATTAAAACATTTTGCAGATAAAAATGTAGAACTTGTTTTACCAAAATTAGGCGAGACATTCGAGTTTTAATCAATAACGGGAATAGGTAATCTGAAAAATTAGAAAAATGAAAATGATGCGTAAGGTATTAAAAACAAAAAAAGATAATTATAAAATTACCTCTCTTCTCAATTTAAACCAAAAAAAAATGGCAAGCTACCTAAATCACACCGCTACGACCAATTACCTTTGCTGCGTTCCCACCCTGGAGGATTCTCAGGAGCTGGTTGTTTAGGACTTGCCGTTGCAAAGGTAGGAATATTTTATAAACTTCAAAACTTTATCAAAGAAAATTAGTCGAAAAAATGCCGTGGTAAAGCTAAACACTTGACATTTAGAGGGAAAATTTTTCAACTTTTTTCTAAAAATTTAAATATGACGAAAAGTCCATCAACACTAGGAATTATACTTTTTATCGCTACAATGATCGTTTTCTTTGTAGTATACACTTTTTTCTCAGGAATCAATTATTTTGATATCTCTCTGAAATCCAATGCTTTTGTTTTGCCTCTTCTCTATGCAGGGGCTGCTTTCTGGTCTGTAAAATCCTATTGGAACAACCATAGAGTAGTAAAATTCAAAGAAGCTTTCAAAAGAGCATTCGTTCCGATGTTTGTCGGAGGAATTCTTTCCATTTTCAGTATTTATGCCTTTTTAAACTTTGTAGATCCGGCGGCCAAAAAGCTGTTGAACTACCAATATGTTCAGAGACAAAAATCAGAATTGGATACAGAATACACCTCTGCAAGAAAAATTCTGAAGCATCAGAAAGATATTGATGAGCTGGATCAGAAGTACACAGAAAGATTACAAAGCTTCACTCCAGAGGCGGTTAAAGGAAAAGATATGCTTACCGCAAGTCATTTTTCAGGATACTTTGCAGCAATTCTTATATTTTACGTAGTTTTGTCGGTGTTTTTCGGAGCATTTTTCAGAACAAGAACAATACATCAGCCCGAAGAAACAAATCAAGCCTAATTTTTATTAAAATTAAATGAATTTATCTATAGTTATTCCGTTACTGAACGAAGAAGACTCTTTGGAAGAGCTTTTTTCAAGAATTGATAAAGTATGCACAACCAACGATTTATCTTATGAAATCTGGTTTGTAGACGATGGAAGTACGGATTTGTCGTGGAGCATTATTGAGAATATGAAAGTTCAGTATCCTCAGATCCACGCTATTAAATTTTCCAGAAATTATGGAAAATCTCAGGCTCTTCATGCAGCCTTTGAAAGAACAAACGGAGATGTAGTTATTACCATGGATGCAGACTTGCAGGATTTCCCTGAAGAAATTCCGGAACTGTACAATATGGTAATCCATGACAACTACGATATCGTTTCCGGTTGGAAAAAGAAGCGTTTTGATAATGTAATGACGAAGAATATTCCGTCAAAATTATTCAATGCAGCAGCAAGAAAAGTTTCAGGAGTTTATCTTCATGACTTCAACTGTGGTTTGAAGGCTTACAAAAAGCAGGTGGTAAAATCTGTAGATGTTTACGGAGATATGCACCGTTATATTCCGGTATTAGCTGCCAATGCAGGCTTCAGAAGAATTACTGAAAAAGAAGTACAGCATCAGGCAAGGCCTTACGGAACTTCAAAATTCGGAACTGAAAGATTTGTAAGAGGTTTTCTGGATTTGATAACTCTTTGGTTTGTAAGTCGTTTTGGAGGAAGACCAATGCATTTCTTCGGAGCAGTAGGGACTTTAATGTTTATTGTTGGTTTTCTTTCTGCACTTTGGCTGGGAATTTCAAAATTGATTGATGTTGCAAGAGGAATTTACGGACATTTAATTACCAATAATCCTTGGTTCTTTATTGCTTTAACAATGATGATTTTGGGAAGTCTTCTGTTTGTAGCAGGATTCTTAGGAGAAATGATTATCAGAACGAACCGCGAACACAAGAATTATAATATTGATGAAGTGATATAATTTAAACACTAATGACGCAAATGTTTCACAAATGACACTATTGGTGTTTGTGATATTAGTGTATAAAAATTAGTGTACTTAGTGGTTTTTAAGCTAAATAATAGTACACCACAATTAATTATAAAAATTCATCTTAATAAATGAAAGCACTCTGTCAGCAGGGTGCTTTTTGTAATTTATAAAAACTTTTAACCTTCATGTTTAACCTCAAACCTATTCTTTTTTATTTTCTTTTACTTTTTACAGCTTCCTGCTCATCCAACAAACTTTCTGGTTCCTGGGAGTTTATTGATATTTATGACGGGGAAATCCGTCAGACGGATACGTTGAAGACCAAGACAAACAATTCCAGATACGGAACAGGAATTCTCACTTTTTATCGGGATAAAACTTTCAGTTCGATGGGGAATAACGGGACTTATCAGATAGAAAATAATTTGTTGAAAATGAAGTATCATGGTGATGAAAAAGTAACATCCATGAGAATTTCTAATATCAGTAAAGATTACCTGCTTTTATTTTCAATGGCCGGAAGTCCTAAAACATGGTTTTATAAAAAAGTAAGAGGAAAGGAGAAATAAGAAATAGTCTTTTTCTGAAAAGCAAAAAATTGAAAATTATCAGGTATTTTATTGTCAAAAGACAAAGATTTTTAGAAATTTTAATCCTATTTTTGTTTAAAATAATATTGAAAGTCCTGTGAGAGACATGAAAAACCTTTTATAGATTTTCAGTAAAGATCGTTACGGTTATAATATAGAATATTTAAAATTAAATATGAAAAAAGTTGTATACACATTAATGCTGATGGCAGTAGTTTCCTGTGGAAAAGTTTCTCCGAAAGGAAATATTGAAAAGAAGGATGTGGATGTTTCGGAGTTTGTAAACCTTGATCTGGAAGGGAAATTCCGTGTATTTTATGCCAAAGGGCCTAAGAATTTTGTGGAAATAGAAACCTATCCGAATGTTGCTAATAACCTTGATGTAGATGTAAAAGATAAGACCCTTTTCATCAAAGAAAAAAGAGGTACTAAAGGAGTGGATTTTTATAATGTAACAATTTATTCAAAATATAACCTGGAAAAAGTAGCTGTTTCTGATTCTGTGGAAGTGAATATTTCAAGTGAAATAAAGACAGACAATTTCAGACTTAGCATGAAAAATAATGCAAGCTTCATGGGGTCTGTAAATACCAGAAGAGCAGAGGTGGAAATGCACAACAGAAGCCGCGCCAATTTCCTTGGATTGTCCAAAGATGCCGTTATAAAGATTTCAGATACAGCAAGTTTAATTGCTCCATACTGGAAAATTACCAATTTGAATATCGACTCTAAAAACGGGAATTATGCAGAAGTAAATGTAAAAGATTCTTTAAAAGGACATATTCAGAATACTGCAAAATTTATCTATTACAACGACCCTATCAGAGCTTTTAAAATAGAGAAAACAACGAAAGTTGAAAATAAGAAATTAGAGTAGTTTGGCTGGAAGTCAGAAGCTGGAAGATGGGAGTACTATTAGTTTTTCATACTTCTTATTTTCCAGATTAGAAATTTGCTTCCAAACATATTTAAAAATAAAAATAGAAAAAATAAAAACAAAGCCAGAATTTTGAAGCAGGCACAATATAACTTCTAGCCTCCAGCTTCTCTCTTCCAGCTTAAAAAACTTAGACATAAATATGAATACACTAGAAAAAGCGAAACTTTGGTTAAGTGATACCTTCGATAAAGAAACAAGAGAGGCTGTACAATCACTGATTGACAGCAATTCTCCAGATCTGGAAGATTCTTTCTACAGAGAACTGGAATTCGGGACAGGAGGAATGCGTGGAATAATGGGAGTAGGAACCAACCGCTTGAATAAATATACATTAGGACAGGCTACACAAGGATTGGCGAACTATATGCTGCAGCAATTCAAAGGAGAAGAGATCAAAGTAGCTATTGCTTATGATGTTCGTCATAACTCAAAAGAATTCGGAAAGCTGGTAGCTGATGTTTTGACTGCAAACGGAATCAAGGTACTGCTTTTCAAAGATCACAGACCTACTCCGGAATTGTCTTTCACAGTACGTGATAAAAAATGTAACGGGGGAATTGTATTGACAGCTTCTCATAACCCGCCGGAATACAACGGTTATAAAGTATACTGGAATGACGGAGCTCAGATTGTTCCGCCTAATGATGAAGCCATTATCAATGAAGTATATTCTGTAAAGTTTGAAGAAATTAAATTCAACGGAAATGACGATCTTATCGAGTGGATCGGAGAGGAGCAGGACGATGTATATATCGATGCATGTATTGAAAACTCTACCTATCAGAATGTTGGAAAAGAAAATTTAAATATAGTTTTCACATCAATCCACGGAACAACATATACCACTGTTCCTAAAGCACTTGAAAAAGCAGGATTCAAAAAAATAGATCTTGTGAGAGAACAGATGATCCCAAGCGGAAATTTCCCTACTGTAGATTCTCCAAACCCGGAAGAGCCTGCAGCATTGGAAATGGCAATGGATCTTGCAAGAATTACGAATGCAGATATAGTGATTGGCACAGACCCGGATGGTGACAGATTGGGAATTGCGGTAAGAAATCTTGATGGTGAAATGCAGCTGTTGAACGGAAACCAGACCAATACCATTCTTACCTACTATATCCTGAATGAATGGAGAAAACAGGGAAGAATTACAGGAAAAGAATTTATAGGTTCTACGATTGTAACTTCAGATATCTTCTTTGATATCGCTCAGAAATTCGGAGTAGAGTGCAAAGTAGGTCTTACCGGATTCAAATGGATCGGAAAAATGATCCGTGAAGCAGAAGGAACACAAAAATTTGTGTGTGGAGGTGAAGAAAGTTTCGGATTTATGACCGGAGATTTCGTTCGTGACAAAGATTCTTGTGGAAGTATCCTTTTAGCTTGCGAAATTGCAGCGTGGTGCAAAGCCAACGGAAAAACAATGTATCAGTACATGATCGAGATCTATGAAGATCTTGGAATGTATTACGAAGGATTAATCAACATTGTAAGAAAAGGAAAAGAAGGCGCTGAAGAGATCGAGAATATGATGAAAAACTTCCGTGAAAACCCTCCAAAAGAATTGGCAGGATCATTAGTGGAAGAAGTAAAGGATTTCAAAGAACAGACAAGCCTTACCATTTCTACCAACGAGAAAAAAGTAATGAATGATATTCCAAAGTCCAACGTATTGATTTATTACACACAGGATGGAACAAAAGTATGCGTAAGACCTTCAGGAACAGAACCAAAAATCAAGTTCTATGTTTCAGTGAAGGATTCTATTACTTCAGAAGCGGATTTCAGAGATAAATTAAAATCATTGGAAACTAAAATAGGGGCCGTTAAAACAGATTTGAAACTGGATTAATTTCCCCAAAAATAGTAGATGATTAAAAAAATAATAGCGGTTTGCCTGCTTTCTGCAGCTGTAGTTTCCTGTAAAAAGGAAACTGCAGTTTCAGAGACAAAACTTGAAAATGATTCGATTGCTACTACAGAAACCAAAGAAGATCAGTACAAACCGATAGATACAGCATGTTCTCCAGCTCATAAAACGGAGGATTATATCACATCACTTCAATGGTACCGTACAAAAATCGAAAAAGAAATGGCTGGAAACAGTCCGGAGCAGAATGACAATGTATACGAAGATTATTTAAAAATAAGAGGAAAGTATACAGAATGTCTGATGAGCTTACATACTGATATTTTAGATAAATATGTGAATTATTATAACTATGATAAGGATCAGTACAATTTGCCGGACAATGTTAAAAAAATAGCTTCAGAACTGAAAAAAGAAGGCCTTGAGTTCAGGGAAGTAGGAGAAGGGATGACTGAAATATGGACTGTGCCCGGATATTATTCTTCTCTGTTTAAAAATAAGGTAACTCCTGATTATGAAGTCTACATTTCACAGACTGATAAAGAAAGTGAATCCAATTATGCTGCAGATGCAGGACTGATAATTACCTGGGAACAGCTTGGAGACAGGCTCATGTTTTGGGAAAATTTCATGAAGAAATATCCTAAGAGTAACCTTTTAAAAGCTGTAGAACAGGATTATAAAATATATTTGTCTGATTATCTTTTGGGAATGGATAATACACCCACTTACGAAAGAGATCAGGACAAAGGAACAGGAAAACTAAACGATGAAAACAGAGCGGAATTCAACAGGATTATTAAAAAATATCCGAATTCCAATACGGCAAAAAAAGCAAAAGAAATAATTACTCTTTTTGATGCGCAAACGCCGGTAGATCAAATAGATGAAAAGATCAATGGAGAACGATAATATAAATTTAAAATAAGAAAAAGTGAAAGTTTCAAAATTAGCAGCGAACCTGATCGGTTCTGAAATTGTAAAAATTGGTAACGAAGTAAATGATCTAAAAGCAAAGGGAGCAGAAATTGCCAATCTTACTATTGGTGATCTGAATTCTAATATCTATCCTATTCCGGCATTGCTGAAGGAAGAGATTCAGAAAGCATATCAGAATAATCTGACGAATTATCCGCCTGCAAATGGACTTTTATCTTTAAGAAAAGAAGTTTCCAAAGACCTTAAAAAAAGATGGAACCTGGACTATTCTCCAGAAGATATTTTGATTACGGCAGGATCAAGACCTTTGATTTATGCGGTATACAAAACAATTGTAGACGAAGGAGATAAAGTAGTTTATCCTACACCATCATGGAACAACAATCACTATGCTTATCTTACTTCTGCCAATGCTGTAGAAGTAAAAACAAAACCTGAAACTAACTTTCTTCCGACAGCAGATGATCTAAGACCTCACCTGGATGGAGCTGTATTATTAGCACTTTGCTCACCATTGAACCCTACAGGAACAATGTTTACAAAAGAGCAGCTTTCAGAAATCTGTGAATTGGTCATCGCTGAAAACAAAAAAAGAGGGGCAGACGAAAAACCGTTATACTTAATGTATGACCAGATCTATTCTTGTCTTACTTTTGGCGCTGAGCATGTAGATCCTGTTTCTCTTTTCCCTGAAATGAAAGACTATACAATCTACATCGATGGTATTTCCAAATGCCTTGCAGCAACAGGAGTACGTGTAGGATGGGGATTCGGGCCTGCTCATATTCTTGATAAAATGAAAGCACTTCTTACTCACGTTGGAGCATGGGCACCAAAACCAGAGCAGGAAGCTACGGCTAAATTCTATGCAAACCCAGAGAATGTAGATACTTTTGTTGAGGATTTTAAAGGTAAACTTGAAGAAAGTTTAAAAGTTCTTCACAACGGAGTTCAGGATTTAAAAGGAAAAGGACTTTCAGTAGACAGTATCGAACCCATGGGAGCTCTTTATCTTACGATTAAGTTAAACTATATCGGAAAAACAAAACCCGATGGAGGAATCATTGAAAACTCTTCAGACCTGGTATTTTACCTGATCAATGAAGCAGGAGTGGCTTTAGTACCATTCTCAGCCTTCGGAGAAGACAAATCTGAACCTTGGTTCCGTGCTTCTGTAGGAGGATTGGCTACAGATGAGATCAAAGTAATGCTTCCAAAACTGGAAAGTGCTTTGAACAATTTAAAATAGGCTTTACATAAAAATATGCTTCGACTCTGTCCGGCATGACATCATTAAAATTAAATTTATATTAATAGTGTCAGGCTGAGCGGAGTCGAAGCGTTTCAAATACAATATAAACCATGAAACTTCCACGGAAATCTTTTCTGGAAACAAAATATCTGTTTTTTTCAACGCTGGTGATTATTGCAGTAGTAATTCTAAGCGTTTGGCTTTCCGGAAAAGCAGCACATCGCTCTCTATTTCAGAATTCTATTGTATCAACCTCTTTTTTGGCTGGAACATTTTTTCTGTTTATCAGTGCAGGACTGTATTATGGCTTGAAATTGAAAGACAATGTCGGGAATGTTTTAAACAAAGAAAGAATACAAAGATATACTGATAAAACCCCAAAACTTAATGGTTTTGAATTTGATCCCCCAGCTGTAGGCGATGGAATAGGAGGCATTATCATTTCCATTCTTTTGTGGATTGTATTTTCAATTTTGTTGATCTTTCTTTCTTATTTTTTGGGACTTTTCTTTTGGTCGGCTATATTATTATTGACTGCCAGCTTGTATTGGGTGTTTTTCAGGGCACTCAGATTGGTTTTTAAAAATTTAGGAAAATGTAAAGGCGATTTCTTAAAAAGCATTGGATTCGGTTTTTTTTACTCTTTTCTGTACATTTCCTGGATGTACGGAGTTATTTTTCTCATCAAATATTTGAATTAGATGTGCGTTTATCCGTAAAAGATTAAATAAATATTAAAAATTAAACAACTTCTTTGTACTAAGCTCAACTAGGAATTACCTTTGAGGCTTTTACACACACCTGAATATAATAAAGTTGAAAATTACACGATGAAAAAACTGAGATTTCTACTCTTACCAGTTTCAATATTGGTATGCTCACAAGAAGTTGACACACTGAAAGTAAAAGAATTGCCCAAGGAATCTGAGCTGCAAAAAGTACAGACTTATACCTTGAAAGACGGTTCTGTCAGAACTTACCCAAAACCCAAATTATTGGACTTTGTAACGAAATTACCCAGAAACTTTATCAATACAAATAAAGATTTCGTTGCCAAAGATCATGCTTATTATCTTGGAGGTGCCGTTGCTGCTACTCTGATTCTCTTGCCATTTGATCAGAAACTGATTGACAATTCAAGAGAGTTGGGAGAAAGATGGGGAATGGATAAAGACAATAACTACAACAAAATAGGTGGTGTTTTTAAAATCCCTAAAGATATTGGATCTACCTTATATCTGATAGGAAATGGTTCCACACTGGTCTTACTGGGCATTGGTTTTGGAACGTATGGTTTGATTAAAAATGATTACAGGGCACAGGCTACAGCCAGTGGTTTGATGGAAAGTTTAATTCTTTCCGGAGTTTTCACCCAAACTATCAAAAGAATTACCGGAAGAGAAAGTCCTTTTATTGCAGAGATCAACGGAAATAAAGGAGGTGCCTGGAATCCTTTTCCAAGCTTTTCAGAATTTGGCAGGAATACCTCGAACTATGATGCGATGCCGTCAGGACATTTAACAACCTTTATGGCTGGAATTACAGTGATTGCAGATAATTATCCGGATGCAGTATGGATCAAACCGATAGGGTACACTTTAGCAGGAGCTTTATGTTTTCAGATGATGCAAAGTAAAGTTCACTGGGCTTCAGATTATCCGCTCGCTTTATTAATGGGATATTTTATTGGAAAAACAATATCAAAAAGCCGATATACTTCATCAGAAGGCACCATCGGAAAAACAAAATATAATCTGAATTTTACGGCATCCCGCCAATGGGAATATAATATGGTAGGTGTAAAACTCTCTTTTTAAGCTGCCAAAAACTCTGTTTTGTAGAGTAAATAAGATACTTTTCACTACATTTGATCTCAAGATAAAAGGATTATTGCAGCTTTTACAAATATTGCAATGAAACCTGTTGAATTAAAGAGATTTACTTAATATTTTTATTGAATGAAAATAATAGCTGTCATCCCTGCACGTTACGAAGCGAGCCGTTTTCCAGGGAAACTAATGCAGATTTTAGGAGAAAAAACCGTTATCACTACCACTTATCAGAACGTAGTGGAAACCGGGCTATTTGACGAAGTTTTTGTGGCAACAGACTCTGAAATTATTTTTGATGAAATCGAAAAAAACGGTGGAAAAGCTGTTATGACAGGACAGCACGAGACTGGAAGCGACCGTATTGCCGAAGCTGTACAGAATATAGACTGCGATATCGTGATCAATGTTCAGGGTGATGAGCCTTTCCTTAAACTGGAACCTTTACATCAGCTGATTGAAGTCTTTAAACATGATGATCAGCAGGAAATTTCTTTAGCTTCTTTAAAAATACAGCTGCATGAGAAAGAGGAAGTTGAAAATCCTAATAATGTAAAAGTTATTACAGATAACAATGGTTTTGCTTTGTATTTCAGCCGTTCTGTAATCCCTTTTCATAGGGAAGTTTCCTATGGTATAAGCTATTTTAAACATATTGGGGTATATGCTTTCAGGAAGGAAGCGCTATTGCAGTTTTCAAAACTGGAAATGAAACCATTGGAAATATCTGAAAAAATCGAATGCATCCGCTATCTTGAATACGGAATGAAGATCAAAATGATAGAAACCAATTTCGTAGGAGTGGGTATTGATACACCGGAAGATCTTGAAAAAGCCAGAAAGCTGATTTAAATAATGTAGAGGCAAAAAGCAGATTCACAGATTCGCTCTTTCGCCTTTTTTTGCAATTGTACATAAATCCCCCTATATTTGAATTTATAAATAAAATTAATGAAGAAGTTACTATTAGTATTTGGACTGATATTTTCGTATTTAACATTTGCGCAGACTGCAAAGGAAATTATAGACAAAAACATTGAATTATCCGGAGGGTTAACCAATTGGAAACTTTTGAATTCAGTATTGCTTCAGGGAAAAGTAGTATTGGGAATCAAAGATGAATATCCGATAAAAATTTATCAGCAGCGTCCAAATCTTACTAAAACATTAATTACTACCGGCGGAAAAGAAACTGCAATTGAAGGTTTTGACGGTACCAAAGGATATGCAATGAATTATGCCGCCAATAAACTTCAGGAATACCCTGAATATGTACCGGAAAGTTTTGATAATGACTTCATTGATTGGGAAAACAAAGGTTTTGATGCCAAATATCTTGGAAAAGAAAAAGTAGGAGACATCTACTGTCATAAAGTAGAACTTACCAAAAATGTGAATAAGAATATGTATTATTTTGATACAAAGACTTATATGCTTTTAAAAGAAGTGAAAAAAGATGAAACGCTGATATATTCTGACTATAAAAAAGTAGGAAATATTATTATGCCTTTCAGAATTGAATCTTCCAGTACCAAAAAAGACGGAGATTATGTGATGTTACTGAACAAAGTAGAAATCAACAAAGTTTTTCCGGCTAACATTTTTAAGTTTTAATTCAACTGCAGCCCGGCTGCATAAAATGATAAAAAATGAAAAATATTTTTTTACTGCTGCTTTCTTGTATAGCATTCCTGCAAAGCTGCACCAATCAAAAAAGTGAAATTTCTAAAGCCAAAACCACTGAACTTATGGGAAAAACAATATATGACTTCAAAGTAGAAAGTCTTGACGGGAAAGAAATCAATTTTGCAGATTTCAAAGGAAAGAAAATCCTGATTGTCAATACCGCTTCAGAATGTGGATTTACTCCTCAGTATGCTGATCTTGAGAAAGTATATGAGGAATATAAAGATAAGCTGGTTGTAGTAGGATTCCCTGCCAATAATTTTGGCGGACAGGAACCTGGAACCAATACCGAAATTGGCGCTTTCTGTCAGAAAAATTACGGAGTGACATTCCCTTTGGCAGCTAAAGTCTCCGTAAAAGGAGATGATACCGCCCCGATCTTCAAGTATTTAACAGAACAGGAATTAAACGGAGTAAAAAATACAACCATTCTTTGGAACTTTACCAAATTCCTGGTTGATGAAAACGGAAAATTGATTGATTCTTTTGTAAGTACTACAAAGCCTACTGATGAGGCGATTACAAAGTATCTGAAATAAAGAGAAAAAAGTATATTTTTACAAGTGGGTGTTTACATCCACTTTTTTTATTTTTATAACCATCAATGATTTCTTATGAAGAAAATAATTTTTACCCTTTCTATTCTGGCAGCTTTTATGTCAGGATTTGCTTTTAAAGCCGTTACAGAAAATAAATCTGATGAAACAAAAAGAGTAACCGGTATCGGCGGAATCTTTTTTAAATGTAAAGATCCTAAAAAGATGAGAGAATGGTATGAAAGCCATCTGGGACTTGTGACCAATGAATACGGAGCTGTATTCGAGTGGTATCAGGGAGCAGATCAATCTAAAAAAGGATTTAGCCAATGGAGTCCTTTCAGTGAAAAAACAAAATATTTTCAGCCTTCTGAGAAAGATTTCATGATCAATTATCGGGTAGAAAATCTTGAAAAACTGATCGAGCAGCTTAAAAAAGAAAATGTAACCATTGTTGATAAAATGGAGATTTATGAATATGGGAAATTTGTCCATATTATGGATATAGAAGGCAACAAAATAGAACTTTGGGAACCTAATGATATTGAATATGAAAAGCTGGGGCAAAAAATGGGAAGTAAAACCACAAAGTAATTTTGTAATAGGTAATAGGTAATAGGTAATAGGGGGTAGGGCTTAGGTTTTAGGGAAATTAATAACAAAGCCAAACCGCATTATCCCGAAGCCAGTACCTCTAATCTTTTATTCATTAGTCTTTTCCGCAAAACAGAAAATATTTCCAAGTTTTATACTGGAGTATCCGTTACTTTTTATTTTTGAAGATTTTATCATTGCTTTTGCCAGAATATTGGTGGGGAGTGGCTTCTGGCTTTCTAATAACCCCAGTTTATTGGCAAATTTTATAATCCGGCTGCCAAGAACTTCTCCGGTTCTCTCAGAATTTGTTCGTTCAAGCATTCCCGGTTTGAAAATAGTGATCTTATTGAAATGCAGCAGCTTTACGGCTTCTTCCAGCTCACCTTTCATTTTAGAATAGAAAATTTTGGACTGCGGATTGGCACCATAAGCGGATACCAGAATATAATCTTCCACATTATTTTCTCTCGCAGCTTTTGCAAATTCATACTGATAATCGAAATCTACTTTCTTTTGAGCCTCTTTACTTCCTGCATCTTTTAAAGTAGTTCCCAGGCACGAAAACGCCACATCTCCATTCACCATATCTTTCCATTCTTCAGGCTTTTCAAAATTCACAATATGAACCTTAAGCTTTTCATCCTGAATATCAACAGGTTTTCTAACAAAAATATCCACTTCGTCAAACTCTTTGTCATTCAATAGCTGATTGACAAGATCTTTTCCCGTGGCGCCTGTAGCACCTATTACCAAAGCTTTCATAATAATTGTGATTTGTGAGATTATTTCTTTCTTAAATTTACTAAATTTGAATTAAAGATTAAAGAATTATATCATTTAATCATTACTAATTATTGATCACTCATTACTTATCTCTGATATGGATGCCAACGAAATTTTAGATTACTGTCTTGCGAAAAAAGGAGTTACGGAAAGCTTTCCGTTTGATAACGAGACTCTTGTGTTGAAAGTAGACACCAAAATGTTTTTACTGATGGGGCTTGAAAGACAACCCTTAGCGATTAATGTAAAAACAGATCCTGAATGGAGTGCAGAGCTTCGTGAACAGTATCCTCAGATTACAGGGGCTTATCATATGAACAAAACCCATTGGAATTCTGTAACAGCAGATGGTTTGAAAAGAGATCTGATCTTTAAACTCATTGACCATTCCTATGATTTGGTTTTTAAATCCCTGACAAAGAAGGCTCAGAATGCAGTAAATTCTTTATAAAATAATAAAAATAATTTAAGGTATGGAATTTGTTACATATGGTCAGTGAAATACATGATTAATGTTAACAAAATAAATAACAAATGAGAAATCACCTTTTATTATTCGTAGCAGCAGGTACATTGATGTTGTCAAGCTGCACCCAATCAGTAAAGAAAAGCACTGCTGAAAATCCGGCTTCTGCTGTCTCAGCTTCAGAAAATCTTAAAATAGAATTTTCAGGAACAGAGAATTTTACGATTAAAAATCCAAAACTTAAAGTAAGCTTATACGGAATGGATGAAAAACTGGCAGATGCTCCTGCCACTTTAATTACAGAAAAAGAGTATGAGCAGAAATCTGTACCGTTCACTATTGACCTGCCAGTACCCAAAGATGCTGAAAGCAAAATCAATCCAAAACCTGCAGGACCGGCAAAATATTATGTAACAATAAGCTGGGATTCTGACGGAAACGGAAAAGCAGATGAAAAAGGGGATATTTTTGTTGATTATGACAAACAGTTTCCTAACGTGAAACTAAGTAGTGAACCTCAGAAAATATACTTAAAAATATTGAAATAAATAAAAAGGCTATTCATCACTGAATAGCCTTTTTGATATCTTAAAAATCAAATTTCTCTGTTAACCTCTTATCTTCGTCCAGTCTTTCAATCAATTTTTCAAGACCTTCAAATTTGATTTCATCATGAAGGAAATCTCTGAAACTTACCGTAATTTCTTCATCATAGATATCTCCATCAAAATCAAGGATATAAACTTCCACAGTTAATTTCTCTCCATTTACCGTAGGGTTGGTTCCCACACTCAGCATTCCTTTATATTGGTCGCCTTTTATGAATACTTCTACAATATAAGCTCCTTTTTTAGGTAAAAGTTTAATTGATTCCGTATCAATATTGGCCGTTGGATAGCCAATTGTTCTTCCGATTTTCTTCCCGTGAACTACCGTTCCTGAAACAGAGTAGGAGTATCCCAGCATTTCGTTGGCCTCCTTAATATTTCCTGTTAAAAGGGCATTACGTACTTTCGTGGAACTGATATTGTTTTCGTGAATATTGATTGCTTCCATTTGTTCAACATCAAAATCAAGCTCCTTGGATAATGTTTGAAGAAGTTCAAAATTTCCACTCTTGTTTTTTCCGAAAGAATGGTCATATCCTATAATAAGGTATTTAACGTTGAGTTTATCAATTAAAATTTGACGTACAAATTCTTCTCCGGTTAAGTTTCTGAACTCTTCATCAAACTCCTTCAGGAACAGATTATCAACACCATACTTCTCAACCAGCTGTTTCTTTTCTTCTAAGGTATTCAGAAGTTTTAAATCTTCATTAGGATTAAAAACAAACCTTGGATGCGGCCAGAAAGTAAGGATAGCAGTTTCCAGATTGTTCTCTGTACCTACTTTCGTCAGTTCATCAATAATACTCTTGTGCCCGAGATGTACCCCGTCAAACATTCCTAAAGACAATGCTAAAGGCTTCTGTGAGGAATAATCTGTAAAATTCTTGAAAACTTTCAAAACGGAAAAATTTGACTGCAAATATAGAAATAATGTGCCAATGTATCAATATAACAATGGAGTAATACCTATAACCTTACTATTGCAGCACCTATTCATTGTTATATCGTTTATAATACTAAAATAATCTATTCTCAAAAGCATGATAAAAATCTTTTTTTTACCAATTGCGGGTTTATGAAGAATCACTATATTTGCACCAAGAAAAAATTTAGCAATGGCAAACCAAATTAAAGGTAAAATTTCTCAAATTATTGGTCCGGTAATCGACGTTGTCTTCACAGATGTGGAAGCTGTTCCAGCAATCTATGACGCGTTAGAAATTACAAAAGAAAACGGTGAAAAAGTAGTTTTAGAAGTAGAACAACATATTGGCGAAGATACAGTAAGATGTATCGCAATGGACGCTACTGACGGTCTTAAAAGAGGGCAGGACGTAATTGGATACGGAAATCCTATTATGATGCCAATCGGAGAGGCTGTAAACGGAAGACTATTCAACGTTGTTGGTGATGCTATCGACGGACTTCAAGATATTTCTAAGGAGGGTGGTCTACCAATTCACAGACCAGCTCCAAAATTTGATCAACTTTCAACTTCTGCAGAAGTTTTATTTACAGGTATTAAAGTAATCGACTTAGTTGAGCCTTACGCAAAAGGAGGTAAAATTGGTTTGTTCGGTGGTGCCGGTGTAGGTAAAACAGTATTGATTCAGGAGTTGATTAACAATATTGCAAAAGGACACGGAGGTCTTTCTGTTTTTGCCGGAGTAGGTGAAAGAACGAGAGAAGGAAATGACCTTTTGAGAGAGATGCTGGAATCAGGAATTATCAAGTATGGTGATGATTTCATGCACTCTATGGAAAACGGAGGTTGGGATCTTTCTAAAGTAGATTTAGAAGCTATGAAAGATTCTAAAGCTGCATTCGTTTTCGGACAGATGAACGAGCCGCCAGGTGCAAGAGCTAGAGTAGCACTTTCTGGTCTTACATTAGCTGAGTACTACAGAGACGGTGGAGAAAGCGGACAAGGTAGAGACGTACTTTTCTTCGTAGATAACATCTTCCGTTTTACACAGGCTGGTTCTGAGGTATCTGCACTTCTTGGTCGTATGCCATCAGCGGTAGGTTACCAACCAACTCTTGCTTCTGAAATGGGTGCGATGCAGGAAAGAATTACTTCAACTAAAAATGGTTCAATTACTTCAGTACAAGCGGTATACGTACCTGCGGATGACTTAACTGACCCGGCTCCTGCAACTACGTTTGCTCACTTGGATGCAACTACGGTACTTGATAGAAAGATTGCTTCATTAGGTATTTACCCAGCGGTAGATCCATTGGCTTCTACTTCAAGAATCCTTGCTCCGGAAGTTATCGGTCAGGAACACTATGACTGTGCTCAAAGAGTAAAAGAAATTCTTCAAAGATACAAAGCTCTTCAGGATATCATCGCAATCCTTGGTATGGAAGAACTTTCTGAAGAAGATAAATCTGTTGTATACCGTGCAAGAAAAGTTCAGAGATTCTTATCTCAGCCTTTCCACGTAGCAGAACAGTTTACAGGTATTCCAGGATCATTGGTAGATATCAAAGATACAATCAAAGGATTTACTATGATTATGGATGGTGAATTAGATCACTTGCCAGAAGCTGCTTTCAACTTGAAAGGAACTATCGAAGAAGCTATCGAAGCAGGACAAAAAATGTTAGCTGAAAACGCTTAATAATTAGACATAAAGATAAAAGATACCAGACATGAGACTTTAAGGTTGTCTGAAATCTGAAATCTGAAATCTTCAAATCTAAATTAAAATGAATATAAAAATTTTAACACCAGAATACGTAGTTTTTGAAGGAGAAGTAGACTCAGTATTGTTGCCTGGAAAAAATGGTGAATTTCACATCATGAAAAACCACGCGGGAATTGTTTCTTCTTTGATCGGAGGTAATGTAAAGCTTTTTGCTAATTCTATTGATGAGGCTTTTGCTAAAAACTTTACCAAAGAAGCTGGAAAAGACTCTGTTTTTGCTTATGCTATCAAAAGCGGTGTTGTAGAATTTAATCATGATAAAGGTATTATCCTTTGTGAATAATTAAATGAAAAGCTAAATATATTTTCAAGAAAGTGTAACTTTGTGTTACACTTTTTTTATTTGTAAAAGTTTGATTGTATGAAGAGAGGCATAATCATATTCTTTACAGTTCTGGGTGTTTTCCTTCAAGCTCAGAATATCAAAACCAAAAGAGGAATAATCAATCTGGATGGTATTCCGGTAGCGAAACTGTCTAACAAATCCAGCGAATATACGTTTATGGATCTGAAGGAAACCCCAATGTATATTATAAAATTCATTGATAAAAGTATCGTTGATTCTGTTCGCGACAGCTATATCAGTATCAATAGAGTATATAACAGGGACAAAACGATTGAAATTGATTATTCATCACCTTCAGCGTTCTCCGGTGAAGAAAAGTCAGCAGTTTTTACTTCGGTTAAGGATCTTAAAATCATTGATAATAAAGGGATCAATGTGAAAAACCTGGATGAGATCTTTTCAAATGTTCCGAAAAGAAAGCTGGACAGTAAAACGAAAGATGCTTACACGATCAGAAAGAAAATAGATAAACTGAATATTGAGGTCAATAAAGTGGGAGAGATCTTAAGTAATGGTGTTCCGGTGGGATATTTTACCAATCTGCCTGTAAGTTTCGGTTCACAAGATATAATTATGGATAAAACACCTATAGATATTGAGATTTATGATGCCAAAAGCAAACTAATCGGCAGGTATATTACGACCACAAAGCAATTAAAGACAGCAGGCGGAAAATCTTTCACGATTTACAAAGAAATGTCTGGGAGAGCTTCTATTCTAAAGTTCCCGACTTATAAAGCCCTTGCAGAACGCATGGCTATTATGGATCCTAATTTTATTAAAATTCAGGAAAAAGTATCTGTGGGTACTGTTTCAAAAGAAACCCCTAATTAATGCTTTAAAGAGAAAACAGATTTGTAAAATTTGTAATCTGTATTCGAGAGAAATAATATTTAATAGAAACGGGCTTTAGCCCGTTTGTTCGTTTAATAAAGTGACAATTGGCTTCAGCCAAAATAATTTTCATAAAGTAAAACGGAGCTTAATCATCCCATAGGATATAAAAAAGCACAAAACTTCCTATTTTTAAAAATCCCTGAGAAAAAATTGAAAATTTTTATAAACTTAAAATCACTCCATTTTCCTTCAACTGCTGCATTGGTTTTGAGAACCAGAATAGCTCAAAATCTTCAAAATTCTCTTCAAAGTGATTCTTAAGTTGTTGAATAGTAGGTTTTTTTGAGTTTTCAATAGAATTTTCTTCCAATACATTCATCAGCCATTCTGCCTTTTCCTGTTCCAGTTCAACCTTTACAATATTGGTTTTTAGGTGGAATGTAAGGATTGTATATGTACCAGAGTATTTCTTTTTATTTTTTACGCGATTCTCAGCGATTACATTTTTGGTCAGAAAGACAACTTTCGAATTGGTCTTCAGTTGAAACTGCCCATCTTCTAAAAGACAGTCGTGGATATAATCCGGATGAATAGTTGTTCTTGGAATTTTAAAATCAAACCATTCCTGAAGTGGCAGTTCAAAATTCACTCCATGCATAAAATTGAATAAAGATTTTTTCAATCCGAAACTGAACTTGTTATGATCAATTCCGGTTTTATCCTGAAAGTCTATATCATTATTGGCAAACAGAATTTCTTGTTTTATAGGAATTACTCCAAAATCCTCAGGCTTCATTCCAACAGGAGAATGGGCAGTCATTGCAAACTGATGCCAGAAGCCACTTTGAAGAATTCCCATTTCAAACATCTGCCGGATCATTTCCAAAGAATCAACTGTTTCCTGAACGGTTTGGGTAGGGTAGCCATACATCAGATATGCATGCACCATAACTCCGGCTTCTGTAAAATTTCTTGTTACGTTGGCAACCTGTTCTACAGAAACTCCTTTGTCAATTAATTTCAGCAATCGGTCACTGGCCACTTCAAGTCCTCCGGAAACAGCAACACATCCCGAAAGTTTCAGGAGGTAGCATAAGTCTCTGGTGAAGCTTTTTTCAAAACGGATATTCGTCCACCAGGTAACGACAAGATTTCTTCGGAGAATTTCCAAAGCAACCTCTCTCATCAAAGCAGGCGGTGCAGCTTCATCCACAAAATGGAATCCTGTTTCACCTGTTGTTCTGATCAATTCTTCAATTCGGCCTACCAGGATCTTAGCAGAAATAGGCTCGTAGATTTTGATATAGTCTAAAGAAATATCACAGAATGTACATTTTCCCCAATAGCATCCATGGGCCATCGTGAGTTTGTTCCATCTTCCGTCACTCCATAAACTGTGCATGGGATTGGCGATTTCGATAACGGAAATATATTGATCCAGTCTTAGATCTGTATAATCCGGAGTACCGATATCAGCCTGTTTGTAGTCGTGTCTTTTTGAATTATTCTTATAAACAACTTCATTATTTTCGAGAAGAAAAGTTCTTTTAAATTCACCTTCTCCATTGGAAATTTCTAAATTTTGATGAAGAAGTTCAATAGGAAGTTCGCCATCATCTAGGGTAATAAAATCAAAGAATTCAAAAACTCTCTGATCTTTAATTTCTCTTAATTCGGTGTTGGGGAAACCTCCACCCATCGCAATTTTGATGTGAGAATGATTCATTTTGATCCATTGCGCACATTTGAAAGCAGAGTACAGATTACCGGGAAAAGGGATTGAAAAGCAAACCAGTTTCGGCTGAACCGTTTCTATTTTTTCACGAAGAATTTTTAAAGTAAATTCATCAATAAATGTGGAGCCTCCAGATAATTTTGAATACAATTCATCAAAAGAATTGGCACTTTTTCCGAGACGTTCTGCATATCTGCTGAAACCAAAATCAGGATCAATATTTTCAACAATATAATCAGATATGTCTTCTAAGTATAAGGTTGCCAGATGTTTGGCTTTATCCTGCAGTCCCATATTTCCAAAAGCAAATTCCATATCATCCAGCTGGTTGAAACGGGAAGCTTCAGGAAGGAAGTTCATACTGCAGATCTGTCTTGCCAAAGTGGGCGTTTTGTCCTGTAAAAACAGAATAACCTGATCTATGGTTTTGATATATTCTTCTCTTAAGGCATAGATTCTCTGAGAATTTTCAGAGGTATCATGAAGATCAGTTTTTTTGCTGAAAACCTTCTGAATTCCGTCTTTTGAAAATAATTCCAAAATAACATCAATCCCCAAATCTACCTGATAACCGGAAATATTTTTGGTATTTAAAAATCCTTTAATATAAGCCGTTGCAGGATAAGGAGTATTAAGTTGGGTAAAAGGCGGAGTAATAAGAAGCAGGTCTTTCAACAGAAATTTTTTGCAAAGTTATTCTAAAGTTTTTTTAGAAAAAAATTTTTTCTCCTGATTATAAACAGTGATGAAAAGTCTTTAGGGTTCTGGTTTATAACAATCTGTTGCTGTGGGGGATATCAAAATAAGTTAGTAGGTTTTACAAATAAGGCATCCGGAGGATTGGTATCAATAAAGTTTAAAAAAGAATCTTCATCAAAATATCCGTCTTCGTCAAGAATTTCGGGATTCAGCAGTCCAATTTCACTTGGTTTTTCCAGGCTGATATTTTCGATGAACTTTCCGGTTTTTCCTGTTATTTCGTTATGAAAACTAATTAAATACCTGGAATATATATTGCCTTCTGCAACCGTATAATGTCCGTTTTCTGCAATCAGAGAAGTCATAATACTTCCACCGATATACGTTTCATTATCATTACCAGATGCTCCGAATAATACTTTGCTGGTAACATTTCCGGAACAGTACAGTGAACCGTTGATGATAATATTTTCTGCCTGTATATTACCTGTTGCAATAAGAACGATATAGTCTTCAACAAAAAGGGTTTCGGATAAATGAATGTCACCTTCTATGAAAATGATTTTATAGCCCTCATTTTCATCGGTAATCAATTCAAGGGAAGTGCTGTTTTCGTTCTCTATGAGGACAATCTCTGGAGCGTCATTTTCATTATTAATGTGAAGGGAAGCATCTTTTATTTTTTCTGCTGTTTCCTCATCCAGCATTTCAAGAAACTCGGCAAGACTTTCTTCATCTAAAGAACTTTCATTAAAGAAATTATTTTCCAGCGCTTCATGGGCAATGGTATATAGATTTTCAGATTTTTCTTTGAGTTTTTTGTATAATTGATCTTTGGTGAGTTTTTGTAATTCTTTCATCGGCTTTTAAAAGTATATACATTGGTCTGTTCAGTGGGGGAAACACCTATTAATAGACAGATGCAATATAATCAGATAAATTTTGTTATGCCAGAAAGTAAGGTATTTATTTTTTCAAATATTTTTCTTATGGGTGATTTCTTACGTTCAAATATTATATTTTTTTCACAAATAATCTGTTTTTTGAGCTTCTGCATATTGTTTTATGATTGTTGATATAAAAAAGAACATTGTTGAGCTTATATTTTGATATTATTTTTTTTGAAGCTTTTCATATGTGTATCTGTTCAGTTTTTTTTGATATATTGTTATGGTGATTTATTCAGAATCTATATAACAAGTTTTATTTACAATGTCAAAAGAAACCATTCCGCTTGTAGAATATTTTAAAAGCTATATTCCGCTTTCAAAGAAAGAAATTGAAGTGTTGAATGAACGTTTTGTTGAAAGGAGAATCAAACGAAAACAGTTTATTCTGAAAGAAAATGAAGTGTGTCAATATTATACATTTGTTGTCTCAGGATGTTTAAAAATGTACAATATAGATGGTAACGGCGAAGAACATAATCTCCAGTTTGCGGCAGAGAATGACTGGATTGTGGATATAGACAGTTTTCATAATAAAAAACCAAGTCAATTGTATATTGCGGCTCTTGAAACTTCCACTGTTTTGCAGATTGAAAAAAATGATCTTTGGTTTCTTTATACGTATTATCCCAAATTCGACAGAAACTTCAGAATAATTATCGAACAGAAATTCATCGAGCTCCAAAATAGGGTACTTCAGAATATAAGTGCAACAGGAGAAGAAAAATATGAATTTTTCCTTAAACATTATTCTCAGCTGGCCAACAGGCTTCCCAATACACAGATTGCTTCCTATCTTGGAATTACTCCGCAATTCTTAAGTAAAATCCGTCAGCGGCGGATCAAAAACTGATGATTATGCGCCGGAAAAAGTGTTTATAAAGAATTAATTAAAAAATTACATCAGATTTCAATATTTTGAGAAATAAATAAGTATTTTAGAATAATTTACTCATGTTAAATAAAATTGGCTCTGTTTGCATTTTGTGTTCTACAGCATGCCTATGAACAAATATAAAAAGGACAATGCCAATACATCAGTTACCTCCGGACGGAGGCATGTTATATAAAGAAACAGATATGGCTCAGTTTTTTCCTGAGCCGTTAAATGCGGTGACAGCTGTATTTTTTTTAGCCATAGCCATTTTTTGGACCCTTAAAATGAAAGGTAATTTTAAACAATATCCTTTTTTAACCTACTGTTTGGTTTTATTATATATTGGTGCCATAGGGGGAACTGTTTATCATTCATTCAGACAATGGCCGGTATTTATTATGATGGATTGGCTGCCCATTATGTTGCTCTGCCTGTCTGCCGGATTTTATTTTATAGCACAGAGTACGAAATGGTATTATGCTGTTGTAATGGTTCTCATATATGTACTGCTCATGTTTGCTTTGAGAAACTGGATTTTGATAGATAATCCTTCACTTTTCATCAACCTAAATTATGCAATCATGGCTTCATTTGTAGTTTTCTCGGTATTGCGTTATTTAATCTACACCCAATGGAAAGCTGGTAAATGGGTAGGCTTTGCTGTATTGTCATTTGTTTTTGCATTGACCTTCCGTATCGCTGACAAATGGGAATGGTTCAGTTTCGGAACCCACTTTTTATGGCATACTTTCGGGGCGGCAGCAACGTTTTGTATGTTTAATTATATCAGTCTTACGCGGAATACAATTAGAAAAATATAAGTGTTTTTTATTTCTCTGCAGCACAATGTCTCCTGAGAGCGGCTTCATTCCAACTTATTGAAGGAAGGCTAGACTTGTTTGGCTTTAAGGAAAATACGTTTTTACTTCTTTGTTAAGCATTCTGTTGTTCTAACCATTTTAAAATTACTTGGGTAGTTTCTTCTGGCTTTTCTTGTTGAATCCAATGGCCGCAATCCAGACTCACAATATCCAGATTAGGAACAATATTTTTTAGGTTTTCGGATTTGGGAATTGTGTCCTGTTCACCATATATCATAAGAGTTGGTTGATGAATGATTGGGGTTACGTCCGCCATTAAGTGCCAGTTTCTATCAAGGTTTCTGTACCAATTGATGCTTCCTGTAAATCCTGATGCTTCGAAAGCAGAAACAAATACAGACAGTTCGTTGTCTTTCATTAAGGGTTCTCCCAGTGGATTTTCTGCTCTTGCAAGATTGATCATCAGCATTCCGGGTTCTGGTGGTGTTGCAGGTACATTTTTGCGGAATATATTACGGAGGAACTGAGAGGTGTTTTCATTCATTATAGCATCTGCTGCTCCTGGCTGTCGATTGAAGTGGACAAAATAGAAGTCTCCTCCAAATATAGCTTCCATCAACTCAATCCATGGTTGTTCTCCGCGCTCCTGGTAAGGCAAGGCCAGATTTATTATTTTATTTACCCGCTCAGGATGCAATAGTGCCAGGTTCCAAACAACATTGGCTCCCCAATCGTGACCAACAAAAGTGGCATCTTCATATCCAAAGTAATCGAGTAGTGCGACCAGGTCACCCGTAAGGTGTACAATATCATATTCAGTGACTTCGGACGGACGGGATGAGTTGCCATACCCTCTCTGATTGGGAATAATCACATGATACCCGGCTGCAACCAATGCTGAAACCTGATGACGCCAGGAAAAAGCATGTTCCGGAAAGCCGTGGCAGAGTACAATAGGTTTTCCAGCATTCTGTTTACCTGCTTCAAAAACTTCCAGTTCTACACCATTGACTGAAATAAGAGTAGGGTTGGGAAAATGGGTTGGCTTAAATACTGAGCTAATTTCGTTTGTCATTTTTATTCTTTTAAAGATTAATTAATGATGCAAACTTACACCCGCAACGTGACAGCAGTGTGTCAGCAGTCAAAAATAAATTAGATCTACTACCTTCCGCTGCGCAAAGTCTCCCGACTTTGAGCTGGTCAATAAAATTGTTTTCTTTTTATGAATCAAATATTTTTTGGGAATCAGCGTTATAACCACTAATAACCTATTTAATGATGAACATCAGATGCTTTACCCTTCTCCTGGGCCTATTTTGTACTAACCTTTTTGGGCAGACTCCTGAAAAAATCACTTTTAAAGATACTCAGAACCATTATTTGAAATTACTTCCGAAGGATAAACCTGAAGGAATACTTGTTATTTTACCGGGTGGAGGTGAAAATGGCAAAAAAGTAATGAATCAGATTAATCTGGATGATCTGGCATTGGAGAAGAATCTTATCGTATTACTCCCAACCTGGGAAGATGGGGATTTTGGATTTCATATAGAGCAGAAGTTTTTAGACAGAATGGTAAAAGATACAGTGGAAAAGCATAAAATTTCCAAAGATAAAATATCAATTGGAGGACTTTCCGGCGGTGGAATGCTGGCTTTTACCTATGCTGAAAGGGCAATCAGGGACAAAAACACCTATTTTATACCCAATTCTGTATTCGCTCTTGACACACCGTTAGATTACGAGAATATGTATTACAGGTTGCAGAGAGAGATGGAAAGAAACTATTCTGATATTGGAACTAATGAAGCTAAATATTTAACTGCTGAAATGGTTGATGCTATGGGTACACCGGATAAAAACAGAGCCAATTACTTAAGAGAATCCATGTTTTCTTATCGTGAAAAAGATGGCGGCAATGCAAAATATCTTCTGAATATCCCTATTCTGATGTATACAGAACCGGGGATTATATGGCAGATGGAAAACAGAGGAAGGGATATTTACGACCTTAATGTGGCAGATATTACAGCTATGATTAATCTATTACGACTAAAAGGCCACAAAAACGCTGATCTTGTCATCACCAATGACCGTGGAATTCGTCCGGACGGTACAAGACATCCTCATTCCTGGAGTATCATGGATTCTAAAGAATGTTTAAACTGGATATTAAAACATATGGGGGCATAAAGTTGCCACAGCTGATTGTATGTTTTACAGGTATTTACTAACGGATATACAGATAATAGTTATGAAAAAGGAAAGGCGGAAAACCATAAAGTAGAGCTGGTGAAAAAATAATATAAACCTTATAAGAATACAGGATTAGATATTATTTTGCTTAAAAAATCCCAACGAATGCTGGGATATTTTGTTTTGATTTCTGGTGAGGAAAGTCTCCCGACTTTGAGCTAGCAAGTATTATTTCCTTTAAATTTGCTCCAAAGTCGGGAGACTTAGGAGAGCGGGGGATTGAGTTTTAATTACTTGTTTGAAATAAAATCTCCAAAGTTGGGAGACTTCGGGGATCTAGGTGGAAATTTTTATTATTAGAAATATTCCAATCAAAATTTAAATATATCTTTCCATTATTAATAAAATGATACTACACTCCTTAAGTATTTGAAAAATATTATAAGAAGAAAATATATAAAAATTTTATGTATATTAAAAACGAACGGTAACTTTGCAGAATATATTAAAACTTAGAAATTCCAACTTACATCAGTGGAGATATCAGCGAATGAAAGCTAAACCATTTATAAAATGGGCAGGGGGAAAAAGTAAAATTATCAATGAAATAATTAATGTCTTGCCTAGCAAATTTGAAAATAAAAAAATGACATATGTTGAGCCATTTTTAGGTGGAGGTTCTGTCTTTTTTGGTTTATACCAGTACTACAATAATTTCGATAGGGTAATCCTTAACGACATAAATGTAGACTTAATTAATAGTTATATAACGGTTCGAGATAATGTTAGTGAATTAATAAAAATTCTTGAAGAACTTCAATGTGAATATCACTCTATTTTAGATTTAGAAACTAGATCAGAATTTTATTATTCAAAAAGAAAATTATATAATCTTAGGAATAGTGACAATATTAGTCAAGCAGCTCTTTTTATATTTTTAAACAGAACATGTTTTAATGGTTTGTATAGGGTCAATAAAAGAAATGAATTTAATGTTCCAATAGGAAGCTATATAAAACCGGAAATTTGTAATAAAGAAAATTTGGTTAATGTTAGTGAAATTTTGACGAACGTTGAAATATTAAGTGGCGATTATGAAAAAACATATGAAATTCTTGGAAGTGAAAAAGCTTTCTTTTATATAGACCCACCTTATAAACCACTAAATAAAACGTCACAATTTAATTCGTATTCACACATTAACTTTGATGATAGTGAGCAATTCAGGCTACGAGACTTTTGTGACAAATTAAATCAGGATAAACACTTATGGGTTTTGAGCAATTCTGACATGTCTGAACATGAAAAACATCATAGCTTTTTTGATGATCTTTATAGTAATTACCAAATTGATTGCGTAAATGCAAAAAGATACATAAATTCAGATCCAAAAAAGCGTGGAGACTTAAAGGAACTACTTATTATTAATAATCTAGAAAAAAACTTTAATCATCAAGATGAAAAAAATTAAAATTGCTGTGATAAGTGACTTACATTGTCATCCTAAAAAATCTGAAAAAGAGAATTGCACAACTTTATTTACAAATATACTAAGAGATGATATAAACTCACATCCAGTTCAAAGTTTCATCGAATACTATAATGGTTCTCTTCAAGATGATTTTCCTACTGTAGATTATTTATTGTGCCCAGGAGATGTGACTAATTATTCTGATTTGCAGGGTTTTATATCTGGATGGGATTATGTTAAAGAAATTTCATCTTTATTTCAAGCTGGTGAAACATATGCAACATTAGGAAATCATGATATTGATTCACGCCATATTAATACTGCATATTTTTTAACTATTCCAAAAGGCATAAAAAAAAATTATCCTATCTCAGATCAAGAAATAGGAACTTTTTGGGAAAAAGGGTTTACATTTATAGAAAAGGAAGAATTACAATTATTAGTGATCAATACAACTCATTTTCATACCCATACAGACGAAGTAGATAGCCCTACTGTAAAAGGTTTAATCACAATAGCTGCAATTCAAGAAATTGACCGATATCTAATCGCGCATCATGATGATACTAAGATTAAAATAATGATGTGTCACCATCATCCCATACAACATGATGACAAAAATTTAGGCGCATATGATTTTGTTGAAAATGGAGATCAACTTGTTGCAACATTAGCAAAGCATAAATTCGATTTAATAATTCATGGGCATAAACATTTTCCAAAATTTAAAAAATATTCTACGGACTCTGGAGAAATTCAAATTCTTTCCTCTGGTAGTTTTTCTGCAACAAACCAAATACAATTTGCTAGCAAATTTAACTATGTACATCTCATAGAAATTGAAAAAAAAGATGGAGTTTCTCGAGGCATTATTAAAACACCCAATTATAAATTTCAGATTGGATGGCACAATAATTCTGAAGGCTTTGATTATAAAACAGGTTTTGGTTCAAGAAAACAAAAAAGTGAAATTTTAAGAGAGATAACCAAAATCACTAATGATGAGCCTATAATTAATTGGGAAGATTTATGCAATAAAATCGAAGATTTAAAATTTTTAATGGCTAATGAATTACAAGAAATTATTGATAACTTAAAGGAGATAAACTATGGTGTTACCTTTGATGAAAGTAAATATCCTGATGTAGTTTATAACAATGCAAAACTTAAAGAAAGATTAGCTCATGGCAATTAATTTTCAAAATAGCTTTAATGCGAGAAATCTAGATCCAAAGGAAATAGCTGAAACATTTATTTTTTCTCCGAGCTTTGATATTCTAAAAAATCAATCTCACACCGTAATTCTAGGTGCAAGGGGCTGTGGTAAAACTACTTTAATGAAAATGTTGACACTTCCTGCACTTCATAATTGGAAAAATAAAATAGCAGAAAAATTTAGAGAAGATATCCCATTTTATGCTGTTTATATTCCAACTGATATTTCGTGGCTCTATAAGGATATAGCAATTCATGAAACAAGAATTGATAATCAGCTAATTGAATTGATATCTAAATTTAGCGTAACAACAAATATATTTGAATCACTTTGCGATACACTTCTAAATGTATTGACATATGAAATTCATATTAATGAGCAATCTGCATTAATAGATATTGAATTTTGTTTTGGACTTATTGATTTTCTAAAATTAGGTAATAACACAGTTCCACAGTTGACATCTATTAAGGAGTCTTTAAAACTTAGACGTAATGTAATTAATGAAAATCTTTCAAAGGTTATATATAATAAGAATTATGAGTTTGAAAATTTTGATTTCTTACACCTCAATTATGTTGATACTATTCCTTTAATTATTGATCTATTTGAAAGAATATATAAACCAAAAAAGAAATTTTGGGCATTATGTTTTGACGAACTTGAATTTGCTCCTACTTGGCTTAAAAAGCAACTTTATAGATTATTACGTAGTACTGATCAAAGAATATTATTTAAATTGAGTTCAAGTCCTATTTTACCAAAAGAAGTTGATGAAGTTTTAAAAGATGAATCTGGTGCTACTCCTGGTAATGATTTTGATATTATTAAAATGTGGGAAATTCATGCACAATCTAATAATGAATTCGCAAAAGAATTAATCATTAGACTACTACAAAAACGTAAAATATCTATAAAGCCAAAAGACTATTTTGGATCAAATTATAGATTTCTTGAAGGGCAAGAATCATATACGAGTGATAGTGATTATATAATTCAAATTAAAGAACTAGCCTCCAAAGACATATCATTTAAAGAATATTTATTATCTAAAAATATTGATCCTGACAATCCAATTCCTACAGATAAAAAACAATTATCTTCAGTTTTCAGAAAAATAAAACCAGTTGTTTATTACCGGAATTATTTCATAAAAGAAAATAACAAAAGTAAAATTACTTTAAATACAAATAAGAAATTCATAGAATTATACAGCGGGTACGAAATATTATCTTCTATAACTGATGGAAACCCAAGGTGGTTAATAGGTTTAATCAATTCTATTCTAGATAGATCGGATACTATAAAGGCAGATGCAAATGTACAATTTGACGAAATTTTAAAAACATCAAACCGTTTTAGTAATTTTATCAATAATACCCCTTATAATAATGATAAGTATAAGCTAAATATGGAGGAGTTTATAATCAGAATTGGTCGTTTTTTTGAAAATGCACTTTTGAATAAAAATTTCGATTCAGAACCTTACTCTACTTTCATATATGATCCTGAAAATATTGAATTAACGGATATTATTGAAAAAGGTCTTTTGCAAGGTGCTTTTATATTGGTTAATGAAAATCAGGAAAGTTTTGACTTTGATTTAAAAAATAAACGATTTAAACTTTCATATTTATATAGTCCACAATTTAAACTACCATTACGTGTTAATAAAGGTATTAAATTAGATAAAATAATTTCTGATAATACTAACACTACAATGCCAAATTTATTTAACTATGATGAAAATTAAGTATGGTTATCAATTATCTATTGATGATCTAAAAGATTTAGAAATAGATTTATTCCTTTTTGCAAATAATAATGAATCAAGAAAGTATAGTCTATATAATAAGATTAAAAGTAATAATCTTATATTAAAAACTATCTCTCTTTATTATCAAAATGAATTTAAAGAAATTTCTGGTATTGAAAATAAGTACATAAGGAACCATTACGAAATTGAGGATCTATTAGATGACTACATAATGAATTGTGAAAAAGATAGTTTAAAAATAGTTGTAGATTACTCCTGCATGACAAAATCATGGTATTATATTATAATGTTGTATCTTTCAAACAAGGAGTTTAGTTTAAAAAAAGTAACATGTATCTTTTCATATACACCTTCTAAATTTTCAGAACCCTTACGTCCTAAAGCTAACTCTGATATAAGTCCTTTACCAGGGAAAATAACGATTCCAAATAATCGCCCAAAAGCCTTAATCGTAGGAATTGGATATGAAGAAAATAAGGCACAAGGAATTATAGACCAAATTGACCCAGCAAAAGTCTTTTTAATGTATTCCAAACCAACCCTTGATGAAAAATTTACTAATTCAATTGAGATTAACAATGAAAATGTATTAAAATACTATTCAGATACTACGGAAACATATAATTTTAGTGATTTAGTTGATATAGAAAATAAGTTAAAAACCATTTATTACAAGTTTTGTGGTGAATATAACATCATAATTTCACCGATTGGTCCGAAACCATTTACTTTCGTTTCAATGATATTATCAATTATGTTTCCTGATATTGAAATATGGAGAATTGGTTCTGGTGAAGATATAAATCCTTATCCAAGAGAACCATTTGATGATGATACCTTTATTATAAGTGAAGTTTATTACGAGAAATAGATATTCGAACGAAGTTTTATAATATTAATTATTTGTTCTTGTTTTATCAATTTCAATCTTCTCAAGTTTATTTGTTTTTTTAGATAAATTTTTCAACTTTCTTACAAGAAATAAAAAGCACTTACATTATTTTGTAAGTGTTTAATTTTTATAGCTCCGAAGATTATCTTTGTCTCGATTAATGACTATCAGATTATGAGTCAGATAGTGATAGTTTATAATACTAATCATTGTGTAAAAATGAAAATAAATGATATGAAGCCGCACTTAAAGCTTTATATGTAAGTTCAATAAGTAAATTTTCACAAATATTATTGGTGTTATATTTTATTGAAATATAATTTAACCGAAAGTAATGAGACTTAGGAAAGTCGATATATTTTAGTTAGGTATATTCATGCCATTTTCATCTTCAAATTCTTTGAAAAATTTTTCTAGTGAATAGCGTTCGTGTCTTAATATATTATAAATTGTCGACATCGGAACATCATATCCATCAGGAAGTTTCAATTTTGAAATAGTAGAAGAAGTTATCCCACAAAGTTTAGCATAGTTATTTTGTGAAATGATATTATTTTCTTGATCATAATATATACGTAGAAATTTTGTTGCGATAAAATTGCATAAACGCTTGTTGAGTAGGGCATTTTTTTTATTAAAAATTTCTTTATCCTGCATATGCTTATAAATCATTCTTCAAATGAAAAGATTAAAATGAAATTTACTGTTCGTTATAGCGAATGATTTGATTTTTTTTATTATATTTGTACAATAAGCTACAATAAATGTAGCTTTGCGATACTTCAAAGAATAATAGAAGCTATTGCTTAGAATCTTGTCATTGAAAACTGGTAATTTTTAGACACACAAGACGATAAGCAGGAAGCTCACGACCTAGGCGTGGGCTCTCTTATCTGTGTGCAAGGTATACCAGTGCCTCAATGACGGATATTGTAGAGTCTCATGCCGTTTTTATTTCATGCTGTTCTGCTTTTCTACAATCATCTTTTTCTAAGCTGCTTCACTACATAAAGTATCATGATAGGATACAATGGAGTGTACAATCCATTGCGGCTTCAGGGCTTTCACGGGAACATAGATTTTATTTCTATTTATCATACAGCTCAGCGTACATCGGTAGGCTGGTGGTTTCATGCATTCTAAAAATACAAACAATGAAAAGGATAAAAACAGATTTTAATACCCGGTTTCGGGCAGGTAAGAAATGCTCCGGTTTGCAACTGATGGAAACGTTCTTTCATTTCAATGAGTTGGATGTTTCCAAAGAATTGCTCAGTAATATTATGAATTATGCGGTAAAGAGGAATAGTTGGATCAATGAAGATCCGGCGGTGATCTTTGAGTTTTACCATTCGATGAGGTCGTTGATCCGGGCAGGGTATCTCATCATGCTGAAGGAAAGGCAATGGACGGTCGATACCCGGCAGGAAAAGATTTCCCCGTGGATTCTTGGCCTGCTTTCGGAGAAAGAATACCGGAATCCGCTGCTGGTGTTCAAAACAGCATTCAGGGAATACACCCTCAAAGAATATGATTATTTTATGTCCGGAATCGTCTATTTCTCAATGGGTGTGTATGAAAATCTACCGGAAAGGAATATCGTGATGCCCTACATCCATACGGTTAAAATGCTGGATGCAGCACACCTTATTCTTCAAAGAAGGAGAGAAAAGAAAATGGCTGATACCATTTCAGGATAAGAAGGTTGTGCGCAAATAAAAAGTAGGAGTTGTAGATCAGTCTCAAAACTTGGGAAGAAATAAAAGTTTTAATTCATCTGAATAGAAAAAATGATTTTATAAATTTCAATAAGTCGAATACAGACAAATCGATCTGGAATGAAAAAAGCACCACTTTTTAAAGTAGTGCTTTTTAATTGTTATTTTTTAGAAGACAAAAGTGGGTTGATTTTCAAAATCATTTCCTTCGCATTTTGATTGGTGGGGTCCAGCTCTAATGATTTCTGATAATCGTCTTTTGATAATTGATATTTTTTTTTATTGAAATAGGCTTCACCGCGACTGTCATAAACGTTGGCTGATGCGGGAAATTCAGAAACATTAAGGCTGAAAATTTTAAGGGCTGAATCTACATTTCCACCCCTTAATAGTTCATATCCTAGTTTATTAAGCTCGCCTGGGTTCTCAAAGCTATATTCATTTTTAGATTTTTCTTTGAGTACATGGTAGGTTTCTATAGCCTTATTTACGTCACCCAGAGATTCTTTTCTGATCTGTTGATAAATAGATTTTTTAGGAATTTCGTACTCTTTTCCCAACATTAGGTTGTGAATAATATGCCCCAGGTCCCACACTCTATTTAGATTATTAGACACCAGAATTATGGTAATATTATTTTTAAAATCGTTTAAATAAATAGATTCAAATTTATAAGAGACTCCATTATGTCTTTGCAATTCGTCATTTTCAAAGTATCTGCCAAGTGACCCGCCTTCATCTTTTGCGTATGGGTTATTCAGCAAAGTCTGAAGAGATTCTTTGGATATTAATCGATTAGAATTCAGTGCTTCAATCCATTTATAGAGATCATTACTATCTACCCAGAGCCATCCGCTGATAAATTTCAATTCCGGGCATCGGGCATTGTCCATATCATAACACGATGTTCGGTTTTTATAACCCAATTTGGGTTCAAATACAGAATTGGTCATTTTCAATGGTTTCACTATATTTTTAATAACAAATTCCTCAAATGATATTCCGGTTACCTTTTCAATTATTCTTCTTTGTAGAAATACATTTCCATTATCATACCTGTAACTGGTTCCCGGTTCAAAGAGCAGGCTGTCATTACTTCTCAAAATATCCCACGCCTCCGCATCATTTTCGGGTTTTAATTGTTCGATGGGAGGAATACCACTGGCATAATTAATAAGATGTCTTATGGTCACTTTTTCAGACCATTTCGGCAGGCCCAAATTAAATTTGGATACCTTGTCATCAAGACTAAGAAGACCACGTTCCACTAAAATCATGATGGCAACAGCATTGAATTCCTTTGCAATGGAGCCAATATTAAATATCGACTTATCATTTAAATAAGTTGTATGCGTTTCATCTGTAAAACCAAATGATTTCTGATAGATGATTTTATTATTTTTAGCGATCAGGACATTTCCATTGAATAAACCTCTTTCATAGGATTTTGCCATTAAGGAATCAATTTGATTAACGTGTCTATTTTTCGTTTTATCAAATGTGATATCTTTTTTTTGTTGCGTAACGAATTGAATATTTTTCTCACTTTTTTGAGAAAATACAGGTATTGAAAATAGAAAAAGAAAGGGTACAATTATATTTTTCATGAGTTTTTTTGAATTTGTTTTTTTGATGCAAATATGCTTCAGAAAGTCTCAGGACGCGACCGATTAAAAAAAATCGAACTCATTTTTTGAAAATAATTTGATTTTACAAAGTTTGTTTTCTGTAATCTGTTGGTGTTTTTCCTGTATATTTTTTGAAAGAGGTATTAAAGGAAGATTTGGAATTAAAACCAACCTGATACAAAATTTCCAAAACCGTCAGTTCTTTTTGAGAAGGATCTTTTAGGATTTGCATTGCTTTTTCAATTCTGTATTCATTCACGAAATCAAAAAAGTGTTTATCCATATACAAATTAATCAAAGTAGATAAATCTTTAACAGGCATTTCTACTTGCTCTGCTAAATCCTGAATGGTTAATGAGGAATCCAGATAAGGCTCTTTTTCAACCATAAAATCTTTTAAAAATTTAATTTCCTTATTTTTTTCTTCAACTGGGAGAAGGCTGGTTTTTTGTTTTGGAACAACTTCTGTGATAGGTTTCAGCTCAGAATCTACTCCTCGAAAAAATTCCGGATTGTTTAATGCAGTAAATAGATACCAGCAGGTACAAAATAAAAACGCACACCCATCAAGGATTACAATCCATTGTCTGACCTCTCCTAAACCAAATGTAAAAGTAACCAGCCATCTTAGAAGTACTAAAAAATGTATGAAATAATATAAAATTGTTATTTTGTATAGCGCGTTAAGTACGGAAATATTCGGATTCGTATAATTCTCGAGATAGACCGTTCTGGATTTTCTAATAACTAGAAATGAAGCAATAAAATACACTTGAAACAAAAATTCAAAAAGAAATTGAAAAAATTGCATTAAAGGCATATCATTCATGCCATTTATAAAATCTATTTTCGAGGCTCTGTCTACAAAATAGATTCCCCACATTAAATACAAATTGTAAGCAACAAAGGGAATTGCATGCAGTAAATATTTCGGTTTTAAGCGAAAATTGGAGTAACAAACAGACAATACATAGAGATAAAACGATGCCGGGACCAAATAAACAATACTCCAACGAAACGCCTCCAGGTTGATATAATTAACAGGAAATTCTCGCTGTAAAAATTTTAATGCATCTACGGCATTGGTAAAAACAAAAAAAGCAAAAAGCCAATTTGAAAGTCTGTGCTTGGCTTTTACGGTAATCAAAAACAAGGCAAGCAAAAGTACCATGAAAATCCCAATAGAGGAAACGAGTTCTAAAAAGTTGTATTTGTCCATTGTTTCTAATAGAAATACAAATTTAATTCTTCCCAAATTAAAATATTTGATGTTTTACTGTAATTTTTGTTCAACAGTTTTTTATACCTGTGAAAAAAGAGACAACTATGAAATAATTGTCTCCTTCAGTGACCAAAACAAGGACATCATCAAAATACTTTAATAAATAATTTATTCTTTTAGATAGAGTTGATTTTAAAATCGATAACCAATACTTAAGCCTAGCTTTAGAACCTGATTGTGATCTGTTTTATCTGCATTGAAGACTAGTCTTCCGTAGGCAGTGTTGGCTTCAAAAACCAATCCTTTCTTTGTAACCAGTTTCCATCCCAAACCTGCACCCAGTGCAAGATCATATACATCTTTACCTTCAGTGAATGTCAGATTGTCTGCGGCATATATTTTTTTTCCATCAATGGAAGTGAACATTCCAAATCCTTCGACAAAAAAACCGGAAGCATATTTTTTCCCCAAATAATATCTGTAATTGGGAGAGATGTAGTAATTCATATCTTTTTCTCTTGTATTATCATAAACCTTAAATACAGAAATTCCCAGTGACGAATTTTTGCTGAGGTACCGCTCAAAACCTGCTTCTACAGCACCGGATAATGGCGAAATTAGATTCAGTTTAATTTCATTGTTTTTCTGATAAGGATTTGCATCAGGTCCATTTTGAGCATTGACAGAATTAAAAGCAAACAAAATGATGGCTAGTAAAAAGGGTTTTTTCATAAAAATTAATTTGAATTATTTGAATGCAAAACTCAAATAATTCAAATTAGAACGGGTTTCAAAAGCTTAAAAATGGAGAAAATGGTACTTATTTGAGGGTGTTTTTATATTCATTTGGCGTCTGACCAGTCACTTTTTTAAAGGAATTATAAAAAGTTGTTTTTGAAGTAAACCCGGATTCTAATCCCATCGTCAGCAAAGTATAGTTTTCAAATTCAGGATCTGATATCATTTCCTTGACGGCTTTCACTCGATATTGATTGATATAATGGGCAAAATTATCTCCTGTTATTGTGTTTACAATTTGTGAAAGATATCCCGCGCTTATGCCTAGTTTTTCAGCCACTTTTTCTCTGTTTAATGTACTGTCAGTATAAATGTGCTGATCTTTGCAAAGAAGTTCCAGTTTTTGAAAATAAAGATTATCAGCGGTGATAGATTCCTTATATTCTTGCGGTGTACTATTTTGTACAATTTGCAAATCGGGATATGAAATAACAGAACTATTATTTAGTAAATTATAGATAGCATCTTTGTTTTTGGCCAGTTTATATTTGTAAATACCTATATAAGCTGTCCAATGCATGATGAATGTTGCACATAAAGCAAGGACGCTCATGGTAGAGGAAATATCTAATCCAAAAAACAAACCAGTCATATAGGTCGTAAGCCAGACAAGTAACACCAGATAGATAATGGTTAATAAGGTAATGACCCATTTTTTCTCTTGTGAGTCTTTTAAATGCCTTATCATAAAATAAGAATAGAAAGGAAGAAACAAGATAATAATTACCGCCAATAAAAGCTGAATCATTTGAAGTATATTGACTAGATACATGTAAGATTCAGGGATTTTATAAATTCCTGCTACAGTATCAAGACAGATGGCAGTATTAAGAATACTATTATAGACAAATGGAATGTAATACAAATACGTTTTTTGCCTGTTTTTAACTGCATTATCAATACGATTTATAATAAACAAAAATGTAAAAACGGGTAACAAAAATACCCAGTCGATATTGTCTATAAAACGCAATAAAGGATAGGATATGAAAGCTCCCTCAATTTCAAAAACATAATTTAGTAAGACAATGGAAAGTGCAAATAGCAAGTATGCCAAATATTTATTTGAATTGCTATTGAATAGGGAAGACTTTAAAATAATTAAGCCTAAGATTATTCCCTGGAAAATCGCAATATTTAAAAGTGTTGTATAAATCAATTTTTGAATATAAAAGATGTTTTTAAATATAGTTCTTTCATATAAACTGATACAACTAATCAGTAATAGTTATCATATTTTTTTTACTTCAGTTGGGAAGACCGGATGAGTGAGATCGTTTTAAATATAAAGTATGAAATGGATAATCTTAATCTTGGAAATATTTTGCATTTATATTGTTGAAAATCATCAATTTGTAATTTGCTCGTCTGATGGATAGCTATTTAATATACTTTTGATGAAAAAAACTCAAACAAAAGTCAATCTAATTTTTATATTTGCACCTGTTGGATTTTTAACCTTGATAGACTTTCGGAATTCCAATAAAAATTTAAAAATAAAATAGCAATAAACAAATAAGAATAAAGAATGGATAATATTAGTTTATTAATTATTGTAAATATAATCTCTTTATTCATCTCGTTGTTTCTGGCATTTTTCCTGATTACCCTTAAAACAAAGTACAAAATAAGTAATTCTTTATTTGCTTTTTTTCTAATATTAAATGCAATAGATATTAGTGAGCCTTTGTTTAGCATGGTAACTGATGGTCCGTCCAACCTGGGAATGTTTAGGACCACCTTTGCTTTTCTGCAGATTCCTGTTTTTTATCTTTATATCATATCAGTCTGTTACTCTGATTTTAAGCTAAAGCCAAAATATCTGCTGCATCTGCTTCCGTTTTTGATTGTTAATCTTGTTTTACTGCCTCGTTTTTATACTGTGGACGCGGCATCAAAAATGAGTTTTATTCAGAATCGTCAAAATATGATAGAGTTTCAGTTTATTCATATTTTAATACATCTGCAGATGGTTCTATATATCATTGCCGTTTTTAGAGTACTAAGAAAATCGAAGAAATTATATCTTGAAAACTATGCAGGAAAAAACATCAGTTCCTATAACTGGTTATTCCAGTTTACCGTTGTACTGAGCATTTTATATGCGGTAGCTCTTTTAAAAAATATTTTGAAATTCTCTGATTATCAAAATGTTTCGGAATGGATCAAGATCGGACTTTTCGTATCATCTCTTTTTATTTTTTGTTGGTATCTGTTCAAAGCGTTAAATAACCCTGATCTTTTTAGAAATATTGATTCAAAACTAAAACTTGTTTCTGAGATTGTTTCCGAAGAAAAAAGCAGTAATCAATCAATGGGAGATGAAAAAGAATATAATGAAGAACTTTTGAAATTGAAAAAATATATGGTTGAGAAAAGACCTTTTCTGAACTCTTCGCTAACCATTCAGGATGTTTCCAATGATATTGAAATTCCTGTCCGGGATTTATCTCTTTTAATCAATCATCAATTAGGGCAGCATTTTTATGATTTCGTAAATGCTTATCGGATAGAAAGTGCTAAGGATATTTTAAAAGATACTTCAAAAAGTAAGGTAACGATTTTAGAAATTCTATACGAAGTTGGTTTTAATTCAAAATCTTCCTTTAATACCGCTTTTAAAAAGCACACTGGCAATACGCCGACTTCCTACCGCAAAAATCTACAAGACAGTGTTTTGTAATTATCCGTACTCTTTTTTATAAAGATTCGTACTCATTTTTTTAGACAAATCTGACCGATTACATGTACTCGGTCGCATAGCTTTAATGTCTTCCACATCTTTGTATCGAAATAATTTTTAACATAAAAAAACGATACCATGAAAAGCTCCTTTTATTTACTAATTCTTATAGCGTTTCTTTCAAGCTGCCAAACAAGTAAAAAAGTTTTTTCGGAAAAAAGAGATTACAGCTTTCTTACTGATAGTTTAAATATTGAACCCCAATTAGAAAAGTACAAACTTCCTGGATTCAGCCTTGTTGTTTTTGAAAATTATAAGATTGTATACTCAAGCCAGGTGGGAGTAAAATCAATGAATTCTAAAGAAAAGTTAGATGAAAACACTGCTTTTTCTACAGCATCTATTACAAAACCAATCACCGCACTTCTTTGCCATATTCTTGAAGAAAAAGGCTTAATCAACCTGAATGATCCAATAGATAAATACTTAAAGCGATGGCATTTGCCAAAAAGTAAGTTTACTGAAAATAATAGCCCAACCTGGAAACAGTTTTTAAATCATACAGCCGGTACAAGTCAGGGGGGATTTGAAGATCATTATGAAGGAGAAAAAATTCCAACGATAACACAAAGCCTTTTAGGGCAGATTCCCAGATATGATAAGGAAATTGAATTTTTGTTCACACCGGGAACCAGCTTTGAATATAGCGGTGGTGGCTATGTAATCATCCAAATGGCATTAGAAGATACTTTGAATAAATCTATTGCAGAATTGGCACAAGAATATATCTTTTCTCCTCTTGGAATGAAAAATACCACAATGATTCAGCCTAATGAAAAAGGATTTCTAAAGAATGTGGCTTTTGTACATGATAAAGAAGGAAAAGTGATAAAAACAGGTCTACCCATCACGCCTCAGGTTGCACCATCAGGGTTATGGTCTACTCCTACAGATTTAGCTAAGCTTTCCATTGAGATCCAAAATGCGCTACGCAATAAAAACAATAAGGTGATTTCTCATCAGGTAGCAAAAGAAGTAACAAAAGTGACTGCTTTGAAAAATGCAGTTGGAGGATGGAGCTATGGCTGGCAAAAATCTTTTGGATATAGTAATTATGATTGGTTCTCGTGTAATGGTTCCAATACTGGAGTTGGTGGCAATATTTTGGCTTCTATGACAGATGGTAATGGGATGGTATATCTTGCCAATGGTGAGAAACCGAATCGTTTTCCTGTAATGAATTATACCAGAACAAAGGTTCTCACATTGATGGATTGGAATAAAACAATTCATGAAGATATTCAGGAACTCCCATTAAATCTTAAAAAACAACTCATCGGAACCTATGATGATTTTCTGTATGGACAGGGAATGGAAACGAAAATTCTTGAAAAGAATAACCGTCTGTATGTAGAGTCTCCAATTTTAGAACATTTTAAAGGGAAAAATGAGTATGAATTACTCTATCTGAAAAATGGAACCTTCAGAATTGTAGATTATCCGAACCTGTTAAAATTTGATTTTAGCAATGGAAAGGTAAACTCTGTCATCTTAACAAGAGATTCGCTGAAAACAGAAGTCAAGATTATTAAAAAATAGATCCAATAAATATTTAAAAAACAAAAACTTAACCCCCAAAAGTATGAACCTATTATTTTTAATTCCAATAGTAGTAATAATTGCAGGTGTAGCTTTCATGATTATCATGAATAATAAGCATAAAGCTGCAAAATCAGAAATTGATTTAGATTCTGAAAGAACTAAATATGACCGGTACAAACAAGAGCTTCTGGCTCAGGATTTTTCAAAATTGAAACAGTGGATGGAAGGTAAGTCCATTGATGCTTTTACTTCGGCCTCTGTTCCCCAGTCAACAGCCAATAAAGTGCAGGACCTCGTAACCGACGGGATAAAAAATGTAGCATTATCCACGATTGGGGTAAAGCTTACACGAATTGAAACAGATTGTTTCTGGGTGTTAAGTGGAAATGATCTGCATTTTTTCAGTACCGATACTGTTGGAGAACTAAATGAACACATTGTATTTGATAATTTTAGAGTTGAAAAAGCAAGCCTTCAATATGGAGGTCTCTTGAAATCACAACTGGGTGTTTATTCAAAATCATCAGAAGAATATTTACCAAAAATATATATTATCACCTTTGATATTGACGGAAGTTCATTATCTCTTGCAATTCATGATAGACTTAATTACGGAGTTGATCCGGAAGATATGCTCCATCTAAAAAAGCAATTGGAAACAAGAACAAAATATCAGGTAGTTGGTGAAAAATTTGTAAAAATTTCTCAGGATAGATTCCCTAACCTCAAAATGTCTTAATATAGTATGGGAATTGTATCAAAATTTTTAAGCTCATTTAAAAGCATACGATTAAATGATAAGAAAGGAATGGTTGAGTTTCGGAACACATTTTTTATGGTATACTTTCGGGGTGGCAGCAATATTTTGCATATTTAATTATATCTATCTTACTTCGTAGATAAATAAAAAATGAGGCTGTCTCAAAAATGACATTCTGAATGAAATGCAATGAAGAATCTCAAATAATTGATTCCTAATAAGATTCTTCCTTCGTCAGAAATCGAAGATTCAACATAGCCAAGACAAAAACTCAATTATATGACTTTTTGAGACAGCCTCATTATATTATTGTGCTTTTACTTGCTCTAGTTTTATGAATATTTTAGAGAGGTTGGGTTGGGCACTGCCTGAAGTGGGGGCTCCTGCCATAATGGTTGCGGTATAAGCGGTTTTTGAAGAAGAATTACTGTCTATCCAGGTATATCTTCTATGTTCAGGTCCGCCACCGGCTCCATCTATAATCCCTACGTTCCCCCAGTAAGCATTACCCACTGCCCCTGTACCTTGAGGAAACCAGGTAGCTGATGAATCTGCCATACCGCCCCATACTCCTGAAGTAATATTGTTTGTTGTTACCGCTGAACCAATATAACCACCATATTCGGTATTATAATTCCAATACAGATTAACGGTAGAACCTGTATTATTATATAATTGTACATTAGGAACTGCAGCGGTTGTACCACTTGTGGTATCAAATATTACCCTGATTGAATATTTACCATCCGGGGTAGCAAGAGGAAAAGTATAGGCTTGTTTCCCATTGGGATCGGTTGTTAGGGTGGGATATCCCATCACAGCGACAGATGAAATGTCTGCACGACTGGTATTTCCCACTGTAGCGGTACAGTTTTGTCCGGCCGTTAAGAAAGGAACTGCAGCGCTGGTCATAGGAAGAGTCATATCATTACCAGTGGTAGGAGTTCCACTCACTGAGAATACCAATTCGCCATCACCAAACTCTAGCGTTCCAGGTCTTAGTTGGAAGGTTAATCCATTTACTGTAAAAGGAGCTCCTGAATTATATGAACCTCCGTTTCCCTGGCTATAGATAACTCTCAGGTTTCCGTTGAAAGGAGTACCGGGAGTATAAGTAGAAGGATTTAAGTAAGCTGTAGTACATTGTAATGCGGAAATAGAAGGAGAGAGGGTATTTGTTGCCTGTGTCAATCTTTGCCATACTGATCCATCAAAATAGTAATAGCCCATAGCAGTAACATTGATACGTTGTCCTGTGGCATCTCCACCGGTAACATCCGTAATATAAATTAATGCTCCTCTCTGATCGCTGCCATAGGTAGCCGTATTTACAGTAAGTTCAGCTCTTGTAAGCCTCGGAGCCTGTAATCCGAATGTTTGTGCGTTATCTGTAATCACTCCTGAAATATCTCTTTTAGCAGATACATCCACCGTTGTTTTTGGTGATGCTGTATTGAACCCTACTTGGGCAAATGAGAATCCTGAAATAAGAATAGCACTGATTTGTATAAATTTTGTTTTCATATTAAGGTGTTATTTTGGGTAAGTCAAATATAACTTTTTTTTTATGGAAAATAAAAAAAACACCTTTATAATTGAGAAGAATTAACTAATTAGTAATATTCTATTTGATTTTAATATTTTATCTGTGGTAAAATTATTTATATCAAATTCTATTTTTCTCTCAATCAAATTCTTTAATTGTTCTTTGATTAAAAATACAATTCATTGATTATAAGTTCTTTGATGAAAATTTTTCATTCTTTTAATACTTTAGAAAACTTTAGAAAATACCTTACAATTAAGTTCACATAAGATGAAAAACTTTGATTTTCAGCAACTTTAGTGTACTTCTTATACAAAAAAGTAAATAACTTAAGTGTTTAAAAAGCTTTTGTGTCTCTTTTGTGGTTTAATAAAAAAATTAAACAGCTTTATAGGAATGAACAACAATGCTTATTTAATTTTGTGAAATTCAGAGTCTGATTCTTTTACGGTTGAAAGAAAGAGGATTTACTTATATTTGCCTCGCAAAGCAAATTCAAATGTTCAAAAAAGTAATCATTGTATCTATCCTTGGATTTAATACGGTTTTTTGTTCGGCCCAACAGGTTCGGCCCTCAAAATCATCTGAAATTTACCGCGAACTCAAAACACTTAAACATCTACCTAAAGTTTTATACCTTGCCGCTCATCCCGATGATGAAAATACAGGATTACTTTCCTGGTTAATCAACGACCAAAATGTAGAAACGGGTTATTTATCTTTAACCAGAGGTGATGGTGGTCAGAATTTATTAGGTACAGAGCAAGGTGCTGCATTGGGTTTAATCAGAACACATGAGCTTTTAGAAGCAAGAAAGTTAGACGGCGCCCAACAGTTTTTTACCCGGGCGATTGATTTCGGGTTCTCTAAAAATACAACCGATACCTTTAAACAATGGGACGAAAACAGCATTATCGCTGATGCAGTTTGGGTCATCCGTAAATTCCGTCCAGATGTTATCATTTGTCGTTTTCCTCCTACTGCTGCGGCAGGCCACGGACAACATGCGGCTTCGGCTGTGGTAGCGGAAAAAGCTTTTAAGCTGGCAGGTGATAAAACGGCTTTTCCAGATCAACTAAAATATGTGAATGTATGGCAGCCAAAACGCGTATTGTGGAATACTTTCCGATTTGGCGGAGTCAATACGACTGCTGAAAATCAACTGAAAGTTACCGTTGGGCAATATGATGCGCAACTGGGAATGGGCTACGGTGAGCTTGCAGGATTAAGCAGAAGTTTACATAAAAGCCAGGGTGCGGGAACACAGTCTGTAGCTGGCATCAGAACTGAATATTTTGCCCATGTTACCGGCGAGCCTGCAAAAGAAACACTTTTTGACGGAGTTGTTAAAACCTGGACTTCAAAAGGAAATGCTGATATTGACCATTCGTTAGATGAAATTATTTCTGCTTTCAATTTCAATAATCCGGAACATAGCCTGCCTGCATTGCTTGCATTGCGAAAAAAGATTCTGGCGCTGCCTGATGCAGACCTAAAAAAGGATAAGATTACGGCACTTGATAATATCATTCTAAGCTGCGCCGGTTTTATGGGCGAGGTGGTTACCAGTCAGGCTGAAGCTGTTGCCGGAGATCATTACAATTTCAGGCTCAATCTGATTTCAAGAACTGTAAATCCTGTTGTTTTAGAAAATGTAAAATGGCTAGGTCAGTCAGAGAGCATCAACAAAAAACTATCAAAAGATTCTTTAGTTACCATTCAGCATGACATTCAGATTCCTGCAGATGCAGCACTCACGGAGCCTTACTGGCTGGCAAAACCAGCTGTGAACCCGGCAATTTTCTCTGTTCCCAATGATACTTTAGTTGGTTTGCCTGAGGCAGAATCACCACTTAATGTTTTGCTTGATTTAAAAATCGGTTCGGAAAAGCTTCAGGTTAAGCTTCCTTTATCTTTCAAGAAATTAGATCCGGTGCATGGTGATGTTGTCGAAGCTTTGCGCATTGTTCCTGCACTGGAACTGAAATTTACACAACCGGTTTATTTAGTCAAAGAAAATGAAGATTTACATTTGAGTTTAAATGTTAAGGTTAATTCTAACAAACAGTACAGCAACGGTATTCTCAACCTGATGTATAACGGAGAGAGATTGGGAAGTGCTGATGTAAATTCGCTCAAAGGGAAAGACACTACCATCGAATATATTATTCCTAAAAATAAGCTTGCCTCCATACATTCGGATCGTTTGCAACTGGATGCAAATTTTGTGGCAGACGGAGTAACTTATAATAAAAAACAAGTATTAATTCAGTACCCGCATTTACCCACCTTGCAATATTTTGCGCCTGCAACGGTAACCGTAATGAAAGGTGATATTCAGGCAGCGGTTAAAAAAGTGGGTTATATAGAAGGTGCTGGTGATTTCATTCCTGATTTTCTGCGTATAGCAGGTATTCAGGTAGATGTCCTGAAGGACGAAGATTTTTATGGCAGCGTAAATGAATCCGGTGGAAGCGGCAGTCAAAACAAGCTGTCACAATATGATGCCATCGTAATGGGTGTTCGTGCCAATAACACAGAGAAAAAGCTGGGTCGCTGGATGCCTTTTTTATGGTCTTATGCAAAAGCTGGCGGTAATCTGGTGATGCAGTACAACACCAATCAGGATACCACTGTTGACAAATTGGGGATTTACAATTTCAGTATTGCCAATAAGCGGGTTACCGAAGAAAATGCTGCAGTTACGTTTTTAAATCCCAATCATAAAGTACTGAACTTTCCGAATAAAATTACTGCGGATGATTTTAAAGGCTGGGTACAGGAGCGTGGTGCCTATTTCCCTGCTCAATGGGATGCAGCGTATGAACCGCTTTTTGAAATGCACGATACAGATGAGGAACCTCTGCAGGGATCAACTTTATATGCCAAATATGGAAAGGGTAATTTTATTTATACACCGTTGGCATTTTTCAGACAGCTTCCTGCGGGAAATGTTGGGGCGGCACGTTTATTTTTAAACTTTTTATCTGCACAGAAAAACTGATGAACAAGAAACTTAAAAATTGGAATACCTGGTACATACTATTAGCAGCTGCATTAGTATTCCAGATCGCATTTTATTATTTGTTTACTAAATTCTGGGCATGAGCAATATAGATTGGACAGTTCTCATTTTTACACTTGTTGTAGTGGTTGTTTACGGCGTATTTATCGGTCGTGGCCAAAAAAGCAACGAATCCTACCTGAAAGCAGATAATAAAATGCCCTGGTACATTGTGCTTATCGGTATTATGGCTACGCAGGCAAGTGCCATTACATTTCTTTCAGCACCGGGCCAGGCTTATACAGACGGGATGCGTTTCGTTCAGTATTACTTTGGCCTGCCTTTGGCGATGATTGTTATCTGTATCACTTTCATCCCGATTTTTCAGCGCTTAAATGTTTATACGGCCTATGAATATTTAGAAAACCGTTTTGATAAAAAAACAAGGGTACTTACTTCACTGCTATTTCTTTTTTCCAGAGGCTTATCAACAGGAATCAGCATTTATGCTCCGAGTATCATCTTATCAAGCGTTTTAAACTGGAATATTTATTTAACCAATGTTTTAACAGGCGGTATTCTGTTGATTTACACTTATATTGGCGGAGCAAAAGCGATTGCTCACACCCAAAAATTACAGTTTCTCATTATTCTGGGAACCATGGCTTTTGCTGGTTTTCTGCTTGTTCAAAATATGCCGGATGGAGTTGGTTTTAAAGATGCGCTTTATCTGGCGGGGAAATCCGGAAAGCTCAATGTAATCACCACAGAATTCGATTGGAAAGATAAGTACAATATTTGGAGCGGGATTATTGGCGGTTTTTTTCTGGCACTTTCTTACTTCGGTACGGACCAGAGTCAGGTTGGGAGATATATTACCGCGAAAGACAATACCAATGCAAAAATGGGCTTGCTGTTGAACGGATTGGTTAAGATTCCGATGCAGTTTGCTATTCTCCTGATCGGTGCTTTGCTTTTCGCTTTCTTTTCTCTGAAACCGGCTCCGATTTATTTTAATGAAAGATCTTATCAATATTTAAAGGAATCACAACCTGAACAGGCTGCGATTTTTGAAAAAGAGCATCAGGATTTACAAATAAAATTTAATGCAGAATCTAAAGAAATTCTAAAGTTGAAAGAAACTCATTCTCCCCAACTTAAAAAGACAATTCAGGATTTTAAAAATACACAAACCCAGGTAAAAGCGCTTCACGGAAGGGTAGAGGAAGCGATCAATAATTCAAACTATAATGCGGAGAAAACGGATACCAATTATATTTTCCTGTATTTCGTAAAAAATACCTTGCCTGTAGGGATGATCGGCTTACTGTTTGCCGTCATTTTTCTGGCCAGCTGGGGTTCAATTTCTGCAGCGCTGAATTCTCTTGCCGCCTGCTCATTAAAAGATGTTCATTTGATATTTAGCAAAGAACTTCCTGATCAGGAAACCGAATTGAAGTATAGCCGGCTGCACACTTTAGTCTGGGGTATTTTCTCAATTGGTGTAGCCATGTTTGCCACGCAGATGGGTTCCCTTATTGAAGCGGTGAATGTATTAGGCTCTCTTTTCTATGGCCCGATATTAGGGATTTTTCTTGTCGCATTTTACTATAAAAAAATCAATGGTGCGAATGTATTTATTGCTGCCATTTTATCAGAAATTGCCGTCATTGCCGTTTATCAGTTTGATATCGTTTCTTTCCTTTGGCTTAATGTAATTGGGGCTGCTGCGGTAATTATATTTTCGACAATTGGGTTATTGTTTTATAAGCCAAAAGCAGTAAATTCGTAAACGGATAAATGAAAATAACCAAATAACAAAATATTATGAATACAATGATTAAGTCTGCTACCATGATTTTTGCTGCAATGACGATTTCAGTGAATGCCTTTGCACAGGAAACTAAAAAACCTGCCAGCCCTCCGGCTACTGCTACAGGGAAAATTAAAGATGCAACCATTACCATTGCCTATAGCAGTCCTTCTGTTAAAGGACGTACAATCTGGGGCGGTTTAGAAGCTTATGATAAAGTTTGGCGTGCAGGTGCCAATGAAGCAACTACTTTCGAAACGGATAAAGATATTACCGTTCAGGGTAAAAAACTGCCTGCAGGTAAATACAGCTTTTTCTTAATTCCTAAGGCATCCGGAACCTGGACTGCCATTTTCAACAAAGAGCCAAAACAATGGGGTGCTTATAAATACGAAGAAGCAAAAGATGCTTTGCGTGTTGATGTAAAAACAAAGGCTTTACCGGCAACACAGGAAACTTTAGTTTATAAAATAAACAATAATGGATTCACAATGGATTGGGATAAAATCTCAGTTCCTGTAGAGGTAAAATAAATTTAAATATAAGAAATTAAAATCCCGTTAATCCGGGATTTTTTGTTGAGGTCAAACTCTTAATGAGAGGGATTGATTTGAATTATTTACGGTTTTCCATAATTAATGTCTAAAACAAATAATTAATATTGTCCGATTAAATAGGTGAACCCGATATTTAGGAATAAAACATTATTTTTTTAGCTATTAATTAACAAAATTAAATATAATGACCATAAAATCTAAACAACTTTTCATTATCATCTGAGATGACAGAACAGGTAAGACAACACTTCAGAAACTTTTAATTGATCGACTTTGTGGTTTAGGCTATGAACGTTTACCAGTAAACAAACTGTTTGATATTAACCATCCCGAAATAAAAAGAAAGTATCAAAGTATTTCTTTTGGTAATAGAAGTTATCAAGAAAAAATTGGCGACTATGAAACGGTTGATAATTATTTTCAAAATCATTTTCATCCAGCAGATATTGCTTTTATTTCTTCGCATTTAGTTCTTTCAGATATTCAACAAATGATAACAAATGGCAGAAATATGTTTTATAACGTGAATGGGCTTTTTTGGACAAATTCTATAGATAGCAATAGAACTGCAAACTCTCAAATCTCTTCGCTTGACTGGAATGAAAGATTTTTAATAACAAATCCTTATTCTGATAATGAAGAATTGATACAACGACAACTTGAGCAAATAGCCGACAGCATAGTTGATTTACTAATTAATAGGACTTCAATTTCATAGTTTTTTGAAGGATATTTACTGAAATTATTCTTTAATTATTACTGATGATTTTAATTAAAGAATCTCATCATATTTTCTAAATATCAAAAAGAAGTGAAAGGTAAGAACCCTTGGAATTAATAGATCGATGACTGATGATGGGACTTTTGATTCTGTAATACATAAATTTACAGGTTAGTAGAAATATTAAGTAAAACAACTATATTAAATAACAATTATGAAAAAAACAATTGCTTTTTTTACTATTCTTTTATCAGTAATTAATATTCAAGCTCAGGAAAATATTGATTTATTGACATACGAAAACACTCAGGATATTAAATTTTTTAACACTATTAAAAGTGGCACTCAGGTTAAGGAATATATAACAACGAGTAAAAATAGTGTGAAGGTGGGGGACACTTTAATATTAGGATCTCCTACCTCTGAAGAACTGAATACAAGAACTTATTCAGGGAGTTATGGAAATAAGGCAAGAGGGGGTATTTCACAATCAAGAAGTACTTCAAAAAAAACGTATGAATTTATACAAATGGGAAGACCAGCTGGATTTGGAAGTATTATGTCTGCTATGGGTGGTGATGCACAGAATATGGCAGATAACAGTTTAAAAAATACTAGAGTTATTGTCAATGAAATAAAAACATATCATAGAGGCAGTAAAAATAAACCTCTGTATGTAGTTATGGTTCTGGGAGAAATAAATGGCAGAGCTTTTGGAATAAATAAATATTTAAGTGTAATGGATACCGAATTAGGGATTGAGTCTGGTGAAATTCTTTTAAAAAATAAAAAAATGACCAGAGATGAAGCGATTGCAAAATTAAAAGAAGCGAAAGAACTAGTGGAAATTGAGATGATGAGCAAAGAACAGTTTGAAGAATTAAAAAAAGAACTCGCTCCAATTATTAACAATAATAACTAAGAATAATACTTGTGCTGATAAGGATTAGCAACAGCGGGGCTGAAATTTTTCAATCCACGATTGTGTGTTGTTACAATTTTGTGATATAGTTGAAAGTTTCGTATTCGTTTTGCCTACCATCACATGCCCAAAACGTTTATTTTATTACGTTTCAATCTCAAGAATGATGTTTATATGAAACTAGTTTAATGTTTCGCCTTACCATTTATCAAGATTATTTCTTAAACTAGTTTGCCCTTTTTTGAATGACTTTCCTCCTAATTTTGATCTAGATAAATAATTAAAAATCAAAAGAAATGGAAACATTAAAAAAAGTGGCCGTTATCGGTCTGGGGAATATTGGAAAAGCAATCGCAGGTGATTTGGTCAATAACAGTCATGAGGTGATTGTAGCATCAAGAAATAATGAAGATTCTGCGGACTTCGCTCAGCAATCCAACGGTTTTGCTCAAAGTATGGATATTGATCAGGCAATCAACGAGGCAGATATTGTGATACCTGCAATATGGTTTGGGGCTTTTAAGGAATTTTTCAATGATTATGGGGATATGCTGAAAAATAAAATCATTGTTGATGTATCCAATCCTATTGCTCCAGATGGAAATGGAGGGTTTAAAAAGATTATCGGAGAGAAAGAATCTGCTGGAGAGCTTAATAGATCTGTACTTCCCCAGGGAGCCAAGCTTGTAAAAGCATTCGGAACATTAGGGGCTGGAAATCTTGCCGGAGCATCCAACGGAAATCCTGAAAAAGCAGTATTGTTTTATGCTTCAGATGATTCATCTATTGACAAGGATATTGAAAAAGTGATAGAAAATGCAGGATTTGATCCTTTAAAAGTAGGAGGGATTGATCAGTCTATTCGTATTGAAGTTTTTGGAGATTTGCATGAATTCGGTGCATTGGGGAAAACAGTGAGCCTTTCAGAAGCGAAGTCTAAATTATAGAAAACACTTGCTTAAGTATACAAAAAGCCGGATTCATTAAGAACCCGGCTTTTTGTATTATTTTTTATATTAATTTCTAGATATGTTCTATCTTCTTTTGACTACTAATTACATTTAGGGTAACTCCCAAAAGGATCAAAGTGATTCCTATCAGCAGGTTTGTAGTAAATTTTTCATGAAATAGCAATACACTTACCATTACCGCAACTACCGGTTCTAATGCTCCTAAAATGGCCACTGGTGTAGAACCAATATGTTTAATGGCATATACCAGGCATAAACTTGAGATCACTGTAGTAAGAAATGCAAAAACAAGAAAGTTCAGAAAGATGGATATGGAAGGAATAGCAAATGATTCATGACCCATAACTGCCTTTGTCATAAAAAACAGCGAAGTAAAAAACATGGAAAAAAAAGTAAGCTTAAATCCTGATACCTTTAGGTTTGCCTTGTTCACAATGACCATATAAAGGGCATAAAAAAGAGAACTCAGCATCACGATTCCTAAACCTGTGAAATTAATTTCCAATCCGTTTCCTTTTAAGCATAAAACAATCACCCCTGCAAAAGCAAACAATAATGAAACTACAGATAATCTGGAAAGTTTTTCCTTATAAAAGAAAAACATGATCAAAGCTACAATAACCGGATAGATAAACAACACGGTGGAAGCAATTCCCGGAGTAAGAAAATCATAACCCAAAAACAAAAAATCCGAAGAAAGAGCATAACAGGTCCCAAGCACTGCCAGAATTAATGCTTCTTTTTTATTGATTTTAAAACTCTCTCTGGAATACAGCAGATATCCTCCCACCATCAAAGCTGAAAAGAAAAATCTATAAAACAATGTAATATCCATTGAAAAATGTACCTGCTTGATAGGCAGGATGAAAATCGGAATCAGCCCATATGAAACAGCTGACAGAATCCCCAATGCGTAACCTCTAAGTTTCATGTATTGTTATCGGTATTAAATAAAAAACCACTGAATCAATCAGTGGTTTTTATTATTTTAAAATTAAATCGGTTTAAAACTTAATCCTTGTTCCTGCAGTAATTTTTGTTCCTGCTCTTTATAGTAACCACTTACTAATTTATCATGAATCGCTTCAAATGCGGCCAGAGTTTCGTTAATCTCTGCATCTGTATGAGAAGCGGTAGGAATTAATCTTAAAAGAATCATTCCCTTCGGAATCACCGGATATACCACCACTGATGTGAAGATACCGTAATTCTCTCTTAAGTCTTTTACTAATAGAGTTGCTTCTACCGGAGTTCCCTGCATCATTACCGGAGTTACACAAGTGTTGGTATCTCCAATGTTGAATCCTCTTTCTTTAAGTCCGTTTTGCAGTTTGTAAACATTCTCCCAAAGTTTAGCTTTGATCTCAGGCTTTGATCTCAACAGTTCCAATCTTTTCAATCCTCCGATTACCATTGGCATTGTAAGAGATTTTGCAAAGATTTGTGATCTCAGGTTGAATTTCAGATATCTGATGATTTCTTTATCACCTGCAAGGAATGCTCCGAAACCTGCCATTGATTTAGCAAACGTAGAGAAGTACACATCAATCTGATCATTACATTCTTGCTCTTCACCCACACCGGCACCCGTTTTACCAAGTGTTCCGAAACCGTGTGCATCATCTACCAATAGTCTGAACTGATATTTTGATTTAAGATCACAAATCTCTTTGATTTTTCCCTGCTGGCCTCTCATCCCGAAAACTCCTTCTGTAATCACAAGAATACCTCCTCCTGTTTCTTCAGCCACCTTAGTTGCTCTCTGAAGGTTTTTCTCAAGGCTCTCCATATCGTTGTGCTTGTAGGTAAATCTTTTACCGGCATGAAGTCTTACTCCATCCACGATGCAGGCATGAGAATCCATATCATAAACAATTACATCATTTCTGCTCACCAAAGCATCAATGGTAGAAACCATTCCCTGGTAGCCAAAATTCAATAAGTATGCTGATTCTTTTTGTACGAAGTCTGCCAATTCTCTTTCCAGCTGAAGATGCTGATCTGTTTCACCAGACATTGCTCTTGCTCCCATTGGATAGAACATTCCGTATTCTGCCGCCGCTTTTGCATCCGCTTCTATTACTTCAGGATGATTACACAATCCTAAATAGTCATTGGCACTCCAGAAAATTACTTCTCTACCCTGAAATTGCATTCTAGGGCCAATAGGTCCCTCTAATCTTGGGAAAATAAAATAGCCTTCACCATAATCTGCAAATTGTCCAAGTGGTCCTGGATTTTCTTTTATTCTTTCAAAAATATCCAACATTGTATCGTAATTTTTAAGTAATAAAGCCTTTTTTGTCAGAACACGCAAAAGGCTTTATTTGTATTTTGATTTTATTCGTTTTTATTTGATAAACTCCGTTTTGAAAACTTCGTCATAATTGTGAACACAGTTGTTGACAAATCCCTGTTCGGCCATCCATTGATCACTGTATACTTTAGTGATGTATCTGGAACCGTGGTCAGGATATATTAAAACAATCAGGTCATTCTCTGTAAGCTCATGAGACTGGGCATACTGTATCAGACCCTGCGTTACTGCTCCGGTAGTATAACCTCCCATAATGGCTTCTTTCAAAGCAATTTCGCGGGTTCTGTACGCGGACATTTCATCATTTACCCTTACAAACTCATCTACCTTGTCGAAAAGCAGGGCAGCAGGGATCAGGTTTTTACCCATTCCCTCAATCTGATAAGGATGTACATCTTCTTTATGGATTTCTCCTGTCTCGTGATAGCTCTTCAATATAGAACCATCTGCATCCACACCAATGATCTTGATATCCGGATTTTTTTCCTTCAAAAACTTGGCAGAACCGGATAGTGTACCACCAGTTCCTGTACAGGCAAAAAGGTGAGTGATCTTACCTTCTGTCTGTTCCCAGATCTCTGGACCCGTCGTCTGATAGTGCGCATCAATATTAAGCTCGTTAAAATATTGATTGATGTAAATAGAATTAGGAGTCTCCTGGGCAATTCTTTTAGCAACTTCATAGTATGATCTCGGATCATCTGCAGGTACATTGGCTGGGCATATATACACCGTAGCACCCAATGCTTTCAGATAAGCAATTTTCTCAGGTTTTGTTTTATCACTTACTGCAAGAATACACTTATATCCCTTAATGATACATACCATCGCAATAGAAAACCCAGTATTGCCTGATGTAGTTTCTACAACTACAGAATCTTCTTTTAAAAGGCCTTTTTTCTCTGCGTTCTCTATAATGTGAAGTGCGATTCGGTCTTTGGTGGAATGTCCAGGATTATATGATTCTAACTTGGCGTAAACGGTTGCTGGAATATCTTTTGTAACAGTATTTAGCTTCACCATCGGAGTATGTCCTATTAGGCCAAGAATATTATCGTAAACATTACTCATTATTTGTTATTTTCAATAAAAATCTGACTGCAAAAATACAAAAAAATAAATAATTACTAAACTTTTGTTTGGTTTCTAGGGCATAGTTTTGTAAAAAGTCATTTTCTTATTTACAGTTTTGACACGTCTATAATCGCAAATACTACGCCAAAATTTTTAAATTTTGTTAAAACCCGCATAAAATAAGATAAAAGCCTTATTTTCGCATAATTGATTTAATACTATGAAAAATTGGACTTTTAGGCAATGGAACACCGTTTCAGGATGGGTGATTTTCGTCATTGCGTTTTTCACGTACTTGTCCACCATAGAACCCAATTTCAGTTTTTGGGATTGTGGCGAGTACATTTCTTCTGCAGTAAAACTTGAAGTAACGCACGCTCCCGGAGCAGCTTTATTCCAGATAGTGGGTGCCGTGGCAGCCATTTTTGCATTAGGGAAGGGCGAAAATTATTCTATCGTGATCAACGCGATGTCTGCATTGTTCAGTGCGCTGACTATTTTATTTTTGTTCTGGACGATCACACATTTTGTGAGAAGACTTCTGAACAAAGATTTTGAAGAAATTACAAAACATCAGGAAATCTCTATTTTATTTGCCGGAGCGGTAGGAGCACTTTGCTTTACCTTTTCAGATACATTCTGGTTCTCAGCAGTAGAGGGAGAGGTTTACTCTATGGCTTCTATGTTTATCGCGCTTTTGGTCTGGTTGATCACTAAATGGGAAAATGAGTACAAAGCGGGAGACAGTGAAAGATGGATTATTCTTATTTTCTTCGTTTTAGGACTTTCTGTAGGGGTGCATATGATGGGTATGCTGGCAATTCCTGCAGTATGTCTGGTATATTATGCAAGAAACTACAAGTTTACCTGGAAAAATTTTATCTGGGCAAACCTTATTACATTGGGGATTTTGATTATTGTTTTCAAAATTATCTTCCCTTTGATTATGACAATGTTCGGAAGACTTGAGATTTTCTTTGTGAATGGTCTTGGACTACCTTTCCACTCAGGAACGATTGCCGCTTTTGTTTTAATGGTAGCGATTTGCTATTTCTTAATCAAATATGCAAAGAAAGCAAAGAAAAACATCTACCAGACTGCAGCTTTATCTGTGGTTTTCATGATGATCGGATTCTCTTGCTGGATGGTTATTCCTATCAGAGCCAATGCTAATCCACCGATGAACCTTAATGATCCGGATACTGCAATTGGTATGCTGGATTATTATAACAGAGAGCAGTATGGTGACTGGCCTACAATCTACGGACAAAACTATACAGCATTCCTTGATGCTAACGGAATTGAGAAAAACGAAGACGGAAGCTTTAAGACACAAAAAACCGGAGAGATCTACGAAAAAGATGAAAAAACCGGAACGTACAGAAAGACCGGAGACCGTTTCAATTATGTCTTCAATAAATCTCAGGTAAGCTTAATGCCGAGAATGTTTAATGAGGATAAGGATGTAATGGCTAACTATATTTCAATGTATGGTGCGCCTGATTTTACATTTAATTATACTAATGAAGATGTGGCAGATAATCCACAGGCCAAGCAGATCTTTGACGAGCTGAGAGCAAAATATGAAGACAAGTCAATTACTGCTGCAGATTATCTGAAAGTAAAACCTTATAACCTTATCAATGTTCAGAAGCCTTCATTCCTTCAGAATATGGAGTATTTTATTTCTTTTCAAAATGGATATTACTTTGTAAGATACCTGATGTGGAACTATGTAGGAAGACAGAATGATCTTGAAGGAAACATGGAAAGCACAAAAGGAAACTGGATTTCAGGAATTCCTTTTATAGATAATGTAACTGTAGGAAACCAGGATAAAATGCCTGCTAAATTCAAAAATGAAAGTACGGTAAAATTCTTCTTCCTTCCGTTAATTTTAGGTCTTATTGGATTCTTTTTCCAATTAAACAGAGACTTCGGAAGATTCTATGCACTGTTATCTTTATTTATTTTAACAAGTGTCGGGATTGTTTTCTATACAGGAGTAAAACCTTTTGAACCGAGAGAAAGAGATTATGCAATGGTAGGTTCATTCTACGCATTTGCAATATGGATTGGTATGGGAGCAGGAGCAATTCTATGGTTCCTGCAGTCTAAAATAAAATCAAACGGAGCTAATATTGCTTTAGGAGTGGTTTTATTAGGTGTACCTTTCATGATGGGCTTCCAGAACTACAATGTTCATGACAGAAGCAACAGATATACAGCGTATGATTACGCGTATTCAGTTTTAAAATCATTACCGAAAAACGATATTCTTTTCGTTTACGGAGATAACGATACTTATCCGGTTTGGGCGATCCAGGAAACAGAAAGATTCAGAGATGATGTGAAGGTAGTGAACTTTACCCTTGCTTCAACTCCATGGAACCTTGATCAGATAAAAAGAAGAACTTATAACGCTATGGGAATCCCTAGCCAGCTGACCCACGAAGATTACAGAGACGGTGTAAATGACCAGATCTATATGATGAAGAAAGAAGATTGGGAAGGTGTTTTCTCTATGTTGAAAGAGCAGGGAGCTCCTGAGACAGAATTCCAGTCTTTCAGAAAGTATCTTACTCAGGATTCTTTAACATTGAAAGAAGCAATCAATTTCATTAAATTCAAATCTCCTGAGAAAGACGAATTGTTGAAAATGTATTTTGGGGAAGAGAAATTTGAAAAGTATAATATTCTTCCGGTAAATAAATTCATTCTTCCGGTAAATAAAGAAAATGCTTTAAAAGCAGGAATCATCAACAAAGAAGATCTTCCAAATGTTGCGAATCAGATCATGATTACTTACAAAGGAAATACATTATATAAGAACAACCTTATTTTGATGGATCTTTTGGCAAACTTCGATTGGAAACGTCCAATCAACTTCTCATCAGGAGGTATCTATGACAGTGAGAATATTTTCTATCTGAACGATTACCTTCAGTTTGACGGATTCAGCTACAGATTAATTCCCATCCAAACACCTCCTACAGCTGATGGAGACATGGGAAGAGTAGATGCTAATTCTCTTTATAACGTGGTGAAAAGCTTCAGATGGGGGAACTTCAAAAACTTAAATGCTCACTTTGATGAAACAGCGACTTCCAATATTATCAGCTATAGAATGTCGGCGAGCAGAGCTGCTGCTGCACTTGCATTAAACGGACAGAAAGCTAAAGCATTAGAAATTCTGGATCTTGCAGCAAAAGAAATTCCTGCTGAGAAATATAACGACCCTCGTTCATTAAGCTCAATTGTATCAGGATATATTATTGCAGGACAGGAGCAGAAAGGTCTTCAACTTGCTGAGGTTCTTAAAAAAGGAATCTTTGAAGAATACGATTATTATTTAAGCCTTTCCAAAGCAGATCAAAGCTACCTGAGAAGACAAATGAGAACAAAACCTATGGAATATTCTCTTGTAGTAGCTGCTGTAACGGATGCTTACACGAAGATCGGGCAGAAAGAAAAAGCATATGCTTATCTGGTAAAATCTATAGAGCCTATTGACAAGAAGTTCAATGTATTTGTCAAAGATCTTCAGGAAATGGGCAAAGAAAAGGCGATGAAAGAGTCTGAAAATGTTCAGCAGATCACGCCATTCTATCAGTACTTATTTGATGTGATGGAACCATATGATTCTACGTATTCAAAAGAAAAAGAAAATCAGATAACGACAGCAATTATCAAAGCAACTAAATAACATACTTTAAAACGGGACTTCGGTCCCGTTTTTTATTATTGGGATTCCTGAATATTAAGATTATATTTGTGAAACTAAAAATACATAATGGCTGAAACAGAAAATAGCAGATTCCCTATCTATGCCGTAATTGCTACAGTTGCTTTTAAACTTCTTTTTTTACTGACACATTATATCCAGGAGGATGCGTTTATTACCTGGAGAGTGGCTCAGAATTTACTGGATTACGGAGTAATCGGTTTCAATGGTGATGCCAAAATTTCTGCATCTACTACCCATTTTTATGTTTTTGTATCTTACCTTTTCAATCTTGTTTTTGGAAAAGAAAACTTTATTGAACCTCTTTTAATATTCAATTCTATACTGTTTACGATAGGAACGTTGCTTCTTTCCCATTTGGTTCTTAAAAACCCATGGCATAAGGCAGTCTTTATATTTTTGATCGGCATTTTACCTCCAGCCATTAAAATTTCAATTCTCGGAATGGAGTATGGAATCTTGTTTTTCCTTGAGATGTCATTGTTGTATTATGGTTTCCATAAAGGAAAAAAATGGATGCTGACACTTCTTCCAGTGTTAATTATGTTTACAAGAATTGATACTGTGATATTCCTGGGAATTGTATTTCTCGTAGATCTATGCTGGAACAGAAAAATCAGATGGAACTATATTTTTGGCGGAATTCTGGGTGTTTTATCCACGGTTGCTTTCAACTGGTTTTACTTTGGCGAATTGGTTAATAATACCATTACAGCAAAAAAACTTCTTTATAGCGAGAACTTTACGATCCAGCAGCATATCGGCTACTTTTTTAAGAGCTTCGGAAACTTCTGGGGAATGCTGAAAGTTCCCGGAGATTTCAATCCTATGACAGTTGTAATATTGATTTTTGAACTTCTTTGCTTCATTTATCTGATCAGACAAAGAGAAAAGAGAAACTACTTCTTATGGATGATCTTCATTTTCGGATGGGTAAAACAGATTATTTTTATTTCTCAGAAAAGCTTGTTCGACTGGTATTACTGGGTGCCTCAGCTTTTGCTTTTCGTTCCTATTCTTATTTTTGTACTGGAACAGAAAGAAAAGAGAAATTTATGGCTGTCATTACTTGTTGTATTTTATATTTTTCCGATGCTTGTTTTCCAGACTGTTCACTGTATTGCAACCGGAAACGGAGAGTGGAACTACCGCAGAACGATTGGTACCTTTTTAAATCAATATGAAAAGGATAAAAACCAGTGGATACTATTGGAACCTGCTGGTTATGTACCTTATTTTTCAGGATTAAAAACGATTGATGAGGTTGGATTGGTAGATAAGCAGATTCAGTCAGAAATTAAAAAAGACAAAGTAAATTACTGGATCAATACGGTAAAGACAAGAAAACCGAAATACCTTCTTTCTTACCAAAATCTATATGACGGGAACAATACAAATTCAGAGTACTATAAAACTCATTATAAACTTCTGAAAGAATTCAGAGTGAAAGATCATCTGAGAAGTGACAATAAAATTTTAGAGAAAATTTACAACCTGAAACCTTCCGGTACAGACTATAATTTGTACATTAGAGTTGATTAAAATATTTAAGCATTTAAAGATTTAAAAAATAAGGAACTCCCTTAGCTCCAAACCCTGCAACCTATGATCTAATCCCTAATCCCTGAAAAAATGAAATACTGTGCTTTTCTCCGTGGTGTCAACGTAAAAGGAACCAATATGAAAATGGCTGATGTCTGCAAGGTCTTTAAAGATGCCGGAATGACTGATGTGGTTTCAATATTGGCTTCAGGAAATATTGTTTTTTCTTCGGATAAAAATACTCAGGATTTAAAGGTGATTCTGGAAAAGGCAATGTCAGATTACTTTTCTTATGAAGCATTTTTGTTTGTAAAATCTCAGGAAGAGACTGAGGTTTTCTGGAAAAGTATCCCTTTTGAAAAGAATGAAGAACTTCATATTTACGGCTTTGTTGGTATTCCAGGGATTGAAAAAGTTCTGATGGAAGAATTTCAAAAAGCTGCTCAGGTTGAAAATGAAAAGGCAGAAATTGGCAATGATATATTTTACTGGCAGGTTCCGAAAGGCAATACTTTGGATTCTACTTTTGGAAAGGTGCTGGGCAAAAAAAGCCTTAAAGATCAGTTTACCAGCAGAAATGTGAATACGTTTGAGAAGGTTTTGAAAAAGTTCTGATGCCTGGGTTGTTGATTTATCTAATAGTGATGTTCGCAATTGCTAATTTCTATTATTACGTTTTTAAGAATCCCTCAAAGATTTTTAAGCTTTTTATCCTTTTCTTTATCCTTATTTCTATTATTTCGTTAGTGGTTTCACTTAATTATTCAGCAAGTGTATTGGAAGGTTTCATTACACTCACCGGGTATTATACTTTGCTTTTTGGAATACATTTATTATTAAGGAAAGTGTTTAAAATCAATAAATATCCTTTTTATATCATTGCTTTTTTCCTTGCTTCATTTTTGATTACAGTTTTCTTTGCAGCATTGATGCAGGATATCTTTAATTACTCTTAGTACCAAATAATTTCCATTTGTGAAACTTTCTCAGTATTTTTACTGAACTTTTTAATTACAATAAAATGATTCAGTATTTAGATAATATTTCGCACAAAGATTCAAAGAACTTTTTCCTTATTGCCGGACCTTGTATTATTGAGGGGGAAGATATGGCACTAAGAATTGCTGAAAAAGTAATCAATATCACGGATAAATATAATATTCCTTATATTTTTAAAGGAAGCTTCAAAAAGGCCAACAGAAGCCGTGTAGATTCTTTCACAACTATTGGAGAGGAAAAATCACTGGAAATTCTAAAAAAAGTAGGAGAGACATTTAACATTCCTACGACAACAGATATTCATGAAAATGAACACGCAGCTCTGGCAGCACAGTATGTAGATGTTCTGCAGATTCCCGCATTTCTTGTTCGTCAGACTGATTTATTAATCGCAGCAGCGAAAACAGGAAAATGTGTTACCCTGAAAAAAGGACAGTTCCTTTCACCGGAAGCCATGAAGTTTGCTGTTCAGAAAGTAACAGATTCTGATAACCAGAAAGTAGCGATCATTGAAAGAGGAAATTCTTTCGGATATACAGACCTTATCGTGGATTACAGAGGAATTCCAACGATGAGAGAATATGCTCCTGTTATTTTAGATGTTACACACTCTCTGCAGCAGCCTAACCAGAACTCAGGGGTTACAGGTGGAAGACCGGACCTTATTGAAACCGTTGCCAAAGCAGGAATTGCAGTAGGAGCAGACGGAATTTTCATAGAAACACACCCTACACCGGAAACAGCATTGTCTGATGGTGCCAACATGTTAAGATTAGATTTATTAGAAGATTTGTTACAAAAACTAACAAGAATTAGAGAATCAATTTTGTAATTGTTAAAAAAACATTAATTTTAGAAATTCTAAAACATTTCTTTTGAAAAAACTAGTTTTACCGCTAAGCCTTATGGTCCCGTTTCTGATTTTCTCACAACACAGAAAAAAGGATACAGCGACCACTAAAGTGACCGATATAGAGGAAGTTGTCTTCCAGAAAAAAACAACAGGAAGAACCAACGACCTTACCAATGTGAGAATTTCAGCAAAAGAAGCAAAATCTATAGCTTCTATCAACGGTGGAATTGAAGGATTGCTTAAGACACTTCCTTCCGTAAACTCCAATACCGAGCTGTCTTCCCAATATATGGTTCGTGGTGGAAACTATGATGAAAATCTTATCTACATCAATGATATTGAGATCTACAGACCTTTCCTGATCAGAAACTCACAACAGGAAGGGATGAGTATCATCAATCCGGATATGGTTTCTGCAGTGAATTTCTCTGCAGGAGGATTTGAAGCCAAGTATGGTGATAAAATGTCTTCCGCTTTGAATATCTATTATCGTGAACCTGAAAAATTTGAAGTTTCAGGAGAGGCTAGTTTAATAGGAGGCAGGCTGACAACAGGGCTGGCTTCAAAAAATAAAAAATTTACAGCTTTATTTTCCGGACGATACAGAAATACCAATCTTGTTCTTAATACCTTGAAGGAAGATACAGACTTTAACCCTACGTATTGGGATTTCCAGTCTTATCTGAATTATCATGTCAGTGATAAATTCTCTGTGTCATTCATCGGATATTATTCCAAGAATGATTACGAAATGATTCCTAAAGCAAAAAGTGTTACTTTCGGAAGCCTTCAACAGCCTATTACAGTAAATATAGGATATGCTGGTAAAGAAAATGACCAGTATAAAAATATGATGGGTACATTCTCCATGAATTATAAGCCGACCGACAAATGGAAGCTTACTTTGGATGCCTTTGCCTATCAGAACAGAGAAAGAGAATATTATACAATACAGTCAGCATATGAGCTTCAGACATTTGATCCGGTAACACAGCAGCCTGTGACATCTTTCGATGTTGGCGGACAGATAGAACATGCAAGGAATGATTTATTTGTAAGAACATACGGAACACAGTTCAGAGCCAAATTTTCTCCTAATGTAAATACCGACTTTGAAGTTGGATTTAAATATGAGAAAGAAAACCTGAAAGATTTTACCAACGAATGGAAATTGGTAGATTCCGCAGGATATAGTATTCCAAGACCGGAAATTATTGATCCCAGAACCGGAACTACAGGAGATCTTAAGCTTGCTTATTATATTGCCGGACAAAACAATATTGAACCTACAAGACTTTCAGCCTATGCACAGTATTCGCAGAAATTCTACTGGGGAGCGAGCAAAGTGTTTGTAAATGCCGGAGTACGTGTTGCCAACTGGAGTTTCAATAAAGAAACAATATTCTCTCCAAGAGTCCAGTTTGCGATAAAGCCTGATTGGGACAGTGATATGTTGTTCAAAATTTCAGGAGGGATCTATTATCAGTCTCCTTTCTATAAAGAAATTAAAGATTTAGACGGTAATTTTAATTCTAATATAAAGTCACAGCGCTCTATCCAGGTAATTCTTGCCAACGATTATGAGTTCCAGATGTATGACAGACCATTTAAGCTTACAACAGAGCTTTACTATAAGAAAATGGATAATCTGATTCCGTATTATATGGATAATGTGAGGATCCGTTATTCCGGGCAGAATAATTCCAAAGGATATGCGTATGGTATTGATACCAGATTATTCGGAGAATTTGTGCCTGGTGTAGATTCTTGGCTGTCTGCAAGTTATGCCAGAGTATATGAAAATATTGATGGAAGGGGAGATATTCCGAGACCTACAGATCAGAGATTGAGATTTGCCATGTTCTATCAGGATTATATGCCAAGCTTTCCGTCTATGCGCGTGAATCTTACTTTGGTCTATGCTATGGGATTGCCTACAGGAGCTCCTGTACTATTCAACAGTAACGGGCAGCCGGATTTTGGTTCTGCTTATAATTATCAGCAGACTCTTCCTGCCTATAAAAGAGTAGACTTAGGATTGACAAAAGTATTTATCGATCCGAAAGAAAAGAATAAGAGATCTGGTTTCTGGGGTAATTTTGAAGAACTGACATTAGGAGTTCAGGTTTTCAACGCATTCAACATCAACAACACGGTAGCGAACCAATGGATCACCGATTATAACAGCAATTATATGTATCCGGTTCCAGTACGTCTTACAGGACGTTTCTTCAATGTGAAACTGGAATTCAAACTGTAAAAATTAGAGGTTGAGGTTGACTTTAATCTCTCAAAAAATAAATAAAAGCTTTCGGAAAAATTCGGAAGCTTTTTATTTTACCCGAATTTTATAACAACATTACCAAATTTTATAACAATGGTCTCAAAGATATTTTTAATTTTGTCTTATCAATGAAAAAGATTCTTGCCATATTGTTTTCTATTTTCTACTTCGGATTTTCTTCCGGGGCAGCTTTTAGCATTCATTATTGCATGAAGGAATTTGTTTCTGTAAGCCAGAAAACTGATGGTATCTGTGCTAAATGCGGTGTTAAAGACAAAAAAGGATGCTGCAAAACAGAGATCAAAGTAGTAAAAGTAGATGATTCCCAGAAGTCTGATCTTCTGAACATCGATTTTTTAAGTTCAATTTCAGAAGTCCCGGTGAAACATCAGTTTGCTGTTGTTGACAAGTCTTTTTCAGTAACCAAGTATACTCAAATTCAGATTAATGGACCACCAGAATACCGGCCGGTTCCTATCTACATCAATCATTGTAATTTTAGAATTTAGAATCCGTCTGTCGTTTTCTGTATCATTACCGTATACAGCTACTGGCGACATGTTCTGACGCATATTTCTGATGCGTCACCATTATTCTTTATTAAAAATTAATTCTAAAATTTAAAACAATGAAAAAATATATCATCACAGCAGCCTTATCTTTATTCTCAATCATTTCATTATCAGCACAATCTAAAAAGGATGCTCAGGTTTCTAAGCTGTATCAGAACTATATCGCAATCAAATCAGCGTTAGCTTCAGATGATGCTGACAAAACATTAAAAGCCGCAACAGAATTCATTAAAACAGCTTCAACCATTGATTATAAAATGGTTTCAGAAGGTAACCTGAATGTTCTGAGAAAAGATGCGTCTGCTATTTCTGAAGCAAGAAACGTTGCTGCCCAAAGAGAAACTTTTTTCAATCTTTCAGATAATATGATCGCTTTGACCAAGCAGTTCAAACTTTCTGAAAAACCAGTCTATGTACAATATTGCCCAATGGCTGACGGAAGCTGGCTGAGCGACGAAAAACAGATCCTTAATCCATACTACGGGAAGTCTATGCTTTCATGCGGAAGTGTAAAGTCAGAGATTAAATAATTAGTCTATTATTCTTTAAAATAATAAGTTGTATATCTTAAGTTATAATTAACTTTAAGTTGTGCAGCTTCTAAAACTTTGAAATATTATGAAAAAACTGATAATGTTTCTGGTGCTTTTATTCTCTGTTTTTACTTTCGCACAAACTACAAAAACATATTATACCTGTCCGATGCACCCTGAAGTGGTGTCCTCAAAACCTGGAGACTGCCCGAAATGCGGAATGACTCTGGTTAAAAAGACGGTCGTTGTAAAGCCTTATGCGAAACCTATACTTAAAACAGAAACGAAGACAAAGCCTGCAGAAACAAAAATAAATAAGGTAAAAGTTGAGAGAAATGGAGACCTTAAAAAGGCAAGTAAAACAAAGGAAACCAATAAGGTTGAGAAAGCAAAAGTAATAAAGCCTTCTGTTCAGCCAGAGAAAAAAGCTCTATCACCAGCTAAAACCCAGGTTTTAACTCAAGCTCAAACTACTTATACCTGTCCGATGCATCCTGAAGTAGTTTCCGATAAGCCGGGAAAATGTCCTAAATGTGGGATGGATCTGGTTGAAAAGGAAGATCATTCTCATGTAAAGGCAGAAAATCCGAAAGAGGAGAAATCTATTTTAAAACGTAATTCTGAAAACGGAAGAATTACTTTTGGTGGGAAAACAGTTCGTTATGATCTGTATGTAAAAGATACCATTGTCAATTTCACTGGAAAAAGCAGGAGAGCTATTGCGATCAACGGGAAACTTCAGGCTCCTACTTTATATTTTACAGAAGGAGATACTGCCGAGATTTACCTGCACAATATGCTTAAAGAAAATACAGGATTGCACTGGCATGGAGTAATTCTGCCCAATGAGCATGATGGAGTTCCCTATCTTACTACAAAACCTGTGACACCGGGAGAAACCCACTTATACAAATTCAGAGTTTCCCAAAACGGAACGTATTGGTATCATTCCCATGAAGCCCTTCAGGAGCAGATAGGAATGAATGGAATACTGGTTTTCAATAAAAGAGAAGGTGAGCCTAAAACAGAATACAATGCGGAAATTCCTGTTTTGCTGGGCGATTGGAGTGATGATGATCCCATGCAGATTGCAAGACGACTTCATATGGCCAATACAGACTGGTATGCGGTAAAGAAAAATGCAGTACAGAGTTATTGGGAAGCCATCAAGTCCGGAAACTTCGGGACAAAAGCATTGAATGAATGGAAAAGAATGGAAGCCATGGATGTAAGTGATGTCTATTATGATAAATTTCTGATTAATGGTACTCCCAGTTCTGATTATTCTAATCTAAAAGCTGGTGATAAAGTAAGATTGAGAGTCGCCAATGGAGGTTCATCCACCTATTTCTGGCTGAATTATGGTGGAGGAAAGATAAAAGTAGTTGGAAATGACGGTAATGATGTTGTCCCGGTAGAAGTTGACCGTCTGATTGTTGGGGTTTCCGAAACGTATGACATTGAAGTTACCATTCCTGAGAATAAAAGCTTTGAATTCAGAGCGACTTCTGAAGATAGAATAGGACATGCTTCCCTTTGGCTGGGTTCAGGTGAAAAAATTGAAGCACCCAATCTTCCAAGGCTGATGCTTTTTGAAGGAATGAAAATGATGAACGGAATGATGGAGATGAGCGGAAATATGAAACCGATGAATATGACGATGGGAAATCAGATGATGGATATGAATGAAGTGATGTACCCGGAATTATCTGAAAATCAAAGAAAAACTACAGCGAAACATATCAATGAAATGATGGGAATGAAGACAAAGGAAGATAAAAAAGAAGATCACTCTCAACACTCAGAAATGGAGATGAAGGAAGAAAAAACAATCAAGAGATTGTCTTACAATATTTTAAAATCTCCTGAAAAAACCATTCTTCCTACGGATACCATTCGTGAAATGAAATTTATACTGGAAGGAAATATGAACCATTATCTGTGGACGCTGGACAACAAAACTGTTACAGAAACAGATAAAATACTGATAAAAAAGGGAGAAATTCTTAGAATTAAAATGTATAATAATTCTATGATGCGCCACCCGATGCACCTTCACGGGCATGATTTCAGATTAATCAATTCAAAAGGAGAGTATTCTCCATTGAAAAATGTGGTAGATATCATGCCGATGGAAACCGTAACAATAGAGTTTGCTGCCAATCAGGATGGAGACTGGTTTTTCCACTGTCATATTTTATATCATATGATGGCAGGAATGGGAAGAGTTTTCAGTTATGAAAATTCAAAACCGAATCCACAGCTTCCGAACAGAAAATTAGCCTGGAAAAATTTTATACAGGATAATACAATGACCAGTTCTATGGCGATGCTGGATATAGCAAGCAATAAAATTCATGCAGAAACAATGACAATGTTCGGACCGAGATGGGCAAACCTTAACGAGTTTCATTCCAACTGGAATTTTGATCATTTTGAAGGAAGTGCAAAAGTAGGACGCTTCTTAGGAAAATTCCAATGGGCGCTTCCTTATGCAGGAGTCAGAGTTCAAAAAAATCATGAGATCATGGAAAGACAGATGACAGAGGATATGGGTATGGATTTTCATGGTAAAAAAACCTGGTTCGGACAGCAGAAAGCTTCCAAAAACAAATTTGCATTCATGATAGGTATGCAGTATGTACTTCCCATGTTGATTACCGCTGATGCAAGTGTGGACCAAAACGGAAAAGTATTATTGGAGCTGAGCCGTGAGGATATTCCACTTTCCAGAAGACTGAGAGGAAATTTCAGTGTCAATTCTGATGGGGAATTCTCAACAGGAATGAGATATATTCTTCAAAAATGGTTATCCGTTTCCGGAAACTATGATAATGAAATGGGCTGGGGTGCAGGTGTTACTTTAACCTACTGATACACAATAGAATTTTATAAAATTAATTAAAAAAAAATGAAAAACATATTAACCGTTCTTTTAATAGGAGTTCTTTTATACTCGTGTAATAAAAACAGTTCCTCAAAAAAGACAGCAGAAACTGATCTTAAAACGCAGGAAGAGCAGTCTGTAGAAGCTGTACCACTAAAAGCAGAGAATGATTCTGAAAAAGATATAAAAAAATCAACAGTTTCTTCAGTATTTTCAATAAAGCAAATTGTGGAGGGGTATCTGCCTTTAAAAAATGCTTTAACAAAGGATGATTCTAAAACAGCCTCATTAGAAGCTAAAAAACTGTATTCTATCTTAAAAAAACAGGATGGAAGTAAGCTAAATTCTGAAGTAAAAGATATTTTGGAAAGTGCAGCAGAGAATGCAGAACATATAGGTGAAAAATCTGACGATATAGCCCATCAGAGGGAACATCTGCTGTCCCTGAGTAATGATATTGCCGATTTAATCAAAGAAAAAGGAACCGACGGATTAAAATTATACCAGGACTTTTGTCCAATGTACAATAATGGAAAAGGAGGAACCTGGATCAGTGAGTCGGAAGAGATCATCAATCCGTATGAAGGGCAAAAAATGATCAACTGTGGATCTATAAAAAAAGTATTTTAAAATTGTAAAAAGTGATGAACCGGCACATGAAAAACATATTGTTAGGGTTTGTTCTAATTTTTTTACTTATTCAGATCATTCAGCCTGCCCGTAATATTGATTACGGGCAGGTTCCTTCAACAGATATTTCAAAGGTGTACAAACTTCCTGAGAATGTGCAATCTGTTCTTACAAATTCCTGTTATGATTGTCATAGCAATTCTACTCATTATCCGTTTTATTCCTATATACAGCCTTTAAGTTATTATCTTGAAAAACATATTAAAAAAGGAAAAGAAGAATTGAATTTTAATGAATGGGGTAGTTACAGCCGCCGTAAACAGGCCAATAAATTAGAATCTATTGCTCATCAGATACAACAGAAGAAAATGCCGCTTACCTCTTATACTTATCTTCATCCGGAAGCTAAACTTTCCGAAAAACAGATAGAAGAAATGGTCCGTTGGGTAGAGCAAATGCAGGTTGAAAATGAAAGATAAGGACTTAAAAAATAAAAGCCATCTCGTAAAAATGAGATGGCTTTGTTTTATTTATACAGCAGCTTTATTTAGAAGCTCCTGCAGTTTTTTCGCTTTTGGGTGTGTAAGTCACCTTTGAAATATCAACGGTCATTTCCTTCAGACGTTTTGCCACATTTTCAGGCATTTCTTTCTGATATCTACCTCCGATTACTTCAGCAAGGAATTTCTCCGTTTCAGCATACATTGCCATGCTGTTAACCGGCTTACGGAATCCATGGCCTTCATCATCAGCAAGAATGTAATTTACCTTTTTACCCTTATCACGAAGCGCAATGACAATCTGATCTGCTTCAGCCTGCTTCACTCTTGGATCATTAGCTCCCTGAACAATCAATAATGGCTTGTTGATTTTATCCACACTGAATAAAGGGCTGGCATCATGCATACGTTTTTTACCTTCTTCGGTTTTAGGATCACCTACCATTCCGTACAGGAAAGCACGTGCCGCTTCCCAGTAAGCAGGTACAGAATCCAATAAAGTAAAGAGGTTGCTTGGTCCTACAATATCTACTCCCGCAGCATATACATCCGGAGTGAAGGCTAAACCTGCCAGTGTTGCATATCCACCATAGCTTCCTCCCATGATCACTACTTTGTTTTTGTCTGCAATTCCCTTATCAATCAGGTATTTTACACCCCATGTGATATCGTCCTGCATCAGTTTTCCCCACTGAAGATCTCCGCCATTCTGGAACTTTTTACCATAACCACCACTCGCTCTGAAGTTAGGCTGTAATACTGCATATCCTCTGTTGGCTAAAAACTGTACCGTTGAATTGTACCCCCAATAATCCCTTGGACCCTTCGGACCTCCATGAACAAGAACAACGACAGGAACATTTTTGCCTGATGAACCTACAGGTAGAGTCAGATATGCCGGAATTTCAAGTCCGTCACTGCTTTTATAAGAAATAGGAGTCATTGCAGCCAGATACTTTTCAACCTTTTTTAATTCTGTTCTTGGGGTATACTGGAAAATCAGCTGTTTTGTTTTTGCATCAAAAAAATACGCTTCAGAAGCATATTTATCCCCTCCAACAGCAACTAAGAATTTAGAATAATCCTTGGTAGAGCTTGAAAAATTAACTTCTCTTCCAGGAAATTTACTTTGCAGAAATTTATAATTGTCCTCCCATGTTTTGTCTTTCCAGTAGTATTCTGTTTTGTCTCCGGTGTAAGAGGTGTAGATCATCTTTCTGGTATTTCTGTCCAGAAACAGCCCTCCAAAATCTACTTTATCTTTAGGGTCACTTTCTATTTTTGTAATCTGTTTGGTTTTCGGATCCATCAGGAATAAGGTAGATTTATCAAGATTCCCTTTGTTGGTTACCAGATAGAATTTAGAATTATCTTCATTCCAGTTTGAGATATAGGCACTTTCTGTTACCAAAGTCTCATAAATAGGAGTCAGTTTATCGCCTTCTTTATAAAAAAACTGGGTAGTTCCTTTATCATCCGTTTTGGAAAGGACTCTCAATTTTTCATCCCAGTCAAATTCATAGCTTGTGATACGGTCTGTATTTTCATAAATCTTTTTCAGCTCACCTGTAGAAATTTTCAATGAATATAAATCATGCCATGCTTTATCACGGTTATTTAATCCAATCATCAATAAATCAGGATCTTTTCTGCTCACCATATAGATCTGTGCTGTAACATCTTTAAGAGGTGTTATATTCCTGGATTCCGGAACTCCGGTGGTAACTTTTGCCATAGGATCTACGGCGAAAATATTCATGTTTTCATCCCCGTTACCATCTTTTACATAAAGAATATACTTTCCGTCTTCTGACCAGAAATATCCGTTCATCGGGCGTTTGCTATCCGTGAGTGGACGGGCTTTTTCAAAAGGTTCATCAATTTTTTTTACCCATATATTCATGATACCGCCATATTCTTTTGTAAAGGAAATCCATTTTCCATCCGGGCTCAACTGTCCTCCGGAAATTTCCGGATTTCCAAAAAATAATCCTCTGTCCAGTACCGGGACCTCCTGTGCTTGTGCTGTATGTACTCCTATGAATAAGAGCAATACGTAAAAGATTTTTTTCATGTTTTTAATTTTAGTTGTTATTAATAAATCGAATATAATTTTTTAAATTTTTCTTAAACCGGACTTCTACATTTCCAGTTGTATAATCTTTTTAGCCATTTTTTGATTGATGCTTTCCGGAATCATATCCATCAGAAAATTACGTATTGAATTTCCTCTTTCCCATTGAGAAACTTTTCCTATGGTTCGGCTTGTGTTGACAATATAATCTACTTTTTTTCTTCTGATGCTTTGAAATGCTTCAAAAACCGCATTGAAATCCTGATTTTTTTCCAGCAGTTTTCCAATGATATAAGCATCTTCAATTGCCTGGCAGGCACCTTGTCCCATATTGGGAGTTGTGGCATGAGCAGCATCTCCAATCAGACATAAATTTTCAGAATACCATTTGGGAATAGGTGAGAGGTCAGAAATTGTGTTACAAATAATATTTTCGTCTGCGGTAGCTTCGATAAGTTGTAATACCAAAGAATCAAAATCATTAAAAATCTCTGCGATTTCAGTATATTTCCCAAAGCTTTTTTCATTCACGCAGGCATACCAGTATACTTTTTTATCAGAAATTTTTACAAATCCAAAACGTTTTCCTTTTCCCCACATTTCAAAGGCCTCCTGATGATGTTTCTCAGGCAGATCGAAATCTAAAAGACCACGCCAGCATTTTTGCCCTGAATTACGGATCATTCCGGTTTTTAGAATCTGGTTTCGGATAGGGGATTTTATGCCGTCAGCTCCAAAAACAATCTGACTTTCAAATTGATTTCCGTTTTCAAAATCTAAAATATAGTTTCCCTTTTTTTCAATTTTTTGTAGAGAATGATTCAGTTTAATGGAATCGGAAGGAAGGTTTTCAGCTAAAATCTTCTGGAGCTCAGCCCGGTGAATTGCAACATTGCATGAATTGTATTGAGTTTCAAGTTCCAGAATTTCTGTCTTGGAGATAGTTTGTAACGATTCATTGGCAATAACAATTCTGTGAATTTTATTACCTGCTTTTTCAATTTTTTCCTTTAAACCCAGTTGATCAAAGACCTGCATCGCATTTACCGCCATCATAATCCCGGCTCCTACAGGTTTTATTTCGGAAGCGGATTCATAGATCGTGAAATCATACTGATGCTGTTTCAGTACATTTCCGAGAGTTAACCCTCCGATTCCGGCCCCGATGATTGAAATGGTGTTCATAAGTTTTTTGTTGGATGATTGAGACTCTTGATGTTATGCAGTTTTTAAGGCGAGGATTTTACCTTTAAAATTTGATTCTGCATATTTAAATTTATATTGTTAAAATATAGCTTTCCGATACCTTTTTAAAACCATACTTACTAAAAAAGTTGTGAGCTCCATGATTGTTGACCCCACTTTCCAATAGGATAAAGCTGATATTCCAGTCTTTAGATTCATGAATAGCTTTCTCCAAAAGCTTACTTCCAAGTGACTGACCTCTTACAGACTGATCCAGCAGCATATCCTCCAGAATTGCATACTTTTTAAAAGGGCTGTTGATCACATTGAAAACCATCATTCCAACAATTTCCCCATTTTCATTTTCTGCAATTAAAATATTCAGCTTGGAGCTGCCATCAGAATTAAAATCAGTAATCAGCTGCTCGGTAAGAATCAGTTCAAGATCCGGATTCCAGTGATGGGAATCAATAGCTCTGCCGGACATCATTTCGCCATGGGAAATATAAGAATCTGTTTTATGGGTAATAAAAAAGTCTACCAGTTCTTTAACGCGGGCTTTATCAGTGAGCCATTTTGTAGTATATTTCATGAGGTGTAATGGTGTTTATTTTAATTTTTTCAATTCTCCCAGCAGTTGATTCTGCTTATTGATAAATTGGTTAAGGCTGTCCGTTTTCAAAGGATGAGCATTTTGATATTTTTCAATTTCAGGAAGAGTATTTCTGATTTTGAATACAATATATTGATCATAAAGCACTGCTTTATTCGCCTTTATTTTGCCGATGAGATCTCTGATAGCTTGTGTTTTTACATCATATTTTTTAGAGCTTGCCTTTATTTCTTCTTCAATCTGCTTTTTGGTAATGGAATCGGTTACAGAGCTAGATAATGTAGTAGCATCATTATAATATATTTCTGATTTTCCGATAATATCATCATATTCCGAAATAGCGGTTTCGGTTTCTTTTTGAATGTTTTCTATTCTGTTGTCCAGTTCCTGTAAGGATTTATCATTTTTTATAAGTTCCTCATAGATTTCATTAACAAGGTTTCCACCACGTGAGTATGTGGCATTTTTCTTAATAGATCCTGAAACTGAAGATTCAGCATTGTCAACTGCATTTTCTACTATAGGAGCTTGCCGTGATTTGTTTTCTTTGCAGGAAATTACGGAGAAAGCCAGGATAGAGGCGAAAAGTATTTTTTTCATAGTCTGTTTTATTTTGGTGTATTATCAACGTCATATCCCAACAACTAAAATTACTCATTTAGATTTTATTGCAAATGAGTAAAGGATATGATTTTGATTAGTTGAACAAATGGTGAAGAATGTTACATAAATCTGCAGATTGAATGTAATTAGTCCTGTTTATAACCTCTGATGTAAACAAGAAAGCAGACTCCGCTTATAAAATTAATGACATATTTAAAAATGTCATACCTGTGCTATACCCATGTCATATCTGTGTAATAGGCATTTTTTAGAAGTGGGTTTTACTCTTTTATATTATTGCGGCTTAAATATTAAAAAAAATAGTAATGGGGAAAAAAACTATTCTCATATGCTCTTTGATCATCTCATCAGTGGCATATTCTCAGGTTGGAATTAATACGACTAACCCTCAAGGCACTTTCCATGTTGATGGAGCTAAAGACAATCCTTCTACAGGAGCTCCTTCCACAGCTCAACAGGCTAATGATTTTACTGTAACTCCTGCCGGAGCTGTGGGAATTGGGGTAACGGTTCCGACTAACACTCTTGATGTTAATGGGACTGCAAGAATAAGAACTATCAATTCTGCCTCATCAGGAACCGTTTTGTCTTCTGTTTATGTAGATGCTACGGGGGTTGTAATGAAACAAGAAAGTTCAACCACTGGTGAAGTAAGATCTCATAGCGGTACTATTGGTGCGGGCGTTAATGGTTTATATTTGTCAGGTATCCCGAATGGTTTATACAGGCTTACTATTACAAATGTTAACGGTTGTGGTGATGCTACTACTGTAAATTATTTGGTTCATAGTTATTCAACTAACAGTTATTACGGTCTTAAAGGAATAAATGGTTTTTTAACCAGTACTTTTGGCTCTCCAACATATGCTCAGACATCAAGGAATACTGTTGCTGTGACATGGTCAGGCCTTGGAGGGTGTGCTGATGGTGGTAATGCAACAGCATTTAATTATACGGTAACTATGCCAACTGCAGGACAGATCAATATAATAAATAACGGAAACGTAGCGAGAAATTACAAAGTAACTCTTACTAGAAATGACTAAAACCAGCTTGTTTTTTTGAAATCGGGATATCGTCTCCGAATAAATTGACGATAATATTACGGTACTTAGTTATCCGGAGAAGGATATTTCTCCGGGTTTTTTGTGTATCTGATCTCAAAGAAAGTGAAATTGATGTGTTGTTTGAACCAACTAAAAATGTTACATCAATTATACAATACATATTAAATAGGTTGCTTTATCGATGAATTACAATAAAAAACGGAGCCTGAAAAACAGACTCCGCCTATAAAATTTTTTACGCTAAAATTATTTACCCAGGTAAGATTTAAGAATCTTGCTTCTGGTATTGTGTTTCAGTCTCTTAATTGCTTTTTCTTTGATCTGACGAACTCTCTCTCTTGTAAGATCGAAAGTTTCACCAATTTCTTCTAAAGTCATTGGGTGTTTTCCGTTCAGTCCGAAGTATAATCTTACCAAATCAGCCTCTCTTGGCGTCAAAGTATTCAATGCTCTTTCAATCTCAATTTGCAGAGATTCAAGCATCAGATCTTTATCAGGACTTGGAGACTCTCCTGAACGCAATACATCATAAAGATTAGAATCTTCACCTTCTACTAAAGGTGCATCCATAGACAGGTGTCTTCCGGAGTTTTTCATTGATTCTTTGATATCTTCCTCGCTCATGTCAAGAACTTCAGCCAATTCTTCCGGAGAAGGTGGTCTTTCATTTTCCTGCTCAAGGTGAGCGTATGCTTTATTGATTTTGTTGATAGAACCAATCTTGTTCAATGGTAGTCTTACAATTCTTGACTGCTCAGCCAATGCCTGTAAAATTGATTGACGGATCCACCATACTGCATAAGAGATAAATTTGAAACCTCTAGTTTCATCGTACCTTTTTGCCGCTTTCATCAATCCTAGGTTACCTTCATTGATCAAATCGGGTAAAGAAAGACCTTGATTTTGGTATTGCTTGGATACAGAAACTACGAAACGAAGGTTGGCTTTGATTAATTTCTCCAGTGCGGCTCTGTCGCCTGCACGTATTCTTTGTGCCAATTCTACTTCTTCGTCCGCAGTGATCAGTTCCACTTTACCAATTTCCTGCAAATACTTGTCTAATGAAGCAGTTTCCCTGTTGGTAACCTGCTTAGTGATTTTTAATTGTCTCATTTATTTTATCCTCAAAAAAGAGTTACTATAATATATACGTATGAAAAGGTAAAAAGGTTACACAAGTTTTATTTTTTTTGTAAAATGTACAAAGTAAAATGTATGAATGTCTTTTTGTTTTTATGTAATTGATTGATAAAAAGTGAATTAAAATGATTTAAGTAGAGTGTTTTTTTATAATGTAAAAAGTAAAATAAATGAATATTTTTTCAGATATATTTTAATAAATTGATAAATAGCATGTTATGATTTATTTCATTTAAAAACCAAAGTATACATCAATAAGAGGGTCTGAAATTCTTTAAAAAACCTCGTAAATTCCCTAAACCCTAAACCCTAAACCCTAAACCCTAAACTTTAAACAAAAAAAACGAAACCGAAGTCTCGTTTTTATATCTAAGAATACTTTTTAAGCTGTCTTTACTTAATCCACAACTTACAATCCGTATTTAGAAAAGCTCATTTAATACTTTTGCCAGTCTCAATCCTCCGTACAATAGTTGTCTTTCTACAGTATCATTGAACTTATACTGATAGTCGTAAGATAATTTAGAATCGTTAGGAGTCTGTGCATAAATCTTGTTGGCAATTTTATGAGAATCGTACAACCAGTCTTCCAGTGTCCCAGACTGTATCTGTGCTACTTCTTCTTTAGATTTGATATCCAGAAGCTTAGAATACTCCGTGTAGCTGTATTTTTGAGAATCCACCAATTTCCCGTCCCAAACGGAGTGTAAATTAGTTTTTTCCCCGAAATAGGTCACATTGATTTTGTTTCCACCTAAATCTTCTGCTCTTCCCACATGAAGGGGTTGTGCAAGATCTCCCATAATATGGATAAGGAAGATTAAAGCAATTTTTCTGTCTTTTTCAGAAGTCTTTTTGTCTTTGATCTGGCTGGATAATGTGTTTACCTGAGTGTAAAGGCTTGGTCCTGCCTGTGCTTTTAAGTTTTGTTCAAAAGCTTTAAAGTCGGTCATCGGATCAATATTTACATAATGCCATGATGAAGCCTGTTTCCATGCTCCAGTGGTATCAGATTTGATGAAGTCCGGCCAGTTGGCCCAGTACGCCAGGCGTTCTTTTCCCATCATCTTTTTAATTTCTCTTCTTGCTTTTCGGGAAAGATGGTTTTCTGCAATGTCTGCAATAACCCTGTGTCCCGTTAATCCCCATGCATAAGAATAAAGTGAAGAGGCCATGAATGCTAAAATCAGAATTTTAGAATAAATACTTTTCATTTTAAATAACAATTTTCAGGCTGCAAAGATACGGCCCGCTTTCGGAATGAGCATGCATTATCCTGAATTTATTCCATAAGATGATGTTAATAAAATTTAATCTAAATAAAAGACCTATTTATATTACGTTTGAAAACTGATATTTTTCAGAAAAAGAGGATAAATAACTGATGAGAAGTAGGAGAGCATAAGGTTCTTTATATAAGGAAGACCTAAAAAACGGTATCTCAACCTTAAACCCTAAGCCTAGAATTTTGAACCCTTAACCATTTGATTATGAATAGTTAATTTTATATTTTAAAAAACAAACGAACCTTCTATTTACCGTATTTTTACGGAATTTGCTTGAATTTATTCCTTTTAATGTCAATAAATTATTATTTTTAGGATAAAATTATTAGTAAAATATTTTTTCAAACTTATGAGATATATTATCTTTACAAGTCATAATCAGAGGAAACACTATGTATGAGACTAATATTGTAGATATGCATTACAATAAGCTGCAGACAGACTTTAAAGCTGAAGCTGTGGCTGTTAATCTATTGAAATACCATCGTGCGGTAAGTAATATATTCATTGAGCGTGTTGGCGTGAACGACCGTGCTTACCTGAAGGATATAAAGAGCATTTCAAGCAGTTATTTGGGATTTGATGAGGAAGTATTTACCATAGAGAGTTACAGGGAGGGTATTTATGACTATCTTCCGGAAGGCTTATTTCATCCGCCATCTCTTGGAGCTTCCAGAAAGAATGTAGATACTGTGGTAAGGGAAATCCGCAAACAGAAAAGAGTAGAAGATGATGCCCGTAAGTTTTTCCGCCCTTTTGAACTGGAAGTTTTTTTTACGGAAATCAGTGCTTTACTTAAAGAATCAGAATTTGATATTACGAGCAATACGGATTCTTTATTGGAAACGGTAAGTGAGCTTTGGCCTCTGATAAAGATGCTGGATAAACAGAGTGCTTATATTTTTATGCATATTCTGCCATTTTTCCACCAGATCCGGGGAGACAAAAAATGGTTTGAAAGGTGTATGACTGCTTTTCTGCAGGTACCGGTAAACGTAACTTTTTCACCCAACATCATTGATGAGATTGAGAAAAATGATAATTCCATGCTATTGGGAAATTCAAGATTAGGAGTAACCTATATTCCAAGTGGTCCGCATATGGACGGGCAGCGAAACTGGGTGGTGAATATTGGTCCTATTCGATATGAAGATATGAAAAAATATATCCCGGGAAGTCCGTTCAGAAATGTACTTCAGTCACTCTATGATTATTTTCTTCCGGTAACAGTTGACGTGGAAGAGAATTTTGTTACAGAAAAAGAGGAATATTCATTCAGTCTTGAAGACGATGGAAGAAATGCCAGCCGCCTTGGATACTCTACATTTCTCTAAATTATTTTATTATATTTACAGCTACCAACAAAGTATAAATTCGAAAAGAAACAAATGGAAATTTCTTCAGTAAAAGGTATTTTTCTAAGGTATATCTTAATGCCTTTAATCGCAATTATTATGATGGTTATACTGGGTGTAATCCGGAGAAATAAACCTGCAATAAAAATTAAAGTAATTATTATATACGTGCTTCTGTGCAGTCTATGCCTGGCTATTCCGGGATTTTTTGGATTTGCCGGAAATCTCTTTAATCCGTACTGGTATCTCATCGCACAGGTTATTTACCTTATTTTTGGGATTATTCATGTGAATTTATTGCATAAATATTTCAAAAAACATATCGAATCTCTGGCAATGAGTATTCTGTTTGAGTCTATACTTTCATTAACGTGTATTGCTTTGGGAGGGTATCTTTTTACACTGATCTTTAACTGGATGAGTAAAGGATTGGGATATTCTGTAATGGCGGCAACAAGTATGCTGATCTTTGTAGTTCCAATGGTATTTTATTACTGTTATATCCAGTTTATCACGATTCCTTTTGATATTTATAAAACATGGAGATATTCACCGGAGCAGAAGCTGCCTGATTTCGAGGGTGCCGATTTTGACCGATTAATGGTATTGAATGTTGAATTGAGCAAAAAATTAGAAGATACCAACCGTTTCAGAATCAAGGCGAAAACACTTCCAACGGGAGTTACTTTCGGAGATTGGTTCTACAGGGTAGTGGATGATTATAACCATAAGAATCCGGGTTCTGTTATTCATCTTTCAGACGAAGGAAATGAACCTTATTACTGGATCTTTTACACTAAAAAATCGTTTTTCAGCTTTAGAAAATATATAGATTTCGACCACGACATTACAACAAACAGCATTTCTGAAAATGAAGTGGTGATTTGTAAGAGAGTTATTCAGCATGAAGAGGAGGGAGTCGCAAAAAAATCATAATCACAAAAAATTAAAAAGTATTAAACATGATACAGCCTATTAAACATTTTGCAATCAATTGGGTGGATGGGATGAAGGTTTCCCAGAGACATCTGAATGATCAGGATAATTTCTTAATTGATACCATCAGAGATTCCAATTCCCTTGGAATTACTACATATAATTACGGACTTCTGCCTATTTCCAACGAATTTACAGACCGTACCATTTTTGATGTTCACAATACGGCAACCAATGATGTACAGCTTGTTATCAAGCGTTGCAGCGCTGTGACAATGGCTGGATACCGTATTGAGCTGACAGACAGAAGAATCAGCGTGAAGTCTTTGGCAAAATCCATGAATGAAGAGCAGGCAGACGGAGAATATTATATCTTAATCTCAGTAAATCCTTTTGATAAAGTTCCTTTTGGAGATATTGACCCTGAAGAAATTCCGCCGCGCCACCCAAGTGCACAGCCGAATCACCATATTGAACTGCTTCCTGTAACTTCTTTAAACAGCAGCTATTCGGGAGGGAACTACCTAATCATTGGAAAAGTAGATTTAAAAGGAAATATTGCTCAGGTAGATTCCAACTTTATTCCGCCATGTACTTCTGTACAGAGTCATCCGGCTTTGGTAGAGTATTACAGCAGCTATGCAAAGTCTATCGGGAATCTTCAGCAGTATGCTTTTAAAATTATTCAGAAGACCTCTCACAAAAATCAAAATACAGCTTTGGCACAAAATGTTAAGTTTCTGTGCAGTACCATGGTGAATACATTTGGAGATATGTATTTCCAGTTCAGAAATATTACTCCATGGCAGCCACCTGTATTTCTGATCGAGTCTTTTGCGAGATTAGCCCTTCATTTATATAATTCTACCCAGCTTCTTGTTCCTGCTGAATTGGAAGAAATGCTGAATTATAGCTTAGAGTGGAGTGAGATTGCTCCCCACACCTTATTGAACCAGCTTTCTATTGTAGCAGAGACCAATTATGATCATCATAACTGTGGTGAGCCATTGCTTTATATTCAGCAGATGCTGAGAAGCCTTGAAACAATTTTCTCTAAACTGAGCGAGCTTGATTACATCGGTCAGAGAAAAGAAAACATCATCGTTAACGAACAAGAGGTTTCTACAAATACAAACCCTAAGAGAGGTTGGAGTGTATTAGACTAATACAGCCCATCATTAAAAATATAAATCCCGAATGAAAATTCGGGATTTTTTATGGTATATACAGATTATGGAAATAAATTATTATTCCGGCTTTTTGTTTTTGTCAAGAAGATCAAGAGTATGCTCTACATGTCCGCCTCCTTTCCATTCATCGTGACCTGGAATAATCAGGGTTGCCTGTGAATATTTGTTTTTCAGCTTTGTCATGGTTTGTGGCCACTGTGCGACGTTGGCTTCTCCGGTATAGCCGAGATCAACTGCTGCTTTGCTCTTCACAAGACATCCTCCGTCCAGAATTTTATATTTTGGGAACCATACCACTACATTATCGGCGGTATGTCCTTCTCCAAGAAAGTCTACCACAAATTCTTCCCCGCCAATACGGTAAGGTTTCCCTGTTTTAATGATTTCTGTAGAAGTAGCTTTTCCATCTTTCTTCAACAGTTCATTGGTTTTTGCTGTTGCATAAGTTTTGATTCCTTTGTTGTTATAAAAGCTTAAATCTCCGGCTCTGTCTTCATGTGAATGTGTTGCAAATACTGCAATAACAGGAAGATTATGACGCTTTTGAATCGTATCCAGTAAGCTTTGATATTGGGTTTTCTGCCATGGCACATCAAATAAGACCACTCCTTTTTTTGTAACCAGATAAACAGCATTGGTAGAATATTCTTTACCTCCAAATACGCCAAAAGTTTTGTAAATATAAAAGTTGGGTTTAATCTGTGGTTCAATCACAAAATCTCTTACCTGAGTTGTCTGAGCGTTTGTAAATGGACTTAATAACATCGAAATAATAAAAAACGGAATGCTTTTTTTCATAATTTTTTTTGGTAATAATTAAAATGTTGGTATTTGTCAGAAAGACAAAGTTTGTAGAATATTTTGCAAACCTAATTAAAAATTAATTTTCAGGTATTTTATGAAAGAGAGTTTAACCGTTTTTTAACAGTTATAGGAATAGAAATATGTTATTTTAAGAGTTCAAAAAATATTTAGTATGGATATTGCCGGAATGAAAAACCTCACAGATTGTAAAGTCTGTGAGGTTTATTTTGATTGTTTAAGATTATTTCTTAATCAATATTTTTTCAGTCGCTTTTTTGCTTAAAATTTCCGTTTTGCCATCAATTTCTATGGTCATAGATTTATCAAAACTTTCTACTTTAACGACTTTTACTTTAGTGTTGAGGAGAAGTTTCCTATCGTTGAGATAAGTTAAAAAAGCATCATCAGATAAGGTGACTGAGGCAAAAGTAACGTTTTCACCAGCTTCACAGTTGCTTAGTTTCTGTAGATCCTGAGAAATAATATTTCCGTCTTTGTCAGGAATAGGTTCTCCATGAGGATCAAATTTAGGATAATCCAGGATTTCATCCATTTTATCAAAGAAGATCTGAGAATGTACATGCTCAAGTTGTTCTGCAATCTCATGAACGTTTTCCCAGCCAAAATTCATTTTTTTGACCAGAAACATTTCGGTAAGTCTATGTTTTCGAACTACCAGAGCAGCTTCCCGTCTTCCGTTCTCTGTAACAAGTAAAGGTTTGTAGGTTTCATAAATGACCCACTTTTTCTCTGCAAACTTTTTCATCATATTATTGACACTCGGCATTTTTACATTCAAAAATTTACTGAGCTCATTAATCGTAACCTTTCCTTCATTGTCAACTAAATGAAACAAAGCTTTCAGGTAATTCTCTTCTGTTAGGGTTGTTTTCAAAATGTTAGATGATTTTCAATACAAATCTAACAAAATAAAATGAAAAGTTTACTCTTGTTATTTTAACTTTTTTTACTTTTACTCTATGAAATTTTCATTCAAAAATGATTATTCTGAAGGATGCCACCCCAATATTTTACAGGCTCTTTTACAGCATAATCTAGATCAGCAGGCCGGATATGGAGAAGATGAGTATTCATTAAAAGCAAAAACATTAATTAAAGAAAAAATCAACAATCACAATTCTGAAGTTTTTCTGGTTTCAGGAGGAACGCAAGCTAACTTAATTGTTATTTCAGCAATCTTAAAACCTTATCAATGTGTGATTTCTGCCGCTCCCGGCCATATTCTAAATAATGAAACAGGAGCTATTGAAGCCACAGGTCATAAAGTATTGAGTATTGAAACTGCAGATGGAAAACTAAGACCGTCAGACATCATCCCGGTTTTAGAAGGACATAGCAATGTACCACACCAGGTGATGCCTAAGCTGGTGTATATATCCAATTCTACAGAGCTGGGAACTATTTATCAGGCAAAAGAACTGGAAGAGCTTTCAGTATTTTGTAAGCAAAATAAGCTATACCTGTTTATGGACGGAGCAAGATTGGGACATGGGCTGACATCAGAAATCAGTGATCTTACCCTGGAAAAAGTAGCTCTTCTGACGGATGTCTTTTACCTTGGAGGAACCAAAAACGGTGCGCTGATAGGAGAAGCTATTGTTATTAATAATCCGGTTCTTCAGGAGGATTTTGCATTTAATATCAAACAGAAAGGTGCATTATTAGCGAAAGGAAGGCTGTTGGGAATACAGTTTATGGAACTGATGAAGGACAATCTGTATTTTGATCTGGCAAAGCATGCCAATCATCAGGCTATGAAAATTAAGAATGCTTTGCAGAAAAAAGGAACGGCATTTCTTTCAGATACCTATACCAATCAGATTTTTCCTATTCTGAGTAACGAACTTATTGAGATTCTGTCTGAAAAATTTGAATTCTATGTCTGGAAAAAAGTAGATGAGAATTTTTCGGCCATTCGTCTTATTACTTCCTGGAATACAGGTGATGAAGCAGTAAACCGCTTTATTGAAATTATAGAAACGGAATTACCATAAAATAAAAACAGCCTTATCTTTAAGGCTGTTTTTTATTGATAATGCATTATTTTTTTAAGGCTTCATTCACTACTTTACAGTCTGCAGTGCTTAGCTTCTGTCCATCTTTATAGCTGATTTTTTTCTCATCAGCATATTTAGACTGCCCGTCTTCCTCTTTATGATCTCCAATTCCTTCTGTCAGAGCATTGTCTTTCTGGATGAAGTAAATATCTCTTTTGCTTTTTTTACCTTCTGAAGCAAATTCGTAAGTCAGTTTCAGGGTATCTCCGGATTTGAAACCGGTTACATCTCCTTTTGAACTGTCTTTTTCACTGTTTTTATAAGATAATTTTCCGGTGATTGTTCCTAAATTGTCATCAATAGAAGCAAAAACACTATCTTTTCCTGTTACCCCGATATAGCAGAACGATTTTGGTCCAAGAGTATCTATCACAGGTTCTTCAACAGCTATGGTATCTGCAGCTGCTTTGGGAGCCGGAGCTTCAGTTTTCTTATTACAGTTGATTAAAAAAGCTGATACAGCGCCCAATAAGATTAATTTTTTCATATCCTTAATTGTTAAATCAAATTTCTATTCTGCTAAAATAACAATAGTATTTGTATATTAAAAATAGGATATAAAGAGATAATCATTTTATGATGAAAATTAGTGTTTTTTAGAAAAGATTTTAACAAAAAATATTAATTAGAATATGGTTTTATATGTTCAATTGATTCTTATTTTTTCTATCACAGGACTCAGTTCCTATAACCTTGTAATCCTAATCTTTAATTATTAAACGGATTTAGGCACGGAAAATGATTTGCCTAGCAAAATTGATTTTAATGAAAAAGATTACTAAAGCGCTGGGATTGGGATTGCTTATGCTTGGGTTGTATTTTATCTCGGGTCAGACCCCTCAGAATTATATTTATACTTCTTCAGGAGACCTTAAGAAAATAGAAAAAATGATCACTCGCAAGGATATCGGAGGGGTACAGATTGTTTACAACTGGAGAGCTTTGGAAACTTCAAAAGATGTGTATGATTTTTCTGTTATTGAAAAAGATCTGGAATATTTAACTTCCATCAACAGAAAACTATTTATTCAGCTTCAGGATAGATTTTTTGAACCGCAGGCCAGATATATTCCTGATTATGTATTGAATGATAAAGAGTATACAGGAGGGTTGGTTCCCCAATATGATAATCCCGGGGAAAATAGACCTGTAGGAAGCGGATGGGTTACCCAGCAATGGAATCCTGCTGTCCGCGAAAGGTTCCAGAAGCTTATAGGAGCGCTGGCACAGAAGTTTGACGGTAAAATTCAAGGGATTAATCTTCCCGAAACATCAATAGATATAGAAATGAAAGCAGATAAAACAGGTTTTAGCTGTGACCGTTATTTCCAGGCCGAACTGGAAAATCTGAAGTTTGCGAGAGATGCTTTCCATCAATCCAATGTATTGCAGTATGTCAACTTTTTTCCGTGTGAATGGGACAATGACCATCAATACATGTCCAGACTGTTTGATTTTGCGTATAAAAATAATATAGGGCTGGGAGGGCCTGATATTGTTCCGAATAAAAAAGGGCAGATGAAGAACTCTTATCCTTTCTTTAATCAATACAAAGGGAAGCTGCCTTTAGTTGCTATGGCGGTTCAGGAGCCAACTCTTACGTACAAAAATCCTAAAACTAAAAAACCTTTTACCAAGGAAGAATTTGTAGAATATGGTGAAAATTATCTGGGAGTAAGAATTATTTTCTGGAGTGTGGAATCTCCCTGGTTGAGAGATTCCTGATATATTCTGAGAAAAAATCTCAGTCAGTTCTCCTTTTTATACTTTTAGTACTCCTCTGAATCCTCTTGCTGCATAATAAGAATCTGCACCATTGTGATAGGTGAATACGGTGTTGTATCGTCTGTCACAGAAAAGGGCGCCTCCAAGCTCTCTTACCTGTGATGGCGTTTTTATCCAGCTTGATGTCTTTTGATCGAACTTTCCAAGTTCCTGAAGATTGCGGTATTGTTCTTCTGCTAAAAGTTCAATGCCCATTTCTTTAGCTTTGTCAATGACGTTGCTTTCCGGTTTATTGGCTTTTCGGGCATCCCAAGCCTGATAATCATAGCATAGACTTCTTCGTTTCGGGCTTTCCGGGGAACAGTCAACGAAAGAATATTCATCTGTTTTTTTATTGTAATCTACGATATCGGGTTCACCTTCTGTAGTTTCCATTTCGTATAGAGACCCTATTTTTTCAGGATTGGCTTCCAGTTTTTGCTGTATTTTTTCCCATTTCAGGTCTTTATGACGGTCCATATTTTTTTCAAAACGGGCTTTTAGTGTTTTTAAAAGTTCGTTGATTTGCTCCTGTGTCAGTTTCTTTTTCATATCAAATTTTGTTTTACTATTGATTGAATTGGTTTATTTTGTTGGATAATCGCAAAGGCGCAGGTTTTACAAATAAAAGTTTTTAAGGCGCAAGGATTTTATCTGCGATAAAATTTATGGCTTTTTATCTTAAAAATGATTAATCAGTACTAGTAATTTTTCTGTCTGCAGGTCTGAAATACCAGGAGATCATAACCAGTACCAGTAATAATACTGCCGGAAAAGTTCTTCCTGCCGTATCACCTACGATCAGATGGGAAATAACAGCTCCTGACATCACAAAGAAAAATCCTGCATACGCCCATTCTTTTAAAAGCAGGCGTTTGGGAATCAGTATGGCAATTACGCCCAATATTTTCCATATTCCAATAATGGTCATCAGGTAAGAAGGATAACCCAAATTGGTAAAATTCAGCAGTTCATCTTTACTTTTCATCAGCTGGACAATTGCAGTGGAAACCATTCCAAGGGCCATCCAAAGTGTGAATATCCAATAGATGATCTTTGTTCTTTTTTGTGATTGTGGTGTGTTCATGATTTAATTTTTTATAGTGAATCGTTTAATCCTATACCGTCCATGATTTGTGGAATGCATTTTTCAATACGGGCTTCCCGGGTTTTGGGCTGTTTGGCAGAGGAAAAGTGGAGTAGGTAGGCTCTTTGTCTTCCGGGAGTTAGTGTCTTAAAAGCTTCTTGCAATGCCGGATCCTGATTCAGCTTATTCTGAAACTCTTCAGCCATTTCAAACTCTTTAGTTTTCTTCATTTCAACTTTAGCACCTGATTCTTCAATTTCAACGGCTTCAAACATATAGCTGCGAAGAATATCTTCCAAATCATTGATTTGCTCTACCTCTGTAAAACGAACCTGCCTTGCAGCCTGTACATTTTTAGACTGCTGGATCAAAATATGATCGGGATCTTTCATCAAAGCACCCTTAAAGAAAAGGATCGCACAATATTCTTTAAAACCATGGATCAGGAAAATATTTTTCCCTTCATAGGTATAACACGGGCATCCCCATTTTAAATCTTCTACAAGATCGGTGCTTAGGGCAATTGTTCTTAATTTTTCAAATTCTTTGTGCCATTGATGGCTTTTATCAAAGAAGAAATTAACTTTTGGATTCATGTGGTTGAGTTTTTTATGTTGCGAGTTACGGGGTTCGGGTTATTTAGATGGAATTTAAACCTCGAAGCTCGTATCCCGGATTCCGGATCGAACGTATTCTACTATTATCTGCTACCTAACATCTCCTGCAAACGATTATGTGCCATATTAATACCCTGGGCGAATGGCATTTTCATATGTTGGTCTCTGAAATCTACAGATTTATAGATGGTTTGGATCGTGATTTTGCTGGTGGTATCCGTTATTTTTTCAAATTCTAAAAACTCGATCTGAACCGGAAAAGGAGTGTTTTCCATCTGAAAAGTTCTTATAATTTTCTCGTTATCTATCACTTCATGAATAGTTCCATTGGCACTGAAAACTATGTCACCTTGTGGATTGGAGGTTTCAAAGCGGTAACTTCCGTGTTGTTTGTTTTCAAATTTTGTCACTTTGGTACCCATCCATTGTTCGAAAAGCTCAGCTTCTGTATACGCTTTGAAAAGGAGTTCTACCGGAAGATCAAATTCTCTGGTGATGAAAATTTCCTGTTTTCCGTCTTCGGCGTGGATTTTTGTTTTAAGTTCCATGATGTTGGTGTTTGAGGGTTTCTTGGATTTGAGAGTGGGAGAGTTTGAGGGTTTGAGAATATAAGCGTCTCTCATCTTTTATCTCTTATCATTATTGTTCTGATACGCTTTCATCACACTTTCCAGCTTGTTGAATTTTTCGTCCCACATTTTGCGGAAAGGTTCTATAAAATCGGCTATTTCTTTCATTTTATTGGGATTTAGGTGATAGATTATTTCTCTGCCGTTTTGTTCAGATCTTAGCAGTTCACATTCTGTAAGAATCTGGAGATGCTTTGAAACGGTAGGTCTCGCCGTATCAAAATTGGAGGCAATAGCTCCTGCTGTCATCGACTGTGCCGCCACCAACATCAATATAGATCGTCTTGTAGGATCTGCTATCGCCTGAAATACATCTCTTCTTAAATTCATCGTGTAGTTATTTGACTACAAATATATGTGTAGTTATTTAGCTACGCAAGCTTTTTTTTGAAAAAATTTTTATTAATTAATTGTAAGTATGCTTTTTAAAAGAAAAATGGAGAGCTTAATGCTCTCCATTTTATTATTTAAATAATGCTTCTATATATTTTTTATTGACTACTGGCTTGCCAGATGAAGCGAACGAATAGCTTTCCGCAGATTTTTTTTGATTATTTATATATGCTTGATCAGTAATAGGCTATTGTTTTACAAAAACGCCGATGTATTTCCCATTGTATTCTACAACAAGAGTGCTGATATTCATTCTATTGCAAAAATCCTGATAAGCGGAATTGTCTCCAATATCATCACTGATAAACACTGCACCAGGTCTCAGTCTTTTATAGATCTTATGATAAGCCCACATTCTTCCGTGATAGCTTTTGTCAGAATCATAGTGGAAAACATCGAAAGAGGAAACTTTTTTCAAAATTTTAGGCAAAGATTCTCTGTCTGCAAAACGGAACAGCTGCCAATATTTTTTAAGGTTTTCAGGAACAATATATCCTACATACTGATCACCATCCTGAGCAAGATAAGGCATATCTGAGCTATAGAGCGTACCATTTCTTTTTTGAAGCGAAAGCAATATGGCTAAGGAAGACCATCCATAAGCCACTCCTGTTTCAAGAACGTTTTGTGCTTTGGTGAATTCACATGCATAATAAATAAGCTCCAGAGCACCAGGGCCACCCATTGTAATGGGGCATTCTTTTTCTTTTAAACTGGCTTTTTCAAGGGTCTCAGCATAGATAGATCTGAAACGATCGGTATCCATAGAGAAAAGTCTGGAGATTACTTCTTTTTGGGAAACTGCTATGGATGCAGCCCAGAAATTTGCTTTTGCTTTTCCTTTGAACGGACTTCTTCTGCTTACCGTATTTTTAATGATTTTTCTGCCCAGTTCAGGATAGAGAGCAGGTCTTTTGAGATAAGCTACAAATGTTTTGAGAACTGTTGACATTTCATTGATTATATTAAGGTTACAAGACAAATGTATTTTTTTTAAAACCATATCGCATTTAGATAATATTAATTTTGATATTAAGTTTTTTTAAAATCGTATTAATAATATGGTCCTGTAATTAATCAGTGAGATATCTTATTTTTAATTTAAAATAAAATTTTAACGTGGTGATTTTCTTTAATTTACGGAGATGAAGATTGCAGTGGGTACGGCAATGTGGTTTTTGGGCAGATCAATAGTAGTTTCGGCAAGTAGAAACCAGCTTATTTTGAAAAGGGAAATAAATTGTGAGGAATAAAATTTGATCTTTGATTGTCTCCCACAGATTATACTGATTTTGGGGAATGTGATAATCTGTGCTGTCTGCTTGATCAGCGGGAGATGATATTTCTTTGATGGTTATCGCAGAAATATCCATCTATTTAAGGTAGAGATCGTTTCTTGAGATTTAAGGAAGAGTTTTTGTTTTTTTCTTTACAAAAATGCCTGTCCAAAAATATATGGAATACGGTCATCAAAACGGTGATGCTTTTCTGCTTTTTCATTGGGTGGTATTTATCTTTTTCATTAGCACACCAAAAAGTGTGCTGTTCAGTGAGTGCAAATGTATAAAATAATTGTATAAACAGAAAGATAAATGATACGAAATTTGTTCTGATTATAAAATTTAAGTTATCTGAACTTCATTACCACAAAAGACACAAAAGTTTGTAACGTTTAAATTATTTTAGAACCAGGCTTTATGTATAATAAGTACACCTAAGTTTTGTGAAAATATTTGATTTTCATCTTAATATGATCTTTTCTTCGGCATTATTTAAAACTTACTTAAGTGTTTTCAAATAGTGCTTTTGTGACTTTTGTCGTTGGTAAAGTTTAGAAATGCCTACCTTTGAGGTTCTGATGTTTTCTATACATTAATCAATATTATCTTAAATGAAATTTTTATTGGATCTTTTATTTCGTGTTTTACAGCTTTTTGCAGAACCTTATTTCTTATTATTTCTTGCGGTAGTTATAATCGCTCTGCTGAAAAGAAAAAATAAACGCAAAAATCTGAGAATTGGAATTGGTGTATCGGTCGTTTTAATGATCATCTTTATAGGAAATGGCTTTTTGGGTAAATTAACTTCAGAATATCTGCAGAAAAGCTATATCCATACTTCTGCAATAAAGAATACCGCTTCTCAGAACCCCGTTATTGTTGTATTGGGTGGTGGAGTTGTAGATATTGACAATACTGAAAAACTGCATACGATGTCTTATTCAAGAATCGTCACAGCCTATCAATTGTATCAGGAATTCAAGAAAAAGAATATACCCTGCAAAATAGTGATTTCCGGAAAGGGCAGAGGACATACCAGTGAAGCGGAATTATTCAGTGAAAATTTCAAAAAAATGGGGGTGTCAGATTCTGATATTATTAAGGAAGATAAAAGCATGAATACCTATCAGAATGCAAAATTCTCAAGTCCGATAGTAAAAAAGATGGCTCCTGGAAGTGTTTATTTGGTTACTTCGGGTTTTCATATAAAGAGATCTGTTGCTCTGTTTCAGATATTTGGATTAAAGCCCATTCCGCAGGCATCAGATTTTATAGATACTGAAATAACGGTATTTCCTAACACTTATAATGCTGCGTTTACATTCGTCATGCTTAAGGAGATAGTGGGAATATGGCAGGTGCAATTATATAACAGTTTGGGAATAAATAAATAAAATAGCTTTTATTTTACTTTCTTTAACTGTAAATACAGATGTTTTCTTCAAAACCTCCGAAAACATCACCTTTAAGCTAACTGTACAAAAAAGCGATTAAAAGCCCAAATAAGCCCTGTTTTTCAAGTTAGACACTATGCTATCTTACTAAAAATAGAGGGGGTATATGGGCAAAACGCGTTCAGCATAAAATATCGTAGTTATCTGATAATATTTGATTACTTTTTATTATAAATTGAAACCCGAACACTGGAAGATATTTTTTAATTCTACATAAAAAATACATTAAACTTGTGCCCATCAGGGTCTGCAAACACAAATCCATAATAATTTTCTCCAAAACTCTCAGGTTCCGAAACAATAGTTCCACCGGCTTTTTTTACTTCCTGAGCCCATTCATCTACCTGTTCTTTATTTTCTGCAGAGAGGGTGAAGATGATTTCGTTGGAACTTTGAGGATCCCCGAATTTCATGGGTTTTAAATTTCTCTCTATGATATTTTTTAAGAAAAAGTGAATAATAAATTCATTTCCAGCCATAAAAAAACTTACCAACTCATTAGAGCTGTGCGGATTATTGGGCTTGAATCCCAGCTCTGTATAAAATTTCTGTGTGCGTTCAAGGTCGGCTACTGCCAGATTGGCCCAGATCATTTTTGGTTTCATATTACTTATTTTTGGTAGGATAAAGGTACTCAGTTTCATGATTATAAAAACTGCCATGTGGCAAGATTTTGTATTTTTAGATCAAAGAGAGATTAGTTTCCATAGTGGTTTCAATTTAACATAATATATTGGAAGACTAAATTATAGCCTATGAATGAGAGTATTGTAAATAAAATCAGAATGTTAGGAGGAAATACAGACGCTGTACATACTGACAAAAATTTTGCAGAGAATTGGCGGAGTATCATATTTGGACATCATCTTTATGACAGAGATTGGGATGTCTACGGGATAGATCAGTATTATGAAGAAAATTCAACCGTATATCATAATGATCAGGAAAGTTTTTATAAAGAATTATTGAAGCATTATTTTTCTGACCATGAATTGGCGTACGGACAATATTTTTTCAAAGATTGGTTTTTTACGCCGTTTAAGAAAGATACAGACGATTACGAAGAACTAGATGGACTTATAGAGGAACATGAAGTAAAAAAAATGGTAGAAGGCTCTGAAATGGATTTCATCTGTATATTTTATTTTTATGGATATCCTGATCATTTTTTTGTTTGCACAACAGATCCGGATCAGACCAATCCAACAGTATACAGCACAGACCACGAAGTTTATTTTCAGGAAATCGAGAATGAAGGAAAGCTGGAAAATTTTCTGGACAGATTTATGACTAAAGAAGAGTTCTTAGAAACCGTTAAAGAATATATGAAGGAAAAATTAAAAAATAACGGATTCTGGAGTGGTTAGTACTCTCTTTCAAATGGTATAATAAATGTCCTATAATTTATATTATGTTAAATAGAATGTAGTATTTGCTTTTCAATCACCTTTATGATATTCAGTATCAGTTACAGGTTTTAACCACACTACTGCGCCTTTGCCATTATTTGAAATTGCCAAATGAACAAGATGACTGTTTGGACTTGCTCCATGCCAATGTTCAACATTTGGTGGACATTTTATAACATCGCCTTTATGCAATACTTTTTTCAATTGACCTTTTTCTTGATAATAACCAATACCTTCAGTTACAAGTATAATCTGCCCTCCAGGATGCAAATGCCACTTGGTTCTTGTTCCTGGTTCAAAAGTTACATTACCTATACTCATTTGCTCATCCTGGGCAAGCATTTGCAGCCAGACGTTACCTGTAAAATTTTTATTGGTAACTTTTTCACCTTTTGGAAAAATGTAAGTCCTTCCAACTTCTAATATAGACTTAGTACAACAGCTTGATAACAATAACACTGATAGAAATAATACAACTGCTTGTTTCATTTTATATTAGAGCTTTTATTGGTTATAAATTTTTTTCAAAGAATTCAGTTAGTTTATGCATTGCTTTTTCTACATATTCTAGTCTCCAATAAGTTTGGATATGCGTTGCACCGTCAATAATGAACAATTCTTTTTCTTTTGCATTTACCGCTTTTAGAAATGCTTCATCTGTCATATATTTTGTATCTGCTTTACTGCCAGTCATCATCAATAAAGGTTGATTGATCAAATCCATATTTTCTACAGCATCCCAGGTCATTAAATCCATTAAATTACTGGTCGGATATAAAAATGTTGAATTGGGATGTGCATTGGTTCTGTAGTAATAAATATATCCTTCACGATAAAGATCTTTACTGATCTTTTTAATTTCTTCATCGGTAATGCTTGCAACACCGGAATAAAGAATTTCACCACCTGCAGCTTCCTGTGCTCTTGCGTCAGAAGCTTGTTTCAATCGTTCCTGGATGGTTTTTAATCCCGAATTTTGAAATCCGTTTCTTCGTACTTCACCGGAGTTAAACATACTTAAAGTAGCAATCGCTTTAAATCTTTTGTCAGACTGAGTCGCCTTCAAAGTATAGCCACCGCCACCACAGATACCGAATGCGCCTATTCGATTGGTATCAACTCCGGGATATTGTGAAATAAAATCTGCCATTCCGTGAATGTCTTCTGTTCTATAAACAGGTTTATCTGTGTGACGAGGTTCTCCCCCACTTGCTCCCTGATAAGATGCATCTGCAGCAATTGTAATATAGCCTGCTTCCGCTAAGCGTTGTGCATAAAGTCCCGCAGTCTGTTCCTTAACACCTCCATTTGGGTGTGCGACAGTGATTGCTGCATATTTTTTTGAAGAGTCATAATTTGCAGGAGTATAAACATTGGCTGCAATTTCAATTCCATTCAATTTATACTTTACAGGATGAATATTTACTTTTCCTGTTACATTTTCTGTGATTGCACCATCATAAACCAATCCGAAAGGATTATTACGTTTGATTACTTCAATTTTTCCCATTTTTGATTGACTATTTTTTTTCGTTTGGGCATGAACGCTAACGCTTGTAGCAACCAAGATGAATGCTATTATTGATATTGTTATCTTTTTCATTTTTTTATTTTTATGGCTTATTTAGATTTATTTTTTAAAACCTGATTTAAAACCATTTTTGCTGCATTTGATTTTTCAATACTAATGGTAGAGCTGATAACAGGAACAAACTCGTTCAACTGCGGTGGTGACCAACCAACGTTTAGTGAAATGCCTAGATGAGATTGCAACATTGGTTCTGCATTACCAATAGCACTGATTACAGAAATCGTCACCAGTTCTCTTTGCGCATAAGTCAAAAGATCTCTCTCGAAAATATCAGCAAATAGATGTTCTTTTAGAAATGTATCTATTGTCGGTGCAAATGCTGAATAGCCCGAAAGTTTGTCTGGCTGTGGTGTTTGGGTAAGTTGAGCCAGAATTTCCTTTCCTCTTTCGTACTTGCTGTTGTCATTTGCAATAGTTGAAGCTTCTTTACCCACAGTATCATTAATTCCTTTTGCCTTCCTTTCATCAAGAACTTCCATAAAAGTCTGTAAACCTCTTATGCTTCTCGGAAAACCACAATAAGCATAAGTGTGTACCAAAATTTCTTTTATTTCATTGATTGTTAATCCTGAATCCAGACCTTTATTTAAACTTGCTTTTAATTCCTCTAATTTACCTTGTGCCGTAAATGAAGAAATGATGATGATGTTTTTATCTTTTTCGCTTAGCTGCGAATTGGAGCTTGTCATTTTTTGTGCGTTTATGGTATTTGTAAATAGTGAAACACACATTAATACTGCTATAAAACCCAAATATTTCAGTTGTCTCATTCTTTTTACTTTTAAAAATTATTATAATTATGCTATTTTGACATCCCGATTTTAGCCAGCCATTCTTTCACTTTCTTTTCCGTTTCAACTTTCTTCTTTCCTTCCATTACGAATAAAATTCCATCCCGTTCAACTCCTCCTTTAATCGTAAAACCTTCTAATATTCTGCTTTCAGGACTTAGCTTTTTCACAGTTTCAAAGCTGCTTCCAATCCCGTAGCCAGCATTGGTATTAAAAGGAATAATTGTTTTTCCTTTAAAATTATTCTGGCTTAAAAAACTTTTCATCGGAGGTGGTAACTGCATTCCCCAGGTTGGAAACCCTAAGAAGATCACGTCATATTTTTCAATATTTTCAATCTTTGTTTTAAGCGGAGGTAAAAAATTGGTTTCATTTTCTTTCGCTATCTGATCTACAGTTGCTTTGTAATCTTTGGGATAAGGATTCTGTAATGCCAACTCAATTAAGATTCCACCAATATTTTGATGAATGATGTCGGCAATTGTTTTTGTATTTTTTGTTCGTGATAAATAAACAATCAATACATTTTTGTCTTTCAACATTTCTTTTTTTTCAGATATTGATTTCTGAGCTTTTGAGCAAGATGATAATAGTAGAAGTACTGCACAAAGCCATACGCCAAAATTTTTCAACTTTTCCATATATCAATTATTGTTTAATCAATATTACTTATCCAAACCTTTCTCCTTCAGCCATTTTGATAATAGCTCTGCAACTTCTACATTATTCAAATCAGACATTAGAAAATGGGTATTCCCCTTAATGCCCAGTTCAGGGAGATGAACAATAGTAACATCTCCACCGTGACTATTGACGACTTTTGCCCATTGTCTTGCTGTCGTAAGAACGTTTTTCCAAAAATTTAATGATGCTGCATTAGTTTCTTCAGTTGGAATATAATCCCCATAGTAAACTACAATGGGAATTTTAGTCAGTTTCATAAATTCGTTCATCGGAACACCTTTTCCTCCTCGGTTTCCTTCAGGTTCTTCTCCTTCCGGAAAGGTGAATCCTCCGGGTTCATAGGCAACGACAGCTTTAATTTTTTCATTTTTAATGGCTGTTTTCCATCCAGGTGAGCCTCCTGCCGAATGTGTGAAAAGAATCCCGTTTCCGGATTTATCCATAACAGAAGACATTGCATTCACAATCGTTGCTTCATCTACATTTCCTGTATCCGGTATCATCATACGGAAAAATTGATCCATAGAAATGCTGTCTTTTGGAAACTGAACGCCTTCATTGAATTTGGGATATAGACCAATTCGAAATTGGGTAAACCAAGTCTGGTCATCTGGCGTACCGCTAATTTGTCCTGGTTTTGTAGTTTGCCCAGCCTCTCCACGACCTGGTTGATCAACCAGATAGACACTATAACCTTTTCTTAAAAAAATATTGGCAAAACCTTCTCTTCCATCCGCTGTGGTCTGCCAGCTTCGTCTAGACTGTCCGTAACCGTGCAGGAAAATCATCGAAAGTTTTTTAGATTTGACAGGAATTTGGTAAAAAACATCAGCGTGATCTCCGTGTCTTGTTTGCCCTCCTTGAGACACATTCCATGGTTTTAACGGATCGAAAACGCCTTCACTTTTGATAACCGAACCTCCGGCTGAGAAATTGCCTTGTGACGCAATAGTAATTGGTTTTTGTGCCACCTTATTTTGTGCTTTAACAAAAAAATTGGAGACTAAAATTAAGGTGATTAAACTTATATATTTTATTGTCTTATTTTTCATTGCTAACCTATTCATTTGATCATATTTTTACTGATGAAATTGGATTACAAGTCCAATTTTCTTTCACTTAGCCATTTAACCATATTGGGGTCTCTATGATCAAAAAACAAGCTGGATTCAGTGTCTAAAGTTGCGATAGCATCCATATCTTCAGAAGAAAGCTCAAAGTCAAAAATGTCAAAATTTTCAGCCATTCTTTCTTTTCTTACAGATTTTGGAATAACGATAACATTTCTACTCGTCAACCAGTTCAAAATGACCTGAGCTACAGATTTGTTATATTTTTCTGCGATCGTTTTTAAAACTTCATTATTAAAAATATCATTCTTTCCTTCTGCAAAAGGCCCCCAGGATTCAATCTGTACATTATTTTCAATTAGGAATTTTTGTGTTTCAACCTGTTGATGGAAAGGATGAGTCTCGATTTGATTGATTGCTGGTGTAAATCCACTGTTGGCAATCAAATCTGCGATCCTGTCAGGATGGAAATTAGAAACTCCTATAGCTCTTACTTTTCCTTGTTCATACAATTCCTGCATTGCTTTCCAAGATCCGAAAATATCTCCGTACGGCTGATGAATAAGGTATAAATCCAGATATTCCAACTGAAGTTTATTCAATGATGTTTCAAAAGCTTTTAAAGTTTTTTCATATCCTGTGTCTTGTACCCAAAGTTTTGTCGTGATAAATAAATCTTCTCTCGCAATTCCACTGTTTTTAATGGCATTACCAACCGCTTGTTCATTACCGTAAGATGCAGCAGTATCAATTAATCGATAGCCTGTATCAATTGCATCAATAACAGCTTTTTCACATTCTGCGGGATCCGGGACCTGAAATACTCCGAATCCTAAAACCGGCATTTCTATGCTATTGTTCAATATTACTTTTTTCATTTTTTATCTTATTTATTTTTTGTTTCGCAAAGAATAAAATTGGTTAATCAATTTGTTACTGCAAATTTCCAACTTATTGACAAGCCTGTTGGTAGATAGATTACGGAACTTGTAACCAATATTACTGTTCTGGGGAATAATGTAAAAAAGCGGGTATTTTTATCTTTAGATTTGTATTACAAAATGATACCGTTATGAGCCAATCAATCTATTTTGAAACAGTAAACGATTATAATCAATTTAATAATCACGAGACCCTTCACCCTTTGGTAAGTGTAATAGATTTTTCGAAAGCACATAAAAGAACAGGATCTAAAATGTATTTTAATCTGTATTGCATTTTTTTAAAAGATGTAAAATGTGGTGATCTGAAATATGGTCGGGCAACTTATGACTATCAGGAAGGAACATTGGTTTTTGTTTCTCCGGGACAAGTTGTTGATGTAGAAAACAAAATTGATAAGTATCAGCCTTTGGGGCATGGATTAGTATTTCATCCGGATTTAATTAAAGGAACTTCTTTAGGTAAGGGCATCTCTGAATATGGATTTTTTGGTTACCAGACCAATGAAGCGCTGCATCTATCAGCAAAAGAACAACAAATGGTTTTGGAAATGTTTGCTGATATTCAATTTGAATTGAGCCGCCCAGTAGATAAACACAGTAAAAAAGTCATCACATCGAATATTGAACTTTTTCTTAATCACTGTGACCGCTTCTATGACCGTCAGTTTATCACCAGAGAAAATGTGAATAAAGGTATTTTAGAAAAATTTGAAGAATTACTAAACAGCTATTTTTCATCTGAGAAACCTAATACTATTGGGCTTCCATCTGTAGCATATTGTGCAGATGAATTACATTTTTCGCCTAACTATTTTGGAGATCTGATTAAGAAAGAAACAGGGAAAACTGCGCAGGAATACATACAGAATAAAATTATTGATATAGCCAAGCAAAGAGTATTCAATGTTGATAAATCTATTAGTCAGATTGCTTATGAATTGGGTTTTAAATATCCGCAGCATTTTATTCGATTATTCAAGCAGAGAACTGGTGTTACCCCTAATGAATTTCGGAATTTAAATTAAAATTTAATTAATCGTTTTTGAGATTTTGTATTGACTTCTTTATTTACTCTTTTATAATAATTAATTATTCTTTGAGTCAGAATTTCCATCACATATGAAATAAAATTATTCCTAATATTTTTTATATAATCGTTTTATGAGATTTTTATATTCATTTTAAACGTTATTTGTGGCTTTGTGATGGTGCAGCAATAAAATTCAAATCTTCAATTTTATACAAAAGTTGAATTGAAAAAATACCGTTGAACTTTGCAGTTTCGCACCACTATTGCAAAACCCTTGTTGAAGGAAGTTTTGTTATAATTAAATAATCATTGATAAGAAAAAAACTCCTACTGCCTCATTTTGTCTTATTTCTTTCATGGAGGCTAACACTACTTAAAAGTAATTGGTTTGTGATCAATAGGCACCGACAGAATAGAATAAGTTGTTGTTGTGCCAAATTTATTCAAGCGGTCCAGAACTAAAGTAATTTCTTGTGTAGATTTCAGAAACATATGTAAAAAGAAACAATATTCTCCTGTAGTATGTACCATTTTTACAATCCCTTCTATTTCTTCAGTTTCTTTCAAAAAGGACATAATCATAATATTGGGGTGTAATTTTATTGCAATTAAAACATTTTGTGTGTATTGCAGTTTTGTATATTCCACAACAGCAGTGTAGCCTTTTATTATCCCTGCTTCCTCCAGCTTTTTTATACGTTCTGCAACAGCCGGAGCTGTGAGTCCTATTTTTCTGCCTATTTCAGCATTGCTCGCTCTGGCGTTTAATTGTAGTTCGTTTAAAATTGCGTAGTGCAGTTTATCTAATTGCATATCGAAATAAAAATAATTAAAAAACATTGATTCGAAAGTTTGAAGCAGCTACTTCTATCAAAATGATAGCCCGATTTAAATGCCCCTGTCAGATCTTTGTAAAGATAAAAATTTAATACTGAAACATACCTATAAGAATATGAAAGATAAAGAATTACCTGGTGATGTTAGCTTGAATCATGGGATGGCTGTTATCAGCAGTACATTACGTATACATTACGCAGAAGCAGGAAATGGAGAGATTATAATTATTCTGATACATGGTTTTCCGCAGACATGGTGGGAATGGCGATTTGTAATACCTGTATTGGTTAATAAGGGATTTCGAGTTATTGCCTTGGATTACCGAGGAGCCGGAGATTCCTGGAAACCTGCGGGTGGATATGATAAACGCACTATGGCCAGTGATATTCACCACCTGTTAAAGGAACACCTTAAGATACAAACCCCTGTAGTCCTTATAGGACATGATATAGGTTTAATGATTGCGTATGCTTATGCACAAGAATACCGTACATCTGTATCTCAGCTGGTGGTAATAGATGCTCCTTTACCCGGCACAAAAATATTTGATAAAATAAGAACAGATCACAGGGTCTGGCATTTTGCATTCCATAACGTACACAACCTGCCTGAAATGCTTATTACTGGTCGTGAACGGGAATATTTACATTATTTTTTCAACTATCGTATTTATAATACAGCTGCCATTAATGAAACTGATATGGATGTTTTTAGTCAGGCATATTCTTCAGCCGGTGCTATGAAAGCCGGATTGGAAGTTTACCGGGCATTTGACCAAGATATACTGGACAATAAAGAAAGCTTGGCCAAAAATGGGAAACTAACTATTCCCGTTCTGGTAGTTGGAGGAGAAATAAGTACAAGTGGACCTTTTATGAAAGAAATGATGGAAGAAGTAGCCGAAAGGGTTACATCAGTACGCATTCCTAAAACAGCACATTGGATAGCTGAAGAAAATCCGGAGGCATTTATAAAAGAACTCTTAACGTTTCTCGGTTAAATAATCATCACACGAATAAACTAAAAATCAATAATTTAATTTTAATATAGAAGTTTTCAAAGGTATTTCATGCTGCCTGATCGCCTTCTATAACTGATAATTATGAAAAATATAATATTCTCTTTTTTACTAATATATATGCAAAGTTTAACATTTGGACAGAAATTACGGGCCAGGGATATAGGAATTCCATTTAGCGGAACCGCTGGCACATTTAATTCTATAACAGACGTAAAGGGAGTTGAGGTAGGCTATAGTACAATTATTTCGGGAAAAGGTAAAAATACAATCGGGAAAGGACCTGTCCGGACAGGAGTTACAGCTATTTTACCAAGGGGCCGGAATAATAATCCTGTTTTTGCCAACTGGTACTCACTGAACGGGAATGGCGAAATGACAGGTACTACCTGGGTAACGGAATCCGGTTTTTTAGAAACCCCTATCATGATTACCAATACCAATAGTGTGGGAGTAGTGAGAGATGCAGTTCTCAAATGGTTTGTGAAGGAACATTGGTATAAAGAAGATTGGTGGTACACTTATCCTGTAGTGGCTGAAACGTATGATGGTTTTTTAAACGACATCTATGGTTTTCAGGTAAAAGAAAGTAATGTTTACGAGGCGTTAAATAGTGCGAAATCTGGTAAAATCCAGGAAGGAAATGTTGGCGGAGGAACCGGAATGATGTGCCTTGGTTTTAAAGGCGGAACCGGAACGGCATCAAGGATTGTGAAAACCGGAGATTCTATTTATACCGTTGGTGCTCTGGTACAGGCTAATTTTGGGAGAAAAGAATCCCTGAAGATCGCAGGTGTACCGGTAGGAAAAGAACTGGAGCATACAGTGGGCAGCGAATTAAAACTGCCTTCACAGTCTTACCGGCAGGAAGGTGACGGTTCCATTATTGTGGTCATTGCAACCGATGCGCCGTTATTACCCCATCAATTAAAACGTATTGCATCAAGAGTTCCTTTGGGAATCGGGAATGTAGGCGGCTATGGAATGAACAGTTCAGGGGACATTTTCATTGCTTTTTCAACAGCCAATCCCACAGCTTTCCAGAGGAAAGATTTTTCCACAGTGAAGGTGCTTCCCAATGATCTGATAGATCCTCTATTTGATGCAACTGTACAAGCCGTCGAAGAATCTATCATTAATGCCATGATCGCCGCCGAAACAATGGAAGGTGTCAATGGAAATAAATCGTATGCCCTTCCCCATCAGCCTGTGATCGATATCTTAAGAAAATATAAAAGAATACCATAAGAAGAAAAATTTATCTGCTTCAGTTTAATTTAATACTAATTCATTAAAATTTTTCTATGAAAAAACTATGGTTTCTAACATTTCTAACTGCTGCTTTTGCTGCAATGAATTCCTGCAGGGATGATCAATCTATTAATGTACCTGCCGAGCATCCGAATGCAAAAAAATATCAGCGTATCGTTGATCAGTTTATAGCGGCCGGTGCTGTGGGCGTTAACATTACAGTCATTTCTCCTGAAGGAATATGGAGCGGTTCAGGCGGACTAGCCGACAGGGAAAAAGGTATCAGGATGTCTGCTAATAACAGGCTCCGCATCGGAAGTATGACGAAAATGTTTGCCTCCACAACTATTCTGAAATTGCAGGAAGAAGGTCTCCTGAATATCAAGGATAAAATCAATAAATATCTTCCTCACACTATTACAGATCGTATTGCCAATGCTAATGAGGTAACGATTGAGCAGTGCCTTAATCACAGAGCGGGAATCCGGAATTATTTACAGGATATCGCCCCCGGTGTTTTTGACGGGAGTATTGTCAATTATTCCGCAGAGCAGACTCTTCAGCTGATCTTTGATAAACCTGCCGACGATCCGGTTGGAAAGGGATATTATAGTAATTCCAATTATCTTCTGCTTTCCCTGGTTATAAAAAAAGTAACGGGAAAACCTTCCTATCAGGTAATTACCGAGAAAATAATCAACCCCCTGGGGCTGAAAAACACAATAGCAAGCACTCTGCTCCCCGATCAGCTCACCCGATCCTATTATGCTGAAACCGCTAATGAGGCATTGACTGAAGTAACGCATATAGATAATAACGGAATCGGTGGTGAAGGAGCAATTGACGGTGGAATGATTTCAACATCTTCTGATGTAGCTCAATTTTTGGAGACCCTGTTAACGAATAAAATACTTTCTCCTGCTTCAATGCAGCAGCTTCAGACTTTTGTAGATAATGATCCTGATCGCCTGGAACCAGACTTAAAATACAATAAACAATATGGATTGGGATTAATGAAACTGGATACCAACCAGGGAGTGGCCCTGGGCCATGACGGACACGTATTCGGCTTTGGCGGTAAATCCTATTATTTCCCAAAGCAAAAAGTAACGGTATGCATACTTCTCAACACATGGTCTCCAAAAGTAGTTGCATTACTTAATGCAAAAGAGACTTTCAACTTATTGTTCTGATCTTTATCAATCTGGTAGTAAAAAATTTGATTCAAAGGTTTTTCGGCCTTTATTCTTTAAAAAATAAAGCATTATTAATCAATTATAATATGATCTTTACTCCAACGGTAATGATTATCCGTTCGAATCAAATCTCCAAAAAAGATCAAAATACATGATAGAAAAAATAAGTAATTATTCATAAATCATATAAATTATAACTAATCTAAAATTTTAAAAATGAAAAAATCAGAAAACAGAAAGGTGCTCTCAAGAGAGTATTTAAAAAATGTAATGGGCAATGGAATGAATATCACTATCAAAGAATGTTCATATGAATGCTGCCCTCCTGCCGGGATCCCCCGGTGCCCAAGCCTTAGTGCATGCCCAGCAGTGGTATGTCCACAATAATTAACATATTTCTTAACCAAAAAATATTACAATGAAAAATTTAAAAAACCAAAAAAGCCTTTCCAGAGAACAATTGAAAAGCATTGCCGGAGGTAATGTACAAGGAGTCTGCAGACTTTCCAATGGTAGCTATGTGATAAGAGACTGTACATTAAAATGTCCAAACGGAGGATATCCTATCTGTCCTGCTTAAGGATTTAATTTTTATTTAAACTTCAGTCAGCCCGGATAAACAAATAATCTATCCGGGCTGATTATATATACACATTCTGCATATAGCTCTATTGAGTGGGTTTCTGTTTATAGCTTTTCTCATTATAATTCAGGACATCTGCAGTACTATTTGGCTCGCGATGTAATACTTGTGATATCTCGAATGTCTTATTTAAATAGATTCATGATTAATTCATGAATTGTATACATGTATATTGCATAACAAGCTACATTGTAATGCATAAAATAAAAAACATAAATATATGAAACGTCTGATCCATTTAATCATTGTACTGAGCGGAACAATTGTAACTGCACAAGAAAAAAAAGATACAGTAGCAACAAAGAAAATAAATGAAATTGTACTGAAAAAAAATAAATTCCAGAGAAAAAATGACCGGTTTATATATGATGTAGGAGCTTCCCCGGCAGCAAAAGGGACTACGGTCTTTAGTCTTTTAAAAGAAACTCCCCTGATTTCATCAATGGATGATAAAACTTTACGGATTGCCGGAAAATCAAATGCTGTAATATATATCAATGGTAAAAAAAATCAAATGGATGCTGATGCTCTGGCAGCCTTTTTAAAAAGTATGCCATCTGAAAGCATACAGAAAATAGAGATTATTACGATGCCCGGCAGCGAATTTCAAGTTGAATCTTCAGATGGGGTTATTAATATTATTCTAAAAAAGATAACAGAAAATGGCTTGAACGGAAGCTTAAGAATGAGCAATAATCAGGGATATTATAACAATCCGGGAATGGGATTTTCTATCAATTACAGAAAAAATAATCTCGGAATTAATTCAAGTTTTAATAGTAGTGAAAACACCAAACGGCAGTATTATATATTGGAAAATGGCAGCAATATAGCTTCAAATCGTTCGGAAGGAACCGTATCTATTCCGAACAAGGACTATGGAGGATATCTGAATATAGATTATGCTTTAAATGACAAAAGCAGCATTGCATTGAGCTATAACAACTGGTATAACAAAAATTTTACTTCGGTTACCAATTTATTTAACACTGTAAATGTATTAAATGATACCGTCTGGAAAACTTCTTACAACCGAAGCATAAATCATGAAAACGCTCAATCTTATAATAATTCTGTCAATTTAAACTATGAATTAAAAACGGATTCTATCGGCAGTAAATTAAATCTAAATGCAGCCTATCTAAACTTCAGAAAAAAACAGAATGGCCTCAATACGACATCAGCATCAGATTCCAATGGAAATATGGGAGAAGATATAAGCCAGATTATTCAGGAAACACCACAGATTATTAACAGTTTTTCTGTAACGGTAGATTATTATAAGAAATTTAAAAATGATTTCACACTGTCTTTTGGAGGAAATTACAGCTATACGAAAACAGATAATGATACAGAAACAAGTCTATATCAATTGGCTACCGGTGTAGCAGTTAGAAATCCAAATCATTTTTTTTATCTGGAGAATATTTACGGAGGATATTTGACTGTTGAAAAAAAAGTAAACGATAAAATCTCTGCAAAAGCCGGAATCCGTTATGAATTAACACAAAATAAAGGAAACTCTTATAATGCTCAGGATGACAACTTAAAAAATCTTACGAGAAACTATCATAATATTTTACCTTACCTAAACCTGAACTACTCTATCAATAAAGATCATAATCTTTCATATTCTTTTTCAGGCCGTATGAAAAGACCTTCATTTTGGGAAGTAAACCCTGTAAGAACTTATTTAACGGAAACCAATTATGTTCAGAATAATCCGTTTATGAAAGCTTCCGCAGTTTATTCCCAGGAACTTAATTATATGTTCAAAAATTCATATTTTTTCATTGTCGGTCATAAATATTATAAAGATGTTATCCTGCAAATACCTTTGCAGGGAATAATTGAAAGTAACGGCAGCCATGTAAATGTATTAAGGTATATAAGAACCAATTTTGGCAACCGTCAAGAATTCAATTTTACAATCGGTTTCCAGAAATCATTTTTTAAACAGTATTGGAATACCAATGTAAGTATTGGTTTACAGCATAATATTAATGATGGAAGTATTGATACGGATCCGTTAACAGGTGAAAAGTTTCCGGCATATATTAATTCCAGAAAATCAAATGGAATAACAATTTCAACTAATAATAATATAAGACTTGATCAGGCTAAAACATGGTTTGCCAGTATTAACTATTGGTACGTTGGCAATTACCAGATAGAACTGGGCCAGTTAAGGCCTCTCGGTAGTTTGGAAATAGGGCTCAAAAAAATATGGAATGACTGGACCTTTGCAGCCACTGTTTATGATGTTTTAAATACCAATAGGGTTATAATTAATGATCCGCAACAAAACGGAAACTACAATTATATCAATATTTATAACTATCCACGTCAATTAAATATTTCTATCTCTTATAACTTCGGAAACAAAAAAATTGAAAAAATACGTGATTTCAATAATGCTTCTGATGAAATCAAAAACAGAACAAAATAATAAAATTGTTATGTTAATCTAAATGTAATTCAGATTTGATGAGAGTTGCTACTCAATTTTCTTTTACAGTAAGCATTTGATTAGGGATGAATTATAACCGGAGAATTGTTTTCAGATTCCTGCCCTTGTTCAAGAGAAACCAATTTTCCACCTTTAAAAGTTAAAATATTTGTTATTGATCTATTTCCCATATTTAAACTTTCTCTATAGTATAAAGATTCTTTAATTTCTCCGGCTTCTTTATTTTCTGTAAATGAAGATTTATAGGGTTTTCCAAATTTTGATATAACCTGTTCTTTTGTCATTCCAATGCTCAATGATTCAGAGGTGAATTTACTTCTTGAAGAGCAGGAAATTAACATTATACCTGTTATAATTAATGCTAATAATTTAAACTTTAAAACATTCATATTAAATTATTTAGGCTGTACTACTGCGGGACATTGAAAATCGGAACATCGTGGTAATGAGCTATCATCACAGCATTTGTAAGTGCATGGGAAGATAAATCTATTTCCTGAAATTTGTTTCAATCCTTCTCTGGAAAGAACTTTTCTGTTTACTGATTTTTTCACAAAACTTTGTATAGCTAAATTAATAAATTATTTCACTTTGACAAGAAAAAATAATTAATAGTAGTCGCTCATTATCAGTATTATACAGTATTGAAAAATGTTATTTTATATTAAATTAATTAAAATAAATATCTATTAAAAGTATTTTGCTTTCATTTATGCTGAATACTTTTATTATGATAAAAAAATGATCATTTTCTAGGCTGCTTTATTTCTTTATAATTTTTTAGTACTGGAAAGATTTATTTTGATCCTGTTGTCTAAAAATAAAAGGATTGCAGAAAGACAACACATGATGAGTGAATGCCCATAATGATGATACTCCTGATGTGCCATGTGAGTAGTAAAGGCACCAATCGCAAAGGGAAACAGGAATAATATGCCTATAGTTCTGAATTGAGACCTGTAGAGTCCCAGAATCACCAGAACAACTCCGATCACTTCGGCAATTCCGATGGCAAGAGTCCATGTTTTGTTAAAACCTAATGATTCCATGCTTTGCATCATCGCCGGACGTTGAAAAATTTTAAACAATGAGGATGGTACTATGATGTACAGGTATCCTATGTACAAAACCCAGTACAGAATGTTTTTAAAAGTTATTTTCATTGTTCAGCTATTAATAATCCACACTTACTGCAATCTCTTCGGTTAATGCTATACAATTCTGTAAATCAGCAATTTTAGCTTTCATAGTTTCGATAGTACCCGCTGTAAGAGGTAACCTGAAGGTTGGAACATCATTATTTACAGCCCTGATGATAGCCTGTGCAGCGGCAACAGGATTACCGGGTTGATTACCGTTGATCTTTTTTGTATTTATCCTTATATCCCCTAATTTTTCTGCATATAGAGGAAATTTGTTCCGGACATAATGCACAGATTCCCCAAAAAAATCGGTACGCAGAGCACCAGGCTCTACCAGCAACACTTTTATACCAAATTGTTTCACTTCCTGTTCAAGTGATTCACTCATTCCCTCAAGAGCAAATTTACTGGCTGCATAAATACCGTTCCCAATACCAGCCGTAATGCCAACCCTTGAAGAAAGCTGCACAATCACTCCCTGTCCCTTATTTCTCATATATGGAATGACGGCCTGGCAAAGTTTCCATACAGACATAAAATTGACATTGAATTGCCTGATAATCTCCTGTTCCTCAAACTCTTCAATCATTCCAAATACACCGAAACCCGCATTGTTTACCAAAACATCAATCTGACCGTATTGTTCAATGACCTCCTTAATAAGTGAATCAATATGATCTGTTTTGGCAAGATCAATAATAAAAGATTTTGCATTTACATTCTTGTCGAAGGTCTGCTGATCCTCCTCATTCCGCACAGTTCCTATAACAATATCCCCGGCATCAAGGATTTGTTTTGAAAGTTCTTTTCCCAATCCTTTGGAAACACCTGTAATTAGCCATACTTTTTGTCCCATTTTAATTTTGTTTTATATCTAGACAAAAATATTTTATACCTTTACCATAAACAAGTACCTACAAAATTGTATGTACCCACCCATGTATATGAGAAAAGAAAATTCAACAAATTTTTTAAACGAAACAGACCTTATTAAAAACTGCGGGATGTTCTATACCTTATCAGTTATCGGAGGTAGATGGAAAGTGGGCATACTGGCTTCGTTGCTGGATAATGATGAACTCCGTTATTCTGAAATAAAAGGGAGGCTGCATAACATTACCGAAAGAATGCTGATCAAACAGCTTAAAGAACTGCAGGATGAAGGACTTATCATCCGGAAAGATTATAAAGAAGTGCCTCCCCGGGTTCATTACAGCATCAGTGATAAAGGCAGAAGCCTTCAGGATGTGCTGATAACCCTAAGATACTGGGGGAAAAAATACAGAAATGAGTAGATAATAACTGTTAAACCTATCCCTTTTAGTTTGTTACAAGTTTGTTATTAATCTCAATGTGGTTGTAAACAATCCATCGTTTTAAATTTCCAACCATTCTTTTTAAATGATCTTCATTCAGGAAAATATTTGTCCAATATTCAAATCTGTCACACTGAACGCTTATGTAATAGGTCATAATTGCTAAACATGCGTAGGGTAAAAACTTTTTCTCTTCGCTACTAATTTTAGTTACAGTCTCGTAACCTTTTATGAAACTATCTGCTTTTACCTGATATTCCTCTTCGTTCAAATTGGTAGTAAATAGCTGAAACAGGAAATAAGAAATGTCAAAGCATAAATAACCGTTTCCACAAAAATCAAAGTCAAAAAATGTTATTTCCTTTTCATCGTCAATGTGCAAATTGTCAAACCAAACGTCAAGATGAACGGCTCCATATCTCATTTTCTGTTTGTCTGTATTTTCCATTTTTAGCATTAAAAAAGCAGAAAGGGTTTCTAAAAATTCAATTTCAGCAACATTTTTACTATAGAATTCTTTTGTTTTTAAGACAGGGTTCTTAAGCAGGTTTTGAACATTGTAAGACATTCTCATCAGTTCAATATTTTCTGTGGACTGATGAACTTTTGCTAATGCCTGTCCAATTAGAAAACTTGTTTGGGATGAAAATTTTGCTGTCTTTATGCCTTTAGCATACGAAAATAAAACGCCCAATCTCTTTCCTTCCGGAGCATCAATTTCTTGAATAAATTTGTTCGATTGATCAGCTATTGGAAAAGCAACTTGTCGGTCTGCTTCTTTTAGCAGGATTAAAAGTCTTAATTCTTCCTCAATTTCTAATTTTGTCCGCCAGTTATGGGTGTACACTCTAAAAACGTATTTGTTTTCATCATCATGAACAATGTATAAATGATTCATAGCAAGCCGAAATATGCTGCATTCCGTTTTGTCAATTAGTCCATAATTTCGTTGAATAAATTTGCCGAGCACATTTGGTGAAAGTGTACTGTTTATTGTGGGGAATTTCTCTGTCATCAATTCTTAGTGAGTCGTTGGTTATTCTTCTTAGTTGACACAAATATAACACACTTAAAATTAAAGCTCCAAAGTACAAAGACCTTGGAGCTTAATTGATAGAGGTAACCTTTCGGCTGATCTATTATTTCTTAATTATTTTACTGAAAATAGTTTCGCCTTTTAATAGATAATTCCCTGAGGGATATCCGGTAAGATCGATCGTGTTTTTTCCTTTTATAAACGTCACATTTTTAATGAGTTTGCCGTTGATATCATATAAAGAAACATTTTCATTTACAGCTGCCTCCACTGTTATCACTCCTGTTGTTGGATTGGGATAAGCTGGAGTTTTTAGTTTTTTTGAAACTTCTGCTGTTGATAAGTAGCATCCCGGGTTATAAGTGTCTCCAACAATAGTAAAGCCTCTGTTAACCAATTGAGCTCTTGCCATAATGGCCTGCGGTGTAGAATAGATCAGCCCTGTTGCATCTATACTTCCAGATGTTAATGTTGTGTTCGCCCATGTAGGATTATTATTGAGAGCAATTAGAAAATTATTATAGTTTGTACATGATAAACCGGAATTTTTTAATCCGAAAGCGATTGATCCTCCGAAGAAATTCTGAAGTCGGATATTCCAGCCGGAAAGATCCTGATCAAAAAGTACAGCACCATTAAACATGTTAAAACCTGAATAATAACTAACCTTGGCTACATTCCAGTTTCCAATCGGCTGGTTGAATGAGACTGCATTTTCAAACATATGTTCAAAATCTGTTACTTTAGCGGTGTTCCAGTTATTAAGAGGTTGATTAAATGCTGCTGCATTAGAGAATACATAGCGAAAATTGACACCATTTGATGTATTCCATGAATTTAATGGCTGGTTAAAAGCTACTGCATCTTTGAACATTGCAGAGAAATTAGTTCCGGATGCAGTATTCCAGGCGGAAATATTCTGATTAAAAGCAGAGGCAAAAGAAAACATTCCATTAAAATCTTTTACATTCGCTGTATTCCAGCTTCCAATATTCTGGTTAAATAGCTTTGCTCTGCTAAACATATTACTCATATTAGTAATTGTACTTGTATTCCAACTTGAAAATGAATTATTTCCGATCAAAGATGAACAATTATAGAACATTTCCGATAAATTGTTTATTTGTGTTAGATTGGGAATGTCTGCAGCAGTTACATTAAGGTTTGGACAGCCCGCAAATCCCTGATTAAATTGCTGAAGCCAAATGATGTCTCCCCACTGACTGATTTCGGTGAGTTCCAGATTAGCATTAGGATCAATAAAGTTTGTACTGGCCCTGAACCCGTAAAATAGCCCGTTGCCATTGTATACTTTCAATTTGTAGGTTGCCTGGATAGGGTTTGTATGTAATGAAGGTCCAAAAAGAATGGTAATCGGATTGGTGCTATTGGATGTAACAGAATTAAGGACTCCATTATGTTGTGGGTATCCCACTTCTTCCCAGCTAATGGTATAATTGGTTCCTGTACCGCCAAAAGATATTGCATGGTCAATGGTACCATTTACATTAGGTTTCCATAAAGTAATAAATTCAGTCTGTGCATAAGAACAGAAAAATAGAAATAGAAAAATGATTACTAGTTGTTTTTTGTGCATAATTTAAAAAATAGTTGTTAAAAAAGTTAATTTTGGATTAGTAAGACAATAATTTCCCGGGATTCTTTATCTTATCTCTAACATAAAGATATAGACGCGCAGCGTCAAAACATGTCGTATTAAAATTTTATTACTTTTTTTTAATATTTTTTTGATTAATTAGCCTTATAAAAAACCACAAAAAATATGCAGCTATCATTGAATGACAACTGCAGAAATGAGATTATTTATATTGTTATTTTCATACCTGCTGAAATATTAATTCCAGGGATAAACGGTTGTCTTTATAGGCTAAACGTACATTCAGTAATGAAATGCCGGCATAGGAAGCTCAGGATTGATATTCTTTCAATCAAAAGATCTCAAAATAAAAATAAATGATTGATTGTAAGTGTAATACGTTGCTTTTATTTTCTGTTTGGGATATAAAAAAAATCCGCTCTGAAAAGAGCGGAATGATTTTTAATGTCTATTCTTGCAGATTAGCAAGTAGAACCACACTCAAGTAATTTGATGTGAATTACACCATTTACAACACATTGTGTTTGGCATAAAGCGTTAGTTACGACAGTGCTTACACCGCCAACTACACCACCAACAGTAGATCCTACGCCAGTAACTACACCACCTACGATAGTACCTACTCCGCCTACTACTCCACCAACTACACCTCCTAGTCCACCTAGTAAAGTACCGATTGGATCTAGTAATCCGTTACCTGAAATAGCTTTTAATTCGTTTCTGTCTAATTTTTTTAAGTTTTTCATAACTATAATTTTATATGATTATTACATCACGAATATATGAATAATAATAATACAATTGCAAATTATTTTCAATAAATTAATTATATGTTTTTATTATTTAATATTTCATTAATATATATGTTTTTTAGTATAAATATGATTTTCACTTATATGTGATTGATTTACTAAATGTTAAAAATAATAACTCAATTTATGAAATTTAGAGTTATTATTTATGCACTAAATTCTATTTATTGATGATTATTGTTTAAACTATGTAAAGCCTTCTATATTTGTTCATAAATCAATTTTCAGCGTGCGGAAATTAAATATCCAGGCATGAAAATTTACCCGTTTTAGTAAAAATGGAGACCTTAGTGGTGAAATTTCCTTATATCTTATAGTAAAACCTGCTTCGGTGGTTGGTAACGCATTCAAATTTTGTATTTTTGCTTACATATTTTTATCAATGTCAATTTTTTCAAATAATATACGCTTCTTAAGAGCCAGGAGAAAGCTTTCCCAACAAAATGTAGCTGATGAACTGATGATTTCCAGAGTTCGCTATTCAAAATATGAAAACGGAATATCTGAACCTCCTATCGAACTTCTTATAAAAATCTCTAAATATTTTCATGTAAGCATTGATCTTATGCTGTCCGTAGATATCCAGAAGTACCCTATGGATGATATGCTGAAATTGCCTGACAACAGAATTGTTCTTCCTGTGGCAGTAGATACCCATGGAAATGATACAATAGAAATTATCCCTCAAAAAGCTTCTATGGGATATCTGGAAGGTTACAGTGATGTAGATTATATTGAGAGCCTTCAGCGTATCGCTCTTCCCTTTCTTACTAATGGAAAATACAGGGCATTCCCTGCAGATGGAGATTCTATGCCTCCATTCAGAAACGGGTCTTATATTGTAGGAAAATATGTGGAAGGAATCAATGATTTGAAACAGGGAAAAACCTATGTTTTTGTAACATTGAATGACGGGATTACCTATAAACGTTTTAAGGAAAGAAAAGAAAATGCAATCTGTGTAAGTGCTGACAATTCTTTTTATGAGTCTTATGAGATTCCGTTTGAGGAAGTTGTAGAAATCTGGCAGTATGCTTCAGGAATTTTCCCGGAAGATTTTGAGCCTGGTGACTATGAAAGTTATAATTTTAAAGAAATGTTCCGCGAACTGAGACAGGACATCAGGGATCTTGATAAAAAGGTTTCTGGTCGCCGCCGAAAACAGTCTTAGTATTCATACCAACGTATTATATATTGTATACTCCTGATTTTATAAACCAGGAGCATATTATAATGTATATGATCCTGCAATTCTTGAATTACAATTAGTCCGCAAGTTCAATCCATACCGGAGCGTGATCGCTGCTTTTCTCCCAGCCGCGCACATGGCTGTCTACTCCACCTGATTTCAGCCGGCTCTGTAGATAAGAACTTAATAAAATATGGTCCAGCCTTATGCCTGCATTCCTGTCATAAGCTTTATATAGATAATCCCAGAATGTGTATACTTTTTCTTCGGGATAAAGACTTCGTATCGAATCAAGCCATCCTTTCTTCTGAAGATCTTTATACGCTTTTCTTACTTCTGTTCTGAACAGGGCATCATTTTCCCAGCGTTCAGGTTTGTACACATCAATAGGCTCCGGAATAATATTAAAATCGCCGATAAGGATGGCGGGAAGTTCCATGGTGATGAGTTGGCTGGCTCTTCTTTTAAAACGTTTGATCCAGGATAATTTATAGTCGAATTTAGGTCCTGGATAAGGATTGCCATTCGGGAGATAAAGACAGCAGATGACCATTTTATCAATAATCACTTCAATATAACGGCTTTGAATGTCTTCAGGATCTCCCGGTAAAGATCTTTGTACTTCTGTAATTTCCTTGTTTTTTGCCAATATAGCAACTCCATTCCAGCTTTTTTGTCCATTCCAGACAGCTTCATAACCTGCTTTGTTAATTTCTTCTACAGGAAAACGTTCCTGAGGTGCTTTTAGTTCCTGAAGACAGACAATATCTGGAGAGGCTTCTTTCAGCCATTTCAATAAAACAGGCAGGCGGCCGTTGACTCCATTAACATTATATGTGGCTATTTTCATAATGAAATTTTGAAGAAATTAATTTTTTTTAATTATGGCAATAATTATTCCATCATAATTGCTTTTTAAGCATTGTTTAATTGAAAAATAATCTAAAAAAAATAAGGTTTGACGAATAATCTCTGGGTTGTGATGTAAAAGTTCAATATATTTGTGATACCAGATGTAGTTCATTAATAATTAAACTTTCAATGAAAAGATATTCAACCTTTTTATTTGCTTTACTTTTTCCAATCACAATGTACAGTCAGCAGAATTTATCAGCTGATGAACTATTCCTTAAAGCCCGAACCGCTGCTTTTGAACAGAAAGATTATCCTGCATCTATTGCTCTGGCCAAAGAGGCATTGGAAAAAGCTCCCAATTATACTGATATTTCAGTTTTCCTGGGAAGGCTATATACCTGGAATAAAGATCTGGTTTCCGCAAGGGCTATATTTGAAGAGCTTGGAAAAAGAGAGATTCAGGATGAAGATTATTTTCTGGCTTATGCTTCATTGGAATATTGGAATGATCAGAATACAAAAGCTATTGAAATCATAGATAAAGGACTTTCCTATCATGCTAAATCTGAAACATTATTACTGTTGAAAGCGAAAGTATATTTTGGAAAGGATAATTACGAGGAAGCAGATAAAGCTGTAAGTACTCTTTTATTCATCAATCCTAAAAACACTGAAGCAAGAGCTCTTGCAGTAAGAATAAATGAGCTTACGTCTAAAAATGCAATAGGAATTGTTTATAATTATTCTCATTTTGACAAACAGTTTGATAACGACTGGCATATTGTGGGAGTAAGTTATAAGAGAGTTACTCCTATTGGTTCCGTGATTGTTCGCGGAAATTATGCCAATAAATTTGCCGAGGGCGGCACACAGATTGAACTGGAGGCATACCCAAGGCTTTCTAAAATGTTCTACCTGTATGTTGGCGGAGGATATTCTGATGATGTGGGATTGTTTCCGAAGTACCGTACCGGAGTTTCTCTGAATGCAAACCTTCCCCATAGTTTTGAAGCAGAATTAGGTTACCGTCAGCTTTATTTCAGCAGCAGTATCTGGATGTATACCGCTGCTATAGGGAAATATTATAAAAATTTCTGGTTTAACCTGCGTACTTATATCACTCCTGACAGCAAGAATATTTCACATTCTTATACGGGAACTGTAAGGTATTATACAAAAGGTGCTCAGGATTATTTTGCTTTTCAGATCGGAACCGGGATCAGCCCGGAAGAAAACCGTAATAATCTTCTGGAAAACGAAACCTTTAAGCTTAAAACTTTTAAAATTGGAGGTGAATACAATTTCTCCTACCATTCCAATCTGTTTTCAGTGGGAACAATGTATTATAACCAGGAATACCGCCCGGGAGAAAAAGGGAATCAGTTTGATATTACATTAGGCTACACCAGAAAGTTTTAAAACTTTGATTTTACTTTTTTCTTAAAGTTCACCATTACCGAATCAGGCATCAGTTTTTTAGTAGAATAAAACTGGGAATTCATGCTTTTATACTGATTAAATCTGCCATTCATCTTATTCAGGGCTGCATTATCATTGGAAGCATCTTCTTCCATATTTTTCAGGGTAAAAAGCTGTCCGTCATGGATATAATACTTTTCAGAGACAAAATCAATAAGTTGGTTTTTACTCTGCATCATTGGAATTCCGGTTTTGCTGATTTCAGAATCCGGAGAAAATCCTCTTCCTACCCATGTTATTGTAGCAGGTGTGCTGATTTTATAATTATTTCTGTAATAAGCTAAAATAGAAGGAGCAATATCAAAATGACTTACGGTTTTATAGAAACGTTTTGATTCTTTCAATAAGGGTGAGTAGATCAATAATGGCACATGGAATCTATCAATCTTGGCCTGTAGTGTGATTTCAGGCATGCTGTGATCTCCTGTGATCACAAAAATGGTATTCTTGAAATCCGGACGTTTGCTGTATTTTTTGAAGAAATCTTTAATGGCATCATCAGCATTAAGAACTGAAATTAACTGGTCTTTGTGAGCTGCGGCCCATTTCTTCTGTTCAGAATTTAAAATACCTGAATTCAGTCTTTGATTGTACAGTTTTTCATAATAATCTTTATTGTTGATTAAAAAAGGATTGTGCGTTGAAAGGGTGAGAATCATATTGAAATACGGTCTATCCTGTGGCTTTTGTTCTTGCTGCATCTTACCAAAAACGGCCTGATCTTCATATCCCCAGCTTTCTCCGTTATTGGCAGGAAGCTTACGGTAAGGACTGCCGAATGAGGTTTCATCTGTGATATGGTCTACCCCGCTATATTCCAGGAATTCACGGTAACGGTCAAAGGATGTATGACCTCCATAATAAAAACCTGTCTCAAAGCCGTTTGCTTTCAGAATGTTATAAAGATTGAAGTTTTCCGGTGTCTTTTCAATTTCAAGGAAGCCATTCTTTCCAAAAGGAAGTGATCCTGTGATTGATGGCAATGCGGCAAAAGTCCTTCCTGCTGAGCTTAACGAGTTTTCCCAATATAATCCTTTGTTGGATAAAGAATCCAGATAGGGAGTAAAGTTACCGATATATCCTTTTGGGGAAGTATAGGCATGTCCGAACCCCTCCATGACAAGGAAAACAAGATTGGGAACTTTCTCAGATCTGTTAAAATAAGACCCTAAAAAATCCGGGGTATTTTCTTTCCTCCAGAAAGGGAAATTTTTATTGAGCATTTCGGCATTGGTGGTGAAATCTTCATTTTCGCTCAGTAATTCATTCAGTTCAGGATGATCGCTGATGAAATTGTCCTCATTGGATTTAAGGAAATAAGCCCATTTACTTTTTGCCGCATTTTGGTTAAATTCATTCTCAGAGTTCAAGGTTTTGGATCCTAATATATTGGAGGGAATAAAAAAGGCTGCAAACCCGAAAGCAAGCAATACAAGTCCCGGGTAGATGGATTTCAAAGCTGATTTACCGGCTATCCATATAGGAATGAAAGAGGCTGTTATTAAAATACCCATCAGGGCAAAGTTCTTAAAATTAAGCATTCCGCTTGCCTGTAAAATCTGCTTCATCTCTTCTTTGCTGTAGTATAAAAGGTCTGCACCCAATACGTTGCGGGTTTCTGAGAAATACAGGAATAAAATATATTGGGTAACGGTCACAATAAGTAAAGCTGCAATAGCCAGAGTCTTTGCCCAGCCTTCTCTGATGAAATTGATGATGAGATAAGTAATTCCAACACAAAATGTGAGTCTGAGGGCAAATAAAATATTCTCTGTAAAAAGGTTTCCAACAATTGCAGAGGTGTTAAATTTGGAAAAACTATACCGGTACCACAACCACTCTGCGGTTACTCCCACTAAAAACAAGGCAAAGAACACTAATGTGAGTATTCCCCATTTTTTAAGACCAGACTGAAGAATAGCATACATTCTTTCTTTGAAAGGTAAATGCTGTGTGCTTTGATTGAAGCCCTGTCTTGTCATTTCGCCCCATCCGTGGGATTTTTTGAAATAATCTATAAATCCGCTTACTCCTGCTTTTACCACGATAGGATGGAAATAAAAAGGTTCGGAAAAAGCCGTTACAATAAGGGTGAGGAAGTCTTTTCTTTTGGTATAAACCTGGTGGCTTACTAGATCCACTAATATTGAATAGATAGAATAAAGAAATCCCATTGAGATCACCAGGGCAAACAGAACCGTAAAGAATGGCCAGTTAATAATTCCCAACAGTAAAAAAATAATAAAGATGATATATCCTGAAAATTCGATTAGCGGACCCAGAAATTCAAAAAAGAACCAATAAGGAAGACTGACCATTCCTAATTTTCCATATTTCGGATTGAACATCATTTTTCTGTGCTTCCACAGGGTTTCCATCGTTCCGCGCATCCATCTGTTGCGCTGTTTTCTCAAAATATCTTTAGATTCAGGGACTTCTGTCCAGCATAAAGGATCCGGAATGGTAAGTACTTCATAAGGTTCATTCTTTTCTTCCATGTACTTTCTCATTCTTACCACCAGCTCCATGTCCTCTCCCACCGTATTTTTATCATAACCGCCGCAGGCGAGTACAATATTTCTGTCAAAAACTCCGAAAGCACCGGAGATTAGGATCAGTCCTGATGCCCTGGACCACGCCATACGTCCGAGTACAAAAGCTCTGATGTATTCTAATGCCTGGGTTCTGCCCAAAAGAGTTTTCGGCATATTGACACTTACTATTTTACCATTTTCTATCACGCAGTTATTGGCCAGACGAATAACTCCACCGCAGGCGATAAACTTTTTATCGGTCTGCTCCAGCATTGGTTTTGCGAGTTTCAGAATCGCATCCTGCTCCAGAATGCAATCTACGTCAATGCAAACCAGGTATTCACCGGAAGAAATATTCACTCCCACATTCAGAGCATCTGCTTTTCCTCCGTTTTCTTTATCAACAACGATCAGCTTTTTAAAGGCAGGGTTTTTACTTTTATAAACTCCTCTTACGGTATTGGTTTCTATTTTTCCCTGAATGAAGTAAGCTATGGATTCCAATTCATAAGCCTCGATAAGCTTTTGGATGGAGTCGTCCTTACTTCCGTCATTTACAATAATAATTTCCAGGTTATGGTAATAAAGGGATAGCAGAGAGCGAACATTTTCTACAATGGTCATTCCCTCATTATAAGCCGGAGCGATAACGCTGAATACCGGAGCATTGGGGTTTGCCGCAATAAGGCTGTAATCTGTAAATGTATTTTCTTTTTTATAACGGAGTACAGCTCCAAGTGCATAAATTCCTATCCAGCCATAGATAAGGGTTATTGCTGTTCCGTAAATCAGAAACAACCAGATAACAACTTCATAGATGATGTGTGAGAATTCTAACATACTTTTTCCTGTACTGCGTATTTAATGATTTGAATTAATTCTTCTGATGAGGTCTCTTTTTCAGATATTTCTATCAGGTAGTCCTGCTTTTCCATTGAGCATAAGGCTTCTGCTGCATAAACCTTTATTCCTGAATCAGTGTCTTTTAACAATTGATCTTTCAGAAAATCTACAGAGCATTGGTCTTTTGACTTCCTCATTACTTTCAGGATCTCTTTCTGTACTTCAAAAGGTTGATGAGGATACATTTCCATTAGATAAGCAACAGTTGAAGGATTTTCAAGGGATAATAATGTCTGTACTGCCTGTATCCGCACTTCAACAGAGGGATGATCCAGTAAGTCAGCGACTGTAGGATAAAGAGATAATACCTGGAATTTTCTTAATAGTTTAAGGGTGAAAATGACCACTGAATCGTTTGAACTTTCAACCCAGCTTTTAATACTATCGTTGGAGTTCTCAGGAATACTGGTGACTGAAATAAGCAGACGAAGCTGCTGCCATTCTGATATTTTTGTTGAAAAGCTGGTAAGGAAATGAAGTCCTTCAAATCCTTTAAAATGAACCATGGCATATTGTGCTTCCTGATAAACCTGTGCTGAAGGATGTGTTAAAAATGTAGAAATCTTTGGCAGTGCTTCTTCCACATTCATCGCTGTAAGCTCCTGTATACCTCCTGCAATTAAATGTATCTTTTTCTGATTCAATTTTTTTAAAGCTTCCTTCTGAAGGCCATATTCCTGGAAAAGCTCTTTAAGTTTATGCTGTGCTGCACCGGAAAATTTCTTCTCGGATTCTGCCAGTTTCTGAAGGAATAAATTTCTGAATAAAGGATTTGCGGATGCTGATGAAAAGTTGCTGTCTGCATAGGTTTCTTCACCATATACAATCACTTCTGAGATTCTTTTATTGATCATTTCCGACCATTTGAAAATATGGACAGATTCTCTATACTGATAAAAGCTGTAAATGAGTACGGCTATGATCAGTAAGAGTACTAAGGACAACATTCCCAGAAATACGAGAAAAAGAAAATGCACGGAAGTGGTGAGAAACATGAATGTAATTTATTTTGAAAATCTTTTAATTCTTAATATCAATTCATTGGGACTGAATGGTTTTACTATAAAATCGGCAGCTCCGAGGTCAAAAGCATTGAGTACCACTTCCTCCTGCCCCATACTGGAAAGCATGATCACGGGGATCTGCTTGTCCATCGTTTTGATGGCTGAAAGTATTTCAATTCCGGAGGCAAACGGCATCATAATATCTGTAATAGCCAGATCTACCTCTTTGGTTTTAAGGGTTTCGATAGCATCTTTACCATTGCGGGTGAGGATCACTTCATGCCCTTCTTTTAATAATTTGTGCTCTATCGTTTTTAGAATCAGTTCATCGTCTTCCGCGATTAGAATCAACATAGTTTTATTTTTTTATTGTATTAAATGTTTAATTAATTGTAGTCCTGTAGTTATTTCCTGGATAATTTCCTGTTCCATGGAAGCAAAATCCATATCTGGATCTGTTTTTCTTTCCCAATTTGCAGTATATTCTGTAAGCTTTAGCAGTCCGGCAGTTCCGGCAGTTCCTTTGAGTTTGTGAAGGATCAATTTCAGATTGGTACTGTCTTTTTCAGCTGTGCTTTTTTTAATATCTTCTTCAGCCTGAGTAAGCTGCTGTATTACGAGGTCCAAAAATACTTTTCTGAAATCTTCATCATCATCACCTATTTGTTCATTCAAAAGATTGATATCCAGATGTTTTGAATGATCCAGAGCATCCTCAGAAACCATGTGATCTTTATTCATCAAGTATTTCTTCAGCATTTCCAGGAGATCGGCCTGTCTTAAAGGTTTAGGCAGAAAATCATTCATTCCGGAATTTATACATTTTTCCTTTTCACCCAACACATTTCCGGCTGTTACTCCAATAATAGGAACACTGGCATAGCCAGGCAGTAAACGGATTTGTTTTGTTGCCTCAATACCGTCCATTACCGGCATCTGAACATCCATTAAAATGATATTGAATGTTTTTTCTTTGCAGTGTTCCCAAGCCTGAAGACCATCTGTTGCTTCTGTGAGTTCTGCATCTGGAATCAATGAACGCATCATTTTGTGGTTCAGGACCATATTTACGGGGTTGTCATCTACCAGCAAAACCTGAGGTGCCTGCATCAGTGGTGAAGCTTCTGTTTCTGGCGGTGGAATTTGGCTGATTTCCTTTTCTGTGTACTTTACAGCCTGTTTCAATGTTTTATACAGCTCTTCAGATTTGATAGGCTTCAGCAGGAAGTAAGAATTGTTTTCCTGACGGAAAGAATTGATGACATCATGCTCTTCAGAAGAAGTGTGAAGGATAATCAGAGGTGAAAGTTCGTTTTGTTTGTTAAACAGTTCCTTGATTTTTTCTATCGTTTCCAGCCCCGAAATAATTGGCATGTGATAATCCATAAGAATGACATCGAAACGTTCCCCTGCAAGAAGTATCTGAAGGGCTTCCATACCATTGGCTGCCAGCTTTGAATCTATATTTTTATAGGCAAGCATATGCTGAAGAATCACTCTGTTGGCTTCATTATCATCAACAATAAGAACTCTGTTTATTTTCAGATCTTCATCTTCAGGGCGTTCTGTCATTTCACAAGGGATCTGAATGTCAAAATAGAAAACAGAACCTTTATCAACCTCACTCACCAGAGACAGACTGCTTCCCATATATTTCAGAATATTGTTCGAGATAGTAAGGCCAAGTCCTGTTCCGCCATAACGTTTGCTGATAGAGCCGTTTTCTTGTGTGAAGGCATCAAAAATAAAGTGTTGTTTCTCCTTGGGAATACCAATTCCCGTATCCCGGACTGAAAATCTTAATGTGATATCTTTATTGTCAGTTTTCAGCTTTTCCACTTTAAGTTCTATTTCTCCCTGTGCGGTAAATTTGACAGCATTTCCGAGGAGGTTGATCAGAATCTGTTTCAATCTGGATTCATCCACCCAGATGGTTTCAGGAAGTCCCTGCTCTATATTTAACAGTAATTCTATATTCTTTTTCTGCGACTGGTAAAGGATCACATTGATCACCTGGCTTACAATATCATATACATTGGATTTTTCAATGGAAAGATCCATTTTTCCGGATTCTATTTTAGAAAAATCAAGAATGTCATTGATGATGTTTAACAGATTTTCTCCGGATTCATTAATATAATTGAGGTATTGAGTCTGTATCTCATTCAACGGCGTTTTTAACAGAAGATCAGAGAAACCAATAACACCATTCAGCGGAGTCCTGATCTCATGGCTCATATTGGCTAAAAATTCAGATTTTGCTTTATTGGCAATATCGGCCATTTTCTTGGCATTTTTAAGCTCTTTATTGATTCTTACCGATGCTGTAATATTTTGTGCAGAAACAATAATTCCGCCTATTGTACGAGTAGAAAGATACCATGGAGTAACTTCAATATTATAATGCTGAATTATTTCTTTATCGGGAACTTCTATTGCCATATCTTCATTTTTATAGGCAATTCCTGCCAGGGCATCCTGGTAGATCTTTATCCTTTCATCCGGTACATTAGGAGAAATCTTGAACATATTTTCTCCGAGAAGCCTGATGTCATTCATTTGGAATTCATTTTTCCAGCTGCTGCTTACAGAAAGGTAATTAAGATCTTTGTCAAACATAGCCACAGTTGCAGGAACATATGTAACGAATGACTGCAGCATCGCCTCTTTTTTGGCCAGCTCAAGGTAGATTTTTTTGAAATTATCAATATCCTGAATGATTCCGTAGACTCTGATACAGACCCCTTCTTCAAATTCCGGTATTCCTTTTACCCTTACCCAGATCGTCACACCGTCATTCCGGACAAGCTGTAATTCTTCATCGTAAGGAACTCCTTCTTTTACAGCTCTTTCGAATAATAATTTCAGTTTTTCGCGGCTGTTTTCACTATAGAAGCCCAGCGCATTTTCCAGATCAGGCTGGAATGTTTTGTCTATTTTATGTATTTCTCTGGTTGACTGTGACCAAAATACGGTATTCTTTTTAAGATTCACTTCCCATCCTCCCACCTGGGCTACAGCACTTGTCTGTTCCAGCATTTTTTTGGTATGAACAAGATCTTTTTCCAACGTCATTCTTTCGGTAACATTCAGCGCGGTACTTACTACATAAGGTTTTCCTTCTTTGTTGATTTCTACCAGATTATGGTACATCCAGATCACTTCTTCACCTCCTTTTGTTTTCAAAATCATGGTTCCGAAATCTTCCTGGTTTTTGTTGATTCTTTCCAGGTACTGCTCCAACAGAGGCCAGTTTTTTTCAGGAACAAGATCTCTCAGATTCAGTCCTTCCACTTCTTCTGCAGAATACTGCAGGGTTTCTCTGCCTTTTTCGTTTACAGCAGTAATATTCCCTTCCATATCATGCATACTCATCAGTCCTATTGCATTTTCGAAGAAGCTTCTGAAACGGCGTTCAGAACTTTCAAGTTTCAGTTTCTCTTCGATGCGCTGAGTAATATTGATTCCAAAACAGAAAATTTCAGAATGATCCTGATTCAGTTTCAGGTACCACTCTATAATAGTCTGTGTATCACCAATGTTTGTAGAAGTGGTAAATGTTACTTCTTCCTCTGTAGTGGGCAGATTTTTGGTAAGTAATTGCAGCTGGGAGTTATGACTGCCCAGAACACTAAGAAAATCCCGGTCAATGACCTGAGACTTCTCCAATTGAAATACACTTTCAAAAGTCGGATTGACATCTTTTAGAGAGAAATCTTTATCCAAAACACAGATCAGGTTATTGGAAATACTGAAGGTTTGTTGAAAATATTCAGCCTGAATGTTTTTTCTTTTCCCCATCAGAACTTTTGTAATCGCCTCACCTATTTTTTTCAGGGTTGAAATCTGATTGTCTGTAATGGTTTTTGGTTTATAATCGATGACACAGATGGTTCCTAATACGAATCCTTCATCATCAACCAAAGGAACTCCTGCATAAAACCGAATTCCTCCCGCTAGAATTATTGCGTTGTCAGAAGACCTTTCATCTAATAAAGTGTCATTAATAATTACAACATCCCCGCTTGCAATAGAATACTGGCATACCGTGTTTTTCCGGTCTACAAAATCCAGGGCAAGCCCCACACAGCTTTGGATGGTTTGAGTTTCACTTTCCATCATTGCAATAAGCGCTGCAGGACAGTCGGTCACAAGGCATGCCGTTTCTGCAAAAATGTCTAACTGGGGATCTTTTTCCAGGTTTAAAAGATCATAAAACTCCAGTTTCTTCATTCGGGCTTCTTCATTCGCAGGAATTGGATACTTCTTCATATATTATTTCAACAATTAGAGATTTTTCTTTTTTGATTATTAAAAAATGATAATCAGATCCTTAAAGTTTATATTTTAAACATTTTTAAGTGCTTTAAATTATTATTTTAATAAGTAAACCAAAGTACGAAATAATTTTATATTCCATTATAGTAAATTTTATAATAAAGGTATATACCTGTTTATTTCAAATTAATTGAAGTGAATTCTGGATTTTTAAAGAAATAATAGGCATTATGGAAATAAAAAGTACCACATCTGATGATATGGTACTTATAGTTGAAACCGTTAGTAAATTAAACTAATTAATTATTATTGGTTTCTTTTAAATTGAACTGTATTTAATTGTATTTTAATGTTTTATGGAACAACTGTTATATTGTCCTTTGAAACGGCAAATGCTACAGCAGCATCTACATGAATTTGAATGGTATCAAATACCGGAACAGCAACATCTTCCTGCTTGATCAGAAGCGGAATTTCTGTGCAGCCTAGAATAATTCCCTCTGCTCCACGGTCTATAAGCTCCTGGATAATCTTCAGATATTTTTTTTTGGTTTCAGGATTAATAATTCCTCTGCTTAATTCATTTCTTAAAATATCCTCGATATAATCTCTGTCTTCACTTTTTTCAGGAATCAGGGGCTCCAGACCGCCTTCTATCAGTTTATCCCTATAAAAATCCAGCTCCATCGTATAGCTTGTTCCTAGCAAACCGATTCTTTTTAATCCTTTTCGTTTAACGGCATTGGCTGTAGCAGTTGTAATATGAATGAGCGGTAATTCTATTTGTTCTTCAATCCTGTCGGCAACAATATGAGCAGTGTTGGCACAAAGTACAATAGCTTCCGCACCTGATTTTTTTAAATTTTCGGCAGCATTGTAGAGAAGTTCAAAAGTTGCATCCCAGTCATACTCTGCATTAAATTGCTGAAAATGGTTGAAGTTGACAGAATAAATAATACATTCCGCAAAATTCAATCCACCCAGTTGCTGATTTATTCCTTCATTTAAAAGACGGTAATAGTCTAAAGTAGAAGCCCAGCTGATGCCTCCTACCAATCCTAATTTTTTCATATTCTTCTTATTTTTTTGTTCAGTAAAAGTAGATATCTTTGCTGTGTTGTAACAGATACAAAAAATGAATATATTAGTATAACAGATGAAAGATTTTCAATATATTGCACTTGCGGATAAGTTTGAGCTTTCCATCAATAACGGAACATATCCTGTGGGAGCTAAACTTCCATCATTACGCAGTATCCGGCAGCAGTTTAAAATAAGTGTTGGTACTATTCTGAAAGCTTTCACTCTATTGGAAGATAAGGGGTTGGTAGCAGGAAAAGAAAGGTCAGGATTTGTTGTGCTCCGTACCTCAGTTTCTTCTGTAAGTCTGCCAAAACAGGCCGAAAACAATACTCTTGCTCAAAAAATAGCAATCGGAAAAGTGTTACAGGAAGTCTCATTTCCGGATTCTGAAAACAAATCTTATGTTTCATTTTTCAACGCTGTTTTACATCCGGATCTTCTGCCTTTTAATGCTTTACGGAGAAGCTTACAGCAGGCTTCCAGAGATTTAACAGGTCAGCATTTACAGTATGAGTCTGCTGCAGGAAATAGTCAGTTGAGAACCGAAATTGCCCGCAGGTCTTTCCTTTGGCAGGGTAATATTACAGCTGATGATGTGATTATTACGAATGGTACATTGGAAGCAGTAAGTCTTTGCCTGCGTGCTGCAGCAAAAACGGGTGATACGGTACTTGTGCAGTCTCCAATCTACCATGGTATATTGCAGACAATAGAAAGCCTTGATCTCAAAGTCATTGAATTCTCCGGCTGCCCTTTAACCGGAATCAATATTCAGGAATTGGCAGAAATCTGCAGCAGACAAAAGATTTCTGCCTGCCTGTTAATTTCAAATTTTAACAATCCGAATGGTATTACTTTAAATAATGAAAAGAAATCAGCAATAGCCGCTTTTGCCGAAAGAATGCAGGTTCCGGTTATAGAAGATGATATTTATGGAGATTTACATTTCCAGACACAGCGCCCAACCACTATAAAAAGCTATGACAATAATGGCTGGGTTATGCTTTGCTCCTCTTTTTCTAAATCGGCTGCCCCTGGTTACAGAATCGGCTGGTGTGCTGCAGGACGGTTTTCAGAACAGGTGGCCAGATTAAAAGCTGTGACTAATGTTGCAACAGCAAGCATCATACAATCTTCTTTGTTACAGCTACTGAAAACAGGAGCCTATGACCGTCACCTGCGCAAACTTAGACCTGAACTGCACAGACTGATGCTATTGACTATTCAGGCGATAGAAAAATATTTCCCATCTGATATCCGGATGAGCCGGCCTGAAGGAGGTTTGGTAGTATGGATAGAGCTGCCTGCCCATATTGATGCATTTGAGCTTCAGAAAAAAGCTATTGACCAGTTTGTAAATTTTGCTCCGGGACCGCTGTTTTCCAATAATGGAAATTACCGAAACTATATCCGGATCAGCTGCAATAACGTTTGGAATGATAAAGTAGAAAAAGCTCTGAAAAGATTAGGCGATATTATAAAGAGTATGTAAATAAATCAGAACTCATAAGATCTGATGATAAATAAAAAAACAAGGCGGACACAATCAATCCGCCTCGTATCTCCCAAATAATTAAATATGAAAAAATATGAATGTCTATATCAAACAGGCTTTCAGCATCAGATCATGGAGGTCTGTATTTTTAATAAAAGGCTGTAAAAATTCATTTCCGGGACCAAAAGCCGCTACTTCCACATAATCTCCGGAATGGTCCATGCTGATCCAGCCTACAGAATTTCTGCTTTTCTGAATTTCTGAGTAGAGTTTAAAGGGCAGTTTTTTATAATTATAAAGTCCTTCTTCCTCTTTTTCAAGTCCGTTGTAAAAGCTTAGCAGATGTTTGGCTTCATCATCATTCAGCACAATTTTGTTGCTCTCATAAACCCAGTTTTTAATATCTTTTACCGAATAGTCTTTCTGAATTTTGTTCAGAATATATTCATTGGTATATTGATAGTTTGAAATACTGTTAAAATTTGTGGTGGCATCAGTTCCGTAAATCGTTCCGGGATTGGCATTTCCATGGTCTGTAGTGATGATGACTAAGGTATTTCCATCTTTTTCGGCAAAATCTATTACCGTTTTTACAGCTTCATCAAATGCAAGCTGATCATGAATGAGTGCTGCAACATCGTTGGCATGGGCAGCCCAGTCTACTTTTCCGGCTTCTATATGAAGAACAAAACCGCTGGGATGATCTTTCAGCTGATCAATGGCGGTCTTTGCCATTTCTGCAAGAGTCGGTGTATTTTTGAATTCCTGAACATGGGTTCTGTCAATGCTGTAAGGCAGGGCTCCTGTACTGAATATTCCTAATAATTTTTCTCCTTTTTTGATTTCTTTAAGGTCGGTTTGTTTTTTTAAAATTCTGTATCCTTTTTTGCTGTACACAGAATAGATATCTTTCTTGTCTTCTCTTTTGGCAGGATTAAAAAATTCGTCTCCACCTCCTAACAGCACATCCAGTTCCAGCTCGGCATACATTTCAGCGATTTGGGGTTCTGCATTTCTTTTTGAAGAATTTACACAAAATCCTGCAGGAGTGGCATGTGTAATGGTAACGGTTGTCACACAGCCTGCTTTTTTTCCTGCTTTTTTATATTGCTGCCATATGGGAAGATGTTTTTCACCGTTGGGTCCCATATTCAGGACTCCATTCTTGACTCTTATTCCTCCTCCGAAAGCGGAACTTGCTGCAGCGGAATCCGTTACAATAGAACTTGCAGAGGCAGTGTCCATCAAGGCTCGTGTCACTTTTTTCTCATGATACAGATTGAGCCAGTTACTCCCTTTTCCCAAAATATTCCGGGAATACAGATCTGCCATTGAAAGTGTTCCAAGACTCATCCCGTCACTTACCATAAAGATGATGTTCTTTGCTTTTCCTGTCCGCGGATTTTCTATAGCCCTCCCGAAGCTCCAGAGGTCAGTCGGTGATAAAGTAAATAACCCTGAAAGTAATGCTGAACCTTTTAGAAATTTTCTTCTGTCCATATTGTTTTGAAATAAGGTGGTAAGTTATTGTATTTAGTTTTTTATCGAAACAAAGTTGCATTAATTAAAGGTTAATTTTAAATATCTATTGGAAAAGGATCTTCAAAAGGTTGTTTCTGATCAAACAATTCTTTTTCCTGCTCATTAATAAGACAATGCTGCAGGTCTGACACCATTTGATCTTTATCCAGGTTCTGCCCGATAAATACAAGCTCATTGATTCTGTCGCCCCAGTTTTTATCCCATCTGCTTTCTATAAATTCCTGATTTTCTGCAAATGAAGAATACAGTGCGCGTTGGTTCATAGGCATGCTGCCCCACCATACTCCAGCTTTTTCCAGACGGAAAGATCCTCCGGCCTGGGAAAAATTCAAAGCATCATCTGGCCTTGAGGCCAGCCAGAACAATCCTTTTGCCCTTATTGTTCCTTCAGGGTAATGATGATTCAAATAGTTCCAGAGCCTTACAGGGTGAAACGGTTTTCTATCTCTGAAAACCAGAGAGCTGATTCCATATTCCTCAGTTTCAGGAGTATGATGCTCAGATTGTAATTCTTTTTGCCAGCCAGCTGAAGATTGTGCTTCATCAAAATCAAAAAGTTGAGTATTTAAAATCTGCTGAGGTTCAATCTTACCAAATTCGGAATGTAGAATGACAGCATCAGGATTTAATTTTTTAATGGCAGCTTTTAAAAATCCAAGTGTTTCGGAGTTGATAAGATCTGTTTTGTTTAAAATAATCACATTGGCAAACTCAATCTGGTCCGTAAGAAGATTGACAATGGTTCTATAATCTCCTTCCATATCGGTAAGGTCACGATCCATCAACAGTTCATTGGAACCGAAATCTTTCATAAAATTGAAACAATCCACTACAGTTACCATCGTATCTACATAGCTGAAGCGGGAAAGGTCTATTCCACTCTCATCATCTATATAGGTAAAGGTTTGGGCAACCGGAATGGGCTCACTGATTCCCGTGCTCTCTATCAATAGGTAATCAAAACGATTTTCGTGAGCAAGACGTTCTACTTCTACCATCAGATCTTCGCGGAGTGTACAGCAGATACATCCGTTGCTCATTTCTACCAGCTTTTCTTCCGTTCTTGAAAGAGTATTTTGATTTTCAATAAGACGGGCATCAATATTCACTTCGCTCATATCATTCACAATGACTGCTACTTTCAAGCCTTGTCTATTATGCAGAATATGATTGAGTAATGTGGTTTTTCCAGCTCCCAAAAAACCACTGAGTACCGTTACAGGAAGTTTCTTCGTCATATATTTAATGTTTATGATTTTTAAAATTGATGATATGTCCAGTAATTAAACCCGCAGTTCCAAGATAGATCAGAGGAATATGAATTTCAAAGATCAGATCTGTGAGTACAGAAATAAAGATGAGAGAAACGGATATCCAGAATAAAAGTTTCAACCAGCGGTTGGTTATCTTTTTGGTTACTCTGAACACGATAATGGTACCAATACAAAGGAACCCCAAATCAATATAGGGATTATGCGATATTCCCAAAGGGACAATCAGTAATAATGGGAAGACAATACAATGAATCAGGCATAAAACAGCAGCGGAGAGTCCTACAGCATCAAGAATTTTTGACTTCATAATAGTATGGATTGATTTTCTTATTGTAACTTTGTTGCAAAAGTATAAATAAAAATCCAAATAAAGCAACTTTGTTGCATTAAAACATGAAACAAGTTAGAAACACGCATGCTAAAACTGAAATTTTAAGTCTTATCAATGCCTCAGATATAGCCCTTACCCATTCTGATATACAGAAAAAATTGGGTGATCTATGCAATAGAGTAACAATTTACAGGGTATTGGAAAGGCTTGAAAATGAAGGGGCTATTCACAAGATCGTTAATATTGACGGTGTGGTGAATTTTGCAAAGTGCAGCGGGAAATGTACTCACGAAAAACATTTTCATAATCATGTTCATTTCAACTGCAAAGAATGTCATTCTGTGACGTGTATTGAAAACGCGATTCCGGAATTCAGTTTACCGGAACATTTTATTGCACAGGAGTACAATTTTATCATCAGCGGGATATGTCCGAAATGTGCTGATGCTTAGGATGATACATAATAAACAGGCAAATCTGCTAATTTGCAAATCTGCCTGTTTTTATCACAATGAAATTTCGACTATAAAGAAGAGATATAGACTTCTATTTTGGTACCATCATAATTGAATGTGCCGTCAGAATTTCTTTTGCCTAATACCCATTTCATATCTACAGGTACAGACCATGCAGAACCTAATGAAAATCCGTTAACAGATCTTATTTCATTTCCTTTTCCTGTTGTAACTGCTGAATGAAAGAAGGTTTTATCAATAAGTCTGTAGAAACCAATAGCTTTTCCTGCAGGAATTGGTGAATATCCGTCCCACTTTTCTCCTGAAGGATAGTTAAATACAGTTAACCATTTTTGTCCGGCTGATTCTGCCAGCTGAGCAGGACTTATAGAGGCACCACGCATATATAAAGCATAGGCTACCACATCATGACATACTCCACTGTTGTATTTCGAAATATTCTCTGCTCCTGAGAGAATAGCATGAGCAACGGGTGCTCTTTCTGATAGGGATAGCTGAGCCTTCCTGGCTCCTTCCGGTGTAATAAATGACATATAATATTTTGTTTGGTAGCGTAAAGATACAGCTTTAAATTTAATCACTGTTGTTGGAGAATAGGACTAGATTTTTAGCACATTATTAGTCTTTTATAAATTCCAGTAAGCGTTGTCTTGTAATTACCTGGTTTGCTCTATAAAAATCATCATCATCCAGTCGGGCCAGTGATGCGGTGGATTGTTTAGAAAGCCATAAAACAAATAGTTCTCTGTTTTTAAAAACCATTGGAAATGAAAAATCAATCCCATCATAAAGCTCTCCATATAGAAATTGATTTTTTTTGTCCATTTTCATGGCCATTCCGCAAAAATCACGGTGCCGATATCCAAGAAAATAACCTTTCTGAAGTTTGTCTGCAACGAGTTCTGCCATCTTGAAACCAAATATAGAGGTGTCTGCAGCTAAGTAAATTGGATCATTAATCATGAGATGTAAATCTTAGAATTATATAATTTTAATGTAAATAATAATCAAATATATTCTAGCAATAGTACATACATTCATAGCTGAAAAGTTTTCCATCTTTAAAAGTAAAAATAAAGAGTCCTGCATCTCCATTCTGTATGTAATATTCGTGGGGAGAAGAAATCCAGCGTGCAGACAGCATATCCCCAAAACGGGTTACAAAATTTCTTTCATCATAATTGGAATCCATACGCTCATTTCCTAAGACTAAAGCTTCACCATTACTGAAAGACATTTTATAGATACTTCCAGAAACTTTTCCTTTATATTCTTCAAAAGCAATAATAATATTAGGTGTTCTATAAAAATATTGAGGTTCCCAGCCGCATTCCGGCATATTGGGGATCTCTTTAACCTTCTGCATCTCCAGTTGTCTCATCTGTGCATCTGTGATTTTTCCGTCAAAAAGAGAGGTTTCCTTCCATAGGAAATGCATATTTAATGCTTTCAATTTCTTTTCATAAGCCTGTGTACCTGGCTTTTTTGCAAATTGATCTGCCAGAAGAAGTTCAAAATCGATATCTATCTTTGGGTTTTCTATACCGGTATTGGATTCTTTCCAGTATTGTAAGGCTTGTTTAAGATTTTTATCCCCAATCCATGCCATTTCACGTAGTCTTCCAACCTGAGCCAGTTCTTTTTCTCTGTCTTTGCCCTTCGCTGCCAGGTAGTCTTTCAATACTTTTTCATAGGTAAGTTCAGTACCCAGATATTTCATTTGGATATATGCGGGATTTTCGTGGAAATGATCACCAATGTAGATCCAGCCGTCCTCATATAGAGGAACATAATCAATACAAACCATTTCATTTAAAGCAGCTCTTCGGATTGCTGCACTTTCTGTTGTAGGAGCTTTCCTTACACGCAATTCTGATACCTGTACATAATAATGTGGGCACTGATATCCTTGTGTTCCTCTATAAAAATACTGAGCGGGTTCATCCGCAGATTTCTTTCCACGCATGTTTTTTTGTAAAGGCTGACGATCTATAAAGCCAATATCACCGTTGCTTACCTGTACTTTGTATTGTGTACGGGTAGAATCGAGAAGATAAACCGGAGCTTCGGTAGAAAATATCCCCAGAAGATCCTTATTATTTCCTTGATCTCGGTAAAGATGTCCCCATTCGGATGTATAAACCGGGTGTTGATCAGGGCTCTGAGCCATAGTATTGTAAAAGCAACAATGAATGATGCTGGCTCCTAAAAGTATTTTTTTCAACATATAATAATTTGTAAAGGGTAAAAAATCTCCAGTTTTTTCAAGTGGATGGGTTATTGCTATAAGGTTATTTCCTTCAAAAATACTAAAAATGAAGGGTTGTTCTATACTTATTGTTATTCAGAATCGGTATAAATTCCATCCTATTCACTTACTTCCATTGGGTAGAGTAAATAAAAATACTATTTTTATCGGCCAAAAAAAAGTAAAGACTAATTATGCCGACTGATGCTTCTCATAAGCTGATTCCGATGACCACTTTCGTGCTGGAATATTATTCACACGAAGGATATGCTGATCTTCAGATTTTAAATCTGATGAATAATTATGCCAATTTTTTAAAGAAGCGTTTAACTCTTGGAATGTTTGTTCCTTTAGATCGTGAAGGAAATATTCTGAAAGAACCTAAAAATTATGACTCATGGAAATCCCTTGACCATAATGACGGAAAAAGAACTGATATTGCAGGTTTTGAAGAATACGGCGAATATCAGAAGGCAGAACAAAACTGTATGTTTGAAGGTTTTAAAGTAGATTATAACGGATATTCAAAAGTGAGAATCATCGCTTCATATGATGCTTCTATCGAATTATCTTTTAATAAAAATGACCTGATTCCTTCAGGATTAAATGATGTAGAATCACTTACGGTGTTTGATGATATCTTTTTGACATCCAGTGCATTAAGGGCAATCGGAATAAAGAGATAAAACTTTAATATATAAAAAACGTTTATCAGATTGATAAACGTCTTTTTGTTTTGATTTTTTATCTTACACATTCTCCTGAATGGCAGTGATAGCCTGAAGGACACAGCCCGTTGATACAGGGACCCACTGCATCAGGATAGCATCTTTCATCTGCGCGGCAATGAGAATGAGGAGGACACAAGGAAAGTAGATTTCCAAGACAGATGCCAACAGGAAGGGGAAGGTTCAGCTCTATACCAATTTCTCCAACAATGTTTTTTAATGTTTTTCTGTTTAATTTTTTCATGGCTTTGTTTTAAGGTGTTATTTTTTTACTATATTTTCGAGTTCTGTAATGAAATCTTTCTGTGCAATATTAATGCGTTGTTGTGCTTCTTCTGAAGTAAACCATTCCCATTGATCTACTTCGGGAATTTCTATTATTTTACCGGATTTGGGTGGCCATTCCATAGAGAAGGTATTGCTGTAAAGATCTGAAGTATCTATGTGACCCTTCAATGCCCAGGCATAAACTATTTTCCCTCCTTTTTGCTTAATGGGTGACAATTCAACAAAGTTCCCTTCCACTGTTTTCCCTGTTTCTTCTTTAAATTCCGTTAATGCACGATCCAATGGATTTTCATCTGGAAGAAGCTCTCCTTTTGGAATAGACCATGCTCCCAGGTCTTTATTTTTCCAGAAAGGTCCGCCAGGATGAACCAGAAAGTAATACAGTCTGTCTTTTTCTTTTTTAAAGAGTAAAATCCCGGCACTCGCTTTCATAAGCTTAAAGGTTTGATTATTAAAGATATAAAAAATAGATTAATTGAGCTGGAAAGAAAATCATTAAGAAAGTTGAAATGAAACTTATCTTCATTATTTCACCATTGATCTCTTTTTAAACTCAGAAGGAGACACTTCCTTATACCCTTTGAATATTTTATTGAAGTGGCTGGCATCATTGAAGCCCAGTTTATCTGAAATCTCACTGATGTTGTAATGACTCTGAAGCAAAAGTTTTTCTGCAGTTTTCATTTTATGCTGCATCACATGTTGCTGTATTGAAAATCCTGTCTGTTTTTTGATGTAAATACTGATATAATTAGGAGAAAGCATAAACTCTCTGGCCAGATTTTCAATTTTCATTTTATCCCCATCTAAAGCATTAATATTGATATAATATAATATCCTTTCAATTCTGCTCAGGTTTTGAGTAATCCAGTTTTTAGCTGTGATATTGCTCATCGTGTTCCGGATCAGAATAGTAATAATAGCAGAGAAAAGATCTGAACTTATCTCTTTATTATAAGTGTTTTTATGGCTGAACTCGTACAGAAGAATTCGGGCCAGCTGCAGCAGATGTTCCCTATCCGTTTTACATTTGATCACTGATTCGTATACAAAAGAATGATCTTCCATCATGAGCTGAACAACTTTTTTCAGCTCATTCTTTTTATTGGAGAGCAAATTTTCCCATATGTACTGTTCTGTAAATTTTATATAAATAAATCGTGTTTTATTGGTAATAGAAAACTCATGGCCATCGCTGGGCCGCAGGAGAAAAACATCTCCCTTTTTGTAAGGAAAAGTAATATTGTTGAGATGATGAAGCCCTTTTCCACTTTCTATGATAATCAGTTCATAAAAGTTATGATTGTGATATTCAACATCCCAGATTTCTTTTTCAATGCTGAAAACATTAAAAGAATTGAAATTAACGATTCGTTTCATGAAAGAATGGATTTTTACAAATTTACCATTAATTTTTACAATATATCCTGATTCATTATTGATCAATTTTGTCCTATTAAATACATTCAAAATGAAATATATAAAACAATCAATACTGTTGGCTGCTTCAACAATCGTTCTGATGTCTTTTTCTGATCACGACAAGGATAAAAGAGTAAAAAAAGATCTATCTGAAACAAAGACTTTAACAAAAAAACATTGGCCTAATGGGGCTCAGCTGGTAATTTCAGTTTCTATGCAATTTGAAACAGGCGGACAGCCTGAGGGTGCTGAAAGTCCTTTCAGTGGCACTCCACTTCCTAAAGGCCAACCGGATCTTCCGGCAGAAAGCTGGTATCGTTATGGAGGAAATGAAGGAATTTACAGAATGCTGGATCTATGGAAAAAATATGACATTAAAGTAACCTCCCATGTAGTGGGAACAGCAGCAGAAAAGTATCCGGAAGTGGCAAAAGCTATTGCCAACGGAGGCCATGAAATTGCAGCTCATGGTTTTACCTGGGATAATCAGTGGAATAAGAATTATGCTGATGAGTTGAATTTTGTGAAACAGGGCGTAGATGTTGTTGAAAAAATTACAGGCCAGAAAGCTGTAGGTTATAACGCTAATTGGCTTCGAAGAGGTCCGAATACGCTTAAAGTTTTACAGGAACTCGGCTTTTTGTATCACATAGATGATGTAAGCCATGATGAACCCTTTATTACCAAAGTAAAAGGGAAAAATTTTGCTGTAATCCCTTACACATTGCGTAATAATGATATCGTGAATATTGAAGGCAAGCACTGGAGTCCTGATCAGTTTTTAAACCAATTAAAATTTGAATTTGACCGTCTTTATGAAGAAGGCGCATCAAAGAGAAGAATGATGAGCATCAGCTTTCACGACAGAATTGGTGGTACTCCCGCAATGGTACATGCAATGGAAGAGTTTATAAAATATACCAAAGAAAAACAAGGGGTCGTCTTTATGAGAAAAGATGATATAGCCAAAATGGTAATGAATGATCCTGAAACTCCTGTTGATAATAGCGAAGAAAAGTTTAATAAGTAAGGAAGTTATTAAAGTCTGCAAAAACAAATTACCGGTTAATTGAAACAGATAAAAAAGACAGTAAAGTGAATCATACCGGATATATAACTTCCATCTTCAGGCTTCGATCTTCTATCCAAAAAATATCTTTATGAATAATACAAAAACAGCCTATTTTTTCCTTCGTGTTTCGATGGGAATAAATCTTTTAGGACACGGATTGGTCCGATTGATAAAACTACAGGATTTTGCATCAGGAATGGTGAAGGGTTTTGAAACAAGCTGGCTTCCAGAGCCGTTGGTACATCTCTTTGGGATCACACTCCCCTTTTTAGAATTTATTATCGGATTACTGCTGATGATTGGTTTCAAAACCCGTATCTCTACTATTGCTGGAGCTTCCCTGATCATCTTGCTTCTTTTTGGAAGCAGTACGGTGGAAAACTGGGAAGCCATGGGTATTCAGATGATCTATGCAGGTTTGTTCTACATTCTGATCAGCAGAATTGATGACAATTATCTGGCTCTGGATAGAAAAAATTAAAAAAGCCAGCAGTTAAAGCTGGGAAAGAAAAGGAAACAATGAGGAATAAAAAATAAATTATTCAAGTGTTGTAATCTTTACTTTCTCAGCTTTTTTATGATCTCAGAGATTATGTTACAACTTTCATGGATTCAGCTACTCTGTTTTTATGATTATGCCCGAATTTTGCATTAGAAATAAAAGCAACTGAAAGTATTTATTTATTTTCAATGCAATATATAACCCTCAAAATTAGAAATGATGCAAACGATATTAGGAGCCAATGGGCAGATTGGTGAGGAACTGGCAAGAGAATTAAAAAGAAATTATACTTCAGACATTCGTATTGTCAGCAGAAATGCTAAAAAAGTAAACGATACTGATACTGTTTTCTCTGCAGATTTATCAGACAGGGGAAAAGCAATAGAAGCCGTGAAAGGAACCGAAATTGCCTATTTCACACTTGGACTTCCTATGGATACAGATTTGTGGGAAAAACAATTTTTGACAATATTGAAAAATGTAATTGAAGCCTGTAAAATCAACGGGACGAAGCTTGTATTTTTTGATAATACTTATATGTACCCTCAAAATAATGAAGTTTTGACGGAACATACCCAATTTGCTCCTGTAGGCAGAAAAGGAAGAGTAAGAAAACAGATGGCAGACATGCTTTTAAAAGAAATGGAAGCCGGAACAATAGAAGCTGTGATCTGCAGAGCTCCTGAATTTTATGGTCCCGGGAAAACTCAAAGTATTACCAATAGTCTTATTTTTAATGCCATTAAAGAAGATAAAAAACTGAAAGTTCCGTTAAGAGATGATAAACTTCGAAGTCTGATCTGGACACCTGATGCAAGCCGCGCTACAGCTTTAATTGGAAATACTGCTGATGCTTATGGGCAAACCTGGCATTTGCCGGTAGACGATAATAAGTTAAGCTATAATAAGTTCATTGCATTGACGTCTCAGATCTATGGAAAAGAATTCGGGTATTCTGTAATTCCTAATCTGGCTTTTAAAATAGGATCTTTATTCAATAAAAATGCAAAAGAGTTACTGGAACTGCTTCCAAGATATAAATATGACAACCTTTTTGATGATTCAAAATTCAGGAAAAGGTTCCCGGAATTTCAGATAACTCCCTACAGGCAGGGAATTGAACAGATAAAAAAAGAACAGCAACTTTAATAAAATAAGTGACTTAGAAAAACCAATACCACAACCGAAGGGCTGCATATTCCCCTTCTTCGGAGGGGTGGCGAAAATTCAAAGAATTTTTGACGGGGTGGTTAAAAATAAACGAAAAAATGAAAGCTCCTGAAAAAGTAACCTCTATCACAGCATTACACAACTATCTGAAGCTGAAAAGGCCTTCCAACCCTCTGATCAGTGTGTTTGATTTTAATGAAGTGAATATTGATCCGGAAACTATTCTGAGTGCCGTGACTACAGATTTTTATGTGATTTCCATTAAAAAGGATTGCACGGGAAGATGTAAATATGGACAGCATTATTATGACTTTGAGGATGGAATTATGTATTTTATTGCTCCCCATCAGGTATTGCAGTTTGAAGATATTCTGCTTTCTGAAGTGAGAGGAAATGTACTGGTTATACATCCTGATTTTCTGCAGGGATATCCATTAGCCTCTGTAATAAAAGATTATGGCTACTTCTCTTATATGGCCAATGAAGCACTGTATCTTTCCGATAAAGAAGAAAAATCTGTAACAGACATCATGGATAATATCAGCAGAGAAATAGAAGCCAATATGGATGGTTTTACCCAGGATTTATTGGTATCTAATATTGATCTGCTGTTAAAGTACTGTGACAGATTCTACAACCGCCAGTTTTTAACCCGGAAAAAAGTAAATCATGATCTTTTGACTCAGCTTGAAAATTTACTGGATGATTATTTCAAAAATGAAAAACTGCTGATCAATGGGATTCCTACCGTACAATTTGTGGCAGGACAGATGAATATAAGTCCCAATTATCTAAGTGACATGCTGAGGGTTCATACAGGACAGACAACACAGCAGCATATTCAAAGCAGAGTGATTGAAAAGGCAAAAGAGCTGTTGTCTACCACTACCATGTCCGTGTCTGAGATTGCTTATAGCCTGGGATTTGAGCATCCACAGTCTTTTCATCGTTTGTTTAAAAATCAGACCACTGTTTCCCCTTTAGAATTCAGAAAATCTTTTAATTAATACTACTATGATAAAAAATATTTTGTTAATCGTAACCAATGTAGACCAATACGCCAACAGTCAGCTTAAGACAGGATTGTGGCTGAGTGAACTTACCCATATTTATCATGCTGCAAAGGAAAAAGGATGGCAGATTACCATTGCTTCTCCGAATGGAGGGAATACTCCTATTGATCCGGAAAGTCTGAAACCGCTTATGCTTGACGGAATTTCAAAAAGCTATTATGAAAATCCTGTATTTATGGATATACTGGCTCATACAAAAAGTCTGAATGAAGTAGAAAACAACTGTTTCGATTGTGTTTATCTGACAGGCGGACATGCTACCATGTATGATTTTCCGGATAACTCCACATTACAGGCTGTTCTCAGGAAGCAGTATGAAAGCCATAAAATGGTTGCCGCAATTTGTCATGGAGTCGGAGGATTGCTGAATGTAAGATTATCTGATGGAGAATATATGATTAAAGGAAAATCTATAACCGGATTCGACTGGTTTGAAGAAACATTAGCCAGAAGAAAAAATGCAGTTCCTTTTAATCTTGAAGCAGCACTCAAAGAACGGGGTGTACATTACAGAAAAGCCTTTATCCCTATGACTTCCAATGTGGTGATTGACGACAATCTGATCACAGGACAAAATCCTTTCAGCTCCAAAGAAATGGCTAAAACAGTTGTTCGGGAACTTGAAAAATAATAATCGTTTAAAAGGCAGCTATAAATATTTTATTATATTTGTCTGAATTGTACGGGATTTATGACAGGAAAAAATGGAATATTACATTGTATACAGATAGTTAGTATATTTTTAATGCTAGTCCATTTTCTGATCCCAAAAACCGAAAACACGACCTTTTCTACCATAGAAATCATAAGTAATTCTAATCCGGAAGAGAAACCACAGAAAAAATGTAATAAGATCTTTCTTGAAGAAAATAACAAGACCCCGATAAAGTGTAATAATAATTATTGTTCTAATTCTTCTCTCCTTTTTACGGCATCTTTTCCTTCGTTTGGATTTGAGAAATTTATGATCCCGGAAATAAGCAATGGCTTTTTTTTATATGATGATCCTCCCTATTCATCTTTTTTTAATTCTATCTGGATTCCACCCAAAATAAAAATGTAATTTTCAGTTATTGATAAAATAACATTTTCAGCTATGGAATAATCTTTTCCATACACGATCCTATTATCTAAACCAGAATTACATGACCAACTGCTGTTCATGGCTTTATCATGGTGATGTAATCAAAAACGAATTAAAAAAATAATGAAGACAATACTATCAAACCTCGAAAAAAATAAGAATAATATCTATATAATATGCAGAATATTAATTGGATTGTTCTTTTTTGTAGCAGGGTTTAACAAACTTTTCCATCCTGTTTTCCAGGGATATATGTTGAATACTATCACTACTATAGGGTTTCCTTTTCCTCAGTTTACTGCCAACTTCACTGCATTTTGTGAATGTATCTTTGGATTATTTTTAATGTTGGGTCTTTGGACGAGAATAAGCTCTGTATTTTTAATCATAATTATCCTTATCGCGTTATTTACCCATGATCTGAGTACAATTCCTAAGGAACTTATTCCTGTCAAACCCGAAACCGGAGTTTATAAAATGGATCCTTTTACATGGCTTGGCTATTTTCTATACCTGCCTCAGATGTTATACCTCCTGTTTTTGCTTCTGTTTTTGTTTCAGGGCTGTACAGGATTTGGAATTGATACTTTCAGAAAAACAAAATCTGGAAATAACTAACTATTATAGACAGCTCTCTTTTGGGAGCTGTTTTTTGTTGGAAATCAGAGGTGTTCTAATTTTTCTCGCAGATTAAGACTATTGTGCAGATTTTATATATCTGCAAAATCAGCGTGAGATAAAAGAACTATATCTTTGCCCTCTTATAATGTGAAAATGATACTATTAAGTTTTTGTTTCTTAAAAAAGCATTTAAAATAAAAAACGCAAAGATTTAATGGTTTCAGATTTTTACTAAAAATGAGTAATGATAGTTGTCAATAGACTGTATCATTGATTTTCCCCTTTTGTTACCTCAATAAAGTAAAACATTAAAATCTTTGCGCTAAAATAAATAGACTTCTTCTCTAAATTGTATGTCTGATTCTTTTGATTATTGATTTTATCATGAAAAAATTGATTTTGTTATTGTAACAAGGCTCATCAGGATGACTACGATTCCTACCACGACAAACATTTTCTTCGTTGGAAGTTTTGCGGTAAGCATTGCAGAAAACGGTGCCGTAAAAACACCACCCAGCAAAAGCCCCAAAACAATATTCCAATGATGAATACCGATTGTAAAGATGAAGGTAATTGCGCTCGTTACAGTCAGCAAAAACTTGGCTACAGTAGAGCTTCCTACTACATAACGGGGAATTCTTCCCTCTTTGATCAGGGTTCCGGTAACTAGCGGTCCCCAGCCTCCTCCAGCAAAGGAATCAATAAAGCCTCCTACCAAGCCTAGTATTCTGAGATTTGTTCTTCGTTTGGTTTTGCCTTGCTGTGTTTTTTTATCTTTGAAAGCATTTTTTAAAATGTTGATTCCAAGATAAAGGGTATAGAAGGCAATAATGGGTTTTACAATATGAGCATACTGCTCGCCATAATGAGAAAGGGTTAATGCTCCAATAACTGAACCTACAATAGCCAGCGGGAACAATACCCACACCATTTTTTTATTGACATTTCCCAGTTTATAGTGACTGAAACTTCCAGCTGCCGTCGTAAAAGATTCTGCAGAGTGAATGCTTGCACTTACAACAGGCGGTGGAACATTAAGCAATAAAAGTATTGTGGTACATATTACTCCGTAGCCCATTCCCATGGATCCGGCCACAATTTCTGCCATAAAACCTGCAAATAACATCCAGTAAAAAATATGACCGTCCTTATTCAGAAAGTACTGAATATCATTAGAAAGATTGAACTGGTACACTACGAGTCCAAATAGACCGAAAAGAAGTAAAACCCCTATGACAGCCAGATAAATATTGGCTTTTCTCTGAGCTGTTTTGGTAATATTGATCAGCTTTTCAATTTCCAGATTGGCCTTTGAAGAAACATTTCCGTCAGATAGATATTCTGTAGTGATCTTATTGAGTTCTTTAACTTTATAATTGAAATCTCCCGTCAGCTTATTGCGGATGTCCTGCATATTATCCAATACATGATCCATTTCATCAGGAATGACTTCAGTGAAGGTTTCTCTTAATCTTTTAGCGATTGTAGGAGATTTTCCGTTGGTTGAAATAGCAATTTTGAGGCTTCCCTTTTTAACAATAGAACCTAAATAAAAATCGCACAAATCCGGTTTATCTGCTATATTGACCAGTACATTTTTTTCCTGGGCTTTTTCTCTGATTTCCCCTGCCAATACAACATCATTCACTGCTATAATGGCAAGATCCATATCATTAAAATCATGATCATCATAGGCTCTTTCATGCAGTATTATATTGGAAAACTGATGTTGTAAGGTGTTGATTTCAGGAATAATTTCTTTCGCTACAAGTGTAATGGAAGTATCCGGAGAGTTTCCAAGTACAGACTCCAGTTTTTCAAGGGCAACCTTGCCACCACCAATGATCAGCAGTGAAAGGTTTTCAAGTTTTAAAAATATGGGATATAGTGAATTGCTCATTCTGATTACAGTTTTAAGTCATAAGTAAAAGCAAGATAATACAGTCCTCCGATTTCAGGACCTGCTGCATACTGAAAATAACGGCGGTTCAGCAAATTGGTAGCCCCGATTTTAATATTCGCACGAATTTCCGGAAGCTTCCATGTTGCCTGAGCATCAATGGTGTAATAAGCAGGAATTGTTCCTGATGCTAAAGGACTTTCCCACACAAAACCGCTCTGCCATCTTGCGACAAGAGTGAATCCTATATTTTTAACAATTTCTCTGTTTCCTACACTTACATTCACCATCCATTTCGGCGTATTGAATGCAGTGATGAAAAGATCCGACGCATTGTTGGAAGCAAGATCATTATAGGAAACATTGGTATTGACATTATAATTTCCTGTAATATTATAACGAATCCCTAAAGACGTTCCATAGCTTTTGTAGGTACTATTGCTGTTGGTATAAACCCTGTAACGATCCTGCTTGCTTCTATCCAGCATTGCAAGAACAGCGGTATTGCTTCCTACCTGACTGTTTTTTGGAACGGCCACTTCTACCTGTCCAAGGAATCCTTCGTAAATGTTGTAATAGAAATCCCAGTCCAGCACCAGCTTATTATTGAAAAAAGTAGACTTATATCCTACTTCAAACGAATTGATCTTTTCCGGTTGTAATTTTTGCAGATTGGCTACCGTTAAAAGCTGTTTGTTATCCTGAGCAGCCTGAGTCTGGGTTTTTCCTCCATCTACGTCTGCATTCACTGCTGAGGTAAATTTATCAATGGAAGCTAAGGTGTAAGAATTTTCCAAATAACCCAATCCGTCATTCACTTTTGAGAGACCTCCCACTCTTCTTACATTACCGTTATTGACAAAAGAAAGGGCCTCAAATAACGATGGAAAACGATATCCGTTCTGAAACGAAGCTCTGAAATTATGTTCTTTAACCGGAGAATAGACAATACTGATCCTTGGATTCAATTTAGCTTCAAATTCCGGGTTTCTGTCGATCCGTAAGGCTGCATTGATTTTTAATTTATCATCAAAGAAAAGCTTGGTAATCTGTGCAAAAGCCCCGTATTTCTGATAAATAACATCTTTCCCAAAGGTACCATTGGCCAAAGGAATATTTCTTTCATTCACAGGGCGATCAAAATCAACGAAATTATTTCCATCCGGAGTAATACTGTACAAACGGTAATCTATACCTGCAAGAAGGTTGAATATCTTCACAAACCTGCTGAAATCATAAGTAAGTTCACCCTGATAAAAGCGTGATTTCTGTTCAAGTTTTGCCCCTCCCGTTGCCGGAGCTCCGATAATACCTGCATTCGCAGAATCCCAGTTATTGATACCGATAATGGTTTTTTTTAACTGCTCAAAAGCTGCGGTTCCGGGCACGGCTCTGTTTTTATCGGCTTCCTGACGGGCGAGAATAAAAGCATCATTAAGATTGGCTCCTGCATTTAAGTTGTTCTGAAGAGAAGTCTGAAATATATTTTTCCAGTTGGTATTGGAGAGATTGGTAAGATCCAGATTGTCTGCCAAAGGCTTCAGGTTATAAGAATCTCCTGTATTTTCTATAGATACATAAGCTCTGAAGCTCAGTTCTTTTCCTGTCAATTCTACTTTATGGTTCTGAACAGTAGCATTTTGTAAGCGGATTTTATTTCCTCTTTGGAAAGTTCCGTCCAGTAAGCCATAACGATATACATAAGATGTTCTCCACTGATCTCCGAAACGATAATACAATCCTGCATCAAACTTGATGTTTTTCACATCAGGGCTCACCAGATCTTTCTCCAGATATCCTGTTCTGGAAACATTGAATGTAGTAGGTTTTCCATTGTAATCTACTTTTACAGCTACACGGTTATTTCTTTCGTCACCGTATTTATTCCAAAGGTCTTCAGCCGGATTATTTGCCAAAGCAAAATTAGGATTGGCTGTAACCAAAGATCCTGGATTCTGATCTGTCAGATTATTGGAAATCCAGTCGGTTCCGCTGAAATAGGATGCATTCACCTTCACGGCAAAGTTTTTATTGAATACTTTTGCAAAGCGGATGGCACTCTCTCCAAGTGAGCTTATTTTGTGATTTACATTGTCTACATGATTAACTCCGCCACGGAAGTAAAGACTTATTCCTTCAGAAGTAAATGGATCTTTAGTCTGTAAACTAGCCAGTCCGTTGATTGCATTCATTCCGTACAGGGCTGAAGCCGCTCCGGGAGTAACTTCCATAGATTGAATATCCAGTTCTGTAGGGCCTATTGCATTTCCCAATGGTACTCCCAATGTTGCTGACTGTACATCTACGCCGTCTACCAATTGCATGAAACGGAAATTATTAGGTGAGTTGAAACCTCTTGAATTAGGAATCTTTAAGGTAAGACTGGATGTTAAGAGCTGTAACCCCTTTACATTTTCCAATGTTTCATAGAATGAAGCTGCTGGACTTTCCCTGATGGTTTTGATATCAATTTTCTCAATAGCTATCGGTGATCTTAATATTTTTTCCGGAACTCTGGAGGCTGAAATGACGACATCATCAATAATCGTATTTTGTGGATTAAGTCCTATCGTTATTTTGTTGGAGGGGGAAAGTATTTCAACGGTTTGACCTGTGAAACCATCTTTCTGAATCACCACCCGGAATGGAATGGTAACCCTTGTTCTGATTTTAAAGTTACCCAGTTGGTCCGTTAATGCGGTATCCTGTGTATTTTCGATCTGTACTTTTACAGAATCCAACGCTTTGCGTGTACCTGTATTTCTGATGCTTCCACTAAGCTCTATAAGCTGCTGTTGTGCTTCTGCCAGGTTAAAAAATAGAAATGTAAATGCAATAATGCCTGCTTTAGGTAGAAAGTTTCCCTGCTTTTTGTTTTTCATTTTTTCTTCATTTTTTAGGTTGAGAATGAAGCTGTCTGAACTTTTTTACTTTTAATGATGAAAATTTTCAATATTGTTTTGTATTACAATTGAAGGGCTTAGAATTCCCCTCTTTTGGAGGGGTGGCAAAAATTCTTTGAATTTTTGACGGGGTGGTTTAAGCCGTTAATATAATGCTGAGATTGCTTCACCTTTGGTTCGCAATAACAGGATGTAGTATTAAATTTTCATAGTGGTTCAAAAAAGTTGAAACAGCTTTGTATGTATTGTTATTTGAGAATCAACAACACGTACACATTCGTCTCCCTAAATGAAGAGGTTGAGTTTTTTTATTTTTTTTCAGATCATAATGAAAACTAGCCATATAATTAATTTAAGGTATGTAAGTAACGGTATGAAAAATCACCAAATGTTTCTTCTGCAAGTCTTTTCTGTACATAAATTCCGAAAAGCTCATCCAGAGTGGTAAGAATCTCTTCTTCACCAATATTTTCTTTAAATTTTGTATTCAGTCGCATTCCTAAACGGTCTCCTCCGATGTGAAGGTTATATTTTCCATAGGCTGTACCCACAAATCCGATTTCAGCATTAGGAGATCTCCCACAGCCGTTAGGACAGCCGGTCATACGGATCGTGATATCTTCTTCCAAAAGACCATATTTTTCTAGAATAGGTTCTATTTTAGTGACCAAGGATGGCAGATAACGCTGCGCTTCAGCCAAAGCCAATGAACAGGTATTCAAAGCAACACATGCAACAGAGTTTTTACGCAGAGCACTTGCTCCATTCGTATACTCTGAAATTCCGTGTTCTTTTAAAATATTTTCAATTTCAGGTTTATCTTTTTCATCAATATCAGCCAGAATAAGGTTCTGGTTACAGGTAAAACGGAAATTGGCTTTTCCTGTCTGTGCGATTTTTAATAATCCTGATTTTAAAGGATATTCCGCCGTATTAAGAATTCTTCCATGCTCTACAAATACGGTATAAAACCATTTTCCTTCATGATTCTGAATCCAGCCATAGCGGTCTTTTCTTTGTTCAAACTTAAATTCTCTGGCAGGTTCAAAACTGAATCCCGTTCTTTTTTCCACTTCAGTTCTGTACTGATCAATACCCAGTTTATCAATCGTATATTTTAACCTTGATAATTTTCGGTCGCTTCTGTTTCCGAAATCTCTTTGAACCGTGATGATTTCGTAGACAGCTTTTAATACTTTTTCTTCCGTATCCACAAACCCAAGAATGGATGCAAGACGGGCATAAGTCGCTTCATTTCCATGAGTGGCTCCCAATCCTCCTCCGGCAGCAATATTATAGCCAACAATTTTATTATTTTCAATAATAGCGATCAAGGCAATATCATTGATGAATACATCCACATCATTATTGGGGGGAACGGCAATTCCTATTTTCAGTTTTCTTGGAAGATATCTGTCCTGATATAATGGATCTTCTTCAGCTTTTCGGTCTACCAGAAGTTCATTATCAATCCAGATATCGTAATAAGATTTGGTCTTCGGAAGACACATTTCGCTTATTTTACCAGCCAGTTCGTAAGCTTCCTGCTGTAAGGGTGATTCTGAAGGGTTGGCTGTACAGGTTACATTTCTGTTGACATCTCCACAGGCTGCAATAGAATCCAGATGCTGCAGATTGAAGCTCTGAATAGTAGGTCTTAAATGAGATTTTAAAATCCCATGCAGCTGAATCGTTTGTCTTGTGGTTACTTTAATGGTTCCCGTAGAATGATCTTCAGCCGTTTCATTCAATCCTACCCATTGTTCCGGAGTTAAAAAGCCACCGGGAAGTCTTAATCTGATCATATAAGAATACAGCCATTCCAGTTTTTTAGAGACACGCTCTTCCCTTCGGTCTCTGTCGTCCTGCTGGTACATTCCATGAAATTTGATCAGAGTCTGGTCATCTTCCCTGATGGCTCCGGTAAAATTATCAGTAAGGCTCTCTTTTAAAGATCCTCTGAGCCCGTTACTGCTGGTTTTAATCCTTTCTACCGGTGAAAGATTTTCTTTATCGTTATTCATTATTATTTCCTTTAATTTTTTACGAGTATCGCTTAATTACATTTAATAAACATCTTTGGCATATCTGCCGCTAAGTTCCATTTCTTCCAGATAGATTACAGCATCTTCTTTGCTTCGTTTTCCTTCCTTCTGAATAATGTTCAGGAGTGTTTGTTCTACATCTCTTCCCATCGGCTCTTTAGCTCCGCATATATATACAGAAGCTCCGCCTTCCAGCCAGTAGAATACTTCCTGAGCTTTTTGCTCCAACCTGTGCTGAACATATACTTTCTCAGCTGTATCTCTGGAAAAAGCCAAATCTAAATGGGTCAGACTGCCTGTTTTAAGGAAATCCTGAAGCTCAGCCTGATAAAGGAAATCTGACACGAAATTTCTGTCCCCGAAAAACAGCCAGTTTCTTCCTTCTGCACCAGTTGCATCACGTTCCCAAAGGAAAGATCTGAAAGGAGCAATACCAGTTCCCGGACCAATCATGATGATGTCTTTATCGGCTTCCGGAAGTTTAAAATGTCCTGCTTCCTGGATATAAAACTCAATATCTTCTTCTTCTTTGAATTCACTCAGAAAACCACTGCATAATCCGTTATGTTTCTGATGGTCAATAAAGAATTCTGATCTGGCAACGGTAATGTGAATTTCCGTATCACCATGAGCTTCCAGAGAAGACGAAATAGAATACAGGCGCGGTGCCTGAGGGGTTAATATCTGTATGATTTCTTCAAATTCATCCGCAGTTTTTACCGGATAAATTCTAAGGAGATCAAGAAGACTTAATCTGACTTCCGGGATCGAATGTCCTGTTATTTTCGCATACTGAGCTACTACAGATTTAAGTAAATAACTGATGTTAAGACGTTTGTGAAGTAGTTCTTCAACAGCAGCTGTAACTTTCGACGTTTCTACCTGTTTTTGAGGATCTATTCCTGTGAGAGTAATGATTTCGTGTACTACTTCTTTTGAATTGAAAGGAATCACTCCCAATGCGGCACCGGGCCGATATGAAAGAGCTTCATCTGTTTCAATTTCAATATGATAGGTTTCTTTTTCAGACGTAATATCATTCAGATTGATGATGGCTGAAACTTTCCCCTGGTATTTCTTTCTGCCTGCAGAAACTTTTGGAGCTGATATATTTTCAGCACTTTGATCAGTATTTTTATTGACTGTTTCAAATACATGCTCTATCCAATGAGAGGCTTCCTGTTCGTAATCAATATCACATTTCTTTAATGGAATAATACGCTGTGCCCCTAATATTTCAAAACGTGAATCTACATCTTCTCCGGTTTGGCAGAACAGAGGATAACTGCTGTCTCCCAAAGCCAGTACTCCGAATTTAAGTCCACTGAGATTAATTTCATTTTCATAAATATAATCGTAGAATTTTTTGGCGAGAGCGGGCGGCTCACCTTCTCCCTGAGTGCTGATGATTACAAAAAAGAATTCTTCTTTCGCAAGATCTTTAGGTTTGTATTGGGAAAGGTCAGCCAGTTTTACCTGAAGTCCTTTTTTCTTGACTATACCTGCCAGAGCTGTAGCCAGTTTTTTGCTGTTTCCGGTTTCTGTACCGTAAGCCAGAGTTATTTTCTTTACAGCATTTTGAGTGTTATTATTGATTTGCTGTGGTGGCAGTACAGCGGCCAATGAAGATCCTCCGGCAATACCTGCAAGATATCCGCTTGCCCAGATGGCTTCATCCCTGGAGAGGTCTCCGGAGATTTGTTTTAATACATTTAATTTAGTTTCAGACAGCATATTCAAAGAAATTTTGAGTTGTAGGGATTAGACTTCCGTTTTCCACTGATTTAAAATAAAGACCTTCCTGCTCAGCATTTTCAAGCCATGAAAACTCTTCATGAAGATTGACAATCTTACCCACCACCACCAATGAAGGGGATGCAAAGGTTTTGTCTCCGAATTTTTCATTAAAATCATCAAACGATGAGGTGTACACCTTTTGATATGGCGTTGTCGCCTGCTCAATGACTGCAATTTTTTTATCACTTGAAATCCCCAGCTGTTTCAATTTTTCCACAAGAGAGGTAAGGTTTCCTTTTGACATGTAGAAAACAAGAGTATCATTAGTCAAAGCAAGCTCCTTCCAGTAGTCTTCACTCACGATCTCTGATTTATAATAGGTCAGAAAACGCACGGATGTGGAATATCCTCTTGCCGTTAAAGGCATACCTGCAAACGCTGCTGCTCCTAAGGCTGCCGTAATTCCGGGAATGATTTCGTAAGGAATATGATTTTGTTTTAAAGCCTGCAATTCATCCAGGATATTGGAGAATATAGAAACATCCCCTCCTTTCAGTCTTACAATGGTCTTATTCTGAAGAGCATATTCTACCATCAAAGTATTGATATGTGACTGCGGTGTGGAAGCATTTTTACTGCATTCTTTCCCTACATAGATGATTTCTGTGTTTTTACTGACATAGGTTTCCAGAATCTCGGGGCTTACAAGGCGGTCACATAAAATGACGTCCGCTTCTGCGATAGCTTTTACTGCTTTTACAGTGATCAGTTCAGGGTTGCCGGGCCCTGCACCGATAAGGAAGACCTTTGGTGATTTTATATTTGTTTTCATTGAAGTAGGTGTTAATTAAGGATTTAGAAAAGTCCTTCTACGGATAGATATCTCTCTCCGGTATCGTAATTGATGGTAAGGATTTTAGCGGTAGATTGTATTTCCGGTAAATGTTTTGCAATGGCGGCTAAAGCGGCTCCTGTAGAAACTCCTACAAAAAGGCCTTCTTTTTTAGCGGCATTAAGGGCATACTCATAGGCTTCCTCCTTGCCTACTTTGATCACTCCGTCTAAAAGGGTAATATCCAGGATAGAAGGAACAAAACCGGCTCCAAGTCCCTGTAATGGGTGTGGGGCAGGACTTCCTCCGCTCAATACGGGAGATAATTCCGGTTCTACGGCAATCACTTTTACGTCAGGATATTTTTCCTTTACTGTTTTTGCAATTCCGGTGATGTGTCCTCCCGTTCCTACTCCTGTAATGATATAATCAAGCCCGTCCGGGAAGTCTTTTAAAATTTCCTGAGCAGTAGTTTCTACATGTACTTTTACATTGGCAGGATTATCAAACTGTCTTGGAATCCAAGAATTTGGAGTTTCTTCAGCAAGTTCATTAGCCTTTTCAATGGCGCCTTTCATTCCCTTTTCTCTTGGGGTAAGTACGAATTCAGCTCCGTAAGCTTCCATGATTTTACGGCGTTCTATACTCATGCTTTCCGGCATTACAAGGACTAGTTTGTATCCTTTTACGGCAGCAACCAAAGCGAGTCCTATTCCTGTATTTCCGCTGGTAGGTTCTATAATGGTGCTGTCTTTATTTAATAATCCTTTTGCTTCTGCATCTTCAATCATTGCTAATGCAATTCTGTCTTTAATGCTTCCGCCAGGGTTGCTTTTTTCAAGTTTGATCCAGATTTCATGATCTGAACTGAAGAGTTTATTAATTTTTACGACCGGTGTATTTCCAATCGTTTCTAATGCATTCTGAAACTTCATATCAATGTAATTTTTATTTTTGTTTTTTTAGATCACAAAGGTTAATGATTCCGGTAATGAAGTATTATCCTTTATTTTTATTTCACTTTTGTGGTAGACCAGAGAATTGGCAGGAACATCCTGTGTAATCCAGACATTTCCTCCTATAATACTCTCTTTTCCTATCGTAGTTTCACCGCCCAGAATAGTTGCTCCCGAATAGATAATCACATCATCTTCAATATTGGGATGTCTTTTCTGATGGGCTTTTTCTTTGGAGACATTTAAGGCTCCGAGGGTGACTCCCTGATAGATTTTAACGTTGTTCCCGATAACGGTTGTTTCTCCGATCACAATTCCTGTCCCATGATCAATAAAAAAGGACTTTCCAATGGCTGCTCCCGGGTGAATATCAATTCCTGTTTTGCTGTGAGCATACTCTGAAATGACACGTGGTAAAATTTTCACTTCCTGAGTCCAAAGCTGGTGGGAAATACGATAGACATACGTGGCGAAAAAGCCGGGATATGCCAGATATACTTCTTCAAGAGAATCGGCTGCAGGATCAAATTCCACGATAGATTTTGCATCCAAAACCAACTGATCATAAAGGCCAGGCAGAGATTCAAAAAAGTGATTAACCTGTTTTTCAGTACTGTCCTGATCTCCTGTTACGGTATTGATCTGTTCAGAAAGAGTTTCCCTCAGTGTTTCAAAATTTCTTTTAAGCTGGTCTTCACTATTGTCATTCTGAGGAAGGAAAAGTGTTTCATACAAATCCTTCACCCATCTTTTTGTCTTTATCTTATCAAAGAATCCATGAATACTATTTTGTTTAGTCTGATGAATTCGTTGTGTTAAATGATCGGAAATTGCCATTTTTTCTATTGAATTATACAGGCTGCTACCGTTGAATTGGACGTTTCATCCACCAAAATGGCAGAGCCCGTTGTTTTATTATGGGTAAAGCTGTCGTAAACCAGAGGCTGTGCTGTTCGCAGCGTAACTTTTACAATTTCATTCAGTTTAATTTCGCTGTCTACCTGTTCTTGAATCAGGGTATTGACATTGATCTTGTAATCTACCTCTTTTACAACTGCTTTTACAAGTCTGCTGTTTTGTTGCAGAAGGTATTTATTTCCTGGCTGCAATGGTTTCTGATCAAGCCAGCATAACAGAACTTCAAGATCTTTTTCAACTGCAGGAATATGTTCTTCTGTCACAAAAATATCTCCTCTGCTGACATCCACATCATGAGCAAGATGAATAACGGCTGGCTGACCTTCAAAGGCTTCTTCTTTTTCAATACCATTGATCTCAATCTTAGTGATTTTAGTGATCAGATCTGCCGGAAGAATATGAATTTTGTCTCCTTTTGTGAATTTTCCACTTAATATTTGTCCGGCATACCCTCTGTAGTCATGCAGTTCCTCAGTCTGAGGACGAATCACATACTGAACCTGAAAACGGTTTCCATTATTCTTTTCTTCATTTAAAGTTACTTCTTCAAGATATTCCAGAAGGGAATTTCCTTCATACCATTCTGTTCTGGTGGATGTTGAAACAATATTATCTCCTTTCAGTGCAGAAATAGGAAAATAACTGACATCGTTTAATCCAAGATTTTCTGCAATTTTTGAATATTCAGATTTTATAGATTCAAAAACTTCTTCAGAATAATCCACCATATCCATTTTATTAATGGCTACCGCAACTTTCTTTAATTGTAGTAAAGAAGCGATGATAGAATGTCTTCTGGTTTGTTCAATCACTCCTTTTCGTGCATCAATCAGAATGACCATCAAATCAGAGTTGGATGCTCCGGTGATCATATTACGAGTATACTGCACATGCCCGGGAGCATCAGCAATGATAAATTTCCTTTTTGCGGTCGAAAAATAACGGTAGGCAACATCAATTGTGATTCCCTGTTCTCTTTCTGCACGCAAACCATCTGTTAGAAGAGCAAGGTCTACCCCATCTTCATTTTTGTTTTTAGAATGTTTTTCAAGGACTTCCAACTGATCCTGTAAAATACTTTTGCTATCGTAAAGCAGTCTGCCGATAAGGGTACTTTTTCCGTCATCTACGCTTCCTGCTGTTATAAATCTTAATATATCCATCCGATTTTTGTTATAAATGATAAGTGATAAATAATAATTGATAAAAATATTCTGTGTGATTGTTGATCAATTATCTTTTATCATTGATTAAAAATAGCCTCCTTTTTTTCTATCTTCCATAGCGGCTTCTGTCACTCTGTCATCAATTCTGGTTTCTCCACGTTCTGAAATTCTGGTTGCTACAATTTCTTCGATTACGGCATCTATTGTAACAGCATTAGATTCCACAGCTGCAGTACAGGTCATATCTCCTACAGTACGGTAGCGTATTTTTTTTGTGGTGATAATATCTTCAGGTTCTAAGAAAACGTGGGATGAATTGGCAAGCCACTGGCCGTTAAAATCTACCACTTCCCTTTCATGCGAGAAATAAATGGAAGGAAGGGCAATTTTCTCTTTACGGATATAGTTCCAGATGTCAAGTTCAGTCCAGTTGCTGATGGGAAAAATTCTTACATTTTCTCCTTTGTGAATTTTTCCATTAAAAATATTCCACAGCTCCGGGCGCTGAAGTTTGGGGTCCCACTGCCCGAATTCATCACGTACAGAAAATATTCTTTCTTTGGCGCGGGCTTTTTCCTCATCTCTGCGGGCTCCTCCGATGCAGGCATCAAATTCAAATTCTTCAATCGTATCAAGAAGTGTATAGGTCTGCAGCCAGTTTCTGCTTGGGAATTTACCTTTAGCCTCAGTTAATTTTTTACTTTTTATGGTGTCTTCAACTTTTCGGACTACAAGGTTAACATCTAACTGCTTTACCAGGTGATCACGAAAATCCAAAACTTCCGGAAAGTTGTGTCCCGTATCTACATGCACAAATGTAAACGGGATTTTCCCGTGAAAGAATGCTTTTCTTGCCAGATGAGCCAGTACAATACTGTCTTTTCCTCCACTGAATAATAAGGCCGGGCGTTCAAACTGGCCCGCCACTTCTCTTAATATATAAATAGATTCGGCCTCTAACTGATCTAAATAATTTAACTGATGTATTGACATTTTTTTCTTTTTTTATTGATGAATATGCAGACCACACTCTTTTTTGTTGGCATCTTCCCACCACCATCGGCCGGCTCTGAAATCTTCCCCTTCCTTGATCGCTCTGGTACAGGGTTCACATCCTATGCTTACAAATCCCTTTTTATGAAGATGATTATATGGTAAATGATGGTCTTTTACATAGTCTGTCACTTGTTCTGAAGTCCAGTGAAGAATAGGATGATATTTAATGATCTTATTATCCGGATCCCATTCCAGCTGCGGCATATTCTGTCTGTTGGCAGAATGTTCAGATCTAAGTCCTGTGATCCATACTTTATATCCTTCCAGTGCTTTTTTTAAAGGATGTACCTTACGGATCGTACAGCATGCCTTCCTCTTCTCTACAGATTGGTAAAATGAGTCCGGACCGTTTTCTGTAACAAATTCTCTGAGCTCTTCCGTATCCGGATAATATGCTTTGATGTTTTTTTTAAAGAAAGCCTTGGTAGATGTCCAGGTTTCGTAAGTCTGTTCAAAAAGCCTTCCCGTGTCTAACGTGAATATTTCAATATTTAAATCTTTTATCAGATGAGTGATAACCTGATCTTCATAGCTGAAACTGGTTGAAAAGATCACTTTACCAGGGAATCTTTCAGTCAGTAATTGCAGCCCATTAGTTTGAAAAGAAGCTTCAGAAGCCTCTTTTACAATATTTTCGAATTCATTTTTCAGACTGTATTCCATTTTGAATTGAGATTTAATTCTTGCAAATATATATAAAATTCTATAACTCCCATCAAAATAGTAGAATTTAAATAAAAAAAATTTTAATCCTTGTTGATAAACTTAGTCAGAGTGGCCTCCATCATACTTGTTCTGGTCTTTTCACGAACGATGATGAGTTCTTTTCTCAGATAGCAGACTGCTTCATCTACACAATCGTCACATGCTTCATAAAAGTTTAAAGAGACACAAGGTGTAAGGGCAATAGGGCCATCGAAAATCCGGTAAATATCTGCTAATGAGACGTCATCAGGTGATTTTAACAAATAATACCCTCCTACTTTGCCTTGCTTACTATTGACAAGTTTGGCTCTTTTGAGTTCGAGGAGAATTTGTTCCAGAAACTTTTTGGGGATGTTCTCATCTTGTGCAATAATGGAGGTTGACAGAAAGCCCTGGTTATAATTCCTTGCTAATCTGACCATTGCTTTAAGCGCATATTTGCAACGTTTTGACATCATAATTTCTGCAAGTTATGATAAATATCTGATAAATGAAATGTTTTCTGTGTAAGGCTTTGATTATATCTTAACCACAAAAGTCACAAAAGATTAAAAAACACTTAAGTTGATTTTAAGTGACAGGTAAGCTGTTGAGAAGTTCACTTAAGCTTAAAAATCTTTGATTTAGTCTTAGGAAAAAGAATACGTGCAAACATCTGCGAGATAGGCATATTAATTAGAAACCTATGTATCAGATCATTTTTTTTTCGGATTTATACTCTTTCTGTAATATAAAGTAAGCAAGTTCTCTATCCCGATCTTCCCGCATCAGATTTTCAATTCTCTTAAAGTTGTTGTTCAGAAGGACTTTCTGAGATCCGATATTATCAAGATCAGTTACAGCAACAATATCTTTCTTAAGATTTAATGAGAAACAATAATCAATAAGGGCTTTACAAACTTCAGTTCCGAGTCCCTTTCCCCAGTAATTTTCGCCTAAAGTATACCCTATTTCCAGCTGATCAGGATTATCAAGGAAGATTCTGGCCAGACACATTCCCACAAAATCATTATTCTGAGTGCTGAATATTCCCCATCTGCTGAATGGCCCTGCTTCATAATCTGCCAGTGCTTTATCAAACATTTCCTTATATTCTTCAGGAGTTTTGTAAGGCAGATAGCGGGTAACATTCTCATTTTCAAAAAGAGTGGAAAACAATAAAAATTCTTTGGGTGTAAATTCACGGATGATAATCCTTTCGTTTTTATAATGCATTGGAATTGTAATTACAGAATAAAAGTACATAAATAAATTATGAACTGAACCTATATAATAAAAAATTGGGCTTAACTTTTAAGCCCAATCAACTGCATATGAATACTAAACTATTATTCATATTTCTGAGAAAAGTGTTTTGTTATTTAAAAAGTTTTAAACCAGTCTGTAACTGCTTTGAGTTTGATTCTATTTTTTAATGAATTTTTGGGAAGATTTCCCTAAAGAAGTTTCAATATCAATTAAATAAGTTCCGCTTAGGAAGTGTTTAACATCAACCTTATCACCAATAACTTTAGCATTCATTTTTCTTCCAAACATGTCGTAAACAGAAATTGATTTAATTTTCCCTTTTGTTTTAATATTCAATACATCAGAAACTGGATTTGGATAGATGGATGTTTCTGAGTTTGTTGTATCAACGCCTGCAGTGGATAATGATAATGCACAAGGGGTTGTAATGCTGCCATATGGTTGTGTATTATATCCAAACTCTGTTACAGAATAATTTGAACCATTTGCCCCCACAATCAGTTTGAAATAGCCGTTAATGTTGTAGCCTTCGAATTGGTTTCTAAAACCAACATAAGCGGTTTGGCCAGACCAGTTAGTATATGTAGGAGTGTATACGTCAAGTTGTCCGGGAGTACCAGTTGGATAACCTATATTATTTGCATTAGTTATAGTGGTACAAGCCGGAATTAAACTAATATTTCGTGTTCCTGTTTCACATACTAATCCTTTCCAATAGGTTTCAAATTTTAATTGATTTGCTCCATAGTACCAAGCGCCATACCCTGCATCATCACTAAGCTCTGGATTAATGATAAAATATTTCCAAGTTGCCCCGGAATTGGTTGTTACTGTTGTTGCTGTTGGGTTGGCATAACTTTCCAGAGGAGTTCCTGTAACTATTTTATAGGGATCTTTGTAAGAAAAAGTTAATGCTAAAGCTGTAGTTGATCCTAATGAAGTTACGCCTCCTGTTATAGCCCCATTTAGGAACGTAATTGATGAATTCAGGACCTGACTTTTAGGATGACTGGTTGCCGCACCATTTATGGTAAGTATAGCAGTAGTAGGGCTTGTAACTGCTATAGTTGCTGTTAGTCCTGCTGGTAATGAAGAAGTGAAATGTGTTCCTGCAGTAAGAGTTGTTCCATTGGGTACGGCAAATGTTGCTCCGTTTAGCGTAATCGTTGATGTAGGGGCAGATGCTACTGTTCCATCTAATGACACGGCTCCATTATTGTTTAAGTTCTCTGTAAATGTACTGTTGCTAAGGGTTAATTTAGGTGGAGTATTGGCAACACCGGTTGCGGCTAAGTTTGCAGGCTGCCATAAATTTATTCGCGAAGGATGATTTAATGCGGCTAGCATTCTGTTGACTTGTCCATTGGTAAACATTTTATAACAACCGGAAGAACCATTGTATCCCATATAGTTTTCAACGTTCACTTTTTGTCCAAGACAATTGTTGCCAGCTGCACATCCTAATCCATTAGAATTATTTTCTACAGGGGTGTCAGCAACTCCATCACCATCATTACCAGGGTTCGCAGTTGAACAAAGAACATTAAACGTATGTTGAAGATTTAACCAATGCCCAAATTCGTGAGTGAATGTATCAGAAAACTCGTTTGAAGCTACTGTTCCTGCAGCATTGAATATATAACGTCCATTATAAACAACTCTGGATGTATTTACTGAAGTCATGTATGAATCCGGATACCAGGCAACTCCTGATTGATATAAATCTTTATTAGCATATAGGTCATTTTGTATATACACATTCATATACTTTGTATTATCCCATGCATCTGCGCCAATTTGTGCATCATATCCACCTCCGTTGCCATATCCACCTTTGAAAGGGTGAAATACCACTCCGCTTGTTGCTTTTCCGGTTGGATCAATTTTAGCTAATCGAAATTCAATATTTAATGCTCTTTTAATAGATTGGAAATCAGGATCTACGGTGTTTGAATCAGTGTTGATTCCATTGAAGTTTAAGTTGATTTGTTCCAGTAAGTCAACTACTTTTTGGTAATTTACTTTTACATTACTCTGAGATTCTCCATACACATGAAAAACCACAGGGATGATGTAGGTTGGATTGTTGATCGTATTATTCAATAGAGTTTTGTTTGATTCCATTTTTTTTACAAAATCTTTGGTGAATTTCTCAAAATTTTCATATTCAGCCTTAGATTCAGGGTGCAGTTCAAAATGTTTTTTCATCATTTCATCTGCTTTACACTCATGAGGTCTATTTTCCTGAGCAAAACCTATTATTGGAAATAGGGAAACAAGTAGTAGTAATTTAAATTTTTTCATAAATTTTGGATTTGTTTGTTAATAAATTATTTGAATAATCAAATTGTTTTGGGCTTAATTTTGTGTGTTATGTGATGTTTTTTTAACTAAATCTTTCAGGGTTGAATATATTGATGTCAACAGTTGGCTTTTGGCCATTGGCAAGTTCTGAAACTGTTTTTCCAAAAATGGGTCCTAAACTTAATCCCATCATACCGCCGCCGCCTGCAATAATCAGGTTTTTCAACTGGGAAGACTGTCCCAGATAAGGCAGCCCATCCGGTGCACAGGGTCTGTAGCCAAACCATATTTCAGATTCCTTTTTATAATGCATTTGAAAGTCAGGCAAATATTGAGGAATAGACCGGACGATACCTTCTACTCTTTTCATATTAATTTTATCATGATGGGAAGCCAGCTCCATCGTTCCACCGAAACGGATCTGCCCATTCATAGGGGTGACAGCCACTCTTGCTTCCAGTAGTAAGGCAGCATGGTTCAGGGTGTTGACCGGATTTTCTGGGGTATGCATGAATGAATATCCTTTGCCGGGCATTAATTGAATTTTGATTCCTGCCTTCTGAGCCAGTTCAGGGAGAAATGAACCTCCTGTCATGACGAAACAGTCTGCTGTAAACTTTTTATCATTGGCAATTACGGTTTTAATCATCCTTTCTGAAGTTTCAAATCCGGTTACTTTGTGATGGGTATAAAAAACGACACCATTATTTTTAAGATAAGAGATCATTTGTTTCATCAGTTTCATTGGATTCATATGACCATCACATTTGTAATTAATCCCTCCTATAACGTCCACCCGGATATTAGGCTCAAGTTCCTGAATTCCTTTTTGATCCAGAATGTCAACAGTTAATCCCAGATTGATTGCTTTATGGGCAAGTTCTGTTTCTTCTTCTCTTACTTTTTCGGTTTTGTAGAGCATCAGAATCCCATTCTGATTAAGTTCAAAATCAAATTCATCCTTTGCTGCAATCTCGTTATAGAGAGTGCTGCTCGCCAGATTAAGGTCTCTGATCGCTGATGCCGAACGGTCTACATGCTTCTGATTGGAGTGTTTTAAGAACTTGACTCCCCAGGAAAACAGATCAGCATTAAATGAAGGCTTTACATAAAACGGGCTTTTGCTATCAAACATCCATCGGATTCCTTGGGCAACAACACCCGGTGCTGCTAACGGAGTAAAGTGGCTGGGTACAATCATTCCTGCATTGCCATAAGAACAATTGTTGGAAAGATCATTCTGCTCCAGGATTTCTACACTCCAGCCTTTCTGTAAAAGATAATAGGCGGAGCTTAAACCTGCTATTCCTGCACCAATAATGAGTGCTTTTCCTTTATTTTGTGTCATATGTTTGTTTACATAACCTGAAATCCCTGCCAATAAGGATCTTCATCATCAATAATAATATGGTTATAGCCGGTAATTCTTGCCCAGCCTTCTACTGACGGAATAATTGCTGATTTTCCATCAACAGTATCCGTTCCTTCAATTCTGCCGATGAATTGGGATCCGATATAGCTTTCATGGATAAACTCTTCCCCCTCTTTTAATTTACCTTTAGCATACCATTGAGCCATTCTTGCAGAAGTACCTGTTCCGCATGGTGAACGGTCCAGGGCATTCTCTCCCACTAAAACAGCATTTCGTCCGCTTGCTTCAGGATCTTTGGGATTGCCTGTCCATTGAATATGGCTTAATCCTGTAATGTGTTCATTCTCAGGATGAATAAATGGGTATTTTTCATTGAGTAATTTTCTGATGATCTTTCCATAATGAATAAGCTGGCTGGCTGTAAAATCAGAAATATCTCTGAAATTTTCCTGTGGATCTATAATCGCATAGAAGTTTCCGCCATAAGCTACATCTGCTTTTATTACTCCAAGATCCGGACATTCAACTTCCAGATTTTCAGCATACAGAAAAGATTTTACGTTGGTCAGTTTTACAGACGTTACTTTTTTGCCTTCCTGTACATAATCAATGAGAATAAGTCCTGCAGGTGTTTCAAGGCGCAGTTTTCCGGGAATTTTAGGAAAAATCAGACCTTCTTCTATGGCAATGGTTACGGTCCCGATTGTTCCGTGCCCGCACATGGGAAGACATCCGCTGGTTTCAATATATAAAACTCCGATATCATTTTCTTCGTCAATAGGCGGATACAAAATACTCCCACTCATCATATCATGACCTCGAGGTTCAAACATGAGCCCTTTCCGGATCCAGTCGTACTCTTTCATAAAGTGAAGCCTGCGCTCCATCATGGAATTTCCTTTTAAAATGGGGCCACCTCCTGCAACAAGACGTACAGGGCAGCCGCAGGTGTGCGAATCTATACAAAAAAATGTTCTGTTCATGTTGTCTGTAATTTTAATGATCCTGAATTGACTTCTCCGTTTACTATTCTGTTGATCTGCAATGGATTTTCATTCTTCAGCTCTTCCGGCAAAAATTCATCCGGCCAGTTTTGGAAAGAAATAGGACGGATAAACCTCTTGACAGCATCCGGGCCTACAGAGGTAAAACGGGAATCAGTAGTGGAAGGAAAAGGACCTCCATGCTGCATGGCATAAACAACTTCTACTCCTGTAGGCATTCCGTTGAATAGTAATCTTCCGCATTTATCCTTCAGAAGATTGATCAGCGTAAGGTTATTCCGGGCATCTTCATTGGTAGCTGCTAGGGTAATTGTTAACTGTCCTTTCAGTTGTTGAGCAATTTCCATCATTTCTTCCCGGGTTTCACAAGTTACAATGATCCCAAAGGGTCCGAAAACCTCTTCACCCAGCACAGGATTTTTTATAAAGTTTTGGGCACTGGTTTCTATCATCATAGCACGTCCCTGCCATTCATCAATTTCTGTATCTGCTGTTGCAATAATATGTACTTCCGGCTGTTCTGCTGCAATGGTTTTATGTTTTTCAAAACTTTCATAGATCCCTTTGTGAAGCATATTTGCGGGAATCGTTTCCTGAATTCCGTTTTTCAGGGTATTGATAAAACGGTCCAGAGCTTCTCCTTTAAGAGCAATACATACTCCCGGGTTGGTGCAGAATTGTCCTGCTCCTAATGTTAAGGAGGAAAGATATTCTTTAGCGAAAGCTTCTGCTCTGTTTTCAAGCAAATCCGGCAGGGCAAATACAGGATTAATGCTTCCCATTTCTGCAAAAACCGGAATGGGATCTTTACGGTGGTTAGCTATGTCAAACAAAGCTTTTCCTCCGGTAAATGAGCCGGTAAACGCAACGGCTCTGATCTCCTGATGCTGGACCAAATAAGACCCAATATCATAGGATGTTCCGGTAATATGGCTGAAGATTCCCTCAGGCCATCCAAATTCTTTTACAGCAGCTGTTATGGCATCAGCCATTAGTTGAGAGGTATTAGGGTGTGCCGGATGCGCTTTTACAATAACAGGACAGCCTGCTCCAATGGCACTCGCCGTATCACCGCCCGCTGTAGAAAAAGCAAACGGAAAATTACTTGCCCCGAAAACAACCACAGGTCCTATGCCTACATTGTATTTTCTGAGGTCTCCTTTTTGCTTGTCTGGCTGGGCAAGATCAATCCGTGGTTCTGTATATATTCCTGTGGCTACAGCTTTTGCATAGCTTCTCCATTGTCCTGCGGTTCTTGCCTTTTCTCCGGTAAGTCTTGCCAAAGGAAGTGAGGTTTCAGAATGGGCCATTGTCAAAAGTTCTTCTCCCAATGTTTCAATCTTATCGGCAACTGTGTTCATGAAGGCCGCCCGTTCTTTTACAGTGGTATTCTTCAGAAACTGATAGGCATCGGCAGCCATCTGAATTCTTCTATCAATATTCTCTTTTGATGCTTCTTCAATCATAGCTTTATTTCTGAAGTTAATCTAATACCGGGCGGTTGGCTATGCCCTCTTCAATGATCTTTTTTACTGTTTCAGCTTCTTCGCCATGAAGTTCCAGGCGTGGTGCTCTTACATAAGGACTGCTGATCCCTTCCGCTGTAGCAGCCAGTTTGATGTACTGAATAAGTTTAGGATGAATATCCAGTTCCAATAATGGCATAAACCATCTGTAGATTGCTATGGCTTTGTCATATTTACCTGTTTTAACGGAGTTATACATTGCCATAGTTTCATTAGGAAAAGCATCTACAAGACCTGCCACAAGGCCGTCTGCACCAAGCATGAGGGTTTCCAGACAAATGGTATCTACCCCACCAAGAATTTTTATTCTTTTTCCAAAACGGTTAATCATTCTGGTTACATTGGCAAGATCTCTTGTAGATTCTTTAACAGCTTGAATAGTTGGACATTCAATAAGCTCCTCAAACATTTCAAGGGTGACGTATATTCCGTAATCTACAGGATTGTTATAAATGAGGATAGGAAGATCTGTAGCAGTAGCTACTGCTTTAAAATATTCTACCACTTCACGGCTGTCTGCTTTATACCGCATAGGAGGAAGCAGCATAAGCCCGTCAGCACCTGATTCTTTAGCTTTTTGAGCAAAGTATATGGCATTTTTGGTCGTATTTTCAGAAAGGTTAAGAATAACGGGGATTCTTCCCTGAGTGATCTTTTTTGCGTATTTCAGCAGTTCGAATTTTTCTTCAGTTTCCAAAGCACTGGCTTCACCTAATGTTCCTGCAAGGATAATTCCATGAACGCCTGCTTTAATCTGGGCTTCTGTATTGAGAGTAAACATTTCAAAGTCGATCTCACCTTCTTTGGTAAAAGGAGTTAATACAGCAGGATAAATACCTTCCCAGTTTAGTTTTGTACTCATATCAAATAATATTTATCCAAAACTAGCGGAATTTCAAAACGGTAAATGTTAATATTTTAATAGATACTCACCGTATTTTAACAGGTTGTTTTTATTGCTCTATGGTAGCCTCTTTGTAATGCTTTAGGTATTCTTTAGGTGAATATTTCATAATGGACTTAAAAACGCGGTTAAAATTGGTAAGACTGTTGAATCCGCTATTAAAAGCAACCGAAGAAATACTGTACATATTGCTGGATGTCAATAGTCTGCATGCTCGCTGTACACGGAGCTCATTAAGGTATTCAATATAAGTGATTCGGGTTCGTTTTTTAAAGGATCTGCAGAATGCCTGCGGGGTCATACAGGCTTCCCGGGCAATACTGTCAAGGGTAAGTTTCGTTTGGGCAAAGTTCTTCTTAATAAAGGTCTGGGCATCTATAATTCTTTGATCATAGTCTGAAATGTGATTAGGAAGATTTTTTTCCGAAGATAAAGGAATATGCAGATGTCTGTTTTGCATAAGATGGTTCAAAATGCGGATGAAATCTATGATCTGTTCTACTCCTTCTGTTTTTTGTAATGCTGCAATGTTTTCCCCAATATTTATTTTTAGTTTAGGAGCAACCTGAAAACCGACTTCTGAATGGGCAATAAAACTTTTAAGTTCCCCAAATTCCGGCAAGTCGAAAAATGCGGCGATCTTTTTATAAGGATCAAAAAATATAGAGATAGAATGAACTTTTTGCTTTTCATCTTTATCAAAATTACCCCTGAAGACATGCGACTGATTGGCGCCCAGATAGAAAATGTCACCAGCCTCAAAATTGAAGAGGTTCTGTTCTATGGCCAATGTTCCGTGTCCTTTAAGAATCCACATGATCTGGGTTTCCGTATGGCGATGGAAATAAGGATAAAAATTGGGCATTATATCTTCCTGAATGCGGATACTTTTGTTGGTGTCGGCAGGGACTGAAAACTGAAGACTCTTCATAGAATCAATATTTTATGGGCTATCGGTTAAAATATGACCGAATTTAAGCAAAATATGAACACTGAATGTCAAATTAAAATCCAAACTTTACATTATTCTTTATTTTCATGAATAAAGAGCGGTCAATAGTACAAAATCGTAACTTTAAAACTTTAAATTAAAAAGTATTCATAATATGTTTTCAACACAAACCTATCAAGATAGAAGAAAAGTATTACAAAGTAATGTAGCCAACGGAATTTTATTGTTTTTGGGAAATATAGAGAACCCTGTGAATTTTGAACACAATCCTTATTATTTCCGCCAGGACAGTACCTATTTATATTATTTCGGAATCCAGGAACCCCGTATTGCGGCCATTATTGATATTGATGAGAATAAGACCATTGTTTTCGGAGATGAATTAAGTATAGATGACATCGTATGGATGGGCAGACAGGAAACACTGAAAGAGAAAAGTCTGAAATCCGGAGTACAGGAAACCATGCCATATACAGAGCTTGCTCAATATATTCTGAAAGCACAGACTTCCGGCAGAAAGGTACATTATCTTCCTCCATATCAGTCTTCCAATAAAATTTTGCTTGGCGATCTGCTTGGAATTAAAATAGCAGCATTACAGCCTTCTGCAGAGATGATTAAAGCCATTGTGAAGCAGCGTTCTATAAAAGAGCCTCAGGAAATAGTGCAGATAGAACAGGCAGTGAATGTATCCAATGAAATGCATTTGCTGGCAATGCAGATTGCAAAACCAGGCATTAAAGAATATGAAATTGCGAATGCCATTCAATATCTTGCTGCCAATAAAGAATGTCAGATGTCTTATCCTCCGATCGTAACCATCAACGGAGGAATTCTGCATAACCACTACCGTCTCAATACCTTGAAAGAGGGAGATCTTTTCCTTAATGATTCCGGAGCGGAAACTGCAATGGGATATGCGGGAGACCTTACCAGAACATTTCCTGCGGGCAAAACCTTTACCACTAAGCAAAAGGAAATGTATGAAGTGGTTCTGAATGCTTTTAACAATGCCCAGCAGCTTCTTAAACCGGGAGTAAGATTCAAAGATATTCATCTGAAAGCCTCACAATACCTGGTAGAAGGTCTTATAGATCTCGGACTGATGAAAGGAAACCCTGAAGAAGCGGTAAAAAACCATGCCCATACTCTGTTTTTTCAATGCGGATTGGGGCATATGATGGGACTTGATGTGCATGATATGGAAGATCTTGGAGAGCAGTATATCGGCTATACCGAAGAAGAACCCAAAGATACCAATACATTCGGTCTTAAATCTTTACGCTTAGGAAAAGCCCTTGAATCCGGATTTGTAGTAACAGTTGAACCCGGTATTTATATGATCCCGGAACTGATTGATATCTGGCAGGCTGAAAATAAAAATGCAGATTTTATTAATTATGATACAGTGAATGAATACCGAAACTTCGGAGGAATCCGTGTGGAAGATGATTTCCTGATCACGGATGACGGATACAGACTTCTTGGGAACGGGCTGATCAAAACAGTTGAAGAAATTGAAAATTACAGAGCTGAACATTGAGCTTAATCAAATACTATCTATGAAGAACATAAAAAAACTAACGGCTATTGCATTGTACTTCCTGTGTCTGTCACCATTGGCTGCACAAAAGACACAGTGGACTCCGGATGGCAATGCTTACTATTCATTTACTAAAAAAGGGGTTGAAATTGTTGATGTACTGCATCCCGGAAAAGACCAAACTCTTTTAGACAGCAATGCACTGATTCCTGCGGGAAGTTCTGAAGCGTTGCAGGTACAAAGTTTTCAGGTATCTCCGGACGACAAAAGTTTATTACTCTTTGCCAATACCCGGAAAGTATGGAGAGACAATACCCGTGGAGATTACTGGATTTTCGATAAAAACACTAAAAAACTTACCCAGCTTGGGAAAGGCCTGCCATCTTCATCACTGATGTTTGCAAAATATTCTCCGGATGGAAAAAAAGTAGCGTATGTGTCTAAGCATAATATTTATGTTGAAGATCTTTCAAACAATCAGATGACCAAGATCACTACCGATGGAACAGACGGAATGATCAACGGGACTTTCGACTGGGTCTATGAAGAGGAGTTTGGAACTCAGGATGGTTTCCGATGGTCACCGGACGGTAACAAAATTGCCTACTGGAAACTGGATGCAAGAGGTACAAAAAACTTCCTGATGATCAACAATACAGACAGTCTGTATTCATTTACAGTTCCTGTAGAGTATCCGAAAGTGGGCGAAAATCCTTCAGGATGCAGCATCTGGTTCTATGATCTTGCCTCTAAATCTTCAAAGAAAACAGATATTGCAGGGGATGAAATACAAAACTATATTCCGAGAATGGAATGGGTACTGGATTCTAAATCCATTATTCTCCAGCAATTGAACAGAAAGCAGAATCAAAGTAAAATTATTGTAGCAGATGCCAGTTCCGGCAGCAGTAAGGCTATTTATACGGAAACAGATGCTGCATGGATTGATATCAAATCCCGCTGGAATGATAATGACCCAAGTGGCTGGGACTGGATTGAGAATGGAAAAGAATTCCTTTGGCTTTCTGAAAAAGACGGATGGAGACATATTTATAAAATAGATATGAGCGGTAAGGAAACATTGATTACAAAAGATGCTTTCGATGTAATAAAACCTGAGTTTTTCGATGTTCAGAACAAACAAATCTACTTTTCAGCTTCACCCAATAATGCGACGCAGAAATACCTGTATAAAGTAAGTATGAAAGGAGGAAAAGCACAAAAAGTAACTCCTGAAGCTTATAAAGGTTCTAATAAATATACAATATCACCCAATGGGAAGATTGCTCTCTTTACGAATAACAGTGTCAATGCAATTTCAATGGGTTCAGTAGTATCGCTTCCGGAACATAAAGAACTGGTTGCTGCCAAAAGAACAGCAAAAGCAGACCCTGCAAGGTCTAAAGCAGAATTTTTCCAGATTGCAACACAGGATGGAGTTACATTGGACGGATGGGTAGTAAAACCTAAAAATTTTGATCCTAATAAAAAATATCCGATTGTTTTTATGGTTTATGGAGAACCGGCAACACAAACGGTAACAGACAGTTTCTATACAGGATGGAATGATTTATATGTTGGTGATATGGCTGAAGATGGTTATCTGTATGTTTCTCTTGAAAACCGCGGAACACCTGCTCCAAGAGGCCGTGAATGGAGAAAATCGGTGTACCGTAAAATAGGACAGCTTAATATCCGTGATCAGGCAATGGGAGCCCAAGCTTTATTTGCAAAATGGCCTTATGCAGATACCTCAAGGGTTGCCGTATGGGGATGGAGCGGCGGAGGTTCTTCTACCCTGAACCTTTTGGGACAATATCCTGATATTTACCAGACAGGGATTGCTATTGCTCCGGTGGCTAATCAGCTGTTCTATGATAATATCTACCAGGAAAGGTATATGGGGCTTCCAAAGGAGAACAGAGAAGATTTTGTCAATGGATCTCCACTGGCTTATGCTAAAAATCTAAAAGGAAATCTTTTACTGGTTCACGGAACAGGTGATGATAATGTACACTATCAGAATACAGAAGTATACATCAACGAACTGGTAAAATACAACAAACAGTTTCAGCTGATGTCTTACCCTAACCGAACACACTCTATTGATGAAGGAGAAGGGACATCACTGCACCTTGCTACAATGTTTACTAAATTTTTAAAAGAACATTGTCCTCCGGGAGGAAAATAGAAAAGAAAAAACCAGATATCAGATTATCTGGTTTTTCTTTTAAATAGGGGTAATGAATATTGATCCTGCTTATTATAAACTGTAAGCCAGCCCTATATTTCCTATTCCTTTATATCCAAAACCTACTTCAGCATTTACTCCCAGTCTGCCTCCTAATCTGATTCCGAGTCCTGTAAGCTGATAATTAAAATGTGAGACATTTTGTAAAGGATTCCTACTCTTTTCCAATGTTAATCCTAATCCTATTCCGGAATACATGCGAAACTTTGGCTTGGATATATAGTTGTAGTTACTTTTTACGGCAAAAGTATAATTGTGTGATTTTTCTGATGATTTATCGGAATATTCTCTCGTTACCTGTTGATATGCGAGGTCTGTCCCAATAATCCATTTATCCTTTATTGCATAGTTATATTCAACGACAAAAGCTCCGGAATTTTCTGTCTCATAGGGGCCATAACCAAATGTAAACACACTGCTGAAAGCATTAATAAAATCTGTGGTGGTTCCAAGTCCATAGGCAATTTTTATCTCTGAGCTTCCCTTACTTTGGGCTTTAATCACGTTACTGCCAACAATTAATAATAACAAGCAAGTAGTTTTACATAAAGCTGCAGATAATTTTTTCTTTTCCATTTTGCAAAATTAAAGCTAATAATGCAGCAGTAAAGCTTTAATGCATTAGAATACAATTAGAACTCACTTAAAATATGGTTAAAGATATCACCTCTTTTGAAAGGTTATAGATAATGTTGGATTTCCATTTTTATATAAGTTTTATTTTCTTTTAAATACAATAGTCCAGGTTATATAAAAGGGCTCTCCTTTGTACTTGTCTGTCTCTTTCATTACAATTTTCATGGTTGTTTTGTCTAATTGAATGATTTCAAATTTTCTTTCAGAGTTGCTTCCATCAAATAAAGATAACGTCTTATAATCAGGACCGAATGAATATGAAAAGTAAAGCTGTCCACTATCCATAATAGAACCGTCAGCATTAAACTGCATGATATCTTTGCTGCTAAATTTAGAATTATTTATTACAGTACGTTTTCCGTTAGTTTCAATCCCTTCAGCATAGGAAAGTACAGGATGCCATTTTCCGACAATCATTTTTTGATACGATTGCTGATAAGGAATATTGAATGCCAATGCTGTCAGACAAAAAGTAATCATAAACAGCGTCAAATTAAAAGATTTCATTATAATTTTGCTTTTGGATTGAATGAATATCAATAACTCATATTCAAATGTAGTGACAATCTGTTTATCTCTATGAAAATTGTTTTTATATCCTTACTTTTAACCTGTTAAATTCATAAAAACCATTCATTTGAAACTGCCACTCTCCTATTATTCCAACCAGGATGTCCTTTTTCTCGCTCAGGATCTTCTGGGAAAAGTTCTTTTTACAGATATAAATGGTGAAGTAACAGCCGGAATTATTGTAGAAACAGAAGCCTATTTCGGAGTACTGGATAAAGCTTCCCATGCTTATGGAGGCCGACGGACAGACCGCACTGAAACGTTGTACAGTCACGGTGGTGTTTCCTATGTTTATTTATGCTACGGAATTCATCATCTGTTCAATATTGTGACCTCTGTAAAAGACGAGCCTCATGCTGTACTAATCAGAGCTGTTGAGCCGCTGGTAGGAAAAGACATCATGGAACTCAGACGGAATATGCCTGCCGATAAAGCGGCTATTTCTTCCGGCCCCGGATCTGCAGCCAAAGCTTTAGGTATTGATAAATCTTTTAATAAAAAAGACCTGGATGGAAATGAAATATGGATTGAAAATCACGGAATTCAATATTCCTCTGATAATATTATAAAAGCTCCCCGTATAGGTGTTGCATATGCACAGGAAGATGCATTTTTACCCTGGCGGTTTTTTATAAAAGGCAATAAATATGTAAGCAAACCGAATAAAGCATAAGAGTTGATCTATTAAAACTTTAGTTATACCAGCAAAAGAAATCCCGACACAAAAAATGTCGGGATTTTTTATAAAATTGAATCTGAAAATCAAATTACTGTATAAAAGTTACATCACCTTTAAAGTTTTCGCTGCCGGAACAATTGGTCAGCTTAAGGCTCCATGAGTATACTCCCGGAATATTAACATATGGTCCCGGATTACCGTTCGCATCAGGAGTGTATCTTCCATCCCATCTGATCTGACCGTTATAAAAACCGAGACAGGTCGTTTCATATTTGTAGTAAACACGGGTTCCCCAGCGGTCATACACACTAAGTTCATACGAATAGGCATTATATGCAGGTATGGCATATTGGTTCATCATCGTGTTATAAATAACAAACGGATTGGTTACAGACATGCCGGTAGGTTTAAATAAGCCTGGAAAAGCGCCTGTAAAAACCGGAGGAGTGATTGTTGCCGTATTCGTTCCGCAAGCACTTGTGACAGTTACCGTTGAAGCTGTGTTTCCTGTTACAGCAGAGGTATCACTGGTACTGCCTGTGTTCCAGGAATACTTAATGCTGTTTGTAGCCTGCTGCATATGAAAACCGTAATCCGGACCTACTTCAGCTTCATTACCGCAGAGTTTGATCCACGGGTCAAATTTTACAGTGCCTGTTCCTGTACAGTTATTATAGCTTACACATCCGAAAGCACCTCGCACATTCTGAATAAGAGTAACATATACCCATTGTGAATTTTTACAGCCGTTATATTCAAATACAACCCTGTACTTGGTACATTTGGTAGGTGTTACAGTGATATCGTTAGCCGGAGTAAAGGGTCCGCCAATAGGTCCGCTATAGGATACGCTGCCGTTACCTATAAAATTACCCGCTTCATCATACCATTTGTAGCTTGTGGCTGAACCATTACCCGGAGCATTCACACTGGCTCTTAATTTAACGCTTGAGCCACAGCAGATCACTTTATTGCTTGTCTGAATGATAGGGAATTCTATTTTAACAATTTTTGAAATCACTACCCAGCCACTGGTACAGTTCCGGACCTGAAGAGTAACTTTATAATAATGCCCGCTTTGTAAATTAATCCCACTGGACCGCAAGCTGTAAGTTCCTACAGGCCCATTACGGATGACAGCAAAAGGCGGGCTTCCGATGAGGTTCCCCAAAGCATCACATTCCTGGGCAAACCATACATATTGAGACTCATTAGTTGTGCGGCTTCCGCTAAAAAGAATGGGATCATCAATATTACATACTGTAGAAGGTCCTACAAGTACAGGTTCAGGAGGTACCGGCTTGCAAAGGGCATCTATGTAAGCATAGCCAAAATGTCCGCTATCTCTGCAGTCTGCTGTTGCAAAATAAATGGTCAGCTGCTGGCCGACATCCTGAGAAGGAATAGGAAGACATAACGTCTGCCACTCCTTCCATGAGAGAGGTTCACCATTATAGCTTGTGGTCTGGAGGAATGGATCAGCCACGTTGCTGCCGTTAATTTTAACAGGGGAAATGACCAGATTACCAGGTGCGGTACTGTTGGCAAGGTCATTGGTTCTGCTGACCCAGTAACTGAAAAATCCATTGATCATAGAATCGCTGTGGGCTCCCTGTAAAACCAAAGCATACATAAATGATATAGAGCTTCCTGCTGTGAAGGTATAAGACATGATTTCTGCACCGTTCATAGCTGTAGAATTTCCTAATCTGAAAGCACTGTTGCCTTCTCCCACCATCGGTAAAGAAGCGCCTAGTATCGGGTCATTACCTATTCCCGTCACGGTATGCTGGGTTGGTGATAGACTTGGAGTAAAGGTTGATAAATTCAGGGTTCCTGTTGTATTGCTTCCCACATAAGTCTGCCAGTTGCTGAAATTACCCATTTCCGCATCACCGTTTGGACATTGGGCATTAATGCATGTCATACTCCATAACATGCAGGTTAAAAGTATAATTAGTTTTTTCATAATTGACTGCATTTTATTGAACAATGATTTTTTGAGTAACAGGCGCCTGCCCCTGAGCATTAAACTGTACCAGATAGTTGCCGGCTGGAAGATTGATGTTGTGCTGTACTGTATGTCTTCCGCTCCTGATCTGCTTATCACTGAATACAGTATCTGCAGTACGGCCATTCATATCAATGATCTGAAGGCTGGCCTGGCTCTCTTTTTCCACCTGATAAGTAATATTGATCACATTTTTGGCAGGATTGGGAGCAACAAGCAGAGGAAATGTAACAAGAGATTTTCCTTTGCTTACAACTTTATACTCGGACTTTAAGAATCCTACAGTGCGGTCAATATAATATACAGTAGCAATTGTGTTTCCTGAAGCATCACGGAAGAGATAGTAGGCATTGTCATAAGAGTAATCAATATCTGCATTCTTTAAGGTGTATTGATCAATGATTTCATCAACCCGGATATTCTCATGCTTTTGACCGTCAAAAGTAACATTCTGATTGTCATAATGACGAACCTGGGGATTGTGGCCGGAAGGAACTTTTGCATCCTCATTAAAAAAAAGATCTGCAGGGAAATAGTCCTGCCCTACCAATACTTCTTTGATTTCTTTTGACCGGAGTTCAATCGGAACAGTGTTTGAAGATCTTCGCTGGATGTCACTGGAAAAGCTGTTCCTTTCTTTACCATACAAAGAAATGACCTGATCGGCCGGATAAGGCTTTTCATTCACAGGCTCACTGACTCTGGACTGTGCTCTTAGTTGAGATGAAAATGCGGTAATAAGGACCGAACAGAGTAAAAGCCGGTTCATTTTTTTGAAACATAGCTGTGGTATGCCTGAGCATACATTCCCTTTTGTTGAATCCAATAAGACAAAATGCCTTTTAATGAATTCGTACTCTTTTGTTTTCATAGTACTATTTAATGGTTTGAGTTTTAAATGTATCAAACAATCAAATATCAGGGGAGAATGAATAATTAACTGGGAGAATTAGATTAGCAAATGTGTTGTTTTTTCCCTTAAGTGTGATTTTGAAAAAGGTAGACGGAAAATAATCGGGTACAAAAATTGAGGAGCAATTTTGCCACTCCTTTTATACTGCTGATATTGTGTACGACTAGTTCTGGCTATTTTTTACAGCCTGATAAAAACTGCTGTAATAGAAAATAAGATCAGCAAGAGAAAATCCCCGGTTCAGACCGCTGGTATTGGGCAAGACCCATACTTTTGCCCCACAGAAATCTTCTGGCTGCAGTCCCCATAGAATTTCTTTCTTTTTAGAGAAAGCCTTATAAGCCGCTTTGCCGAGAAAAGCCACATATTGAGGTTGGTATTCTGTTATTTTTGCTTTAAAAGTATCCAGGGCATCGTCAAACTCTTCTTTTGAAAGTTCATCAGCACGGGAAGTTGCTCTTGCAACGGCAGTGGTGAGTCCCAGTCCGAAATCCAGAATAGAAGTATCATTCACTGCTTCCACTTCATAAGGAGTAAAACCTGATTGATGAAGAACCTTCCAAAAACGATTACTCTTTCCTGAAAAATGATGTCCGTCATCTGATGATTTTAAACCGGGATTGATTCCGCAAAAAATAACGTTTAGATGAGCTGTAATGATGTCTGTTAACATAATTGATATGAATGGTCTATAGAAAATAAGCGACTTCTGCTTTCTCTGTTTTCATAATATAAAGATATCAATATTAGAGAGATTTCCAAACTTACATCCTATTCCGGAATATTAAACGGTTCACGGTGTGTATCATACGTTCCATCGCTGTTTTTTGCGGTGTCACACAGTTTATTTTATTGAATATGAATGGATAATGATAATTTTGTAGTCGTAATTGAGATGGAGTATTTTATGGTAAAGAACTCATTTTTAATAACATTTTTTTCAATAACAGCACCATCATTAAAAATAAGAAGTATGAACTGGATTGCATTAATTATCGCAGGAATTTTTGAAATTGGATGGCCTTTGGGACTTAAATTATCTCAACAGCCGGAAAATAATAAATGGAGCTGGATCATATTTTCGATCATGTGTATGGCTGTTAGCGGAGGCTTTCTTTGGTACGCTCAGAAAAGCATCCCTATTGGAACTGCCTATGCCGTATGGACCGGAATTGGGGCTGTAGGAACTTTATTGGTAGGAATTCTGTTTTTTCAGGATTCAGCTAGTATTTTACGATTGCTTTCTGCATTACTGATTGTTGTAGGAATAGTTGGACTCAAAATATTTTAAAATAAATATAGCCGCAAAAAGAAATTGGCTTAAGATTATCACTAATCATTAAGCCAAATCATTATTCAACATTCGAATAATAAACTAATCCCACTCATTTTCCAGGCTTAATATTTTTTATGCATTCTGTTTTTCATAAAGTAAATTTGAATAAACAAACAGAATTTCGGAAAAAATATCTATCAACAGAGATGCAGAATCTACAAAACTTTTAATTTCGCAGTTTTTTTTAATGAAAAGGCTGAAAATCTGGTGGGTTTAAACAATTTTATTCTCAATATTAAAGCTCCAACAATGGTTTATACGTTCTTCCCACAGGAAGTTTTTTGCCATTAATCTGGATAATATTGGCAGATTTGATTTCAATTTTTGATTTGGATATAATGTACGATTTATGAATACGGGTAAACATTTTAGGATTTAAAGCCTCTTCTATTTTGCTGATGGGCATTTTAAAAGTGAAGCTTTCTGTTTTGGTGTGAATATTAATATACTCTCTCAAACTCTCAATGTAGAAAATATCATGTAAAATAATTTTAACCTGTTTTTTCCCGCTATTGATAAAGATAAAATCACGTTCCGACACTTCCAGTAAAGCGTCCTCCGCCTCCATTAAATGTTTGAACTTTCCAATCGCTGTCAGAAAACGTTCATATGGAATAGGTTTCATCAGATAATCCGCAATATCAAGTTCATAGCCTTCAACAGCATATTGATGATAAGCAGTGGTAACAATAACGAATGGAGGATTTTTTATTTTCCTCAGAAAGTCAAAGCCTTTTACCACGGGAAGATGGAGGTCCAAAAACATCAGATCCACCTCATGAATGCTTAAAAGACTGCTGGCATATACGGCATCGGCACATTTTCCTACCAGATTCAGTTCCTGATCCCTGGAGATAAAACTTTCCAGAATTTCTGCAGCAATGGGCTCGTCTTCTACGATAATGCAGTTGTATTTTTTAGAGGCTGGGTGTTGTGTCATGGAAATCTATGGTTAATGTTACAATATAGCGGCCGCTTTGATCTGCCACAGAAAGTGTGTGTTGTGGATAAAGCAGTTCAAGCTGTCTGCGGATATTTTTCTGGCCTATTTTTGTGGAATGCGTATGAAGTATTTCTTCTTTGGAATTCTCTATGAAATAAGTAAGAATTCCGTTTTTCAACCGGATATCGATGGTAATAAATGCCTCTCCTAAACTTTCAGAAACCCCATGTTTGAAGGCATTTTCAACAAATTGTATCAAGATCAGCGGTGAGATTTCCTGAGAAGGATGATCAATATCTTCCGTAAAGTTGATGATGAGATGCCGATGCCGGATTTTCTGAATCTGTATGAAATCTTTAATGTTTTCAATATCCTTGGCTATAGAAATGCTTTTTTCTGCTGCTTCATAGATATTATACCGCATTATCTTGGAAAGCTGAAGAATAACATCCGGAGTTTCATCAGCTTTTTTCAGGGCCATTCCGTAAATATTATTGAGGGTGTTGAACAGAAAATGCGGATTGATCTGTGCCTTCAGCATAGTAAGTTCCTGATCCAGTTTTTCAGACTTTAGCTGGGAGATCTGTTCTTTCAGAAGATTTTTCTGACGGGTAATTTCAACCCCGAAAATAAGACCTACCATAAAAATAAGGTCCATAAAAGAATTGAATGCCACATAACCATTGATAAATCCCGACGGATATTTTCCATCCAGAGTTTCTGTAACTCCATAAATATAAGGGTAAATGATATAATGCGTTAAAAAGCGATGCCCAAAAACAGCGGTGATCACGATAAAAATATAGAGAAGATATTTGAAAATTTCCTTAATATGAATCTTTTCAAATACATACAGCAAGGAATAAGCAAGCGGTATTTTGATCAAAAGATACCCCAGTTCCAGGATCAGAGTATTCTGAAGCCTTACTGACCATTGGAAATCCGGAAACTGATACCTGGACCAGTAAAAGTCAAGGTAAACTTCCAGGATATAATACAATATCCAAAAAAGCAAATGAATCTGCCATTTAGATCTTTTGTATGGTTTCAGGTTGATCATGATTTTTAAGAATACAAAGTACGATTTGTTCAATCAAATATAGAAATATAAGTGGACCAAATTGAGGTAATGATCTACAAACTACGATTTTGAATGGTCGTCTTGGAAACTAAAATAAAAAACTGCGGATTTTAAGCAAATTTAAATATCCTTTTCATGGGGAAAACGGTTCTGCTTTTTAAAATAAATTTCAGGATACATAAGGTTCAGAAAACTGAAGATCAGCAAAACATTGAATTCAATTCCATTCGTTCCACCTCCCACTACAAACCAGCCGTTTTGCCAATGAACGAAATAGATTCCAAAAACGAAAATAAGAATATTACCAATAGCCACGGGCTTTATATATCGGTCAAACCAAAGTAATGGTACAGAGAAAAGATGGGTTAGTTTTACAGCCCATGCAATATAAATCCCAATGGGACTGAATCCTATACTATCCAGATAAAAATGCCCGAAATTATTAACATCTCCACTGAAAATAGAAATTACACTATGCATCAGCAATATCACTGACAGCCCCAAGCGAAGGAAGACACTTTTTTTCATACCTCAAAGCTATAAGACAAAAGAAAGGATTGATGTATGTTGTATATCAATTGCTTTGTAGTGTATATGAAAAAGTAAAGAGCAGTACATCCATTACTGCTCTTTCAATATTTGTAAGATTTATATTCTTAATTCTGACTTAAAGTTTTCTTTAAAAACTTCTCTAGTTCCTTTCCGTGAAGGTTTTTAGCTAAAATTGTTCCCTGTCCGTCGATGATGACATTAAAAGGAAGTTCATCAACTTCGTAAAGTTTGGCTACAGGACTTTTCCAGAATTTTAAATCACTGATCTGTATCCATTTGATCGTAAACCGGTCAATTGCTTTCTGCCAGCTTTCTTTATTTTTATCTAAGGAGACTCCAAGAATTTCAAACTTATTGTTTTTTACCTGTTCAGAATAGGTGTCATACAATGTTTTCAGCTCAGGCTGCTCCTCTACACACGGAGCGCACCAGGTTGCCCAGAAATCGATCAGAACAAGCTTCCCTTTTAATGTTGAAAGGGCGAATGAGGTTCCGTCTGCCTTGGTCATTGTGATTTCAGGAGCTTTCTTTCCTACTTCTATTGTACTTTGAGCAGCAACAGATCCTGAGAAAATTATTAAAAATAATAAGGTAAAACCAGTCTTCATATTAATCATTTGTAGGATAATCTTTATCTAGCCAGTCTGTTTTGATGTTTTTCGGAAGATTTAAAAGCTTTGCATTTTTAAAGCCCATTTCCATCAGTAATGCAAAAGCAGGACGTATATTGGGACATTTTACAAAAGGACAGCATCCGCAGTAGATCACAATTTCTCTGTTCTTAGGAATATCTTTAAGATAATTTCTCAGTTTTTCCAGGTTTTCAGGCTCATGCGTTGGTCCTATATCTACAGAACCCTTGATGATTGCTTCCGGACCTACTGAAATGATCACCAGATCTTTTGTTGTATGCTTTACAATTCTGGAAGCCAGTAACGCCGGATCCATCAGCTGGCTGTCTTTCCATGGATCCTGTTTTTGCTGTGCCTGACTGAAAATGGAACAGACAAAGCAGGTAATGATAAACAAATACTTCATACTTCTATTTTTCACAAAGATAAGATGAAAAGTTTAGAGTTCGAAGCTGAAAGATAAAAGCAAAATTATTTTAATTTTCAATCCGATTACAAATAATTTTATACATTTATATTAAGTATCATTCAAAAAAAATACCTCATAAAATGGAAGAAACATTCCAGCCTGATGCCATCATCATAGGAAGCGGACTGGCAGGGCTTACTGCTGCGATGGAAATTACCAATGTCGGGAAAAAAGTACTGCTTTTGGATCAGGAAACCGAACAGAATATAGGAGGGCAGGCATTCTGGTCTTTCGGAGGTTTGTTTCTGATTAATTCGCCTCAGCAAAGGAGAATGGGAATCAAAGATTCTTATGAACTGGCACTTCAGGACTGGAAAGGGACTGCTGGTTTTGACCGCCCTGAGGATTACTGGCCCCGTCAATGGGCAGAAGCTTATCTAAAATTTGCTTCCGGTGAAAAGTATGAATACATCTCGAAATTGGGTATCAAGCTGATGTTTATGGTGGGCTGGGCAGAACGTGGTGATGGTTCAGCAACAGGGCATGGAAATTCAGTACCTCGTTTTCACGTAAGTTGGGGAACCGGGACAGGTGTCGTAAAACCATTTGTAGAAAAAGCTTACAAAGCTCAGGAAAAAGGATTGCTGCAAATGAAATTCAGGCACAGAGTGACAGAATTGCTGGTTGAAAATGGAAAAATAAGAGGTCTTAAAGGAGATATTCTGGAAAATGACACTCAGGAAAGAGGTGCTGAGACTAACAGAAATGTTATCTCAACCTTTGAATATACTGCTCCGAATATCATTATAGCTTCCGGAGGAATTGGTGCCAATCATGAGCTGGTAAGGAAAAACTGGCCGGAAAGACTTGGTAAAGCCCCGGAAAATATGGTTTGTGGTGTTCCTGCCTATGTAGATGGTAAAATGATTGGTATCGCAGAACATACAGGAGCTCATATTATCAATCGTGACAGAATGTGGCACTACACAGAAGGTTTACAAAACTGGAATCCCATCTGGCCCAACCACGGAATCCGGATATTGCCAGGACCATCATCTTTATGGTTTGATGCTGAAGGCAAACGGCTTCCCGCTCCCTTTCTTCCCGGATTTGATACATTGGGAACCTTACAATATATACAGGAAACAGGATATTCTTACTCGTGGTTTATCCTCACTCAGAAAATTATAAAAAAAGAATTTGCTCTTTCAGGTTCGGAACAGAATCCGGATATTACCAATAAGGACTATGTTCTTTTTCTGAAAAGAATTTTTGGTAAAAAAGCTCCCGGGCCGGTAGAAGCTTTTAAAGAACATGGAAAAGACTTTATTGTATCAGATAATCTGGAAGATCTGGTGAAGAGAATGAATGAACTGGCTGGAAATAATCTCTTAAAATATGAGAAAATAAAATCTCAGATCGAAGCGAGGGACAGAGAATTAGATAATAAATTTTCAAAAGATACTCAGGTCAATTATCTCCGGAATACCCGGAATTATTTAGGGGATAAACTTGGGCGTGTAGCGGCTCCCCATAAGATTTTAGCGCCTGAAAACGGACCTTTAATTGCTGTGCGGCTCAATATTTTAACCCGCAAAACGTTAGGGGGAATAAAAACCAATTTGAATGGACAGGTATTAAAAGATGATGACAGTATCATTGAAGGACTGTATGCTGCCGGAGAAGTGGCTGGTTTTGGTGGTGGCGGAATGCACGGTTACAGAGCGCTGGAAGGGACATTTTTGGGAGGCTGTATTTTTTCAGGAATGAAAGCCGGGAAATATATTGCAGGACTTAAAAATTAAATAATAGTACAAGTATGAGCAGTTATTTTGATCATAAGGTTATTTGGATTACCGGAGCATCATCAGGGATTGGGGAAGCTTTAGTAACTAATTTGGCAAAGAACAGCCATGCAAAAATCATCTTGTCCTCCAGAAAAGAAGAACAGCTGCATCTGGTGGCTCAAAAAGCCGGATTGAATACAGATCGGTATGCGGTGATTCCTTTAGACCTGAAAAATTATAAAAAAATGCCTGCCATTGCGGCAAAAGCATCAGAACAGTTTGGGAAGATTGATATTCTGATCAACAATGCCGGGCTTTCTCAACGTTCTTTAGCCATGGAAACAGATATTGAAGTAGATAAACAGCTGATTGATATTGATTATATTGGAACGGTGGCGCTTACTAAAGCAACTGTACCTTATATGATCAGGAATAAAGGTGGGCAGATTGCGGTTGTGTCCAGTCTTATGGGAATATTTGGTGCTCCTATGCGAAGTGGATATGCAGGAGCAAAACATGCTTTACATGGTTTTTTTGATGCTTTACGGGCAGAACTATTCAGCCAGAATATTAGGATTACGATCATTTGTCCGGGTTTTATACAGACAGATATTTCTATTAATGCTGTTACCGGAGATGGTTCATCACAGGGAACAATGGATAATGCCACAAAAAATGGCATGGCTGTAGAAATTTTTGCAAAAAAAATGCTCTATGCTATTGAAAAACAGAAAAAACAGAAAGCCATAGGAGGTAAAGAAGTAATGGCAGTGTTTCTGAAGAGATTCTTTCCAGATTTATTATCAAAAATAGTCCGTAAGGCGAAAGTGGTATAAAGAAAAGCACAATTCAGTATTGCATTGCGCTTTTATATTAGAAGGTTTTTACCAACCCTATTCCTACAGTTTTATTCTGATAAAATGGCATCACCATTGTGGAGGACAAGGTATTTTTACTCTTATTTTTTCCACGTAATAAGTTATCAATTTTTGGAAACAGCCAATAGGCAAGTTCGGTAGAAAGAATCCCAAATCCGGCTCCTGCCACAACGTCCCCCAGCCAGTGTTTATCATTCAGCATTCTGTATACCCCGGTGAAAATAGCAAATGGATATCCTGAAATACTCAGCCAGAAATTACTGTCTTTATATTCTCTGAACATAAACTGTGCTGAAGAAAATGCTGTTGCCGCATGTCCTGACGGAAAAGATAAGGTATTTGATCTGTCTGGTCTTTCCTCTTTTACAAGATATTTTAAAGGCATTGTAAAGGCTGCTGCAATCAGTTGTGAAGAAGCATAAATGATAGTGCGGTCTCTCAGGTTATGCTTTCCTTTTATCCCTGCTGCATTCAGTCCATATACAATAACTGCAGGGGCATACTGGGTATAATTATCCAGTTTTATTTGCGTGGGCTGGTGTTCGTTGATTTCAACTTTTGTAGAGATATTAAGCTGTTTAAGATTATTCATCGACAAACCTGCTACTCCATAGGCAATGAATGCTGTAGGAATAATCAGGCTTTTATAATTCAGTTTGCTTTTTTGAATTTTTGTTGTGATCATACTGTCTTGTACAGGTTTTTGAACTTCAATCGTATCATTTGTATTCTGAGCGTTGATTCTGCTTAAACCTGAACTCAAAACCAAGATATACATCATCGTTGTTTGAAAGTATTTTTTCATCTTAAATCACATTTATAATTATTCAGTTCTGTATTAAAATTTATAGCTGTACCCCATCCGGATCACCTGAGTTTCGTAATAATCATTGCTGGTATAAGCGAATCCGCTGCCTTGAACAGACTTTCTGATCACCATTGTATTGAGTAAATCTGAGGCATTTAAAAACAATTCACCCTTCCCTTTCTGAATGGCTTTTTTCACTCCTGCATCCATTGAAAACCTTGATTTTATTTTTCCCTGCGGAATAATATCCGGAGCTAAATAAACAAGTGTAAACTGCATATTCAATCCCTTAGAAAAATGAAAAACGTTATTCATCTTGATATTTCCTGATAGAGCAGTCTGCTCGTCGGCGGAGAAAGTATTAGGTTCTGGGTACAGATTTTCTACAGTAAATGCATTGATCTGATTACGGTATAAATTTCCATTGACATTGAAGGAATATGCATCTGAGATCTTTTGGTTCCATATTGTTTCCAGTCCTGTATTATAGCTTTTTCCGGCATTCTGGAATATGGCATAAATAAGAGTGCTGTCCGGGACAATACTTGAAATTCTTGTGATGGTTCCGGCAGCAAAGCGGTGGTATAATGCAGCATATAAATATCCGTTATCCCAATTGTGTTTGTATCCCAATTCAATAGAATTTGTAAACTGAGGACGCAGTGCAGGATTTCCTACTTTAATGATTTCTGCATCGTCATATTTTGGAAAAATACGGATATCAACTTCATTAGGACGGTCTACCCTTCTATTATAAAATACCGAGAACTTATTACGGTCATCAAGTTTATAAGCAAGTCTGAAATTCGGGAATGGCTGGGTATAATTATATCCGTCACTTTTATAAGTTGGGTGATTAGGATTTACATCATATTGAATTTTTACATATTCCAGCCTCAATCCCAGTTCTGCTTCCCATTTTTCATTTTCAAAAACATAATTTCCGTACACCGCAGGAATAAATTCTTTATAATCGGCTTTCCCACCCGCAGAAATATCGAGAACAGAGTTGGTACCGGGAATAAAATTCATATTGGTAGGAATGCTTCTGTTTCTCAGTTTAATTCCGGCCTCTATTCGTCCGTACTTTAAAGGTTTTATATAATCTACATTGAAATCATAGACCTGCTCATCAGATAATAATTTGAAAGCATCAGTTCCTGCGGAGGAAGGAAGATAATTATCATAGAAATATTTTTCATCCTCTCTGTGGAAAGTATAATTGAATCCTACATTTAAAACATGCCCGGCATCTTTGAATTTATGCTGATAAGAAGCGGTTCCCATCACAGTGGTTTTCAGCTCATCTTCCAAAAACTGCCACAGGCGCAGACGTTGGGATCTATCTCCATTGAAAAACGGCTGATCTCCCCTATCGATAATCTTTTCGCTTCCATACATTCCTGAAATAGTTACTGTATTTTGCGGATCAATAGTCCAGTCTATTCCGGCTTTGGTGGTAAAGAAATTTGTATTTCTGTTTCTTTTCAGCTGAGAATTAATGACTGTTCCATTATCATAAGTACGGGTTACAAATTCATTTTTATTAAGTGTTTCGGTGTATAAATTATCGGCCTGCAAAAATACATTCACCTTATTTTTTCTGTAATTTAATGATAGAGAGGGATTTATTTTAGGCGTTAGTGTATACTGCGGTCTTATTGTAGGAAGGTTTTCTTTTCTTACCCAAAGTGAGCCTAAACCTGTTGTAAATCCTGCTTTTCCGTTCCATCCGTTCTGTTTATTCTTTTTCATGATAATATTGATGATTCCAGCGTTTCCATTCGCATCATATTTTGATGAAGGATTGTTGATGATTTCAATTTTATCAATAGCAGAAGCCGGAATATTATCCAATCCTGTCTGGCTTCCAAATCCCGTGAGAGCAGTCTGCTTACCGTCAATGAGCACCGTAACTTTATCATTCCCTCTTAGCTGTACTTTACCATCTTGTACGGTGATTCCGGGAAGGTTCTGCATGCTTTGTAATACCGATCCGCCACTTTGGCTGATATTGTCTGCTACGGAATACGTTTTTTTATCAAGGCGGCTGTCTATTTCATTTTTTTTAGAAGCGGTAATGGTGATGGCATCAATTTTTGTTTCATTTTCCTGTTTCTGAGCCAGTTCAATAGTTGGTATTTCCAGAAACTCTGAAAGGGTTCCTATGAAAACGGGTTGTGTGTACGTATTATATCCGGTGATGGAAGTTTCCAGAAGATAATGGTCCGGCTTTATGCCTGTAATGGAAAATCGTCCTTCCTCATTGGTAATGGTTCCGGCTGTAAAAGTGCTGTCTTTTTCTTTTTTTAAAATAATATGGGCGTAAGGTATTGCTGTTTTATCTTTATTGATGATTCTTCCAGATGCCGTTACAGAGGTTGTCTGTGCAGAAACAAGGGAGGAAATTACCATACTGGCTGGAAAAAATAACAAGGCTGTTTTATTCATTCTGCTAATCTTTATTTTTCTTTAAAAAGTTTGTTATAAGGGAAACATTAGTTATTCCTTTTGAAGAGGTAATTCCCGGCTGTGTTTTCTTTGTGAAATAATGATCATGAAAACCATCAGTGTAAGAGAGATCAGGGAAGCATTGAGAGTTCCAAGGTCCAGACCTCCTTTAGCTAAAGGCTTTGTCAAAAGATCTCCGAATGTAGCACCAAAGGGTCTGGTAAAAACAAAAGCAATCCAGAACAGAACAACATGATTGATTTTCGTAAAATAATGAAGTGCCACTACCACTACTACGATCAGCCCTGTAAACAAAGCTCCCGACATATATCCAAGTCCTAAATTATCACTCAGAAAATCCCCAAAAGCTGTTCCCAGACTATTGGAAAATAAAATAGCCGTCCAGTAATAGAATTCTTTATTTCTTTCAAAAATCGGATAAACCTCCAGGTTCTTATATTTTCTGTACCATAAGAATAAGGAAGTTAAAAGGCCTAGAAATAAAATCAGACTTCCTGCCAGATATCCTGTTTTTAAAGTACGGTCGATAAAATCTGAGATTTCGGTTCCCAAAGTGGTTGTTCCGATAATCACGACCCAATACACTGCCGGAATATATTTTTTTACACGAAGCTGCACCGAAAGTATCAGGATGAAAAACATCAGCGTAACCAAAATTCCTACAACATATCCCAGATTAAGGGTCATAGAAATAAAATCTCCCAAGGTCTCTCCCAATGTAGTGGCTACAATTTTCATAAGCCAGAAAAGGAGTGTAACGGCTGCTACTTTGTTTGCTGTTCTCATTTTGCTTTGTTTTCAATACAAAGGTGCAAACCGATTTAGAAGAAATTTAGAATTGCCTGAGCCGTGAAATTTTTTAACTATAATTTAACAGTGAAGATGTGATGTTTGTTTTCAAACCTATAGCTGATAGTCCAATGATGAAACCTGCAGATTTCATGGATGATAGAGAGTCCGAGCCCGCTTCCGCTGTTATCCGTTGAAAGCTTAGAGAATCTTTTGAAAAGCAAATCCATATTCAGCTTTTCAGTACCCGAATTGGAAACTTCAAAAGAAGAATCTGCCAATTGTATAGAAATAGAACCTCCGGGAGTTGTATGGCGGATTGCATTGATGATGAGATTGTTGATCAGTATCTCAGTCAGAATACTGTTTCCATTCACCTGTACATTATCTACTATCTTTTCCTGAACGGAAATATTTTTTTGCTCAATATGTTCCTGGAGAGTATCAATACTTTGTTGAAGCAAATGATCAAACAAAATAATCTCTGAACTGTCAAACTGATTATTATCAATTTTAGCAAGCAGCAAGAGGTTTTTATTGATGCGAGAACTTCTTGTAAGAGCCTTGTTTATGTCTTCAGCGATTTTGTACTGTTTTTCAGTAAGATCCTGATCCTGAAGTAAAAGATCCAGCTTATTTTTAATAATGGCCAGCGGTGTCTGCAGCTCATGGGAAGCATTTTCTGTAAATTCTTTCTGGGTTTTATAGGTAGAAATATTACGCTCTATCAGTTTATAGAGAGACTGATTAAGTTCTTCAAATTCTGTGGTGTCAGAAACCGGAAACTGTATGGTATTCTGGCTGTTAAGGTTGAAGGTTTTCAGTTGATCCAATGTATTCCTGAACGGTTTCCAGATAGATGAAGAAAGTTTTCTGTTCAGATATAAAAGCCCTAACACTATGATTACAAAGAAAAATATGGTAATCATTGCAATTACAGCTATTGTTTCATGAGATTCCTCAATATTGGTCTGTATCGTAAAAAGATAAGGTTTGTTCTGTAGATAAACGACTTTTCTCAGGCATCTGTAACGCTCTTTTTTTTGTTCCGAAATAAAAGGTAAGTGTTTTTCGTAAGTATAAACTGTGTCCCGTTTTATTTGTTGAGCTGAAATTTTCTCAATATTCGTTTCAGGCTGGATATGATTCCACAGTGCAAGACTTTTGTCTAATTCTTCCTCAGACAGTTTCAACTGGTTGAACTCATAAGCCGTCTTCTCAACAATAATCTGATTATGCTCATCCAGTTCACTTTTCCAGATGGTATCCACCACAAAATAATACACAGGAATACTTATCATCAGCACAATAAGTACATAGATGAGAAAAGGTTTTGTCGTTTTGGTAAGTAAAGGCTTCAAGATAATTATGAATTAAAAATTATGAGTTATGAATTGTTGGGCTCTATGAAAGATTATTTATTTTTTGATGTAATGATGATGCTCCTGATTATCTTTGATATTTCAATAGCTTCATTATGAATACTTTGACACTCATTGGATGATAAATATTCAGTATGATATAAAAGCTCAATCCAATAAATAGATTCATCACATTCTTTTTGAGCAATAGCGAGTTTATGAACAAAGTCTGCTTTACTTTCCGCATTTTGTGACTCTCTTATTAAAGCTCTTACTGCTGTTCCACTTCTTAATAACTGTTTACTCAGAACATATTCACTCCTGCCACTTGAGAGATATTTATAAAGATTAATAATTCTTATTGCAAAATTAAAACTTTTATCTTTCAACACATTTTTCTTTTCGCTTATAATAACTCATCATTTATAATTTTTAATTCATAATTTATAATTAACCTAGCTTTCCCACTTATACCCCGTTCCATATACTGTTTTCAGATAATGTTCACATCCGGCATCATACAGTTTTTTCTTGAGGTTTTTCACATGAGCATATACAAAGTCATGATTGTCAAGCATATCTGCAAGGTCTCCGGAAAGATGTTCCGCCAATGTACTTTTGGAGATGACTTTATTTTTGTTACCGATAAAATAAATTAAGAGATCAAATTCTTTTTTTGTTAATGAAATCGTTTCGCCGTTTACAGCAACTGTTTTAGCAAGCAGGTCAATTTGAAGTTCATTTTGTTTTACTACATTGGAACTACTGAACTGCTTCCTCCGAATGATAGAATATACTCTTGCCATAAGCTCTGAGAGGTGAAATGGTTTGGTAAGATAATCGTCTGCACCCAGTTTTAAACCTTCAATTTTATCGTCCAGAGCATTCTTGGCAGAAATGATAATGACTCCGTCCTGCTTCTGCTGCTTTTTTAATTCTTCAAGTATTTTCAGACCATTTCCGTCTGGAAGCATAATGTCCAGTAAAATACAGTCATAGTCAAATGTCTCTATTTTACTCATCGCTTCACTGAATGTGCTGGCAGCTTCACAGAGATAGTTTTCTCCGGACAGATATTCGGCAATACTTTGGGTAAGCGCTGCTTCGTCTTCAACGATTAGGATTTTCATGCCATAAAACTATCATTAAATTTTGAAGAAATTTTGAATTTAAAATTAAAACATAAATTACAAAAATATAAATCACAAACAAGTGTAAATCTTCAAAAGGGTATTTTTTGTGATATATTTCATAAATTTACGGAGCTGTATCAATCTGATGATAGCATAAAATGTTTCTAAGGTGAAAATTCACAACAAAAAAAAGTACCTGAGCTTCCTTAAATTTAAAAGAGATTTCCAAAAATATGGATTAGAAAAAGCGCGCAGTTATGAGCTTATTCTGCATTGGCTGAACAACAGGCTGAGCCGGAATCAGTTTCTTGTTCTTTCCGGAATTCTGGTAGGCTGTACGGCGGGTCTTGCAGGAGTTATTCTGAAAACGCTGGTACACAATATACACAATTTCATTACTACCAAAGTCCACTTTGAATATCAGATATTATTCTATATTGTTTTTCCTTTTTTAGGAATTGTATTGACCACGATGATCGTTCTGACGTTGTTCAAAGGACAGGATCGTAAAGGTATCGGGGCTATACTCTATGAAATTGCACAGAATTCCAGTATCGTAGCTTCCGTTAAAATGTATTCCCAGGTGATACAGAGTGCGGTTACCGTAGGATTGGGAGGTTCGGCAGGATTGGAAAGTCCTATAGCTGTTACCGGAGCTGCTATTGGTTCAAACTATGCGCAGACCTACAGATTAAGTTACAAAGAACGCACTTTATTGCTGGCTGCTGGTGCTACAGCAGGAATTGCATCTGCATTCAATGCTCCAATTGCCGGGATTATGTTTGCCTTTGAAATTCTGTTGACCGGAGTGGTTTTTACAGATTTTATTCCTTTGGTTGTGGCTGCAGTCTGCGGAAGTCTTTTGTCGAGGATTTTGCTTCAGGAAGATGTTCTTTTCAGGTTTTATACAAGAGATCCGTTCAACTATAAAAATGTCCCTTATTACCTTATTTTAGGACTTGTAACAGGTTTGTATGCCCGTTATTTTGTGATTATTTCCCAAAAAGTAGAACATTTTATAAAAGGACTTCAGCTTTCCAGAATGCGTAAAGCAATGTTTGGTGGCGCTGTACTTTCATTGTTGTGTGTTCTTTTTCCACCATTATTTGGAGAAGGTTATGAAACAGTGAAAGCATTTACCAACGGAAATACCCACTCTATTATTGAAAACAGTTTTTTCAGGTATTTTGAGATCGGAGACTGGACGATTATTGTATTTTTAATTCTGGTATTGCTTTTAAAAGCATTTGCCACTTCTTTTACCATCTTCAGTGGTGGTAACGGAGGTAATTTTGCCCCGTCTCTTTTTGCAGGAGGAACTTTAGGGTACTTATTTGCTTTGGTTTGTCAGCATTTAGGCTTTACAGATGTTCCGGTGACCAACCTTGTTCTGGTAGGAATGGCTGGGGCAATGAGCGGTGTACTGTATGCTCCGCTTACTGCAATATTTCTGATTGCAGAATCCAGTTTCGGATATGATCTGTTTATTCCCCTGATGATCGCTTCTGTGATATCTTACCTTATTGCCAAATGGTTCTCCCCAATCTCTCCGGAACTGAAATCTTTAGCAGATGAAGGAAAGATTTTGACCAATAAACATGATAAAAACCTCCTTTTTGCCTTGAGAACAGAAGATTTTATAGATCAGTATTCTCAGACCATTAATGAAAATGCTTCTGTTACTGAATTATTTGAAATGGTAAAGAATGGAGATAAAAATATTTTTGCTGTTGTGGATGAAAATAGAAAGCTAAAGGGAATTCTTACCCTGGATGATATAAGACCTTATCTTTTTAACAAAGAAATGGATGCTTCTCAGCTGGTCATTCAGATTATGAAAGCTCCACCAGCTATACTTCACCGTGATAATAAACCTCTGGAGATTCTTCAGACTTTTGATGATACAGGGGTATGGAATCTTCCTGTAGTGAGTGAGAATAATGATTTTATAGGCTTTATTTCAAAATCCTCAATACTGATGAGCTACAGACAGCTTTTGAAGGAATATTCTGATTAATTAATAACTGAATAATCACAATCGAAGAACTAAAATTCCTCTCCATTGGAGGGAGGGCGAAAATTCAAAGAATTTTTGACGGGGTGGTTAAGCATTGTCGAAATAAAAAATCCGTTCAGCAATGAACGGATTAAATTTTAGTCTATAATGAAAGTTGAAAATTAGTTGCCTGCACTATTCAGCAGATCAATATCTTCCTGATCAAGAATAAGTTTTGGAGCATTGAATACCGTTTCAAGCTGTGATGCACTTGTAGCACTTACAATAGGAGCTGTGATCAAAGGATTGGATAACAGCCATGCCAGAGAAACCGTTCCCTGAGTGGTATTATGTTTTGAACTTACCTGATCCAGAGCTTTTAAAACTTCAAGTCCTTTAGGATTTAAATACTTTCTTACCCCTTCACCTCTCGCGCTTTTTGCAAGATCTGCTTCATCACGGTATTTACCCGTTAAGAAACCAGCTGCCAGAGACCAGTAAGGAAATACACTTAAATCGAACTGCTCTGCCAGAGGTGCATAATTTCCCTCAAAACCTTCCCTTTCCATCAGGTTATAATGAGGCTGTAATGCAACATATTTAGGAAGATTATTCTTTTCAGCAGCTTCAAATGAAGCTTTTAAACGTTCCGGTGATAAATTGGAAGCCGCAATATAGCGCACTTTTCCAGCCTTAATGATCTCATCATAAGCCGAAAGCGTTTCTTCTACCGGAGTGATATTATCATCAAAGTGAGTATAATAGAGATCAATATGATCGGTCTGAAGCCTTTTCAGTGACTCATCCACTGATTGTAAGATATGCTTTCTGCTGATATCATAGCCATGTTCTTTGGTTTCAGAACCTACTTTTGTTGCCAAAACGATATCATTACGGTTAGAACGGCTTTTCATCCACTTTCCAATGATCTCTTCAGATTGTCCTCCTTTCCCGTTCACCCACCATGAATAGGTGTCTGCAGTATCTACAAAATTGAATCCTGCTTCTGTAAAGCGATCCAGTATATCAAAAGACTGTTTTTCATCCAGGGTCCATCCAAAAACATTTCCTCCGAAATTGATTGGTGCAATCGTTAAATCGGTGTTTTTGATCTTTCTTTTTTCCATAAAAATAATTTTACTAAGTAGGATCTAAGGTAAGGAATATTATGCCCAAAGGATATTCAAAATAGCCATTCCGTCTATAGTTATTATAAATGAAAACACGGATGTTTCCTCAGTTTTTTTGACTATTATTTTTTTATAAAACGCAAAGACGCAAATAATTCTTACCTGCAACATCGTTTTTAAGACGCAAGGATTTTTTCTCCGATAAAATTATATACCGTAAAAATTAGACACACGCTTGCTGAAAATCTTTGATTTTCTAGCGCCTTACATTCTACAGTAATATTATAAATCTTTGCGCCTTTGCGTTTTTCCAACTCCTAATCATTTCATAAAATATGATTGTTGAAAGATCACAAAGACGCAAGGATTTTATCTCCGATAAAATTGTGTATTGTAAAAATAAGATACATGCTTTGTTGGAAATATTTGATTGCCTGCATTTATATTTTATATTTCTCCAACAGAACAACTCAAAAAAACAAAAACAGCCTCCGCGTTGAAAGCTGTTTTTATTATCTATCAATTAAAAAATACGGTTATTTTTCAACCTGCGGAACATCAATAGCAGTAAGCTGAAGTTTATATTCCTGTAATTGCAGATTGATGGTTGATAATCCGTTGCTGAAGAATGATGACCCTATAAAAAGATCATGATAATATTCTATTCCTTCAAGTATATTTTTCTTGAAAGCATTCCATTTTTTTGTTTGGGCATGGGTAATCTGTACTGAAGATTCTGTAATTTCCTTTCTCAGATAGTCAACATACATTTTCAGTTCATTGATAAACATATTTGGACGTTGAGTATGGGAAAGAATATTGGTATTTCCATAAATATGTTTTACCATTTCCGAAAGTGAAACTTCTTTATCAAAAAAAGCAATATTGGGTCCGGGACATATCACAACCCCCTGTTTTTCTCCTTTGATTTCAAGATTCTGCTCCATATATGCTGCATTCACAAGTCCTACACACAGACAGGCTTTATCGGTTATTTGAGACTTTCTTTTATCAAACTCTTTTTCTGTTAAGGTTTCCCGGTCAGTATACAATTCTTTCAGTTTGATATCCTGATATTTTTTAGAAGCGGTACAGGTTCCTTCCGGTGAGAATTCTTTGCTTAATGCCAGAAGCTTTTTCGGACACGAACTGCCGTATTTACCTTTAGCTTCTTTTTCATACTTCAATAGTTCATTAGAAGTTCCTTTTACCGTATTGAAAGGCACTCCCAGAGGCGAAATATGACTCAGATACAAATCCTGTTCTTTTGATTTTACAAGCAGATTTCGGGTTTCCGTATCTACAGAAGTGGCTTCAGGGACCAGTAAAAACGGCGAGCCCCATCCTACACTGTCTACCTTATAATGAACCAATAGAAACTCATGTTCTTCGGAAGTTCCTACTCCACCCTGAACGGTAATTTTCATTTCCAAAGGCTCAGAAACCAAAGGCTTTCCTTTTTGCTCCAAAGCAGCTGTCATTAACGTATGCGCTGACTGTATCAGATCATTTTTTTTCTGCTTAAATTCTTCCATGATAGGCCCAAGAAGCATTCCTTCGGTTGCAAAAGCATGGCCGCCGCAGTTCAGCCCGGATTCTATTCTGTATTCTGAAACCCACAGTCCTTTTTTAGCCAGAAAGTTTCCCTGGATCATTGCAGAACGGAAGTCGCTTACTTTAAGAATGATTTTCTTTTTGATCTTTCCGTTTTCATCCGGGAAAAAGTCTTCAAACTCTTCCATATAACTATACAGACGAGGATTCATTCCTGCTGAAAGAACCATTGATGATGACAGTTTGCTTTTGGCAAATCCCCGCAGTGAAGCATGGGCATCGTTATACATTACCGGAAGCTGCTCGTTGTTCTGATAATTGTCCTTATCCACTTTCGTCATGATATTGACGTCAATACTTCCAGGTCTTAAGTTAGATTCTATGAAGTTTTTGATATTGGAGCTCCAGTTATCTTTTTGATTAATGAGATTCTGAAGACTTGTTTTAAGATCCGAAGTATTCGGAAGTATGGCCATGAAGTCCTTTAAAGCCTCTTTGTTTTTGCTGATTTCCTGTTTGAAAGATTCAAATTTTTCATTCACGATATCATCCACCATATCCAGATAGGCAGTAACTCTTCTTGCCCTGTAATCATCTGCTTTTGTTGAGATTCCAAAATAGTCAAGATTAAACTTCTTATTATAAAAGTTTTTCATCTTTTCAAGGATTTCATCATCAATGATAGAGATCACAGAAGAAATTCCATATTGTGCAACACGGATCGGGCTGTCTATGGTGTAAGCCAGTCCCATTACCGGAATATGGAAATTGTGCAAAGGTTTTTTTGTCATAAATTTTCGATAAAAGTTCTTTTCTTATTCATCTAAAAAATCCTTTAAAAACTATTCACTTCTTAAATATATTATTTTAAAATGAATTATGCATTAAATAATATTTTACAAAATGAAAAACATGTCAAATATCATTTTTTTTAATTGGTTTTATAGCTATGTATATAAAGTATAGTCATTCAAATAAAAAAGATCAGCCGGCTGACTGATCTTTTCGTTTTGTAGTAGATTTTATTTTAACCACAAAAGACACAAAAGTTTTTGAACACTTAGGCTTTTTAAGAGCCAGCTTTTATGCATAATAAGTACACCTAAGTTTTATGAAAATCTTTGATTTTCATCTTATATCAACTTTTATGTAGTATTATTGTGACTAAAGTATTTCAAAATGAACGCTTTAATGACTTTCGTTTAAATAAATAAAAAAAATTAGTCAGGCTTAAATTATTCTGCCTTGTTTTTAAGCATCATCAGAAGGCTGTAAGCACCTTTCTGTACAATTTTTTTATCCATTAAAGCATCTGCTTTTACAATCTCTGTAAACTGGTCATCAGAAATTCCGGTTACAACAGGAATCATTTTATAATTCGATTTTCCGAGATCTTCAAAAACATAATTTTTATTTTCAAAAGATATTACCGCTTCATTAGGAAGCCCCTGTGTGTACCGGCTGTTGATATTAACTTCAGCATTGATATACATTCCTTTTACAAATTCAGAATTTACCGAAGACAATTTAGCAACGGCAGTTGCAGATCCCCCGTTTTCAATGCTTGGAACTACACTGACAATCCTTGCGTTGGATTTCACATCCGGATTCTGATTGTTGTACACTACAATTTCCTGTCCTGCTTTCACATCATTCACATCATTTTCAAAAACCTTTAATTCCAAAAGCAATCCTGCGGGGTTGATCAGCTCAAACAAAGTATCTGCCGGATTGATGTATTGTCCGTTGTTCACAAGAATTTTACTTACAAAACCGGTAAATGGGGCATAGATATTAATCTTACTTCTGATATTTCCAGTATGTAAACCTCTGGCGTTAATTCCAATGATTCTCAACTTTTCTTCAAGCCCCTTTAAAGTAGCATTCAGGGTAGCATAATCTGCCTGAGCGGTCTGCATCGTCTTATCACTGCTGGCTTTGCTTGTATTAAGGTCTTTCTGGCGGTTAAAGTTCAGTCTTGCGGCTTCAAGCTGTGCTTTTGTCACCAGATAATCCTGCTGAAGCTGTATAAATTGTGGATCTTCCACAACAGCAAGAACCTGTCCTTTATTGAAATGGCTTCCATTAATTATGTTAATAGATTTGATGTGCCCGCCCATAATACTGGAAACCGAACTGATGTGTGAAGGTGCAATTTCTGCTTTTCCGTTCAGTCGTACCAGCTTTTCCATATTTCTGTTCTGAATAGATGTGGTGGTAATTCCTACAGACTGAATTTGTTTTTCCGTGAGATGAACCGAATTTTCATTGTTTTTGGTAAATTTTGTGTTTTCGTAAACCGTTTTTTCTTCTTCTTTTTTTCCTGAACATGAAGATAAAGTAAGGATTAAAGTAAGGCTGTATATAGATATATTCTTGAACTGCATGACGTTGTTATTTTGAAATTAAGAAATTAAGTTCGGCACTGATCTGATTCAGTTTTTCCAGCTGATCAATATAGTCTGCTTTGGTTTTTACGGCCTGGTTCACCAATATTACCCAATCCAGGTAATCAATTTCTCCTACTTCCATTTGTTTCTGTGCTGTTTTTAAAATGATTTCAGATTTCGGAAGTTGTTTTTGTTGATAATTTTCAATGATTCTCTGTTGATTCATATAATTATTCAGTTGCTGTCTCAATCTGTTTTTCAGCTCAATTTCTTTTCGCTGGTATTGATTTTCGGATATTGCAATTTTTGCCTGTGCAGCCTTTGCCAAAGCTCTTTGCCCTTTTGTAAACAATGGAATTCCTACGCCCACCTGAACCGAATTAAAACGGTTATTATTGATGTTTTTCATACTCTGATTGGTATATCCAACAAGAAGATCCGGAAGCAGTTTGCTTTTCTCCAGCTGTACTTCCGCCTCTCCTACTTTAATCTGTTGCTGCAGATACTGAAGTTCAGGATGTTGTTTTACCATTTCCTCAGAAATCTGAATACCCATATTCATTGTCGGTTGATCAGCAATCGGCTGGTAAGGATTCTCAGACTGAAGTAATACCTGAAGCTGAAGTTTTGCGATATCTAGATCATTCTCAAGAGTGTTCAGCTGTACTTGTACCTGTTCTTTCTGGATTTCAGCGGTTGATTCCTCTAAAATATTGGCTTCTCCTTTTTTTAATCTTAATCCCGCCTTGTCAGCAAAATTATTGTACATCTGGCTGATATATTCCAATACTTTTTTCTTCTCCTGAAGCACTAATATTCTGTAGAAAACGTCTGTAACCTCTTTCGTAAGCTGTGTTTTGGTCAGATTCTGATTGATGATACCCGCAGACCATTCCGCATCCAGCATTTGTTTTCTTTTTGAATAAACCGTAGGAAAACTGAATCTTTGAGAGATTCCGAAAGAATTGTCGGTTTCCTCTCCCTGAATCTGTCCAAATCCGCCTGTAACTTCCATTTGTGGAATATCCAGATAGCTGGCTTTGAGTTTTTCCTGATAATCTGATACTAATTTTGAGTTTTTAAGGGTTCCGTTTTGTTGATAGGCCTTTTCCAAAGCCTGGTCATAAGTAATGCTTTCCTGAGCCTGAAAACTTCCGAAAGAGATCAGCAGTAGGAAAACGGACAGTTTTTTATAGTTGAATTTTTTAGAGAATTTCATTTTATCTTTATTAATATTTTCGAATAAAACATAGAGAATAGGAAGTACAAAAAGGGTTAAAAGTGTAGCAAGCATCAAACCGCCGATTACAACGGTAGCCAAAGGCCTCTGTACTTCTGCTCCAGCACCATTACTGATCGCCATAGGAAGAAATCCTAACGAAGCCACAAAAGCTGTCATTAACACCGGACGAAGTCTGATTTTTGTACCCATCAGTACAATTCTGTTGGTGTTTGTTATTCCATTCTTTTTCAATCGGTTAAACTCTGATATCAAAACAATTCCATTAAGTACTGCTACTCCGAATAAAGCGATGAATCCTACCCCTGCGCTGATACTGAAAGGCATTCCTCTCAATGCCAGAAAATAAATACCTCCTATCGCAGACAATGGAATGGCGGTATAGATCAGTAAGCTGTGTTTTACAGAACCGAAAGCAAAGAACAACAACAGGAAAATCATTACTAATGAAATAGGAACTGCTACTCCGAGTCTGGCTTTGGCTTCATTTAAATTTTCAAAAGCTCCTCCATAAGAAACGGTATATCCGGGTGATAGTTTCAGGCTTTTACCTGCCTTTTGCTGAAGTTCTTCCACGATGCTCTGAACATCCCTTCCTCTTACATTAAACCCTACGATGATTCTTCTTTTGGTATCTTCCCTCTGGATCTGGTTCGGACTGTTTTTAAGCTCTACTTTGGCCAGCTGTGATAAAGGAACCTGCTCTCCTGAAGCGGTAGGTATCAAAAGATTCCGGATACTTGTGATATCTTTTTTATGTTCATTATCCATCCGGACTACAATATCAAACTTCTTCTCTCCTTCGTATAAAGCACCTGCTGTCTGACCGGCAAAAGCCATATTGATAACCCTGTTGATATCTGCCACGGAAATATTATATCGGGACAGTTCCGAACGGTTATAATCAATAACAACCTGTGGAGCTCCCACAACGGGTTCTATATAAAGATCCTGAGCTCCTTTTACCGTGTTGATAATGCTTCCCATCTTTTTTGCGTAGGCAGCAAGGCTGTCCAGATCTTCCCCATAAATTTTGCATACCACATCCTGCCTTGCTCCGGTCATCAGCTCATTGAAACGCATTTGTACCGGGAACTGAAAACTGGTTGTCAATCCCGGAATAACGCTCAGTGCTTTACTCATTTTATCAGAAAGTTCTGGAAATGTTTTTGCAGAAGTCCATTCTTTTTTAGGTTTTAAGACAATGATCATATCTCCGGAATCCATTGGCATTGGTTCCGTAGGAATTTCTGCACTACCAATCTTCATGACCACCTTCTGTATTTCAGGAAACTGGGTTAAAAGTATATTAGCTGCCTGACTGGTTGCTTTTTTGGTTTCATTGATATTGCTTCCCTGAAGAATCCTCATTTCAACGGCAAAGTCACCTTCTTCAAGAGATGGGATAAATTCCCCACCCATTCTGGAAAGGGTAAAAACAGCACCAACAAACAGTACTAACACTCCCAGAATAATGGTTTTTCTATATTTAAGGGCTTTTATCAGGAATTTCTGGTGGCCAGTTTCTACTTTTCCCATTACACGGTCTGAAATATTTTCTTTTTCTTTCTTCTTTCTGCTCAATACCAGAGAACTCATCATAGGAATATAAGTAAGGGAAAGAATAAATGCGCCAATCAGGGCAAATGCAACGGTCTGGGCCATTGGCTTAAACATTTTACCTTCAATGCCCTGAAGTGTAAAAATCGGAAGATATACAATTAAGATAATGATCTGCCCAAAAACGGCACTGTTAACCATTTTGGTCGCAGAACCAGAAACCTGGTCATCCATTTCTTTTTTGCTGAGCATATTATCTTTTCCGAAATGCTTTTTGTGGGCCAGCTGATGCAGTACCGCTTCCACGATGATAACGGCTCCATCTACGATAAGTCCGAAATCAAGCGCTCCAAGACTCATCAGGTTTCCTCCTACCCCAAAAATATTCATCATAATGATAGCGAAAAGCATCGCTAAAGGAATTACAGAAGCTACCAATAATCCTGCTCTGAAGTTTCCTAAGAATAAAACCAGAATAAAAACAACAATCAAAGCGCCTTCCATCAGGTTTGTTTTTACTGTACTGATGGTGTTGTTTACCATTTTAGCACGGTCAAGGAAAGGTTCAATGACAACCCCTTCAGGTAATGATTCCTGTATTTTTTCCAGTCTTTCTTTAATATTTCCAATCACTACATTGGCATTCTCCCCTTTCAGCATCAGGACAATAGCTCCGGATACTTCTCCTGTATCATTATAGGTCATAGCACCATATCTTGTTGCATACCCTATCTTTACGGAAGCAACATCTTTAATGTGTACCGGAATACCTTCTTTGGTTTCTGCCACCTGAATACTTCCGATATCTTCCGTACTTCCCAGAAGCCCTTCGCTGCGAATAAAAAGAACGGTTTCTTTCTTCTCAATATAAGCACCTCCGGTATTTTGGTTATTTTTCTCCAACGCTCCAAAAACATCGTTGATATTGATATTGAATGCCTGAAGTCTGTTGGGATTAATGGCGATTTCATATTGTTTCAGTTTTCCTCCGAAACTGCTGACATCGGCGACTCCTTTAGTTCCCAGAAGCTGTCTTCTGACCACCCAATCCTGAATGGTTCTGAGTTCCGTTTCATCATAGACATTTTCATATCCTTTTTTGGCCCTTACCACATATTGGAAAATTTCTCCCAATCCTGTGGAAATAGGTCCCAGTTCCGGTTTTCCGATTCCGGCCGGGATATTGTCCTGAACAAGCTGCAAACGTTCCTGAACCTGCTGGCGTGCCCAGTAGACATCCGTATTGTCATCAAAAACTACCGTTACTAATGACAGTCCGAAACGTGAGAAACTTCTAAGTTCTGTAATTCCGCTGATATTGCTGGTAGCCTGTTCGATAGGAAATGTAACAAGGCGTTCAATATCTGCTGCACCATAAGAAGGAGCAGTCGTAATAATCTGTACCTGATTATTGGTGATGTCCGGCTGAGCATCTATGGGTAGTTTGGTGGTTTCATAGACCCCAAAAAGAACAAGCCCCACTGTAAACAGAGCAATGATGAGTTTATTCTTTACAGAAAACTCAATAATTTTATTTAACATGGAAAAAACTATTAATTGATAACCCGGAATATCTTATAAAAGCTGCTGAAGTCTTTATTTGTACAATTACAAAAGCACAGAAGATATCATATCACTCAGTAAGAATATCTCCCTGATAATCATGTGCTTTGTTGTAAACTTATCATTCTGAAAAATTTAAACAAAGTTTAGTAAAGACATCATAAACAGAGTTATAATGCACGATAGGTTAAATTGATGTAATAATAAATGGACTGCTTTAAGTCTAAAGCAATGTCAGTGTAAAATCAGTTATGAAAGCCGCGGAGGCTGGAAAATCTGGGAAAGATAATGATTGGAGAAATCTTTTTCCTTGTAGATACTGTTTTTCTTGGAAACAGTAATTTCTTTAGGTTTTTTTATTTCAAATGTAAGTTCCGGAAGCTGGGCATGTACAGTCAATACAATAGGAGGATTGATAAATGGCAGTTTCTGATCAGTATCCCAGTCAGAATCCTCTTTGTGATTATCATAATGTTCCATGACAAACTCTGATAAGCTTCCGTGGTATTCCATAAAATGTTCCACAAACATAGGCACCTTCAGTACTTCCCCCGCATTGGTGGTAGCCAGCACATACATCATTGAGCATAATATGGAGAACCATTTTAACATGAGTGCAAATATAAGGCTTAAATTTTTCCTGAGAAGGCTCTGGTATTAATTTTTTGAGAATTTTATTCCGTTTAAAAATGGTTTAAAGCTCTTTGTAATATTATTAGATTTGTCAAACAAAAATCAAAGTCTTGATTTCAATCTGCTTAAAGTTTCCTGAGAGATATTAAGATAGGAAGCTACCATTTTATTAGAAAGTCTCCTTACTACAACAGGATTTTCATTCAGCAGCTGGCGGTACTTTTCAAGAGCATCCTGAACAAGGAAAGACATCAGTCTCTTCGTATTACTCACATACGCTGTTTCCAGATATATCCTGTAAAATTTTTCCCATTGCGGAATAATATCCAGGAGATGGTAAAAGCTTTCATGACTAATGTAATATACTTCTGAATCCTCCACGGCCTGAATAAATTCGTCGGAGGGCTCAGAAGTAATAAAACTGGTTAATGCTGTTGCAAACTGATTTTCAAATGCAAAATATCGCGTGGAATCCTGCCCTTCTTCATTAATAAAAAATATACGGAGACAACCGTTTACAACAAAAAATGTCCGTTGGCTGTGTTGTCCGTTGGTAAGGAGTGTTTCATTCTTTTTTAATTGAACGTGTTTGAAATAAGAAAGAATGGTATTCAATTCTTCATCCGTTACTGATATTCTATTTTTAATATATGAAGCTAAAAGTTCCTGCATGTAAGCAAAAGTAATGATAAAAAGGATTTGCTTACTATTTTTATCAAAACGGTCTATATATTTTCTGCCTGTCCGGCTTTCCAGTACGAGCAGATATATAGACCATGGGGATCCCATTGCAGGGTTGTTTTAAAATAATTACGAAGTTCATGAACTGTTGTGTATTCTGCAGCGATATACACATATTCTTTCAAAACTCCGGGCGGAAACTGAACAGATTTTACAGCTTCTGCAAGCCGGCTTCCCTCTTCCGGATGAGGATTGTGAAGCCATTCTACTGATATATCTGCTGCGGAACACAGAATAAGTTCATCTTCTTTGCCTGCCACCTCTAATAGGATCTTTGCGGATACATAAGGAGGAAACTGCTCGGCAATAGCACAAATGACAGGTAATGCTGTTGCATCTCCCGCCAGCAGATAAAAATCAGCATCGGGAACTAAAGGCCTTGTACTTTCTTTCATCCCTATTTCCAATGAATCACCAGGACTCGCTTGTAATGCCCATGCAGAAGCGGGCCCGTTATCACCATGGGCAACGAAATCTATACTCAATTCCCGGTTTTCCAAGTCAATTTTTCTGTTAGTATATGTTCTGATTAAAGGAGTTCTTCCTTCTTTAGTTGGAAAAAAGATTTTATTATTTGAACCGGAACGCACATTGGCAAGCAGTTCAGCCTGATTGTCATCCATTTCAAATACCACACGGATAAGATGTGGGGTGAGATACTGTTTATTTTTAATGATAAATGCAGAACGTATTTTTTTTGTTTTCTCTGCTTGAGTAATGATAGAATTTTCCATTTTTATTTTTTATTAAATAATAAAATAATCATTGATACCATACAGCTGATTCCCCCGAAAAGGTATACTGCCTGATAATCAAACCAGCCTGCAATCAGCCCGGCAATAGGTCCAGCCAATCCTAAGGAAAGATCAACAAAAGCAACATACGCTCCCAATGCTGTTCCTCTCATTTGTGGTTTTACTTTTTGAATGGCAAGAACTCCCAATGCCGGAAAGACCAATGAAAATCCAATCCCAGTTAATCCACATCCGATAATGGCTAATGTTTTGGAAACAGATGTCCATATCAGCAGCTGTCCTGCCACTTCGATGATCAGAGAGATCAAAGCAATCTTAAAACCTCTGTATTTATCCGGAAATGAAGCAAAGAAAATTCTGGTAAGAACATAACATATTCCGAAAACCATAAAAGCAAGTGAAGCATCTCCCCAATTCTTTTGTGAGAAAAATAAAGCAATAAAAGAAGCAATACATCCAAAAGCCATTGATGAAAAAGCAAGACTCAGTCCCTGCCCCGATATTGCCCCGATTACCTTGTAAAAAGGCGTTCGTACATGATCTTTATCTACAGGAATAGAAGGAAGTTTTGCGGTAGAAAGCCAGCTTACAAGCGGAAGTAAGGCTATAAGGATGAAAGCAGGCAGCATATTGTATTCTTTACTCAACCAGATACTGACAGGAGCCCCAATTGCAATTCCTGCATACATAGCAATACCGTTCCAGGTCATTACTTTTCCAGAGTTAGAGGGGCCTGCCAGCCCTATTCCCCACGTCAATGCTCCGGTAACCAGAAAGCTTTCGCCAATACCATGAAGGATTCTTGCTGCTAACAGAAAGAGAAGTGCCATCAGCGGATGACCCTGAAATAGTATTGCAAGTATATAAACAATCCCGGCAATAACAGCTAATACCACACCTGACATTTTACTTTTCTTGGCTCCTCTGGTATCTGTAATTTTCCCGGAATAGGCACGCGTCAAAAGTGTTGACAACGACTGCAAACCAATAACAAGCCCCACAATAATGCTGTCAAAACCTAATGTGTTCTGGACAAACCCGGGAAGTGCTCCCAGGGCAATTCCTATGGTAAGATAAACTCCAAATACCGAAATGATAATGGGAGCAGTCGCCTGATAGAAATTAATCGTCTGCCCTCTTTCTAATGTTGTACTCATAAATTTTGTTTAAAATATTCAGGTGCAAATGTCCCTGTACAACAAATACCAAACTTTGATCTAGATCAAAAAAGGTAAAAAAAGGTTATTCAAAATCCAATAAACTGTCGGTAAGCTGTTTCCATTGTATTTTAGCAGTTCCCATCATTCCTCCTGCGGCGGTGACAAGATTCCTGATGACATCAAGTAATTTAGCATTCAGATTAGGTCTTTCATTACGTCCGTATACTGCGGCTTTTACATGAGCAGGACTTTTTGATATCATAAAGGTAGAGGTTGCTCCGGAGCTGTAAAAATGAGCAATATGGTGGTTTTTTTTATCTTCAGGGTTTCTGGATGGTCTGCAGGTCATTGTTATACTTTCGGCAAAACTGTTCTGATAAAAACAGATATCTGTAATTTCCACCCAATCATATCCTTTGGCTTCAGGTTCTCCCGGTCCCGGAATATCAATCCTTATAAAATCTCCTTTCTGTGGTTCACGATCCACAGGATGACCATTGAAATCGTAAAGCTTAAATGCTGCAAATGCCTCCCCGCAATAACTTTGCCACTTATTGACTGAGAAAAATCTCTCTTTTAATGTTTCAAATTTTAACGACATGGAATCCTGATCAAATATTTTTCTGGTTTCTGTATCATGGAAACCTCCGAATTTTTGTTTTGGGACTCCTTTAAATTTTTTTGGCTTCATGGAATATGTTTTTTGGAGAAAATACAGCAAAAATTCTATAGGTTTTTATGAGTAGAGTCACAAAAAAGTTAAACAATTGTTTGAGTATTGTTTTAAAGTAGCTTTATTTTTATAATAATTCACTTCTCACAACTATTCTGTTCATGCTAAAAAACGGCATACAATTCATCAGGGCGCGAATTATATTTAACAGGATATGTTTTTGTGTAAAGAATTTCGGAATCCTAAAGAAAACCAAAATCATTTAGAGAATAATTATTTTTACTTAAAATAAATAATTATTAAAAAAAATAAGCTTATGATGTTTTGCATAACATGATTTTTACTTATATTTGTGGATCGAAATAATTTTTTTTCATCATTTGTGTTTTTTTAAGGTCTCCATTCGTGGAGACCTTTTTATTTTCAATAGTATCATAATTGAATATTGGCTGTTGAAGTGGAAAATGATGTAAAATGTGAATTATACTCTTTTTCAAACAAGTCAATTGCTTTTATACAAAGTAATGTTCAAAGTTTTAAGATCTCAATAAGTCTCTTTTTTGCTATATTTCGACCGGCTTCTGCAGGTGCTCTAAACGTCTATTTAATTGTTTTAATAAAATCTGTAGGTCTGAACTGCATTACAGACAGAAAACTTCTGGTATAGGCCTGTACACTCTTGTACCCTACTTCATAAGCTGTTTCTGAAATAGTAAGATGCCCAGCACTCAGAAATTCCAGACTTTTAATGATACGAAGCATCTGCTGGTATTTACTTAAAGTGAGTCCGGTTTCTTTTTTGAAAATACGTTCCAATGTACGGAAAGACAAAAGTGCTGTATCGCTGAGATCTTCCATCTTAATTTCATCCCGATAGTGATGATGAAGATGCTCAATAACTTTTGTAAGGCGTTGATCTTTTGGAAGACTGATATGGAGCGTTAAGGAATGTTCAACAAATCGCGGAAGTTCGTTGAACAATGCTTTGAGAAATAGATTTTCATCATCATCAGAAATCATTTGCTTAGACCATTTTTCCGCATATTTTATCATTTCTTTTAAAACCGGTGGAACAGAAAATACATTAACCTCATGATAAAAGGGATTTTTTGTACTGATATCAGCAAACATGATCATCAGTTTTATCTTTTCGGAATGTGAATTAGTTTTATGAATTGCATTTGGAGGAATCCATACGGCATGATTTTGTGGGAGAAGATAGATTTTTTCTTCAATAGTGATGTATTGGAACCCACTTTCCACATATACCAGCTGACCTTTCTGATGATGGTGAAGGACATCATCATGAACCCAGTTTTCTTCAAACCATACAAAATAAGGTTTCTTCAGATCATCTATTTTTATGCTGTTGTTGGCATTCATGTCGTTTTAGGTTAAAACTTTGGCAAAATTAAACAAAATTACTATATTAATTTTGCAGAAAAGTTTTTATTATGATGAAGAATGAAGTAAAAAGGAATGCTTCGTATGTTTTGTTAATCATTAACGTTCTGGTAGTTATATTAATTTCCAGCAACCTCCGTTCACCAATTGTGGCAGTTGCTCCTGTATTGGGAGAAGTAAGAGATGCATTGAAACTTGATAATTTTCAGGTAAGTCTGCTTACCTCTATTCCACTGTTTATGTTTGCAGCCTGCTCTGTATTGGTCAGTAGATTTTCTAATAAGTTCGGAATCAGTAAACTTCTGATGTATTCTCTGATTATTTTAAGTTTTGGTTTATTTTTAAGAATCAGCGGATCTCTTTGGCTGTTATTTTTAGGATCTATATTTATTGGCTTAGGGATATGCATTGGAAATGTGGTCACTCCGGGATACGTTAAAAATAATTTCCCGAAGCAGATTGGTCTTATGACTGGAATTTTTGCTGTATCCATGAATCTTACGGCGGCCCTGGCTTCTGGTTTTAGTGTGAAGATCGGGGAACTGACGGGGTTTGGATGGAAAGGTTCTTTAGGAATCTGGCTGGTTATTGCGGCATTGGGTTTTCTTGTTTTAGTATTGGAATTTATCTTTAATAAAAGAAATCCAAATCTTCCTAAAACGGCACTCAGTACTTCTGATTTTAATATGTTCAAATCTGCTCAGGCATGGAACATCAGTATTTTTATGGGTCTGCAGTCTTTATTTTATTATTGTCTGGTAGCCTGGCTGCCTTCATTTCTTGCAGATTTTCATATGCAGGGAGAAAGCTCCGGCTGGGTTTTCTTTGTGATTCAGATTACGATGATTCCTGTGACGTTCTGCTGCCCGATTATTGCCAGTAAGATGAAAGATCAGAGACTGATGATTCTTTTTATATGCACCCTGATGTTTGGAAGTACGATGATGTTTGTGTTCCTTAAATCTCAGTGGATTTATGTGAATGCTGTGATCATAGGGATTTCTAATGGCTTGTCTTTCAGTTTATCTATCCTATTTTTTTCAACGAGAACGAAAAGCAGTATCAATGCTGTTAAAATTTCCGGAATGGCTCAGTCTGTCGGATATCTGATTGCTGCATTTGGGCCTCCATTATTTGGAAAACTGCATGATTGGGATGTTTCCTGGAACAGCTCATTTTATTTATTAAGTTTTGCGGTAATATTGATGTTGTATTTTGGAATGAAGGCTGCGAGAAATAAATATGTTGAGGATTAGGATGGACAAAGGTCAGGTGACACGTCTTTTATTGCTGGATGTTACCCATTCTTCTTTTTGGCATTTTTGGCAGCGTCCGGCATTGCCCGCTTTTTTATGTTCTGTATACCCACAAAATATACAAGAGTAATGTTTGTCCTCATGAATATATTGTAACGGATTAAGTAATGAGCCTGGCATAATAGGAAGCCCATATCTTACAGATTCATCTTCTAAAAAGAATACACTGATCTCTCCTGATATTTCTTCTATAGCCATTTCAATCTGTCCAAGTTGCGAAATTCCTTTTAGTCTCAACTCTGCAAAGAATTCGTCACTCCCAAGGTTTTCTTTTTGAAAGTTTTTAATTGAAAATTCGCCATTTTCTACCAGGCAGATGGATTTTCCTTCTACCAGATTTTCAAAACGTTTACTTTTTCCGATAAAATGGGTCACAATAGAATATAGAAGAATAATAACAATAAAAACAATAAGGGATGAAATAATTCCGACATCCTTATTAAACATAGGATCTCCTGCTGCCGATCCCAGGCCAATAATGACTACCAATTCAAAGATTGAGAGCTGTTTTACCCCTCTTTTTCCTAAAATTCTAAGTCCTATGATAATAGCAAGGAACATAATCATGGTACGAAGAATGATCTCTAAAAGAAAAGACCACTCTTCGTGTCCCAATAATAATTCTTTCCAATCAAGATGTAAGAGAAAAGCTGACAGCATACCAATTATTTATCAGGAAATATTCAAAAAATAAGCCATAACTCCTGTTATTTATTTCATATCTGTTTCAGGCTTACCTCTTCTCCGTCTTTCAATATAAAACATTGGTTTTCGAGTCCTTTTTCCGTTATTTTTCCCTGAATAAATTTTCTGTCTTCTTTGCAATGGCTTACCGCTTCCAGATGAGTTACCCAAACTGTAGATTCGGGAGCGTGTTCACAGACTTTTATAATATCTTCACTGGTCATAATAATAGGATCTCCTACTGAAAAAGTGGCGGCTCCACCTGCAACAATGATATGTTGTGGTTCATGTTTATCAATTTCCTGAGCAATTTCATTATACCAGATGGTGTCTCCTGCGATATAAACGGATTTATTTTCTGTTTTAAAAACAAAACCATTTACAATTCCCATTTTCTCTCCGATTTCTCCCGTTCCATGTTGTCCTTTGGTACTAGTTATCTCAATATTTCTCCATTGTACGCTGTTACTAACAGAGGTAATATTTGTAAAACCCTGTTCTGCAATTTGTTCTGAAATGAGATATGAACAGATGATCGGAATATTTTTGTCAAGAAGTTCAATAGCTCTAGTGTCCCAATGATCAGGATGAAGATGGGTAACAGCTATAGCATCTACTTTTTCAAGTTTTTGATTTAATTCTTCCTTGCCAAAAGGCAGATCTACCAGAGGATTCAGTAATTCGTTGTCTACCATTGGGAATTTACCAAGAGAACCTTTTTCCCCAAGCATTGGATCTACGAGGATGGAAATTCCATCAATATTCAATAGCAATGTTGCATTGCGCCATAATTGTAATTTCATTTTGACTAAGTTTGTACAGCAAAGCTATTGCCCGATCGGGGTAAAACAATCGAAGGTTACCAAAAGGTTAACCATAAATATTCAACTGACATATGAATTTTGAAGAATTTAAAAACTGTGGATTGAGACGAAGCCTGAATATTCTTTCAGGGAAATGGAAACCACTGATTCTGCATAACCTTTTTGAAGAAGATAAAGTACGTTTTGTAGAACTTTGGCGAAGTATGCCCCGGGTTTCCAAGAAAGTACTTGCAGAGCAATTGAAGCAGCTTGAAGACGACCTTATTATTGAACGGATTGAAGTCTATAATTTTCCGCCTGAAGTATATTACAAGTTAACCGAAAAAGGTCAAAAGCTTGGCCCTATTCTTTCTGAACTTCATTCATGGGGAAATGGACTGGAGTAAAGCAAAAATCTGAGCACTTTTTTACTTTTCTAAAATTTTATCATACATTTGAAAACACAACCTAAAAATTATACTTACACAGGTTACATTATAACCTCAAAATTTTATTAAAAAAACCAAACAATGAAAAAACAATTATTATTTGTGCTTACTCTCGTGGCACAAGCTTCTTTTGCACAAATTATTTCCAAAGATCCTGCGTTTGCTTCGAACGGGATTTATACCCTTCCAGCAGGAAGCTCATATTTAGGAACGGGAAGCTCTTATGCAGGAGAATTGACTGCAGCGACAAATTCAGTATTCTATAAATCCTATAATACCGGCACCAACCAATTAATTATTTCTAAAGCGACAAATTACAGTGGCTCTTTAGATATGACTTTTGGCACGAATGGCAACATTGCATTGAATTACAATGATGGTTCTCTTGCTGGATTTATAAGACATGCAGATGATAAATTAACTTTACTGCTCAAACGATATGGTTCTACAAACAATATGTGTTATTTGGATGTAATTCGATTACTTCCGAATGGGCAGTTAGACCCTTCATTTGGAAATGGAGGAATAAAGGTATTAGCTAATTTATCAGTTTCTTTTGAATTAACTAATCTTATACAGCAGGGAAATAAAATTCTTGTTTCAGGAATAAGTATGGATTCTTTTGGACAAACTGACGGGAAAACTCATACATTAAGATTAAATTCGGATGGTACATCAGACAATAGCTTTGGGAATAACGGAGAAATACTGACTTATCAACAGAATCCTTTTCAGAGTCCTTATCTTCCTCGGATCATTTTAGATAACCAGCTTAATCTTCTTTTTTTTGGAAATGGTACAATAAAAAAATACACTGTTGACGGGCAGCCTATGACTAGTTTTGGTAACAATGGAGAAGTTTTGTTTAGTGGTGACCCCAGTATTGTAAAAGTAGATTCTGCCAATAAAATTGTATATGCAAAGAATGATTTAATGTGGCAGACACCACCTGCATTAGGAAGGCTTAATGCCGATGGTACACCAGATACCACATTTAATTATAATGGTATTGTTGGACTTGAATTCCGTGATATCTATGAAAAAAATGGTTCTTATTATATTGCGGGCTTTGCTGACCTTAATAATAGTGGCTACACTTATTATTATATATCTAAGCTAAATCAAAATGGAACTGTTGATCCTGTATTTGGAGAATATATAGAAAATGATCCTAATTTAGTCTATCATAATATTAACGCAATAAAGGTTTTTGATAATAATATCATTGTGAGCACCGATGGAGAAACATTAAATATTGTAAAATATCTTATAAACGGTACTGCTACATTAGCAACAAAAGGAACGGTAAAAAATAATCCTGAAATTACTTTTGGAAGCCCAGTACAAAATCATTTAACTTATCAATCAAAAGAAAAAATTGATAAAATAGAGATCTATTCTGTTGGTGGAAAATTATTAAAAACTGTAATAGAAAATAATGCTGATGTTTCTGACCTTTCTGAAGGAGTGTATTTTGTAAAAACTATTTTTGAAAATGGAAGATTTTCCACAAAAAAGCTAATTAAGAAGTAGAAAAAATATATATTTAAAAAACTAATAACAATTCTATCAATGAAAAGAATCATCATTATGATTTCCTGTGTATCAGGTGTATGGGCAGCTGCTCAAATTGCACCACCTCCTGTTCAAAGATCTACAACAACATCTCGCGGACTTCCCATCAATTCTAGAAAAGGGACATTAATTGAGAAGAAAATCATTAATGTAGGTAAGTTTAAAAACCTGAATATTCAAAAAATTGAAACAAAAGACGCTTCGGATAACTTATCAGAAACTTTTCTGGGGATAATGTATGAATATGAAACTTTTGACCAAATATCGAAAAAGACCCTTACGATTGATAAAAATGAATTGGGGAAGCTTATCCAGGCTCTTCATACTGTGGAACAGAAAGAAAATGAAAAATCGAATCAGGAAACCAAATATAAATTTGTCACCATGAGCAATATTGAATTTGGGAGTGTTTATCGTAAGAAACTTTCATCCTGGGTCAACTATATAAAAATTCCGTCAAGCCATTATAATCAGAATTTGCTTGAATTCAGTAAAGAAGAATTGAAAGAGTTGATTGGTATTTTAAAGAAAGCTGAGCAAGAGCTCTAAGACAATCAGGCAATTATTGCGAAAATAAAACGCTGAATATAAAACCCTAAAAACCTTATAGATTTCCAAAATCTATAAGGTTTAAAAAAATTAAAAAAAATTATTACCTGAAGAGATCGTTTAATCTCTAAACTGATCCAGAACTTCCATAATATTCTGATATACAAAATCCAATTCTTCGGAAGTAATACAATATGGCGGAACCAGATAGATTACATTCCCCAGCGGCCTCATAATAATCCCTCTTTTTAAGAATTCATTGTAAAGCTTCTTCCCTATTTCATTGAAATAAGAAGTACCATTCCTGGTTTTAAAATCGAAAGCTAAAATAGTCCCGATCTGACGAACCTTTTCTACATGAGGATGAAAAGCAAGTGCTTTTGCAAACTCTGAATGTTGATGAGTGATGCGGTTGATATTCATTTGAGTTTCGTTTGTAAGTAATAGTTCCATGCTGGCAAGAGCCGCTGTACAGGCTAAAGGATTGGCTGTAAACGAATGCCCGTGAAATAAGGTTTTATGACGATCATCTGAAAGAAAGGCATTGTAAATTTCATCAGAACAAGTCGTGATTCCCATTGGCATAGTTCCTCCGGTAAGTCCTTTTGAAAAACACATAATATCCGGTTTTTCTGTAAGATAGTCTGCTGCGAAAAGCTTACCTGTTCTTCCGAATCCTGTAAAAACTTCATCCTGGATCATAAGAATCCCCTCTTCCCTGCAGAATTTCATTAGCTGGCCAAGGTCTTCAGCTTTATGCATCAACATTCCTGCAGCACCCTGAACTAATGGCTCATAGATAAAGCAAGCCACTTCATCAGCCAGATCTTTAATCTGTTTTTGCAGGCTTTCCAGGTTTTCTGCATTGGGTGTATCAATAAAAACAACTTCAAACAGCATGCTTTCGAAAGGTCTTGTCCAGAAGCTTTTTCCACTTACAGACATGGCTCCGAAAGTATCTCCGTGATAAGCATTTTTAAAAGCTAAAATCTTCGTCTTCTTTTTCTCTTTATTGTATGCATATTGAATACACATTTTTAAAGCAACTTCTACTGCTGTAGAGCCATTATCCGAATAAAAGACCTTTTTCTGGCCAGCCGGAAGAAGTTTGAGTAAATTTTCAGAAAGCTTTACAGCGGGTTCATGGGTAAATCCTGCAAAAATAACCTGTTCCAGTGTATTTAACTGTTCAAAAACACGTTGTGCAATATAAGGGTGAGAATGGCCGTGCAAAGTCACCCACCAAGATGAAACGACATCCAGATATTTTTTCCCTTCGTTATCATACAGGTAAATTCCTTTTCCTTTTACAATAGGAATAATATCGTCAGCTGTTTTCATCTGCGTATACGGATGCCAGTTGACCGCTTTATCTCTTTGCTGCAGGCTGATTTCTTTTGTTATTGTATTCATATATTGATGTAAAGAGTAAAAATGAGTGACGTAGTACTTTAATTTTAACACTATGATCGCTAAGTTTTTTAATTTGTATGCTGTTTTTAAGTTCGCAAAGGCGCTTCACTAAGCAATAATAAACATTCTGCCTTGCTGAATAGAATGCCTTTGCGAACGAAATATTTTTACATTTAATCAATATTTCTTTGCGAATCTTAGCGTTAAATATTGATTAAGGTATTTATCAATGTTATAATAAAAGCGATAATACTAATGATCCAGCCCATCATTCATAATTCATAATTATCTAACAGCAGGTTTCCTTTTTCATCATAGGTTTCAATCCTAATGTCTGAAGCATCTGCATATCTTCAGAAACTCCCGGATTAGGCGTTACCAATAATGTTTCTCTTTCTCCTGTGAAAATGGAATTGGCTCCTGCCATAAAGCACCAAGCCTGTTCTGTCTCAGACATTTCTATACGGCCGGCACTTAATCTTACCATAGAAGACGGCATTACGATTCTTGCGGTAGCAATCATTCTTACCATTTCCCAGGTATCTACTTTTTCATTATCCTCTAAAGGTGTTCCTGCTACTCTTGCTAATGCATTGATAGGAACAGATTCCGGATGTTTTGGCATTGTTGCTAATGTCAGAAGCATTGAAATTCTGTCTCTGTGGGTTTCACCCAGTCCGATAATTCCTCCGGAGCACACGGTGATTCCTGCATTTCTTACATTGTTGATGGTATTGATCCTGTTGTCAAATGTTCTGGTAGAAATGATCTCTTCATAATATTGCTCAGAGGTGTCAAGATTGTGATTGTACGCATATAATCCTGCTTCCTGTAGTCTGATAGCCTGTTCTTCAGTAAGCATTCCCAGTGTACAGCAAACTTCAAGGCCTAGATCATTTACGCCTTTTACCATGTCAATCACCCTGTCAAAGTCACGGTTATTACGAACTTCACGCCATGCTGCAGCCATACAGAATCTTGAAGATCCGGAATCTTTTGCTTTCTGAGCATGGGCAATTACAGTTTCAGTTGGCAACAAAGCCTGTACTTTGATATTCGTGTGATAACGGGCTGCCTGTCCGCAGTATGAACAGTCTTCAGGACATCCGCCGGTTTTGATGGATAATAAAGTGGAGATCTGTACTTCAGAAGGATCATGCCATTCGCGGTGTACGGTGGCTGCCTTATAGATCAGTTCCATCAGAGGAAGATGATAAATTTCCTCAATCTCTTCTTTAGTCCAGGTATTTCTCAATGTTGTTTTTGTATCCATTATCCTATTTTTGTTATTGTTAATTGCTTTGCAGCATGTTTTATAGATTCCTTATCAGTAGTGTTGATTTCGGGAATCTTTATAATTTTTGTTTCTTTTTCAATAAAACTGCAGATTACTCTTTCTGTATCTTCCGGGAAATCTCCGTTAAGAATTAAATATTCCAATGGGATCTCTCTCTGTTGTAATGTTATGATTGATAATAAGCTGTGATTGATACATCCGAGATAATTTCTGACTACCAATGCAGCCGGAAGGTTTAATTCTTCTATCAGATCGATCATGAATGTAGAGTCAGATAAGGGCACCATAAGGCCTCCTGCTCCTTCTACAATCAATGGGTTTCCGGTTTTTGGGAGTTGAAAATCATTCAGATTTATGGTAATATTTTCTTCTCTTGCGGACTGATGTGGTGATGCGGCCAGCTGTAATCGGAAAGTTTCCGGATGGCAGAAGTTCGTGTCTGTCCATGCTTCAATTTTATCACTGTCCGTATACTGCAGATCTCCGGACTGTATGGGTTTCCAGTATTCTGTTTTAAAATGCTGAACCAAAACAGCCGAGCAGACTGTTTTTCCGATTTCGGTTCCTATTCCTGTTATAAATAATTTCATGTGTTTCGAGATTCGGGATTCGTGTTCCGGGGTTTGGAAGTTTTTCGAGAAAATTGCTTTATTTCTCCTCTTTTCTTTTAAATAAATTCTTTAATGATTCCTGTCAGTTTTATAATTTCCTTTTCTGTATTAAAGCTGTGAAGACATATCCGCAATCGTTCACTTCCTTCTTTTACTGTGGGGCTATATATCGCATAGGCTAAGAATCCTTCCTCAGATAAAGTATCCTGTAATTGTTTCAGTTTTTGATTATCAGGAATTACAATAGCCTGAACCGGGCTTGTTTCCATTGATGGAGACTCTAGATTTTGGCTTCGGAAAATTTTAATATTGTCCTGAAGTTTTATCGCCAGGTCATGATTTTGATCTAAAAATTCATATCCTGTTTTTATACTCATCCACTGAAAATCCTGTGCGGATGTGCTATAAATGAACGGACTCGCAAAATTAATCAGATAAGATTTTACTGTTTCATTGCAGAGGATTGCTGCTCCATGGGATCCGAGTGCTTTTCCATAGGTCACCACAACTGCTGAAACCTGATGTTGTAACTGATATTTTTCAATCAATCCATATCCGAAAACTCCAAATGCATGGGCTTCATCAACAATCAAATAGGCATTATACTGATCAGCAAGCTCAGCAATTTCCTGAATAGGAGCAAAATCTCCCTCCATAGAGTAAAGACTTTCTATGGCAATATAGCATTGGTTTTCCTGTCTTTTTAAAATGTTTTCAAGATCCTCAAGATCATTATGCCTGAACTTTAATTTTTTAGCATTCGACAGTTTGCAGGCATCATGTACCGACCGATGAATCTGTTCGTCTACAATAATTATATCATGACGGCTGGGAAGCGTAGAAAACAAGGCCAGATTGGCATTATATCCAGACGGAAAAAGTAATGCAGATTCAAACTGATGCATCTGAGCAATATAATTTTCTACAGAAACCGCAATATCATTGTTTCCACTAATGAGCCTCGAACCTGTACTTCCTGAAAGCAATTGAGGATTATCTGTAATCTTTTGCAGTAGTAAATGCTGAAGTTCTTTACTTTTTGCAAATCCCAGATAGTCATTGGAGTAGAAATCAATTCCATCAGATTGAAGTCGCAAACGTCTTAATGTTCCTTCCTCTTTTCTTTTGTTAAGAGATTCCTGAAAGCGATTGCTATTACTAAGCATAATTCAACTGAGCTACTTCTTCTGTAACAGCATTAATCCATTCTTCGTGCAGGTCTTTTTCTATTGTTAAAACATGGTCTGCATGCTTTTTCCAGTCTGGTGAAAATTCATTAAGCTGGTTGATCATTTCTTCAAGATGGCCTTCTTCCTCAAGAATAATAGATTTTACCATAATTCTGGAAGAAGCTTCGGTAAGAACCTGCTGGTAGACAGGATAAAGTTCATCAGCACGTACCTCAATAGCATAGGTTACAAAAAGGTATGCAGCATATTTAATATCTGTTTTATTAAGATTAAAAGCTTTCTGAAGATAACGGCAGGCTTTAATATCCAATGAGTGAAGATATTGGCTTGTTGCTATGGGAGCCAGAAGTTCTGTACTTTCGTAGGTTTTACATAATTCAGGATCTATTTTCCCGATCTGTTTTTTTAGATAATAAGCATGGCGGTGCTCTTCAGCAGCATGTTTCAGCTGGATCTGAGAAACCAGAGTTGGATGTTCACATTTTGATATTTTTCTTGCACCGGCATTTTCCATGAAAGAAAGTGTATTCAGCCATTTGGCGTGGGTACTTCCTTCCTGTACAATTTTTTTTAACAGATGATGAAATTCCATAGATTTTTATTTTGATGTCAAAAGTAGTATATTGCCGGATGGTTGTATGGTGCCAGTTTTGATATTATGGATAGTCCGGTTAAGATTCCTTACGAAAGTTTTATAAAGATTGATAGAAAATCAGAGACTTCTATCTATTTGCAGATTGCGAATCAGTTGATCAATGCTATTCAAAGAGGCTTTTTACCTTTTGGAACGAAACTTCCGGGAACAAGAACGTTCAGTGAAATGCTGGAAATCCATAGAAATACAGCTGTTACTGTGTATGATGAATTGTCGGCTCAGGGTTGGACAGAGAGTTTTCCGAATAAAGGAACATTTGTCATTGGAAAGGATCAGGAAAAACCTGTAAAAGTGAACGATTTTGAGGAAAATAACCTTCAAAACTATCCAATATCGACCGGTTTTTCATTCAAAACATCCAATATTCTTGATAACCCTTTTGAACATTCGGACTGTGAATATGTCTTTAATGATGGAGTGCCTGATATCCGTTTGACGCAGATCGGGCAGCATTCCCGGTTTTACAGTTCTATTCTGAAGCGTAAATCCAATCAGAAGGCTTTAGGACATTATAATCATGATGGAAGTGAGTTTTTTAAAGAACATTTATCACAATATCTGAATCTCTCCCGTGGACTCCCTATTTCCAAGAACAATCTGCTCATTACCAGAAGTACTGAAATGAGTATTTATATTGTTTCCGAAATTCTTCTTTCGGCTGGCGATATTGTATTAGTAGGAGCTTTAAGTTATTTTTCCGTCAATATGATTTTTATGAAAGCGGGGGTTGATATTGTTTCTATCCCTATTGATGAGGAAGGAATTATCGTAGAAAGTGTAAGAGAAGCCTGTAAAAAGCAGAAAATAAGAATGCTTTATCTGACACCTCATCACCACTATCCTACTACTGTTGCTTTGAGCGCTCAGAGAAGATTTGAATTATTGGAACTTGCGAATGAATATGGATTTATTATTCTGGAGGATGATTATGATTATGAATTTCATTACGATAAAAGCCCCATTCTTCCTTTAGCCAGTGCTGATACGAACGGAATGGTGATCTATATCGGTTCTTTCGGGAAATCTTTGGCTCCGGGATTCAGGACAGGATTTATCGTGGCTCCTGAAAATCTGATGACAGAAATGCGTAAATACCTTGGAATTATCGATCGTCAGGGTGATATTCTAATGGAAAGAGCCCTTGGAGAAATGATTGCAGAAGGGGAAATCAACCGCTATCTGAAAAAATCTTTAAAAGTTTATCAGGAAAGGCGTGATTATTTTTCTGCGCTTCTGGAAGAAAACCTGGGTGATTTTATCTCCTTTCAGAAACCTTCGGGCGGTCTTGCCATTTGGCTGGAATGGAATATTCCACTGAATCTGATGCAATTGAGCCGAAACTGTGCAAAAGATAATCTTTTCATTCCTAAAACACTGTTGTATCAGAATAAAGGTCTTACCGCCATGCGACTGGGGTTTGGTGATCTTAATTTTGAAGAGATGAACAAAGGGATTGAGGTTTTTTCAAAAAATGTGAAGGGATTGATAAACTGATTATTTTATTAGTTGGAAAACGCGAAGGCGCAAATAAGGGCCAAAACAATGTGTTTTAAGGCGCGAGGATTTTATCTTCGATAAAATTGATACTGGATAATATGAAGTTCTAACCTTTTAAATTGATTATTTTTGATCACAAAAGTCACAAAAGTTCTTAACCGATTAAGTTTTTTAAAGCTAAATTTCATACATAATAAAGTACACCTAAGTTTTGAAAAAATCTTTGATTTTCTTCTTATGTGAACTTTTCTGCGGTATCTTTTTAAACTTACTTAAGTGAACTAATGTGTTTTTAAAATAAAACTTTTGTGACTTTTGTGGTTTTAAAAAAAAGTAAAAGCCTCTTTCCAGAGGCCTTTACTGATAATGAGAAGGAAAAATTACTTTGTTTTTCTTATGTTTTGGTTTCTTCTTTTTCTTATTCAAATAAATGATAAATCCGGTAATGGGAAGTGATAGTGCGATAACAGCCGCCAGAAAATAAATAATTCTGGTAGTCAGTCCCAGGATACTTCCGGTGTGAAGATCATAATTTCTTTCTCTTAATGCGGTTCCATATCCGATATTTTTGTTTTTATAAGATTGAGATTTTAAAATATCTCCTGAATACTGATCAAAATTAAAATGTTCATTTCTGTATTGTCTTCCATCATAAGTAAGTTCAGCATAATACGTTCCCTCTTCCGATCTTGGAAAATTGATAAGTGCTGACTTCTTATCTTTCAGTCCTTTTTCCATGGTATTTCCAATCAGATTGAGGATGTTATTCCGGTCTGAAAGTTCTTCGGAAGGGATGGTACTTTTGGCTTTCTTTTCTGTAGTGTTTCCGTTCAGTGTATTCTTTACACATTTGTCTACATCTTCAAAGCTCCATATCAATGCGGAATAAGAGATTAAGAGTAAAGGAATCACAGCATAGAAACCCAGCACATTATGAGCGTCATAGTTGATCCTTTTCCAATTGGCTGATGTTTTAATGAAAAACATTCCTTTCAGCATGGTTTTACTCATTTTACGGGGATACCATATCACAAGCCCCGATAAAAGGATAATTGCAAAAATCAATGTGGAATAACCGGTAATTGTTTTTCCTATTTTTTCTCCCAGCAGAAGTCTTCTGTGGAGATCCAGCACAATTTCAAAGAAATCTTTTTTGGCATCTTCTACTTCCTGCACTTTTCCATTGTAGGGATCTACATAAATCCGGTAATAATAAAGATAAGTCCCCCAATACGTCCATGCTTCCTCATCCATTTTCAGCGTTCGGAAGACATAGGTTCGCGAGGGATCGGAAGACATTACCACTCTTTTGACTTTCAACCCTTCAGGAAGTGCTTTTTCTGCTTTTTCCGTAAGTTGAGATAATTCAAGTTTTTTTCTACCGATGTTTTCAACGAAATATCTGTTGGGGTGAACAATGTGTTTTAATTCTTCTTCAAAAGCCAGGATACATCCTGTAGCAGCCATAATAACAACTATAAGCCCGGACGTTAGTCCGAGCCATAGATGTAACTGATATGCTATTTTTCTAAACTTTAACTTCATTCTTAAAATTTAAAGCTAACCTCAGCAACAAAATTACGAGGCATCTGTGCGACTACCACTCCCTGCCCTGCAAAATATTGTACATTACCCAGATTATTCATTTTAAATCCTAATCTGTATCTTTCTTTTTCAAGAGAAATGGAAGCATTCACTAAAGTATAGGCAGGAAATGCAAACTGTCCGGTAACTACCTTGTTTCCGGTAATCTGTTTTCCTACACGGTTTACCCCAAAGCCAACTCCAAGTCCCTGAAATCCTCTGATAGGAAGAATATAACTGATCCATGAATTGAATACATTCGCTGGACCTGCAGATTCCGGACGGCGGCCATCTACAGCTGGATCTGCTTTTTCATATCTGCTGTGGTTGTAGGCATATCCCGCCATAATATTCAATCCCTGAACAGGATTCATGATGGTTTCGATTTCAATCCCTTTACTTCTTTGCTGTCCATCCTGAATAACAATACTGTATTCTTTTCCGTCACGGATGACTCCGGTTCCTCTCTGGATATTGTCAACAAGAATGTCGTAATATGAAACGGTAAAGTTAATCTTGTTTCTCCAAAGGTTTCCTTTGATTCCTACTTCCCACTGGTTCGCCATCTGTGGTTTCATATCTCCGCTATAATCAGCCAATTGCTGCGTAACAGGTGCTGTATAACTGAAACCATTCATATAGTTACCATAAGCAGAGAGTTGATCTTTAAGAATCTGGTAAACAACACCTACTTTTGGAGACCACGCTGTTTGGTTGAATTCTCCTGCACGTTTGTTATCGTTCAGATTCAGCTGGCCTTTGCTTTCATAATGGTCCATACGCAAACTGATCAATGTAGTCAAACGGTCAGTAATGTGAGTTACATTTGAAATATAAGCCCCATACAGGTTGGATGCAGTGGTATTTCTTACCAAAGGTGTTTTACCAGCAAGAATAGCGGCTTGGGTAGCGGCCTGAATTTTCTGAAGAGCAAGATCTTTGGAAATACTTCCATAGCTGCCTGTCAGGTTTTGTCCATCCACATTGTCGAATACCACAATTGGAGAATGGTTATTATTAATTGTCTGGTTAAGATAGTCTAATCCTATCAAGACTTTATTTTTTATTTTTCCGATGTTAAATTCTCCATTGAAGTTTTGTTGAACACTTGTAGAAGAAGCTTCTGAATTCTGCCACTGCACATTACGTTCTAACATCGCATCACTGGTATTTCCTCTGATAAACTGATATTGGTACAAACCTTCTGTTTTTCTGAAGTTTCTTGAAAGCAAGGTCTGTGAAGTCCATTTATCTGCAATTTTGTAGACAGCTTCTGCTTTTACATTGATTGACGGAGCTTTTAAGGTCATATCATTATTGGAGTAAGATCTTTTCCAGTCGAAGCCAAGTTCATCGGGATTATGAGCAAAATAAGCTCTTGTTCTCGGAAGGAAAATAATCGGTGTATTGGTTCCTTCATAATTGTAAATCTGAGCTCCAAGGTTAAATTTAAGTCTGTCATTAACCTGATAACTTATCGTAGGTGCTACAAAAAATGATTTTCTGAATTCAGAATCTCTGAAACCATTCTGATATTGATACGCTGCATTTAAGCGGAACAGTATATTTCGGGATTCTGTAATGGGACCATAAACATCAGCGGTTACACGGTTCAGATTGTAGCTTCCCATCAGATAAGAAGCCTCGCCACCGAAATAGTCTTTTGGTTTTTTGGTTACTGCATTGATAAGACCTCCAAAAGAAGTTACAGCACCTCCATATAGAGTTCCTGAAGGCCCTTTGATCACCTCCAGACGCTCAATGTCGGCAGGATCTATCTCACCATTGGTATTTGCCGGAACACCATCTACCATGGATACTTTGGTTGGGAAACCTCTAAGGCTGTAATAGAAACTTCCGTCTCCTGAACCTCTTCCCGGGCTTCCCTGCATTTTGACCATACCCGGAACATTTTTCAGTACTTCCGAGATATCGTAAGTAAGCTGTTCCTTCATGATCTGCTGGTTGATGCTTGTATAAGCCTGTGGATTTTCAAGAACTTTCAGAGGCATTTTAGCTACTGAAGTGCTGTCTCTATCCAGAAATTTATTTCTGCTCACTGCATATACAGTGATTCCCTCAATCACATTATTGTGTAATGGGGCATAAATCGCAGGAATTTCGTGGACATCTTTCTGAATATGGATAGATTCCCTCATCAGTTCGATGTCATTTAAAACCACCTGAAGCGTATATTCTCCAGGTGGTACATTTTCAAAGTAATATTCTCCTAAATTATTGGTTTTTGCCTGATAAGACGTATTGACAAGTCTTAAAATTGCATTTTTTACTGGTGCCTGTTCTGTCAGCATGATCTTGCCATGAATTCTGTCGCCCTGTTGTGCAGAAAGCGAGTTTGAAGATAAAGCAAGACCAAGAAGTAATATAAGGGTTTTAGATGTTTTCATGCTGTAAGTTTTGTAACAGGGGATAGTTTATTTTACCGTTTTGTGATAATGGAAATGATTCTATAAGTTCGACGCGTACATATTGCGGGTTGATACGCAGTTTATTTTTAATGGTTTCGGTGATGATCTGAGGATCAATGTCCGGATTGTCATACAACACAACGATTTTTTTATCATTGGCATTCAGACATACGAAGGTATTGCCCTGCATTTCATTTTTAAGAATGAATTCTACCTCATCCAGATTAAGGCGTATTCCGAAAAGCTTCATGATACGCTTTATTCTTCCTGTGATATAATAAATTCCGTTCTCCCCTTTTCTGGCGGTATCTCCGGTATGGAGTACGGAAGGTTGCTCATAAGTGGCAAGATCCTCCAGTTTATTGGCATAACCTCCGAAAATACTCATGTGTGAGAAGAGAAGTTCATCGGTTTCAGTATCAATTCTGAAACTTCCGTTGTGTACCGGAGTTCCGATAGAAGTTTCAGCTTCCAGCAATCCTTCTGTGGTAAGATAAGCCATTCTTCCTCCTGCTTCGGTCTGACCATATTGCGCAAAGAATTCTTTTTTAAATTCATGACAATAAGAGAAAATGGTTTTTCTAAGCTCAGCATTGATTACGCCTCCGGTATGAGTAAAATACCTTAGGCTTGGAGAATCTTTTCTGAAAAATCCTATTCTGTTCAGGTTCTCATAAAGGAAAGGAACTCCGCCCAAAGTACTGTAGCCATACTCTTCCATTTCATCCCAGAATGCTTTCTGCATAATGTCTTTATCTGTACAGACAATTCTTCCGGCACGCATACAGTTGGTGGTGAAAATAGAGAATCCATATACAAAGTTGATAGGAACGTTTAAAGGAACCACATCGGATTCCTGAACAGGCATATACTGAAGGATGCTCAAAGCATTCTGATAAAGGCTTTCATCTGATAATTTAACCAGTTTCGGAACACCTGTTGTCCCTGAAGTACTCAAAAGGATTTTAATGTCAGGATGAATTGTAACTTCACTCTTATAGTCATCCTTTGCAAAGATTCTGATGTGGTCTGAGAATTCTTTCAGGCTGTATCCTTCAATAGCTTCTCTTTGCGGATCAAAGATATATTTCGGACGGTATTCTGCCTCGATACGTTCTTTGAATTCTTCATGCAGCTTTTGTCCCAGTACCGCAATGGTGTGCGCTGTTCCGTAAAAATTGAGGAGTACCTCAATACTGGACAGCTGATTGTCATTGTACAAAAAGAGCAGCCCTTTTTCTACCGGATTTAAGCCTAAAGACCGGTACAGTGTTCCCACCGGTATTGTTGTACCGGTGGAAGCATCTGTAAACCCCAAGTTCTTATTGGCAATTACATTTTCTAAAATTTTCATATGCTTAGTTTTCTACGAATACTTCGTATTTTTTCATTTTTTCGCGAATCTTCCCGACGGTTCCCATCTCAAGAATATCGTTAAAATCAAATTTGATCTGATAAAACTGTTCAAGCGCTTCTACGATAAGAAGATGAGACATAGAATCCCATTCCGGGATTTCCTGATACGTTAGTTTTTCATCTACCAATTCTTTTTTTATGGCGATGGCAGAGGCGATAATTTCATAAAATTCTTCTGTAGTGTTCATTTTAAATTTTTATAGTTTTCCATTTTCCATTTCTAAAAATCATTAGGAATAACACGGCTAAGACAATTTCCGAAGAAACGATAGCGGTAAATATTCCTCTCAGTTCCCACTGAAACCTTACTCCTAAGAGATAGGCCAAAGGAAGCTGAATCACATAAAACATGACGAGGTACAGCAGTGTAACCTGCAGAATGTTTCCGGCCGCATTCAGAGCACGGCTGATCACCATGGTGAATCCTAATAGCAAATAAGCCATAGAAACCACATGGATGTATTGAACTGCATATCTTGCGACTTCAGGTTCTGTAGTGAAAAATTTCACCACATATTCCGCTGCAATCTGCCAGAATAAGGCTACTATTACCAGATAAGTCATGTTGATTGTTCCTGCTCTCCAGACTGTTTTTTCTGCACGCTCAGGCTCTCCTGCACCCAGATTCTGTCCTGTAAGAACTCCTGCTGCATTTCCTATTCCCCAGGCAGGCATCGTTGCTACTGAAGCAATACGCTGGGCAATAATGTATCCTGCAAGAGCTGTTGTTCCGAAGGTAGAGATGATCTTCACCATAATCAGCCAGCTGGATGTTGGAATGATATACTGAACCAATCCTCCAAAGGCTATTTTCAGAATCTTCTGCAACAATGGTATATCAAGCCGAAAAGGAACTCTGATGCTGATACTGGTTTTACCGGACAGAAATATAAAAGCCTGGTATAAGACTCCTAACGTTCTTGATAAAACCGTAGCATAAGCCAATCCCATCAACCCGAAAGCAGGGATAAACCCTAATCCGAAAACAAGAATCACGGCAAAGATGATATTGGAAATATGGCAGATCCAAAGTGATTTCATTGCAATATCTGCATCACCCGCACCTCTGAAAAGTCCGTTCACCGACAGGCGGAGAATCACAAGCCCAATACTCAGAAAGACCAGTCTTGAAAAAGATACTCCATCAACTACGGCATTGGCGTTGACACCAAGGAAATCAACAATTTCAGCGGAGAAATAACAGGAAATACCACCAATAAGCACAGCAAAAAACAAGGCGAGAAGGATAATATACTGAGCGGTTCTGCCCATTCCTTCCTGATCTTTTTCACCTGCTCTTCTGGCTGTGAGAGTAGCTGCAGCAATGCCTAACCCTACTGCTATGGCATAAGCAAAGTTGATGTAGTTATCTGTAATTCCCACAAGGCCCAGAACTTTGTCTCCTAATTTTGCAATAATCAATAGATTGACGCTCACAAAAACAGATTCCATGACAAGTTCCATTACCATGGGAATGGCAAGGCTAAAGATGGAACGGTTGATGCTTCCGGAAGTCAATTCGACCTTTTTCCCGGCTATAGCTCCATAGGCAAAAACCGCTCCTTCTTTTAGTATATGCAGGAATTTCCTCATACTGCTGCTACTGAATTTTTATTGGCAATCTGATACAACGGATTAGGCAATGCTCCATCTTTTCTTGGAATCGCAAATGCCTTATTTTCGCTGTAACCATTGTTTTTCAGACGCAGACTGTTGATATAGAATCTTTTGAATGCAGGAACATACAGGTCATACTTTTCGTATCTTTCCTGGAGATGCGTATTCTCAGCTTTATAGTTTTCTACACAGTTGTGAACCAGTTCCCAGAATTTTTCTTCTTTAAAGTCTGAATACGTATGCAGTGCATTTGAAAGATATCTGAAGAAGGCATCAAAAACTCCCAGCAGAATAAACAACGGGATATTTTCTTTGTTTGAAGACTGAATCAGGCCATCTGCAAGGTGAGCAGGAAGCTTTTCTCTGGCTTCAGTTGTTAAAACGATATCATCCACAAAATCTTTGATCACAATTCTCTGTGGAACTCCGTTTTTCAAAACAACCATAATATTTTCTCCGTGTGGCGTTACACATAATGAATGCGTGTAATAGATGTGTAGTAATGGCGTAAGATAAGCGTCAAGATAGCTTTCAATCCATTTTTCAATACTCAGGCCTGCTTTTTCTGCAAATGCCTGAACCAATGGAACTCCATTTTCGTCTACATACAGTAAAGAAGCCATGGTTACCATTTGCTCATCTTCTTTCAGATAGTTTTCAGCACTTTCTCTCCATAATGCTCCAAGGAATTCATTATATTGGTAAGGAACGCTGGCGATAGCTCCATACTGTGGATGTAAATAAGTGATAGCGGCTTCTTCTCCTAAGAAAATAGTCTCTTTATTCTCAAGGTAAGCATCGTCTTTAATTAAGCCTTTTACCCAATCGGTAATGGCAGGAGCAATTTTCATCTGCTTAGGAGACAGTCCTCTGATATTTCCTGTACTCAAAATAGAGACAGCTGTTTTCAAATATCTTTTCTTTGGATGATCTACATTAAACAAAGTACGGATACTCTGCTGTGGACTGTACGTATCACTACCCTCTCCCAATTGGATTAAAAGTCCGGAAGCAATATCTCCCGCAAAATGAATCTGAAGCTTATGCTCCCACTGCCATGGATGTACCGGGATAAAATGATAGTCTTCAACAATTTTTCCTTCGCTTATCAATTGCTGCTGAAACTCATTATACAGCAAATCTCCTATTTCAGAACGATAAAACTGCTCTCTGTCAATATGTTCCAAAGATTGAAATGATGATCTGCTTTTATGGGAAGCTAACCAGATTACTTTTAAATTTTCATCAGCCTCAGGGGCAAATGTTTTAAGATCTCTTGGAGAAAAACCAAGTCTGCTTTTGTTCACAATAACCCACGGATGTCCGGTCATATTGTGCTCCACAGTCTGATAATCTGCATCAGCAAGGTCTTTTGAAGACATTACTCCTCTTGATAAAATTAAAGCATCACAATATAATGTATGCAGCAACTCTTCCGTATATCTTGCAATCGTGTAAGGATCTAAATCAAATACAGACTGCATTTCCAGAAAGAAAGCCGCTACATCTACTGATGACAGGTCTTCACCGGTTTCAGTTTTTGTAATGCTGTCTTTATCAATATGCCAGTAATCCATCATTCTCTCCTGTCCGCGGAAGCTGTACGTAATATTTTCAAGTCCGGTTTCAAGTTTAAAAACAGTATATCCGTCTTTATCTTCAAAGGTTACTACGGGCTTTAGAAGCTCTTCGTGCATCAGTTCTGCGATGGTTTTGGCCATTAGATTTCTGTTAGCCTGATTCCAATTTTCCTGGCTTACTGTATTTTTTAAGTTGGTGTTCATTTTATGATTAAATTTTGGCAGTTGGTAAATCAGCATATTTTTCTACATCAAAGTCCTGGAAAGCAATTTTCTTTTCAATTTTATAATGCTCTCTTCCCAGAATATCATTGATGATATAGGAATTACGGTAAGCAGCCATTCCAAGGTCGGTAGAAATATAGCTATGAGTATGAACTTCAGCGTGAAGCACATAGATTTCGCCTCCGTTATGATCTATTGAATAATTTCTGTTGACATCAAACAATCCGCTGGAATCTCTCTTGATTCTGGATTGAATATTCTTTAAGAATGCAGGCTCATGATAACGGTATCCGGTTCCAAGAATCACATAATCGGCTTCCTGATCATAAGGAACTTCCTGCTCCAGCTGTGTAAACTCAAGATTGATAAAATCAGGATTGCTATTGTCTACTGTATTCAGCTGGCTGTTAGGAATGATTTTAAGATTAGGATCAGCATTGTCTATATTCAGATCGTAAATAAAATCATAGATATCATTGATCAGATCGTAATTGATTCCTTTAAACTGAGCCTGCTGTTTGCTTAAAATGGTTTTCCTGGCAGATTCATTTCTGTTGTAGAAATATTCTACATAATCAGGCGATGTAAGTTCCAGTGTCAGTTTAGAATATTCCATAGGGAAAAATCTGTCCGGGCGGGAATACCAACCCAACTGTGTGTTTTCATTTCTGCTCTGAAGAAGGTCATAAAATACCTCAGCAGCACTCTGACCAGAACCGATAATGGCAATTTTCTTTCCTTGAGATAAAAGTTCCTCTTTTCTATACAGATAAGAACTTGTATGAATGATTCTGGAATCATCTTTCGGAATGAAAGAAGGAATATGTGGCTGTGTTCCGGTTCCCAAAATCAGTCTCTCGGTTTTGAAAACCGTAGTTTCTTTGGTTTTGGTATGAACTGTCGTCACCAGATATAATCCATCTTCATAAGTAATATCAACCACCTGCGTTGAAAAACGACACTCTGGAAGTTGTTCGATAACCCACTGGCAATAACGGTTGTATTCTTTTCTTGGGATAAAGAAGCTTTCACGGATAAAGAATTTGTACAATCTTCCGGTTTCCTTCAGATAGTTCAAAAGACTCAAAGGATTGGTTGGATCAGCCATGGATACACAGTCGCACAAAAATGGAGTCTGCAGGGTTACATGGTCAATCATCAATCCCGGGTGCCAATCGAAACCATCTCTTTGGTCCAGGAAAAGGGTCTTGAGTTCCGGAATCGGATTGGATAATGCGGCAAGTCCCAGATTAAAAGGGCCTATACCTATGCCTATTACATTGTATACGGCTTCGTTAGTCATTTTTTGTGATGTTTGTGGTGATTTTTACCTCTTTATTCTGTGGGAATTTTTCCCAGTACCATTCTCTGTAACAGAAGTTCAGATTGGCTTTTTTATGAGGCATTTCAATTACTTTTTCTACTTTAAAACCTACATGGGCTTTGTTCATCATAGAAGCAAGTGAGTCTACAGACCCTTCTCCTACCATTTTACCTACCTGCGGCTGTGCAAAAACATAGTCAACCATAGATTGTGTAGATGGAGATACAAATTTCTTTTTAGGATCAGTAGGTGCTATGAACTGGTGCGTTCCGTAATCTGTAGGCAGCACTTCGTAATAATCGCCTACAATATCTCTGCAAGCCCAATACACCTCTATATTACAGGAAGGCTCATCATTACCTGCAATGATATAACTGTGGGCTTCATCACTTGGAAGCATCAGTCTGTAATACGTTTCCAATTCATCAATAGGCCAGTTCATTTGCCAGATTTTTACGGCATGTTCGCGATTAAACCATTCATGAAGCATTTCAAGGTCATTTTCAAGATCTATAGGACGCATACTCATGGTTACATCTTCTTTCTGGAAATATCTTTTAAAGAAAACTTCTTTTCCCTGAGGATGGATCAATTGATCTGAGAAGAAATGTTTATGAAGAAGGTTTGGAACTTTAGCATAAGAAATAGAGGCCGCATTCACTCCGCCATCTACATCAGACACCGCCGACTGAAGGTTTGATTTTACTGCCCAATATCTTTGATTCAATGCATAATCTGTCAATGAAGAAGGCTCAGATTCATGAAGGTTTTCAAATTCTCTGTACAGAATATGGATCAGTTTTCTTTCTTTAACCAACCCTGTTTTACCTATTGATGAGATCAAAGCACTCAGATTGCTTACCAAAAGATGATGGGAAACAATATCCAGAAGGCGTTCATCTCTGATGAAAAGATCTTCAACTTCAGGATAATCTTTAATCAGGTTTTGATATTGTTCTTTGAAACTGTCTTTAATAAGATATCCCTGTCCGTCTCTTACGTAGATAGACTGCGGTAAAAGCTGATGATCAAGCTGAACAAGAAGGTTTTGCTGATGAACTTCCGGAGCCATCCCTAATTGATTGAACAATCTGTTTAAAGGGGAAAGCAATAGATTCACATACTTTTCAAACCAGATAATTGCTGCTTTTTCAGCATCTATACCCAGCTGATTCGCCACATTCTTAAAGAAATGGGTCGTAAAATTGAATCCATCTGTAGATTCATCCTGGCAAAGCCTTGCTAATAAAATGACTTTATCTTCATTTGAAAAAGGATTTTCACGGAGCAGTATATTCAGACTGTCCATATTCTTTCCTTCGTAATGAACACTTAATGTGGAAGGTTCCAGCAATAATTTAAAGTTGGGAAAGGTTTTTTCAAATGAGGCTTTTTCATGCTGCCACCAGATTGCGGAAGCATATCCTCTGTTGAGATCTTTTAAGCTGTTTGTTCTTACAGAGCCTGTCATTAAAACATGCAGAGAAAATTTCAGCATCCAGCTGAAGTCCGGATTGTATACCGTTCTGATAGAAGATGTTGCATAAAAATCTTCACCCAGTGGTCCGATATGAATAATTTTCCCGGATCCAAGCATTTCAGGGTATTCTTCGGTTGATAGAAGATACTTTGCTTCCCATGGATGGCATGGAACGATATAAAAATCATTTGTGTTTTCAAAATCGTAGCTTTCCGGTAAGGAAGTCCATTTTTCGAAGATTTCTTTTGCTGAAATCCCCGGAAGAGATTTTTCCGTGATACAGTCTTTGTGAATCAGAAAATAATCCAGCTGAAATCCTTTACCGAATTCAGGGCCATATAAAAACTGTTCTTCTTCAGAGAAGCCCATTCTTGATTTGGTGAAAGGATGCAGATTGTGTCCTGCAGGAAGCATTTGTTCAGATTCAAGAAAAGAATATGTTAAAAGCTGATCGTCCTGAAGGCATGCTTCTGTCGTTAATTCAAGATTTCTTAAGCTGCTCTGAATTCTTTCCACAAATTGCCTGAATCCACTTTCGTTAGTCGTCTCAGAAAACTCTTTGTAAACCAGTTCAGTCAGTTTTTCATCATTAACTTCAAAAACCTCTTGATTTTTGTGGTCTACAGCCCATAAAACAGGTTCGTATTCATGAAAAAGGGTCTCAGAACGATAAGAAACCGGAGCAAATAAAAATAGCCCGCTTTTCTTCATTTCAAACCTCATATACAGCGAATAATTGCTGTTCTGAAGAGCTTTTGCTGTAAGAAGATCATATTTCGGAACTCCCTGATAGAATTTTCCGTTTCCCAGTTCTCTCAGCATTCCGTTCAGCAGAATTCTGAGGGTAATTTCCCGGGCTCCCGTTTTATTTTTCTGAATTAAAGTCTTTTCCATGTTTTTTGATTGTGGTGAGAATTTGATGAATGTCTTCAGTCGTCGTAATCGGGTTCAGGAACGTAAACTTCAGATAGAAGTTACCATCCACTTTTGTACTTGCTACAAGGATTTCTCCGCTGTAGAAAAGTTTCATCTTGATGTATTGATTCAGGGCGTTCAGATCACTGATTTCCGGATTTACATATCTGAAAACAAGAACACTTAAATCCGAATCTGAAAGAAGTTCAAAATCTGCATCTTCAGTAATCATTGCGGCCGCATCCTTGGTAAGATCAATAACGGTATCTGTATATTCTGCCAGCTGCTCTCTTCCCATCATTCTTATGGTAAACCAAAGTTTTAAAGCATCAAATCTTCGGGTACTCTGCGTAATAGATTTATTGATCTGTGCCGGAATTTCTTCTTCATCCATTTCTTTCGGATTCAGATAATCGGCGTGATGTTTAAGAATCAACAGTTCTTTTTTATTTTTAACAATAAAGGCACTGCTACTGATGGGTTGGAAGAATGATTTGTGGTAATCAATCGTTACGGAATCTGCTCTCTCAATACCATTAATCAGGTTACGGTATTTATCACTTAATAATAAAGCACAACCATAAGCTGCATCTACGTGCATCCAAATGTTATAATGCTCTGCAATATTTGCGATATCTTCTAATGGATCGATATTTCCAAAGTCTGTTGTTCCTGCGGTAGCCACGATTCCAATTGGAATATTTCCTAATTGTTCTTCTCTTTTAATGTATTTTTTCAAAAGAGAAATGTCCATACGGAATCTTTCATCGGTAGGAACCTTAACAATACTTTTCTCACCCAGTCCCATAATAGAAGCATTTTTCAAATTGCTGAAGTGAGATTTATCTGAAACAAATATCCTGAAACGGCTCGCCTCTGCTGGCAGACCATCCATTTTAATATTGTGATTATATCTTTTATGGGAGAAACAGTCACGCATCATGACCAATCCCATTAAATTGCTCTGTGAGCCCCCTGCTGTGAAAACGCCATCGCTTTCACTCGTATTATATCCAATTTGACCCGCAGTCCAGTCAATCAGTTTTCTTTCCATGAATGTTCCACCGGCACTCTGATCATAAGTATCCTGTGAAGAATTGATAGCACTTACAAGGATTTCTCCTGCCAATGCGGGAATAACTACCGGGCAGTTAAGGTGAGCTACATACTGAGGAAGGTGAAAAGCTGTGGCATGTTTTACATAGATTTCGTCTACTTCCGTCAGAAGCTCATTATAATTGGAAAGTTTTTGATTAAGGTCGATCTGCTGTACCATTCCTTTCATTGTTTTGGCTTCTATACCACTGAAAGGCTTGTTGTTTCTGTAAAGGAATTCCTGAACCAGGTCTAAAGTACTGTTGACAGCATTACGATAATGATCATAATTGTCTGGATGAAAAATATTCCCAAAATTCCCCGAAATGTGAGGTGAAGTTGTGCTTGCGAGCTCTTCTAGGGAAATTAAATTGTTGTTCATAAAAGTTTTGTAATGTGATTTTTTAAATCTGTGAGTTGTTGTGGTTTTTTTTGATATACGATTATATATATCTGATAGTCAGGTTTTTATTTTTTACATTTTTTTTAAATTTTGTTTGGTGGTTGAGTAATTATTCATAAATTTGACTCGGTTATTATTATTTAGAATAATTAAAAACAAATATAAAAATTATTAGTTAACACCAAATTTTTTTTTAATGAATTCTACAGAAATTTTAGATAAAGACTGTTCAACAGTGGTAAAACTGCTTCCTACGGTCATAGAGGTCACCTCACAGGAGAGAAGAATGATAAAAGATGCGGCACTCCATCTTCAGAAAAAGTATGAAACATATGAAAACCGTGATTTTATTAAGCATGTACATCAGCTGGCGTCTTATTTTTTACCAGAGAGAATTTTAAATTTAGCGGCTGATTTTGCAAGTGACTTTTCAAAAAATCAATATGGTGCATTGATCTTTACCGGATTAATGGATATAGATCAGGAGAATATAGGTTCTACGCCTTCCAATTGGCAGTCGGCAGATTATTCAAAATTTAATTTATATGGTTTTGCGTGTGCTCTTATTCATGGAGCGCTGCCATCAAAGCCTGTACAATATTATTCACAGCGTAAAGGAGGTGGATTGATCCATGCCATCATTCCTGATGAAAAGATGAAAGAAACACAGACAGGATCGGGATCTTCAACAGATTTGTACGTACATACCGAAGATGCTTTTCTGAAACATCAGGCTGATTATTTAAGCTTTATGTATGTGAGAAATGAAGAACAGGTTCCTTCTACTCTTTACTCAATCCGCTCTCATGAGTCTATCGGTGAAAATTACAGACCTCTTTTTGATCGTATTTATAAAATCCCGAAAGATGCCAACCTGGAAACGGGAAATAGTGAAGAAGAGACATTAGATTCTGTTTTGTATGGAAATTATAGTCTTCCGTTTATGCGATTTGATGCTGCGGAACAGCTTTTCAATTCCAGCATAAGACAATCGGATGAAGCGCAAAGTACACTGCATGAGTTCTGGGAAGAAGCCAGACACTTGATTTATTCGGGATTTACACCTCAGGCAGGTGATGTTATTCTGGTTAATAATCACTTATGTGCTCACGGAAGATCTGCTTTCCGGGCAGGAGTAAGAAATATTGACGGAATAGAATATCCGTGTGAGAGAAGAATTATGCTTCGTATGATGAGTAAAGTGAGCCTTATTGATATGAGAGCTCATACCCTTACGGAAGATCCGTTCTTCGTTATAGAAGAGCATTTGGGTAAAAACTTTCAACAATTTTAATATGCTGGTTAGTTAGCATTTTGAACATCAATCAATCGTAAATCCTTTTTGGGCCTGGCTCAAAAAGGATTTTTTATAAATTTTAAAAACTTTACAAAACCACAAAAGTCACAAAAGCTTCTATATTAAAACAATTTAGTTTAATTAAGTAAGTTAAAATAATGCTGTAGAAAGGCTCACATTAAGATGAAAATCAAAGATTTTCGCAAAACTTAGGTGTACTTATTATGCATAAAAATTGGCTCTAAAAATTTAAGTATTAAAAACTTTTGTGTCTTTTGTGGTTAAAAATAATTAATGTAAAAGTTTAAACTGCTTTTTTGTGACAATTACTGTTTAAAAAATCTATCAAATAAAGACAATTGCTCAGACAATGATCTGCTCCAATATTCTGGAACATGGCCTCCCAAAGATTCGGTATAGAGATGCTGGATCTTCATTTCTGTCAGTTTTTTATGAAAATTTCTGTTCATGTTGATCATTTGAGTGTCTTCTGTACCGCAATCGAAAATATATTGCTGTCCAGCCTCGGTCATTAATTTTATTTTGCTGTCAGTAAGAAAAATGGGATTGATCGATTCCAGTGGCCCCAGAACTTTATTCACCATATATTTCTGATATCCTTCCCCAAACGAATTGAAATCCAGAGCTCCACAAGAACTTCCTACAATACCAAATGTCTTATTATAAGTAACTCCAATATTGGCTGCCCCATAGCCGCCCATACTCCATCCCATAATTCCCCGGAATTTTTTCTCAGATTTCACAGGATAATTTTTATCAATAAATTCTACCAGTTCTTTTCCGATAAAAGTCTGATATTGAGAATCCTTAACAACCGGGCTGTCTACATACCACGAACTGTAATTTCCATCCGGAAGTACATAGATTGTTTTCAATTCCTGAGCTTTTTTAACCAGATCAGGAATATCCTGTTTCATAATTCTGTCCGGATTACCGCTGAAACCATGAAGAATATAGACAGACGGATACTTCATATTAGGCTGAAGATTGGGTGTAATGATAACTGTTTTGATTTTTTTATTCATTTTCGGACTGAAAATTTCCTGATGAATAATTTTTTGTGCTGATAATGGGATAAATGCAGCCAGCACAAATACAATTTTGATGAGCTTCTTCATGTTAAAAAAGGTTTAATTAATGATAATCAAAGGTTTTTATTATAAAACATATAATGTACCAATGATCTTATGATAAAACAAAATTGCAACAGAAAAAGAAAAAAAGCCTCAACATATGTTGAAGCTTTTTAATTTAAATCCTTCTTGATCCGGCTAAGCTGTGTAGGCGTTATTCCAAGATAAGAAGCAATATGATGCTGTTTTAATCTGTTATACAATGATTTATTTTCAAATAACTGTAAATATCTTTTTTTTGCAGTTTCGTATTTCAGGGAAACTTCCAAAGGTTCTTTTTTCACTACCCAGTTTTTTTCCAGATAATACATATGAAAAAGAGCCAGATCATGATGCTTTTCAAGTAGTTCACGATAGGCTTTTGCAGGATATTGTATCACTGAACAGTCTTCCAGTGCAATAATATTGAAATCGCTCGGTTCATTTTTTATAATGGCGGCTGTAGAAGCTGCAAAACTGTTTTCTTCAAAGAAAATTTTATAAATATTATTTCCCTGTTCATCTACTGTATAATACCCTATCAATCCTGATTTGATAAAATAATAATACCTTGCCATAGAACCGGATTCCAGCAGAAGATCATTTTTGTGATAGTATTCTTCCGTACAGATATCCAGTAAATCCTGAATCGTTTCTTTGGATAAAGGATAATACTGATTGATATGCTTTACAAATTCTGAAATGTTCATTTGGTAATATTTTATCCTAACACGCAATTATCTTTGAAAATTTGTGCTATCTGTGGGCAAAAAAGGTTTAATCCAATGTTTTTTTCATCATCAGATCAGTCTGTTCTTCTTCTCCAAGTCTGAAAATGTGTTTATCAAATTCAACGAATCCGTTTTTTCTGTAGAAATGTAAAGCTCTCAGATTTTCTTCCCATACACCCAGCCACAGATAAGTTTTTTTAAGTTGCTGAGCAGTATCTAAAGCCTGATTATAAAGAAGCTGTCCTACTTTTTTCCCGTGATGGCTTTTCTTCACATAGATTCTTTCAATTTCCAGGCTGGTTTCGTCCTGAAGTTCTGTCTGCGCTTTGCCGGAATTGACTTTCAGGTAACCTACCGGATTGTCTTCTTCCCAGGCAATATAGAAAGAGGAGTCAGGATTATTCAACTCAGATTTTATCTTTTCAGTATTAAAGCTTTCTTCCAGATACTTTTTCATAGCCTCTTCTGTGTTATCTTCAGCGAATGTTTCTGAGAAGGTCTGAATTCCTAAGCTTTGTAAAGTTTCTAAGTCTTCAGCCACCGCTTTGTTTATGATAATTGAACTCATGATCGTAAGAATAAATGTTATGAGAAAAGAATTTTCTTAAAAGCTTCAGAAGCCAGATGTACCTGTACGCTCCAATCGTCTGCAGCGTCACTTCCGGCATCATCAGAAATATATTTCAAGCATAGAAACGGGATCTTTTCCTTTTGAGCAATCAATGCCAGTGGATAGGCTTCCATGTCTACAATATTATAATCGGTTTCGGAGTGGTTCATTTCAAAACTGTCACCACTGCCGCAAATTCCTTCTTTCAAAGTATCCATTTTAAGACCATATTCCAATACAGGCGGAACTCCGGATAGAGGGGTTTCATACAATTTAAATCCAAGTCCTCTTACATCCATATCCCTTTGGATGAACTTTGTACAGCATACTACTTCTCCCTTGTGAAATCCTTTACTTCCTGCAGAACCTAAATTTACAATCAGTTTAGGTTTTCTTGCGTGAATTTCTTTGGTTAATTCGATGGCGGCGTTTACCTTTCCGATGCCTGTAATTAATTTATTTTTGTCATTAAATACGGTTCCTGCTTCAGAATCCAATGCAAAAACAAAAAGGGTGTCATCAATTGAATAGTGAGTTTCGTTGTTAATTTTTATCATTGAGAAATCAGATTTATACAGCTGTGGCACTGCATTACAAAGATACGTTTCTTCTAATATATTAGATTAAAAACCCCAAAACAATTTATTTGTTTTGGGGTTCTGTTATCTTAAATACTGCATCCGTCAGCATCACAGGAAGCTCCGCTGCCACCGGAAAGATCCTTAAATGGACTTACGGTTTCTTTGTAAGTCTGCTGAAGTGCATTTTCAAACGCTTCTACAGGCTGAGCTCCGGAAACTGCATATTTACCATTCAGAACAAAGAAAGGAACTCCGGAAACCCCATTGTTTCTTGCTTCCTGAATATCCTGATTGACTTCATAATCCAAATTATCTGTTGTAACCGCCTGTTTTGCCTCCTCTTTATCAATTCCTAAATTTTCTGCAAGAGCAACCAAAACTTCAGTATCTCCTACATTTTTTCCGTCAATAAAATGAGCGATAAATAATGCCTCTTCCATTTCATTGGACTTATTGTGCTTTTTAGCCAAATGAAGCAATTTGTGGGCACTGAAAGTATTGGTAATCAGAGTTTTTCCAAAATCAAAATCAATTCCGGCTTCTTTTCCCATCTGGGTAACCTGACTAAGCATTTGTGTAGCCTGAGCTTCAGGAACTCCTTTCTTTTCTCTAAAATATTGAATAGTATCCTGAGTTTTTTTTTGATCTAAAGTTGGATCCAGCTGAAAACTTTTCCACTCCACTTCTACTTCATCTTTGAAAGGCAGCTTGTTTAAAGCCTGTTCAAAATTATTTTTTCCGATATAACAAAACGGACACATTACGTCCGACCAGATTTCTATTTTCATTGTATTTAATTTTAATTCAAATTAATAGAACAAAGGTAATGTATTTTATTTAATGTAACAAAAATTATTACAGTTTAATTCTGACAGCTGGACAATACCTGGCTGCGCTTTTCGAATATCCCTCTTAAGATCATCATCAGAAATGCAAGAAGCCCGAAAACAACACCTATCCATGGAATATACTCTACTCCTTTTGTAACGATTATCCATCCTCCGATTGTAGTTCCCACTGTCACACCCAGATTTCCGAACGATGTGGCAAGACTATTAGCAAATTCCAGTGATTCCGGTGCTGAAGAGATCATATAGGTAGATGCATTCAGAAAGCTAGGTGAATACAGAAATCCCCAGATTCCGATAACGGCAATCGTTGCCCATAAATTTCCATCAGAAAAATAGAGAAGAATGGGTACCAGAATGGTTCCGGAAAGAAAGATAGCGGTAGTTCCTGCCACATTTCTATTAAGCATTTTCCCGGCAATTCCATTAGCTATCACTCCAATAATTCCAAATAACAAAAGCATATAGCTTACCATTGAAATATCCATCCCTTTGGCTTTATTCAGATAATCTGCAAAATAGCTGTAGGTAGAAAACCATGCGGTAATCATGAAAAAGTTAGCCAGTGTACTCAGAATAAATGGAAGCTGCTTCAGGATTCTGACCTGATTTCCATAAGATTTTTTCTCTTTTACAGGCATCGCAGGAAGAAGAAAGTAAATGACTGCTAAAGCAATCAGACTTACTGCAGTCTGTATCATAAATGAGTACTCCCAGGACCAAAGCCCCGCAATCCATGTGGCAAAAGGAACCGTTGTAACCATAGCAATGGCAACTCCATTAAATACAATTCCCATCAGTTCATTTTTTTTCCGGTCATCAGCCTGGGAGACGGCCACAGATAACGCTGTTGCAATATATACAGGCTGGAGAAATGCCGGTAAAATCCTAACCAGCATCAGTAGCCAGAAAGGAGGTGAAAAAGAAGACACAAATCCTGTTATCAGAAACATGAAAATGGCTGTAAGCATTATTTTTTTACGATCAAAACCTGAGGTAAGTAAGGTCATGAAAGGTCCTGTAAGAGCGATAATTAATGCAAAAGCACTCAACAGATACCCCGCTTTGTCTATACTGATTTTATAATGTTCTGCAACTTGTGGAAGAATTCCGATGACCCCAAATTCTGTTGTAATAACGGCTATAAACCCCAGACATCCAATGTATGCGTATTTTTTCATTATACTTTTTCTCCAACAGAATTTAAATTTTGATGAGCAAAAGCAGCCATTTCACTTACGGCAGACTCTACTTCTTCCAGAATTTCTCCCATATGCATAAATCCGTGAACCATGTCTTTGTAGAAACTTGTTGTAAGTGCAACGCCTGCATTTTTCATATTTTCAGAAAGCTGTTTTCCGTCATCAAGCAAAGGATCATGTTCTGCAAGAATGACTAAAGTAGGTGGAGTTTCTTTAAAATCTTGTATTAAGACAGGAATCGCCAAAGGATTATCTTTTTCTTCGTTGGGAAGATACCAGTCCCATGCTTCTATACCCCCCTGTTTATTAAGAACCGGTCCGTTTTCATACGTTTCCCATGATTTTGAACTAAGCTGATTATCGGCTGCAGGATAAATTAACACCTGAAATTTCAAATGTTTGCCCATTTGGGTAGAAACAGCAGTAGCCAATGCTCCGCCGGCACTGTCTCCTATAATTCCTATTTTGTCAGGATCTATTCCTAAAGATTCTGCATTGGCTATTACCCACTTTATACCGTCAAGAGAATCGTTTAAGCCCGCTGGAAAAGGATGTTCCGGAGCAAGACGGTAATCTATAAAAATAACCACAGATCCGGTTTTATTAGCCAGTTTACGGACTACCGCATCATGGGTTTCGTATCCTCCAGCTATAAACCAGCCTCCGTGAATATAAATAATAGCCGATGAATTCTGAACATCCTTTCCGTTAGGACGGTAAATCCGAATGGGAATCTGATGGTTTTCCTGTTGGATATCCAATTCTTCGATCATTGAAACGGATTCTTTCTTACCACTAAGCTGAAGAGACATTGTTTCAAGGTATTTACGGGCTCCGTCTAAAGAATCCTGTGAATTGAAAGGTTGTATTTTTTCTAAATGATTTAAAATCTGTGTTATATTAGAGGTTAACTGCATTTTCATTTTTTATTTAAGTTACTATTGTTTTTGCAGGGAACGTGAGCGCTATTGTTCCTTACTGCCGCATATTTTCTGCTTTCTACGTGCAAAATTAAATCTCAAACCTTACATTTGCACTGTATACAGCTAAATGTATGGTACTAACAAATTTGTAAGTAATGGGAAAGCTAAAAGAAAATTCGACGAATAATATCAACAGACAGTATATACAAGGATGTGACCTGAGCTATGCTGTATGTAAAATCGGAGGCCGATGGAAACTGATTATTTTAAACAAACTAAAAGACGGAAAATTACGTTTCAGCGAACTTAGGAACTCTATTTCAGGAATAACGGAAAGAATGCTTACCCTACAGCTGAGAGAATTGGAAAAAGAAAACTTAGTAAAAAGGACTGTTTATGCAGAAGTTCCTCCAAGAGTAGATTATGAGCTTACAGATATTGCCCGGGAGCTGATCCCTATATGGAAACAGCTTGATGAATGGGGAGGAAAGCATAGGGAAATGATGCTTGCACTGGAAACAATTGAAGAATAAGAGATTTCGAAATTAAATAGGTTTGAAAATAAAAGGATCGGGATTTTATCAAAGATAAAATCCCGATCCTTAAACGTCTTAGAAATATAACAATTACATCTCTGCGTTTGCTCTATTTACCCTTTTTGAAAACAAAATATGAGCGATCAAAGCCAATACCCCAAATACCGTTCCTACAAGACATACGCCGCTCCATTGAGCCTTTTGCCATGCAACGGATGCCAGCCAGGTTCCGAGTGAGCCTCCGATGAAATAAGACACCATATACACTGTATTCAGTCTGTTTACAGCATTTGATTTGATCAGAAAATAATTGGTCTGGTTCATAATATGGCTGGACTGCACCCCAAGGTCTACAAGAATTACTCCTACAATGAGTCCCCAATAGGTTTCTCCGGCAAAATAAGTAAAGCCCCAGCTTCCGATAACGATCAATAAAGAATATAATATAATGCGGTTAATATCCAGATATTTTTGAAGCTTTCCCACTTTTGCGGCAGCTAAAGCACCTACAGCTCCTGCTAATCCAAAACTTCCTACAACAGATGATCCGGCATTAAAAGGTGGTTTCTCCATGTGAAAAACCAAAGTTGTAAACAATGCACACATAGACCCAAATGCCATTGCCCCGCGGAAAGATGCCAGCTGAAGAACGGGTTGTGTTCTGGCAAGTTGAGCAACAGAACGCATCAACTCTTTGTAAGTTCCTTTAAAATTAGGTGAAAGCTCAGGAAGCATTTTATATACAGCCAGCCATACCAGGATCATAAGTCCTGCCGCAATACCAAACATCGCTCGCCAGCCCCAGACTTCACCTACTATACCTCCTACAAAACGGGAAAGAAGAATTCCCAGTAACAGTCCGGACATTACCAATCCGATATTGGCCGATTTTTCTTTATCTGATGAAAGTTCTGCTGCAATAGGAACAAACAGTTGTGGAATAACCGATGTAGCTCCAATCAGCAGACTGGCAGCATACAGCATCCACAATTGAGTGGCAAAGGTCATCCACAAAAGGGATCCAAAAACAAGAAACAAGTCTATTAAAATCAATTTCTTACGGAAAAACTTATCACCCAACGGGACAATCAGCAACAGTCCCAATGCATAACCGATCTGAGTAAGTACAGAAATTTTACTTGCTGCGCTCTCAGAAACCTGCAGCTCTTCTGAAATAAGTGCCAGTAAAGGCTGATTATAATAATTGTTGGCAACTACCAGTCCGGAAATAACGGCCATAAGCCAGATAACAGTCCGGGAAATACCTTGGGAAGAACTCTCCTGCATTACGTATAAAGTTTTTATTTGAATTGAAAGGGGTCTGACGGCAGATCATAATGCATCCGTCAGATTTTTAAGAGATCAAAGATAATCATTAAAAAAAGAAATTATTCTTCCTGTGTCTTTACATTTCTAAGAATAATACAGGATTCTGCGGTAAGTAGAATGATTTCAACACCCTGTCTGTATGATTGTTTTTATTGATGATATATATCGATGGAAAACCTTTTGAATGTTAGAAATATTAAGGAAATTTGCAGCATGAAAATCATTCCGCTCAAAGAAGGCAATTTCTCAGCAAGCAAAACCAAAGACTTCACTCTTTTAACAGAAGAAAATTTTGATAAAGTTGGTGGAATCAAAATGTCTGTACAGCCTTTTCTTATCATCACTGAAAATGATTATATTCTTTTGGATGCCGGAATTGGCTGGAAAAATGAGTCCGGAGCAACTGTTATTTCAGAAATTCTGGAAAGAGAAAATATTCATCCTGATCAAATCACAAAGCTATTGCTGTCCCATCTTCACAAAGATCATATTGAAGGTGCAGTAACCGCTACTGATAATGGTTTTGAAGCCACTTTTCCGAATGCCCAGATTTATATACAGAAACGTGAACTGGATTTTGCCATGGAAAAGAAAGGTAATCCTTCTTTTGATTTTACTATTTTGGAACAGCTGATTCAGCTTCCCAATATTATCTGGATGAATGAAGACAAGGGACAAATCACAGATGAGATTTCCTATGAAGTGGCAGGAGGACACACTCCTTTTATGCAGGTTTTCTGGATCAGGCAAAATGGAGAAACTGTTTTCTATGGGGCTGATGATCTTCCGCAGGCCTCTTATTTAAAATACCATTTAGCCTATAAAAGTGATTTCGATGGCAGAAAAGCCATGGAATTACGCCTTAAATGGGAAAAGGAAGCAAGAGAAAGCCGTTGGAAAATTCTTCTCTATCATGATCTGGATAAAGCGGTAATAGAAATTTAAATAAAAAAAATGGTTTAAATTTCATTAAACCATTTATAAATATCAAATTCAGAAGGAATGTTGAGTTTTTTTCTGATCCTGTTTTTTCTGTTTTGTATCGCTTTGGGTGTTACAAAAATACAGGTTGCAATTTCCTTAGTGGTCATATTGAGCTTAAGATAAATACAAAAGATCAGTTCAGAATTTTTAAGGGCTGGCTGTATAGCAGATAACTTTTTAAAAAAATCAGGATGAACCAGTCTGAATTTATTCAGCAGACGAGGGGAATTTGCTTTGGCCAGGGCCATAATTTCGTCTTGTACAAGAATTTTCTGTTTCAAATCCTCTAAATTGGGTTCAGTTTTTCTATTTTTCATAATACTTTCTCATCTCTACGCATTTCAGATACCACATCTTTTGTGAATCTGTACAAAGTCATTTTTTTCTCTGCTCAATATGGTTTTTGCTAATTTAATATCGGGAACAAAATAATTTTTATGTATTCAAAATTTTATTGGTTTTCATTACTATAATACAACAATTCATAACGTATGGTTTGTATTTATTGAATGATTGTGTTAAAAAAATCACACCTATGAATTTTATTACATTTTTATACTGGCAAAGAAAGAAAAAATGATTAAAATTTTATAAAAACCGCGTACCACATAGATACCACGTTATATTTTAAACAAAAATATCTTAACTGCTTTTATCAGCCTGTTTCCCTTTATTTACGCATTAATTTTTGGTGGGATGTAAATGTAGTGGGTTATTGCCTTTACTTTTTATGATCTCAGTCAATGTTTTCCGGGCTATGCATGTGTAAAAAATGAATATATGTGGTATGTGAATGGTACCACATGATAAGAGAAATCAATAAAATTGATGTTCCTTTATTTTATAAATAAAATCACAACTATGATTATTGATAGTTTATTAATTTCTTTTGGAGTGGAAACCAGAACTTATCATACAGGCGAGATAATCTTTCATGAAGAAGAGCTCCCATCCCATTATTATCAGATTAAAAAAGGGAAAATTAAACTCAATAATTATACGGAAGACGGCAAAGAGTTTATTCAGAATATATTCTCAGACGGCCACAGCTTTGGTGAATCTCTACTGTTTGTAGACCGGCCTTATCCTATGAATGCTGTAGCGATAGAAGATTCCGTTATTTACAAAATGTCGAAGCAGAATTTTTTGGACCTGATCAAAAGTAACCCTGAAATTTCACTCAATATTTACGAATGTCTTGCTGAAAGAATGTATTACAAATATATCATGCTGTATAATCTTTCTTTCCAAAATCCCGTTGGTAAACTGAAACTGCTGATGGATTACCTGAAAAGTTATCATGAAGATAAAACGCTTTATTCTTTCCAGATTCCTCTTACCCGCCAGCAGCTGGCATCACTCACCGGATTACGTGTAGAAACAGTTATACGGACCATAAAGCAGATGGAGAAAGACCAGATTGTGAAAATAGAAAAACGAAAGATTTATTATTAAAAGTAAAAGCCGGAGAGATCCGGCTTTAATTATTTGTTGAACAATATATGTATTATTTTCTTCAAACTCTATAATCCTCTACTGATCAAGCTGTCTTTGAAATTCCTCCAGATATTTGGCAAGATGAAGACCATCAGCCAATCCGTGATGGGCTTCAATAGAAACTGGAAGATACTTTCTGCCGTCACGGATATTGAATCTTCCAAAAGCAATTTTAGGGACTGATTCTGTAGTATTAAAATCTGTAGGGTGTAATATAGCACTGAAGGAATTCCATGGAATAGTCGTGTGTCTTACGTGGTCTTTTCCCAGTCTTCCATTGCTTAATCTTAATCCTGAAGTCTGATGCACTCCTTTTATTTCCTCCTGCAGCGTTTCATTGAAGGTTTCAAAATCTTCTGAGAAAGGAGTAAATGAAAATCCGAAAGTCCCATCCGGTCTTCCAATCGTACTGCCGGCATGAACCGTATCAAACTGTATTACCTGACCATCGATAATTCTCAGTTTTAATTCATTCACAGTATTAATTGCGACCATAGACTTGTGAAAATAATAGGCAAAAAAAGAATATCCTTTTTCTTTCGCTGTGTCATACGCTTTTGTACAGTCTACCTCTGTTGTAAATCCAAAATAAGGGCTTGCCATTTTAGAAAAAAATTCAAAATGCTCTTTTCTGTTCCAGTTCTCTATATCTACAATCTTCATTGATTCTTATTTGCTGCAAATTTCTGAAAGTTTATCCGGTTTTAAAAGCTTATACATAAAAATATAATTAAAACTTAATTTGGTAAATCAGCTATTTGGTAGATATTTTGCTGCAAAATATGCGTATTTTACAATCTTATTTATAGATCTTCAGATAACTCCTTTTCATTCAGGAGCTTCACAACATAAAACTTAATTAATAACTACATAAAAATATAACAATGGAAAAAATCGGGTTCATCGGACTAGGAAATATGGGCCACCCTATGGCAAAGAATATTGAAAAAGCAGGATTTCCACTTTCGGTTTACAACAGAACTTCTGAAAAAGCCAGGGATTTTGAAGAGAAGTCTTCAGTCTATACCCAAATTAAAGATCTGGTACAAAACAACGATATTATATTCACAATGCTGACCAACGACAGTGCTGTAAAAGCCGTATATGAGGAAATTCTTTCTTTAGATATTCAAGGAAAACTCTTTATAGATATGAGTACTATTTCCCCGGAAGCCTCAAAAGAAACTGCAGCTGCCTTGAAAATAAAAGAAGCTTCCTTTATTGATGCTCCTGTAGCAGGCAGTACTCAACCTGCACAAGAAGGGACGCTAATCATTATGGCTGGAGGTGAAGAAAAAGACATCCAGCGCGCTATGCCCTATCTGTTGAAAATGGGGAAATCTGTGAAACATTTGGGTGAAAACGGAAAAGGAATCGCAGGAAAACTATCTATCAATTATTTTCTTTCCACCATTTATCAGGGACTGGCAGAAACTGTTTTACTGGCCGGAAAATTAGGCATTGAAAGGTCTGATATGCTGGAAATAATCAATGAAAGTGCCAGTGGAAGCGTTGCTACCAAAGTAAAAACATCTTTATTAATAGCAGACCAATATGCTCCGGCATTTGCTCTTGATCTGATGCTGAAAGATATTCTTCTTGCTAAAAATGCAGGCGCTGATTATCCTTTATCCGAAGCTTTGATTCAAACCTATCAAAATGCACACGACAAAGGCTTTGGTCAGGATGATGTTATCGGGATCATCAATTATTTAAAAACAATAGGATAAATAAGGAGATCATGAATTACAAAGGAAACCATTGGTCTGCAAGAAAAGTGGATCATATCTACATCGTCAGTCTTGACAACCGTTCTAATATTGCAGAAGCTTTAACGGACTTTATTCAAAACCAAAATATTCAGGCAGGAGAAGTGACCGGTATAGGGGCTGTGAGTGAAGCTACTCTACGATTCTTTAATCCTGCAACCAAAAAATATGTGGATAAGACTTTTAAAGAACAGATGGAGGTCACCAATATCTCCGGAAATATCTCTGAGATAGAAGGGAAACCGACTCTACACCTTCACATTACGTTGGGAAGAGAAGATTATACCGCTTTGGCCGGACATCTTTTAGAGGCAGAAATCCAGGGAGCAGCGGAATTCATTATATATCCGCTGGATACAAGAGTCGTAAAAATTAAAAATGAAGAAATAGGAATCAATCTCTATGATTTTGAAAAATAAAGCTCCAGTTGCAGTTGAAAGTGGTATTTTTGATAAAATATTTATTTGATGTTTGAGGTTCTGCTTTCCCATATCGAGAATAAAGTTGATATTACTGACGAACAGAAAAATCAGGTTCAGACTTTCTTTACCCTTAAAAAACTTCGTAGAAAACAATATCTTCTTCAGGAAGGAGATATCTGCAAATCGTTGTCTTTTGTAAGCAAAGGTCTGTTAAAATCTTATTTTCCGGATGAAAAAGGAAATGAACACATCAATATGTTTGCCTTTGAAGGCTGGTGGATCTCAGACTTCAACAGTTTTATCAATCAGGAAAAATCGGTACTGAATATTGATGCTGTTGAGGAAACAGAAGTATTGATGATCACCTTGGAAAATTATGAAAAAATGCTGTTGCAAATTCCTGTGATGGATCGTTATTTCAGAATTTTATATCAGAACAGCCTCGTTACAAAAGATTACAGACTCATTGTTTCCAACGGTTATACTGCTGAAGAAAAATATCTTCAACTGGCACAAAAGAACCCTGAAATGATCAAAAGAGTACCTCACAATCTTATCGCCTCTTATCTTGGTCTTGCTCCTGAAACCGTAAGCAGAATCCGTAAAAAGAATTCTTTAAACAACACTTGATCCAGATCAACCCGAATGCATGATCCAAATCAAGGATAAAAGCCTCTTATCATCCATAATTTTGTACAAGAAATTTTATAATACTTATGGAAAATATTGCATTGGTAGTAGGCGCTACCGGAATTACAGGAAGTAACCTCGCTGAGGAACTGATCGCTCAAAGCTGGACAACATATGGATTGTCCAGAAATCCAACCTCCAATATCCAGAGCCTTCATCCTGTTAAGGCAGACCTGATGAATGAACAGAATCTTGCTGAAGCCCTGGAAGGAATCTCTCCTACTCATATTTACTTTACCACATGGATGCGTAATGATACTGAAGAGGAAAATATCCGTGTCAACAGTATGCTTGTAAGAAATCTGTTAAATGTTTTATCTGCTAAAAAATCAGTGAAACATGTGGCTCTGGTTACAGGACTTAAACATTATCTGGGCCCATTTGAGGCTTATGCTAAAAAAGGAGTTTTACCGGAAACTCCTGTCAGAGAAGAACATCCAAGGCTTCCTCTTCCCAATTTTTATTATGCACAGGAGGATGAAGTGTACAAAGCTTCCGAAAGAGATGGCTTCACATGGAGCATTCACAGACCACACACGGTTGTTGGATACGCCGTGGGAAATCTGATGAATATCGGGACCACATTGGCTGTGTATGCCAGCATCTGTAAGGAAATAGGACGAAAATTTATCTGGCCGGGATCTGAGGCACAATGGAATGGCGTTTCGGATGTAACAGACGCAAGAGTTCTGGCTAAGCAATTGGTTTGGGCTTCCACCACAGAATCGGCCAAGAACCAGGCATTCAATATCACCAATGGAGATGTCTTCCGGTGGAAATGGTTATGGAAAAGGATGGCAGATTGGTTTGGTGTAGAAGCTGAAGGTTTTGACGGTACGATAAAACCTCTGGAAAAAGAACTGGAAAACGACCACGAAATCTGGACTGCAATTGCAGAAAAATACAATCTGAAAGAAAAAAATCTCAACCGTCTCTCTTCGGCATGGCATACCGATCTGGATCTGGGGAGACCTCTGGAAGTGATGTGTGATATGTCAAAAAGCAGAAAACTTGGTTTCACAGCTTATACCAGTACAGAAGATTCTTTTACAGATGTCTTTAAAAGATTAAAAGCTGAAAATATGATTCCTTAATAGAAATTATTGTTGGAAAACATAAAAACGCAGAAAAGTGTAACTCAGAGAGATTATGTAGGTTGAAATTTTATCGGAGATAAAATCTTTGCATCTTAAGAATATTTACACTGCCAAATTCTCTTTGTGTCTTTGCGTTTTCCAACAATTAATTAACTCTAATATTAAAAATTGTGTTTTTTTAATGATTTATACTAAACTTCTGTAGTCGTTACGCCAAATTTCTTTTTAAAAGAAGAATAAAAATGGGATAAATTCTCAAAACCCAGATCAAGATAAATATCTGAAGGCTTTTTATCCTTGTTTTTAATTAAATAATAGGCTTCCTTTAATCTTTTTTCCTTCAGCCATTGTTTGGGTGTCATCTGAAATGTTTTATTAAAATCCCTTTTAAATCCTGATAAACTGCGACCTGTAAGCTTGGCAAAAGCATCTACCGATACATTGAACATAAAATTTTTGTTCATAAACTCCGCAAGATCAATTTTATGAGGTTCTGAAAAATCAAAAAGCAGGTTTTTAAGATCAGGATTACTCAGCAAAAGGAGTTCTATGGCTTCTTTCACCTTTAAAGCTGATAATTTTGGAGGAATCTCCAGTGTTCTATTAATGTAAGGAATAAGAGATGTAAAATAGCTGGAAAAAAAATCGTTAGGCTCAAAAAACAACCGCTGATTCCCTGGAGAATTATTATGTACAGTTATTTTGTTTTCAGCCGCATACTGTCTCAGCGTTTCATCATCAAGCGTGATGGAGATAAACTGATACTTTTCATGCGCTGAAGGATATTTAATAGTCCTGATCAGTTGATTTTTTCTGACCAGAACTACTGTATTTTCTTTAATCACAGTCTTACCTTGCTCATGAAAAGCATGTGTTTCTCCGGAGATCTGAAATCCCAGAAAATGGTCCGGAATGAATTCTTCGTGACCTCTGTAGGACTCAAAAGCACATGAATAAACCAGTTTATCGAATATGATCTCAGAAGTGTTTTCCATGATACAAATATCTGAAATTTAAGCAATAGCCAAAGCGCCCGCCTCTGCAATTTCTTTATCCTGTTCGGGAGTTCCGCCTGATGAGCCTATCGCACCAATGATCTTTCCTTCTGTGTTTTTAAGGACAACACCGCCTGCAATAGTCAGAAGCCCATCATTTGAATTCAGCATACCGTAGCTGTGAATCCCGGCTTCCGAAATGATTTCTCCCATCACATCACTGTTTACTCCGAACATCACTGCTGTCTTTGCTTTTTTAACTGCAAAATCAATCACTCCATAAACACTGTCCAGTCTTGCCAATGCTACCAGGTGTCCTCCGGCATCCACCACGACAATGCTTACAGGAATATTCATAGATAACGCTTTTTCCTTTGCTCCATGCAGCGCTTTTTCAGCGGTTTTATAATTCAGTTCCATGATATTAGCTTTTTGCAGTCCATGCATCTGCCTGAAGCTGTTTTACGAAATCTTCAGTATCTTTTGGATGTACATTTCTGAAATGACTTTCATCATCTAATGCTACATTCACAATCACCTCTGCCATAGACTGTGGATCCAGCTGATGAGCTAATGATTCTGCAGTACCATCGAAAACTGAAGGTGGTGTAAAATTAGTTTCAGGGTTGTACCAACGGGAAATAGTATCTACCCCACGGTCATTAAATCCTGTTCCAAAAACACCCGGATTACAGGTAGCAATTTTAATATTAAACTGAGCCAATTCTGTTCTTAAACCTTCAGCTATGGATCCCATAGCATGCTTTGATGCACAATAAGCAGCTACATAAGGAACAGTCCATAGTTCACCCATAGAAGTTGTAAATACGATTTTCCCCGGTTTCTTTTGATCTATCCATTTTTTGATGAATCCCTGCGCCAGTTCCAACCCACCAAAGACGTTTACATCAAACATTGAACGGATTAAATCGATTGGCTGCTCGGCAATAGGCCCGCCCTCCATTATTCCTGCATTGCTGATTAAAATATCTATATCATATTTCCCATGAATATAAGCAATATCACGAGGATTGGTAACATCCAGTTTGTCTACTGTAATTTCTACTCCCTGTTCTTTTGCCTCTCTTATAAGGTCGCTCATCTGCGGGTAAACCTGTGCAGTAGCAATTACCTTGTGTCCTTTTTTTGCTAAATCAAATGCAGCAATCTTTCCGAATCCGCTTGCTGCACCTGTAATTAAAATTGTTTTACTCATTGTATTCTTTTTTTATGTTGGTACAAATTTCTAAGATTTCAGGAAGCTCAATATTGTTGCAGCGTTCAAATTTATATTGCTGAAAAGTTCAGATAATACAGCTAAAAGGAAAATGTTTTGCTAAATAAATACTCTTTAAAAATCATAAAAAAATATATTTATCGTTAGATTTGTAACTATTAAACTAAAAAACCATGTATGCTTAAAATTAAGACACTCTTTTTGATTTTTTTATCCACTTCTTCTTTTAGCTTTGCTCAAAACTGTACTTGTGAAAGCAATTTTCAGTGGGTAAAAAAAACATTTGAGGAAAATGATGCCGGATACCAATATGTAATCGATAAAAAAGGACTTCCTGCCTACCAGGCTCATAATAATGATTTTCTGAATAAGATTAAAAGTACAAAATCAGATACTGAATGCACTCAGACTATTTATGAATGGCTTAAATTTTTCAGAGCCGGTCATTTTTCTATTAAAATGATCGAAAAAGATAATCAGCAGCCTCAGCCAGTAACACACGAAAATAATAAAACTGAAACGGTAAAAATAGATATTGAAAAATTTAAAAAAGAAATTTTATCTAAAAAGGATTCTGATATTGAAGGTATCTGGGAAGTTCAGCCTTACACTATAGGAATTAAAAAAATCGGAGATGTTTATAAAGGTTTTATTATCCAATCCGGAGCAGAAAACTGGAAACCCTATGAATTGAAACTGAGCCTTACTACTGATAAAACAAAAGGAACTTACTATTTAAGAGACAAATCCGGACAGGAAATAACCAATGTCCGATTTATTGGAAAGAATTATCTTGAAATCAATGATTTTACCTTAAAAAGAGTTTCTCCAAAATTTGAAAGAGAAGAAAATATTGAGACTTATCTTGAAGCGGCCAGCGCAGAAAAGCCTTTTTTAAAAGAAATTAATAAAACTACCCTGCTTTTAAGAATTCCTTCCTTTAATGGAGCTTTGAAAAAAGATATAGACAGCGTGATTACAGCTAACCAATCTAAAATTGAAAGCACAGAAAATCTGATCATTGATATCAGAAATAATGGCGGCGGAAGCGACAACAGTTTTGCTAAAATCATTCCGTATCTCTACACTAATCCTATCAGAAGCGTAAGAACACAATTTTATTCTACAAAGCTGAATAACCAGAGAATGCTGGACTTTTATGAGAATTATCAGAAATATGGAATCCCGGCTGAAGAAAGAGAATATCTAAAGAAAGCCTACGACAAGTTAAGTCAGAATTTAGGCAAGTTTGTAAGCCTGCAGGATGATGGAAATATAGTAGGAATCAATAAAATGGATAAAATTTCACCGTATCCAAAAAATGTAGGAATTATCATCAATGAAAGGAATGGCAGTACCGCAGAAGAGTTTTTACTGGCAGCTAAACAAAGTAAAAAAGTAAAACTTTTTGGAACTACAACTGCTGGGGTTTTGGATATCTCCAATATGTATTTCCTTCCCTCTCCCTGTAATGAATTTAAACTCGGATATTCACTCTCTAAAAGCTTCCGTATTCCGGATATGGCCATTGACGGAAAAGGGATTCAACCGGATTATTACATAGACAAAACAATCCCTGATTATCAATGGATTGATCATGTAAGCAATATACTTAACGAAAAATAATATAGAAAAGCTGTTTCAGATTGAAACAGCTTTTCTATATTATTTTTCAGACATTCAATCATCAAAAAATTAACTGTTTATTGTAAATTGGTTAAGTTTTTGAAGCTTGTTCTATAAAACCAGTCACACCATTGAAATTAATCACATTTACAAAAAAAGGAATCTACTGTCCTCATGGAAAATTTTATATAGATCCGTGGAGACCCGTAGATATGGCGGTTATTACCCATGGCCACGCTGATCATGCCCGTTGGGGAATGAAAAAATACCTTTGCCATCATTTTACGAAACCCATTCTGCATCAAAGAATCGGAACTGATATTGAATGCCAGAGTCTGGAATATGGAGAAATTGTGACTATTAATGGCGTAAAGCTTTCTTTACATCCTGCTGGGCACATTATAGGTTCTGCACAAATCAGACTGGAATATAAAGGATATGTGACTGTTATTTCAGGGGATTACAAAGTTCAGAATGATGGATTGAGCACTCCTTTCGAGCTGGTGAAATGTAATGAATTCGTTACAGAAAGCACTTTTGGGCTGCCCATTTACAATTGGCTGGAAGTTCCGGATTTAAATAAAAAACTACAAAATTGGGTACTGAAGAATAAAGAAAATAATAAAACATCCGTCTTTATTGGCTATTCTTTAGGGAAGGCCCAGCGCATTATGAAGGCGGTAGAAGACCTTGGAAAAATATACGTCCACTATTCTATCGGAAAACTGAATGAAGCTTTTGAAACAGTAGGAATCGACCTTCCGGACTATACCATAGCAGATTTCAGGGAACGTCCAAAAGAGATGGAACATGAAATTGTAATTGTTCCTCCTGCTTTACTTGACAGTAATATCATCAAAAAAATTCCTGATCCTGCTACGGCAATATGTTCCGGCTGGATGCAGGTTCGCGGTGCCAGAAGATGGCGGAGTGCAGATGCAGGCTTTGCCATGAGTGACCATGCAGACTGGAAGGGATTATTACAAACTGTAAAGGCTACGGAAGCCGAACTCGTACATGTTACCCACGGACAGACTGAAGTTTTTTCAAAATACCTGAATGAAATCGGAGTCCGGGCAGATGTTGTGGAAACTTTATTTGGAGAAGACGAAGAAGAATCTGAAAAAGAAATCATAGAAAATCCCGAATCATGAGACATTTTGCAGACCTTATCAATGCTTTGGAAACGACCAATAAGACCAATGCTAAAATTGATGCCATCATTGATTATCTGGAACGTGCTCCTGATGAAGATAAAGTATGGTTTATCGCCTTGTTTACAGGGAAAAGACCCAAGAGAAATGTGAATACCAATTACATGAAAGTATGGGCTCTGGAAATTACAAAACTTCCTTACTGGCTGTTTCAGGAATCTTATTCTTCCGTGGGTGATCTTGGGGAAACATTATCATTGATTCTTCCACCCCCGCAGGAAAATATAGAGCGTACCTTATCAGAATGGATGAATGATATTGTCGGTTTAAAAGGGAAAACAGATACAGAAAAAAAAGAATTTGTGTTGAATTCATGGAATGGCTTGGACTATACTGAACGTCTGATTTTCAATAAATTAATTGGTGGAAGTTTCAGAATCGGGGTATCAGATAAAACCTTGATCAATGCTCTGACAAAATTTTCCGGCCAGGAATCAAGTGCACTGATGCATAGCTTAATGGGAAAATGGCTGCCAGATGAAGTCTCTTTTAAAGAGCTTATTGATGCTGAAAATGTAAACCCTGACAACTCAAAACCTTATCCCTTCTGCCTTGCTTACCCTTTGGAAAAGGAAACTGAAGAACTTGGAAATCCTGATGAATGGCTGGTGGAATACAAATGGGACGGAATACGCGGACAGATTATCCGTAGAAATGATGAAGTCTTCATCTGGTCCAGAGGAGAAGAGCTCATCACAGAACAATTTCCGGAGATCACAGAAGTAGTAAAAGCCATGAAAGGCAACTTTGTAATTGATGGAGAAATACTTGCGGTAAAAGATGATAAAGTATTAAATTTTAATGAATTACAAAAAAGATTAAACAGAAAAACTTTAACTAAAAAAATGCTGTCGGAAATTCCTATAGAAGTCTTTGCTTACGATTTATTAGAGCTTGAAAATAACGATCTGAGAGAAAAACCCATCTCTGCAAGAAGAGCTTTGCTCGAAGAATTATTATTAAATGAAGTGCCTCAGAACATCAGCATCTCCAAAAGTCTTGACTTTGAAAAATGGGAAGAACTGGATTCTCTTCGTGAAAATTCAAGAGAAGTAAACAGTGAAGGATTGATGTTAAAACAAAAAAACTCACCCTACCATTCCGGCCGGAAAAAAGGCGACTGGTGGAAATGGAAAATCAATCCGTTTACTATTGATGCAGTGCTTATTTATGCCCAGAAAGGAAGCGGCAGACGAAGTGCCTACTATACAGATTATACTTTTGCTGTAAAAAACGGAGATACTCTGGTTACTATAGCCAAAGCTTATTCCGGACTTACTGATAAAGAAATTATGGAAGTAAGCAGATTTGTGACCAAAAATGCCATTGAGAAATTTGGCCCTGTGAGAACTGTAAAAGCAGAACTGGTCTTTGAAATTGCCTTTGAAGGAATAGGTTTCAGCAACCGCCACAAAAGCGGTGTTGCTTTAAGATTTCCGAGAATTGTACGATGGCGGAAGGATAAAACTGTGGATGAAATTGACTCTCTTGAAGAAATTAAAAAATTAATACAATAATATTTTAACGCAAAGACGCTAAGTTTTCATGTTGTTTTTAATGTTTTTTGATCGCAAAGGCACTGCGTTCAGCCATAATAAAGTATAGTCTTCGCTAAGTAAAACGCCTTTGCGATCGAAAAACATTAAAAACGAATATAAACTCTTAGCGTCTATTGCGTTAACATTTAAATCAAAATATAAATTGGCAGCTTTTGAACATACCGACGGATTTAAGATCATCCAACAATGGATGACCGATAAAGGTATTGCCCCTTTTAAATTCCAGTTGGAAACCTGGAAGAAATTTGGAAACGGCTACAGCGGAATGGTCGTAGCTCCTACCGGTTTCGGAAAAACTTTTTCGGTCTTTTTAGCCTTAGTTTCAGACTTCCTGAATCATCCTGAAAGCTATAAAAAAGGCTTGAAAATGATCTGGATTACTCCACTCCGATCTTTATCCAAAGATATTGCGAAAGCCATGCAGGAGGCTATTGATGAAATAGGACTCGATTGGACTGTAGGCGTAAGAAACGGAGATACCGATCCGAAAGTACGACAGCAGCAGATAAAGAAAATGCCCGAAATTCTGGTTGTAACTCCGGAAAGCCTCCATTTGCTTCTCGCTCAGAAAAATAATGAACCTTTTTTCAGAGATATGAAATGTGTCGCTGTGGATGAGTGGCATGAATTACTGGGTTCAAAACGTGGGGTTATGGTGGAACTCGCCATTTCCCAGCTTAGGAAATATGTTCCCAAGATTAAAATCTGGGGGATTACAGCGACCATCGGAAATCTGGATGAAGCCATGGAAGTTCTTATTCCTTATGAGAGCAAAAAGACAAAAATCACAGCCAAAGAGCACAAAAAGATAGATATTCTCCCGGTTTTTCCGGATGAAATCGAAATATTACCCTGGGCAGGGCACCTCGGAAACAAACTCGCAGATAAAGTTGTTCCGATTATTCTTGAATCAAAATCCACCATTGTATTTACGAATACAAGAAGCCAGAGTGAAATGTGGTATCAGCTTTTGCTGGATGCTCACCCTGATTTTGCAGGACAGATCGCGATTCATCACAGTTCCATTGATGCCCATTTGAGAATCTGGATTGAAGAAAATCTAAGTTCCGGCAAATTAAAAGCAGTGGTCTCCACATCATCGCTGGATCTTGGTATTGATTTTAAACCTGTGGATACTGTTATTCAGGTAGGATCCGCCAAAGGTGTTGCGCGGTTCCTTCAAAGAGCAGGACGCAGTGGGCACTCCCCTTTTGAAACCTCCAGAATCTATTGTGTTCCCACCCATTCTTTGGAACTGATTGAAGTTTCTGCTTTAAAAGAAGCTGTAAAACAGAAAGTCGTTGAGCCCAGAGAACCACAGGTCTTATGTTTTGATGTTTTGGTTCAGTTTCTGATGACACTTGCCGTTGGCGATGGTTTTTATCCTGATGAACTCTATGAAAGAATCAAAAAAGTTTATGCCTTCCAGGAAATACTCGATGAAGAATGGAAAAGTATTCTTGAATTTCTTACCATTGGCGGCAGTGTGTTGAAAAGCTATGAAGAGTTTCATAAGGTTGTCATTATGGAAGATGGTCTTTATAAAGTCACTTCAAGAAAGATCGCTATGCTTCACCGGATGAATATGGGTGTGATTGTAAGTGATGCTATGCTGAAGGTGAAATTTATTTCCGGAGGGTATATCGGAATGATTGAAGAATATTTTATTTCAAAATTGAAAAAAGAGGAAAAATTTATTCTGGCCGGGCGCACGCTGGAGGTTGCAATGATCAAAGATATGACCGTTTATGTAAGAGCAGCCAAAGGAAGAGCACTGGTTCCGAGTTATCTTGGCGGAAGATTGCCTTTAAGTACCAATCTGGGACATTTTTTAAGAGAAAAGCTCTCCCATGCCTTAAACCCGAAAGCTTCCGAAAAAGAACTGAAATTTTTACATCCATTGCTCATCAATCAGGAAAAGAACTCTCATATCCCCAAAGAAGGCGAATTCCTGGTGGAAATGATTAAAAACCGTGAAGGATATCATTTGTTTATGTATCCTTTTGAAGGCCGTCTGGTGCATGAAGTAATGGCCGCACTGATTGCCTATCGTATCTCAAAACTGGCCCCTATTTCCTTTTCGATGGCAATGAATGATTATGGATTCGAGCTGTTCAGTGATAAAGAAATACCGCTTAATGAAGATAATCTGCAGCAGATTTTAACCAGAGATAATCTGATGAACGATGTGATTGCAAGTATCAATTCTGCTGAAATGGCGAGAAGAAAATTCAGAGATATTGCCGTAATTTCAGGAATGGTAATTCAAAACTATGCCGGGCAGCAGCGCTCCAACAAATCATTGCAGAGTTCAGCCGGGCTTATTTTTAAAGTACTGGAAGAACATGATTCCAATCATTTTTTAATAAAACAGGCCTATACGGAAGTCTTTAACATGCAACTTCAGGAACAGCGGCTTGTAGAAGCTTTTAAAAGGATTGAAAAGTCTGAAATTATTCTAAAACATTCCCGTTCCTTTACTCCACTCAGTTTCCCGATCAAAGTAGACAGTCTGAGACAAACACTTTCCAGTGAAGGACTTGATGCAAGAATTAAAAGAATGCTGAAACTCTCCAATATAAGTGATATTTCGTAAATAAATTCAGTGAAATTTAATCTTATTCTTAGCCTAATATTCTAAGTTAATTTTCTTGATAAGTTTAAATAATCATCGTAACTTAGAGTATAGCTTCTCAGAAGTTTAAATAAAATTTAAAATGGAAAAATTGTTCTTAGTCCGCCACGGACAGTCACTCTGGAATCTGGAAAACAGATTTACAGGGTGGAAAGATATCGATATAACTGAAGCCGGTATTGAAGAAGCAAAAAAAGCAGGTCTTGCTTTAAAAGGAGAAAAAATAGATATTGCTTTCACTTCTGCATTGATCAGAGCACAGCATACCTTATCCATCATCCTGAATGAAATAGGAAACCCCAATATACCAATCGTTAAAGATAAAGCGCTCAATGAGCGTTCTTACGGAAATCTGGAAGGATTAAATAAAGCAGAAACCGCTCTGAAATATGGTGATGAACAGGTTCATGCCTGGCGCAGATCATTTGATGTAGTTCCGCCGGGCGGAGAAAGTCTTAAAGATACGTACAACAGAGTAATTCCCTATTTTGAAAGCCAGATAAGACCATTATTAAAAAAGGGTGAAAATGTATTGATTGTCGCTCATGGAAATAGTCTCCGCGCACTGATCATGTACCTTGAACATCTGTCTCCTGAAGAAATTTTAGAAAGAGAAATAGCTACAGGCTTTCCACTGACTTATGTTTTTGATGAAAAGTTTCGTGTAAGCCGGAAGGTCAGCTGATTCAATTAATATAACGTAATTTTAAACATTAAATTTTCAATTATAAAGCGTGTTTATAGCAACCAAAAGCATTTCTGTCCAAAATGAAACTTTCATTCTGACCAATCAGCGTGCGGTATTCCGGGAAAGGGAAAAAGCCCTTATCCTTTCTGATCTTCACATCGGAAAAACAGCGCATTTCCGAAAAAATGGTATTGCACTGGCCAACCATATTATGAAAAGCGATCTGAAAAGATTATCAGCACTGATTGAATTCTTTCAGCCTGAAAAATTTATTGTAGTTGGAGATCTGCTTCATGCAGGGGACAATTCTGATGTGGATGAATTCTGTACATGGAAAAACCAATATCCCAATCTACAATTTTATCTTATTGAAGGAAATCATGACCGAATCCCGAAAGCATTGGAGAAAAAATTATGTTTCCATCACAAATCTGAATGGCTGGAAGTAGATGGTATTACCTTTATTCACGATTTTGATACAGCCAGATCCGGATTTCAGGTTACCGGACATATTCATCCCGGAATTGTGCTGAATTCTGCTGTAAAAAATATCAGGCTTCCCTGCTTTGCGCTCAGCAGCAATCAGTTATTACTTCCGGCTTTCAGTGAATTTACAGGATTGGATACTAAAAATTTACCTAAGAAAAGTACATTTTTTGTGTTTACAGATGCTGAGATTTATGAAATTTGATAAAGCTTTTTAATATAAACAGAATAAAGGCAGGTTTTTATCTGCCTTTATAACACCACCTTCTTCATTTATCAATCCTTGTCAAGGTTTTAAACCTTGACAAGGATTGCTCACTAAAATAAAATGATTAGTAAAATTTTAATTTTTCTTGCTTAAACGGATACTGTATAGAGTAATCAATACGGTGACCACCAAAAATAAAGCTCCAATCCAAGGTGTACTCGCCAATCCTAATGAGGAGGTCACAATCATTCCTCCCACATAAGATCCGATTGCAATACCCATATTAAAGGCAGCAATATTAATCCCTGAAGCTACATCCTCAGTTCCCGGAAGTTCTTTCTCTGCAATCTGTACCACTAATAGCTGAAGCCCGGGAACGGAAGCAAATGATAATGCTCCTAAAAAGAAAAGTGTAATAATACTTAATACCGGACTGCTTACAGTAAAATAAAATGCAAGCAATATCAATCCCTGGGCAGCAAACATCCATAGAAGGGCTTTTAGAGGATTTTTATTTGCAATTTTTCCTCCAACAAGATTTCCCAGGGCAATGGCAATTCCATAAATCAAAAGGATAAAAGTGACGGTTGACTCCTGAAACCCTGTAATTTTCTGTAAAATAGGTGACAGATAAGTAAAAACTACAAATGTTCCTCCGTATCCCATAGCTGTCATTAAAAAGGCAAAAATCAGACGTCTGTTTCCCAATACCTTAAACTGACTTTTTAAAGAAGCTGTTTTTCCATTTTTCAGGTTGTTGGGAACCAATAATAAACTGGCAATTAATCCAATAATCCCAAGGATTGAAACCCCAATGAAAGTTGCTCTCCAACCAAAATGCTGTCCTATGAAAGTTCCTAGCGGAACTCCTGTTACAATGGCGAGTGTAAGCCCGGCAAACATAATGGAAATGGCAGTTGCTCGTTTCTCCTCAGGAACTAATGAGGCTGCAATGGTAGAACCAATGGAAAAATAAACCCCATGAGCAAATCCCGTGAGGATTCTTGCCAGCACTAAAGTAATAAAGCCGGGGGCAATAGATGCCAGACCGTTTCCGATAACAAACAACAGCATGATGGAAACCAAAAGTGTCTTGCGTGGAATTTTCCCCGTTAATGCTGTTAATACCGGAGCCCCAATAGCCACTCCTATCGCATAAAGACTTACCAACAGTCCTGCTGAAGGAATCGTGATCCCTAAATCAGAAGCTACTGTTGGAAGCAGGCCTACAATTACAAATTCCGTAGTTCCTATTCCAAAGGCACTTATCGTTAATGCCCATAAAGCTGCAGGGAGACCTTTTTTAGCAGCCTGTGTTGCAGTATTAATCTGTATTTCTTTTTGATAATTCATTGTCTTGTATTTTGTTGATATTGACAAGGCAAATTTCCGACGAATAATTGTATTATAAAAATTATTTAAATTGTATCAATATATCAGAATAATGATAGTTTTATTTTAAATTTAAAATTTGTTCCTTTGTAGAATAATCAGCTATTTTAATGAAGAAATCAGAAGCCACCCGTCTTACTATTCTCCAGAAAGCGTTCGAATTGATCTATGTGAAAGGTTTCCAGACTACAAGCATTGATGAGATTATTGCAACGACTCAGGTGACGAAGGGGGCCTTTTATTATCATTTTAAAACCAAAGATGAAATGGGACTGGCTATTATCAATGAATTGATGAAACCCAATTTCAGACGCAACTTCATTGAATCTCTTCAGAATAATAAAAATCCATTGGATAATATTTATGAGATCATCTACAACCTTCTGATGGAAACTGACTTTTTAAAAGTTGAATATGGCTGTCCTACTTCTAATTTTGTACAGCAAATGGCGCCATGGCACAACGCCTTTACTCAAGCTTTGCACGAACTTTCAAAAGAATGGGAAAATGCTTTCGCAGAAAGTATAGAAAAAGGTAAGGAAGCAGGAATCATTAAGAAAGATATAAGTGCAAGAGAAGTAAGCATTTTTGTCATTTCCGGCTATTGGGGTGTCCGAAACCTTGGAAAAGTTGAAAATTCTAAAGAGGTATATCTTGTTTATTTAAAAGGACTTAAATCGTATTTTAAAACCCTTCAATAATTTTTTTGACTAAAAACATACTAATTAGTATGTTTTTATTATACCTTTGCTCTGTTCAAAAAAATAAACAATGTATCAAACCTTAACTTTTTTACATTCTCAGACCCGCTGGCTGGTTTTAATAAGCCTGATGTATGCAATCTTCCGCTCTTATAAAGGATATTCCTCCGACAGGAAATTTACCGGAACTGATAACGCTGTGAGACACTGGACGGCTACAATAGCTCATGTACAATTAATTATCGGAATGATATTCTATTTCAAAAGTCCTGTGGTCCAATATTTTTGGAAAAATTTTAATGAAGCCAAAGAATCTTTTGAACACCTGTTTTTCGGGTTGATTCATATTTCATTGATGATTACAGCTGTTGTGATGATCACTATCGGTTCCGCTTTAGCCAAAAGAAAACCTTCAGACAAAGACAAATTTAAAACCATGGGGATCTGGTTTTCTATAGCACTGATCATTATTTTCATTGCTGTTCCGTGGCCTTTTTCTCCTTTAGCAAACAGACCTTATTTCAGATAATTATGATGGATTTATTCAAAACAAAAATCGGCCGGCTAAGAATTCTGGCGATTCTGGAAGGCATTTCACTGCTAAGTTTAGTATGCATTGCCGTTCCTATGAAATACTGGATGGGGAACCCATTATTTGTACGATTAATAGGCCCCGTTCATGGAACATTATTCCTACTTTTTCTGTTCAATACGCTGAGTGTCGGCGTAGAACAAAGCTGGAAATTTAAAGAAATAACATGGAAAGTAATTCTTGCCTGTTTTATTCCTTTTGGAACATTCTATATTGACAAAAAAATCCTGAGCAAACTATGAAAAGTGTGCTTATATTCTGTGGAATAGCTTTTATACTGTATATTGTGTATAGGATTTATCAGTTTCAGACCTTAGATAACGGATTGCCTGAACTGATCAAAAAAGGAGCAGTCATTCTTGATGTGAGAACTGAAAAAGAATACGAAACGGGACACATAGAAGGTTCTGTTAATATTTCATTAGGAACAATCAGAGAGCGGTATATAGAATTGAATCCTGAAAAAACATACATTACAGTATGTTCCCATGGACTTCGAAGTGTAAAAGCAGAAAATATCCTGAAAGAAAGAGGCTTCAAACATATTTATAACGGCGGTGCCTGGAGTGATCTCCAAAAAACAATCAATCCATAAATGAATAAATAAACCCTCCTTGAACTTTGTCGCGGGAGGGTTTATATTTTTAAACCGTTTTATCATCCAGCCATATAACTTTTTGCTCAGATGAGTGCTTCTGCCCTATGATATCTCTATATAATTCAGGTCTTCGGGCCTTAATATACCTGTATCCTCCTGCCTGAGTAAGTTTTTCAGTAGTAATAACCGCAGATTCAAAACTGTTTTCCCATGACCGGCATTCTGCAATACAATCTCCAAAAGGATCTATAATCATAGAACATCCGTTTTTCAGCTGGTCATCATCCATACCGACAGGATTTGAAAAAACAATATAAGCGCCGTTATCATAGGCTCTTGCCGGAAGCCATTTCATCAGCCAATCTCTCCCCTTCATACCATCAAATTCTAAACGCAAAGAGGTAGGATCTGCTTCCCTGTTCTCCCAAAGCTGAGGATCAACAAAACCAGCTCCCGGCCTCGTGGAAGGAGTACACATGGTAACATGGGGCATAAAAATAATTTCGGCACCAAGAAGCCTCGTCGCTCTTACATTTTCAATGATATTGTTATCATAGCAGATGAGAATACCACACTTCCAGCCCATGATATCAAATATACAATACTCATTGCCGGGTGTAAGATGGGGATTGATAAAAGGATGTAATTTTCTGTACTTAGCCTTCAGCCCTGTTTTATCAACACATACATACGCTTTAAAAAGATGATCATGCTCATCTTTTTCAAACAGTCCGGCTAATATGGTGATGTCATTCTGAGCGGCAATATCCTGCAATCTTTGAATACTCTCCCCTTCCGGAATACGTTCTGCAATATCAAGGAGCTGCTCTCTGGAAAGTTTCCGTGCAAAAGTATACCCTGTAATGGAACATTCATGAAAAGCAATGACATGAGATCCCTGGGAAGCGGCCTGGCTGGCCAGTTTTTCTATGACAGACAGATTATAAGCCTTATCACCACTTCTATTTTCAAATTGTGCGGTTGAAATTTTAATATTCATTGATTTTTTTAAGCAAAGCTAGATAGCTCAGCCTCTAAAAAATTGTATAAAACCGACAAGCTTATTTATAGTTCAATGAAATTGACAGCCATTTTATTTTCTGTTTTCAAATACTGTTTGGGAGTAAGCCCGATATTGTTTTTAAATTCCCTGATAAGATGGGACTGATCGGAATAACCTGCTTCATAGGAAAGCATCGTCATATTTTTATCATCAACACTTTTATTAACAAGGCTTAAAAAGTAATGAAGACGGATAATATTTCCATATTTTTTAGGGGATATTCCCATATGAAATTCAAATTTCCTTTCCAGATGACGTTCAGAATATCCTGTGAATTTTTCTAATTCTTTGGATGATACAACGCCTTTATTTTGAAGAATATATTGCTGTGTGGCCGCTATAATATGATGATCCGTGTTTATTGTTTCGGATAAAAATTCAGTAAAAAAAACATTAAGATCATTGATAACGGTCAAGGGATTTGTTTTCTTAAAAAGTTTTTCCTGAAATATTTCCAGTTTATCCTTTAAGACATCTTCAGCAGAGACAATCTGATCTCTACTCTCTTTGGCAGAAGTTTTTAAAAGGATATTTAAAAAATAGGGCTGAAATACAATGGCAATCAGCGAAAATTTTCCTTTTGAAGAGAAATCTTTATACCCATTTAAAGTTCCATAAAAAAAAGAAAGCGGCATCCGATCTTCTGAAACACCGGAATACAGATTCATATCTCCGGAGAGAATAAGCCCGGAACTGCCATCCGTAAACAGCCTTAAATTCCTTATATCCTTTTCAGAATTTTCCAAAAAGATATAATGCCTGATAAAAGGAGTCAAATGTTTAGGAGGCGAAATCTGCATTCATCAAATGTACATAAAACTTATGGGCAGAAAAAGAAACTGTTTTAATATTCAAATTCTCTCCAAAGATAAAATCCTGGCGCCTTATATCATAAAAAAATTATCCTTGCGTCTTTGCGATTTCCAACAAATACTCATAAGTTTTTGAAAAGAAATCCATTCCATGTACCACATTTTATTGTCTTTTGGTCAGGTATTTGAATGATTTAGTCTACATCAATCACTTAAAATATTATATTATGTCAACAAAGAATCTCAGCCATCTTGAGGCGATCAAAAAAATCAAGGAACTTTCAGAAAGTGCAAAAATATGTATGTTCTGTACAGAATTGGAAACCGTTCCTGTAAATTCAAGACCTATGACTCTTCAGGAAACGGATGACAATGGAAATCTCTGGTTTATCAGCAGTGAAACTAGTAACAAGAATTTTGAAATCAAAGAAGACCGAAGAGTACAGTTGTTTTTTATGAATAACAGTGATTCCCAATACCTTTCCGTGTACGGAGAAGCTTCTGTTTACAAGGATAAGGCGACCATAGAAGAAAAATGGTCTCCTTTAGCGAAAGCCTGGTTCGATGGAAAAGACGATCCCAATGTTACCATTATCCGTGTAGAACCTAAGGAAACTTACTATTGGGACACTAAAGCAGGAAAACTGGTCAGTCTCTTCAGCTTTGTTGCTTCTGCAATCACAGGGCATAAAACGAGCAATTCTGACGGTGTAGAGGGAAATGCAACCATTTAGAAAGTTCTGAATGGGCAATAAATTCTCTCAAAGATTTTACACATAAATGTAATTAGGAAGAAAACAAAAAACGAGGCTGTTTCAGAAAGTCAAATAATTGGCTTTTGTCATTCTGACAAAGGAAGAATCTCATTGATAACTAAATACACGAGATTCTTCACTACATTTCATTTCGTTCAGAATGACAGTTTTGAAACAGTCTCGTTTATACAACAAGATTAATATTCTATTTTTTCACATCTTCCATAGATGCTCCAAAATTAATATGAAGAACGTTACCATTAGGTGTTACTAAAGCTGGTACAGATTTTACGCCTGCCTTCTCAGCCTCTTCAATTTTGTTTCTGTCATTTCCTAAATGGATAATTTCAATATTTTCCAAACCTATAAGGTTGATAATATCATGTTCTGCACTGATACATACAGGACATCCTGCATGATAAAAAATGGATTTTTTCATAAGATTGTATTAATTAACAAGGGTTTTAATAATATTTTTTAATTCTTCAGTCTCTTTTTCCTGAAGAGGTTTTAAAGGACTTCTCAAATTTCCGCCGTTTTCACCCAGAATCGTAAGCCCTGATTTTACAGCTCTTGGCAATCCTTTATTGACAATAAATTTTAAAAGGTCAAACTGCTGGTAGAAAATAGTTTTTGCTTTTTCAAGATTCCCTTCCTCAATGGCGTTGTAAAGACTGATAGTAAGCTCTGGGATAAGATTCGGTGCAGCGGTACACCAACCTCTTGCTCCGGCACAAAAGGCGGCCAGTGCTAAAGGATTAGAACCGTTATAGAATGCCACTTCCTCTCCCAATTCTCTTCTTAAAAAGTGCATCCTTTGAATATCTCCTGTACTTTCCTTAATCATTGTTACATTAGGAATTTCAAGGAGTCTTTTCAATAAGGCTGGTGACATGTCTACTCCACTCGTTGCAGGATTGTTATAGGCCATAATCGGAATAGAAATTTTACGGGCTACCGCGTCATAATGAGTTACAATCTCATCATCTGTAAGTTTCCAGTAACTCATTGGGATAATCATCACCGCATCAGTGCCTGCTTTTTCTGCAAACTGAGCATGGTAAATTGTTTTTTCCGTTGTAAGATTGGAAACTCCCACCAGCGTCGGAATTCTTCCTTTTACCTGCTGTAAAGTAGCTTCCGTTACTTCTTCTTTTTCTTCATCAGATAAGTAAGGCATTACCCCTGTACTCCCCAATGGAGCAATTCCGTGACTTCCGGAAGTAACCAGTCTTTCTACCAGATGTTTGAAAAGAGGAATATTTACTTTTTCATTTTCATCAAAAGGTGTTATGGGATAGGCAATAATCCCTTTAAATGGAACATTTTTCATGTTTTGCTGATTTAAAATTTAAAATCCTGATATTAAAGGTCTCTGCCTTCCTCTTCTCTCAACGCAACACCCAGATTCTGCAGCTGAGGAGCATTTTCGCAGGCAATATATTTGGCTGGTTCTGTGTCACTAAGATTCTGATGCTTGTGCCATGCCCATGAAGGAATATATACGGCATCTCCAGCTTCCCAATGCACCCTTTCATCTTCTACTTCTGTCCAGCCTTTCCCTTCGATCACAAATAATACGGTTTCATAAGTATGACGGTGTCTGTTGGTTTGCTGTCCGGGAGTGAGTCCGCCAATCGTCATACTTACATTCTTACTTGGAAGATCTACAAAGAAAACCGGGTGTTTCCTTTCTGTTGAAAACTGATTGTGCTCTCCTGCATTTTCTACATTTTTATGAATCAAATGACTTGGTTTTACATACTTTGGTCTTGCAAAAGTTTCGTGAAAATCTTTAGAACTGAATTGTTTCTTATCCATGATTTTTAAATTATTATGGTTTTGTGCTTTATTGCATGACAAAATTATTTTATATTTGGACCATTCAAATGATTCAGTTTTTACATAAATAGATAGTCCAGATGCTTCGACCTTGGAAATTAGAATTAGAAATTGATAAAAAGCTTGCTAAAGCCGTTTATCTACAGATTGCAGATACAATCATTAGCGATATCCGTTCAGGAAGATTAAAAGCCGGAGATGCACTTCCCGGAAGCCGAAATCTTGCTCAGACTCTAAAAGTCAACAGAAATACTGTTGTAGAAGCTTATCAGGTTCTGATTAATGAAGAATGGGTGGTTTCCAAAGAGCGGAAAGGAATTTTTGTTTCTGAAAGCCTTCCTCCTTTGCATGAGAAAAATGCAACTAACACACATGGTTCTTTGAATCAGCAGATTATTTCCGGAGGAATGTTAATCAACTTTGATGATGGCCATCCGGACAGTAAAATTGCGCCGGTAACGGAGCTGGCAAGGGCTTACAGACAGATTTTCAGCATTAAAGCCAAGTGGCAGATGATGGGATATGGAAACGAGCATGGTGACACGGAATTCCGTAAAATGATCTCTCAGATGCTGAATCATCAGCGTGGAATGCACATTAATGAAAATGAAATTTCCATTACAAGAGGAAGCCAGATGGGTATGTTTCTGACCGCTCAGACTCTTTTAACCTCCGGTGACAACGTTATTGTGGAAGATCCGGGTTATCAGCCCGCATGGCAGGCTTTTAAATATGCAGGAGCACAGCTTTTGCCTGTACCTGTGGATAAAGAAGGAATCAATATTGAAGCTATTGAAAAGCTTTTGACAAAACATCAGAACATAAAAGCGATATATATTACTCCCCACAGACAATATCCTACAACAGTTACTCTAAGTTTGTCAAGAAGATTGAGACTTATTGAATTATCAAACCAATATAATATCACAATCATTGAAGATGATTATGACAATGAATTTCATTTCGGTTACCGCCCTATCCTGCCGATTTCAAGTTTTCCGGAACTTCAGCATTATGTATACATCGGAACTTTAAGCAAGGTTGTTGCGCCCGCTTTAAGGATCGGTTATCTGGCAACAAAAAATCAGGAACTATTGCAAAGAATTGGTGATTTGAGAAAGATTATCGATGTACATGGAGATGTAATCATGGAGCAGGCTGTTCTGCAGCTGATCAAAGAAGGGGCTGTAAAAAAACACATCAAAAAAGCAACCATCCATTATAAAAATAAAAGAGATTTTGTATTTGAACTGCTGATCAAACATATGAAAGGCATTGCAGACTTTACATTGCCTGAAGGCGGTCTTGCTTTCTGGATCACTCCAAAAGTTAAACTGGATTGGAATGCTGTAACCGCTCAGTTATTGGAAAAGAATATTAAGATCATTCACCCGAAACAATACAGCCAGAATCATGTGAACGGATTCAGGTTAAGCTACGGGGCGCTTTCTGAAGAGCAGCTGGAGCAAAGTATTCCAGTTATTTCAGAGGTTTTTGCTAAGTTTTTTTAATCTTTACAGAGCATAATGACAAAATCTGTGATTAGAGTATAGCCACAGATTTTATTTGAAATTTATTCTACTTCAAAGACCGCCTGAATTTCAACCGAAGAATTCACCGGAATTGAAGATGCTCCAAAAGTCGCTCTGGCATGTTTTCCTTTATCTCCGAAAACTTCAACGGCCAGATCAGAAGCAATATTCATCAAATCTGCATGTTTTGTATAATCGTCTTTTGTATTAAAAATTCCTGTAAGCTGCACACATTGCTTTACTCTGCTCAAATCTCCTCCCACAGCTTCTTTCAATACGGAAATAACGTTCAGCATAGTCACCTTTGTAGCGTCTTTTACCTGTTGTTCATTTACTTCAACGCCCAATTTTCCCGGATTGAGAATTTTTCCATCTTTCAAAGCAACCTGATTAATAAATACCAGATTTCCGGAACGGACAAACGGCTGATAGTTTCCTGCGGGTTTAGGAACCTGTGGAAGTATAATATTTTTTTGTCTCAGTATTTCATTAAAGTCCTGATGAGTTTCAGCGATAGGCGCGCTTTTTTTCGGGCGGGTATCTTTCAGAGCCAATGCTATTTTTGCAAAGTTTTTCCCTTGAAGCTCAGCAATATTCCGTTCTCCTTTGGTAGGTCTCTCCACATCTTTTAAAGAAGCCATACTTGTCACTCCTAAAACTGTATTTCCCTGTGGAATAGCTTTGTTTAGCTCTTCTGTTCCACGAATTCCGTTAGACACCAATACCATTCCGTGGACAGCAAGACTGTTCCAGAATGCCTGAAGTGCAAGCTCCTTTCCTGCTCCGCTCCCCGCTGACATAAAAACAGTAGCCGGAACTCCTTCCAAAGCGTGATTGGTCCAAAGCTGAACGGTTTTAGATAAAAATTCACTCATTCCTGTACTGATATTCCCGAAATAAACCGGTGAACCAAAAGCAATTCCATCGTAGTTTGTCAGTTCATCTGCCGTTGCTACAGGCAGATTTTTCAGATTGGGATGTTGGGAAGCTTTGACTAATTTGATATAAGGAACTGCATTATTTTCGCTTTCAATGCCTTTGGCAATCTCTTTGGCCAGTTCATAGGTTCCGCCATTATCAGAATGGATAAGAACAAGTATTTTAGCTTTATTTTGTGCCATGATGTTGGTGATATTAGATAATAAAATTAAAATAAAAAAAAGACATAATTTTTTCATTCAGAATAAGATATAAGTTAATATTTTTTGTTGCGATAATTCTTTTTTACTGTCTGTTATCTTGATTATACAAAATTACTATTGTCGTTTTTATTAAATTTGCCAAAATATACATACAAAACGACAATATGAAATGTGGACTGATTGAAAAAACAGAAAGCCAATTTGTAGATTCCATCGAAAAAGAAGCTTATGTATGGTGTGAAAAAAACTGGAAACATGATGACTATGAACATCAGCATAACCGTGCCCAGCTTACATTTGTGGAAGAAGGTTACCAATATTTCCATATCGACAGGAAGATTTATCTTGTTCCGCAGCATCATGTCATCTGGATTCCGTCTGAAAAAGCCCACAAAATAACTTCTGAAGCACAAACGGTGAATCTGATGGTTTTTCTGTTCAAGTCTGTTTTTGAAGATGAATTTTATCAGAATGTACAGGTATTTGCCGTTCCTCCTGTTCTAAAAGAAATGCTTTTGTATGCTTCAAAATGGAACCAGTCATTGGATGAAAATGAAGAACAGGACCTATTTTTCAAAGCTATTTTAAAAAGCCTTCCCAACTTCTGCAAAGAAAGCAGCGGACTAGAGATCCCTGTTCCTACGGATACCAGATTGATTCCTGTATGTAATGATATCAATGTTCATTTTAAATATAACCTGGATATTGATTCATTAGCTGGAAAAGCACAAATGTCTGTAAGGAGCCTTCAGCGGATTTTTAAAAATGAAACCGGAATTACCCTGCAAAAATACCTGCAGCTGACAAGGATTTTAAAAAGCATAGAGCTGATCGATACCAGACAATATACTTTAAGTGAAGTTGCTTATAAAGTAGGCTATCAAAGTCTCTCCGCCTTCACATCATCCTATTTTGTCATCATGCAGGTAAAGCCAAAAATCAATAAAAACTAATGAGTTTCAGTATGAGGTATTGTCACTTTAAAGGTTGGTCATCGCTGCAAAAAGTGTATTCTTCAGACCTGATAGTATTTTATTTTAAGATTAAAAGCCTGTTGAGCTCACTTTTAAAACATCCCAGAATAAATTCCGTATAATACAGCTGGGCATTCAGGGCTTGTGTTTTTGGGTGAAGTTCAAGCTTTTTAGTCAGAATGATCTCCCCTTTATAGGAAAATGAGAAATATGCAAAAATTTTATAGCCGGAACTCCGGTTCGGTGTACAGTAGCCGGTTGTGGCAATAGACCAATCCGATTCGTAGAGCCTTGCAACGTTTAATGCCATGGTCTCTGCAACATTTTCTGAAACACAGTCACATTCTTCAGCTTCCTGTCTGTTGACTTTTAATATTCTTACTTTTTCCGGTAAAGAATAGGTTGTCATGCCTCCTTTATAGAACATAGAAGCATTAGGCATCTGTGAGAAAGCCAGCTGTAAACATCCTGAAGTAACACTTTCTGCAACGGAAATGGTCTCGTCAATGGTCATGAATGACTGACTTATATATTCAAGAAGATTTTGTTGAAATTCCATAATATTATATTTTGAATGAGGTTTAAAATTAGCTTGAGGAAATGAAAAAGAGAGGTTCAAAAAGCTGCTGAATGAATAAAACAGCAGCTTTCAAAACCCAAATATTTAATATGGTGTGAAAGGTATTTTAATACTTATGAATTTCTCTCCATTTCAAGATCCCATACTCTGTGTTGGGCAATAGCATTAATAAATTTATCTGCAGGATTTCCATCTTCCCATGTAATGATTCCAGGATCATCATGTTGTCTGGCTGATACATTGGAATGATGATAAAGAGCCTGTGTATCTGTACCGAAATAAATTGCCTTACAATGTCTGTAAGCTTCATTGATAAAATGCAGCACATGATGTTTATTTTCTGAAATCATCAGTTCTTTTACAGAATCCGCACCTGAACAGATATAAAGTGCATCAAAACAGACACTGGCTGTATTGGTCAGAGAATGTTTCGGGGTCAGGTCTGTGCCATCATTGGTTTTTATATGAGCAAGACTTGGCGCAATCAATTCAACTTTGGCACCTTCTGCTTCAAGTTTTGCCTTAAGATCGCTGACAGCTCCTCCATCAGCACCATTGTCCAGAATAAATCCTATTTTTCTGCTTTTAATCGTATTCTTAACGGTATGTCTCATGCTTAAAGCATCAGAAGTTTTTGTATTAGGGTCCCTTTCTTCGCTCTGAAGCTCTACAATATTACTGTCTGCCGGCAAACTTTGGTTGGGCCATTCTAATTTTTTGACTTCTACCCCTAATTTTTCTGCAACCCTCCAGGCCAAAGACATATCAATAAAAGCCAGCTGCCCTACCATTCTTTCTCTAATTTCAGGACGATTCACTTTAGACAATTCAAAGATCAATGCATTCTGAAGGTGAGTTTTTTCCGGTGTCGACTGGCTGTTGTAGAATAGTTTAGCCTGTGAATAATGATCTACAAAGCTTTTGCTTCTTTCCCTGATCTTTACCCCAGAAACTCTTTCCTGCTGGGAAGCAAAACCTCCTTCAGACATCATCGCCTGAAAAGGACATCCACCTCCTATGGAATTGGGTTCATAGCTCGTTTTTCCTTTGACAATCTGCTGTCTCATGTGTCCGTCCCTTTGATTATTATAAACGGTATTGATAGACCTGTTAATCGGGATTTCATGGAAATTGGGTGATCCCAGTCTTGACAGCTGAGTATCAGTATATGAAAATAATCTTCCCTGCAGCAGCGGGTCATTCGTGAAATCTATTCCGGGAATGATATGTCCGGGATGAAAAGCTACCTGTTCCGTTTCTGCAAAGAAATTATCCGGATTTTTGTTCAGGGTTAATGTTCCTACCATTTCTACGGGAACTTCTTCTTCAGGAACCAGTTTGGTAGGATCAAGAAGATCAAAATCAAATTTGTGCTCATCTTCTTCAGGAATCAGCTGTACACCAAAATCCCATTCAGGATAATCACCGTTTTCAATGGCTTCCCAAAGGTCTCTTTTGTGAAAATCAGAATCTACTCCTGAAATAATCTGAGCTTCGTTCCAGGCTACAGAGTGTACTCCCAATTTTGGTTTAAAATGAAATTTCACAAAATGTACTTTTCCTTCCTCATTAATGAATTTGAAAGAATGTACCCCGAAGCCTTCCATCATTCTCAGACTTCTCGGAATAGCTCTGTCGCTCATCACCCACATAATCATGTGCATACTTTCAGGCATGAGTGAAATAAAATCCCAAAATGTATCATGTGCCGAAGCGGCCTGCGGAATTTCATTATCTGGTTCCGGTTTTACAGCGTGTACAAGGTCCGGAAATTTCATAGCATCCTGAATAAAAAACACAGGTATATTATTGGCCACCAAATCATAATTTCCTTCATCAGTATAGAATTTCACCGCAAAACCTCTTGCATCTCTTGCGAGATCTGTACTCCCTTTACTTCCTGCTACAGTTGAAAATCTTACAAAAACAGGTGTTTCTTTTCCCAGTTCTGTTAAAAATTTTGCTTTGGTATAGGCTGCAAGGCTTTTGTTAAGTTTAAAAACGCCATGGGCACCGGAACCTCTTGCATGCACTACTCTTTCGGGAATCCTTTCGTGATCAAAGTGGGTAATCTTTTCTCTCAGAATAAAATCTTCCAGTAATGAAGGGCCGCGTTCTCCGGCTTTTAAAGAATCCTGATTATTATTAATCTTTAAACCCTGATTGGTGGTCAGTTTTTCATTTTCATTGGAAGTACTATGTACATCCAGCTGTTCTGCTTTTTTGTTGTGTTTGTTGGTTTCCATATTCATAATCTTTTTGTGGTTGGTGTTCAAAGCAGTGAGATAAGGAAATATTCTGCAGAATTAATCTGCCTTTTTTTCCAGAATTTCAAGAAGCCTGTTGATATATTCTTCCTCCTTCAGTACTTTATAGTAGGCTGTTTTAGCATACAAAGTGAAATCCGGGGATTCAAATCTTATTTCATCATCCATATCAGTGCTTTCCATGCTGTTTTTGGTATGAAACTCACGGATATGAAGGATATATTCTTCCATATAAGCATCTATTACTCTTTTCAGAACCTCACACTGAGCATTGTTTTTAATCTTTTCCAATGATTTGATCAGAAAAGCTGTAACTCCGTAAGAATTGATAATAAGCGGAAATAAAGACTCATTTTCTAGAGCATTATTTTTATCATTCAACCCTGAATGTTGTAAAGTGTCGTTTTCAAATATCATATTCAAAAAAGGTATTAGTTATGAGAAGCTTTTAAATATTGCTCAAAATAATGGAGGTCATTTTTATCTTTGATAGACAGATAAAACATGATCTGTTCCGGCTCTTTTAATCCGATACTGTTGAAGCAGTCAAAATGAGCAATTAATGCCTGTATACTTTCAATATCAATATCTTTCAGGATAATGAATAAAAGAAATATATTTTCTTTTATTTCTTTGGCATAGATTGCTGCTCCGTCCCCAAAACATGTTCCTGAGTGGGTGATTTTTATAAAATCTTTGTGTCTCAGCGTTTTTATTATTTTCTGGCCATCCATATATTTTGATTTCATGGTTGAAACAAGCCATGTAGAACAAGCTACATGGCTTATTGTATACTTTTAATCTTCCTGTTCTGCATCAAAATTGATGGATGCTTCTGCAATATCTGTAAGATGCGAGTCGGTGTTTTCTTCTTCCTGAAGTGTTCTTTCAAGGAGATTGGCGGCTTTATCATGTCCCATGGTAATCGCAAGCTGTGCAAGTCCGCCATACGTTGCAATTTCGTAATGTTCTACTTTTTGTGCAGCAATAATTAATGCAGCATCTCTTGTTGCAGAGCCATCTTCTGTAGATTTGATGACTTCTTCACCTTCTTCAATGATTCCTTTTATAGCCTTGCATTCCTTTTTTTCGGGCTTTTCATCAATAAGTTTAAAAACTTTTTCCAGACGTTTTACATGCTTTTGGGTCTGAAGATGGTGATCTTCAAAGGCATCCTTCAGTTCTGCGGTGGTAGCGGCTTCCTGCATTTTTTCCAATGCTTCAAGAATGGCATTTTCAGCATAATAAATATCTTTCAGGGCACTTACAAAGAATTTGTGAAGCGGGGCATTTTTCATTTCATCCTTGTTGACAGTCGTCTTATCTGCAGTTCTTTTCTGGGTGGCAGAAACTGAATTATTGGTTTCTAATATTTTATTGGGCATGGTGTAAATGGTGTTTGTATTAATGGGATTACCTCTTTATATAGGTCTAAAAAGGCAATCCCGGAAAAAGAATTATGAATTATGTCTGCCTCCGAATCTGTAGGATGTCTGGCCTTTTGAACTACGATTTTCTTGAATTTCTAGTGTTCATAACTGAATTTTTACTATTACTATTTAGTGATGTGTATTGCAGCCCGTGACTAATATTAGACGGAAACAATTGAGTCTCGGTAATTTTAAAATGATGATAAAAGCAAATGCTTTTTGCGTGCCTTTATTGAGGTCTTAGGAATGGTATCGAATAATTCTTTACCAAATATACGTCAGAATAATTCACTTTTTTATGACCTGAGTCATGTTAATCGAATATTAATATAAAATTTTGCGGTCTTTTAAAGTGATGCTCCCTTCTTTTTCCATTTTTTTTAAAGTTCTGATCACTGTTTCCACACGCAGGCCTGTAAGATTGGCAATCTGCTGACGTGTAAATGCAATATGGAAACACTGGTGACAGTCTTCATCATGATAGCTTTTAAGATAATCCAGTAACCCTTTCAGCCTCTGCATAGGGTTTTGCGATGCAAGGCTCTGCATCATTTTTAATTTATAAAAAATTTCCTGTGAAAGGCAGGCATTCATTTCCAGAGAAAGATCCGGATGCTGCCTGATCATTTCAAAGAAATTATTTTTGGGAAGTCTTATTATTCGGGAATCATCAAGACATATGGCATTGATGGGATAATCCTGGTTGAGAAAAAGCATTGCTTCTCCAAAGCTCTGTTTTTTGCCCAGAATATTATGAATGAATTCTTTTCCGTTTTCATTATAATTATTCAATTTTACTTTTCCTTCACCAATCTGAAAATAATATAATGCATGATCCTCTTCTCTAAAAACTGATTCCTGTTTTTTATAGTCTTTGTCTTCTGCACCAAAAGAGTACAGAAGATTTTCATCAATATTCATGCAGCTTATTGTCTTCATAACTTCACTAGTTTTTAAATAAAAAAAAAATTTACAAATAGTATGCTTTAAATTAGATTAGTATAAAATTTTACGATTTTCAATTCTCACAATTTTATCTCTTTCCATATGTTTGATGGTTCTTATAGCCGTTTCCACACACAGACCTGTAAGGCTTGCCATCTGCTGTCTCGTTAACGGAACCAAAAAAGAATAAGGAGTCAGATCCTTTTGAGAACTTTTAAGATAATCCATTAATCCCCTCAGCCGTATAGAAGGATTTTGAGACGAGAGATTCTGCATCATGACAAATTTATAATAAAGTCGTTCGGAAAGGAAGTTACTTACTTCCATGTATAATTCCGGAGATTGGTTCAGTAAATTAAAAAAAAGAGTTTTATGAAGCCTTAAAACAGTACATTCTGTAATGGCTTCAGCATTCATAGGATAAGGTTTTTCTATAAAAAGTATAGATTCTCCACAACTTTCTCCGTCAGATAAAATATTTTGAATAAATTCTCTCCCTTCCTCATTATAATTATTGAGTTTTACCTCTCCTTTAATAATCTGGTAATAGTAATTACTAATGTCCCCTTCACGGAAAATAGTTTCTGAAGGGGTATAATGTCTCGTTTCTGCTCCCGCTGAAATCAAAATATTTTCGTCGATAACCATAATAGCCTTTTTTGGAATTGTTTTCTTCTTCCTATCCTCTTAGTCTCAGTAAAAATAGTATTGGCAATCGATTTCTAACTGCATGCAAAAACCGCACCTTAATTATTGGCCATAATGTTAAATAAAGTTAAATAAATCATTAATTTCAATCAATTTTAAGCTTATTGATCTAAACTCATCAAAAAATCAGCTTTATACACAATATTTTGCAATCAAAAAACACTGCAATTCAACACAACGCTTTGATTATTAAAGCAAAAGCCCGGTTTCTGTATGAAACGGGGCTTTCTATATGGAGTTCCCAAAGAATTATTGGGTTGTCATTCTCAATATATTTTTAATTATTTCGCAAATTTCTTAGTTCCTACAACACATAATATCACTCCTACTGTCACACCCAGCATTCCCATACTCACCTGCTCATGAAGAAGCCAGGCAGCCAATGCAAGGCCAAAGAAAGGCTGAAGCAGCTGGAGCTGTCCCACAGTAGCAATACCACCCTGCGCCAATCCTTTATACCAGAATATAAAACCAATGAACATACTGAAAAGAGAAATATAAGCCATTCCAAACCATCCCTGGAAACTAACACTCCCAATATCCTCAGGGAAATAAATAAAGAATAAAGGAATCATAACAGGCAATGCCAGTACCAAAGCCCAGGAAATCACCTGCCAGCCCCCTAATGTTTTGGATAATTTTGCCCCTTCAGCATAGCCCATACCGCATAAAATAACTGCCAGCAACATCAGAATATCGCCAATGGGTGAAGCAGATATTCCTTGTGAAACTGCATATCCAATCACTAAAAGACTTCCAACAATGGAGAAAAACCAAAATATAGGATGAGGCCTCTCACCCCCACGGAAAACTCCGAATATAGCGGTTGCCAAAGGAAGCATTCCCAAAAATACAATAGAATGAGCCGAAGTAAGGTATTGAAGAGCCAGTGCTGACAAAAGCGGAAAACCTACCACGCAGCCAAGAGAAACCAAGAGCAAAGGAATTAACTGCTCTTTAACGGGACGTTTTTCTTTACCCAGCCATAATACGATAAGAGCTAATATCCCTGCCACAGCTGCACGAACTATCGTCACAAAGGTCGGACTCATTTCCATGACAGCTAATTTGGTAGCAGGCAAACCACCGCTAAATAATACTACCCCTATAAAGCCGTTGATCCATCCGCTTATATTTTCATCTTTTGATATTTGTTTTGTTATCATTGTATCGAAACTTTTAATTGATGGTTCAAAATTAAAAAGGATAATTTGATAAACACAGTATCAGTTTTGTATATTTGCATGAGCACAGTTTGAAATATGAACAAAGAATTTTTATACACAGAAATTGCAGACGGAATTGCAGGACAGATCAGGAATGGTATTTTAAAGGCCGGAGATAAGCTTCCTTCGGTAAGAATGCTGTGCCATGAACATCAGGTAAGTATGAATACCGCCAAGCGTGTTTTCCTGGAACTGGAATCCCAGTCTTTGGTAGAATCCAAACCGCAATCCGGTTATTTTGTGAGTCAGTTATTATCCGCAAAACTTCCTTTGCCGGAAGTGAGCCGTCCTTCATTGATCGCCAATAATGATGAACCGGATGAACTGATCAGTAAAGTATATGAAAATATGGGTAAAAAAGACCTTACTTTTTTCTCTATTGGAATTCCGTCAGGAGATCTTTTACCTCAGGCAAAACTGAAAAAAGAAATCGTAAACGCTATCAGGGAATTAAAAGAAGGAGGTACCGAATATGAAGAACTTCAGGGAAATCTGAAATTAAGAAGAATGATTGCCATACGTTCTTTACAATGGGGAGGAAATCTGAGTGAAAACGACCTGATTACTACCAATGGCGGAATGAATGCTTTGTCTTTCTGCTTAATGGCATTAGGAAAACCCGGCGATACAATTGCTATTGAAAGCCCTTGCTATCCGGGAATTCTACAGCTGGCAAACGGAATGGGTTTAAAAGTATTGGAACTTCCTACGCACCCTACTACCGGAATAGAAATTGAGGCTTTAAAAAAAGTAATTCCCCAAATAGACATCTGCCTGCTCATTCCGAACTTCAATTCACCCTTGGGAAGCTGTATGCCTGATGAAAATAAAAAAGAAATTGTAAAAATACTTTCGGAAAACAACATTCCACTGATTGAAGATGATGTCTATGGAGATCTTTATTTCGGCTCTACGCGCCCAAAATGTTGTAAATCTTTTGATAAAAACGGAAATGTACTGTATTGCAGTTCCATTTCAAAAACTTTGGCTCCGGGATATCGTGTAGGCTGGATTGCTCCTGGAAAGTATAAAGACAAAATCATGAAGCTTAAGCTCCTGCATTCCACGTCCTCTATTTCAATTGTTAATGAAGCTGTAGCCAACTTTCTGAAATCAGGAAAATATGAAAAACACCTACAGCAGCTCCGCAGAACCCTGCAAAACAATTATCAGAACTATGTTCAGACCATTGCAGAATCTTTCCCGGAAGGTACCAAAACCAGCCGTCCACAGGGAGGATTGTCTTTATGGGTAGAATTTGACAAAAAGATACGGACAACAGAACTATACGATATGGCCATCAAGCAAAATATAAGTATTGCTCCCGGAAGAATGTTTACCTTTCAGGAGCAGTTTGAAAACTGTATGAGACTCTGCATAGGACTTCCGTGGTCGGAAGATACACAAGCAAAACTCAGACAGGTTGGAAATCTTGCGAAAAAAATTTATTTGAAATAAGGAAGATGGAAGTTATTATAATTTTAAGAATAGATTATGTCAATTCTTATTAAGGATGTTTAAATAATAACTATCAAGTTCTTTTGTGTTTACCAGAACTTCAAGCTTCCCTCTCCCATCTTCCATCCTTTTTTATTTATTATCCGGGACGAAGTTTTTTCTCGCCAGCTCTTTTCTTACACGGCTCAGACTCTCAGGAGTAATTCCAAGGTAAGACGCAATCATCCATTGTGGAACTCTCAAAAGTAAATCAGGATACATTTTAATAAATTTCATATATCTTTCTTCTGCCGTCTCACCAAGCAAAGAGTTGATTCTGTTTTGAAGACTTCTGATATGTTTCTGAAGCAGAAAATCACTTCTTTCAATACTGTTTGGAAACTGTTCAACCAGCTTATTAAAGAAATCAGGATGCAGAAACAGAATTTCTGAATCTTCAACCGCTTCTATATAATAAATGGATTTTTCATTGAAATAAAGACTGCTTCGGTCAGAAATCAGCCAGCTTTCAGGAGCAAACTGTATAATATGCTCTTTCCCGTTTTTATCAATGGAATACATCTTCAACAGACCTTTTTCTACAAAGAATATATGCCGGCATATTTCGCCGTACTGAAGAAGAAACTGATTTTTAGGAATTTTCTTTACTTCATAGTGCAGGCTGCAAGTGTTCACATTTTGAAGGGGAACATTTAAAACTTTGGCTAAATAATCATTTATATTCTTCATGATACAATCTGGCTTAAAGAAATATCCTGGTGTGAAGCATAGTTTACAGGTTTTCCGTTCTCTATTACAATCAGCTGCGGACTTTCGTGTCTGATCTCAAAATCTGCCGCTATTTTATTGGAAACAGATCTGTGAGCCAACAGATCAAGGTAGTATACATTGACCGGCTGATCTGAATTTTCAACTTCTTTTTCAAAATTCTTCAGTACAGTTCTGCTGATAAAACAGCTTGTTGAATGTTTAAATATAGCAATTCTATTCTGAAAAGAGTCTTCTATAGCTTTTGTAAGGTCTTCTTCAGACTCTATCTTTTTCCAGAATGTTTTTTGGTCAGGGGTTTCGTTTTTTCCACCGAATATTTTATCAAAAAAACTCATACATTAAATTGTTTTAGATGATGATCAAGATGTTTGTATTCTAAAAATGTCCAGTCTTTTTCAGTCATGTTTCCGAATAACCTGTGATGATCCGGCAGGTTGCTTTTTTCACAAGCTTCCCGGAATTCTTCAAGCGTTTTCAGCAGATTGGTTTTTGACACATCAAAATCACACTCAAAATTAACGATTAGTTTTTGAAAAGTAGGCATGTTTCTGGGAATTCCATTATTGAAGACATACATTTCTGTTTTAGTGAATATGCCTATGGTCTTATACACAAAGTTGATACGGGGAAGTTCTACTTTTTTTAAAGCTACCTGAAGAACTAGGTCACAGTGCTTTAGCATTTGACATACGTCCATTTTCCCCCATTTTCCAGGGGAATTTTCAGATAACATGGAAATTCGGTCTACAATTTCCTTATAATATATGGGATTATTAACACGCTTCCTTACCAACCTTTTTCTATCTTCAGGTTTTCAATATGAGCAAAATGATGATTACAATGCCAGACGTACAAAGCAAGGCTGTCTCTTAGATTATAATCTCTGTTATGCTCCGGATGATGAAAAGTTCTTTCAAATTGTTTATTCGTAAGGCTTTTAAGGAGTACAACCCATCTTTGGTGCGTTCCTTTCAGCATTCTCATAGCCGGTTTTACAGGCATATGGTAACTATCCTGAAGTTCTGCCCACTTGGCTTCATCATAAGGCTTTATGGTAGGATTATCTTCTGTAAGAGCCAGCTTAAAACGGATAAAACTATTCATATGACTGTCCGAAAGGTGGTTCACAAGCTGTCTTATAGTCCAGCCTCCTTCTCTGTAGGGAGTATCCAATTGATCGTCCGTAAAATGTTCAATGAGATTTTTTAGCCTGCCGGGAAAGTCTTTGATCACTTTGATGTAAGTATCCAGTGTAGTATCGCAGATATTTTCTGGAGCTTCAAACGGGCCTATCGGAAACTTTTTTTTCTCTAAATCACTCATTGCTCAAGGGTTTAATTTTTAATTATTGCCGATTTGTCCGATGGTTATCTTTTGGAACAATTTATTAATATCAGCTTCTGTAAATTTATCAAAAATTCAAGAATCTAAGGTGAATAAAGCATTAATTATACCGATAACAATTTTTGTGGTACCAATTTTCATCAAAAAAGGCTTCAATGATAAACTGAAGCCTTTTTTAAGTTATATTGATAAAGGACTAATAACTATGTAAATCAATACCTTCTGTTCTTTGTAAGGTTACTTTTCGGCCCATTTTCTTCTGGATTACTCTGAAATGCTGCAATTCATCATCTGTCAGAATACTGATTGCCGTCCCTTTCTCATTAGCACGCCCTGTTCTACCGATACGGTGAATATAATCTAAAGGAGAACGCGGCAATTCGTAATTAATCACGCATGGTAATGACTCGATGTGAATTCCACGCCCAAGCAGGTCTGTTGCCACCAAAATCTGGGCTCCGTTTACTTTAAACTCTTCCAGGTTATTCTTGCGGGCTCCCTGCGATTTCTGACTGTGAATAGCCACCGCTTTAATTTTATTCTTTTTAAGCTTTTCCACCAGGTTATCTGCAGATCTTGTAGACGAAACAAAGATCAAAGCCTTTTCCACCTTTTTTTCCTTAATTAAATAACGAAGGAAAGGACCTTTATTTTCAGGAGAAACATGATATGCAAGTTGTTCGATATTATCAATTTCAACTTCTTCTTTTTTAATTTCAATAATAGTGGGATTGATAGACAGGCGTTCTTTCATTTCAGAAACCTTATCATTTAAAGTCGCTGAAAATAAAGTCGTTTGCTTCACCACAGGCATCATTCCGAAAAGCTTATTCATTTCTTCTCCAAAGCCCAGCTGAAACATTTTATCCGCTTCATCAATCACCAGATGCTGAATTCCTGAAATACTCAATGCATTATGGTCAATTAAGTCTAAGAGACGTCCAGGAGTGGCAATAAGAACTTCTACCCCAAACATTCCTTTCATCTGCGGATTGATGGAAACACCTCCATAAACAGCCATTGTACGAATCTCCCGCTTCAGATTTTCTGTAAAAGCTCTGAAAACTTCATCAATCTGAATAGCCAGTTCACGGGTAGGAACCAATATTAAAACCTGAACATTACGGTCTTTTTTAACTTCAGCATTCTGTAGTTTTTCTAAAATGGGCATTACAAAACAAGCCGTTTTCCCGGAACCAGTCTGTGCAATTCCCATTAAATCTTTCCCCTGCAAAATAACAGGAACTGCCTGCTCCTGTATTGGAAATGGTTTTAAATACCCTAATTTGTTAACAGAACGAATAATATTGTGTGATAATCCTAACGATTCAAATGACATAAAAATACTTATTTACTGCAAAGATAAGCTATTGAGATTTAGTTCCATTTTTTTGAACCGTAAAAGGCTTGAAGCCGGGAGATGGAAGAAAGAAGTACGAAGGACATAAAGGAATACATAATACTCTCCGCTTCATCATTTTTAAAAAGTTCTTATGCAAAGACAGTTAGCAGTTGTACCACTGAAAGCACTTCCAGCTTATTATTTTTTTATTGCCGATTTGTCCGAAAATTCGGGTTTGGACAAATTTTTGAAGATTAGTTTTGTAAATTTATCAAAAATTCGAGAAATCAAAATATGAAAAAAGCGTTAATAATAGTCGATGTACAGAATGATTTTTGTGAAGGCGGAGCCCTTGCAGTCCCTGGATCCAAAGAAATTATCCCGTATATCAATCTTCTCATGGAGGAAAATGCATATGATCAGGTGGTTCTGACACAGGACTGGCATCCTGCAGGACACAAAAGTTTTGCAAGTAGTAATGGCAGACAGGTTGGAGAAAGTATTATTTTAAATGGTGTTCCACAGTTTATGTGGCCGGATCACTGTATTCAGGGAACTTTCGGGGCAGAATTCCACAAAGATCTGAACAGAGACAAAGTAACCCATATTGTACAAAAAGGCAAAAATATAGAAATTGACAGCTACAGCGGTTTCCAGGATAATAATCACTTTATGAAAACCGGACTAGACGATTTCTTAAAATATCACGATATCCAACTGGTTGAAATCGTAGGGCTGGCATTAGACTATTGTGTGAAGTTCACGGCTCAGGATGCTGTGGCCAACGGATATGTAACATGCCTTCACTTCAATGGTACACGTGCTGTAAACGTAAAACCGGACAACGCCAGAGATGCCATCTACGAGATGATTGAAAAAGGAGTGACAGTTTTAGGGTAATGATCAATTATAAATTATAAATGATTAATTATGAATTCTGGAATTCATAATTAATACAATAAAAAAAGCGCAGAAAGTAATTCTGCGCTTTTTTGTTTTTTACACTTAAATGTATTGTTTAAAAGAATGAAATAAGTTACAAATCCGAATCTGCTATTCATTTTATAACTCATAATTCATCATTATATTAAAGCATTTTAAGGTTATTTACTTCCAGTTCTGTAAGGATTCTCCAGTGTCCTCTCTTGATATTCTTCTTCGTCAATCCTGCAAACATTACTCTGTCTAAAGCTTCCACTTCGTACCCTAATCTTTGGAATATTCTTCTGATAACACGGTTCCATCCAATATGAATCTCAATTCCGATTTCATTTTTTGGTTTTCCTTCAATGTACGAAATCTGATCAACAACTGCTATACCTTCATCAAGACGGATTCCTTCTGCAATAAGACGTAGATCTTCCCCTGTAAGCTTTTTATCTAACGTTACATGGTAAATCTTTTTAGCATCAAAAGATGGATGCGTTAATTTTTTAGTCATGTGTCCGTCATTGGTCAATAAAATAACCCCCGTTGTGGAACGGTCTAATCTTCCAACAGGGAAAACTCTGTAAGGAGAAGCATTAGCTACAAGATCCATTACTGTTTTTCTTGCTTTGTCATCTTTCGTCGTAGAAATATAACCTTTTGGTTTATTCAAAAGTACATAAACCGGTTTTTCCGGAGTAATATTTTGTCCGTCAAAAACTACTCTGTCGGTTTTCTGCACCTGATAGCCCATTTCGTTGACTACTTTTCCGTTTACCTCTACCAGTCCCTGAGTAATAAGATCATCAGCTTCTCTCCTGCTGCAGATCCCTGAATTGGCAATATACTTATTTAGACGGATAGTATCTTTATGAACATCTTTGTCAATTTTATTTAACCTTCTTTTTTGTACAAAAGATTTTGCTCTGTCATCTCTTTCATCTCCATTAGAGGGTCTTCTGCCATATTTCAGACTACCTCTTTCATATTTATCTCTTGTATTAAAACTGTTTCCTCCTCTTTTTGATTTTCCGAAAGATTTTCTCTCAAAGCTCTCACTTTTATTGGTGATGTAAGGTTTTTTTTCAGATTTTGAACCCATATCTTCGCTGGAACCTTCAGAGCTGTCTGTATTTCTCTTGAAAGGTTTTTTGTCGAATTTTGAGTTAGCCCCTCTATGTTCAGGAGCTGTTCTGCCTCCGTCTTTAGAAAAAGGTTTTTTAAAAGGTTTTGATCCTGAAGAATTTCCAGATCTGGAAGCACGAGAATCATCAGAACTTTTCTTGGTTGAAATTCTTGGTCTCTTTGGTCTGTCTGAATTATTATTATCTCTGCTCATTCTAAAAATTTCTGCAAAGATAGTAATTTAGTTACGAGTTAAAAATTAAGAATCATAACTTTGCACTATAGTTTACATTTTAACTTTACAAATATTAGAAGATGATAACAATATTAAACGATAATTTTTCTCAGCTTAACGGGTTTCTTCATGGAAAATCTTTCAGTAAAATTTTCATTCTTGTAGATGAAAACACTCATGAATACTGCCTTCCTATTCTTTTAGGAAATATGGAAACAGACCTTGGCTTTGAAATTTTAGAGATTGAAGCCGGAGAAGAAATGAAAAATATCCAGACTGCCAATCAGCTTTGGGAAATTCTTACGGAAATGCAGGCAGACAGAAAAGCGCTGGTTATCAATCTTGGTGGCGGCGTGATTACTGATATGGGCGGATTTGTGGCATCTACTTATAAAAGAGGTATCCAGTTCATCAATATCCCTACTACCCTTTTATCTATGTGTGATGCTTCCATAGGAGGAAAAACAGGTATTGATCTGATGCATTATAAAAATATGGTGGGAACTTTCGCATTCCCGGAACAAATCTTTATTTTTCCGAAATTCTTAGAAACATTACCGTTTAAAGAATTAAGAAGTGGGTTCGCTGAAATGCTGAAACATGGATTAATTGCTGATAAAAATCATTGGGATCAGCTGATCAAAGTTCGTAAACTGGAGGTGGAAACGGTAATTCCGCATATTCAGACTTCTATGAAAATCAAACAGGACGTTGTAGATAAAGATTTCCACGAACAGAATATCAGAAAAACTTTGAATTTTGGGCATACAATAGGCCATGCTGTGGAAAGTTTATGTTTACAGCAAGGAAATCCTATCCTTCACGGAGAAGCGGTTGCCATGGGAATGATTGCAGAAACTCATCTGGCTTATCTGGAGAATCTTATTTCTGAAACAGATGCAAATATGGTTATTGAAAATGTACAGAGATACTATCCTTACCTGGATATCAATGATTTTAAAGATGAAGATATCACTGCATTATTACTGAATGATAAAAAGAATACAGACAGTAAAATCAATTTTTCCCTGCTTTCCGGAATCGGTTCTTGTACTTATGACCATCAGTGCAGACAGGAAAACATCCTTAAATCTCTGTCTTTTTATAGAAAATTGAATAATGCTTAACTGTTTTTTGGAAAAATAAACCTGGTTTAAAAGGTTGTTTTTAACAAAATTGTCAATTTAGAGTTCTTCTAAACAAATGTTTATTTAAATTTACAACTAGCTGAAAATCAATTTTATATTTTAAAAATCACTTAAACACTAAGTGATTTTTTTATTGATTTTACTCATAAAAAAGATTTTTGGCAAGCAATTTGAAAGATACTCTGCGTTCAACTGAAAAATGTTGAACAAGTAGTAAAATTTAAAATTAAGAAAGAGTAAAATTAAAAAATTAAAGTTATGAAAAAGTTAATTTTAGGATTAGCGTTAACTGCAGGAACATTCGCATTCGCTCAACAGACAGGAAACACATCTTCTAATCCAGTAACATTTGGGGTGAAAGGAGGAATGAACGTATCTTCACTTTCAAAAGACAGTGGACTTGATGATCAGAAATCTAAAATAGGATTCAATGCAGGTGTATTTGCCAATATTCCATTGGCAGCTTCATTCAGCGTTCAACCAGAGGTTCAATACTCACAATATGGTAATAAATCAGATTATACTATAGGAGGAACCAAGTTTTCAGCTTCAACTAAATTAGATTATATTACAGTACCGGTAATGTTCCAGTACAATCTGATTCCCGACCTTTATGTGGAAGCAGGACCAGAATTCGGTTTCATGGTAAGTGCTAAAAACAAGTTCAAAAATGAATCAAACGGACAGTCAAATACCACAGATAATTACAAAGACAATTTAAATACATTCAACTTTGGTATTGGTCTTGGTGCCGGATATTATTTCACTCCGAACTTAGGGCTTACAGCAAGATACGTTGCTGGTTTAACTGATGTAGCGAAAAACAGACCTAGTGGATCTGATGCTACAAGAAACAACCTATTCCAGGTAGGATTAGCTTATAAATTCAAATAAGCTTACACATTCACAAACAAATTTTATATTCAATAGAAAAGATCAGATTAATTTTTTAATCTGGTCTTTTTTTTATGGTAAAGCATTGATCCTTTGATAAAACATTAAACATATATCCCAAACTATTGATTTTTCAATTAGTTAAAAATATGATAAAGTCTTTACTGAAGGGGGTTCACGGCATATTGTTTGTTGCTTTCCGAGCGTTAAACAACTTAAAATAAAACTAATCTATGAAAAAGATTTTTCTAGGCCTGGCACTTATCGCAGGTACTTTCGTTTTTGCGCAGAACACTTCAACTGATGCTGCCACTCCATCCACATCTTCTTCTAAAATCAAATTCGGTTTGAAAGCGGGACTTAATGTTTCCAGTCTTTCTAATATGGATATGAAATCAAAAGCAGGATTTTATGGTGGCTTTTTTGTGAATATTCCTGTCGCAAAAGATTTTGCTATCCAGCCGGAAGTATTGTATAGCGCTGTTGGGGCAAAAGAAAAAGGAGGCAGAAATTCAAAACTTAATTTAGAATACATTTCCGTTCCTGTAATGTTTCAGTATAAAGCACTTCCTAATTTTTATGTAGAAGCTGGACCTCAATTTAGTTTCCTTATGAGGGCAGAACAAAAGGATGATGTCGGAAGTTTACAACTTAAAAATGCAACCAAGGGTTTCGATTTCGGAATCGGATTAGGAGCTGGTTATAATATTACCAAAAATATTGGTGTAAATGTGAGATATACTGCAGGGTTATCTGATATTGTGAATGCAAAACAACAGAGATATCTTTATGGGTATGGCAGATCAGGATCTGTAAGAAACGGAGTGTTCCAGGTAGGAGTAAATTACAAATTCTAAAGCTTGTTTAGCTTTTCTCGTTAAGTTTTAATAATTAAAGTGGGGCCGGATTAATTTTTAATCCGGCTTTTTTATGTAAAAAAAGATTTACTTTTTCCAGTATACACTATAAACACTGGATTTACAATCAGTTTTAACTTTGGCACGCCATTTGATTCTTAATGAAATGTTAAATAAAACTTAAAAACTATTAAAATATAAAACTTATGAAAAAGATTTTTTTAGGCCTTGCACTAGTAGCAGGTACTTTCACTTTCGCTCAGAAGACTTCAACTTCTACTGCTTCATCTTCTCCAGTTAGATTTGGTGTAAAAGCAGGTCTTAACGTTTCTACTATTTCTAACAGTGACTTAAATTCAAAGGCTGGATTTTATGGAGGTGTTTTTGCAAACATTCCTGTAGCACAAGACTTCTCTGTACAGCCAGAAGTATTATACAGTGGTTTGGGCGGTAAATATAAAGGTAACGGTGATCTAAAACTTAACGCAGATTATATCGCAGTACCGGTAATGTTACAGTACAACCTTATTCCTAATTTATATGTAGAAGCTGGTCCTCAATTCGGTTTCCTTATCAGTGCTAAAGGAAAAGGCAACGGTGGCTCTGTAGATATTAAAGACAATTTGAAAAGTTTTGATTTCGGAATTGGTCTTGGAGCGGGATATTATTTCACACAAAATATTGGAGTGAATCTAAGATATACTGCAGGATTATCTGATGTCCCTAAAAACAACCCAGGTGATGCTTCCAGAAATGGTGTATTCCAGGTAGGTTTAGCTTATAAATTCTAAAAAATTAGGCCGCTTTTAAAAGCAGACTTTCTAATCAATACAAAGCCGGATTAAATTTAATCCGGCTTTTTTATTACACTGATGTTTTTTGGCAAGAAATTTGCGTATTGAGTAGTGATTGTACTCTATTCCGGAAATCCCAACTTATGATTCCGTTTTTACAATGAAATAGGTATTGGTTCAATTGAATTTCAATGCTCAAATCTAACTATTACCATTATAAACTTTTAACGTGAACGGCATTGGGTGGATTAACACATAGAATGCAAAGCATGATACAGAAATGTATTTTGCTCAATAATTAGATACATTTTGATTTCAATAGAAAAAGTCAGGTTTATTAGTTTAAGCCTGACTTTTTCGCTTATTGCATGATTTTTATCACTTCTCCCTTTTGTGGCAGATATTTTGTCGCGATGATGAAAAATTAAAACTTTAAAATCATGAAAAAACTCTTTGTAGTACTGGCAGTTGCAGGCAGCCTTTTCGCAAATGCACAGGAAAAAAATCAGTCAAAAATTTCTTCTCCTGTGAGTGTTCGCAAATATTCCGGTTTCTGAAAAATTCAGCATCCAGCCGGAACTTCTTTTCAGCCAGCTGGGATCAAAATCAGACTATAACTACAGAACAAGCTCAGGGAATTACAGAAGAACACAACATTATGATTATAGTACAACATTAAATTACCTTTCTCTTCCTGTAATGGTTCAATATAATATTCTGCCTCAGCTGTATGTAGAAACAGGTCCTGAATTTGGATATCTGTTGGGAGGAAAAACAAAAGGAGATTTAACCACTATTGAGACCGCTGGAAATTCAATTACGATTGATCATACAGACCATATCTCAAAGAATATTTCAACAAGCTTTTTAACCGTTTTAATCTGGGATTAGGTATTGGTGCCGGATATTACTTTACTAAAAATTTTGGCGTGACCGCAAGGTTTAGTGCTGGTATTACTGAAGTTTACAAGTACAACGAGGATGATAAAGTAAGAAATAATGCACTTCATATTGGGGTTGCTTATAAGTTTAAATAGGGATATTTATTATTTTCAAAATCGATACCGGACCGTAAATGGTCCGGTATTTTATTTCAGGTCTTGAAAACAGCCTGGATACCCCGTTATTTTTACAAAAAACAACTTCTGCTTTTTAATTATTTATCATTTCAATTATCTACATTAAAGCGTTCTGAGTCTTCAACTCTTTTCATAAAATATTCAGTTTGGCAATACATTTATTCATCAAAAAGGGATAAATGATTAAAAAAAAACTTTCCAAAAAGCCCTTCAAAAGCCCTATAAATAAGCATTTTTCAACTTTGGCAAGCAATTTGCAAAATAAATGGAGTCTGATTGAGAAATCATCGACACACAAATAGTAAAATTAAAAAATAAAATTATGAAGAAGTTATTTTTAGGATTAGCATTAACTGCTGGTACATTAGCTTTTGCTCAAGAGACAGAGACAGCAACAAAAACAGTAAATGCATCACCACTAAAAAAAGATGTTCAACCCATTAGATTCGGAGTTAAAGCAGGAGGAAACTCTTCTTATTTCAGTCAGCAGAAGTTCGCGATCAATACCCAGCAACTAGGTTTTCATGCAGGCGCATTCGTTAATATTCCAATTTCAAAACAATTCAGCTTCCAGCCAGAGGTATTATTCAACCAAATGGGTGCTAAAGATGTAATGTATTCTACGGAAACTGATAATGGTGTTACGAATGTAAAGACTAAAGTACAGAGCAGAGTACAAATGAACTACATTTCAGTTCCATTAATGGTTCAAATGAGACCTATTGACAAGTTTTATATTGAAGCAGGACCTGAATTCAGTTATTTCCTTAATGGTAAAAACAAATCAGAATCTACTGTAGCAAGTACTACAGGAGGAATTACTACAACTACTGCAAGTTCAAACTCTCAGGATATCGACAAAGATATGATCAACAAATTCAATTTCGGATTGGGCCTTGGTTTAGGGTATGATATCACTTCCAACATCGGTGTAAGTGCAAGATACGTAAACAGCTTAACCAAAATTGATAAGAGCAGACCTGCCGCTGAAAATAACAACAGAGTATTTCAGTTAGGCCTGAACTATAAATTTTAATTAAAAGAACCAATTTTTTAACCCTAAGTGCAGTTATCTGCACGTATAAAATAGCCGGAAGAAATTCTTCCGGCTATTTATATTAATAGATAAATGTTTTAAAAATTATTCGAATATTCTCGGATCATCGCTGATCACTCCATCTGTTCCCATATCCTTTAGTTCCTTCAGTCTTTCTTTTGTATTCACAGTCCATGGGATTACTTTCATTCCTAATAAGTGGCATTCCTTTATCAATTGGGGAGTTACAAGATTATGTTCAGGACTGTAAATAGTGGGAGTGAAACTCAGGAACTTCATATCTCCTGCCACTCCACTGAGATGATCGGGATACATTTTGAATTTTTCTACAGGAATGTTTTTAAAATAAGCCTGCTGCTGAGCCAGTTTTTTATCATCCACTTTTTCTACCAACAGAGCTGTCATTATTTTTGGATATTCTTTATGAAGGATTTCCAAGGTTCTTGGATCAAAAGACTGGATAATCACTCTGTCCTGAATCTTTTTCTCTACAATAATTTTCATCATCAGATCTACAAATTCTTTCGGTTCCGGATGAAATATATTATCAGAGAAAGGGCGTGTCTTTGTTTCTATATTATAAAAAGGCAATGGTCTCTTTAGTTCACGGGCATAAGCTTCACATGCATCTATGACTTCTGAAAAGAGAGGTTTCTGAGCCTTCATTTTCTTTTGATCAGGATAGTTATTAAGCTTTTTCAGGCCTACATCAAATGTTTTAATTTTTGCATAAGGCATTTCATAAATCTTATAATAAAAACCAGAATCTTTTGGAATATAGGTTCCATCCGGTTTTGTAACCAACTCCGGGGAAAGGAAAGCATCATGGGAAAGAATCAACTTTTTGTCCTTTGTGATAGCCAGATCCATTTCCAGGGTCGTTATATTCATTTTTAAGGCATTTTTCATTGCCAGAATGGTGTTTTCCGGGTAAAGAGATTTTCCTCCGCGGTGTGCCTGCTTATCGAAAGATTGTGAAGTGTAAAGTTGGGCAAATACCAGAAAAATACCCGTGAAAAATGCGTTTTTCATATCCTGAACTTTTAATCAGACAAAATTAAAACTCTATTATATATTGTATAATACAGGAATATTAAGCTTCTGCTACATTTATATAACAAAAAGAGCCGGGTTATAGCCCGGCTCTTTTATTTTATGCTTTCAATAAAGAAGTTAATTGAATAAGTCTACCTCTTCTCCTTTTTCTACAGGATATTCTTCTGTAAAGCATCCGAAGCAGTGGTTTGCAGATCCTAAAATTTCTTTCAGATTATCAATGCTTAAAAATTCTAAGGAATCTACGCCCAAATAATTTTTAAGTTCTTCTGTGGTCATATTAGCTGAGATCAGATCATCTTTAGACGGAGTATCAATTCCAAGATAACATGGGGCAATGATAGGCGGAGAAACACTTCTAAAGTGAATTTCCTTTACTCCTGCATCTTTTAGAATTTTAACAAGTCTCTTCGATGTTGTTCCTCGAACGATAGAGTCATCAATGATCACTACTTTCTTATCCTTCATCTCAGAGATGATTGGATTCAGTTTAAGGTTCACTACCCTTTCTCTCATTTCCTGTGTAGGAACAATGAAACTTCTTCCGATATATCTGTTTTTAATCAAAACAGGACGGAAAGGGATTCCTGAAGCTTTAGAGAAACCAATGGCAGCAGGAACTCCGGAATCCGGAACTCCAATAACCAGATCAGCCTCTATAGGAGCCTGTTCCCAGATTTTCTCCCCAGATTTTTCTCTGATCTCATATACATTGATATTTTCTAAGGTAGAGTCAGGTCTTGCAAAGTAGATATATTCAAAAGAACAGATTCTCTGCTTTCCTTTCGCCTCATCCATCATATAAGAATGAAGTTTTCCAGGTTCGTTTTCATTGGTATAAATGATCTCACCAGGAAGGATATCACGTACATATTGAGCTCCTACAGCATCCAATGCCACAGATTCTGAAGCTACTACATAAGATCTTTCATCAATAGCTCCCAAAACCAATGGACGGATTCCGTTGAAATCTCTGAATGCAAAGAATTTATTTCTGGTCATCCCCACTACGGAATAAGCTCCTTCAATCTTTTCCATTGTTGCTTTAATAGCTCCACGAAGACCTAAATCAAGGTTTTTCTGGATCAGTCTCAGGATCACCTCAGAATCAGATGTAGCTCTGAAGACTACGCCTTCAGCCTCTAATTCTTGTTTTAATTCTTTCGCATTGGTAAGGTTACCGTTGTGTGCTATAGAAAGTATAATCTGGTCATATTCGTTTTTCGCGAAAAATGGCTGGAAATTATATTTCTTTTTATCTCCTGCAGTGGTATAACGGGTATGCCCAATTGCAGAATTTCCCATAAAAGTTTCAGGTTCCTGAATTTCTTTATAAACATCTAAAACCAGTCCTTCATCTTTCATATTGGTGATTCTTCCGTCTTTTAAAACGGAGATACCACAAGCTTCCTGGCCTCTGTGCTGTAACGCAAAAAGCCCGAACTGCGAAAGAGAGAAAGTATCCAGATCATTATCCGAATACAATCCGAAGATCCCACACTCTTCATTGGGAGCATCCAGTCTTTCCTCTTCCTGAGTTCTGAAAAGATTTCTTCCGTAAGTCTGGGTTTCAAACTGTTTTAAATATTCACTTTTATGAATGTCTAAACTTTTCATTTCTATTTTTTCTAATGATTAGAAGTTAGATATTAGATGTTAGAAATTAGTCTAAGTTAACTTCAGTTTTTAATTTTTGTTTTAAATAACAAATTGTTTTACAGAAACATACTTTCTCTGAAATCTTATTTCTGTAAAAGATTTTTAAGACGGTTGTAGATTTCTACATAAGCTTCAGTAACTTCTCCTAAGTCTCTTCTGAATCTGTCTTTATCTAATTTTTTCATAGTATCTTTATCCCAAAGTCTGCATGTATCAGGAGAAATCTCGTCAGCCAGGATAATTTCACCGTCTGAAGTTTTACCTAATTCGATTTTGAAATCTACCAGGATGATGTTGATTTTGTCAAACAGGTCGATCAGGATTTCATTGATATCCGAAGTCAATTCGTACATTTCGTCAAGCTCTTCGTAAGTAGCAGCTCCCAAGAAAACAGCATGGTGATCGTTGATAAGCGGATCTCCCAATTCGTCTTTTTTGTAGCAGATATCGAAGATTGTTACCGGAGATTTGATTCCCTCTTCAACTCCTAATCTTTGTGCCATACTTCCTGCAGAGTAATTTCTTACCACCATTTCCAAAGGAATGATAGATACTTTTCTTACCAGCTGCTCTCTTTCGTCCAATTGTTTGATGAAATGAGTTTTGATTCCTTTTTCATTTAAGTATTCAAAAATAAGGGTTGTGATTGCATTGTTCATTTCCCCTTTAAGATCAACCTGACCTTTCTTTTGAGCGTTAAATGCTGTAGCATCGTCTTTGAAACGTACTACTACTTCATCAGGATTATCAGTTGCAAATACCTGTTTTGCTTTCCCCTCGTACAACATTTCTTTCTTTTGACTCATAATTTTACTTTCTAAATTGTAGTTAGATTTATTGATTTATTTTATTATTATTCCTGTTAAGACAGCCAGCCCAAAACTCAGCAGTGTACCAATTAATACATATTCTGTAAGTTTTCTCTGTTTTGCCTGTGCAAGGTCGCTGAACCTGAAAACAGATTTTGCAGCTACCATGAAACCTACACCTTCCCAGTGATTCACCATGATAAAAGTGAAGACCAGCAGACGTTCTAAAATTCCGATATATTTTCCGGCACTTGATAAAGATTCGGTTTGAATAGTGTTGGGGCCATCCGGAGCGGGTGTCCATGATGACAATAAGATTTTGATAAAAATAGAAGCCGGTGTTGTCAAAAACAATGCAGCCATAATGAGCTTTAAAAATTCCTGATTCTGCAAAAAGCTGAAACTGAATTCCTGAAAATACAGGGAAACTCCGCCAATTACCAGTACATGCAGAAGCTGATCAATGAAAAACCATCTTTTTTTAGTCTTTACATTTTGAAATGTAAGTTTGGCCGCATCAATAATAAAGTGAGTAATCCCCACCAAAACTGCTACCCACCAAAGTTTCAGATCCCAAAGTAAAATAAGACTTAATGCAGTGTGAATCAGAATATGAAAGTATAAAAACTTACTTTTTAGTTTATAGTTTTCCTTATCTGCAACCCATGAATTTGGCTGAAGTATAAAATCTCCGAGTAGATGTGCCAATATGAGTTTAATAAAGATCATGCTATAGTTCTGAGATTTTCTTTCTGAAATACTGGTTGGTTTCCACGATAAGCTCATAGTTGGCTCTCTTCAGTCTCTGGCTTATAGAAGACTGTGAAATAGCAAATCTTTTAGCAAGATCTTCCTGGGTAATATCCTGATTCATGATCATTTCATGAATGATTTCAGCCGTAGCCATAGTCCAGTTGTCAAAATCTTTTGATGACCATTTCAACAGAATATTAAGATCCCTGTCCACCGGGTCACTGGATGTTTTGATGGCAACGGTATGGCCGTCATTTTTGAGGTCATTAAGCAGTCTTCCGGAATGTACATAAGCTGTACCATTGGATTCTGTGATTTTCTCAGAAGAGAAACTTTCTTCACCAATACCGATGGCTATTCTTACATCTAAATTTTCCAGACTTTTAATAAGAGATTTTATGGCTAGAAACCGCCAGAAAACGTCATCAATATTGCATTTGAACTGGAATTCATCTCCTCTGTAGATTTCCCATGTGCCAGGAGCACTTCCCCATCTTTCGAGAAGATTTTTAAGTCTGGTAATCCAAACTTCAGTATCTGCATGCTGTGAATTTATAATATCACCGGTAATGACCGCTATCATACTGCAAATATAAGCATAATTACTTATAAATAAAAAATATAAGCAGAAACACTTATAGATATTGATTATTAGTGAATCTGCTTATATCGATTATATAGTAACCATAAGGTTTTTAAGCCTTTACCAAAAAATACAAAAATATGAAAATGTAAAAACCTGATAAAACTTTTTTCATTACGTTTACTTTAACTCTACATTTTTCACTTTATTTTTAAGTAAGAAGCTATTTCCTGCTATCCGCTCATACTCCTCGCGCCTTGGCGGCCATCCTAAGCTCAGCCGAAAGGCCTCTTCCTGCTGTGGGGTAACCGCTCCTATCAGGGCTAAAACAGTCATTGCGAGCAAAGCGAAGCAATCTCATCACCCCTATTAAAAAATAAAACCTCACAGATTTTAAAAATATGTGAGGTTTAGACTTGTTACTAAAAAAGCATGGTGATCCTACACCTGTTATCTTTTAATAAACTGATGTGCTTTCTCATCAAGTTGCAAGAAATACAATCCTGTAGGAATTCCCTGTACCGAAATACTTTTCTTATTTCTGAAAGGATCTTTCTCTGTGTAGATCACTTTTCCGGAAAGATCTATAATTCGGGCTGTTTTTATTTTTTCCGTTGTTCCGCTTACATAAAGATCATTGTAAACCGGGTTTGGATATATTGTAAATTCATTATTGGCAGTAATCAGTTCTGCAGTAGACAATGTGCCACCCAGATTCTGACAGTAATTAGCCGGATAAGAATCCCATTCACTCATATTAAATGTATCTGCAGGTTTATTGATGGTACTTTTTCTATATAAAGACACATTTCCATTATTATTGGTAGTATATTTTACACCAATGGCATCTATAGTAACCGTTTTATTATAAGCAAGCTCCACGTAGTTCTGTCCTGCAAACAGCATAGGATCAGAAGCTGTAACAAATCTTGCCTGATCATTGGTATAGCATGATAAAGCAGCTTTTGGATTCAAAATAACAAAAGTTTCATTATTTCCAACCTTACCTTCCAGTTCATAGGTATCTCCGCTATAAATAGCTCCTGAAGAATTGTTTTTAAACTGAATATTAATTCTGTAATTATTTAAATTAACCTCATGTCCGGTTTTATTAACGATTTCCAGAGCATTATTCTTAACGAAATCTGTATTGGTTCCTGATATATATTTTGTAATCATAAGATCCGGAGCAAATGAATCCAAAGCAATTGTTGAAGCTGTCACCGTATTACTGAACGGAGACTCCAGATATGCTTTATCAAAAGCCTTCACTGTAAAAGTATAAGTTGTTGACGGGCTCAGGTGGTCTATGCTTATAGAAGTTCCTTTTGTAACAGCTACCGGTGTTGCTGAACCATTCACATAAACCCTGTATCCTAAAACATCGGTATCAGGAGAAGCTGTCCAGTTCAGATTGACAAAATAGGCATTCTGCTGCGTTGAAGCCAAGGATCCCGGAGCTGCCGGTGCAACATTATCGGGCGTTTCAGACCAGATCATATCAATCCATTCAGGGTGGTCAATAAATGGATTTCTGTTTTTCTGTATGGTATAGATGGCGTTATTCCGGTCAATTTCTCTTTGCGAAACAGGATCTGCAGCACTCCATTGCTTCAGCATGACAACATATGGAAGATCAACGGCTCTTTCTTCGGTTCCGTCAAGCGGACACTGATCTGTAGCCGGTGTTATGTTTGCTGATGTAGTATAAGCGGTGTTAAATGACCCCAGTTTTCCCTCATATCTTACGGCAAAGTACAATAAAGTCCTTGCGATATCGCCTTTAAATTCATTTATAGGTTCGTAAACTCTTCCGGTATATGGATAGTTTGGAATTGCGGCATTGGATATTCTCGAAGTATTGGTAAAAATATAATGATTCATATTATTTCCTATTCCATAAGGATAATTATTCCTTCGCTGGTTAATATAAGCATCAGCAGGAATAATAAAGTTCAGATCCGAATACATAGGATAATCACTGATAGATGAACTTGTACTGAATGTGCTTTGCGGCATCATATGTTCCCTGTTATAGCCCAAACCTTCTCCTCCTGCACCAGCTATTAATTGATCTGCTTTGTATTCATAAGCATCCGGTCCCGAAGGTATTTCCGAATAGATATCCAGCATGTACTGAGTATTGGAAGCATCATGATCATAATATTTGTCAAGATCAGTTTGATTATAGAGCATCTTCAGATCGTCATAATGCCAGTTGATCATTTTATCCGAAATAATATCGTGAAGTTTCGACTTCAGAGCATATCCTGTCAATCCTGCTGTTCCATCATAATATCCGGCAGGTGCCTGCGCAGAAATAGAAGAGGAAATTAAAATGATAGGAAGTAAAATTTTTTTCATGCTTTAAAAATTGGGAACCAAAATAGTGAAATAAAAATCGTAAAAGACTGAATATTTTATTAAGAAAACATTAATTCTGAAATTATAAAAAATTGAAAATTAAACATATTATGGCTTAAATAGTATGAATGAAATAATTATTTTAGCATTCCATCAATTTGGTTATCTTTGGGCACTAACTATTATTATATGAATACAGAGACTATTGACAACATCAAAATGATAGCGGAGACGGCTAGAGAATTTGCAGAAAAGAACATCAGACCGAACATTATGGAGTGGGATGAAAGCCAGACTTTTCCAAAAGACTTATTCCACCAGTTAGGTGAGATGGGTTTTATGGGAATTGTTGTTCCTGAACAATATGGAGGTTCCGGTTTAGGTTATCATGAATATGTTACTATTCTGGATGAAATTTCTCAGGTTGACCCATCTATCGGTCTTTCTGTAGCAGCACACAATTCACTTTGTACCAACCATATCTATGAATTTGGAAATGAAGAACAAAGACACAAATGGCTTCCTCAGCTGGCTTCCGGAAAAGTAATCGGAGCTTGGGGTCTTACAGAGCACAATACAGGTTCAGATTCAGGAGGGATGTCTACTACTGCTGTAAAAGATGGTGACGAATGGGTTATCAGCGGAGCTAAAAACTTTATCACTCACGCTATTTCAGGAGATATTGCAGTAGTAATGACAAGAACAGGAGAAATAGGTGCTAAAAACAACTCTACAGCTTTTGTTTTAGAAAAAGGAATGCCTGGGTTTACTTCCGGGAAAAAAGAAAATAAGTTAGGAATGCGTGCTTCAGAAACAGCTGAATTAATCTTTGATAGTGTACGTGTACCGGATTCCCACCGTTTAGGAGAAGTAGGTGAAGGTTTCAAGCAGGCTATGAAAGTATTGGATGGTGGTAGAATTTCTATCGCTGCACTAAGCTTAGGTACTGCAAGAGGAGCTTATAAAGCTGCTTTGAAATATGCAAAAGAAAGACATCAGTTCGGAAAGCCTATTTCAGATTTCCAGGCAATCAACTTTATGCTTGCAGATATGGCTACAGAAATTGATGCTGCTGAGCTTCTTATTCAGAGAGCTTCTACCCTGAAAAACGCAAAACAGAAAATGACAAAAGAAGGAGCTATGGCTAAACTATATGCTTCTGAAGCTTGTGTAAGAATTTCCAACAATGCAGTTCAGATTTTCGGAGGATACGGTTATACAAAAGACTTCCCGGCTGAAAAGTTCTATAGAGATTCTAAACTTTGCACAATTGGTGAAGGTACTTCTGAGATCCAGAGACTGGTAATTGGAAGAGATATTACAAAATAAATCTTTAAATCCCAATACAAATGATTAAACAGGCACTTTTAGGTGAATTTCTGCACGAAGCTGAAAACACCAGAAAAATTTTACAGGCAATCCCTGACAGCGCATTAGACTGGAAACCGTCTGAAAAAAACTGGACAACCGGACAGTTAGCCTCTCACATTGCTGAAGTATACAATTGGTACGAATCCACTTTCAATCAGGACACTTTTGATATGGGTGCGTATAAGTATGACAAAGGAGATATTTCCAAAGCGGAAAATATCCTAGCAAAATTTGAAGAAAATGTTGCCAACGCACAGAAAGTTCTGGAAAACTCGGATGAGAATACTTATTTCAATGAGTGGAAAATGGAAATGAACGGAAACGTACTTTTTCCGCCATCTCCAAGAATCCAGGTGGTAAGAGGCTTTCTTTATAATCATTTGTACCATCACAGAGGGGAATTAGTTGTTTATTTAAGATCAACCGGAAACAAAGTCCCTGGACTTTACGGCCCTACTGCTGATGATAAATTCTAAGTAAGGATTATATAAATATAGTAAGCTGTTTCATTTTGAAACAGCTTTTTTTGTAGACAGAATGTAGAATAGATGACAGCAGTTATCAAAATTTAATTCACTAACATTCTTGCATATAATTAAATAATTAACAAATTTTATTGTCTCATTTTAATAAATTAATAAAGAAATATATCTATTTTATTTTTTTTAAAAATTAAAGTACATTTCATCATTTCATTTTTCTTTTATTAATAAGCTTTTTCAATTATATTCAATGTACTGCATAGTATTCTAAGTCAATATTCTAAATTTCTCTTAAAAAATTTTGTTTTTGATAATATATTTTTCGTTAGCTTTGATATTCCACAATCAAATTTAATATTTAATATGAAAAAACAATTAACGCTGATTGGAATGCTCCTTATTTCGGGTATTTCTTTCGCACAGACTGACCGTCTTTGGTCTGAAGGTTCCAGAAAAACTTCATCAGAGATTTTTGAAAACAAAACAGGCATCAGCAATCCTAAGGTTTACAACCTAGACATCAACGGATTGAAAAATGCTCTTGCAAAAGCTCCCAAAAGACTGGCTGTAGGCGAAAAATCAGAACTCATCATCTCTTTTCCAAATTCTGAAGGCAGAATGGAAAATTTTAAAGTGAGGGAGAATTCCAATTTTGCTCCTGAGTTGGCAGCAAAATATCCGGATATCAAATCCTATGTAGGACAAGGTCTGGATGATCCTAATTCCACAGTCTATTTCAGTGTTTCCCCACTAGGACTGTCATCAATGGAAATTTACGGTGATAAATCTACGGTTTTCATTGAACCTTACACTAAAGATCTTTCTTCTTATGTAGTGTACAGAAAATCTGACAAAAAAGATGATCTTAACAAGTTTGAATGTACAGTAGTAGACGCTGCACAGAAAGGAGTTTCCAACTCTGCTCTTGCTGCAAGACCTAACGCTGATGATGCCAAACTGAGAACGTTCAGACTGGCACTGTCATGTACCGGAGAATACACTACTTATTTCGGGGGTACAAAAGCTCAGGCTTTAGCTGCAATGAACACCACAATGACCCGTGTAAACGGTGTTTTTGAAAAAGACTTCGCAGCAAGAATGGTTCTGATCGCTAATAACGATGCTGTAATCTACACCAACGCATCTACAGACCCTTATTCTGCAGCTTCCGGAATGAGCAGCTGGAATTCTCAATTACAAAGCACTTTAACTTCTGTAATTGGTGAAGCCAACTATGATATCGGACACTTGTTCGGAGCTTCAGGAGGCGGTGGAAATGCAGGCTGTATCGGCTGTATCTGTACAAACGGATCAAAAGGAAGCGGATATACTTCCCCTGCAGATGCTATTCCTTCAGGAGATAATTTTGATATCGACTATGTGGCTCACGAAATGGGACACCAGTTCGGAGGAAATCATACATTCTCCATGAACAATGAAGGAACAGGTGTCAATATGGAACCAGGATCAGGATCAACAATCATGGGCTATGCGGGAATTACCAGCCAGGATATTCAACCGCATTCTGATGCGTTCTTCCACGCGATAAGTATTCAACAGATTACAAATAATATCAAAGCTAAAACTTGTTCTGTCAATACCAATACAGGAAATTCAATTCCTACAGCAAGCGCAGGCTTAGATTATACAATTCCAAAAGGAACTCCATTCGTACTGACGGGTACAGGAACGGATGCTGACGGAGATTCTCTAACTTACATCTGGGAACAAATGGACAATGCTTCTTCTTCACAAACAGGAGCAAGTTCAGCTGCCAGTGCAACAAAAGCTACAGGACCGAACTTCAGATCATGGACTCCTACCACTGCACCTGTAAGATATTTCCCAAGAATGGCTTCTGTATTAACAGGTGCAACCACTACAGCCGGGTCTGAAATCACAGTAGAAGCACTTTCTTCAGTGGCCAGAACATTAAACTTCAGATTTACCGTTCGTGATAACAAGCCAGGAGGTTCAGGAAACAATTCTGACGATGCGGTAATCACAGTTAATGGAACTGCAGGACCATTCAATATCACTTCACAAAATTCAGCAACAACTTACGCTGGAGGAAGCTCTCAAACCATTACATGGAACGTGGCAGGAACTACAGCTAATGGTGTGAATGCAGCCAATGTAGATATCCTTTGGTCAACAGACAGTGGAAATACATGGACTACTCTATTGGCAGGAACACCAAATGACGGTTCACAGGCAGTTACTATTCCTAATTCTACTACCACTACAGGAAGAATTATGGTAAAAGGATCAAATCACATTTTCTTTGATGTAAACAATGCCAACATCTCTGTAAATGCAGGTTCCGGAACTGATACCGTTGCTCCTACAGCTCCTACCCTTGCTGCTTCAGGAACTACTGCTACAACAACTAACCTTTCATGGTCAGGTGCTACTGATAATGTGGGGGTTACCGGATATGATGTATATCAAGGGGCTTCATTAGTAGGTTCTACAGCTTCTACTACATATACCGTAACAGGACTTACTCCATCAACAACCTATTCTTTCTCTGTTAAGGCAAAAGATGCAGCAGGAAACGCATCTGTTTCCAGCAATACAGTAAGTGTTACCACTCTTGCAGGAGGAAGCGTTTCATATTGCTCTTCATCAGCATCTAACACAGCAGATGAAAGAATCGGAAATGTAACATTTGGATCTATTAATAATACTTCTACAGGAACAGCTGGTTACGAAAACTTCACTTCAGTTTCTACCAATGTAACAAGAGGAAGTGCTTATACGATCTCCGTTACTCCGGTTTGGACCTCTACAAAATATAGCGAAGCATATGCTGTTTATATTGATTACAACGGTGATGGAGACTTTACAGACAGTGGAGAATTAGCATGGACAAAAGCAGGATCTACAACAAGCCCAGTAACAGGATCTATCACAATTCCAGCTACAGCAACTGTTGGATCTACAAGAATGAGAGTAATGATGAAATACAGTTCAATACCTACTTCATCATGTGAAGCTTTCACGTATGGCCAGGTTGAAGATTACACTCTTAATATCGTTTCTTCAGGAAAAGGAGATCTTCAGAATACAAAAGATCTGATCACAGATATTAAGCTTTATCCAAACCCTGTAAGAGATGTACTTTATGTTTCCAATACAACTTCAGAAGACTATAAAATCTTCGATATGGGTGGAAAACTAATTGATTCAGGAAAACTTCAGAGAGGCTCTGTGAATGTAAGCAATCTAATTAAAGGTGCTTATATGCTTCAAATTGGAGAATCAACTAAAAGATTTATTAAAAATTAATAACTTTTAAAATTAAACGATGTGAAAAAACTGCCCTTTACGGGGCAGTTTTATTTTTGCAAAATGTAAAATATTATATTAAATGCATTTATGAATGTAACTAATTTCATAAAAATATTTTATTTAAAATAAAATAACTAGTATTTGAGTTTTTTAATTTAAATTTAACGAACAATAATATTCTTTTGTTGTACCGTTTACCCAGTTTGTATTTAAGGGAGCTCCGAAGTCGTTTTTTGAACGTCTGATACAGTTGCTTCTCTCGATCCTATTTTGGCTGAATTGATCTTTCAACAATTTACTGCCAGAAAAAACTATTATTAAGGCAGATTCCGATCATTTTTTGAACGGAAAAACATTAATAATATTCATATCAACATTTCCACTTAAGATTTTTGTAAAGAATGATGTTTCAAAAAGGCAACCCCTTCTAATACCTCTGATTTTTAAAATAATTTAAAATTTTTATATGAAACATTTATTTAAGTACCTCTTTTTTTTTACTATTGCTTCGTTCTCTATTGCCTGTAATTCAGATAGAGATGATGAAATAGACACCAATCCGGATGTCACAACCGTATTCTACAAAAATGCTGATGAACTGGCAACAACTTATGACCCCAACAATACGGCAAGCCAGCCTCTTAGAAACCAAGCCTATGATCTTTATAAAAGAGGAAAATGGAGCGAGCTGGAATCACTTTTTAAGGCTAATAATTTAAACGGCGGATGGCCGCCTGCAAACGGAGGCTACAATATCGTTGATGATGTTGCATTACAAGCTGGACAGAAATTTGACAGATACAGCGGTGCTGTAGGCAGTTATAACGGAACAGGTGTTCCTACTTTGGGAGGAAGTTTTACAAGTCCTATCATCAACGGATATACCTATACGTTTACCCAAAGAGCATTAAACCAGCCTGAAGACAAGTACGACTTCTATTATGAGATTGATGTCTTGAACAATGCAATGCAGTTTAAAACACAGACAGCAGACATTATTCCTTGGTTTAGCCAGGCGGGTAAAGGAAAGCAAACCATGTGGAAAATTCCGATTGACATCAACACTGGTTATCAGAAAACGTGGAATAAGCTAGCAGAAGAAGGCTATATAAAAGTTACCATCAAGAAAAGTCCAAGCGGAAAATATCCTAACTTAGTGGGCACAGTTATTCAGCCATAAATTCATTCAGATGTATTCAATATCAAACAAAATAAACATTACTAAAAAAGCTTCAGTTACAAAAAGCACTTTCATTAATGATGAAGCGCTTCCAGCAGCCATTACCACTTTTACCTGCTGTAATTGCGGTCATGAAAATACGGTTGAGATAAAGCCCTACGAATCAGGATTTCCAATCTTCCAGGTGTACAATGAAGACAAAATAATATCCAAAGATGAATTATTAAAACACGGAATCGTCAACGGAACTTCTCAAAGAATGATTCATTTTGGAGAATTGACTGTTAATGATCTGCCTACCTTATATTTTGGGACAGATTGTTCTTCCTGTCATTCAAAATACATCTGCGTATTCAGCTATGGAGAAAAACAGCCGGGACTAATGATATTGAGCATCTCCGGCGTTTGGAAATATGAATAACTAGAATCATTTTACTTAATATAATAAAAGTCTACAACCTTCAAGTTGTAGACTTTTTCTTAATTTAGCAAACAAACTAATTTGAACCGTGAAAAACTTCTATAAATGAAAAAAATAATCTTATTTCTTTTTACTCTATACTTTGGATCTTCATTTTCACAAAAAACACTCGCTAAATATCCGGAAGGTCAGTTTCCTTATAAAGGAGGTACCATCCAGTTATCCTCAGAAATGCAGGACTATTTTCTGAAAAGCGGATCTAAGTCATGTGATAAAAATGAAATGTATTTTGTAAGTCTAAAGATTGATGAGAATGGCAAACCTGCTTTAATAAAGAAGAAAAGTGATGAAAGCATCATAGAGAAAAACAAATGCGCTTTTACTCTTGTGGTAAAATCTTTAGGAAGCCTGAAAAACTGGCAGCCTGCAGAACAAGACGGGAAAACAATTCCGGCTTATTTTGATTTTCTGTTTCAGCCGAAAGATTTTTTTGAAAATTACAAACCCGATTATGATATCATTAAAGCATATCAGTCTGCTGCTATTCCCGGTGGAATGAAAGCTTTTCGAAAAGATGTCCTTGAAAGCTTATATAATTATTTAGATTGGGAATCTTACAACCCTAAAGGAACATTTATTATATCTTTTGCAATAGATGAAAATGGAGACATCGTCAATGTAGATCTTGAACCCAAAGTAGAAAACAATAAAATTCTTCTTGAAGATGTAAAATTTGCACTAAAAAAAATAAAAGGAAAGTGGAGCCCTGCAAAAACTAAAGGGGTGCCAGTAAGTTCATGGTTTAGAATGCCTATAAACTTTAATTCACGGGAATAAAATAAAAACACTGGATAGTCTGCATTTTTGGGTTCCATATTTTACTCTTGTACATTTCACATTTTACAAATCCTTTTCTATCTTTGTGGGAAATAAAAAAATTCATGGATAAAATTGATAGTCTGAACCAAGTAGCAGAATTCCATACTACTTTCAAAGCCCCTATTTTAGATACTCCGCAAATTCCTTCTCCGGAAAGATGCAATCTGAGAGTAGAACTTTTACAGGAAGAATTGAACGAACTGAAACAGGCAATTGCTGATAATAATATTGTAGAAATTGCAGATGCATTGTGTGATCTTCAGTATGTTTTGAGTGGTGCTGTGCTGGAATTCGGACTTGGCAGCAAATTTGTAGAGCTATTCAACGAAGTTCAGCGTTCCAATATGTCGAAAGCGTGTGATAATGAAGAGCAGGCAAAGGAAACCGTTGAATTCTACAAAGAGAAGGAAGTAGAATCTTTTTATGAAAAGTCCGGAGAAAAATTTAACGTTTACAGACAGGCGGATCATAAAGTATTAAAAAACAAATACTACTCTCCTGCTGATTTAAAATCAATTATCGAGAAATAATTATGAAAAAATTTATTACCAATATTGTTGCCATTTCAAGCTTACTTTTAGCTGCACAACAGCTTAGCGCTCAAAAAGTAGTCGTAAACCGCGAGGTTGAAACTCAGAAAGACGGCAAAATGCTTTTAGGAAACCAACTGAAAGAGCAGTTTTTAAAAGCTCCTTATGCAGATTGGTATGTAAAGGAACATGATGAATATGCTCTTGACCAAAAAGCAGTCAGTGAATTGAAAAAAGAGAAAATCGGCACCTATGACATTATTGTTTTTATGGGAACATGGTGTGAAGACAGCCACAGAGATTTTCCAAGACTGATGAAAATATTGGAGGCCGTAAACTATCCGGAAAATAAATTAAACATTATTGCCGTAAACCGTAAGAAAGAATCTCCTACCGGGGATGAAAGTCTTTATAATCTTCAAAAAGTCCCTACCGTTATCCTGAAAAGATACGGAAAAGAGATTGGAAGAATTGTAGAAATGCCTACTACAGGCTATATTGAAAGAGATTTGGTTCAAATCCTTAAAAAGAACGATTCCTCTGTTATTAAAGAAATTTTTAAATAGATTTTGAGAAATTATAGAACAATCCTGTCTTTTGCAGCTGGTGCCGGCGCTATGGTGCTTCTGTTTTTTGGTCTGAAGTCCTGTCTGAACCTTGGAACTAAAACAGAACAGTCGGATTATTATATCCTGACCAATCAGATTTCCAAGATGAATAAGATGGTGGTGATAGAACAGAACACTTCCAGTATGCAGAAAACCAAAATGGGTTATGAAGTTTTCGGGAAAGAAGTTTCCAGCAACAGCATTATTACGTATACAAAGACCAATGCACAGGTTTCTTATGATCTTAATAAAATGAAGATCGAAGTGGATTCCATCAACAAAAAACTGGTTATTACAGAATTACCTGATGCTGAGATCAGAATTACACCAAGTGTTGAAATTCAATCTTTAGATGATTCATTCATAAACCGCATTTCGGAGAAAGATATTAAGAATGTTACTGCAAAGGCTAAAGAAACGGCAGAAAAATCAATTGATCAGAATCAGTTGAGAAATGAGGGCCGTAAACAGCTGATGGAAAACCTTAATAATGTTTTCGTTTTAGCGAAAGCACTGAATTATACCATTGAGGATAAAACGGGAAAAATTGGTATTCTGGGACTTTAGGATAAAATATTTCTGTTTGGCAGACCCTTTGAATGATATTTCCATATTGTTGAAATTTAAAATTCAAAGTCATGGAAAAAAAAGGAAAAACCAACAAGAAAGAATCTGCCAACACCGCAGAAACCCAAAAGCAAAATCAGGATTTCCAGAATATTCCTGCAGCAGCAAAAAAGACCAATCCACCTGATATTGATAAAGAAGACATTCAGAAGTCTTCAAAAAACAAGTCAGGAAAAACGGATAATACGAAATAACGAAAAGAGCTGTTAAGGCTTATTGGTACTAAAAAACGAAAAGTTCCGTCTCATATGAGGCGAAACTTTTCTTTCTAACTATCTAATTGAACTTTTTTGTTTTCTATACAATCGTCGATTTTCCGATCTTGATATTTTCAAAATTGTAATATGATTTTTCAGAATATCTGATATGGTCGGCAATAAAGCTTCCCACTTCACTTGTTGAGTAATATTGTTTCGTATTAAGATCAATCGTGACATATTTGTTTTCAATAGCATGTTCTACAGATTGTCTTAATTTATCTGCTGCAGCCTTTAAATTAAGATGATCCAGCATCATGGCCACACTTAAAATAGAAGCAATAGGATTGGCAATTCCTTTCCCTTTGGCCTGAGGATAAGATCCATGGATAGGCTCAAATAAAGCATTTTCTTCCCCTACCGAAGCAGACGGCAGCAATCCGATAGACCCTCCAATTACACTTGCTTCATCAGAAATAATATCACCAAACATATTTTCAGTCAAAATCACATCAAAATGCTTAGGATTAAGAATCAGCTGCATAGCTGCGTTATCTACAAACATATAATCAAGCTGTACATCAGGATATTCCAGAGCTATTTCCTGGCACGTTTTTCTCCACAACCTTGAAGTATCCAGCACATTAGCTTTATCAATAAGGGTAAGCTTTTTCTTTCTTTTCTGAGCTTCCTGAAATGCCATGTGTGCAATCGGAATAATATCTTCACGGCTGTATTTACAAACATCATAGGCATAAGCGCCTTCCGGATCTGTAAATTTTTCACCAAAATAGATTCCGCTTACCAATTCTCGGAAAATCTGAATGTCAGCCCCCTCAATAATTTCCCTTTTGAGCGGACTTTTATCAATTAAAGAAGCATATGTTTTCAAAGGACGGATATTAGCAAACAATCCCAACTCTTTACGGAGTTTCAACAACCCTTGTTCCGGTCTTACTTTTGCTTCAGGATTATTATCAAAAACCGGATCGCCAATAGCTCCGAAAAGCACAGCATCAGATTCCTTACAGATTTTCAATGTCTCTTCAGGCAAAGGATTTCCTGTCTTGAAAATTGCTTCTGCACCGATTAATCCATAATCAAAATGGAATTTACATTGAAAAGCTTCAGCAATGACATCTAATATTTTAATGCTTTCACTGATGATTTCCGGACCAATCCCATCTCCGGGAAGAACCGCGATTTTAAAATAATTGTTGCTCATTTGTTTTTTGTGTCTTTAATTCAAAATTTGTGATGGTCTGTTTTCTGCTGATTAAAAAATCAATATCGTCATAGCCGTTCAACAGACATATTTTTTTATAAGAGTCTATCTCAAAAGTCTCCGTTGTATCTTTAAAGCTTACTGATTGCAATTCCACATCAATTGCAATCTCATTGTCAGGATTTTCATTGATTCCTTCTAAAATTTCTTTTAAAAACTCTTCAGAAACTTTTACCGGAAGAAGTCCGTTATTTAAAGCATTTCCTTTGAAAATATCAGCGAAATAACTGGAAATAATTACTTTAAACCCATAATCCGTCAAAGACCAGGCTGCGTGTTCACGGCTGCTTCCACACCCGAAATTATTTCCTGCAACCAAAATCTGGCCACTGAATTTAGGATTGTTTAAAACAAAATCCGGATTAGGTTCTCCTGTATGGATATTGAATCTCCAGTCTCTGAAAAGATTTTCTCCAAAACCTTTTCTGTCTATACTTTTCAGGAATCTTGCCGGAATAATCTGGTCTGTATCTATATTTTCTGCCGGCAATGGAACTGCGCGGGATTTTAAAATAACTAATTTTTGCATGTATTCTACATTGTTAGACTTTGAACCACAAAAGACACAAAAGTTTTTTTCACTTCAGTTTACTTAAGAAAGGATAAAAAGAACCTATATAAGAAATTCGCATAAGAATGAAAATCAAATATTTTCAAAAAAGCTTAAGTGCTCTTTTTATGCAAGCGAATGATAATTTCTTCTTACTTAAGTGTTACAACCTTTTGTGTCTTTGTGGTTCAAACATAATTTAAAATTACTTTTAGTTTAAACTTTCAAAAGCTGAAATTTTGCCTTCTATTGCGGCTTTCGCTGCAGTAAGAGGACTGGCAAGAATAGTTCTTGAACCCTGTCCCTGTCTGCCTTCAAAGTTTCTGTTGGAAGTGGAAACACAATATTCACCTTCCGGAATTTTATCATCATTCATGGCCAGACACGCCGAACATCCAGGCTGACGGATCTGAAATCCTGCATCGTTGAATATTTTATCCAATCCTTCCTCATAAATCTGTTTAACTACCTGTTGAGATCCGGGAACAATCAGAGCTTTTACCGCTTCTGATTTACTTTTCCCCTTAATATACTGGGCTGCAGAACGGAAATCCTCTATTCTAGCATTGGTACAGCTTCCTATGAAAACATAATTAACCTTGATGCTGTTCACTGTCTGTCCGGCTTCAAGTCCCATATATTGTAACGCTTTCTCTTCCGATTCGTTTTGAGGAGCCGGAATAACTTCCCGGATTGAAATACCCATTCCCGGATTTGTACCATAAGTAATCATCGGATAGATATCTGCTGCGTCGAAACTGAGTTCTTTATCAAATGAAGCTCCTTCATCTGTTTTTAAGGTTTTCCAGTACTCTACTTTTTCCTCCCATTCTTCTCCTTCCGGAGCGAATTTTCTTCCCTGCACGTATTCAAAAGTGGTTTCATCCGGAGCAATCATACCGCCTCTGGCACCCATTTCAATACTCATATTACAAACGGTCATCCTTCCTTCCATTGACATATCTTCAAATACATTACCCGCGTATTCACAGAAATATCCCGTTCCTCCATCAGTTCCTATTTTTGAAATGATATAAAGAATCACATCTTTGGACTGAACATTTTCATTCAATTCGCCATTGACTGTAATCCTCATTGATTTTGGCTTGTTCAGTAATAAACATTGGCTGGCAAATACCTGAGCCACCTGACTGGTACCAATCCCAAAGGCAATAGAACCAAATGCTCCATGGGTAGACGTGTGGCTGTCACCACATACAATACTCATTCCCGGCTGGGTAATCCCTAATTCCGGAGCGATAATATGAACGATTCCCTGATATTGATGTCCCAATCCGAAAAGCTCAATATTGTTTTTCTTACAGTTTTCTGTAAGCTGCTCTACCTGATTTCTTGAAAGATCATCTTTAATGGGTTGTTCCTGATGTAAAGTAGGTACATTGTGATCCGCAGTAGCTACAATCTGCTCCGGCCTGAATACTTCCAGATTTCTGGATTCCAGTTCTGCAAAGGCCTGAGGACTGGTTACTTCATGGATAAGGTGCTTGTCTATATAAATAATCTGAGGTCCGTCAGGAATGGTTTCTACCACGTGAGCGTCCCATACTTTATCAAAAAGTGTTTTTTTACTGTTGTTCATTTTTACTTTTATCTTGATTTTAAAATCAAACCTATCCTATTTTTCTGCTGAAGGAATCCATCATCATGCTTAGGTCATCGTTGTCTATTTCTTTTTTAAGGTCAGCGATTTTCAAAAATTCCTGATACAGAAAATCAAGCTCATTCTTGGTAACCTCATAGCCGATATGCTTGAAACGGTAAGCCAATGCTGAGCGCCCGCTTCTGGCAGTAAGAATAATTGAAGAAGCATTCACTCCTACTTCTGCAGGGTCTATGATTTCATAAGTTTCCCTGTTTTTGATGACGCCATCCTGATGAATTCCTGAGCTGTGAGCAAAAGCATTGGCTCCTACAATAGCTTTATTGGGCTGTACAGACATTCCCATCAGTTCGGAAACCATTGTACTCATTTCATTCAGCATTCTGGAATTCACATTGGTATGCAGATTCAGATCTTTATGCTGTTTTAAAATCATGACGACTTCTTCCAATGCTGTATTGCCAGCTCTTTCTCCTAATCCGTTGATGGTACATTCAATCTGACGCGCTCCGTTGATAGCGCCGGCAATAGAATTGGCAGTAGCCAGTCCAAGATCATTGTGACAATGGCATGAAAGCACCGCTTTTTCAATTCCTTTTACATTTTCTCTCAGATACTTTATTTTCTGACCATATTCTTCCGGCAGGCAATATCCTGTGGTATCAGGAATATTCAAAACAGTGGCTCCTGCTTTGATTACTGCCTCACAAACCTTTGCCAGGTATTCATTGTCTGTTCTGCCTGCATCTTCAGCATAAAATTCTACATCCTCCACATAAGTTTTGGCATATTTTACGGCTTCCGCTGCTCTTTCAATAATATCTTCTCTTGTCGAGTTGAATTTATATTTAATGTGAGAATCGGAAGTTCCGATTCCGGTGTGTATTCTTGGTCTTTTTGCAAACTTCAGTGCTTCCGCTGCGGTATCAATATCTTTTTTATTTGCTCTTGTCAGCCCGCATACTTTAGCTTTTCTCACCAGTTTCGAAATTTCTGAAACAGATTCAAAATCTCCCGGACTGGAAATTGGGAATCCCGCTTCAATGACATCAATCCCTAACTCATCAAGCCTTTCAGCAATAATCAGTTTTTGTTCCGTGTTCAGTTTACATCCCGGAACCTGCTCCCCATCTCTCAGTGTTGTATCAAAAATTTCAATTTTTTCGGAATCCATAAGTGAAGTTTTTTACTTAATTTTGGTTCAAAACTACGGGTTGCTATATTTTTTCATTTTCACTTTTTTTGAAAATTACAATATTCAACAGTTGAAAAAACAATCGTATTCATTTATTAATCAGTATTTTAATTTATAAAAATTTACAATGGCAGAATTGCAGAAAGATTTTTTGTTTGTATTGGTAAAGTCATTGACCACCTCTGAAAAACGACAGTTCAAGTTATATGTGAACCGTCTCGGAATTAATGTAGATGCCAAATTTCTGCTGCTCTTTTCCGAAATGGATAAGATGAAGGAATATGATGAAAGTATAATTATTGAGAAAAAAATCTCTACCAAACAGCAGCTTTCCAATCTTAAAGCCCATCTTTATAAACAGATCCTCGTAAGTCTCCGTATGAACCCGAGTCATCAAAACTATAGAATTCAGCTTCGTGAGCAGCTCGATTTCGCCAATATTCTGTATCAGAAAGGACTTTACAAGCAGGCTCTGAAGATATTGGACAAAACCAAGCAGTCTGCATTGGAACTGGATGAAAAAAGTATTGCTTCTGAAATCATAGACCTTGAAAAAGTAATTGAATCACAATTCATTACTCGAAGTATTGAAGGCCGTGCTGAAGAGCTTATCAAGCAATCTCAGGAGATCAGCAAACAGAACCGCTACACCACAAAACTGTCTAATCTTTCTCTGAAATTATACAGTGAAATGCTTACCCACGGCTATGTAAAAAATGATGCAGACCGGCAGGAAGTAATGGATGTTTTTAATGCCCAGATTAAAAATATAATCCCTGAGAAGCTAAACTTCACAGAAAAACTTTGGTACTATAAAGCTCATGTCTGGAAAAACCAGCTTTTGCAGGATTATAAATACACCTTGAAATATGCTTATCAGTGGGTTGATCTTTTTCATAAAAAGCCTGAAATGATCTACAGCCACCCGGTTTGGTATATCAAAGGGAATACTTATCTGTTGAAAATCCTGTTTTTATATGGAAATATTGATATTCTGGAGGAGCATTTCGCGAATTTCAATAAAATGGTACATGCTGAGAATTTTATCCAGAATGAAAATCTTCAGTCCCTTATTTTTCTTACCCATTACAATACGCTGATGAATATTCACTTTGTAAAGGGGGAGTTTTTCACAGGAACCAAGCTTATTCCTGAAGTGGAATTAAAAATGGAAAAACTCAGAGAAAGAATAGATGAACACCATTTTATGATTCTCTATCTGAAAATGGCGGCCATGTTCTTCGGCAGTAAAATGTTTGACAAGTCTATTGAGTATTCTATGAGGATCATAGAATCTAAGGGAAATGTACAGGAAGATCTGCTGTTTCATACCAGGATTCTGATTTTAATGGCAAAATATGAGTCAGGCAATGATGAAGATTATGATGAATTTATCGCTTCTACTTTAAAGTTTGCCAAAAAAATGAAAAAGCCTGAAGAGTTTCATTTTGAAAGTATTCAGTTTTTTAAGAATCTTAATAATCAGGTATTGGATCAAAGGCAGAAAGCGTTTGAAAGTTTTGATAAAAAGCTGGAAACATATTCTAAAAATGAATATTACAGACGGTCGTTATTTTATATTGACATCCATGGATGGATTAAATCTAAAGTCCAGAATGTAGATGTCATCGAGATTATCAAGCAGAAAGCAAAGTATAAAAGAAAGCATTAAATAAAATCACACAAACCATTAATTTACAAAGTATTGTCATGTTTATTTCATGTAAAATCAAACACCAGATCAGCTGTTTTCTTTTTAATATACTCTCTCACAGAGTTAGTATTAACAGGTCGCTTCTCTGGAGCTTTATTTTTATGAGGACTTCATCTTTTTTTCTATTAAAAGCAGATCCCGATGGGATCAAATCCAACTCCAATGGGAGTTAATTGTTAATAGGACGTATTTGTTTTAAAATTATAGCTCCAGAGAAGCGACCTGATAATTATGCTTTGATTCAACCGACAAGAAATGATTTTATTTATACATATTCTCTATAAAATTCAGTGCATTTTTATGGCTGATCTTTTCTACCAACTCAGTTGAAAACCGCTCTTCAATTTCTTTATTGACTGCCGGATATACCGAAGCGTTGGAATGTTCAGGAAAGAAAAAAGGATGACGGGATGTGTCCGGATGATCCTTCCAGTAAAAATAATCTGCACCATAGGCTATACTATCCTCTCCGCCAAGATCAAGTCCGTATTGAATATGCTCATAAAGTCTTTCAGGATGTTCAATATCAACATAATCTTTGATAAAATTCAGGCCAATCAATCCTTTTCTGTTGATCACTTCCTTCGCCAGTTCATCAGGGAGATTTCTATTGTTTTTATAAACAGTTCTGTAATTGGAATGGCTTGCAAGAATAGGAATTGAATAATTTCTCTGATCAATATAAGTGAAAATATCATAAGCCAGCTGATCACTTGTGTGAGCTAAATCAATGGCAATTTTCCGGTTAGAAATATAGTCGATCAGTACTTTACCATCGTCTTTCAAGCCTGCTGTAGCATTATTACCGCCTCCAAAACGGTTTTCCAGATGATGCGTAATTCCGATATAAAAGACTTTTTCAGTATTTTCAATAATTGTCTCCAGGTTTTTAAATCCGGATTCCAGGCTTTGGTTTTCATCACAGAAAGCAGATGCATTTTCGATAGAAGCGATGACTCCTACCCGATTTTTATTTTCCGGATTGTTAAAATTATCATTGTTAAAAAGGAAAAAATTCTCGTTTTTGATAAGCTTTGAAAATAATTTGCTTTGTTCCAGTCCGTGAACCGTACTGTTTGCACCTGTTCCTGCATACATTGCCATCACCTGAAGCTTTACATTTCCATCCTGTAAATAAGGCAGCGAACAACCTATTTCTTTATCATCAAGCGCTGAATCTGATCTTAAAAGGTAATATAAAAGATCACAATGTAAATCGATGTTTATCCTGTTCATAGGGATTGTAATTTTTGAAATTAATATGTATTGGATTCTGATTGAATAGGGTCTATTGTATTTCAGAAATTTATAAAAGACAAATACAATTTCTTGTCCTCATTTATTCTAACCTTTTATTATTGTATCAATACCCTGTATTCATCGGATTAAGATATTACTTTTAATCTTCTAAACTTATATTTTTATTCTTTTTGTAAGATTTAAAATTTCTATTGCTTTTTCTGTAATCTATTAAAAAACAAACCCGAGAAAACGACAAATTCCAGTTATACTAAGGCAATAAAAGTGACAGAATTATTTTCTGAGAACACTGCAATCTAAAGCATATGACTCCCAAACGTTAAAAATCTTTCTATTTTCGATATTAATTCTCATTCTAAATACAGATGGATATAGTATTTTATCTAAAAATTCCGTATTTTTGCCTCTTAAAATTTCTTAGTAAACAATGATAAAAATTACACTTCCAGACAATAGTGTCAAAGAATTCGAGGGAGCAGTGACTCCTCTAGATGTGGCAAAATCTATAAGCGAGGGATTGGCTAGAAACACCATTTCCGCAATTGTTAATGACAAACAAGTAGAAACAACCACACCTATAACCACGGATTCTACGGTACAGCTTTTGACCTGGAATGATGATCTTGGAAAGAAGGCTTTCTGGCACTCTTCTGCCCACCTTTTGGCGCAGGCTATCCTTGACTTTTATCCTAATGCTAAGTTGACGATTGGCCCTGCCATTGAAAGCGGATTCTACTATGATGTAGATTTCGGGGATGAAAGCTTATCTGAAAAAGATTTTGAAAAGATTGAAAAAAAGATCTTAGAAAACGCGAAGAAAGGTTCTACCTTCTCCCTTTACCCGGTTTCTAAAGAAGATGCTTTAAAAACATATGCAGACAATCCTTACAAAGTGGAATTGATCTCTAATCTCAATGATGGAGAAATCACTTTTGTAACGCATGATAACTTCACAGACTTATGTCGTGGTGGTCACATTCCGAATACTGGAATCGTAAAAGCGGTTAAAATTTTAAATGCAGCAGGAGCGTATTGGAGAGGAAATGAAAAGAACCCTCAATTGACAAGAGTATATGGTATTTCTTTCCCTAAACAGAAAGACCTTACTGAATATCTTGAAAGATTAGAGGAAGCTAAAAGAAGAGACCACAGAAAATTAGGTAAAGAACTTGGAATTTTTGCATTCTCTGAAAAAGTAGGTGCCGGGTTGCCACTTTGGTTACCAAAAGGAACTGCTTTAAGAAGAAAGCTTGAAAATTTTCTTTCAGATGCTCAGAAAAAAGGAGGTTATGAGTTTGTAATGTCTCCACACATTGGGGCAAAAGAACTCTATGTAACTTCAGGACACTGGGATAAATATGGGGAAGACAGCTTCCAGCCGATCAAAACTCCGAATGAAGGAGAAGAATTCTTATTGAAGCCAATGAACTGTCCTCACCACTGTGAAATTTACAAGACTTCACAATGGAGCTACAGAGATTTGCCTAAGAGATATGCAGAATTCGGAACTGTTTACAGATATGAGCAAAGTGGAGAGCTTCACGGATTGACAAGAGTTCGTGGATTTACTCAGGATGATGCTCACCTTTTCTGTACTCCGGATCAGCTTTCTGAAGAATTTGAAAAAGTAATCGATTTAACTCTTTATGTTTTCAAATCTTTAGGGTTTGAAGATTTTGTAACTCAGGTATCATTAAGAGATCCTGAAAACAAACAAAAATATATCGGTTCTGATGAAAATTGGGAGAAAGCAGAAAGTGCCATCATCAATGCAGCTCAGAAGAAAGGATTAAAAACAGTTGTGGAATACGGCGAAGCGGCATTCTATGGACCTAAGCTTGACTTCATGGTGAAAGATGCTTTGGGAAGAAAATGGCAGCTGGGAACAATCCAGGTAGATTATAACCTTCCTGAAAGATTTGATCTTCATTATATCGGAAATGATAATGAAAAACACAGACCGGTAATGATCCACAGAGCACCATTTGGTTCTATGGAGCGTTTTATTGCTATTTTGTTGGAAAACACAGCAGGTGATTTCCCATTATGGTTAAGCCCGGAGCAGTTTATTATTCTACCGATCAGTGAAAAATATGTAGATTATTCAAAAAAAGTTTCACAATTTTTGGAAAATCACGATATTAGCGGTCAGATTGACGACAGAAACGAGAAGACAGGTAAAAAAATCCGTGATGCGGAATTGAATAAGATTCCTTTTATGCTTGTAGTAGGGGAAAATGAAGAAAATGAAGGTACGATTTCTGTAAGAAGACGTGGAGAAGGAGATCTTGGAGTGATGAAACTGGAGGATTTCGTTGCTTACTTTAAAAAAGAAGCAGCCATATAATTTAAAATTAAAAGATTGAAGGATTCAAAGGATTAATACCAGAACAGAATCTTTCAATTTTTAAATATTTAAATCAATTAAATTAAGTAATTAACCAATAAAATTATAATACAATAGCACAAAGATTTAACAACAGGGGCCCACAAAGACGTCCTGTACAGGAGGACTTACACTTGATCAACGATAAAATTCGTGTGAGAGAGCTTCGTTTGGTGGGCGATAACGTAGAGCCAGGAATTTATCCAATTGACAAAGCAAGACAGATTGCTGCTGAACAGGAATTGGATTTAGTAGTAATTTCTGATAAGGCCGAACCTTTTATTGCAAGAATATTAGAATACAAAAAATTCTTATATGAGCAAAAGAAAAAACAGAAGGAACTTAAAGCTAAGCAAGTAAAAGTGGTTGTAAAAGAGATCCGTTTCGGGCCTCAGACAGATGACCATGATTATGAATTCAAAAAGAAGCATGCTGAAAAATTCCTTGAAGAAGGTTCTAAGCTAAAAACCTACGTATTTTTTAAAGGACGTTCGATTATCTTTAAGGATCAGGGAGAAATTTTGCTTTTAAAACTTGCTCAGGAACTAGAGCACGTGGGTAAAGTAGACCAGCTTCCTAAACTTGAAGGAAAAAGGATGATTATGATGATGAGTCCTAAAAAACCAGCAAAATAATTAAGTCATTATTTTAATATAAAGAAACCTCAAAGCAATTTGAGGTTTTTTTATACTAAAAATTTTAGAAAAGACTGTAAATATCGCTGATCCATACTATTCTACCCATTGAATCAACGGCAAGATGCCTGTTATCCCTCAAAATTACCACAGTCATGCTCTGTAAAAAGTGGCAAAGCTTTTTCGGTGGTAAAGTATTTTGATATTCTTTTGTTTTTTAATTCCAGCTTTTTCCCTTCTATAACGAGTTCGTAAACGGGTGCTTTATCTATTTGCGTTACGATATAAGTTCTTTCCGGTGTTTTAAAAATGGTTTTGTTTCCTTCATTAGAGAATGAAAAATCACTAATTTCAAAGGTATCTTTTTCATCACAGACATTCGTCCATATTATTTTCTCTTTGGTTATGGATACACTTGTCAAATCGCATGAATAACAGTTTCCGGAGAATTCTATGCCATATTTCTCATACACATTTACACTTTTACTATTCAGGAGATCAATGGGAACAAGTTCTGAAAGCTCACCCGGTAGCTCTGATGTTGATGTATTATTTTTTTCCGGAGCAGGTGTAGAAACCGGAGCTGTTTTAGCATCTGTAGAAGCCACTTTTTCCACTTTTTTGTCTGTAGCGGGTGAACAGGAAGCTAGTAAAGCGGTCACAATTGAAAGGCTGATTATTACGTTTTTCATTTTTTATAAATAATTTTACAATACTTAGTTTATCGTTTGGTAAAATTGTCCAAATTCTCTCATTCAATATATCCCTGTTTTCAGCCATTTATTCCCTATACCAGGTAGTTTTGTTGGTATCTGTACTGAATACTGATACATTTACCAAAAAATATAAAATGAAAGCTTTAAATCAATTCTTCATCTCATCTATGATTGTTTTTGTGGGATGCAATCAGCAGAATAAAACAACAGAAACAAACAAAGTAGAAACTGAAGTTAAGCAAAAAACGATAACACTGGCCAATTTCAAAAAAATAAAAGGGGTAGATAATGTACAGGATGTTCCATTTTAATTATTTACCAAGCTGGATTCTATACAATTTTTTGCGGCTCCGAATAAAGATGCTGCTCATATGAAAATGGCTTATAATAAGTTTGATAATTATTACGGATTTGAAGAATTTGAGGACTTCTACTCTATTCATTATAGCATTAATAACAATATTTCGAACAGTATTGAAGCGTTTGTCCTGAAGTCAGAATTCACTCCGGCATATGAACTTACTTTAAAAGGCGTAGATCTTTACGAGATCAGAAGCAGCACATTTAAGGAATCGAGTGATTTTAAGAACAAATCTTTTAAGAAATTTGGTACCATTGCTGAGATTTCAGAACAGGAATTTAAAGCCAGCTCAAAAAATCAAATTGGTGAAGCATTGGTAAAAAATCCGAATATACAACTGCAGGATGGCAACTGGGTATACATAGAAAATGGAAGAAAAGAAGTCATTACACAACATGAAAATATTTCTACAGAAACCGGGCCGCTTGCTAATGAATATGTGGGACAGTCACCTTTCTTAAACCTGGAGGTTTTCAAAGAAAATTCTGACGAAGTTGTAGATTCCTTCTATTCTTTTTACAGTATAAAAAACGCAGTGATGTTTGAGCTGGGTACAGAAGGCTATCCACAAATTCTTCCTACTAAAGGCTGAGTTACTTCTGTTTCATCCAATAATGATGTGGGGAGTAATTTTGTTATTTCTAAATATTTTCCACAAACAAAGAAGCAAGATAATCTTTTGTACGTGAATTTCACCAACTTCAAAATAGCAGATAATAAAAAGGCATTCTGGACTGATAATGATACTTTTTATGCAGAAGTCTATCCACTCAATTCAGCTTCAGCCAATGGTAAAAAGCAGAAAGCAGCTTATATAAAAATCCAGTTGAAAGCAAATCTGTTTTAGGAAAAATTTTTTAAGGGTAAAATTAATTTAAGTTTAGAATAAAAACCCCTGAAATCAGCCAGTGTTTATAGCTATAAAGTCCAATATCTTTGCGGTAATATTTAAAGAGATACAATGAAAAAATTAAGTTTGACCATCCTTTTTTGTTTATTAAGTTTTATAACCTTCGCACAATCACTGAAAGTAGTTATTAAACAGGACGGAAAGGTAATTCAACCTGTCAACGATGTTTATGACCTGAAAAAAACAACGTTCCAATTTGAAATTACATCTTCCAATCTGGAAGGGTTTCTAGTGGGGGCCACTACGAATAAAGATGTTTATGCAGGAGCTTTAGGCATTTTGAACACTGAGGTTGCATGGTTTCAGAATACGGGCATGGCGGAGGAATTGTATAATAAGGACAAAGAAATGTTTCTGATGGATTCTGCGCCATCATACTGGTATTATACCGATGCTAAAGATCATAGATTCGATAAAAATCCTAAAGGTAATGCAAAACAATGGACAGCTACCCGCACTATTACAAGGTTTTATGATATCATGGCAGATCAACCTATTGATTTAACGGATTTTAACGACAGGGTTTTCATATTAATGTATGAGCCTGTATATAATGACGAATATGATTTAGTAGGAAAAAAAAATCTGTTCCAGGCAGCTTTGAGATTCAAAGATTAATGAGTACACACCCGATTATTTGATTATATAAAAAAGGTCTGCTTTTACGATGTAAGCAGGCCTTTTTGTTGGATGAATATTTTATTCGATCACCAAACCGTATTCTATAGCCAGTTTAATGGCGGAACTAAGATTAGAGGTTTGAAATTTCTCAATAAGATTTTTTCTGTGGCTTTCCACCGTGTGCGGGCTGATAAAGAGTTTTTCTGCCATTTGATTGGTTGTAAGTCCTTTTGCTGCTTCAGCTAAAATTTCTTTTTCTCTTCGTGTCAGTTTTGGAACATGATTTAATCCATCTGTTGATTTTTTCTCCAGAACGGACCTGGTTTGTGAGCATAAAAACCGGTTACCGGTATATACGGCAGTGATTCCTTCAAGGATTTCGGAAACTGAAGCATTTTTCTGAATATATCCTAAAGCGCCTTCCGCCAAAGAACTGTTAATAACAGGCAGTTCATTGTGAACGCTGAGGATGATAATCTGAAGGTTACTATACTTTTTCTTTAAAGGTTTTATCAGTTCGATGCTGTTGACATCTACCAGATTGATGTCCAGCAGTAAAATATCAACGGCTTGTTTCGCCAGGCCTGCATTCATTTCTGAAACGTTTCTGAAACAATCTACAACATCTATGGTATCGCTGTTTCCTAAAATATTCTTCAACCCTTCTAAGAGAAGTGGATGATCATCTGTTATGGCTACTTTTATCATGTTTAATAAATAGGAATTTGAATTTCTATACTGGTACCAATATTCAATTCGGAGGTGATATTCATTGTTCCTTTTAAAAATTGGACTCTTAATTCTATATTGTGAAACCCTGCTGTTTTTCTAACGTCCAGGTTGGTATGATCGAAACCTTTACCATTATCTTCTACCGTAAGGTTTAACAGATTTTCTTCTTCGCTCACCTGAACAATAATTTCTGAAGTATCGGCATGTTTTATCGCGTTATTCACCAATTCCTGAATGATTCTGTAGATAATCAGCTGCTTTTCCTGTGATATGGAATTACTGTAGTTAATAAATTCAGTATGGATCTCCAATGCACTATTGGAGATACGGGAAGCAAACTCCTGAATGGCTACCTCCAAACCGTATTTCGTTAATAAATCGGGCATTAAATTATGTGCTACCCTTCTTAACTCTTCTACAGCTCCATCAATCTGATCAATTGATTTTGAAATTCCTTCTTCTATATTTTCGGATTGATGAGGGTCTAAATAAGACAACTGATGCTTAGTTCCTGAGAGCAATCCTCCCAATCCGTCATGAAGATCACGGGCAAGACGGCCACGCTCCTGCTCCTGCCCTTCAAGCAATGCAGTAAGTGTGGAAATTTTGGAATTTTGTTTCTCTTTTTCCATGGCCAGGGCATGCAATTCGTCTCTTTGTTTCATAGACTTAGCACGCTGTTTATAGGCATAAAGCAATAAGAGAATCAGAACAATGAAAAAGATAATAAAGAAAATGTAGTACGTATTGATCTTCTCTTTGAATGCCAAGAGCTTTTTAAAGTTGTTAATATCATTATTCTTCTGCCGGGTTTCCAGTTTTGCTAAACGAAGCTGCTGTTCTTTTTTTTCCGATTCAAGTTCTGAAAATTTCAATCGCTCACGCTGGTTTTCTTCCACCAGCTTTAAGTTGTTGTAGACCTGTTCGCGCTGTGCACGCAAAATGTTAATCAACTTAATTTCCTGTGCTTTCTTGTCACTTTCCAGCTGTAACTTGATATATTTCTGTTCCTGTCGTTCTTTATCAAACTGTGATTCTAATCTTTTGGTAATATCCAGTTTTTCCTGATCGTAAACGCTTTTGTATTTATCTACATAACTTTTATAATAAGTCAGCGCTTCTTTGTAATTCCCCTGCTCTTCACTAATTCTGGATAAAGATTCAAGAATAGACAATTCAATATTATGATCTCGGACCGGACTTTTCCCAATTTCCATGGAGGCTTTTAGAAAATAAGATTTGGCTAAATTATAATTCTTATTCTGCAGCGCCAGTTCTGCCAGAATCCCAAATGAAGAAGCGATATGAATGGCATCACCGGTTTCCAGGCTCACTTTATTGGCCAGCTGAGCGTATTGCATCGCCTTATCACTGTCAAACTCGGTATATAAATTGGCTAAATTGATGGCTGCATAAGAAAGACTGCTTCTGTTGAGCATTCTGTCTTTATTTTTGTTGAAAGTCGCAATAGCCTGCAGATAATACTGCTCTGTTTTATTTCTCAGCTCTGTATTTGATTGATTTTGAATGTATTTTTGTTCATACACATACCCCATTCGCATATAGGCATCGAAGATAAGATTGGGATCATTTTGTTTGGATGCGAGCAACAGAAACTGCTTGCTATATTTCTCTTCCAGCTGATATTCATTGAGGTTGGAATAAATAGTGGACAATTCTTTCGCTACGTTGCCAAATCTCCCGTACAGCGTGGAGGTTGTTGGTGAGTTTTCGTAATAGTCGATCGCTTTCAGATAAGCCGCAACGGCATCAGTTGTTTTGTTATTACGGGTCAGAATCCAGCCTTTTGCGTAATTAAAATAGCCTTTAGCCTCGTTACTATTGGTTTTTAAGCTATAGACCTTTGCCATGTCAAGACTTTTTGAAGACTCTGCTGTTTTATTATCCAACCGATAGTTCATGGCTTGTACAGCGTATAAAATCGTGGCATACTTTCCATCTGCCTGTTTTGATGCAATGGAAATATTGGTTTCTAAAACCTGATAAGACTTCGGTTTAAGGTTATGAAAAAATAAGGCAGTCGCGTATTTGGGAGCCAGATTGAGCTGTTCTGCTGTATTGTTTGATGCATGGCTGTATTCCTTTTCTAATTTACTTAAAACATCCTGCGCCTGAGCAAAAAACGGACAAACACATACAATAAATATAAATAATAACCTGTACATCAAACCCTTATCTCTATTAAAATTCATTCCATTAAGGAACGTAAATATAGGTAAATCCCTGCTAATCTATCTTGAAACCATGCTTTTCAGCAAAAGATCTCCATTTCTGAAATTTCTTTTCATTTTTAAAAGTCGGATCTTCACCATAGTAATACACCAAACGTTGAGCTGCATATTCGTAGGCACTATAAGCATTGGCTTGTTCAAAATACTTGATGGCTTTCTTCAAATCTGCTTTTACTCCCATTCCGAGTTCGTAGATAATACCATAATAAATACCTGAATAAGACTGATCATAGTCTTTCTTTAAATACACCAAAAGGTTTTTATAATCTCTTAACTGATAATAGATTTCTGAGATTTTATCGTAATTATAATAGTATTTTTTCTCTGCTTTCTGATAAAAATCCAAAGCTTTATCATAATCCTGTAATACATGTTCTCCAAAATAATACAGGTCACCTAAATTGGCAAGCGCCATTCCGTCACCCAGCTCAGCGCTTTTCCCATAAGCCTGAATCGCCTTTTTTATATTAAAAGAATATCCTGTTCCGTTGTGATACAAAGCCCCAATATTGTTCCAGGCTACAGGATGATTTTTTTGTGCTGCTTTTTCGTAATATATAATTCCTTTTTGTGGATCAAACAATGATTCAATCTCAGGATCAGTGAGTAATATCCCTATTTCCACCAAGCTATCCAAGTCGTCTTTCTGAGCAGATAACTCAAACAAACGAAGCGCTTCGTGGTAATTTTGATTTTCTTTTGCGTCAAAAGCCATTTTTTTAATGATTCCAACCTCCATGAATTGTTCGGAGTTTTTACCTGCCTGGCTCTTCCAACGTTTATAAAAGGAAATAAAGTATTCTAAATCTTTCCCCCGGAATGAATACCGATCCAAATAAATAGCACCATATCCGGAAGCCTCTACCCGATGGATGCTTTTATCTTCATTCATTCTAAACATATTTTCACCCTGATATAGAAACAAAAGACCTTCTTCTGTTCTGTAATTCAAAGGATTGGAAATATAGTCGTACAATTCGGTTGACAGACCATTCTCAAAATCAAACAACTGACAACCTTCATTTTTTTGGACCAATAAAAATCCATTTTCCACATAATGGATCTGTTTAATTTCTGACTGGGGAGCGATTAACCAACGTTCATTGTCTGCATCAAAAAGTCCTGATCCGACTTGGGTTTCAAGGATAAAGACATTCGTTTTATACCCGACATTTGATTCTGCTTTTACTTTAATAATAGATTCATTTTCTAACAGAAACTGATGTTTTAAGGAGTGATAAATCTTCCAGTTTTTATCTTTACGAACAGCGAGAGTTTCAAAATTATCTATTAAAATCAGTTGATCCGCTTCGTCTATGATAAGACTGCCTTTTTCATCTATTAATTTTCCTTTCTTGTCAAATTTATTCGGTTTAATCCAGAAACAGGTACTTGTTTTTAAGATACTTCCTTCCAGAAAATCACCCAGATAGTTCCCTTCCCTTGTATAATATCTACGTTTGCCGGTTCCTTTTTGTTTGGTGAAAAATAGCTCAGGGAAATAATCATATTCATAAGGACTTTCGCTTTCAACAGGAATAATCAGTCCATTTTCATCGTTGTAAATCCCAAATTCCCCACCTTTTTCTACGCCTAAGAATCCATAGGCTACTCTTTCAACAGCATCATAATCGGGAGGAATCATCCATGTGTTTGAATAGATTTTTAAAATACCTGATTTTCCATTCACTTTTACTTCACCTAAAGGTTCCTGCATAAAATCGAATACATCAAAAGCATCTTCATATATGGGAGGAATCCATTCTTTTCCATCACTTTGCAGGTAACCGAATAAAGTATCTTTTTGAATCACAGATATACTGTAATTATAGTCTGCTTCAAAAATCTCATCATAAACAGCAGGAGCTAAAATACCTCCTTTTGCATCCTTCAGTCCAAATTTTCCGCCTTCTTCATATATAGAAGATGCGGCTTTTTTATAAGCAAGTTCCTCAAAATATCCCAACCCGTAATTAATCCAGTCGGTTTGTAAAATTTCGAGAAATGAAGAATACCCTGTCTGCGAGAATAAGGAATCCAACAACGAAAGATTCTGAGCTTCCACAGCCTTTTTATACAGCTTACTTTTCTGCTGAATTTCCACCAGCCATTCCTTTGCCTGTACCTTATGTTTTTCTTCGTTCATATTGAAAACATCCGTTGCATTCAATACGAAAGAGTCGTAAGGCAAGGCCTCCAGGAACTCAAACATTTTGTTGACAGGTTCGTAGTAAGCTTTTTTGTAATGCAGCTGATAAGTATCGGCCAACAGATTGAAAAAGTAGCGTAACTGAACAATTCCCTGGTATTTATCAGAGAAAAACTCAACACCTTCCACTCTGATATCTTCTGCCAGCAGAGGATACAGCAATAATGGAATTTCATAGTTCCACTCGCCCAGATAGGTATCGAATGTCTGATTTGATTTTTGATCGTAATTGTATAAATAAATCCGGTGTGCCATTTGTTAAATTTTATCCCGTCGGAAAGCATTAAAACATTCCTGATTACAATAATTTTATTGAAATTAAATAACAGTAATTTGTAAAACTGTCTTCCAAAGAGCTTGTTATTAAGTATATTCGAAACAAATCACTGCTTTTTGCAGCTCTTTGTCATGAAATAAATACAATTGGTCTGCTGCTGTTTTTTGAAAATCGTATCCCTCCAGGCACGCAATATAGTCCATCAATATATTATCGGTTTTATAAGGTTTCTCCAAGAGGTTACATCCAGAATAGTTACATAATTCAAAAGGAAGTTGACTTGTATTGATTTCATCAAAGATCCCTCCTGTTTTTGCCTGAATTCTTTCATGTAAATATTCATTAGGCTCATCTGTTTCCAGATCCTGCACTGTCAATTTACGAAGCCGCTCTAGCCTTCTTATATCCTCTACCTCCAATCCCGGCCGATTAAAATCCCGGTCATAGAGCTTTCCATTTTTATTGAAGTATTCTTTTAATAATGAATACATGGCACTATTCATATTATATTCAATTTCATCCTCTGAATACTGATCGCTATAATTTGCCGGATCAATTTCTTTGGAAAAAGTAAAATAATTCCAGTCTGCGTCAAATTTATATTTGCCATCAATGACATCAAAACCAACCATATCTGCTTTTGTAAACCGGGTGTGGTATTGGGATGTAGAAGAACCAATTTGTCCGTCAAAAAGTTCTTTTACCGATACCATGTGCAGCCACGTATCATCCTGAGGATCTATAAGTTTTAGATTAATTGAACAAATCGGCAGAAAATATTTCTTATGATTTTCAATATCATCATAAAATACGTCTTCATATTCCGGAAAAATTTTTATTAAGTCGTTCATTTCTATTTTCTTATGAGTTGTAACTGCTTTCCTTTTTTCACAATATCAAAGGCCATGTCTTTTGCCGGTTTGAAAGTCTTTGTAGGAGCTTCACAGGTTCCTGTCTTGCGGATACTGTCAACTTCCATTTCTATTTGATCGGCCTGCGTAAAATAATATCTGCCATATACTTCTGTAAAGCAATCATTTCCACATTCCCAACTGTCATAACTTTCAAATTTTTCTTCATCTAAAAAGTTTACAGCATAAAAATTAAGAATTAATGTAGAATCTATTCTCTTTGACAGTTTATAAATTTTATCACCACCCGGAGCAATAAGTCCTCCACTATCAACAATCCAATGGGTATTTTTCAACTCATTCGGAAAATTCATTTTTTTTCTCTCGGGATTCTTGCAGCTGGTGAACAGTGCCAATATGATACTCAACAATATAAAAGTAAGAGTCTTATTCATGAGGCTATTCCATAGTTTTATACATATTCACTAAGCATTTTGCTTCTGAACATCGGTTTCTTCTGCAAAATAATTTTATTTTGTCAAATAAAACAACAATCCGGACGGGATCAGCTATTACTTTTACAGCTTCTCCTTCACTCAATTTTATTTGGCTAGTGTTTTTACCCATACTTTTTTAGTGTTTGTTCGAAATAAGAATTTATCTTTTAATTGGGTGTGAAAAAGAAAGCTATAAAAGTTATAAATTAATGTTTATCTAAGGGAAAGACTGTCAACAGCTATCATCAAAACCATGAATTTTTAACCGTTTTATCTTTAGTAAACTTTTGAATCAAAGATAAAAATAGGGATTATAAAAAAACATCCCTGATACCAGTGGTTTTTTAATCATTTGCGCCTTTTTAGAAAACTCCTTAAAACACCTGAATTACAGCTTTTATAACAATATCATACAAAAATAAAATGCAGTTAAAGCAACTCCAATAGTTCCGGAGATGAGAAATAAGAGCATATAATACCGTCCGCTTTTATTTTCCTTTCTTATAGAATTAAATATAAAAGTGGTGAGCGTACATAAAAATCCTGTTCCGAAAAACACGATCAAAACAGCAAGAAATAATGCTCTTTCCAGGTGTAAGTCTGCAGATGATAACATATTTTATAATTAAGAGATTAAAATTAGGGAGAATGGAAAAACACTGCAATCCCGATTATCAGCTATATTTTAAGGAAGCTAAACCATTAACAGAGATCTTTTGGCCCTTTTCAAATCATAGTATATAAGAATAACTGACCGTAAGAGGCTATAGAAAAGACAACCCTGTTCGTATGCATTAAAAATTACTTTCATGTGTCACTTTTTTTTCGTAATTTTGCACACTATTATTCCTAATGTCTTTAGGAGTAACCAAAACAGATATTGATAACAAAAACAATAAAAAAGCAGAACAATGCCAAAATTAAAAACGAAATCAGGTGCTAAGAAACGTTTTGCTCTTACCGGTTCTGGTAAGATCAAAAGAAAAAACGCTTACAAAAGCCACATCTTAACTAAGAAAGAAACTAAGCAGAAGAGAAATCTTACTACTACTTCTTACGTAGCTAAAGTGGACGAGAAAAGCGTACAACGTCAATTAGCAATTAAGTAGTTTTTATAAATCTATATTCGGTTTATAAGAATTCAAAACAAATTCAACATTTTAACCCTGAAACGGAGCAAATAAGAGTAACATCAGTTGCCGCCCTTTTCAAAAAAACAATTTAAATTATGCCAAGATCAGTAAATGCCGTAGCTTCAAGAGCTCGCAGAAAGAAAATTTTTAAGCAAGCTAAAGGTTTTTTCGGTAGAAGAAAGAACGTTTGGACTGTAGCTAAAAACGCGGTAGAAAAAGCAATGCAATATGCTTACCGTGGTAGAAAAGAGAAAAAGAGAAACTTCAGAGCACTTTGGATCACTCGTATCAACGCGGGAACTAGAGAGCACGGAATGTCTTACTCTCAATTTATGGGAGCTCTTAAAAAGAACAACATCGAACTTAACAGAAAAGTTTTAGCAGATTTAGCAATGAATCACCCTGAAGCTTTCAAAGCTGTTGTAGATCAAGTAAAATAATGTAGAATAGATTTTGTTATCAATATAAAGTCCCGGGGTTTCCCGGGATTTTTTTGTTTTATATCTTTTCTTTTCGTGTGTTTTCAGGGTGAAATCCAGTTTCAGATCTTTCAGATTTCAGGGCTATTTAATATATCATTAGTAACATTTACCTAGTTGGATGATGAATTAATAAAATTTTTAACATAAATATTTGAAATAACAGAAAAATATAAATAAATACAATTCATTTAATGAATACCAATCTAGCATAACAATAAACAATATAAAAAGATATATTATTGTTAAAAAAACAAACAATTACAGAGAATAAGACTTAATTATTAATAATAAATAATGATTTATTGCTATATTTACAATTCTTAAAATAAAGTATCAAAATGAAAAAAGCTGTAGTTTTTTTGCTGACTTCCATTGCAGTGCAAAACATTGGTGCACAGAGTTTTATTCAGGCTTATAAAAACCGGGCTGATATGGTCACGCAAGCCAATATCAATACCAACCTTCAGGAATTTGCCGGGTTTGGAATAAAAAAGACGGGAACAACAGCTAATAATAATGCGCTAGACTGGCTTAAAAACAAATATCTGTCTTATGGATATACAGCCAATGACTTTTCTGAAGATGCTTTCACCTACGGAGGCAATCCGTCAAAAAACCTGATTATCACTAAAACCGGAACTTTATATCCCAACAAATATGTCATTATCTGCGGGCATTACGACACCATCGTAGGACCTGGCGTAAGTGATAATGGCAGCGGAACTTCTATTATTCTTGAAGCAGCAAGAATTCTGAAAGATATCCCTACAGAGTATTCTATTAAGTTTATTCATTTTTCCGGGGAAGAGCAAGGCTTGGTGGGAAGTAATCATTATGTAAACAATGTAGCTTACCAAGGAGGTACAAAGGTTCTGGATATAAAACTTGTTTTAAATATTGACCAGGTAGGAGGCCTTATAGGAAATAATAACAATACCATCACTTGTGAAAGAGATACCGGAGGAATATCTTCCAATAACGCTGCATCTAATACCATAACACAGGAATTGATGACATGTACTACCCTTTACTCTACTCTTCAGACGAATCTTTCTTATGCTTACAGCTCAGATTATATGCCTTTTGAAGCTAAAGGATATACGATTACCGGATTTTATGAAACGATCCTAAGTAATAATGAGCATACGGTAAGTGACACCTATGCCAATATTGACCCTGTGTATGTCTTCAATGTCGGAAAAGCAGCTGTGGGAGCACTACAGCATTTTGCCGTTGCCACAACATCGAATAATCTTTTAAGCACCCATGAAGCTGCGGTACAGAAATCAGCAGAAGAAATCAGAATTTATCCTAATCCTGCGAAAGATCTTGTAACCGTAGAGTTTCAGCAAAAAGTAAAACAATTCAAAATTGAAGTAAACGACATGGCCGGAAACACTATTTTAACCCTTGAAAATCAGGAAAAAATAAATACTTCAGGTCTTAAAAACGGAGTTTATACATTTACCATCAAGACTGATAAGGGAAATACAACAAAGAAAATAATCATTAATAAATAATGTCAAGTTTAAAATACAGATGAAGGTTAATTTTATCAGTATTTCATGTATTACAATTATAAAAATGAAGAAAATCGCTACTTTTTTACTGGCTTCCATCGCCTTGCAAAGTCTTGGAGCTCAAAGTTTCATTCAGGCTTATCAGGACAGAGCGAATATGGTAACGCAGACCAATATTACGACTTACCTTCAGGAGTTCGCTAATTTAGGGGTCAAAAAAACGGGCACAACAGCAAACAATAACGCTCTTGAGTGGCTTAAAACAAAATATCTTTCCTATGGATATACAGCCAGTCAAATCGCAGAAGATCCTTTTACTGCAGGAAGTTATAACTCTAAAAATCTGGTGATTACAAAGACAGGAACAGTATATCCTAATAAATATGTTATCATTTGCGGGCATTTCGACAGCATTACCGGTTTGGGAGTTAATGATAACGGAAGCGGAACTTCTATTATCCTTGAAGCAGCCAGGATTCTGAAAGATGTACCAACGGAATATTCTATAAAATTCATTCATTTTTCCGGAGAAGAACAAGGGCTTCTGGGAAGCAGCCACTATGCCAATACAGTAGCGTATCAAGGCGGTAACCGTGTTTTAGATATAAAACTGGTCTTTAACCTTGATCAGGTGGGCGGTGTAATGGGAAATAATAACAATACCGTTTACTGTGATGAAGATCAGGGAGGACTTCCATCCAATAATGCGGCTTCTGCAGTGGTGACCCAGGAACTGAGAAACTGTACAGCACTCTATTCTCCTCTTCTGACCGCTGTAGATCCGGCAGAAGACACGGATTATATCCCTTTTGAACAGAAAGGCGAAGTGATCACAGGGTTCTTTGAAAGGATCAGAAGTACATATCCGCATACGGTAAATGATACTTTTGCCAATACAGATCCCGTATACATTTATAATATAGGAAAAGCAGCTGTGGGAGCACTTCAGCATTTCGCAGTTGCTACAGGAACATTGGGAACGCATGAAGCTGTCGCAAAAAACACATTGGAAACTGTAAAAATCTACCCAAATCCAGTAAAGGATGTCATCAATATTGAGCTTCCCGATTTCGGAATCAAGAATTTCACTTTTGAGATTACTGATTTCCAGGGAAGATCTATTTTCAAGAGAACCAATGAAACAAAAATCAATGCTTCCGGATTGGAGAATGGTGCTTATCTTGGAATTTTAAAAGTCGGAGATCAGACTGTAGTAAGAAAAGTAATGATCGAAAAATAGTTCGCAATTCAATATCATTAAATTATAAAACCTTTGAAACTGTTCAGAGGTTTTTCTTTTTCTGTCAATCACCAATATTAAAGAATTTACAACATTCATACATCTTTCAATGCGAAATATATTGACAGCATAATAAAAATTTCATTTTATCTTAAAACATTAAACACTTCATTGTGATTTATTTACTACATTAGTGTTACCAAAATAATATTATATATGAAAAAATTTACCACAGTATTATGCACTGCATTGATGATGCAGAGTATCGGGGCTCAAAGTTTTATCCAGGCTTATAAAGACAGAGCAGATATGGTCACCCAAGCCAATATCACTACAAATCTTCAGGAGTTTAGTAATTTAGGTGTAAAAACTACAGGCTCAGCTGCAAACACCAATACACTGAACTGGATTAAAAACAAATATATTTCGTACGGCTATACTGCCAGTCAGATAGAAGAAAGTCCTTTTACTTTTGGAAGTACCAGCTCAAAAAACTTAATCATTACCAAAACAGGAACGCTTTATCCTAACAAATATGTCATTATCTGCGGGCATTTCGATACCATCTACGGCCCGGGAGTGAATGATAACGGCAGCGGAACATCTATTATTCTTGAAGCCGCAAGAATTCTGAGAAATGTGCCTACTGAATATTCTATAAAGTTCATCCATTTTTCTGGTGAAGAGCAGGGATTAAAAGGAAGCAGTCATTATGTGAATAATGTGGTATATCAGGGAGGTGTACGTAAATTGGATATCAAACTTGTCTTCAATCTTGATCAGGTAGGAGGTGTGAAAGGAAATAATAACACAACCGTATATTGTGACGAAGACCAGGGAGGAGTTTCCAGCAACAATGCAGCTTCTGCAGCAGTCACTCAACAGTTAAGAAACTGTACAGCACTCTACTCTCCTCTTCTTACAGCGGTAGATCCGGCTGCTGATACAGATTATATTCCTTTCGAACAGAAAGGTGAAGTGATTACCGGATTTTTTGAAAGGATAAGAAGCAGCTATCCTCACAGCTCTAAAGATACCTTCACCAACATGGATCCTGTCTATGTATATAAGATTGGAAAAGCAACTGTAGGGGCATTACAGCATTTTGCAACGGCTACTATTACCATGAGCAAACCCGCTTCTAAAAACTCATTGGAAGCCGTAAAAATCTATCCTAACCCAGCCAGTAATATACTTAATATTGAATTACCGGATGCTAAAGAAAATAATTTCAGCTTTGAACTGAGCAATTCTATAGGAAGAACAATGCTTAAAGTAAATAATGAAAATAAGATAGATGTTTCCGGTCTTCAAAATGGAGTGTATATTGGGGTTTTGAAAGTAGGCGAAGAAACTCTTGTAAAGAATATTATGATTGAAAGATAAAGATCAATCAATTTACAATAAAAACAGCAGGAATAATCCTGCTGTTTTTATGAAAACCATTATTCAGGTCTTACCTTACTTTAAACAGTTATTTTGTAATGCTAATTCTTTAATTTTAGAAATTATCTCTTTATCATTAATAAACCCCTCTTTGATATCTGTTAATAATTCTTCCAGAGTTACTTTATAAAGCTCTGCATCATTATTTGATAAGAACTCTATTATCTCATCAAAAGCCCTATCATAATCTTTCAATTTACAAAAAGACAGATATTTTATTTGAGAAGCCAGTTCATTATGTTCATCATTTTTCAACAATTTATCAGCGATATCAATTGCCCAATCAAATTCTTTCAAATGATACCAGCAATTTGCCATGAACAACAACCTGTAGCTTTCAGACTTTGAGGATAAACCATTTAATGTATTTAAAATAGTAAGTGAGGGCATGTACTGTCCACTATCCATTAAATCTTTAGCTTTTTGTAAAGGAATCATGATTTAGGAGATTGATCTATTTTTTAAAACTAAAAAACATTTTGCATTTTGGGAAGGTATTAATTTCTTTCTTTTTATTATGAAATACTCTTCTTCGTTTACAGAAACACTGTCACTTTGTCCCAGCGTGCTATGGTATTGTGATGCCAGAAACAAAGTATCCCTTTTCACAATCCATATTCCTGAAAACTGTTCGACAGAACTTGGATACATCAAAAGAAATTTACTGTTCTTCTTAAGTAAAAGTATACTAGCTGGAGCATCAAAACTATAGCAAGTATTAGCATATCTTCCTTGCTTCAATTGCGATTTATAATTGATCAATGAAAGAAAAGAAATTAGTATAAATATTTTTCTCATTGTATTGTAATCTTCAAAATATTATTTAAAATACTTGATTCCTTTTCCTATTGAAATAATAAGTAATACTCCACCAATAAAGATCAGAAGAGCATTTTTTAAATCAATGATACTAATACCTTTAGTAGATTTATCCTGAAACAAAAAAAACAATAATGGAAGAAGGCAGATCAAGGTCCAAATTCCTAAAAAATATTTCATTTTCTATACTCAAGTTATTTGATGAATTTTTTGTAATCATTAAAAGACAAATATATATTAAACTTTTTAGTATTCTTTCACCACTAAAGCAATCTTTGAAATATTCAAGATTTCATTTACTTCTGTTTTGAAGAATTTCTTCTATCTCTTCCATTGAAAAACCTTTCGCTTTTAATAAAATCAAGAAGTGATAGAGCAAATCTGCGGCTTCATTTTTAAAAAAGTCATCATTATTGTCTTTTGCTTCTATCACCAGTTCCACAGCTTCCTCTCCTACTTTTTGTGCCATTTTATTGATTCCTCTCTGGTATAATGAGTAAGTGTAAGAACCTTCAGCTTTAGTATCTATTCTCTGAGATATTTTATCTTCCAGTTCATACATAAATCCTTTTATATCCTTTTCTCCGAAACAGCTGAAACTTCCGGTGTGACAGACCACATTTTTAGGAACAACTTTGATTAAAATGGTATCCTGATCACAATCTATATCAATACTCTTTACGGATAAAAAATTTCCGGACTCCTCACCTTTTGTCCAGAGTCTGTTTTTGGAACGGCTGAAAAAAGTAACAACCCCTTCTGCTTTTGTTTTTTCAAATGCTTCTTCGTTCATATAACCCAGCATCAGCACCTGCAATGTTCTGCTATCCTGAATAACCACAGGAACAAGCCCATTATCTTTATTAAAATCTATGTTCATCGTACTTCAATTTTTTGAGTTTTTAACTGTTCTTTTAAATCCTGAATCCCTATTTCATTAAAATGGAAAACACTGGCTGCCAGAGCTCCTGTAGCTTTTGTTTCATTAAATACTTTAACAAAGTCATTTGCAGTACCGGCACCTCCGGAAGCTATCACAGGGATACTGATATTTTCTGAAACCAACTTTGTGATACGGAGATCAAAACCGTTTTTGGTACCATCTCCATCCATAGAAGTCAGCAGAATTTCTCCTGCTCCCAAACGTTCTGCTTCTTTTGCCCATTCTGCCGTAAAAAGTTCGGTTGCTTCCCTTCCACCTTTGATATGAACCAGATCTTTATTATCAATTTGCTTTGTATCAATGGCTACCACAACACACTGGCTGCCGAATTCTTTGGCTAAATCAGAAATAAGTTCTGGATTTTTTACCGCAGAGGAATTGATGCTGATCTTATCGGCTCCCGCTTCCAAAAGCTTTCTAACATCTTCTACAGACGAAATTCCACCTCCTACCGTAAAAGGAATACTAAGTTCTTTTGCAATTTCTTTTACCAGCTCTATAAATGTTTTTCTATCCTCAATAGTAGCGGTAATATCAAGGAAGACAAGTTCATCAGCGCCTTCCTGCTCATACTTTTTAGCGAGAACTACCGGATCTCCTGCATTTTTAAGACCTTCAAAATTAACTCCTTTCACCGTAGCTCCGTCTTTTATATCAAGACATGGAATAATTCTTTTCTTAAGCATTTTCAATAAAGTTTTGAAGTTGTTGTAAGCTTATTTTTCCCTCATAAATTGCTTTCCCGATGATTGTTCCGGCGCAGCCGATATCTTTCATTTTATAGACATCAGCGATCCCTGAAATCCCTCCGCTTGCTACCAGCTGAACAGATGTTTTATATAAAATCTCAATATAAAGTCCAGTTGAAGGACCTTCCAGCATACCATCCTTTGCAATATCAGTACATATCGCGGTCTGCATTCCTTTTTCCTGATACTGAAGAATAAAATCAATGATATCATTGTCACTTTCTTCCAGCCATCCTGAGGTCTTAATCTTTCTGTTTTCACAGTCAGCTCCCAAAATAATTTTTTCAGCACCATACTTTTGTAACATTTTAAAGCAGAATTCCGGGTTCTGAACCGCAATACTTCCTAAAGTAATTTGCTTTGCTCCGGAATTAAAGGCTGTTTCAATATCCTCCTGAGTTTTCAGGCCTCCTCCAAAGTCGATATGCAACGACGTAGAATGAGCAATGTCTTCCAGTACTTTCTGGTTGACAATATGCTTTGATTTCGCCCCGTCAAGATCCACCAAATGAAGAAACTGAATACCAAAACTCTCAAATTCTTTTGCCACTTCTACAGGATCTTCATTGTATATTTTCTTTGTGTTGTAATCTCCTTTTGATAAACGGACACATTTCCCGTCAATAATATCAATAGCCGGAATTATTTTCATCATTATAAATTTATAAAGTTCTTAACTATCTGATTTCCTATAATTCCCGATTTTTCAGGGTGAAACTGCACCGCATAGAAATTATCTTTCTGTAATGATGCACTGAATGGCAGGATATAATCACAAACAGATGTTGTAAAGTCTGAAAGCTCACAATAATAGCTGTGAACAAAATAAACATCACTGCTCTTTTCAATTCCCGAAAACAGTGGTGAGGTCTGCCCTGAAACTGTATTCCAACCCATATGAGGAACAATATCTTTTGCTGGAAATTTTCTGACATTGATATCAAAAATCCCCATCCCTTCCGTATTTCCTTCTTCATTCTCTTTGCACATCAGCTGCATTCCTAAACATATTCCTAAAACAGGCTGTGTAAGGCTCGGAATCAGGAGATCAAGTTCTCTTTCTTTCAACAGCTTCATTGTTGAGGAAGCTTCTCCAACTCCGGGAAAGATTACTTTATCAGCTTTTAAAATCCTTTCAGGGTCATCAGTAATCACAGAGTCAATATTGAGTCTGTTGAGGGCATTCTGAACAGAGTTTACATTTCCGCCGTTGTATTTTATTATGGCTATCATATTTATAAACTTCCTTTTGTAGAAGGCAGGCTGTAATTAGTATCTGATTGATTCACTGCCATTTTAACGGCTTTTGCAAAGGCTTTAAAGATAGATTCAATTTTGTGGTGCTCATTGTCTCCTTCCGCTTTGATATTCAGGTTGCATTTTGAAGCATCTGTAAAGGATTTAAAGAAGTGAAAAAACATTTCGGTAGGCATATCCCCAATCTTTTCTCTTTTAAACGGAGCATCCCATACTAACCAGGGTCTGCCGCCGAAATCAATAGCCACCTGAGAAAGACAGTCATCCATTGGAAGCAGGAAACCATATCGTTCGATCCCTTTTTTCTTTCCTAAAGCTTTTAAAACAGCTTCTCCCAGCACAATTCCTGTATCTTCTATCGTGTGGTGCTCATCTACGGCAAGATCTCCGTTTACTTTAACCGTAAGATCCATATTCCCGTGTCTCGCAATCTGGTCCAACATATGATCAAAAAAGTGAAGCCCTGTTGAAATATCTGAACGTCCGTTTCCATCAAGATTAACTTCAATTTTAATATCTGTTTCATTGGTTTTACGGGAGACTTCAGCCTTCCTCATTCCTGATTTTAAGAACTTATAAATCTCAGACCATTTTGTTGTAGACAGTTCAGCTTCATTATTAAAGTTTTTATTAAGATAAATAGCTTTAGACTTCATATTTTTAGCAAGTTGTACATCCGTATCTCTATCACCAATTACATACGAATTTTCCAGATCATAGTTGCCATACATGTATTTTCCCAGCATCCCGGTTCCAGGTTTTCTGGTAGGAAGATTTTCATATTCAAAGCTTTTATCTATTAAAATATCACTAAAAATAATCCCTTCGTTTTCAAATGCCTGTATCATTTTTTCATGAGGTTTTATGAAATCTTCTTCGGGAAAACTGCCCGTTCCCAGCCCATCCTGATTGGTTACCATCACCAATTCATAATCCAGCTCATTAACAATTTTTGAAAGATTTTGAAAAACTCCCGGATAAAACTCAAGCTTTTCCAGAGAATCTACCTGAAAATCTGTAGGTGGTTCAACAATCAGCGTTCCGTCGCGGTCTATAAAGAGTACTTTTTTCATATGTTTTTATAAATTATTTTTAACCATTAAGCTTTTTTAAGTGATTAAGGATTATTAAGTATATAGCTGAAGCTATTCATTCAGCTATATGTATTTATCTTTGATAAAACTTAACTTTTCTTATCATCTTATTTTTCCTTAATGGTTTATATTTTAACAAGCTATTCTATATTCCTTTTAAAAGATTAATTAATTTTTCATTTTCTGCACGATTTCCTACATTGATTCTGATACATCCCGGAATGGCAGGATCTCTTCTGCTGGTTAAAATCTCTTCTTCAAGCATTTTTCCATACACATTGTCTACATTTTCCATTTTAATCAGGAAGAAATTGGCATCCGTTGAAAATACTTTAGAAATACACGTAATTCCTTCAAACTGTTGCTTCAGCCATGCTCTTTCTTCCAGAATACGGTTTACATTTTCCTGAAGTCTGTTTTCCTGATCCAGTGTATTTAAAATGAGTTCCTGGCTCAATATATTTACGTTATAAGGTGCTTTAACCGTATTGATCAGACTGGTAATTTCTTCGGATGAATAAGCCATTCCTACTCTCGCTCCGGCAATTCCCCACGCTTTAGAAAAAGTTTGCAAAACAATCAGATTGGGGTATTTATTCAAAAGCTCCAAACTTGACTTTTTCTCGGAAAATTCTATATAAGCTTCATCTACCACAACAATTCCGTTGAAATTCTGAAGATAAAATTCAATATCATCAATACTGTTTCCGGTAGGGTTATTGGGTGAGCATAAAAAGAAAATCTTCAATGAAGGATCTGCGGCCGTCTTTAAGAAATTGTCTTTTACGATTTCAAAATTTTCATCCAAATCTAGTTTCAAGACCTTATTTTCATTAATTGCTGCATAGAAACCATACATTGCAAAAGAAGGATTCATCATCAGAATGGCATCTTTTTTAGGCTCACAGAAAATTTTAATGATAAGGTCTATCAGCTCATCGCTTCCGTTTCCTATGGCAATCTGTGAGGGAGAAACATTTTTAAGTACCGCAAGCCTGCTTTTAAGCTTTTTCTGGGTAGAATCCGGGTAACGGTTGCATTCTCCGAAAGGACTTTCATTGGCATCCAGCATAACAGGAGCATTAAATTCATTGTGATCCCTGAAACTAATGTAGGGCTGTAATTGTAATATATTTTCTCTTACTAAAGTTTTGATACTATTATTTTTCATTGTATTGCTTTTCATTTTTTGAAATTAATTTTAAACCATTAAGATGAATTGAGTTATTAAGAATAGTGAAGAAAATATCTTCAGATCTTTATTAAGCAGTAAGCTGAATTCAAATGTATTTGAATCTTAACTTTACTTAAAGTCTTTATTTTCTTAATGGTTCAATTCTTTTTTGGGTAAACGCAATGGCGTAAAATTTTTTATTCATACATTTTTTTTAGACGCAAGAAAATCTAAGATTTTCAGCAAAGGCATGAGTATTATTTTGCGTTTTCCAACGTTTATTATTTTAATCTTATGGATACTGCATTTTTGTGGGCAAACAGGCCTTCTGCTTCTGCCATGAGTTCTATTGTTTTTCCTAGATTCTGAAGACCTTCTTTTGAAAGCTGCTGAAATGTTATTTTCTTTACAAAGCTATCCAGCGATACGCCACTGTAATTTTTTGCATAAGCATTGGTAGGAAGCGTGTGATTGGTTCCGCTGGCATAATCTCCTGCACTTTCACAAGAATAGTTACCAAGGAAAACGGAACCTGCATTCTGAACCTCCGGAATATATTTTTCAAAATCATCAATGGCAAGAATAAGGTGTTCCGGAGCATAAAGGTTACTGAATTCAAGGGCTTCTTCCAACGAATTCACTATAATAAAAGAGCTGTTTTCTAAAGCCTGACCTGCAAATTCATTTCTGGGTAAGTCTTTGATTTGCTGTTCAACAGCCTCTATCGTCTCTTTAAACACTTTAAGGTCTGTAGTAATAAAAACAACCTGGCTATCACTTCCGTGTTCTGCCTGTGAAAGAAGATCGGCTGCACAAAACTCAGGAACAGCCTGCTCATCAGCTATGATAAGAACTTCACTCGGACCTGCAGGCATATCGATGGCGACTCCGTAACGCTGAGCATATTCTTTGGCAGCTACAACAAACTGATTTCCCGGACCGAAAATTTTATACACCGCAGGAATACTCTCTGTACCTAAAGTCATAGCTGCTACAGCCTGAGCGCCGCCTGTTTTAAAGATTTTTGAAATTCCGCAAAGCTTTGCTGCATACAGAATCGCAGGATTAATATTTCCGTTTTTATCCGGTGGTGTACACAGAATGATTTCTTTACAACCCGCCAGGTTTGCAGGCACCGCCAGCATCAGTACTGTAGAAAATAAAGGAGCAGTTCCTCCGGGAATATAAATCCCTACTTTCTCTACAGCGCGGTTTTCGCGCCAGCAAATCACCCCTTTTGTCGTCTCTATTTTTTGAATATCCTGTTTTTGAGAAGCGTGAAATCTGGAAATATTTTCTTTTGCCTGCTGAATTGCCTGTTTCAATTCATCACTTATCTGTTTTTCAGCATCCTGAATTTCTGCATCAGATACTTTAATAGTTACCGTTTCTGCTTTATCAAACTTTCTGTTGAATTCTATTAAAGCTTTATCTCCGTTTTTTTCAACTTCCGTGAATATTTCTGTAATCAAACCTGAAATCTCTTTCTGCTCAAGAACCGGGCGTTTTACTAAATCTGTCCAGGTATTTTTTGTGGGATATCTGTATATTTTCATTGTATTATTTTAAATTTAAATGCCTTTTTTAACTGTTAGGTTGTTAATTTATAGGGTTTTAAATGCTTTTTAAAAATACAAAGCGCAAAGTTTTTAATTCTTATACTTTTTTAAGGCGCTAGGAAATCTAAAATTTTCAGCAAATATGCGAGTATGGCTTTGTGACTTACAACAGCATTCAATTTTATCGCAGATAAAATCTTTGCGCCTTAAAGCAGTATCAAATTCATTTTCATTGCTCCCTTGCGTTAACCAACGTTCACCATTATCATTTTTCTAAATAACCATTTTATCAATCGGGATGATTAAAATATCCTGGGCTCCATTGTCTTTCAGTTCATCAATCACTTCCCAGAAACGCACTTCATCAATAACAGAATGAATACTGCTCCAGCCTTCTTCTGCAAGAGGAATAACAGTAGGGCTTTTCAACACGGGAAGAACTTCAGCGACTTTCTGGATTTTTTCGTTGGGAACATTCATCAGAATGTATTTTGAATTTTTTGCTTTTAAAACGGCTTCAATTCTGAATACGAATTTTTCAAGAATGGCTTCTTTTTCAGTTGACAACTGAGGCGTTTGAGCCAAAACAGCCTCCGATTTCAGCAAAGTAACGGTTTCTCTTAATCCGTTTTTAAATAAGGTACTTCCGGAGCTTACAATATCACATATTCCATCTGCCAGACCAATATTAGGGGCAATTTCCACTGAACCTGAAATAACGTGAATGTCTGATACAATTCCTTTTTTTTCTAAAAAGCTTTTGAGAGTATTAGGATAAGAGGTAGCAATTTTTTTACCCTGAAAATAAGAGATTTCGTCGGTCTCTACTTCTTTGGGAACAGCCAGTGAAACACGGCATTTTGAAAATCCAAGTTTCTGGATTGTGGTGATATTTTTACCTTTTTCAATCAGGAGATTTTCGCCAAGAATAGCAACATCTACCACTCCATCTTCCAGATATTGCGGGATGTCTGAATTCCGAAGATACATGATTTCCATCGGAAAGTTATCTACTGAAACTTTGAGTTGGTCTTTACCATTGTTGACAAAGATTCCGCAGTCTTTGAGAAGCTGTAGAGATTCTTCGTAAAGCCGGCCGCTTTTTTGGATTGCAATTTTTAATTTACTCATTTTGCCTTTTTTTGGGTCCGAGTAAATAAAAACTGATCTATTGAAATTTCTGAGGAGAATTCAGGAAACAAAAAAACCGTCTATTTACTCAGACGGTTTTAATTATTTTTTGATTTTAGCACAAACTTATATCAATCAATTCCGCCTAACAGAGATGATGATAGTAATGATGTAATGCTAAAAATACTGGTTTCATTGTATTGAATTATGATGCAAATGTAGGATTTATTTTTAAAATGCAAAGTTTTTTCAGATAATTTTTTGATAAAAATTCATCAGCTCTTTTGCAATGGGTTCGTCATTAAACTTCTGAACAAACTCGAAACCCTTTTCCTCACGGCGTTTTCTCTCGGATTCATTTTCCCAGAGAAATTTTAGTTTAGCCCTGATATCAAGATCATTATCCGGATTCACATATACAGAGTCTTTTCCTCCGGCTTCCGGCAGACAACTGGTATTGCTGGTAACGACAACAGTTTTAGAAAAAAGCGCCTCAATCACAGGGATTCCAAAGCCTTCAAAGAAACTCGGATAGACAAAAATATCTGCCAGTTTATAAAGACAAGCCAGCTCGTCCATAGAAACTCCTTCAAGGAAGAGCACTTGCTTTTCCATTTTGTTTTTTTTCAGGAAACGTTCTATTTTCTGATAATATTTGGTCTTTCGTCCCACAACTACAAGAGGAATTTCCGTACCGTTGACTGCTTTTACAACATTCAAAAGATTTTTGCGCTCTTCGATGGTTCCAACATTAAGTATAAACCTTTCCGGAAGCTTAAATTTTTCTTTTACAACCTGCATCAGTTCCGGAGACTGCTGTTCTTTAAAAGCATGATGACATCCCTGATAAATAACTTCAATCTTTGTCTCAGGAACTTTTAAATACTGAATAATATCTCTTTTGGTCTGTTCTGAAATAGCGATGATTTTATCAGCCATATCAGCCGCTTTTTTAAATTTCCAGAAATGGATTTTCCTGTCAAAAAAAGAATAATACTGCGGATATCTTACAAAGATCAGATCATGAATGGTAACGACCTTTTTAATAGGTCTTGAATCCCATTTTAAAGGAAGTTCGCCAGATAATCCATGGAAAATATCAGCTTCTTGTTTTTGGGCATCTTTACCCATTTTCAACTGACGTGAAAAGTTCCCTTTTGAGGTTTCAATAAATTGAACATTAGGGCGTTCCAGAATACCTTTCCCTCTCTCCGATTTATTTTTGTTGAGTAACAGATATTCGTTATCCGGTTTGTATTCGGAGAGAATTCTTACAAGATCTCTTGAGTAATTTCCCAGACCTGAGGTATTGTGGAAAAACCGTTTTGCATCAAAGGCAATCTTCATCGTTGTATCTGTTTTTGGAATTCCTGGAATGTACCGAATGTATGTCCTTTTTGTTTTAGCCAGCCTACAAACGAATCAAATCTTTCTACCATATCTTTTCCTGAGTTTTTTACAGTAAATCCAGGAAGTTTAAAAGCTTCATCTTTGATTTCCTCAAATTCCCATGGATGGAAATAAATATTAAGATAATGGTCCTTTTTCAAGGTATCTGAAGCCAGCTTTTTATAGAAAGATAACGGAAAGTTGTGAAAACTCAGCCAAAACAAAGGAATTCTGAAGTTTGGTGATACAGAGGCCGGAACCTGGGTAACATTTCCTTCCTTAAAATAGGTTCTGGATACTTTTAAATTATTATATCTTCCCGGCAAAAACGTAGGGTTGATGGATGAATTGTATGAATACCCTGCTCTTTCTACTTCTTTTTCATCTACAGGCATCATTCTCGGCATTCTTAATCCTGTCACCTTTGTGGAAAATAGTTCTTCCAGTTTTTCTCTTGATTCCTTCAGGTGTTTGTTTTCAAATTCTGAATGAAACCATGTGTGAGAAGCCAGTTCATGGCCTTCATTTAATAACCTTTCAATAAGGTGTCTGCTGTTTTCTGCAAAAACTACTGTGGAAAAGAAAGTAGCTTTGGCATTATGTTTTTTAAGGATGTCAAGTATTCTCTCTAATCCTGTCTGTGAAATTGAAATCTGCTTTTCAAAGGGAATTTCACCCTTATATTCTAATGGCATATCAAATTCTTCAATATCAAAACTCAATAAAACCATTCTAAAATTTTTTGTTTTTAATAATATAATTAGGTCTGTCTTTCACCTGTTTAAATATTTTACCTAAATAAATCCCCATAATTCCGAGGATAATCAACTGAAGTCCTCCGAAGAAAACAATGGTCATAATCAATGATGCCCAACCAGAGATCTCCGTCTTTGCAATGAAAGAATGAACCACATAGGTGCCATATCCGATTACTGAAAGTGCTGAAAATAAAAACCCCAGATAAGCTGCCAAATACAATGGTTTTACACTGAAAGCTGTGATTCCCGTAAAGGCAAAAGTGAACATTTTCTTAAGATTGTAGCTGCTTTTTCCTGAAAGCCTTTCTGCTGCGGTAAAATCAATTCCTGTTTGTTTGAAACCCATCCAGCTTGTCAGTCCTCTGAGGAATAAATCATCTTCATTAAAGTTTCTCATCACTTCCACTGCCCTCGCATCCAGTAATCTGAAATCTGATCCGCCTCCTTTCGTCAAATTAACGTCTGACAGACTTGATAAAAGCTTGTAAAATATGTCTGATGTTTTTCTTTTAAAAAAGGATATCTCTTTAGGATAAGTTCTGAAAGTAAAAACTACATCATAACCTTCTTCCCATTTCTGAATCATTTCCGGAATAAGCTCTGGCGGATGCTGCAGGTCTCCGTCCATCGAAATAACTGCATTTCCCTGAGCGTTATCCATTCCTGCTTTTACAGCGGGCTGATGTCCAAAATTTCTCGAAAACTCAATGAATTTCACTTCATCATATTGGTTGGAAAGTTCTTCTAATTTTTGTTGTGTATTGTCTCTGCTGCCATCATTTACAAATATGATTTCAAAGTCGTAATTATGTAAGCCATCAAAAACTTCTTTAATTTTCTGATGGATCATAGCGACATTTCCTTCTTCGTTATAGGCGGGAATTACAATTGAAATTTTCTTCATATTTATTAATTCAGGCTGTAATTTTTCTCAAAATCTTTAGTCAGGAGTTCATAAGTTACTCTCAACCAGATCACAATACAAGGTACAGCTTTTAATGAATATTTGATGATATAGTTTTCTTTTACAAATTTCGGGAATAGATCGGAAGTGGAAAAACAAGTGAAAATAATAACAAAAACAAGCAATCCTATAATAAGTGGTGTTCTTTCTTTCTGAAGGAAAAACCATATCAGAACTCCTACAACCGCAATAATATAGGTTGGAGATTCTGAACTGGAGCTGAACAATACTAAAAATAGTAAGGTTGAAGCCAGAATCATCAGTTGGAAAGCATAGTGTTTGTATTGCTTAATTCTGATATAAGGTAAAGCAAAAAGAGGTAATCCACCTGCTAAAAATATAAGGTTGGAAATGGAAGCATCTCCTAAAACTCTTCTTACAAAGCCCATCAGAGAGATATCCTGCATATTTCCCAATACCTGATTTTCACTGTTTTTTTCTACAATAGACTGAAACCAGTCTGAATAGCACTGAATCACAAATTGTGGGCTTGAATACGCCATCGGAAGTACTAAAAACAATACTGCAATGGCTATTCCTGAAAGAATAAATTTGACTTTATTTTTAATAAAGAAAAACTGCGTTAATCCTACTATTCCGTAGATTTTGACGAATATTCCTATTAAAATGGCTGTTACTGATTTTACTTCTTTTCTTTCGTAAATGTATACTGCAGATAGCAGCAAAAGCCCTGTAAGTGCTACATTGAACTGTAAACTTAAAGCCGCTGTAATGTATTCCTGAAGACAAAGCAATCCAAAAATAGCTTTCTTGCTATCTGAAAAAGGCAGTTTATAAATACCATAGATGAAGATAAAAGTATTGCCAATATTCCATAGTGAAATTCCCAGCCAATCCGGCATCATGGCAAACGGTGCAATCAATGCACTGAAAAATACGCCATAATGGTTTAAATCAAAATAAAGATCGGGATAATGGATAAATAAATTTTTCTGATGGATGGTATTAAAGAATACATTTTTAAAAATCAGATAGTTATTGATCGCATAATCTCCTCTCAGGTATTTGGAAATTGCTGTAACAACCGATATAATAAGATAAACCCCAAATATATATTTAGGGTTTAATAGTATTTTAAGGAATTTTTCTTTCAAGATTGTGGTATTAGCTTACAATATTAATCTTAAACTGCTACATTATTCTCTCTCAATGCATCATTCAGAGATGTTTTCTTGTCTGTAGATTCTTTTCTCTGACCAATGATCAATGCACATGGAACCTGATATTCTCCAGCCGGATATTGTTTCGTATAGCTTCCAGGAATTACTACTGAACGTGCAGGAACTCTTCCTTTGATTTCGATAGGGGTATCTCCTGTAACATCAATAATTTTTGTAGAAGCTGTCAATACTACGTTTGCACCCAATACTGCTTCTTTTTCTACATGAACTCCTTCTACAACGATACATCTTGAACCGATAAAGCAGTCATCTTCAATGATTACCGGAGCTGCCTGTAACGGCTCCAATACTCCACCGATACCTACACCACCACTCAGGTGAACATTTTTACCGATCTGTGCACAGCTTCCTACTGTAGCCCAAGTATCTACCATCGTTCCAGAGTCTACATAAGCTCCAATATTTACGTAAGATGGCATTAAAATAACTCCCGGAGCAATGTAAGCTCCTTCTCTTGCCACTGCATGTGGTACAACTCTCACCCCTTTTTCAGCATAGTTTCTTTTCAAAGGCATTTTATCATGAAATTCAAACGGACCTACTTCAATAGTTTCCATTTTTTGGATCGGAAAATACATTACTACAGCTTTTTTCACCCATTCATTTACCTGCCATCCGTTTTCTGTAGGTTCAGCAGTACGAAGTTCACCTTTATCAACTAAAGAAATAACCTCTCTGATCGCCTTCTGGCTGTCTTCATTTTGTAATAGTTCTCTATTATCCCAAATATTTTCAATAGTTTGTTGTAACGACATGTTTCTTATTTAAATTAGTTTGAAAAATTATACCGGCCAAAGATACAAAAAAGTTCAGCAAAACGGTTTTTAACGTTATGCTTTTAATAAAGGCTCAACATACGTTTAACCCTATTTTTATAGGTCAGGTAATTTTGTCCGTGTACTTTCATCAAATACTCCTCTTCAAGGCGTATCTGGATCTGCATCAAAATACTTCCGATCAAAAGGAAAGTCAGAGCAATGACAGTTGGGATAACAAGGAAAAAACCAACAAAGCTTACCGTCATTCCCAGAAATATAGGATTCCTGGAAAACCTGAACAGTCCACGGGTTACCAAGTCTGTTTTTGTTGTATTATCAATTCCGATCCGCCAGGAGTTTTTCATTTGAAGCTGAGCTGTGATCACCCAAATTAAAGCCAGAATCATTAAAATAAATCCTGTAAATTGAATGGTAATATTCTCCAAAAAATTGATTTTAAAAGCAGAAGAAATATCGTTATAAAAAAATGAAAGAAGTATTACATACATAAACAGTGCGAACAAAACGATCTTAAAATACAGCCCTACAAGCCCATATGCAGAATCGTCTCTGGGCAGAACATTTGGGCTTTTACCAATCTGTTTTGCCATTTTGTAGCTGATACCTACAAAGGAAACAGCAAAGAAAAGTATGAAGTATAAAGGAATAAAGAATCTGATAAATCTGCCATATGATAATAATTTTGGACAAATTTCTTGAGTTTCGTGGTGCAATGCTATTGCAATGACAGGAACTTTATTAGGATTGCAGAAATTTCCAATTGGAAACCTAGAAATTCCCCTCCACTGGAGGGATGGCGAAAATTCAAAGAATTTTTGACGGGTGGTTAAAAAATATTGTTATAAGTTTTGGCTAAAGCCAGTTGATTGTTTGATCTTTTATTGAACGGGCTAAAGCCCGTTCCTATTGAATGCTTTATCTACTATTTTTGAGGAGAATTACACCATTTTTAAATCTATTTAATCCAGAATAACGAACTCCATTGTTCTGGCAACATGTTTTTCCTGAATAATTCCCTGTGAATATGGGATATTGTGACCGGTATTGTATTTTGTTAAATACGCTTCATTAATTTCCTCAGTAAGATCATTGATATCTTGTGGGATGAGCGCTTTTATGGAATAAATAGTTTTACCACATTGGATCTCTCCTATCGGGTTTTCTAAAAATGTATTGTACCAGCTTCTTTCGGCGAGACCCCATGATCTTGCAAATACTCTGTTCTGGACAACAACCATCCAAATTTCCAGAAAGTCCGGTCTTTGAAGTCCTGCTTTTACTCCGATAATTGAATTGTTTTGAATGTAATCTAATGCACTGTCTTTATTCATTATATAAGTTTTTGGTAAAACTAGAATAAGAAAACAGGAATAAAAACTTTTTTATGTATGGGGTAAGAAATAGAATGCAGATGACTCTTTTTCTGATGTTGATGAATTTTAAAGCATCATTTTACCGAGCGCAGAATGGAGACATTCTTTATAACTTTTGGCCACGGTAATTTTCAATTCGCCGCATATGAGGTGATTGTCTTCAAAAGATTCTATATTGGTAAGATTGACAATGTATGAATTGTGAACCCGCATAAATTCTTCCGGAAGGGTTGCAATAAGGTCTTTAAGTGTTTTGTAGTAAATATATCTTTTATGGTCTACGGTATGAACTTCTACATAATTTCCGAGTCCCTTGATGACATTAATATCTTTAAAGAAAAGCTTAACCAGCTTTTTATCTGTTTTAATGAAGGCAAATGTCCGGTTCTCTATCATTTTAAAAGATATTTTTACAGAACTCTTTGGGCATGAAGGTATGCTTTATTCCAGTATTTTTCATTCAGAGATGAAATCATTACTCCTTTTGAGGTAGACGCATGAATGAACTTTACTTCTCCATCTGGGCCAATATCATGGACGATGCCTACATGAGACACTCTGCTTCCTCCTGCTGTTGCAAAAAACAAAAGATCCCCAGGTTTTACGTCTCTGATATCAATATTTTTTCCAGCTTCAGCCTGGTCAGAAGATCTTCTTGGAAGGTTAAAATCATTTTCTTCAAATACTTTTACGGTAAACCCGGAACAGTCGAACCCTGATGATGTATTTCCTCCGAATTTATAGGGTGTTCCGATATATTTTTCAGCATCTTTCAGAATATCATTAATTGATCTGGATACATTTCCGTCAAATTTTGAATCCAGTTTTCTGAGATTTTCAGATTTTGCAAATGTTTTCGTATTTGATTTTTTATTGCCGGAAACACTTTTCGATGATCCGCATGACACTACAAAAGCAGAAGCAATCAGTAAAACAGACCACTGCTTTATTCTTATTTTTTGTTCAAATAACCCCAATCCCATATTCGTCTGATTTATACTCGGTTAAGTAATTCTTCAACAAATATACATTTTATATTTTAATTATAATATAACTATACTACAACTATATTATAAATATATGTTAAAATTTTGATTTCAAGTATTTATTGGTATATTTGATCTCTATTTTGAATATATGGCAACATATGAAAGTCTCATCAAGATCACAGGGGCTGTAGGCGACCTTGTATTTTATACTCTGAACGGCAAAAATGTGGTTCGGAAGAAAAGCGGGTTCAATAAAGCGGCTTTTAAAAAGGATCCGTCGTATGAGAAAGTCCGGCAGAACAGTTCGGAATTCGGGCACTGCTCCAAAATTGGAAAGATTATAAGGAATACCCTGGAAGTCTATATCAAGGAAGCAGGTGATCCTCTCCTCTACCAGAAGTTCGCAAAGGTTATGACAATGATCAAAGACCTGGATATGATTTCCGGAAGGGGAAAACGAACGGTTGAAAATGGATTAAAGACTGAAGAAGGGAAAAAGCTTCTGAGAGAATTTCAGCTGGGTACTTTCCCTAATATTTCGGATTGTATCAGAATTGAGGATCAGATCCTCTATCAAAGTGAAGATTGTAGTGCTGATAAAGCCGTCATTATGACTATAAAATTAGATTCTGAAAATTACAGCACAGAATATGCTGAAGAAATAATCAGCTGGAATCAGCAACAGCAAAGGCCTTTTAAAAAATATTTTTCAGAAAATGATGTTCTCCTTTATTTTATGATCCTGAAGAATGATCACGATGAGATTACCCACATGGGATTTGTTTAAATAAAAAAGTCTGCAGTAGATTCTGCAGACTTTCTTGTTTTATTTTTTCTCTCCTTTCCAGGTTCCTGACTGTGCAGGTGTAGGAAGTGAGTTGGACCAGTTTCCGTTTCCTTTTTTTTCCGTCGTTAACGTTCCTTTGAAATCTCCTTGTGAAGGAAGTCCTACTCTTGCGTTAAGATCTCCTGTCTCACTTAAATTCCCGGAAATACTGTAGTTTTCATTATTAACATCGGAATGCATTGTTCCTACCACTTTACCACTCTCATCTACCACGAAGTTCCAAACTCCTTTATCATTTCCTTCATAAGAACCTGACCATGTTCCTACATAATCATAGATAGTATCATCATCAGAGCTGCAGCCGATAAATAAAAACGCCGTTAATAAAAGTAAAAAAAGTTTCTTCATAGTTTCAGTAGTTTTAACCTAAAATCCTGTTATTCTCAATGTACTTCCCTCCTAAAAATTCCGTCACAGAGAATAGTGCTTAATATTTATTATTTTTTTGTTCCGTGCAAATCTACTAATTTTTTCATTCAAATTATCTGAATTTTAATTAGCATCCAATATGTTTATTAAAAAACAACATATTTTGGCTAAAATACAAATATTTTTCAAACAAATACAAGGTGTATCAGCTTTGAGTTATTTAAAAAACGCTATCTGAAATTTGATATTATTTTATTCAATATCTGTTTACAATTACTTTATATTAGATTTCAGACGATTTCTACACCAGTTTTAAAGTTATTTCCTATATTCGTGAAAAATTTAACCTTTTCAAATAATAACATGAAAACAAAAACATTCTTTTTGGCAGCACTTGCTATTGGCGGGAGTTTAACAGCACAGGTTGGGATTAATACATCTACTCCTTCTCATACACTAGATGTCAATGGTCTGGTAAGAGTAAGAGGACTTTCAAATGCTGAAAAAAAAATTGTTGCTGCGGATGCACAAGGAGTTTTAACCCTTATATCTCCTGAAGAAATTTTTGCTCCGAAAGCTTTATTGAACACGTCTACTTCTTCCACTGAACAAAGGCTGACCATCTATGAAGGAAAATGCTTTCAACCTATTGATAACGCTTCTTCCTGCACCGTTTCTTTAAATCACTATACCTCCTGTTCCGGATTTACCAATCCTGTAGACACCCAAATTATTGTGGGACAGAGCATCAATACGGGTAACGGACAGTTTTTAGGAACCTGGACAGCCCGATATGTTGATAATAAAGGATTCAGTGGAACAACTGCTGTTGCCAACCAGGTTGCACCGGATTATCCAAGAATCTCCTACCCAACAGCTAATAATGTAAACTATTTAGGAAGCGGTAACTTCAATGGTCAATGTAATACAGATCTTGTAACAACGATTAACCAGACCACCGGAGATATAAAAGTAGAGTCTGTGAAACGAAACATGTTTGCACATCTTGTGTATCTCATCAACATCGCTCGTTCCAGATCTTTATAATAGTCGATATTTGATTTCAAAAGAGGCAGCTACAATTCAATTGTAGCTGTTTTTTTATCTAAGAATCAAACATTTCCATTTAGTTTAATAACTTTAACTTTCATGTTTTAATCAAAGACTTTAATAATTCTTGTTTTAAGCTGTAGATAATCATCCTATTTTTGTTTGAACGAAAACAGAATACATCACTTAAAAATTGTACTATTATACTATGAAACAGATACTGACTGAAGAAATTTTTTCCTCACCGCAATGGTTAAAAATAATCTGTTATTTTTTCGGACCTCTCTTAATTGTGACCGGATTTGGTCTTCTCATGCAGAAAGACCTTCCAAAGGAGATTATTTTTCTGGTACCTATACTTTTGCTGATTGCTGTGAGTATGTTAATGTATACCCGACTAAAATTAATTATTTCAAATACAAATATCCGATTTACTGGAGGTCTGAAACGGCATCAATTTCTCTGGACTGACATTACAGGAATAGATATGAAAATAGTTGGGAAATATCAAACTCCAGTCTGTACTGTATATTATGGCAAAAAATCACTGGAACTCCATAGAGGTTTTTATTTAAAAGGAAATTTCAATAGAATCTTATCATTGCTGGAAATGAAGACCGCACCGGAACTATTTACAGAACAATATCAAGCGATCCGTCGTCAATATCTTACTAACTGTCATGCAAACTAATCATTTACAACAAATTCTTATTTTCCATGAGAAAAGAGAAAGCTTCCTTCACTGTTTGCTCAGAATTTTTTGGATAAAAGCCTAGTTCATTTCTGGATTTAGATATATCAAAGTTCTGTTGTAATCCCGAAAACATTGCAATCTCTTTTGTAGTTAATAACGGAGGTTTTCCAGTTATTTTAGCTGAAAATTCCATTAACCCTGCAATTGCATATAGTATAAACTTAGGAACAGAGCCTGGTATTTTGATTTTCAATTCCGGATAAAGTTTCTGAGCCAATTTGGTCGTGTCAGTAATAGTCATGCATTTTTCATGAGCTAAAATATATCGTTCCCCTGAGCGCCCTTTTTGTGCAGCAAGATAGCATCCTTCGGCGACATCTTTTACATCTATCCAATTAAGTGTTATTTTGGTATCCATTGGAATTTGCTTATTTAAAATTAGCTTCAGTACACCATAAGAGACATTCAAAGGAAGAAATGCCTCACCACCTATCATCGCACCAGGCATTACGGATACCAGTTCTATTCCTAATTCTTTGGCAAGTTGAAAGGCCAGTTTTTCACCATCGTTTTTGGAATTATAATACATATCTCGGCGGTCTGGATTATACCCATTGCTTTCTTTAGTAGGGAGATTGGTGTAATCTAAAGCCGCAATAGAACTTACATAGACAATTCTTTTTACACCCGCTTCAGCAGCGGCTTGAATAGTATTCCGGGTTCCATTTATATTTACGTCGTAGATTTCCTTTTTAGGATCTTTTGCCCACAATTTGAATGAAGCTCCTACAGCATAAAACGTATGAACATCCTGAAGAGCCTTAATAAATGAAACTTTGTCCGTAATATCAGCCTGTACTACTTCGCAGTCTAAATCCTTGAAACATTCTCTATTTTTGATGTTGCGGACAGATGCCCGGACCTGAAATCCTTTATTGATGAGTAACCTTACAAGGTTGTTGCCCAAATGTCCATTGGCTCCTGACACCAATACTAAGTTTCTGCTTGTCATATCTTTTTGATTTTAAATGATACTGCAAAGTTCAGTGTTGCCCATTCAAAATCACTTCACAAATGTTACTTAACAATCTGTTTTCGGATACGGCTCAAACTTTTAGGATTCATCCCTAAAAAAGATGCAATATACTGCATAGGGACATTGTGTAAAATTTCAGGGTTTTGAGCCATCAGCTTTAAATAACGTTTTTCGGCAGTAAGCGTTGCCAGCTCCTTTGCACGTTTTTCATTGTAGGATAATGATTGCTGAAATATCAAAAAACTAAAGTCTTTAAATGCAGGGCTTTGCTGCATAAGCAGATCAAGATCAGTCTTTGTAATTCGTAAAAGCTCACATTCAGTAATGCACTCCAGATTCTCATCAGATTTACTCTGATTGGCAAAGTTAGAATAAGAGGTAATGAAGCCGGGAGGACAGTTGATATGGGTGGTTATCTCATCTCCTCTATCATTATAATGGAAAAGCCGGACAAATCCAGAAACCACAAAATACAAGTACTGTGGTATTTTTTCTTCTTCCTCAATTACTCTATTTTTTAGATACGAGACAGGTTCGAAATATTGAGTACACAGCTCTCTGTCTGAATCTGAGAGCTTTACGTTTTTCGAAATAAGTTGGTACAGCTGATCATGCATAATATGACAAAAATAACAACTTCTACCTTAAAATCTCTTAACTTCTGTAATGGATAAGACTTCTCATCAAGATATAGTTCTGGTATTATTATTTTTTTATAGATGAACTAATTCAATTGCAGGAAATCCTTAATTGTTTTCAATACCCCAAAACTATCGTTAGTAGAAGCTTCAAAATTAGCGATCTGTTTCACATGAGGATGGGCATTTTTCATTGCATAGGAATATTTGGCATTCTTCAGCATTTCTATATCGTTCATATAATCTCCGAAAGCCATCGTGTTTTCAGAAGAAATTCCCAGAGACTTCTGGAGTATTTTCAGGGCATTTCCTTTATTGATATCTTTATTCATGACATCAAGCCAATGCGCTCCGGAAATAACAACTTCGAGGCCCAGGTCTTCAAATTTTTTAAGGGCAGGATAAAGATACTTTTCAGAACCATCAGGATGATAAACAGCAATTTTAAAGGCTGTATCATCAATCTTTTCCGTCAGATCATCTTTTTTCATATTTTGGGTATAGTACTTTGAGAAAAAATCCACGAACTGCTGATCATCGGTTTCATAATAAGCATATTTCTTAGCTGACAATACAGCTTTGGCTCCCGGTATTTCACGAACAGTCTTTATGATCTCCACAATATGTTCATACTCCAGAGTATCAGCAAAAAGTTCCTGATCTTTATAAACCACATAGCCACCATTTTCAGCAATAAAACCTATCTCACTCTCTATATCCCCGAAATAATGGGTAATTCCAGGCATCTGCCTTCCGCTTGCCGGTACAAATAAAATATTTCTTTTTTTCAGTTCTTTGTAAACATCCGAAAATTCAGGGCTCATTTCATGACTGGAATTCAGAAAAGTTCCGTCCATGTCAGTAACAATTAATTTAATATGCTCCATAATATAGGTCAGTGAACAAATAAAGGATAAAACTTAGATGTTCATTAATAGAAAATAATGTAATTGAATATAAAACAATACATATAACTTATTTAAATTCTTTTAAGGAATAAAAAGATCAATTAGCGTGATTCCATAAAGAAAACATCATCTTATATTTCTAGTGTTAAAGATAGATTATTAAAATTAAAAAATACTATTAAAACAGTTAATTCTATATTACGATATCTATATCAATCACAGAAAATAATTGTCTGATAGTTGTGATAAACTTTACAAATCATCCAGGTCAACTGCTTTGTTCAACTGTTTATAAAACAAATGGAATAGCTGCAATTTTTATGAGTTCTTTGAAAATTTTGTTCATTGGGAGATAAAAAAATCCTGCAAAAAATTAAATTTTGCAGGATTAATAAGCTTTTAGCGCATTTTGAAGATTTTTTCAAATACACCAAGTGGAGAATACGGGATTCGAACCCGTGACCTTTTGACTGCCAGTCAAACGCGCTAGCCAACTGCGCCAATCCCCCATGTCTTCTCTAATTGCGAAGCGGGTACAAAAGTAAGTATTTAAATGATATTTCCAACTATTTTGTAATTTTTATTGAACTAAAATTAAATAAAATGATGCGCAAAGACAATAAAAGCCACTATTAATCATCGAATAACGTCTCAATATCCCCTATATATCTGGTTTACCTCAAATTTTTTTTATGTAAATCCTCCCTATAAACCAAACAGTATTATGATCACAGTCATAGCTTAATGCATCTCCATTAATTAAATTTGAATTCCAGAAATTTATTTTCTGAAAACATACATTTTTTTGCCTCCTGATGTCCGGGAGGTTTTTCTTTTTAAGAAAATTCCTTTCTTAAACCAGCTTAAGTATATTCCAGTGTTCTCTTTATAACTTTGTCGCACAGAAATTAAGTACTGGAGATTCATTTTTTAACAATCTATTTTATACCACATGAAAAAAAAGGTTTTACATATAAACTGCCATCCACTTTTTAATGATAACACCCATGCAACGGTTCAGTTATCGGATTATGGCTTGGAATTTTTATCCCAGATTGAAAACATTGAAATCAATACTCTTAATTTGTACGACAGTACTGCGGCCATTATTCCCAGAATAGATGAAACATTGCTTTCTTTATGGAAAAAAAATAGTGAGACGCCCAATGAAGAGGAAACGGTTTTGCAAAAAGCACAGGAAAAACTGTTGCAGCAGTGGATTGAGGCTGATTATATTTTCATATACTCTCCCCTGCACAACTTCAACATCACTTCAAAGTTCAAAGATCTTGTTGATAACATCCTTATTGCAGGGCGTACGTTTAAATACACTTCAAATGGTTCAGTAGGTTTATTGTCCGACAATAAAAAGATTATGTATGTGCAGTGCAGCGGAAGTGAATACAGCCGTGATTTCAGATATGTGAATGCAGATCATTCCACCCAATATGTCAGAACCATATTAAGTTTTATGGGAATAAACCAACTTCAGTTGATCCGTGTTGAAGGATTGGATTTAAGATCTAATCATAGACCAGCACTTATTGACAAAGGAAAAGCAGAACTACATAGCTGTTTGCAGACGTATTTTAATCATTAATAAAAAAATTGTCATCACTGAGTACCTTATTAGTCTTTCCCCACTTAAAACTGGGGTTTTGTTTTTTTAGAAAAAAATGTATTCCATAGAGAATACGGGATTCGAACCCGTGACCTTTTGACTGCCAGTAAAACGCGTTATAAAACAGCAAATGAATCCAATAAACACCAGCTGTAGGAGTATAAAAAAGGCCGGATAACCGACCTTTATGATTTAATGAACTTCCGGATCCCATGGCGCTTTAATAATAACGCTACAAGCAAAAATACAAGATTCCATTGAGCCAAATTCTCCAATATATCTGGTACCACAGTTACATGCAAAGCCTCCTCCAATTGTTTTTAAGGCATTTCTTGATAATTTTTTCATAATAAAAATTTTTGATTAGGCTGTAAAATTAAAGATGGACAAAATCCAAGGCAAGAAACAATTAGTAAGTGTGAATGGATAGACAATAAGTGTAATCAAATAACCAAAATCATAAAAACGTTGGAATTATTATTTGAATCTTGTAAAAGATGAACTATCAATATTTCAGCATGGAATAAAGATCATTTCATAAAGCATAAGTAAATACCCATAATAAAAAATCCCTCTTGATGAGGGATTGTATTTTAAAAATCTGGACATTCCATTGTATTTTCTCTCCAGTAGCATTGTGGTATCGGACTGTTAGGGCAATGCATTTCTCTTTGTCCCGGTAAACATACCTTTTGCCCCCCATTAATACTTCTTAATTTCTCCTTAGAAATTTTCTTTAAATTTTTCATGGTTTTGATTTTAGTTTAGGATCAAATATAAAAATTATTCCTAAATAAGAGATTTAACATAAAAAAAATAATCGTTATGGGTTTCCGTAACCAGAATACATTCTATAAAAGTAACTTAGAAATATGAAAGAATTTATTATAGACTGCTTATTATTTCAAAGTTCGGATTGGCTTGAAAAACTATTCGGAATCATCACTTGGCTATGTTCCCCAATAGGATGGATTGTTTTAGTTTATTATCTCTTTTTTAAGTAGCATCTACTCCACAGAAAACAGCGAGGAATAAAAAACTGGAGCCTTTGATCACATACAACCTGCCCATCGAAGAACAAAATATTTTGGGATTTCATTTTTACTTAATACGCGTAGAATACCGCTGTATATATAAAACTACAACACTGTGTATTTTTCATAAAATGGAGTTATCTTTATTCTCACAATAATTAAAGTAACTAAATCATTACATATCAAACAGGATATAGTCATGGTCCTGTACCATTTTTTAATTGTAAAGGTAATCCAGTCACCCTTTTCGATCAATTGGTACATCTTTTTCTTGAAATACCTCATAATATGTTCCTTCCTCTTTCCTTTTAATGAAAATAAGTCTTTCATAATCTTTGATAATCTTTAATAATTTTAGTTTAACAAGCTTTTATGTTATCCTTATTTCATGGTTAGTTTTATTATTCCAAATATAGTGAAATATGAGTTCTGACATTATGACTTAGATCATAAAACTTATGTTAAAATATATTAAATCCCTTCTGGCAGGGATTTTTTTATTCTAGATGGTCGTGAAGGAATTAAAAAAAGCAAGCAAAAAATGTGGTATTTTTTTTCCAAAAATTGCTGAATATGGTTTGCTTTTTGTTGTGCGTTTTATAAATTTTTTAAAAATAATTCATTATTAACTTATAAAATTCAAAGACATGATAATAAGTAAAGATTTATTATTAGCCTACGGTGCAAATTATGAAAGTTTTGAAGCGAATCAAACGATTTTTCATGAAGGAAATTTGCCAAAGTTTTATTATCAGATTATTAATGGTATTGTTGAACTAAACAATTATCACGAAGACGGCAAAGAATTTATTCAAAACATTTTGTATGACGGAGAAAGTTTTGGAGAATCTTTTCTCTTTGATGAAAAGGTATATCCTACCAATGCTACAGCTAAAACTACCTGTACTGTTCTTAAATTATCCAAAACGGATTTCTTCAGTTTACTGGAACAAAATCCGGAAGTTTCCTCCAAAATGTTTAAATGCCTGGCTGAGCGGCTATATTACAAATATGTGATGTTATTTAATGTTTCCTCACCGAATCCCTTAAATAAGCTCAAAACGGTAATGGATTATCTGAAGGGTAATAATGATAATAACAAATATTCATTCCAGATTCCCCTCACCAGACAGCAGTTAGCTAATTTAACGGGACTACGCGTGGAAACAGTTATCAGAACAATTAAAAAAATGCATAATGCACATTTAATAAAAGTTCAGAACAGGAAGATATTTTATTAAAAATCAGGAATTCAGTAATAACAGATAAAAATAATTTGAGAGGCACCCTGAAAAGGATGCCTCTAAATATATATTAAGACATTTGTGTATTGTTTTCAGTCAATTGCTGTTAGTCAAACAATGATAAAGCAGCAAGATTCCCATAATTAAAATTTATATTTTCAGAACCTGCTTATGAATCAATATCGCTATTGTTCTACGATCGTCAGAGAATTGTATGCTCCGCTTCCTGATATATCAAATTGGCTTATTGTACCGTCAAACGCTACTGTGATCCAGGTAAAAGGTTTTAACCGGTCTCCTTTGTTCAAATAAACACTTACGGTACATGCAGAACCTACTGCCACAGCATTGGGACTGGCTCCTGTATCAGAAGCATATCCATTATTTGTTTTTACCCTTTGAGTGATTGTACCTCCCTGATTTCTGACCTCCCAAATGGCTTCTGTCTGGTTATTTCCTCCAGTATTAACCTGGCTGGACTGCAGTGCAAAAGTAAAGGTCGCAAAATATACTCCGGTTCGGGGAGCAACAAACTCTCCTGTAGCCGGATCAAAATTGTTTGTAGGCACCCCTGAATCTGAGTCAAGTTTTTCTACCCAATTGGTTAAGTAGGACGACCTGCGCTGTACAATACCAGGTTTAGTTCCTATTTCTGAGGGTGTTGCACTTTCAAACAGATAGGTATCCTGGGTTACCTTATTGGCCATTACTACAATACGGGGTTTACCTTTAGGAAAAAAACTTACCCAGTTTATACCATCAGAAAATTCTAAATATCCTTTTACCCCAATGGCCGGACTTGCAACATACCGTAAAGCTCCTGCCCCAGCCTGGCTGGCCGTTTTATCTGTATTGCCTATTGCCACTGAACCATTATTTCCACTGCGTAAATCTACAGCAACCCTGGGACTGGGAACCATTACTCCCAACCTTCCCGTATTGTCTATAACAACCTTCCCGGCATCGGTATTGATTTCAACGGGATTTGTAGGATTTCCTACTCCAAATCCTATTTGTGCACTCACATGAAGCACTCCCAGAAGCAGAAGAGTGAAGACTAAGGATATTTCTTTGATTTTATATGGCTGTATCATCATTTTATTTTTATAGCTCACTAATACTTAGATTATTTAATTTTCCATCATTTAAGGTATTCCTTGCAGAACCTAGATTATGTTTAACGCTGAATTTAATCGTATTACCTGTCTTCAGGTTGAAAATGGCGTTACAGTTTCCGCTTATAAAATTGCTTACTGCTCCTGCCTGAAACGCAGGATAAGAGTTTAATGTTTTGAATATGGGAATATTCTCAGCACTCTGATTACTTTCTATTGCGGTTTCTATAAAAGTATTTTTAGGAATGTTTCCATTAGCTAGTGTAATATTAAAAGACACCAGATAAAATCCGTCGCGGGGAGCTGTAAAAGTACCATTGGAAGGATCAAAGTCCCCATTGGGAACAGCAGTACCTAAATCAACAGTCTCATTCCAGCCTGATATTGGAGTGGATGTATTATTTCCAATACTTTGCACAGAGGTCTTATTGGCATTCACAAGTGCTTTGGTTGGCGCTGTAAGAGGCAGGGCAATCCATTGCTCTCCATCTGAGTATTCTAAAAATCCACTTGTATTATAACGTATAGCACCGGCACCGGCCTCAACCGGTGTTTGTACACTTGTTCCCAGCCCTATAATTCCTTTATTATCTGCAGAACGAAGATCCAGCTTAGTAATCGGATTCAGCAGACCAATTCCCATGTTGCCTGTTGTGCTTACAACGATATCATTAGATAATTTCAATGCATCCGGGGTATTACCGTTGTCTTTTGCGGCATCTATATGTAAAGTCTGTGCAGGATTATGAGTAAAAATACCTACCTGCGCAACGAGATTACCTGAGGAAAAACATAAAATATAGGCAAGCAGTGTATAGAGTATATTCCTATTCTTTTTCATCATATTGATTTTTTTAATGTTCGATAATTGTTAAATTATTAAACCCATCATCCGGATTGGTGGGATCTGTAGAGTTACTTGTGACCCTGAGTGTAACAGCACCGCTCGAAATAAGATTATGCCAGAGCCTCGTCACTACTTTTGTACCTGCACTCAATGTAAGTGTAACCGTACTTGATCCCCCGGCTTGTGTAGACCGGGTTGCATTAGCATCATCAGAAGTACCTGTCATTGATTGCCCGAAGGTTTTATACACACTCGCCAGAACAGTGTTTGTTGTTGTATTGTAAAATTGTGATTCAACTCTGGAGCCGTCATTAATAACTACTCCATTAAAATTAAAGGTTAACAAAAAAGTATAGGTACCATCGCGGGGAGCTGTAAAAACTCCAAAATTGGCATCAAAACTATTGCTCATATCACGTACCACATTCCAGTTACCAATATTAGTTGCCGAGCCCTGTGTTATTGACTGGCTTGTAATTTTACGTGCCACTACAACCGCCTTCTGGGGAGCAACATAGGCCTTACTCCACACCGAACCATCTGATACTTCAATCTTTGCTCCTACAGGTGCGTTGATGACATCGTACCGTACAGCTCCTGCTCCTGCCGAAGCCGCACTCATTGTGGTGGTATTTAGGCCCAGAGCATTTTCCGGGCCTGCAGACCTCATATCAAGCTTTACTCTAGGTGCAAGAACTCCCAGCCCTAAAAAACCTGTAGTCTTATTGATAATAAAATCGTTTGCAGCCTGGGTAACTGTTGGCATTCCGGCAGCAGCATTATCTTGGGCACCATCTACATGTAAAATACCCTGAGGATTAGAGGTACCTATCCCTGTTTGGGCATCTACCGGAGAAAAAAAACCATGCATACCCCCCAGTATTACTATGATCATTTTTTTATTCATCTGTTTTATATTTTTAATTGAACTATTGAAGTTTGATCCATGACAGATCTTTTAAAAGGTTAAAAAATATTAGATCGGAAAAAGACTTTTCCATTTAGTAACAGTATTCCTGCTTAATTTAAAATGTCCGGCAAGTTGGGAATTGTTCAGCCGGTTCTTTTTCTGATATTCTAATATTTGATAAATCACGGATTCATTATAAGAGCGGTGTTTCTGGTTAAAAACACTGTTTTCTTTGGAACTGTTTCTGAAAAGAAGCTCATTAAGATCTATAATATCAAGTACCGATAAATCTGATTTATCTAATAAATGGCTGCATATCTCTTTTTTTTCAGGGAATTTTATATTGATTATATCATTAAAAATTTTTTTATAATCAGGCGTGTTCTTCATTTAATTAATCTTTCTTTTTTGATTGTGCATATTTGCTCACCCATTTGTACAAAGTAGATCTTGGAATTCTATACTCTTTTACAATTTGCATTTGTGTTTTACCTCCACTATCAATTTGATCCAAAATAAAGTCTACCATCTCTTTTGTATATATGTTTTTCCGGTATTGGGGAAGGGCGGTTTTCTTTTCAGAATCATTTGAAATTGCTTGAGGAGCATAAAGGATCAGATACTGAGAATAAAGCCTGAAAAAATCATATTCCAGCAGTGTACTTAGTTTCAATATGATTTCAGAATCCAGAGACTTTTCTGATAACATAGAATTCAATTCGTCTTCTGTACATTTCAGAAATTTACATATCCGGAGTACATTGATATTCCATTCTTCAATACGCAGCTTTATCAAAGATCCTATATGAATATTTTTAAGATCCAGAATCATTGCGGAAGATTTTTACAGTTATTTTTTTCATCATTCAGGTTTTTGTTTTAGAATTTTGTGTTTATATCAAAGGCTGTTTTATTGCACATTTATTTAAATTTAACTGATATATTTTTTTAAATCTTTATCACAGCATAAAGCATTCTTCAATCGCAAATGTAGATGATTGGCATACACCAAATGAGTGTGTGTAGTAAGAAATTCGGTTTATATTACATTTTCGGAACAGGCAAAATCCAGGGTTAAAATCACATAATAGAATAAAAAGAAATGACAATGTATGAAAACACCGATTAACACGGATAAAATTAATAATCAGATATTTATCTATAAAAACAGCCATATAAATTCCGAAATAATTACATTTAAATGAAAGATAATTACTTAAAATAACGCTAAAATTGCAAACAGAAAAAACAATTTAACTAGGATGAAAAACAACATTATTCTTTTGTTCGCCTGTATCATTTTCGGTTTTTACCACGCACAAATAGATAACCGAACCATTACCAAACAAAGTATCAACAAGAAATTAGCATCCGCTAAAAATATATCTCTTGATCCTAAGAAAAAGATTCAGCTTTATTTACAGATATTACAAGATGCTAAAGACATTAATGACAGAGAATCTATCCTTACAAGCGTAAAGAACATAATGATGCTCTATCATAATATTGATGAAAATGAAAAGTCTATTGAATACTCTTATGAAGTAGAAAAGGCAGCCAAGGCAGCTGGCGATAACGAATCTATTGCTATGGCATATATTGAGAGAGGAACTGCTCTTTCAGCACTTGGTCTTTTTGATGAAAACTATAAAGAACTTCATAAGGCAGAATATTTCGTTAATAAACTTACCGATGAAAACAAAAAACACTTTAACAGGGCACATATTTACCAGGGTTTAACGGCCGGCTATTATATTCCTAAAAAAGCTCATCAGGACACTATTCTATTGTATTTCAAAAAAAGCCTGCAGGAAGCAGAAAAAATAAGTGATCTTGAGAATACCCGGCAGACAGATGAAAAGTATGACATGATCTCATATCTTTATATGAATATAGGAATGTATTATGCGATGATTTCAAATCCCAAACGACTGGATATTGCTGAAGAATACCTGCAAAAATCTTTAAACATCCTGAATCAAAGGAAATTTACTCAGATGAAAGTTGATAAAATTCCTATATTAAATTATCTGGGACACTTCTATTCGGAACAGGGTAAAAATACAGAAGCCATTGAGTATGCACAGGAAGTTTTACAATTAGAAAAGAGAACACATTCCCCTGCCAGCAGAGTAGCTGCATATGCTACTTTGACCAATTCTTTTGAAAGTCTTAAAAATAAAGATTCTACCATCAAATATATGGCTCTTTATTCAAACCTTAGCGATAGTTTAGCCCATTCAAACAAGATGTCTGCTGATAAAACTATTAAAAAAATAAATCTGCAAAAAGATAAAGTTCATCAGAATAATATCTTACAGTTCGCCGCCGTTTTTTTTATCATAGCCCTGGTTCTTGTTACAGGAGGATGGTGGTATTGGAAACGAAATCAAAATAAGCTTCATCAGCGATATGAAACAATTATTGAGAATCTGAAAAAAGAAGTACAGGTTACTGAAAAGCAAGACACTGAAATCAAACCAGAAAATAAAGGACCAGAAAATAATCTAATCATCTCTGAAGAAACTACGACTCTGTTACTGAGTAAACTTTCAAAATTTGAAAAATCTGAAAAGTTCCTGAAAAAAGATCTGACACTAACCTCTTTATCCAATTCACTGGCTACCAACCCAAGATATCTGTCAGAGATTATCAAACAGTATAAAAATAAAAGCTTCAATAATTATATTAATGGGCTTCGGATTCAATTCATTACAAATAAGTTATATGATACTCCTATCTTCAGAGAATATAAAATAAGCTATCTGGCAGAAGCTTGCGGTTTCTCTTCAAGAGAAGTTTTTGCGGTTATATTTAAAAAAGAAACCGGGGTAAGTCCTTCCTATTTTATCAGTCAGCTGAAAAAAGAAAAAACAGCAGAGTGATGAATCTGTCAACAATTGTCTGAAAAATAGAGTATCTTCGTTAGAGACAGAAATTTTTATCAATCATGAAGTTAGAATTATATCAAATAGATGCATTTACTGAAAAAATTTTCCATGGAAATCCTGCCTGTGTTGTTCCTTTAAAAAACTGGTTACCCGATGAGTTACTTTTAAAAATTGCCCGCGAAAATGCCGTAGCCGAAACAGCTTTCTTTATCAACAATGGCAGTACTGTTCACCTGAGATGGTTTACGCCCGAAATAGAGATGGACTTATGTGGACATGCTACTCTTGCTACAGCGCACTGCCTCATCTCCATCTTAAACTATCAGAGTAATACAATCATTTTTGAAACTAAAAGCGGTGAGTTAACGGTTGAGGTTAAAGATGGTGTTTACTATATGAATTTTCCTTCAAGAATGCCTGAAGCAGCTGCTCTTCCGGACAGCATATCCGAAGCACTCAATATACAGCCCAAAGAAGTTTTCAAATCAAGAGATTATATTCTGCTCTATGATTCTGAGGACGACATCAAAAATATCAAAATTGAAAGATCTGTTTTTGACCTTATCAATCTGGATCCTGGCGGTCTTGTTGTAACGGCAGCCGGTACAGACAGTGATTTTGTCTCAAGATATTTTACTCCGCAGTCCTCTATTCTCGAAGATCCTGTAACCGGTTCTGCCCACTGCTCGCTCATTCCGTTCTGGTCTTCAAGATTAGGAAAAGATACACTTTTTGCCCGCCAGCTGTCTGAAAGAGGCGGACAGCTGTATTGCGAAAATAAAAATGAAAGAGTTATCGTTGCGGGTAAAGGTAAAACCTATTCTATGGGACATTTATGGATAGAATAATATTATCCCTATCCAACTGAATAGTCAAACAACTCGTTCTAGAGAAGGATATATTGAAATGACAGCAAAAAAGGCATTAATCATCTTTGGTTAGTGCCTTTCCTGTAAAAATTTGGTTATCCAAAAGAATGCAGGCAAAAAACAGATCTGACATCCCAATAAAAATTTTTTATTAAATATGAACGAAATTAAACTAGATTAATTTCAGAGAACTCAAACTGTCCTACATTTGCTAAAGAATTAAGACAACAAAAAATTATTATACAAATTAATCATTAACATTAAAAATTTAAAACTATGAGCACACTTACATTAAAAGACGGAACTGAAATTTTTTACAAAGACCAAGGACAAGGACCAGTATTAATGTTTCACCACGGATGGCCATTATCATCTGACGATTGGGATGCACAGGTTATCTTTTTCTTACAGAGAGGCTACAGAGTAATTTCTCATGACAGAAGAGGCCACGGCCGTTCAAGCCAGAATATCTATAACCATACCATTGAACAATATGCTTCTGATGCTGCGGAACTTGTAGAATTTCTTGATTTGAAAGATGTTGTTCATATAGGACACTCTACAGGTGGTGGTGAAGTGATCCGATATGTACATAAATATGCTAACGGCAGAGCAAAAAAAGCTGTATTAATCAGCGCTGTTCCTCCGGTTATGGTAAAAAGTGAAAACAATCCTGACGGAGTTCCAATGGAAGTTTTTGATGGTATCAGAGAGCAGACTTTGAACAACAGAAACCAGTTTTATTTTGATCTGACGTTTCCTTTCTACGGTTACAACAGAGAAGGTGCCAATATCAAAGACGGAATTCAGAGAAACTGGTGGAGACAAGGAATGATGGGTGGAATTGTTGCTCACTATGACGGTATTAAAGCATTTTCTGAAACTGATTTTACAGAAGATTTGAAAGCAGTTGATATTCCTGTTTTGGTATTACATGGAGAGGATGATCAGATTGTTCCAATCGAAAATTCTGCTATAAAATCAGCGAAGTTATTAAAGAACGGTAAACTGATTACTTACCCAGGTTTCCCTCACGGAATGCCAACTACAGAACATGAAACGATCAACAAAGATCTTTTGGAATTTATCCAGTCTTAACAGAACACAGCTATTATAAAGAAAGGTGGATTATTGCAGTCCACCTTTTGTTTTTGATAGAACAGTAAATAAAAAAGCCCCAATTAAGGGGCTTGATTTTTAACAGAACTATTTATAATACTTTTACAGTCATTTTAATAAATCTCACACTGGGAATGCATAGCAGGCCGTCAGTGTAAAGGTGAACAGCTGTTATTTGCTTTCCTTGGGAAGTTAATTGGTCTATCTTAGCTTTAAAACCATGATAAACTGTATTGGCTGCATCATTTGTCATAGGAACGCTGTTGCTTCCAAACATATCTCCATATATTTGCGCATTATCTCCGTCCTGACCTATTGTATAATCTTGAATATAACTATAATTCACACTTGAGTTATTAAAATCATTCATGGCATTGTATCCAATATAAATCTCAGTGAGACTGGTAAAAGGCCCGCCATATCCCCAAATATGTTTTGCAACAAACTCTGAAAGCCTGAGTTGATTTCTTCCATACAATGGTGCTAAATCACGATAAAGCACTTCATAAGAACTTATGTAAGGATAGTTAGGATTTACATTAATAGGATTTTGGAAATTTGATGATCCATTACATTTTAATGTGATGTTTTCACCTACCAAAAGACTGGCTCCAGATTTAGCCTTCTGTAAAGTAATTTGTTTTGAGTTTGATTCTGTATTTGCCGAAGTTTCTAATTCTTCGCCGGTTGTACAAGAAAACAATAATACACTACTTGCGATAAGTAATAGTTTTTTCATAGTTATTTAGTTTATTCACCAAATGTAGAGAAATAAGTTAATAACAAATCAGCACTCATCTTACATTAACACTTCATTAACCAAACAGGAAATATTTTTTCTTCTATCGAGCTTTTTCCCATTATTACTTACGACAATCAAACTCAAATCCTTTATTCTCCATAAAATCATTATTTAATAGACAAAGCGCTGAAATCTTTGATTTCAGCGCTTATAATTATTAAAAATAAAGCTTTTTACGTTTCAGATAATTGATAAGCTCTTTCGGTCGGTCCGTCTGAATAACGTTGACCCCTTTAATTATATACCAATCATAAACATCCGCATTTTCCAGGACCAGATCATCATTATTTCCGGCGTTATGATGTGGCCACAATGAATTGACCCAGATTTTGATCTTTTTTTCTCTTAAAGATTTAAAATCAATCAGATCCTTTTCCGTTGTTCCTATTGTAAATTCAAAGCCATAGATTTTATAGTTTTTGATATAATCTGAGATTTTTTTAAGATCTTCACTTTTGCCTAACTGAATAATCGGCATATAGTGAATCTCATTTTTAATATCGCCATACTTCTGGTTAAATTCAGGGTAAGATTCGTGGCCTTTAAACAAAATCTGATCGAGCATATTTCGTTTTTTCACCAAAGGATATACCTGTTTGATGTAATCAAAACCTTTATCCAGATTCAGAAGAATTTTTCCGTCTGAGACTTCCAGAATTTCCTGTAATGTGGGAACTTTCATTTGCGTTTCTACTCCCAGACCATCTCTCAGATGGAGTTTTTTGATTTCGTCCAGTGTAAAATCAGACGGCTTTCCTTTTCCTGTTGTTGTCCTGTCAATGGTATTGTCGTGCATCAGGATCAAGACACTGTCTTTGGTCATGGCAAGATCTATTTCAGCCATATCCACTCCTTTTTCAATTGCTTTTTTTACTGCCCATACTGAGTTTTCCGGAGCTTCTCTCCAATCCCCGCGGTGGGCAACCACCATTACTTTATCATCAGGAAAATCAGAAAGTGAAATTTTCTTTTGTTGCGCAATGAACAGTGAAGAAAAAGAAAAAAGGAATACTTGTAATAATTTATTGTTTAGCATAATTTCAAATGTTTAATTAATATCCGGGATTTTGTTTAATGGCAGGGTCTGTATTGATCTGTCCCTGTGGAACCGGCATCAGAAGATGATGAGGTTTGATCTGTGCAGTACTGTAACCTGCATTATTAGTAAAATGAGCAGTCATCACAGAAATAGCCTTTCCGGTTCTTAAAAGGTCAAACCAACGGTGGCCCTCTCCTACAAATTCAAGTCTCCTTTCACGATCAATTTCATTAAGCAGAAGATCTTTTGTTGAAAGGTTTACGGGAGCAATTCCTGCTCTGGTTTTAATTTTATTCAGATATAAATTGGCATTAGCAATGTCATTCTGCTCTGCAAAACACTCTGCCATCATCAGGAAAACATCGGCTAATCTCAGCACCACAAAATTGCTTCCTCCATCTGCAATGGTATTGGATGTTTTCACCAATTTCTTACTGAAAGGAATTCCGTTTGAAGTAAGACCAATATAGGCAGAACGTCTGGTATCTCCGGCTGAATAAAGATTGTAGACTTCTTTGGTGGGAAGATTGTGTCCTTTCGCTCCCGAAACCGATCCGGAAGGGCTGAACATTTGAAATGCCATACTTCCTTCCGAATTTCCATTCAACCCGGAAGTAAACTGTACATCAAAAATAATTTCAGCATTATTTTCATTGGTGACATCAAAAATTTTATTGACATCAGGCAAAAGCTGGTAGCCTAAAGATTCAACCTGATTTAAATAAGTCAATGATTCACCAAATTTCTTTTGTGTCAGAAGCACTTTTCCCATAATTCCCAATGCCGCTCCTTTAGTCACTCTTCCCTTTTGCGAGGTCGTTGTCGGTAAAAGATCAATAGCTTCTTTCAAATCCTTTTCTATGGCAGAATACACCTCTGCAATAGGAGTTCTTGCCTGTCCGAAATAATCGTTAACATTTGTAGTTTCTTTTAAAACCAACGGAACATCACCATAAATTCTTACGAGGTTAAAATACATCAATGCGCGAAGAAATTTCATTTCGCCAATTCTTGTATTCTTCAGAGCATCAGTCATATCAGGAATTTTTCCAATTCTGGTAAGAATAATATTAGCCTGCTGAATACCGATATAATGATCCTTCCATGCACTTGCAATAAGACTGTTATTAGGCTGAATCGTGAAAAAATCCATTTCACCATATGTAAAAGAATCATTGGCAGGAACCTCATCATAGGTGTTATCTGAAGGCAATTCTCCGAAAGCCGGCATTGCCAGCTGATATTGTCCCGTGTATTGAAGAGCGCTGTACACTGAGATGATACCCTGCTCAATTTCAGAGGAATTGGTATAAAATTGTGATGATACTTTCTGCGCTTCAGGGTTCACATCCAAAAGATCAGACGAGCATGAGCACATCACCGAAATACTGAATATTGTAATGAATATTTTTTTCATGATTTTAAAATTTAAGGTTAAAGCCCATAGAATAAATTTTAGCGACCGGATAGTAAGCCTGATCAAATCCCTGTGTAAGAACATTATCTGAAGTGGCATCGATATTCATTCCCTTGTATTTTGACAGGGTGAAAAGATTGTTTCCTACCAGATAGATCTGTGCGTTTTCTATCCCGATATTTCGAAGCATAGATTTAGGGAAATTAAAAGCCACACGAAGCGATCTTAATCTTACATAATCTGCATTTTTAAAGTATAAATTTGAAGTTCTGGCCTCTTTTCTGTTGTTGGAAAAGTTCATATTCGGCATCCCAAAAAAACCATCAGGATTGGTTACTGCGTTATAACGGTTATCAAAATAATATTGGGAAGCCATTCCGAATCCTTCTCCTGATTCTAACGTGGTGACCGCATCAGCATTATAGATTTTCTTACCAATTTCACTGTACAATGAGAAGCTTAATTCAAAAAGTCCATACCTGAAGTTATTATTGAAACCGAGAATGTATTTCGGAACACCGCTTCCAAAACTTCTTTTATCGTTGGTATCAATTTTTCCGTCACCATTCAGATCTTCCATAATATAATCTCCTACCATTGTTCCGGTAATGTGTGGCGAATTGTTGATCTGTTCCTGAGTTTTATAGATTCCAAGGATATTATAGCCATACATTTCACCAATTGAACCTCCTACTTTGGTTACAGAGAAGTTATTTTCTCCTGTGATAATCTGGTTCTGCCCGTTGGCCAATGCTAACACTTCATTTTTATTAGTTGAAAAATTAAAGCTTCCCGAATACGTAAAATCTTTAGCGATGGTAAACGTTTTTGACGCAATCTGTAATTCAAATCCTGAATTTTTGATCTTACCAATATTTTGAAGTGAAGTACTGAAACCGGATTGCTGCGGAACAGGAACATCCAATAACAAACCGTCTCTGTTCAGGATATAATAATCTGCAGAAATGTTCAGTATATTCTTAAACAAAGAAAAATCAATTCCGAAATTGTTTGATCTGGACTTTTCCCAGGAAATATTCGGGTTGGGAGCGGTTGCCGTTGTGTAACCAGGTATTAAAGTTCCACCAAAATTATAATTATCCTGATTCATCAATGAAAGTGCCCCAAAATTAGGAATCTGATTATTTCCGTTGCTTCCCAGACTGTATCTGAGTTTTAAATCCGTTACGAAATTGTTTTCAGGAAAGAAATTTTCATTACTGACGGTCCAGCCTGCAGAAAAAGCATAGAAATTTCCCCACTTAGAGTTTTTCCCGAAACGCGAAGAACCATCTCTACGATAGGAAGCCATCAGGTTATATTTATTGTCAAACGTGTAATTAACTCTGGTAAAATAAGACATCAGCCGCCATTTGTACTGTGTCAATGTATTTTTAAATGAAGTTCCGCCTGCAATATTTCGGATGCTGTTATCTGGAAATGCAGTGGCTTCGGTTAAAAGCTGTGTATTATCTTCCTGCTGGAAAGACTGTCCGGCAATGGCATCCACCCGGTGAGAACCCCATTTCTGATCAAATGAAAGTAAGTTTTCAATTAAATAATTTTTGCGGATATATTCTGTTCTGTTGGCAAAAGTCACATCCGGAGCTGCCGCTCTGTACGCTCCCACGGTAGAAGGATCGAAGAAATTATATTCGTAATTTGAATAATCTCCGCCTACAGACAATCTGTATTTCAGACCTTTCAGCAATTCAAGCTCGGTGAAAATATTCCCGAATGTTTTAAATAATGTATACTTTCTGTTGGTCATTTCCTGAACAGCAACCGGATTTTCTACCAAAGCTCCGTCCGTTGCTGTATTTCCCAAAATCTGCTGAGAAATGGCAAGGCTTCCGTCATCATTATAAGGTTTAAAAAAAGGATACATTGCCGTAGCCATCTGCAAAGGATTGTAACTTCTTGAATTTTCTGCAGCATTGATTGTCCCCGTTGCATAAGACGGTGTCATGGTTACACCCACTTTCCATTTATCTGTAAGTTCAGTTGAAAGGTTGATACTGGTTGAAAATTTTTCGTAATCTGTCCCGATGACCAGTCCTTTTTGGTTAAAATAGCTTATGGTAAAAGCGTATTTGCTCTTATCGCTTCCTCCGGTAACATTCAGTGAAGTCTGACTGATAGGTGCTGGTTTCATAACAGTATTCAACCAGTCGGTATCTGTTAATCCCGGCTGCTTTGCAAGATAAGGAGCCAAATAATCGGGAATTAATTCTCTTAAAGAAGCACCTTTGCTAATTCTTGTGGCATTATTATCGGAAATACTTCTGTTACTACCTTTAGAAAGATAATTATTGTCTCTGGCTTCCTTCAGAAAAGTGGCCATATCATAAGCGTTGACCAGTTTCACATTATCACTTCTCATCTGCATTCCGTAATAGGAATCGAAAGAAACTGCCATTCTCCCCTTTTTCCCCTGCTTTGTTTCAATGATAATTACTCCGTTTGCTCCTCTGGAACCGTAGATTGCGGCAGAGGCAGCATCCTTTAAGATATCAATTTTGGCAATGGAATTAGGATCAATAGCATTCAGGTTAGAACCTTCAGTTAATGGAAGCCCGTCTACGACGATCAAAGGATTGGACCCTGCTGTCAACGTCCCGATACCTCTTACTCTTATTGATGGTGAACCTCCCGGCGTTGCATTAGCCTGAGTAATCTGAACTCCGGTTGCTTTTCCTGCAATAATATCTCCAAAATTACTGGAAGCCACTCCTTTCATCTGCTTCTCGTCAATGGAAGAAATAGAACCTGAATTGTTTTTCTTACTCTGCTTCCCATACCCGACCAAAACAACCTCATCAATATTTTTTTCTCTTGATTTTACCGTGTCTTTAATTGGATTTACATACTCTGCAGACTGTTGAGCATTGGTTCTCTGAATTTTTGCCATCGCTCTTGCATTGAGACGAACGGTTACCGTTTTCTGATCTACATTAAAATCCAGACCGACATTTTTCTTCAGATAGTCTAAAGATGCTGATAATGACTGATAGTTCATCTGAGATTCATCCACCTGGATCTCTTTCAGATCTGAAACCGAATAAAAGAATTTTACGCCATGCTCTTTTGAAAGTTTTTCAAAGATTTTAATCAAAGGCGTTTTCCGCTGAATAACGGACTGTTGAAAACATTTGTTAGCCTCTGCGAAGGTAAAATGTGGCGCACACAAAAGACCCAACAACATCATGCTAATTGTTGTTTTTTTCATAGCTTTGCTGAAATTAGTTGTTATTTGACTGATTTATTTTCAATGCATCGGTAACCCCAATTACTGGTGCATTATTTTTCTAAAATGATATGATTTGCTGATTGTTTTCCTGCAGTAAGATTAAATGGAAACCCTATTGTTTTAATAACTTTATCCAGATCTCCGGTGATGTCTCCATTTATCACATTCTCTTTGTAATGCTGAGGATATGTTATGGAAACATTGTAAGTCTTCTCCAGTTGAGAAATGGCCTGCCCAAATTTCATTTCATTAAAATCAAATGTTCTTACAACATCCTGATCGTAGAAATGTTTCTCGGTTCCGTCTTTGTCAGCAAGCCAGGTTTCTTTGGGCAGAAGAAATGTTGTATTCCCTTTGAAATCAATTTTTACTTTTCCTTCCTTCAGATAGACTTTCTTATCTGTGGATCTCTGATCAAGCAAAAACTGAGTTCCCAACACTTTTACTTTAAATCCATTGGCATCAATGATAAACGGCAGCGCTTTATTTTTAGCAACACTGAAAAATGCTTTCCCTTTAAAAGAGACATTTCTGGTTTTCTTTCCGAAATCATCTGTCAGCATCAATTCACTTTCTGGTTGCAGGATAATAATACTTCCGTCCGGCAAGGTGAATTCCTTTTGCATCGTTTCCGTTCTGAAAACCATTTGCTGATGAGATGAAGAGCTTAGAGCATTTTCAGTAAAGAACAGAGTCATCACGGTAAATAAGGGCAAAAGAACAGCCGCAGCCCACAAAAACCTTTTTGTATGGTTTCTGAATCTGATTTTATTCTCAAGCCCATTCCAGATTCGCTGATCTGCCGAATCTTTCATTTTCCGGTTTTCTTCTTTAACTGATTTCCATTGATTGTCGAAATCCATACGTTCCTTTTTGATCTTTATTAGAGAATACGCAGGAAGTGTAGAATCGTCAACCTCTATTTTTTTGATTTAACGATTTGTTCATATTGGTTGCTATTGGGTTAAAATTGATTTTATTTAAGATAATTATATACAATTTTACATTAATCCTGCTATCTTATTATGATGACTCTGTCATTCTGAATGTAACGCAGTGAAATGAAGAATCCAGGCTGTATATGAGATTCTTCCTTCGTCAGAAATCGAAGATTCGACGTAATCAATGACAATTTTACACCCGTTTAGAAAGAGATTTGAAGTGAAGTTTGTTATCAATATAAACGAAAGTTAAAAGAAAAAACTCAAGTTGGATCTCAGAAACTTCAGTACCTTATTAACATGCTTCTCAACAGCTGTTTTGGAAATATCATTTTCCTGAGCGATGGTAAAAAGACTGAGATTCTGGATTTTATTTTGGATGAAAAATTCACGGCTTCTTTCGGGAACCTGCTCCAGAAGATTTTCTATTTTTTTGAGCTGATCTTCCTGCTGTAGCTGTTTTTCGATTTCAGCACTTTCTTCATCATGATTTTCCGGAAAGTTTTCAAGAGGAACGAAGATCATTTTTCTTTTACGGTAGAAATTGGAGATTTCCTGTTTGGCAGATTTAAAAATAAGTGCTTCAATTTCTGAAGGTGAGTTGGTTTTGGATAAGTACTTCCAGACATGCATAAAAATATCCTGAACAATTTCTTCAATATCTTCTTCTTCCGAAAGGTATTTGGCCACAAAAAAATACACCCTGTGCTTGTAACCGGAATATATTTCTTTAAAATGATCCATCCTTTAATACGTCTTTGAACTCAAAACTGATGGTACAAAAGTATCTAAAAGCTATGGTAATCACATTAAATTTATATTAAGTTTAAATTCTCAGCAATAACTATTCTCCGGATTTTCACAGAAATATTTTCCGCCTATTTTTCAGAAAGAAAAGTTTAAATCATCCGCTGAAGGCCTGAAATTGGAATGCATTGCTGCCGTAAAATAATCACAGAATACCTGATAAACTGCAGAATTGGTATCTGTTGCCCTGATTCCCAGCTGTATATAAACAGTAAGGATCTGATGGGATAATTGCTTGGTTAATTCTGTTCCATAAGTATGAATCTCATTCTGTTGATCATCAGAAATCTCTTTGTGATCGCTGAGTATATTTTCTATGTCTCTGGCAATACTTAATACTTTTCTTAAATGCTTTTCAACAGACTCTGCAAAACTTTTGAAACTGATCTCAGGACGAATAAGTTCTGCTTCTTCAATAAAATGAGAAGCCATTCCCAGATAATTCACCAAAAGTGTCAAATCTGCAAAAACCCGAAACGGAATGCTGTCCAGAATATCATCCGTGAAAAAATGATCGTAAACAAAACTGTAATCTTCGCTTACTATAAGATTTTTAAGGGTAAAGGAATAGGTCCCGCTGGCTTTCATTCCCATAGATCTCCAGTTGGGGATAATTTCAGCCTGCTCTTTAGGAACTATGAATGAGCGGATGATTTCATTTCCATTGTTATCAATTATTGGTTTACCGTTTTCTGTAATCCTGGCATTCAGCGTAAAATGGGTCAGATGGGGAGCTCCGGTTGCGAAATTCCATAATCCATTGATGATATAGGTATTATCATTTTGCTTTTCCGCAGTTCCGCCAACCATTCCGCTTCCTCCAAAACAAATGTTAGAATTGGTAAACAGTAATTCAGCAATTTCAGGTTTTATATTTCTGGAAAAGTAATTGGCTCCGGCACACAATGTCAGCATCCAGCCAAAGCTTCCATCGGTTTCGGCCCAGCCAAATAATGCTTTAAGTCCTTCTTCAAAACGATAACCCAAGCCACCATATTTTTTCGGTACCCAGATCTTAAGCCATCCTTCTTCATGTATATGTTGGATCACCTTATCAGAAACTATAGAAGCACCCTGAAGGTCTTGTCTGATGTCTTTAGTACTCAGCATTCGCTTTGGTTTTAATAATTTTTTGCCATTCGATATATCCTGAGATCGCCACTAAAAATAAGAATGACGTTAAAACAGCATACAGATATAATTCTTTATGAATCATTAAAGGGATTGAAATGATATTGCTGACATTGAGGATCACCCAATTTTCAATTTTCCGTCTTGCCATCAGCCACATCCCTGCCCAGGCAAAAGCACTTACCAGAGAATCCCAAACCGGGACATCCGAATCGGTAAAATGCGTCAGAAAAGACCAGAATAAGATAAAGGTTCCCAAAACAATTCCTCCGGTAATCCATTTTTCGGTAGTTGAGGTAACAGAAATTTCCATTTCAGATTTTTGTTTCCCGAATTTCCAATACATCCATCCGTAGATGCTCATGACCAGATAATAAAGATTTAAGGTAAACTCAGCATAAAGCTTGGAAGTAAGCATCACATACAGCGTAAGCAGAATACCTGCAATCCCGAAAAGATAATTATTGACATTGTTTTTACGGGCCAGTAAGACCTGAATGACTGAAAATAAGACTCCAAACCATTCCGGTAAGGTAATTTGTTTTAAAATGTCCTGCATCATATTAATTGTTAGAAATCAAATGATGAGATGATAAGTAAGCAATCCCTACGCCGGCATTATCCGGATCAGGTGTGGAAATATATTCCTGGGTATCATCTCAGCCAGCGTTATCTGTAGCACCCCATTGTTGGGCAAAGGTGCAGCTTTTTTACAGAAAAATAAAATGCATCCTGCTTTTTATTGGGATTACGAATATTTTTTATATTTGTCAGATACACTATAGAAACGATAACCATGAACTTCTTCAAAAAATTTTTTTCAAAAAATCCAGATACAACTGGTCAGCAGCAGTCTGAAAGTCCAGGAATAGACGGAATATATACAGATGAATATTTCAGGAACAGATATACTGAAGATGAGCTTTTGTCAGAGGATGTTCTGGTTGACGGTTCATTCAGAATGTTAAGCAGCTTTTTTATCGATAATAAAGTAACACTGGCTATAGAGAACCCTGTCTACCACCCTAACAATATAGACAAGGCCGTTACTACAGAACCAGGATTTTATCAGTATTGTAAATCATTTGATCAGGAAGACAAACAGATTGGACTGATGCTAACGATAGCATTTTCATACTATATGATCCATGAATTTGGATTTAAACTGTACAGAGATAAAACTCCGGAATTTCCTTTACGATTCATGACCTTAAAATATGACAATAACGGAGGTGTTATTTCTTTATATCCTTTCGAATATTCATTGAAAGTCTTAAACGGAGAAGCTTTATTCAGCGATCTTCTGGAAAGAATTAAAAGTAATCTAGGAAATCTCCCAAGCGCGGAGGATTTACTAACTAATTTTAAGCAGAACCTGTCTCAGGAATAAATTAACCTCATTCTTTATGAACTAGCCGGAATGTAAGATTTATACGTTCTTTCATAGAAGTTACAGATTTAGCGATCCGGTGTTCCCAGTTTTCCTGCAGATCTCCTTTCATAATCAGTAATGAGCCATGAGGAAGAGGCAGGCTGTATTTACTCTGATGATGATCTTTTTTCCGGAAATCAAAATTTCTGGTTTGTCCTAAACTTAAAGAAGCAATTACCGGGCGTTTTCCATATCTGCTTTCCTTATCACGATGCCAGGCAACAGAATCATTGTGATTTCTGTAGAGATTAAGCAATACGGAATTGAATTTATATTTAAACTCTTTTTCTATCCTTTGTTTTAAAGAAAACAGCTCAGGAGTCCAGAGATTATTCTCCACTTCAACATCTCCCAATGGGTAAGCCGTTTTCTGATCACCATACCAAGCTGTTAGGCGTGGTGTCAAAACCGTTTTATCATACATTTTCTGGGTACGTTGTTTCCAGGGAGCTGTTTCAAGCAGATGATCTTTAAGGTTATCAGCTTCTTCCTGATTCAGGAAATGTTCTCTGTATTCCAGAAGGTCTTTTGGAAATTCATATAAATCTTCTGAGTCGAATAAACTGAGTTGGGTCATTTTTTCACATTTTTAAAATAGTAGAAAATCTTATGTTATCTGACGAAATAAAACTGATACAAATAATATCTACAAAAATATTAAAAATGATACAAATCAAATCAAAAATAATTGAAATCATTCAGTAAAAGACAGGCAATGATGAAGTTTATAGGAATCGCATAATTATTTTATTCATTTAAATACATTTCCAGTTTATAATAATTCACTTTTATAACAAATTGTAAATTAAATATCTGAAATAATTAATACACTCAAAAAAATGAATAATAATGCATTATAAGCACACAGTAGGAAGTCACTTCGTGAAGATTTAATACTTAATTCAAAAATAATTATCCATCTTTGCAGCCTTAAATTCAAAAACGCTAGTTTATTTCATGAGCATTATTTTTAAAAAGCGACTAATTATAGCGCTTGTATTACCTACGGCCGCCCTTTATTACGGGCAAAGTACGAAGGATTCTTTAGAGAAATCAAAATCTATTGATGAGGTGATGTTGGTAGGTAGAAACCTTTCCCAAACAGCCAAAGAAAGAAAAACTCCTGTTGCAGTTTCCACCATCAAGGCAGCGGAAATTCAGGAGAAGTTAGGAAACAGAGAATTTCCTGAGATTATGAAGTCTACCCCATCCGTGTACGTTACCAAAGTGGGCGGAGGTTTTGGAGACAGCAGAATCAATATGAGAGGTTTCGATGGGGCTAACATTGCAGTGATCATCAACGGACAGCCGGTGAATGACATGCAGGGAGGAACTGTATACTGGTCTAACTGGACCGGGTTGGCAGACATTGCGAGCAACATCCAGATTCAGAGAGGTTTGGGAGCTTCAAAATTTGTAGTTCCTTCTGTAGGAGGAACGATCAATATTGTGACCAAAGCTACAGATTCTGAGCAGAAAGCAATGATCAAAGGAGAAGTGGGTAACGATAACTACTCCAGAATATCTGCGATGTACTCTTCCGGCTTAAAAAACAAATGGGGAACAACCGTATTGCTTTCCCGCTGGCAAGGTGACGGCTACATCAACGGAACGAAAGGAGAAGGTTATTCATGGTTTTTCTCAACAGGGTTTAAGCCCAATGAAAAGCATGCGTTTAATTTAATTGCAACCGGAGCACCACAGGTACATGATACGAGAAGGTCTTCAGCAACCGGAGCGAATGTGGCTACTCTACAGCAATTTGATACGTATGGAAGAAGATACAACCCTCAGACAGGGATGTTGAATGGTTCTCAGTTCAATCTGGCTCCTAACTTCTATCATAAGCCTATTGCATCATTGAACTGGGACTGGACGATGAATGATAACCTGAAACTATCTACCGTTCTTTATGGTTCATGGGGACGTGGCGGCGGTGGTACCGGATTGAACGGTTCTATCAAAAACGGCAGCGGACAAACCATGAATTTTATGAATTACGGTGCAGGCGGTGACGGTACTATCAACTGGGATATGATTTACCGCTATAACAGAGGGGGTATTGTAACAGATTATAACGGAAACACTTTCCAGAAATCAACCTTTACTGCACCTGCAGGCTCTCCTACTGATTATAACGGACAATATGTGGCTACACTGAACGGTACCAATGGTATCGTAAGAAAACAGAGTATCAATGCTCATGACTGGTATGGAGTAATCGCAGATCTTAATTACAAAAAAAATAACTGGACCTTTAACGGAGGTATTGATCTTAAAACTTACAAAGGAGCACTTTACGATATTGTGACTGACATGTTGGGATCTGATGCATTATTTGTTTCCAGTACGGCAAACGCTCCAAAAGGTTATTATATCAACAGTAACGTAAAACCGGAACCTCTTACTAAACTTAAGGATGCTCAAAAGGTATCTATACACAACGAAGGTCTGGTAAAATGGGCAGGTTTATATGGAATGGTTGAATACAGCTCTGAAAAACTAAGTGCATCCGTTCAGGGATCAGTTTCTGAACAGTACTACAAAAGAAGAGACTATATGCTGTATACTCCAGGAAACCAGGAAACAAAATGGTACCACAAAACGGGTTATATTGTAAAAGGAGGTGCCAACTATAATATAGATGAGCATCATAATGTATTTTTCAATACAGGAGTTATTTCAAGGCAGCCATTATTCAATGCTCTGTTCCCTTCAAACCAAAATATCTATAACGATGCAAAGAATGAAAGAATCTTCTCTGTGGAGTTAGGATATGGTTTCAAATCCCGTTATGTAGATGTAAATATCAATGCCTACAGAACGCAGTGGGATGACAGATTTATTTCAAGAACCTTTAATGCAGGAGCTGCAGACGTAGCCAACTTCTCACAATTACAGCTTGGAAATGCTTATTTCTACAACGCACTGAACGTTGGACAGATACACCAGGGTATTGAACTGGAAGCGAAGGCAAGACCATTTGCTAACCTTAGACTGAGAGGGATGTTATCATTGGGGAACTGGAAGTACAAAGGAAATGCAAATTTCAATATTCTTGATGTTCAAAACAATCAGGAGGTGGCAGGAGCTACAGGAGTTATCAATATCAAAGATCTAAAGGTGGGAGATGCTGCACAAACTACAGCAAGCCTTGGAGTTGATTATAACATTACCAAAGCTTTCAGTATTGATGCCAACTGGGAATATTATGACAAGCTATATGCACAGTTTAACCCAATCAACTTCCTTACTGAAGCAGCAAGAGAAAAAGGAATTGTAAAACTGCCAAGTTATAATTTATTTGACGTAGGTGCTTCTTACAAATTCACACTTGATGCGAAAAAGTCTTTAACATTGAGAGCGAATGTGTACAACTTATTCAACAAATATTATATTTCTGAATTAAGCTCCAATATTTTCGCAGGGGACAAAATTGCCAGCGGCCCAAATGCCGGAAAAACTTACCAGGAAACCGGAAGAGTTTATCAGGGTATTGCTGATGGTAACACAGGATTCCTTGGTTTTGGAAGGACGTGGTCTGTTGCAGCGACTTTAAGATTCTAATACAGCATCATTTCAATAATGAATTAAAAGAACCCGCCAATTCTGGCGGGTTCTTTTATATTATATAGCTATTTTAAAGAAATAAATAATACATTAGACAAGAAAAATAATCAAAATCATTTAACTCTTTTCAATTGGGTATGGATCAGGAAACGACGAATTATATTATCAACTATTTCAGTGAATTGATGACGAAACATGAAAATTTAGCCCTAAAACATCAAATTTCTTCTTTCAAGAGTAATGAAAATCCAAAATTCAGAAAGATAATGATAGAAAAGAACTGGATAAGTTCTGATCCTAAAATCACCAATCTATTAGAAAATGGATATGAAGTTTTTAAACAAAACATTATAACTCGGATAATGACTGAAACTCCTGAAAAAGTTTTTTTCAATAATTGTCCGAAATGCAACAAACTTGCCCGTACTCCATATGCAAAACAATGCAGATATTGTGGATATAGCTGGCATCATTTAATTGTTGCTCAGTTTAAGCTCAATGATACTATCCAGATTACAGGAAGACCGTTTTTCTTACTAGGACAAATTACAGAGGGCGAAATTAATGAAGGGCAACGAATAGATTTAAGGCCTTTAGGGCTGAATAAAAAACCAGTAATTAACTCCATTGAATTTGCCCTGAAACGCAAAGATGGAAAAGCCTGGGAAGATATTGCTCTTGCCACCAATGAATTAACTGAAGAAGACAAAGAATATTTAAAAAATATAATGTCTGCCAGAAATCCGGTTGCTATCATGATAGAATAAAAGAGTTTTACTGATTGGGTACAACTCTTTCATAGGTATTATTTTATTTCGAATTCTTCGCCTGAAATGCCCTCTGATAAAAAGACTGGCTTGCAATTTTCTCCTCGGCTTCATCAATAGCTGCCAGCAGATTATTATTGTTATCGGTAATATCTCCCAGAATCTGGGACATCAGTTGCCAAACCGGTTTCATTTTCTCAATGAGTTCTTTTCCTTTTGAAGTCAGGATAAATAATCTTTTCCGTTCGTCCTGTTTATCTTTTTCCCATTGTATCAACTCCAGTTTTTCGAGTTCTTTGAGCAGGGTTATGGTAGATGGATGGGTGTACCCGATCTCATTGGCAATTTCGACAACGCTTGCGATCTCTTTTTTATAAATGGTAAAGATCACCGGAAACCATTTAAGCTCAAAATCGATTCCGAATGCTTTATAGATAAGCGCTCCATCTTTTCTCAATTGTTCACTGAGACGATGAAGTCTCGTTGATATAGCAAGAATCCCTGCTTCGTTGATCACATTCATATTCAGTCAATATTTAAATGGTAAAAAATATTATCAGCGCTCATCAAAGGGAATTTTACAGGAAGATTTCCTTTTTCAATCTTTACGAACTGATTCCTTTCGTAGAAACGCTGTGCTGCTTTCAGTACCGTTATGGTTCCCAAATATAAATCATCAATTTCGTTTTCGCGGCAGAAAGAAATTAAAACTTCCAATAGTTCCTGGGCAATATTCAGTTCTTTGCCTCTGAATTCTTTTTTAACAAACATTTTTCTGATTGCTCCTGCCCTTTCATCAAACTTAACCAGTGCAATGGAACCTACCAGTTCACCATCCACGAAAGCTCCCCAAAAGTTACCTCCTGCTTCCGTATAAAAACTTTCAATCTGCAAAAGATCAGGCTGATCTTTTATTGTAATCGGAATATTAAACTCTTTCTGTTGAATGGTCAAAATCAAATCAATGGCCTGCTCCGAATAAGAATTTCCTATGGGTTGTATTTCTAGTTTCATAGTGTCTGCATTTTAAAGTATAAAACTACGTAGTTGAATACATATATACAAATTGATTTTACCTATTAAATAGTTTTAGCATGATCAATAATTACATGCAATAACCTTTAAACATCTATCTATATGAAAAAACGTATGCCATTACTGACATACGTTTTTATGATATTAGATTACAAAATACGCTTACTTCCAGCCTCCGCCTAAAGCCTGATAAAGCTCTACAGCAGCTTTCATTTTACTGTATCTTGCATTTGAGATGTTCAACTCTGCATTCAATGAATTTACGCTTGCATTCAATACTTCAAGATAGTTGGCCATACCGTAGTTCACCAATTCCTGAGAATAGTCAACCGATTTTTTATAGGCATCCAGTTCTTTTTGTTTTAATTCAATAAATGAATCCTGTACAGAGAAGACTCTGATGGCATCCGAAACTTCTTTTCCAGCAGTAAGAACTGTTTTTCTGAAGTTTAAATAAGCCGTTTCCTGATTGGCAAGACTTACATCATAGTTGGTCTTGATCTGTCTTTTATTTAGAATCGGCTGAGCCAGGCCTGCTACTACATTCGCAAATAATGAATTTACACTGAATAAGTGATCAATATCCACAGACTGAAGTCCTCCGCTTCCTGTCAATTTTAAAGTTGGGTAAAACTGAGCTTTGGCAGAATTTGTCAGTTCAAAAGCATTCATTAAGCTGTATTCTGCTCTCATTACATCCGGACGGTTAGCCAACAGCTGAGTTGGGTATCCCAATTTTAAATCAATCGGAAGGTTCTGTCCTTCTAATGTAGATCTTTCAATAGAATGAGAAGGTTCTCCCATTAAAAGACTCATGGTATTTTCAAGAAGCTGGATCTGTGTATCAATATCAATCAGTAATGATTTTGCGTTGAACACAAGAGCCTCACTCTGCTGTACCGCAACTTCTGTAACTGTTCCTGAAATTTTTAAAGCCTTTGTAGCTTCCAGGTTTTTCTCTCTTACCGCAATGGTTTCTGTAATAATCCTCTTCTGCGCATCAAAAGTTAACAATTGATAGTAAGCAGAAGCGATGGAAGATACCAGACTGCTTTTTACCGCCTTATGAGCAGCAACAGTTCCTAAATAGGTAGCCAGCTGTGCTTTTTCCTGTGCTCTTAATTTCCCCCAGATATCTGCTTCCCATCCAATACTCGCCGTAATGTCAAACTGGTTTACATAACGTCTTTCTCCAATGATCTGCCCAAACTGGGTGTTGATAGACTGGGTCTGAAAAGTATAGTTGGGCCCAATAGAAAGTGTCGGCTGATAAGCAGCTTTGCTTTGTTTAAGATATGCTTCTGCAGAATTAATGCTCTCTAAAGCGATTCTGATATCAAGGTTGTTTGCCAGTGCTTTAGAAATATGCCCCTGCAATATTGGATCTGTAAATATCTCTTTCCATGAAATATCTGCGATACTGGTACTGTCAGAAGGAAGCATATCCGTACGGAAAAGCTTTTCGTCCACAACGTTCTTCGGTCTTTCATATTCTTTTCTTGCCATACAAGATGAAATGGCCCCGAGTATGAAAACTGAAAAAGTGATTCCTTTTATGATGTTTAATAAACTCTTCATTATGTAAAATTAGAAGTTAGAAATAAGAGGTTGGAAGCTAGATGAATGACTAACTTCCACTACCTCAAATTTTTAATTTTATTCTGCTAAATTGATCTCTTCTTTTTTGATAGGTTTAATTTTTTCCTGCAGTGTTTCAAAGATCACATACAGAACCGGAATTACAAATAATCCCAAAATAGTTCCTATCAATAGCCCGATTGCCGCACCAGTAGCAATAGATCTGTTACCTACTGCACCAATTCCACTTGCCAGCACTAACGGTAATAAACCGAAGATAAAGGCGAATGATGTCATTAGAATAGGTCTTACTCTGGCTTTCGCTGCATTGATGGCTGACATTACAATGGTTTCACCATGATGTCTTCTCTGAACAGCAAATTCAACAATAAGGATCGCATTTTTCGCCAATAATCCCACGAGCATGATCAGGGCAATCTGGAAGTAAATATTATTTTCCAATCCCATAATCTTCTGTCCGAAATAGGCTCCCATTACCCCAAGAGGAAGAGAAATAATAACGATCAGCGGAAGAATATAACTCTCATACTGTGCAGAAAGGATGAAGTAAACGAAGATCAAACTTAGCCCGAAAATCAAAAGCGTCTGAGATCCTGAATTTAATTCTTCTCTGGTCAACCCTGTAAATTCTACTGCATAGTTTTGATTCAGAGTTTCATTAGCTACCTGCTGTACCGCTGCAATTGCATCCCCGGAACTGTATCCGTCTGAGTTTGCTCCTGTCACCTTCACTGAAGTAAACAGGTTATAACGGCTAACAGATTGTGGTCCGTATGCTTTTGTCAATGTTACAAACTGTGAAATCGGAGACATGATGCCTGATCCTGTTCTGACATAAAGCTGGTTCAGGTTTTCGATATTTTTTCTGTTTTCAGGAAGAGCCTGAACCATCACTCTGAACTGTTTTCCATACTTGGTAAAGTCGGCAGTATAAATACCACCAATATATCCCTGCATGGTAGACAGAATGTCATTTACAGAAACTCCAAGCTGTTTGCTCAAAGGAACATTAATCTCCATCTGATACTGAGGATATTTAGTATTGAATGAAGTCTGCGCAAACTGAATTTCCGGTCTCTCCATCAGCTTACCGATAAATTCATTGGTTTTATTATCCAGATCAGCATATTCTCCCCCTGATTTATCCAGCAATACCATTTCAAAACCTGCACTGTTACCAAATCCAGGTACACTTGGCGGTTGGAAGAATACAACTTTAGCATCAGGAACAGCTCCTACAATTCCAAATAATTTTTTGGTGATATCTTCAGAAGTCTGTCCGTCTTTTTTTCTTTCTTCAAATGGTTTTAGCTTAACAAAGGCAAGACCGTTGTTACTTCCGTTTCCGGATAAGAACCCTCTTCCCGTAGAAATCGTTACATTCTGCACTCCCGGAACTTTCAATGCTTTAGCCTGAAGTGTTTTCAATGCGTTGTAAGTTCTTTCCATAGAAGCTCCCGGAGGAAGCTGAACATCGGTAAAGATAATCCCTCTGTCTTCTGTAGGTACAAATCCTTTTTTCATACTGCTGCTTGCCCAGAATAAGATACCTCCGGTAACAGCAAAAATAATCAGGGTTACCCATTTATGTCTTAACAGGAATACAAATCCTCTTCCGTAACGTTCAGTAGTTGTTTTAAAAGCGATATTAAACTTATAGAAAAACTTCTGTAACAGATTTAAATTTTTATACTCTTTATGATGCTCTGCGTGAGGTTTTAGGAATAATGAACATAAAACCGGACTCAGCGTTAATGCATTAATAGCAGAAATGATAATTGCTATAATCAGCGTAATACCAAACTGCTGGTAGAATACCCCTGTAGGTCCTGTAATGAACGTTACCGGGATAAATACTGCTGCCATTACCAAAGTAATAGAGATAATAGCCCCTGTAATCTCATCCATTGCTTCTACCGTTGCTTTTTTAGCATCTGAAATACCATGTTCCATCTTCGCGTGAACGGCCTCGACGACGACGATGGCGTCATCCACTACAATACCAATCGCCAGCACCAATGCAAATAAGGTTAAGAGGTTTAATGAATATCCGAAAAGATTCAGGAAGAAGAACGCCCCTACAATAGATACCGGAACCGCGATGGCCGGAATCAGGGTAGATCTGAAATCCTGTAGGAAAATATATACTACAATAAATACCAGAATGAAGGCTTCAATCAGGGTGTGTACTACCTTTTCAATAGAAGCTTCCAGGAATTCGTTGGTATCAAAGTTGAAAGTATATTTTACACCTTTTGGAAAAGTTCCCTCGGCTGATTTCAGATAGGCTTTGATATTTTTAATAATCTCCTGTGCGTTGGATCCCGGAGTCTGGAAGATCCCCATACTGATGGAAGGATTGTTTCCGTTTTCCCCGATTCCTGTGTAAGACTGACCTGCCAGTTCTACCTTAGCAACGTCTTTCAGCATCAGGTTTTGTCCGTTTGCAAGAGATTTGATGATAATATTATCGTATTGTTCTTTATCGTTGAATTTACCTACGTATTTGATGATATATTCAAAAGAACTACCGCTGTTCTGACCAATAGAACCTGCTGCTGCTTCTCTACTCTGCTCATTGATGGCATTGGTAACATCGGTAGGAGTTACGCTGTAGGCAGCCATTTTTGCAGGATCCAGCCAGATTCTCATGGAGTAATTTTTACCACCGAAAACGTTGGCATCCCCTACACCATTTACCCTTTTCAGGTTTGGAATAATATTAATATTCAAAAAGTTCTGAAGGTATACGTCATCAAGATCTTTATTTTCAGAATAGAAAGACATATACATCAGGGCACTGGTTTGCTGCTTCTGGGTTACAACCCCTGAACGGGTTACTTCAGACGGCAAAAGAGGTGTCGCTCTGGCCACACGGTTCTGTACGTTTACCGCTGCAATATCCGGATCTATTCCTTGTTTGAAGAAAACCTGGATCTGAGCAGAACCGTCGTTTCCGGCACTGGAAGTGATATAATCCATACCTTCCACCCCGTTGATCTGTTCTTCCAAAGGCACTACTACACTTTTCATCACCGTCTCAGCATTGGCTCCCGTATAGTTTGCGGAAACACTTACCGTAGGCGGTGCAATATCCGGATACTGCGTAACCGGTAACGAGATCAGTCCCAACACACCGAGAATCACAATCAAGATTGAGATTACAGTAGATAAAACCGGTCTGTTAATAAAGTTTTTTATCATTAGAATTTCGGTTTTATTGATTGAACAAGACTATCCATTTTGATTGGTTTCGGTTTTACTGCTGTTCCCGGTTTCAAACCTCCGATACCAGCTGCAATAACTTTTTCACCTTTATTAACTCCAGATTTGATAAGCGCTAAATTGTCAATTCTGTCAATCACATTTACAACAACGTTTCTGGCAGTATCTCCTTTTTCTACTTTATATACGTAAACAATACCTTGCTGTTCATAGGTCGCACTTTCAGGAACTACAAGAACATTATCATATTGCTGAGGGAATCTGATGGTTCCGCTATTACCATTACTTAATAATTTCTGAGCATTCGAGAAAGCAACTCTGAACTGAATAGTCCCTGTTGTAGGATCAATCTGACCGGTAATGGCTTCAATTTTTCCTTTTTCAGGATAAAGACTTCCATTAGCCAGCTGAAGCTCAACCATTGGTAAGTTTTTGATTTTTTCAGGCATAGAAGCTCCCGGAGATTTTTCAAGAAAATCAAAATATTCTTTTTCATTCATTGCAAAGTAAGCAAAGATCTCAGAAGTATCAGAAATCGTTGTCAGAGCTGTCTGATCAGACGGTCCTACCAAACTTCCTACTTTTAACGGCAGTCTTCCGATCACCCCTGAAATAGGAGCACGAATGATAGAATATTCGATATTGGCTTCTACTCCTTTATAATTGGCTTGTGCCTGTCTTTTGGAAGCATTGGCCTGCTGTAACTGAGCCTGGGCCTGAGCCAGCTGAGCCTGAGCAGTCTGTAGCTGTACATTACTGATGATGTTTTTCTGAACCAGAGGTTTTAGTTTGTTTACTTCAACCTGAGCAGCATTTACAGAAGCCTGAGCAGCTGCAATACTGGATTCAGCAGCACCGATTCCTGCTTTGGAAGCGGCCGCATTTTCGTTCAGAATATTGGTTTCCAAACGGAACAAAGGCTGTCCTTTTGTAACATATTGTCCTTCATCTACCAATACCTGGGTAATATATCCCTGTATTTTTGCACGTACATCATTGTTTACCCTACCCTGGATGGTAGCCGGAAACATCTGATAACCCACTATATTTTTTGACTCCACGGAAATAACAGGATACGGTTTGGCACCATCCTGTTTCGGAGCTTCTTTTTTGCAGGCAGTCAGTGAAAGCGCTGCAATGGAAAGTATAACTAGCTTATTATTCATTTTATAGTTTATTAAGAGATTCCTGAATATTTTCTATGTTTTTGTTTAAGAGTGCTTTGTAAACTTCTATTCTTTCATTGTATCCATCGTCTTTACTTTTTTTAAAATTGTTTAAATCATCTAATAGTTTCATTTCGTCCTGCATTTTCTGGACAATTTTCTCGAATCGTATTTTTTTGTATTCATCATTGATGAAAAAATACCGCTTCCGCTCATCCATTTTGTTATGATCAACAATAAGCTGAGCATTTAACAATAATGAAATACTGGTAGAAACGGAGCTTTTGCTCGCGGAGAGCACTTCAACAAATTCGTCAAAAGTAATTCCTACTTTCTCATAGTCAAAAAGAAGGTAGGAATAGATTTTCGATGCTAAAGGGGGTAAGCTGAACACGGTGCCATAAAATCTTACGGCATCCTGAAAAATTTTCTCATCAATTTCTATACTCTGGTGCATATATAAAAATTTGAACAAAAGTAAAAATTAGTTCAGAACCAAACGAACAAACCCGATAGAGTTTATAAATACAGGCCGGTTTAAAAATTCAATGAAAGATGATTTAACTTTTTACTTAAATTATAATCTTCTCAAAAGCTTTTCTCATGCCATCTCTTAAAAGAACCTCTCCACAATAGGAATACCCTCTGCCTTCAAGGATTTTCAACATGGCAATATTATCATGGTTGGTATCTACTTTAATACTTTGAATGTCATGGGATTTGGTGAATTCTTCGATATGATCAAAAAATTTTTTCACCATTCCCTGTCCTGCAAATTTTTCATCTACAGCCACTCTATGAACGACTACGAATTCCCCATCACTCAGCCAAGCTCCTTCAATGGTGCTGTACGCTGGCTCATCATTCAGAATCAAAGCTCCATATACTGCAATTTCTCCGTCTACGGTCAAAACATGTCCGAAACCTTTAGCAATATCACTTTCTACAGTCCCCAAATTAGGATATCCGTTCTGCCATTGGGTACTTCCGTCTTGTCTTCTTCTTTCAATAGATTGCTGGATAATTTCCCAAATCCTGTTTCTGTCTTCAATTTGCGATTGTCTTATTTTGATCTCCGGGTTCATGTGTAACATTTGATTTAAAAATTAAAAGATTGAATGATTAAAAAATTAGAATAACTAATAATTGCAAGAATAATTTTTTAATGGTTTGTAGTTAATTAAAAAACCGAAAATTAATCTTAATTAATTTTCGGTTCGAAGTAGTAAAATTTAAAATTATGAAATTGTTTATTGATTTTCACTTTGTTGAAGGTAAGCATCAATAATTTCAAATGCTTTTTTTTCTTCTTCCAGATCTACCATTACTTTCAGCGAAGTTGCTGTTGGGGTTGTGGTAAACGTAAGATAGTTATTTTCAACAGTATTTGTAATTTGCGCATCATCCAATTTAGACTTAACCAACTGAATTTCAGAAGGGTTATCACTTTCATAAACTGATACTCTCGTACTTCTTTCCATATTCTAATTGTTTGAGTATCTAAATATACGATGTTTTTTTTTAAATTACAAATCCCGGGTTTTAAATTTTATTAATATTGCTTTCAATTTTGTCTAGTGCAAGTTGAATTTCTTCCTTTGTCACATTCAAATGAGGTCTGAAACGAAGAGACTGATCTCCACATGGAAGAATTATTAATCCATCATTGAAAAGCTCATTCATCAGGTGATTTCTCTGTTCTGCGGATGGCAGATCAACAGCACACATCAGGCCTCTTCCTCTTGCATTTGAAATTTTTTCAGGATATTTTTCAGCAAGGGCTTTCAGGCTTTCCAATAAGAAATCGCCAACTACTCTTGCATTCTCCACAAGGTTTTCTTTTTCGATCACTTCCATTACCAGCTGGAAACGAAGCATATCAATAAAGTTTCCTCCAAATGTAGAATTGATTCTTGAGCTTTCTCTGAAAACGTTATTCGGAACTTCATCAAACTTTTCTTTATTGGCCAAAACACCACAAACCTGTGCTTTTTTACCGAAAGAAATGATGTCCGGTTTTGCTGTAAAGTGCTGGAATGCCCACATTTTCCCTGTAATGGCAATACCTGTCTGAACTTCATCAAAAATAAGTAAGATTTCGTTGTCATCACAGATTCTTCTTAATCCCAACAGGAATTCGTCTCTGAAATGGTTGTCACCTCCTTCTGCCTGAATAGGTTCTATGATGATACATGCCACTTTATCAGGGTGCATCAGAATAGCCTCTTCAATCTGAAGTAAAGCAAGGTTTTCATTTTTGATTGTTTCTTCAAGGTTTTCTTCTGTAATCGGGAACTTTAATTTTGGATTTAAAATTCTCGGCCAGTTGAACATTGGGAAATATTGGTACTTTCTTGGGTCAGAAGTATTGGTTAAGCTCAAGGTATAACCGCTTCTTCCATGGAAAGCCTGTTTGAAGTGGATACAGATTCCAGCTTCTGTTTCTATTCCTTTTGCAAAGTTTTTACGGGTTTTCCAGTCGAAACATGCTTTCATTGCATTTTCAACCCCCATAGTTCCGCCTTCGATAAAGAAAGCATATTGTAATTCTTCAGGAATAACTACTCTTTCAAATACTTCAAGGAAATGAGCATATTCTTCCGAGTACACGTCAGCCAAAGTAGGTTTGTTCACAGCCATTCTTCCCAACCATTCTGATCTTTCTAAAAGATAAGGGTGATTGTATCCGATGGATGCTGATGCGAACATAGAAAACATATCCAGATATTCTCTGTCTGTAAGTTTATCATAAAGCCATGATCCGTGTGATCTTTCAATATCCATCACAAAATCGAAACCGTCTGCCAACACATGTTTTCCTACAGTTTCTTTTACTTTATTTGCTTTTATATCTAATGTCTGTTCCATAATAAATTTGTAGTGTGATTTAATAAGTGAATGATCAAATGACTCAAAGAATGAAGCATTTGATCATTCAGGTTATTATTTTTTTTGTTTTTTGAATGCTTTAAGTAAAGCTTTTATAAATCGAATTTAATGCCTTGTGCCAAAGGAAGTTGAGCAGTATAATTGATAGTATTGGTTTGTCTTCTCATATAGTACTTCCAAGCATCAGATCCAGACTCTCTTCCTCCTCCGGTTTCTTTTTCACCACCGAAAGCTCCACCAATTTCAGCACCCGAAGTTCCGATATTTACGTTGGCAATACCACAGTCTGAACCTGCATGAGAAAGGAATAATTCTGCTTCTCTTAAGTTCTGGGTCATAATCGCTGAAGATAGTCCTTGTGGAACATCATTCTGAATAGCGATAGCTTCTTCCAGTGTTTTATATTTAATCAGATATAGGATCGGTGCAAATGTTTCATGCTGAACGATCTCATAAGAGTTTTTCACTTCTGCAACACATGGCTTCACGTAGCATCCGGATTCGTACTCTTTTCCGGTTAAAACTCCGCCTTCAACAACGAATTTCCCACCTTCTTTTTTACATTTCTTGATGGCTTCTTCGTATTGGTTTACAGCATCAGTATCAATCAGAGGACCTACATGGTTGTTCTCATCCAATGGATTTCCGATTTTCAGCTGCCCGTAAGCTTTTGTTAATCTTGTTTTCACTTCATTGTAAACACTTTCATGGATAATCAGTCTTCTTGTTGAAGTGCATCTCTGACCTGCAGTTCCTACCGCTCCGAAAACAGCTCCAATGATAGACATATCAATATCAGCTTCTTTTGTAATGATAATTGCGTTATTTCCGCCTAATTCAAGGATAGATTTCCCGAATCTTTCTGCCACTTTAGAAGAAACCATTCTTCCTACTCTTGTAGATCCTGTGAAAGAAACAAGGGCAACTCTTTTATCATCTACTAATTTCTGTCCGATTTCGTGGTCTGATACCAATACACTTGAAAGTCCTTCAGGAAGATTATTTTCCTTTATAACCTCCATCATGATATTCTGGCATGCGATAGCACAAAGTGGTGTTTTTTCAGATGGCTTCCAGATGGTAACGTTACCACAGATCCAAGCCAATGCTGTATTCCAAGACCAAACAGCTACCGGGAAGTTGAATGCAGTAATGATTCCTACAACTCCCAGCGGATGGTATTGCTCATACATTCTGTGACCAGGTCTTTCAGAGTGCATAGTGTACCCCTGAAGCTGTCTTGAAAGTCCTACAGCGAAGTCGCAGATGTCAATCATCTCCTGAACTTCTCCAAGCCCTTCCTGTAATGATTTACCCATTTCGTAAGAAACAAGTTTACCAAGATCATCTTTATATTCTCTTAATTTTAAGCCCAGCTGTCTTACGATCTCTCCTCTTTTGGGAGCCGGGATCAGTCTGAATTCCTGAAATGCCTTTTGAGCAGTTTCAATTACTTTGTCATAATCACTTTCTCCGGAAGTTTTTACTTTAGCGATCAACTTTCCGTCCACAGGAGAAATGCTTTCTATCACCTTTCCTGAAGCGAAATATTTCCCGCCTGTTGAGGTACCTTTGTTCTCTTCTTTAATACCTAAATTTTTCAGCGTTTTTTCGATTCCGAAATCCTTTACTTTTTTTGACATAAAATCTTACTTTTCGTTCTCTCTAAAGATAAAAATATTATGTGAACCTCAAAACTTTAATTTTTAATGTGTTTTTTATTTGGACTAATTATAAACATGCTTATCTTTGCAGGGTAATCATTTTGATAATCACCAATGGAAAATTCACAAGAAAATAACTCAAAGCTTAAGAAGTGGTTCAAGCGTGTGGGATGGGCAGGACTTGCTTTCTTTACCATTAAAGGCTTGATTTGGCTCGTCATATTCTACGTTGGAGCAGATAGTCTTCAAAGTTGTATAAAATAAAAAAGCAGAGAAATTTTCTCTGCTTTCTTTTTGGTATAAGGTTAATTGAATTGTTATTTATTTATTGAAAAGCTAAAAAAAGAATCCTTTTTTATATTTTCTGTAATTTAAAAAAGAGAAGAAGTACGATCTCCTGACTACTATATTCCCTGAAAAGAGCGTTTATAACCCCTCACTTCATCTTTTTTAAACTACTCTTTCTTCTTCCTCCCTGCGTTGACCAGACCCTGATGCAAAAGGTATTCTATCTGTCCGTTCACACTTCTGAAGTCATCATTGGCCCACTTTTCAAGGAGTTTATAAGTAGACTCATCTATCCTTATTACAAAAGATTTTTTGCTTTTGTTTTCTGAAGAGTTCTGAGCTTTTTCTGATTTCATTTTCTAAAATTCTCTAACATTATTTCTGACTATTGTAGTGCAGAAAGTATCTGCAGTACAATCTACTTGTTAATTTTTCACTTCTTAATTGTAAAGTGTTCCTGCATTTAATATCGGTGTGGCTGCTTTTTCTCCGCAAAGAACTACCATTAAATTGCTCACCATTGCCGCTTTTCTTTCATCATCAAGCTCAACGATATTGCCTTCTGAAAGCTTTTTCAACGCAAGGTCCACCATTCCTACAGCTCCTTCCACAATCTTGGTTCTTGCCGCTACAATAGCTGTTGCCTGCTGTCTCTGAAGCATAGCGCCTGCAATTTCCGAAGCATAAGCCAAATGCGAAATCCTTGCCTCCTGAATCACAATTCCTGCTTTTGAAAGACGGTCTGTAAGTTCCTGCTCCAAGATAGAATTGATTTTATCCCCACCTTCTCTCAGAGTAATAGGAGCATGATCATCTTCTAAATTATCATAAGGAAAGCTCATGGCCAAATGACGTACCGCTGCTTCACTCTGCATTTTTACAAAATCAGAATAGCGTTCTACATCAAAAGCTGCTTTATAAGTATCTCCTACTTTCCATACGATGACCACCGCAATTTCAATGGGATTTCCCATTTTATCGTTTACCTTCAAAGTCTGTCCCTGTAAATTCTCAGAACGTAAAGATATCTTCTGCGATGAATACAAAGGATTGATGAAGAATAATCCGTTCTCTTTTACACTTCCTACATATTTTCCAAAAAAGTTCAGCACTCTTGAATGGTTGGGCTGAATGATCATTAAGCCTTTTAAGAAAAAGCACGAAAGAAGAAAGCAAAGCATGGCAATAACCACATAGGCTATACTTTGATCCACACCACTAACAAAAAAGTAAACTGCTGCCACAAACAAGGCAAGGCAGATGACCAATGTAATATAACCTGACATGGGTTTTAATGTTTTTTCCATAATTGAATTTTAATTTGATATTATTTTGATATCATAAAGATGGTAATAAATTTTGAATTATGAATTATAAATTATGAATTTTTTACGGGCTCGTGATTCGAGGTGTTTAACTAAACGCAAAGTTCACGAAGTTAATTTATTATTAGTGCTTTACTTTTGTTAGCAAAGGCACTTCGTTTAGCTAAGGACACTATTTCATTTTGCTGAGTGAAATGCCTTTGCTAACAATCAATCAACACCATAAAGATCATTGCAAACCTTTTGTGATTAAAAACTTCCAATAGTATAAATCATTAGCAAAAAAAATCCCGGAAGATAAATTCCGGGATTTTAATTGATATGTTCAATCTTTTATTTCTTCGTTAAGGCTTTAAACTTGAAATAAGAAACAGCTGATAAAAGAATCATTGTTCCTATTCCGATGTATACCCAAGCCGGTACTGGCACAGGATCTCCTGCTGCATAGGAGTGAAGTCCGCTTAAGTAATAGTTTACCCCAAAATAAGTCATTACCATTGAGCAGAATGCAAACATTGTTGCGATGTGGAATGCCCATCTGCTTCTCAATCCTGGTACCAATCTCATGTGTAATACAAAGGCATATACCATGATGGAAATGAAGGCCCAAGTTTCTTTCGGGTCCCAGCTCCAGTATCTTCCCCATGATTCGTTTGCCCAGATTCCTCCTAAGAAGTTTCCTACCGTCAGAGCAAACAATCCGATAGTTAATGACATTTCAGAAACGATTACCAATTCCTTTAATGTAGTATCGTGGTGAATTTTATAAGTTTCTTTATTAGATATAATATAGAATATCAATGAGATTACAGCAATAATCATCGACAAGGCAAAGAACCCGTAACTGGATGTAATAATGGCTACGTGAACAATTAACCAATAAGACTTCAGTACCGGAACCAGCGGTGTGATCTGAGGATCAAGAGCAGAACCTCCGTGTGCAAATCCCATCATAATAACTGCCACCATGAATCCGGCTGCAGGAATTAATGCATTGGAATTTCTATATAAAAATAAACCTGCTGTAATACCTACCCAAGAGATGAAGATAATGGCTTCATATCCGTTACTCCATGGGGCATGTCCTGAGATATACCATCTTGCAACAAGCCCTAAGAAATGGCAAAGATATCCTACTAAACCAACAGCGATGATTACTTTAATGATTTTATTTAAAACTTTATTGGATTTAAACAGCTCAACAAATCCTAAGATTAAAAGAAGTCCTCCGATAAGAGTATAGAAAATCAATAATTTAAAGTTAATATCTGCTTTATTCATGAAAACCTCAAGATCAACTTTAGATTTTGCAGGAACTACTGCCTTACCCCATTTCTGCTGGTATTCTGAAAGCTTTGCCAGCTCTGTATCTGCTTTGCTCCAGTCTCCGATTTTCTGTGCGGTAAGCGCTTCAGCAAAATAAGGACCCATCACCTGCTGAGATTCCATATCCGGTTCGAATTTTTGATCTAACCATGAATGCCATGTGTGGTTGGCATCATTTTTCACAGGAACAATTCTCATAAACTGACCGCTGAAGAACTCATTGAAGATCTGTACTCTTTCGTTTACAGCAATTACTTCTTTATCATAGTTCGTTTGTTCAGCTGGTTTTTTACGGAATGCAGTATTGTAATCATGCTCTAAAATATAGGTTAGATTACCATTGGCATCTGCCGGGAAAAGGTTCATCAATGAAGTATACCCTTCTTCATCTGCCTTTGTTTTATTTTTCAGTTCATCACCTCCTTTCGTTCCTACCTTGATCATAGGAACCATAGTCCAGCTTGGAGTATCTGTATTGATTGAAAGGAACCATTGGTTGGCAGTCAGATACTTTCCGTCTGTTCCTTTGAATTTATCTTTCTTGTATAGTTTTCTTAAAACATCCAATGCTTCAGTATTGATAGGAACAATTCTTCCTTCAAAACTTTGCACCAAAAGGTATCCGAATTTTTCGGCATGCTCTTCACTGATTTTGTTTCTTGCAATGATCTCATCCGGCGAAATAGATCTCATTTTCCCCATTGGTGTAGCCAGAGAGTTCTGCTTTGGAGCAGCGCCATCAAGCGGCTGGACAGATGGAGCCGGAGCGTGGGTATGATTGTCACCTTCCACATGAATGTGTTCTCTGCTTCCGTCCGTAGTTCCGTGAGTTTCAATTTTCTGTGCGTTTAAACCTAAGCTCAGGAACACTAAAAGTATTGCTGCTGCTTTTGTCTTCTTTTTGTTTGCATCAATCAGCATTTTATTTAATTTCCAGAAGTGAGTTCCTTTCCAGAAGAAGATCACAAACATTCCAAAGAATAAAAGTCCATATCCGATATAAGAAATCAAAGTTCCCCAGTAATCGTGGTTTACAGAAAGAACTGTTCCCATTCTGTCCGGATCAAAACTTGACTGGAAGAAACGGTATCCTTTATGGTTAAGAACATGGTTCATATAGATTTTATAAGGAGTTTCTTTGCCTTCGTCAATGATTTTCACATGACTTTCATAAGCACTTGGAGATGAACTTCCAGGATAGGTTTCCATCACGAAGTCATCTAATTTCAAGGCAAAAGGAGTATTATATACTTTAGGCCCGAATCCAACCATGATGTTTAATCCGTCCATAGTAACCTGTTTGTATGCATTAGGATTCCCTTTTTCCACAGAAAGGTCTACCAACTGCTTTGTTTTTGGACCTTGAAGCTCAACCTGAAGCATATCCGGAACATTAGCATCTTTCTTTCTGTCTCCTTCAATTGCCATCAGTCTTCCTTTTTTAAGACCTTCAGGTACTACAAGTTTCAGTTCGTTGATGGTATATAAACTTCTTAATGCCAAAGGCTGGAATTCATTTTTCACTGTACTTCCCGTTGCCTGAGTAGCCATGGTCATATAGCTTGCATCTACAGGAGTTTTAATGAATAACTTTCCTCCTTCATTTTTGAATTCAACCGCTCCTTCAATAGCTCTGTTGAACGTCACCAAAGTTCCGTTGATCGATTTTGTTTCGCCCGGTTTGATGTAAATATTCTGTCTTCCAGTATTTCCGGTAGATACCAAATGAAGATATTCTGCACCGTTTGGCTCAGCTACAAGGCTGTCTTTTTTTCTCTGAATGTATTCCTTGGCAAACACTTTCACTTCTTTTCCGTGGAAGTCATAAGTTGCTTTGAAATCTTTGTTCAAAGGTGACATCAGATAAGGAACGTCCTGATAATTAAGAACATCACCTTTTTCTTCAATCTGAATTTTAAAGAAATTTTTATCCGTTACAATTTCGTTGGATGTTTCACCTTCTCTGATGTGCATAGTTCCTTCAAAACTGATGTATCTTGTGATGGCACCACCGATAAAAATAAAAATAAAGGCAAGGTGAAAAACAAGAACCGGCCATTTCTCCCTTCTCCATAATCTATATCTTCCGATATTTCCTATGAAATTAAGAATGAGCAGGACCATGATCAGTTCGAACCACTTGGCCTCATAAATTAATGCTTTTGCTGTAGGAGTTCCGTAGTCGTTTTCTAAGAACGTTGCATATGCCATCGCAAATGCGTACACCAGCAACAATACAGCCATTGTCCTGGTTGAGATAAGAATATCTTGGAGCTTCTTCATGATTTATTGTACTTGACATGCAAAAATAAGCATGATAAACCATAAAGAGCTTAAAAAAAGCTGTTTTTTGTCACTTTGGCCTCTGTTTTGCTTATTTTGAAAGATTCTTAATAAGCCTGGAAAGATTAAGGAAAATTCAATTTTAAAAATCGCTTCAATCCAGATTCATAATACCTATATCAGTGATTGAATTCTTCTATTTAAAAACACAACATTAGCAAATAAACAGCTGATTTTCAATAAATAAACTTCAATTATATTACCCGAGAAAAGAAAAAGAACAATAAACCATTTTCTACAATGATATTTTCTTTCTGATTTTACTTAAAAATTCATGGGTAATCCCCAAATATGAAGCAACCTGCTGCTGGGTAAGTTTCTGTTCCAGTCCCGGATATTTTCCAAGAAATTCAAGATAGCGTTTATCTGCCGTTTTACCCGTTAATGAAAGTATTCTTCTCTGCAATGCTACTGAAGACTTTTGGTTCATGATCCTGAAAAGTTTTTCTATCTGAGGCATGGTCTCATACAAAAGCTCTTTGTCTTTTTTGGAAATCATCAATACATCGCTGTCTTCAAGGGCTTCAATATTCAGAATACTCGGAACATTATTGATCAGACTGTCGATATCTGTGATCCACCATCCTTCTATCGCAAAATATAAAGTCTGTTCAAATCCGTTTTCATTCAGATAATAGATTTTGAAACAGCCATTCAGAACAAATCCTTCAAAAAGACAATAATCTCCTTTTTTGAGAACAACCTCTTTCTTTTTAAACTTTTTGTATTCAAATGGCTTTACAAACTGTTTAAAATCCTCCTGCGAAAGGAGTATATATTGACTAATATTTTTAAGAAGTAAATCGGACATTGTTTTATTTAAGCAAAATAAAGGTATCAAATTATTGATACCTTTACAAAACTATGTTATGTTAAGTTATTTTCCGTTAAAAAAAGCATTGGCACTCGCTATTTGGGCATAAAGATTTCCAAGAGCAGATATTCCCGCCAAAAAAGACCTTTGAACCTCCGCAGCTTTCACCACTTCCCCATTAAGCTCCCTGTTTCTGGTGGCTGTAGCATCTCCGATAATTGTATTATGAAAACCGTAGTCGAAAGCGGCTCTGGTAGTTGCTTCTACACATACATCCGTCATCATTCCTGTAATTACCAGATTTTTGATTTTCTTTAACTGAAGATAGTCCATGAGATCCGTTTCTCTAAAGCTGTTGGGAAAATGCTTGGTGATTATTTTTTCATCCTCTTTAGGTAAAACCAACTGATTAATCTTGGCTCCATCCGTATCCGGAAGAAAAAAAGTGGCTCCTTCATTCGTTGAGATATGCTTGATATGAACGATAGTCAGATTATTTTTTCTGAAATATTCTAAAATCCTCTTGGTATTTTCTCCAGCCTGCTCAGCCTTTTCCAATGTCATTTTTCCTCCGGGGAAATAATCATTTTGTACGTCGATAATTAATAATGCGGTGTTTTCCATTTTTTGTTTTTGTGCGTTCATTGTAATCAGTGAAATAAATATCAGACCTAAAGTCAGAATAGTTTTGAATGTGTTTTCCATGTGTGAAATTTTCTGAGACAAAATTATAGTTGTTTTAAATCCTGACCTTTGAACTAGTTCAAAAAACACCCCTGATCTTAAATAATATCAATCATAATTTTTAATATTATTATTTTTTTCATTTCTCTATATTTAGATCAGAAATTTTATTATCTTTTTTAAAGAAATGTAAATATGGATTAGTTAATATTATTTAACAGCATCAGATTTGCATAAACAAAAAAAATAGCCCTATTTTTATTTTATAATTGCGAACAATATTTTTTAATCAAATTTTAAATAATCGTTGTAAAAAGCGGGATTTCCAAAATATTTTTTGGAGAAAAAAGATTCTTTTAGTGTTGAAAAAACATTAAATTTGCGACATTGATATTATGGATAAAAAGACACAAAAAAAACAGACTGAATCGCCTGAAGCAGGCAAAATTTTATCTAAGCCGCGTATTTTTTCCGGGCTTACTTTTATACTTTTATCGGTTGTTCTTGCATTCTCATTCATTTCTTATTTAATGAACTGGAAAGCAGACCAAAGCCAGGCAGGAACAATGCTGGACAAGAGTATAAAATCTTCCAATATCTTTGGCAAGGCTGGTGATTGGCTGGGGAATATTTTCATTTTCGAAAGTATTGGTATTGCTTCATTCATCATTGCATTTTTATTTCTTGTAGTCGGCACACTGATTCTTAAGAAGAAAATCTTCAAACCATGGAAAACCTTCGGGCACTCTTTATTCTTTATCTGCTGGCTTCCGATTTTTATGGGAGCACTTACGAAAGGGCAAGGTGTTTTAGGAGGAGTGTATGGATATCAGGTTATGGATTACCTTAATTCTATTATTGGAACGGTAGGCCTATGGACTGTATTAGTGTCAAGCATTCTTTTATATTTTATTCTTGAATTTAATCTTCGTCCAAGTTCTATCAAAGCAAAGCTGGATAAGATCAATGAAAATACTATTGGAAAAGTAAAATCTATGATTCCTGATTCTGATGATGATTTCGAGGCAGATGAGGAGTTGAAAGAAGAAGCTGAAGAAGTTGAAGAAACAGCTGCATCCCGGGTTACGGTAAGTGATGTTACCAATAGCACTTCCAATAATTCAATCAATACTGTGAGAGAACCAGAACCTGTAAGCATTCCAAAAGGATTTCCAGAAGTTCCGGTTTCAACCGATATAGAAACTATTACGACTCCTAACCACACTTCTTTTGAAGCGGAGCCGGTAAGTTTAAATCTTTCTGCAAAACCCATTGTTCCGGTTTCTACTCCGGAAGAAGCATTTGATATCAGACCATCTGCTCCATCTTCCGCTGTAAACACTGCACCGGCACAGGAAAATATTAAATTCAATATAGAAGTAGCTCCTGTAATTGACATTCTGGACGATTCTGAGAAGCAATCACAGGAACTTGTAGAAAAACACGGTTTGTATGATCATAAGCTGGATCTGGCTAAATTCCAAATGCCGCCTGTAGAATTGCTGAAGGACTATGGCAGTGAAGAAATTTCCATCAATAAAGAAGAATTAGAAGAAAATAAAAATAAGATCGTTGGACTTCTGAAAAACTTCAACGTCGGAATTGCAGAGATCAAGGCAACAATTGGTCCTACTGTTACATTATATGAAATTGTACCGGAAGCAGGAATCCGGGTAGCTGCTATTAAAAAACTGCAGGATGATATCGCATTGAACCTTTCCGCTTTAGGAATAAGGATTATTGCTCCAATGCCTGGAAAAGGAACAATTGGTATTGAAGTACCAAGAAAAAATCCTACAATGGTTTCTATGCGCTCTGTAATTGCTTCTCAGAAATTCCAAAATACGGATATGGATCTTCCTGTGGTTTTCGGAAAAACAATCTCTAATGAAATTTTCATGGCCGATCTTTCAAAGATGCCTCACTTATTGATGGCCGGAGCAACAGGTCAGGGTAAATCTGTAGGGATTAATGCCATTCTTACTTCCCTTCTTTACAAAAAACATCCAAGCGAGCTGAAGTTCGTGATGGTAGACCCTAAAAAAGTTGAACTTTCATTATATTCAAAAATTGAAAGACATTATTTAGCGAAACTGCCGGATGCAGAAGAAGCAATCATTACAGATACCAATAAAGTAATCAATACCCTGAACTCTCTGTGTATTGAAATGGATACCCGATATGACCTTCTTAAAAATGCTTTCTGTAAAAACTTAAAAGAATACAATAAGAAATTTGCAGAAAGAAAGTTAAACCCTGAAAACGGTCACCGCTTCTTACCTTACATCGTATTGGTAGTAGACGAGTTTGCAGATTTGATCATGACAGCTGGAAAAGAGGTTGAATTACCAATTGCCAGACTGGCACAGCTTGCCAGAGCCGTAGGTATCCACCTTATTGTAGCAACACAGAGACCGTCTGTAAACGTAATTACAGGGATGATCAAGGCCAACTTCCCTGCGAGAGCAGCCTTCAGAGTAATCTCCAGTGTAGACTCCAGAACCATTCTTGATTCTCCGGGAGCAGACCAGCTGATTGGTAAAGGAGATATGCTTTATTTCAACGGAAATGAGATCCTGAGACTTCAGTGTGCTTTCGTAGATACACCAGAAGTGGAAAGACTTGCTGAATTTATCGGAGAACAGAAAGGATATGCTTCTGCATTCTTACTTCCTGAATATGTTTCTGAAGACTCTACAAGTACAGTAGGTGCTTTTGACCCGAACGAAAAAGATGCTCTTTTTGAAGATGCAGCCAGAATTATTGTTTCCACTCAGCAGGGATCTACCTCAATGCTTCAGAGACAATTGAAACTAGGCTATAACAGAGCAGGAAGAATTATGGATCAGCTTGAAGCCAGCGGTATTGTTGGAGGCTTTAACGGAGCTAAAGCAAGAGAGGTTCTGATCAGCGATCTTCATTCTTTGGAACAGTTTTTGGAAGATCTGCGTAGTTAAGGGAAAAATCGAATGATTTAACCTTTCCAAATTAAAAATGTCTAAAGATTATTAAATAAAAAAATGAAAAATATTATTTCAAAAGTTATATTAGGAAGTTTTGTTGTAGGTGCAGTAGGTATGGCCAATGCTCAGAAGATTGATGCTAAGGCTAAGAAGATATTGGATGATATTACAGCCAACTACAATTCTAAAAAGAATTCTTACTTCAAATTTTCTTTTGGAAGCGGCCTTAACGGGCAGGTTACGAAAACAGAACCGGGTATTTATTACGTTGCGGGAGAAAAATACAAACTGAAGATTATGGATACAGAACAGATCTTCGACGGAAGCAAGATTTACAATATCAATGCAGATGATATGGAAGTAACAGTCGCTAAGCCCAACGGAAGCGGTACCATGTTCTCCCCTATCAACTACCTTACGACTTACAGAAACGATTATAATGTAACTTATAATGGTAAAAAGATGGTCAATGGTGTGAATGCTGATTTTATTAAACTTACTCCGGTAAAAGCAAATGGAATACAGTTCGTATATATTTTTGTAGATTCTGCGAAAAAGCAAATGGTAAAACTGGAACAACACGGAAACAACAAAGATGTGGCAGTAATTGCGATAAAAGAATACAAAGAAAATCAGCAGCTGGATCCTAATATGTTTGTTTTTGACAAAAATAAGTTTAAAAATTACGTAATTACAGAACTTTAAAAAGCTGAAAGTGAATTGGCAAATACGCAAATTTGCTTTTTAAGTTAAAAAATTAACAAAATATAAAAAGCCACAAGTAAACTTTGTGGCTTTTTGATTAATTTTGGCGCATGGTAAAAATACTAGACCGATATATCATAAAAACCTTCTTTGGACCGTTTTTCTTTATATTCAGCGTATTGTTTTTCATTTTTATTGTAAACATTATCTGGGTTCAGCTAGGGCAATTTATGGGAAAAGGATTAAGCTACTGGCAAATCCTTAAACTTCTTTTTTATCTTGGAGTAAACGTTATAAGCATGGTTCTCCCACTGACAATCCTCCTCGCGAGTATTATGTCATTCGGGGAATTTGGAGAACGCTATGAACTTGCTGCAATGAAAGCAGCAGGAATTCCTTTGACCAGGGTAATGACTCCTCTGCTTGGAATTTCAACAGCCCTTGCGATTATGTTGTTTTTCTTCTCCAATAATATTATCCCTGATTTTCAGAAAAAGGCCAAGAACATGCTTTTCAATATTGCCCAGACAAAACCGGCAATCAACTTTACTCCAGGACAGTTTATTGATCAGATTCCCGGGTATATGGTAAAGTTTGATAAAATATATGGGGAAAACGGAGAAAATATTGAAGGGGTTTTTGTACATAAAAAAGCCAATGCTTATGAAAATCAACAATCTGTTGTAGCAGAAAAAGGAAAGTTTGTTCCGGCAGCTAATAAAAATTTCCTGAAACTTGTACTCTATAATGGATATGTCTTTGAAGATGCCTTTGCCGGAAAAGGCGATAATGTAAGACAGAAACAGCCCGATCAGGCTATTAAATTTGATACATTGGTTTCCCACTTTGACATCAGTGAAATCATTAATAAAGCAATCGAAAAAGAGCAGATCACGGATGACTACCGTTTTCAGACCTATAATCAACTTGACGGAACGATTAACAAAAACAAAAAAGACAATAAGCAGTTCTTTGACAATATCGGTTCCGAGGTTCTTAACCAGACCAATTCCGTTGTAACTTATATGGATAAGGGCAACAAGCATAAAGTAGCTCCAAAAACACAGATCAAACTGGATACGGTAAAAGGAGACAAAAAGCTGGAAATCATTTACAACTCTTACAACAGGCTGGATAATCTGAAGTCTACACTGGAGTCTAAAAAGAATGAATACAGTTCCAATGTAAAATATTTCAGCAAGGTTGTCATTTATCAGCAAAGGATTGTAGCGTATTCGGTGACCTGTATTATCTTCTTCCTGATTGGAGCAAGTTTAGGTTCTATCATCAGAAAAGGAGGAATGGGACTTCCTGTAATCATCGCCATTGTGATTTTCATTATCTTTTATGTAATGAATGTTGGGGTAGAAAACATGTCCTGGAGCGGGAAAATGAATCCTTATCTTGCAGCGTGGCTTCCTAACCTGATCCTTCTTCCTTTTGGAGTTTGGATGACGTATAAAGCCCTTACAGATTCGCAATTATTTGATGCTGAAAAATACAAAGCATTATTCAAGCCTATCACCAAAAGGTTTACAAAAAGTAAAGAACATCAGAGATATCAATAATTCTGGTATCAGTAATAAAAGTAAAAAGCTCCGATTTTTTTCGGAGCTTTTTTGTTGAGTTATTTTGGATATAAAAAATTATATTTGCCGAAGTTAAAAAACAATACCATGAAAAAATTACTACTTATTGGCCTATTCGGTCTTGTTTCGCTGAACACCTATGCCCAGGAACAGGATGAAAACGGAACCTACAACGGTGAAAAATACGGATACATTATTGATAAAAGCGGAAAAAAAACTGAAGGTGTCGTTCATTTGCATGGAGGATACTCCAGCCCATGGCAAAATCAGTTAAAAGTAAAATTTGCAGCCATTGCAGATATTGATAAAGTAAAAAACAAGATCAAGTTTAAAACGTATGACACAGACGATATCAAAGAATATATGCTGTATGAAGGTGATACTCCAAGAATTTTTAAATCAGTTAAATATTCGAATATGAGAGAAGCCCTCAACAGTTCAGAAAGCACAACAGGTTTGGCAGCCGGGTTTAAAGCGATCAATAATCTTTCAAGAACAGATCAGTTTGCAGAAGTGGTAACGGAGGGAAAAATTACGGTTTATAAACTGTATGGCTATCCGACAGCTTTTTCAGCAAACAGTACCCAAGCCATCACTTACGCAGAAACAGAAAGATTAAAAGAAAATCCCAATTATATCTTTTCTAAAAAAGGCGGAAAAGTGGAAGAACTGACTCCGGCAAAAGCAAAAATAATCCTTGCAGACTGCCCGTATGTAAAAGCAAAAATTACTAAAGGAGAATATGGTTCTCTTAAAAATGAAGAGAAGAAAAGAACCGGTCTTGGGAAGTTCATTAGAGATGAAATCAGCAATTCAACAGTAGACAAACTTTCAATTATCAATGAAGTGATTTATGATTACAATGAAAATTGCAAATAAAAAGTAAGGCTTTCAATTGAAGGCCTTTTTTGTACCATTATTTTGTATTTTTATCCAGCCACCAAACTATTTATCTTATGAAAATCCTATTTCTCACAGCAGGTTTATTTCTTGTTTTTTCATGTAAAAATGATAAGGCAGTTCATAAAAAACCTGCTTCAATAGACAGTTCTTTCGTAAAAAAGGATTCAGCACAGCCCAACACGGCAGCGGATCCCATTGATCAGATAAAAAAAGAATATGCTGCTCTTCAGATTCAATTGGAGACTAGAAAACTAAGTCAATCAAAGTTTATTTATGATTGTAATGATGAACCTTCAGGTGAAGTCACTTTTCATTCAGACAAAAATGAGATCAAAGTGATAGAGCATTTTTATGCAGAACACAGTCATTTCTCCGGATCTGAAAAATATTTTATAAAAGATGGAAAGCCTTTCTTTATATTCAGACAGGAAACCGTATGGAATTTTGATGGTGGTACTCCGGAAAAACCTATTACTAAAGATGATATTACAGAAACCCGTATTTATGTTCAGCATGGCAAACCCCTGAAATGCCTTGAAAAGAAATACAGTATAAAATCTGATCAAAAAGAAAAAACAGCAGATAATATTCCAAGTAAAGAAGTGCAGTGTAATGCCGATAAATTGCTTACCAACTATCAATCTCTGTTACAGCATAGAGATCAGAAAGGACAAATCAAATGTCTGTAAAAGCAAAAGAGGTTTCCAATAGAAACCTCTTTTTATATTTTAAAACTAAAAATTATGCTTTATAATTTCAGCTTTTTTCATGCTCAGTTTAAAACTTGTAAACAAAGGCATTAATGTTCATTCCTGCCCCTACAGAAGCAAATAATATCACATCATCCTTCTGGATTTTATGATGTTCCAGTTCGTCGTTTAAAATCATAGTCAGCAAAGACGGAATGGTAGCCACACTGCTGTTTCCCAGTTTATGAATAACCATCGGCATTATATTTTCAGGAACCGGTGTATTATACAATTGGTAAAACCTGTTAACAATAGCCTCATCCATTTTTTCATTAGCCTGATGAATAATAATTTTATTCAATTGACTGATAGAATACCCACTGCTGTCCAGACATTTTTTCATGGCATCAGGAACATTTATTAAGGCAAACTCATAAATTTTTCGCCCATCCATTTTGATATATTTTGTATCCGGGCATTTCTCATTGTTGTACGATTTCCCAAAATACAGATAATCTTTCTCCTCAAAGGTATAGGAAGCTGACAAATGGGCCTTTATTCCGGAGTCATCATCGTTGTTCACTTCCAGCACAGCCGCTCCTGCTCCATCAGCATAGATCATACTGTCCCTGTCATGAATATCCACTACACGGGAAAGAGTTTCCCCGCCAATCACCAAGCATCGTTTGGCAATACCGGCTTTAATAAATGCATTAGCCTGTATCACTCCTTCAATCCAGCCGGGGCATCCAAAAAGAACATCGTACGCCACACAGAAGTTATTTCTGATTCCTAACAAATGCTTTACCCTTGCCGCAAGACTGGGAACCGCATCGGATTGAATTGTTCCAAAACGAACATCTCCAAAATTATGGGCAAAAATAATATAGTCTAATGTTTCAGGATCTATTCCTGCATTTTCAATGGCAGCCTTAGCTGCAATAAATCCAAGATCTGAAGTAACCTCTGTACTATGAGCATATCTTCTTTCTTCAATGCCCGTAATTTTTTTTAATTTATCTGTAATAGATGTATTATTTTCTTTTAATAATATCCCCTTTTCATTAAGAAAAATATGCTTATCAAAAAATAGATTGGTTATCATTTCAGATGGTATGTAGTTGCCTACACCAATAATCTTCGTCATCACTTTTAAAATGTTTAATTTCCTGTTTTAAGTTAAGTCTGCAGGAATAATTCTATAAATATAATGAATTAACGCAAATACTCATCAATATATTATGGAATGAGACCTCTTTACGATAAAGTTCTAAACAAAAAAACCAAATACATAGTTTAAAAGCAACAGAACAAGCTTATCTAAAAGAAAAAAAAGAGGCTTTCCATCGAAAACCTCTTTATTATTTTTCAAAAACCCTAAATTATACTTTCATAATTTCAGCTTCTTTTGTCTTAAGATGCTCATCGCAAAGCTTTACATATTTGTCTGTATAGGTCTGAATTTCTTCTTCCACTCCTTTTACAACATCTTCAGAAACTCCGTCCAGTTTTTTAAGTTCTTTCAAACCATCCTGTCTTGCGTTTCTTACAGTTACTTTAGTATTCTCAGCTTCTACTTTAGCCTGTTTTGCAAGCTCTCTTCTTCTTTCTTCTGTCAAAGGCGGAACATTAAGGATGATGTTTTCCCCATTGTTAGAAGGTGCAAAGCCTAAGTTTGAATTGATGATCGCTTTTTCAATCGCATTGATTGCCGTTCTGTCCCAAGGTTGAATAGAGATTGTCATTGCATCCGGAACAGAAACATTTGCCACCTGGTTGATAGGAGTCATTGCTCCATAATATTCTACCATTACATCCTGAACCATTGATGTAGAAGCACGTCCTGCTCTAATTCTTTGAAATGCGTGATCCAGGTGCTTTACAGCTGCATCCATGTCTTGTTTTACAGATTCTAATATAAGATCTAATTCTTCCATTATTATATTAAAGTTTGATAAATTACACATCTATTAATTAATCTGAATATCAATCAGTTAAAATTTACAAATCCTGTAAACATCAGTGTTATTTCACTGTTTAAAACTATTTTTTGCTATTCAGTGCTGCAAAAATAATAATTGTTTTTGAATAATAGGTATTTCACAGATGTATTTTGCGTACTTGTCCTTGCTTTGAAAAAAAGAAGATGGTTTTTAATGATCTTAATTGATGAATTTCAGGTACAAATACCTATAGAATATTTTGGTTATTTCTACTTACCGGTATACCATTTTTAATGGCTTATTTTACTTTATCATTTTAATGAAGTTCTCAATAAAGATTATAATATCACACAAAAGAGAATTTTATGTAAAATAATTCATAATCATTTTATCAACTAATTTTAAACCAATCACATTATGACAAATCCATCTTTAGATGCCTATCAACAAGTATTTGGTATGGCAGGTCTTGCAAACCGTGCGGGAGGCTACAACGGCCTAGGTATCCAATTGCAATTACAGCTTCAGTATGACTTATCTTTTTATTTTAACAATGTTCCTCCTGTTAAAATAATGGGCCAGGAAACGCCTTCAACAGCTGACCCTTCAGTTTTGCCGGTATTAGGAAGCTGGGATCTTGTCTGGGGCCCTGCTTTGATTGAAGAAAAAAATGAAAAGGGTGTTCCTACAGGAGTTGCAGACAATGCATTGTATGTAGCTAAATGTGATGCTGTTGCATTTCCGGGAGGGCCTACATTGCCAACTTATGTTGTGGCCATTGCAGCTACTAACCCCTCATCGCTTTATGATTGGGAAACAGAAGATTTCTCTGTTTCAGAAGTGGTCAACTGGACAACTTATGATCCCTCCAATTTTACTCCAACACCTTATAATGGCACAGATCCTTATATTTCAAAAGGGACTGCTACAGGAATCGGTATACTTCTGGGACTTGAAAGCCCTCATTCTGCAGCTTCACCGAATACGACACTGCAGCAGTTTCTTGCAGGCTTAAATCCTGAACCCGGTACAGCTATTATATTTTGCGGACACAGTCTTGCAGGAGCATTATCACCTACTCTTGCCCTTTATCTGAAAGAAAATAAAGATCTGAATGCTTTCGGTGTAACGCTTGTATATCCTACCGCCGGACCAACTCCGGGCGAGGCAGCATTTGCAAGCCTGTTCAACAGTAAATTTCCACCGTTACCACCAGGATGGCAGCAACAAGCAGGTACTTACCAAAGCTGGAATACTATGCACTGGAATGATCTGGATGTAGTGCCTCATGCGTGGCCGGTATCAGAACTGGGAAAAATTGCAACAATATATGGTCAGGCTCCTACACATATGACGGCCTCCATATTAAATGCTTTACAGAAGATGGCTATTGATGATTCTTCAAAATCAGGAGCCAGCTATACAAGAATACAAAACCAATCGCTTCCAGGTCAGCTGCAACATTCAAGCAGTTCCTCGATTAGCATTAAAACACCTCCTGAAACTCTACAAGACTATATGCTTCAGTTATCAGTACAACATGTAGGCATGTATAATGGTATTCCTGCAACTGGACCTGATCCTCAGGTGACTGGTCTTATTCTACCAAAGCCGTTGCCCAAACCAGCCGTTGTGAAACTGGTACCGGGAGTAACTGCTGTCACCGAGTTTGAAATGATCATGAAAATAATCAATCAGATCATTGAATGGATTTTCTCTAATTACACTTTGGTTGAAAAGGAAAATGCCACACAAAATATTGAGGCAGACAAATAGGTGTTAAAACTATTATAAAAATAAAAACACCTGTCACGATAATCGTGGCAGGTGTTTTTTATATTTTTCTACTAAAATTGATTATAAATTAACCAATGTACCTACATTTTCTCCGTCTACAATTTTTGACAGGTTACCGTCTTTATTCATATCGAATACAATAATTGGCAACTTGTTTTCGTGGCTCAAGGTAAAGGCAGTCATATCCATTACCTTAAGGTTTTTTTCAAATACTTCATCAAAAGATAATGAATTGTATTTTACAGCATCAGCATTTTTTTCAGGATCGCTGTCATAGATTCCGTCTACTCTTGTTCCTTTTAAGATCACATCAGCTCCAATTTCGATTGCTCTTAGAGTAGCCGCTGTATCTGTAGTAAAATAAGGGTTTCCTGTACCTGCTCCGAAGATTACGACTCTTCCTTTTTCAAGGTGTCTTACAGCTCTTCTTTTGATGAAAGGTTCAGCTACTTTATCCATTTCGATAGCAGACTGAAGTCTTGTTTTGATTCCTGCATCTTCCAATGCTCCCTGCAATGCCATACCATTGATTACAGTTGCCAGCATTCCCATATAGTCTCCCTGCACTCTGTCCATACCTTTTGCAGCTCCTGCAACACCACGGAAAATATTTCCTCCTCCAATGACGATCGCAACTTCACAGCCTTTTTCGACTACTCTCTTGATCTCAACGGCATATTCCTGCAGTCTTTCGGTATCAATACCATATTGTCTGTTTCCCATTAAGGCCTCACCGCTTAGTTTCAGAAGGATTCTTTTATATTTCATCTTTTATTTTTAGTAACTTTTTATTAGTATGGGTTTCCCCTGAATTTGATTTTGCAAATATAATCATTAAAGATATTGATGAAAGAAAAATATTTAAATAGAAATAATGTAAGAAATATTTTGAAAAGTACGAAAAAGGATTATTTTTGCATTAATTATAAATTGAGTTGAAGAAAATTATCATTTTTTCATTATTTCTATCAGGAATTGTTTCTTATGCGCAAACAGGAACAAATGTTTATCCGTTCTTAAATGTACCTGTATCTGCAAGACAGGCTGCTTTGGGTGGTGATGCAATTTCGATAAGAGATTATGATGTTTCCTTTGCTATTGCAAACCCTGCCCTGTTAAATAGAGATTCTGACAAACAGCTTTCTGTAAACGCAACAGCTTATCTTGCCGATTCAAAATACGGAACTATTGCTTATGCCAAAGACTTTGAGAATGGCCATATGGCTACCATCAACGCCAGGTATATGAGCTATGGAAGTACACCGAGAACGGACGAAAGCGGTTTCGAAAACGGAGAATTCAAGGCTTCGGATGTAGCCATTGGTGCAGGTTATGCCTACCAGTTTGAAGAAGACTGGACGATTGGTGGAGGGCTTAATTTCGTTACCTCAAAAATTGACAACTATACTTCTTCCGCAATTTCAGGAACAGCGGGAGTTACCTATCATAATAAAAAGAACAAAGAAGTAGTTTCTCTTGTGATGAGAAATTTTGGTTTTCAGCTGAAGTCATTCAATGGAACAAGAGAGAATCTTCCTTTCAGAATTGATCTTGGGTATACCAAAATAATCAAGAACTTCCCTCTTGCAATTACTATTACAGCGCATGATCTTCAGAAATTTGATATTTCTTCAGAATATAACCTGGACGGACAGAAAGTGAATGCCGGCAGAAAAATAGCAGATCACTTTTCATTGGGAGCTGAATTGTTTCCGGAAAAAAACTTCAACATCCGATTGGGATATAATGTAAAAAGAGGAAATGAGCTGGCAGTTGCAGATCAAAGAAACTTCTCCGGACTTTCTGCAGGATTTGGAGTAAAAGTTTCCAGATTCCGCATAGATTATGCTCATGTAAGATATCACAACTCTTCCAATGTCAATCAGATAGGAATTTCCATGGACCTTTCCAGCCACAGAGGAGAGTAATCTTTTCGGCTGAAATTTTCTTAATTATTCTGAAATTTTCTTACTTCCTCTTGATTTTTAAGAAAAAATCTTGAAATTTGCAGTATGAAAAAACCTGTAATTGCTATCGATGGGTACTCGTCTACCGGAAAAAGTTCTATCTCTAAAATCATTGCAGATAAACTGGGACTTATTCATATGGACACAGGAGCTCTTTACCGAGGAGTTACCTGGTATGCATTGCAGCATTGTCTGGACGAAAATGGAGGAATTGATCTGAATACATTATTCTCTTCCTTAGACCAGATCCGCCTTGAGTTTAAAAACAACGACGGAACACTTATCCTTTTCCTTAATGACACGGATATCTCCAAAGAAATCCGTACCAATATAGTATCTGACAATGTAAGCCTTGTTGCCAAACAAAAAGAAGTAAGAGACTTTTTGCTTCAGTCACAGCGCACTTTGGCAGAAAAAGGAGGTGTCATTATGGACGGACGTGACATTGGGACAGTAGTTCTGCCAAATGCGGACTATAAATTCTTTCTTACTGCCAGTATTGATGAAAGAACCAGCAGAAGGTTCCTGGAACTGCAAGGTATGGGAATTGAAGCAGATAAAGAGCAGGTAAAGCAGAACCTTATAGAGCGTGATAAGATTGACAGCGAGCGCGAAATAGCCCCTTTGAAGCAGGCTGAAGACGCTATCGTTATTGATAACTCAGAATTGACCAAAGAAGAAACTATTGAACTTATTTTATCTCACATCGAAAAGATTTAACAATTTTTAATAGGCCTCAAGCCCCCTTTGGTATACAAATTGTAAGTTTTATTACTGTAAAAACTAATCTATTATTAATTATTAAAAAACTTAAAATGTCTAGAAAAGGAAATAATACAGCAGGTATATTGGCAGGACTTCTTGCAGGTGCTGCGGCAGGTGTAATCTTAGGAATGCTTTATGCACCGGAAGAAGGTAAAGAAACCAGAAAAAAAATAAAGGATAAGGCAAATGATCTTAAAGATCAGGCTAAAAATAAATACGGAGAGGTTTCTGAAAAAGTAAAAGACCAATATGGCAATATTTCTTCTACTTTCAAAGAAACTGCAAACAGCGTAGCACATACTGTGAAAGACGGATATGACAAATATAAAGATCAAATTGTTTCTAAAACTGCAGATTTGGCAAAAGATGTAGAAGCAGAACTGAATGATCTGAAAAAATAAGTAATTTATCTTTTTTAAGTAAATTACAGAAAGGAACTTTTGTGCAAAAGTTCCTTTTTTTGTAACTTTAAAAAAAAACAATGATAGAAACTATTAAAGAATACGCCTCCAAGAGAATAGATCTTCTGAAAATTGAAGCGACTGAAAAGTCGTCCCTTTCTGCCGGGCTCATTACTTACTTTGTAGTACTGCTTGTTGCTTTTGCTTTTTTTATTATCCTTTTCAATTTTGGAATCGCTTTCCTTATTGGAAAAGCACTGGATAATTACTCTTACGGATTCTTAATTGTTGCTGCATTCTATGCACTGGTAATGGCATTTGTTGTTGCCTTCAAAACGAAGATCGTAAATGCTGTTGCAGATCAGGTTATTAAATTTTTAAATCATTAAACTATGGGCAGAAAATACGAGAGCATAGAAGAATTAAGAAGAAAGAAAAAACTGCTTCAAGGTGAAATAAATGATCTGGAGAATCTTCTTACCTTCAAAAACACAAAGGAAAGCCTAAGTGCATTTACCAATGGATTAAGCGACCAATATCTTCAGGAAAAGATAGATGAAGACGGTGATGAAAAAGTGGTTCTGAGAAAGGACGTCATTGCCAAACAGCTTACCTCAGAAGTAAAAGATCTACTGATTAACAAAAATACAGCTGTAGGAATTGCAAGCTCCGCTTTCAAAGGAGGGAATATTACGGACAGCCTTGTTAAACTAGGGGTTACCGCTATCGTAGGAAACTACGCCAAAAAGAATATGAAAAGCTCCAACTGGAAGAAAAAACTGATTGGTGCGGCATTAATCTACCTCGCTCCTATAGCGTTGAAGTATGTCAGAAAAAAGATGGAAGTATATCAGAAAAATAAAAGTGTTTCCAGCATGGAACAATTGATATAAGGAATTAGGGCTTAGGATTTAGAAAATAATGTTATATTTTCACTCCCTAAGCCCTAATTTCTAAGTTTTATTTTGAAAATAACTGTCCTAAAATAATCCCGGCAGCCATGGATACATTCAGACTTTCTGTAGACTGGGATTTTCCAAATCTCGGGATGCTGATACTTTTTTGTAAAAGTTTTTCAGTTTCCGGTCTCATTCCATTCCCTTCATTTCCTAAGATCAGATTGATCTTTTCAGGTTTTTCAAATGTATAAATGTTCTCCCCTTCCATATCCGTTCCGATATTTACATTTTCTGTTGCAGAAAGATATTCCACAAGATCAGTATACACAACATGAACTCTGGTAAAAGAACCCATAGTAGCCTGAATCACTTTCGGATTGTAGACATCTACGGTATCTTCACTGCAGATAATCTGTTCTATTCCGAACCAGTCTGCCAGCCGTATAATGGTTCCTAAATTTCCTGGATCCTGTATTCCATCCAAAACCAGCTGTATATTCTTATCCGCCCATTTTTCTTCCTCAGCAAGATAACATACCGCTACGGAATCTTTTGGTGTTTTAAGAAAACTAATTTTTTTTAATTCATTTTCAGAGATATGAGTAACAGGAATATCAGTACGGTCCAATTTTTGTGGATCGGTTGATAATATTTCTTTAACTTTAAAGTTAGAATTAAAAAGTTCACAAATGATTTTATTACCTTCAACCAAAAACAAATTGTATTTTTGTCTGAACTTCTTTTTATCTAAAGACTGTAAAATTTTTATTGTATGAGCTGTAAGCATTATAAGAATTCTCCTCAAAAATATTATAAAATTATCTCATTTGCAACATTTGTTGGTCTCCTTTATGCTTGTAGTACAACAAAAAAAGTTCCTGAAGGCGAATATCTGCTTACCAAGAACACATTAGGGTTCGAGGATAAGAAAGAATTTTTCGATGAGGAACTCAAAGATTATATTCAGCAAAAGCCTAATAAAAAGCAATTTCTTTTCATGCCATTAAGTCTTCTTCTGTACAATATGGCTGACACGAAATACGATACGATACTTAATGAATATATGACCTATCCCGGAGAGATGAGAAATCAGAAACTGAGAGACTCTTTATTCCTTAAATATAATATGAAAAGCAGTGTTGGAAAAAGCCTGCTGTTCGATCGTTTATTGCATAATTGGGGAACACCGCCAGTGATTCTTGATCAGACCAGAAGTGAAAAAAGTGCTGAATCTATTAAAAAAAGACTTACTTACAGAGGATACTGGGATGCGGATGTAACGTTTAAACATACCCTGGATTCCGCTGCTAAAAAAGCCACTGTTAATTATTCCATTAAGCATAATGACCCTACCCGGATCAAGGATTATTTTTATAATATTCCGGATCAGGGGATCAAAGGTTACTACAACTATAATTTGAACCGAAGTCTTATAAGATCCGGACAGATTCTTGATCAGACTGTTCTTGAAAGAGAAGTCACCCGAATTACTGATTTGATGAGAGAGTTTGGGTTCTATAGATTCAATGCTTCCAATGATGAGGTTTATTTTGTAGCTGACTCTCTTAAAAGTAGAAAACAGGTTCCTTTGACACTGGAAATTCACAAAGATTCTCTGGATACTCCGTATAAAATCTCAACTTTTGGAAATATAGATGTTGCGATTGTAGATGAACCGGGTGATTACCCTAAAAACACAAAAAAAGACAGTTTAAGGAGAATAAGATTCCATACGATGAATGATAAATATAAACTTTCATCCATATGGAGAGCTATTATTCCGGACAGTAAAAAAGTTTTCGACCAGACTAAACTTGACGTAACGAAGAGAAACCTTTTGGCGATGAACAATTTCAGCATCGTTAAGGCAAGAGATTCCCTGAGACAAGGAGGAATGGCATCACCTAACGACAGTATTGTTGATGTTTTATATGTACTGAAACCTCTTCCAAAGTATGAATTTAAACTGGGAACAGATATCAATTACTCTCAGCTCTTAAATCTCGGTATCTCTCCTTCCGTAGACCTTACTACCCGTAATGTTTTCAGGGGGGCAGAAAACCTTTCCACGAGTCTTTCAGGAACATTTGGATCTATCAGAAGTACAAAGGATATTGATAAAAGAGTTGCCGCCTATGAAATATCAGCTCAGGCATCTTTGAATTTCCCAAGGCTTTTGCTTCCATTTAATTATTATAAATTTATCCCTAAACGATATACGCCTACTTCATCTATTCTGTTGGGGGCGTCCATACAGAACAACATCGGTTTGGGAAGAATTATTTTTAATACAGGACTGAATTATCAGGCAAGTGTTAATGATCAGGTATACCATAAGCTTACTTTATTCAATACTCAGGTCAGTTTAACCAAAAATAAAGATGCTTATTACGACTACTTTGTCAATGACAGAAGAGTAAAAGATGAAGTTTTCGGGAATTATTTTATGTTTAACCCGCAAACTGCACAAACTGGTCAGGATTATAAAGATGGAAAACTAAGCGTAGATGAAGTTTCTAAAGAAATTATCGAGAACGATGCTTACCGTGGAAGTCTGAATCAGCAGGGAACAGATCTTTTAACGGCATTTACCGGAACATTGGTCAACAAAGACAGACAAACGCAGGATGTTCTTATTTCTTCCATGATCTATAACTTTGTATACAGTGAAATTGGGAAAAAGGAATATCCAAACGCATTTTATTTTAATGGGAAAGTTGAGCTTGCAGGAAACATTTTAAGCTTATTCAATAAAAAAGATAACGACGGAGGTGTTGTTACCGGTCCTCAGAAAACCATTTTCGGACTGCCATATGCACAGTTTATAAAATTTGATATTGATGCCAGAAAATATTTCAAATTTAATGGAAACCAGACATTAGTACTTCGCCAGTTTATCGGGGTTGGAATACCGTATGGAAATTCTCAGGATATGCCAATCATCAAATCATATTTCAATGGAGGCTCCAACGATATCAGAGCATGGGTAGCATTTGGAGGATTAGGTCCTGCAGATTCTCAAGTGGATGAAAGAGTACGTACTTATATGACAGACAATTTAAAGCTTACTACCAATATTGAATACCGAATTCCGTTCAATAAAACCTATGAGGGTGCTTTATTTACAGATATAGGAAATACATGGAGTCTTCGTAACTATAATGACGGATATGGAGATGAATTTAAATTTAATAAGTTCCTGAAGCAGGTAGGTATCGGAAGTGGATTTGGATTAAGATTGAATATCGCGTATGTAACGGCCAGAATTGACCTTGCTTACAAGATCTATGACCCGAATAAACCTGATGGAGACCGATGGAGATTCAAATATTTCCAGCCTTTTAAACCCACTGTTAATATCGCGTTCGGATATCCTTTCTAATCCGGAGAAACGCCTAAAATAAAATAGACTACAGCAATCACACGGGCGAGGATTTCCCTCGTCTGGTTTCTGTAGAAGCTTTCAGATTTTGTGACATCCTGAGCATCAAATCCCAAAGCATTCATATCATTGTTTCTTGCAAAAAACAAAGCCCTCAGGTTGTGATATCCCTGAGATACAATGATGACATTTTTCTTTTTATAAACATCCTTACAACGGAGAATACTTTTATAGGTATTGAAACCTTTCGGGTCTTCCATAATAATATCTTCCGGAACACCTTCCAGATAAACCAGATAATTTTTCATTGCTCTCGGTTCATTGTACCCTGTACTCTTCTCCCCGCTCACTATAATTTTCTTGATTTTCCCATGGTGGTAAAGAAGAGCTACAGCATCCATTCTTTTCGTAAAATAGGGATTAGATTTTCCGGATCTCATTTTCGGAGATGTCCCCAGGACCAATGCTACCTCTCTTGGTGGGATTTTTGAGATTTTGGTATAGGTTCTCCCGTTGGTAAGCCCGAAAACCCACACATTACAGAAACATATCATCAGAATTCCCAATTCCAATGATATAAAACCCAGGTTAAATATGTTCCTAATGACTCTCAACTAAGATCAAAGTTAAGCTTTATTTTTTTACTTTTCACAATAGACATGCAAGCCAATATATGCCCCTGCTCTTCTTCTCTTTCAGTAAGATACTCATTCTCCAGCAGTTCCACTTCTCCTTCTTCTAAAGAACATTCACAGCTTCCGCAGATTCCGGACTTGCATGAATAAGGAACCGGAAACTTCTGAATCAGAAGCTGCTGCAGGATTTTGTCCTTGTTATCAGGAAGATGAGTTGTATATTTTTTTCCAAGCATGGTAAATTCAACCTCTATATCTTCAATCAGAGGAAATTCTTTTTCTACAGGATAAATATCATCATTAAATTCCTCAAAAAGTTCAAAATGGATGTTCTTTTTCGGAATTCCGTGGTGATAACAGGCATTGGCCAGTGTCTTGATCATTTCTCCTTTTCCGCAGATCAGCACTTCGTCCACCGCATCCCAGATCGTAGATTCTTCATCGGTATCATCCAAATGGAGAATCTGATTGATGATAAGATTTAATTTCTTGGCATCCAATCTGCCATAAAAAAACTGATCTCCTGTTTTCTCCTGTGAGAAGAAATAAAATATCTGAAGTCTGTCACCACATGTTCTGGCAAGATTATCCAATTGATCACGGTATACCAGGTCTTCTGAACTTTTATTTCCAAAAAATAAAAATAACCGGGTTCTGGGTTCTGTATGAAGAATATTCTTAAAGTGGCTCAAAATCGGGGTAATTCCAATACCGGCAGCAAAGGCTACAATGGTTCTGAACTCACTTGGCTTAGAAACCAATGTAAATCTTCCTGCAGGTTCACTCACCCATAGAATATCATCCGCATCATAGTTTTGAAATAACTGGGAAGCAGCACCTTCAGGGGAATTCATCTTTATTCCTAAACATATTTTTCCCTCATAAGGTGCCGAAGTCATTGAGTAATCATTAATAACCTCTTTACCATATGCCTGAAATTTTATACTGACGAACTGCCCGGCTTCAAACCTGAAATTTTCTTTTAAATTCTCAGGAATATCAAACTCCAGAGAAAAAGTATTTTTGGTCAGCTCTTCCTTTTTCGCTATTTTTAACGGATGAAACTGTATCAGTTTTCCTTTATAGATTTGTTGTTCCATAACTTCAATTCAAAAATAGATAAAAAATAATTTATGAAGAAGATAATTTTATCCACGTTACTCCTTACTGCATTGTACAGCTGTAAAAAAGAAGGCCAGAAAACTGAAAATACTGCAGCTGCAGATTCTCTTTCTGTAACCCAACCAACAGGTGCTGAAGAAAGTACGTATGTTCCCAAAGAACTTTCTCCTGAAAATGTAAGTCAATATTTAGCAAAAAACAATGATACTTTATATGTCACCAACTTTTTTGCAACCTGGTGCGGCCCATGCATGAGAGAAATTCCAAGTTTTAAAAGTAAAATGGATGAACTGAAGGGTAAACCTGTAAAATTTACTTTCATAAACCTTGACGATAAAGCTGATTGGGCTGGTGCTGTAAAGAATTTTGCAACAGAAAATAAGCTGGGAAAAAATGTTATCTTACTTGATGGACAAAAACTAGATCAGAATTTCTTCGCTTCCAATTTCAAACAATGGGACGGAGGCTCTATTCCTTTTACTTTCATGAGAAAAGGAGATAAAACCGATGAATATCTGGGAATGATGACGGAAGATGTATTAAATTCAAAAATCGATTCTTTCTTAAAATAAAATAGACTGAACTCTTTCTAAATCATGTCAAAAAGATTTAAAATCCTGTGTTTGCTATTTATGATTGCCATTATTATGAGTGCTGTCATCAATCTGAACACAGGGTTTTTAAGTTTAAGCTTCCAGGATTTCTTTCTGGATTCTGCTCATAACCAAATTGCCGAAATCCGCATCAACCGTGTTTTGGTAATGATGCTGGCCGGAATTTCAATTCCTACTTCAGGTTTTCTGATGCAGGAATATTTTCAAAACCCGCTGGCAGGACCTGATATATTGGGAATCACTTCGGTTGCCAGTCTGTCTGTCGCCTTTTATATTTTCTTTTCCCACAATATTTTACTTCCTGAGTTTTTACAGAACAGTTTTCTCAGTTTATCAGCTATTGGAGGAAGCTTGCTCTTAATGCTGATATTGTTGTCGATGTCTAATAGATTTCAGGACAAATCTTATCTCATTATTTTTGGGTTTCTTGTATCTGCTTTTGCCGGGGCAATTGTATCACTGCTTCAGTTTTATGCAGAGAATCAAAGCTTGAAAAACTATGTATTATGGTCTTTCGGAGCCAATAATATGGTGACCAGAAACCAGATTTATGTGTTGCTTGTTTTGGTTTTAATTGGAGTATTGATCTGTTTTAGAGCTATAAAACCACTTATTGGAAATTCTCTTGGGAATTCCTATGCACAAAGTTTAGGAGTAAATCTGAAACAGCTGAAACTTTTAATAATAGTTGCCTCCTCTCTCCTTTCAGCTTCTGTTACTGCATTTCTAGGACCTATTCTCTTTATAGGAATTATTGTCCCTCACTTCTGCAGACTTGTCTATAATCCATCCAAATTATGGCAGCAATGGATTCTTAATATGTTTCTGGGAATGCTGATCATGCTGCTTTTCTCGGTTATTGCAGAAAAAACTCAGATTCCTCTGAATGTAATAAGCTCTGTATTTGGAATTCCCGTGATTCTGATGATGCTTTTGAAACAGAATAAGGTGTAGTTTTTTGTTGGATAAACGCAAAGACGCAAGGATTTTTTATACTAACGCCTATTTTAAGGTGCAAGAAAATCAAGGATTTTCAGCAAGCGTCGAGTATATGATTCTATGGCTTTAAATATTCAGTATTCAATTTATCGTAGATAAAATCTTTGCGCCTTAATAAAATATAACGCTTTTAATAGCTTTTTTTGCGCCTTTGCATTTACCCAATAGCATACCTAAATAAATTATTGCACCTACATTCCCGTACTTACCTAACAATTCATATATTTAAGTTCAATAAGGCACCACAAATGACAGAAAATAAACTATCAAAAATTGTTTTTGAAACAGGATTAAAAATTCATAGAAAACTTGGAGCAGGTTTATTTGAACATGTATATGAAGAATGTATGTACTATGAATTAACAAAAGCTGGATTTTTAGTAGAAAAACAAAAGTTTCTTCCCATCATTTATGAAGATTTGAAAATAGACAATGCCTTTAAACTTGATCTGATGGTTGAAAGCAAAGTAATTCTGGAAGTAAAAACAGTTGAATATATATCGCCTACTCATAAAGCACAGCTTTTAACTTATTTAAAAATGGCAAATTGCAAATTGGGGTTATTACTCAATTTTCAATCTGATGTTTTCAAAAATGGTGTAACAAGGATTGTAAATAACCTGTAAAGAAAAAATATAAAAATTTTGACAAAGTCAGATTCCTTGCGCCTTAAAACCTTATTTTTGTAAAACATTCTGCGCTTATGCGTATAATCAAATCAAGTATGCACCTACAGATCAAACAGGCAAATATCGGCTACAATACAACTTTAATTTCCAATGCCAATGCGGACTTGAAGCTTGGTGATGTATGCCTGCTGATTGGTAATAATGGGGTTGGGAAAACAACGCTGATCAAATCTATTCTGCATCAGCTGCCTTTACTGAATGGGGAAATTTCTATGAACGGGAAAAATGTAAAAAGTCTTTCTGTAAAAGAAATTGCGGAGAATATTGCTATTGTTTTTTCAAAGTCTGTTATTCCGCAGCATTATACGGTTGAGGATCTTATTTCTTTGGGGAAATACATCTACTACCCTTTTTATTTTGAGTTAAAAAAAGAAGACCGTGAAGAAGTGGCCCACATCATTGAAGAACTGGATTTAAATCAATACCGATATACCCTTTTGAAAAATCTGTCAGACGGAAACCTTCAGAAGGCTTTTATCGGACGGGCGATAACCCAAAATTCCCCGATCATCATTCTGGATGAACCAACTACTCATCTGGACGAAAAAAACAAAATCATTATTCTTAAAACTTTGAGAAAACTGGCTAAAGAACAGAATAAATTGATCCTGTTTTCTTCTCATGATTGGAGGCTAGCCAAAGAGTTTGCAGATAAAATATGGTATGTAAAGGACAATCATCTGTATTCTGGAATTGTTGAGGACATTCTTCTTCAGCATGAGGAGCTCACCAATGCATCATTATTTCAAATTAATGAGACTTTTATTCCGCCTTTCATCTCGGCACCCCAGTTTCACAAGGAAATGCTGTATTCTCTGCTTCAAAAAAACTTTCAAAAAGACCTATCTGCCTTTAATTTTGACTTTCAGAATGCTTTTTGGGTAATTACTAAAGATTCCTCTACTTACCAATGTGAATCTTTTGAAGAAATCATTGATTTAATTACAAACATTCATTAATACTAGATTTTCTTTGATCAATTCACATACTATGCATGCATAGTATTATGCTAATCATACAATTTAATCTATTTATTCTCAGGTTATTAACAAAATTTAACGTTAATAAATACTATGCATGCATAATATTTACTAAATTTGGGTAAAACCATTGGCGCAAAAATGATGGATAATAATAAGGAAAAAATAGAAAACGTAGATTTAATTTTAAAGCAGACCTGGTTGGCTGTTTCTAAAATGTACACAGAATTAGCCCAGGAACATGATTCCACAGCGGTACAGGCGCTTACTCTTCTTAAAATTGATCCCAAAGAAGGAACCCGAAGTACCAATCTTGGTCCTAAGATGGCTATTGAACCCACTTCATTAACGAGAATCATCAAACTTCTGGAAGATAACGGATATATCTATAAGGAAAAGACAACCACTGATAAAAGAGAGGTTATCATTAAGCTTACAGATAAAGGACTAAACTCCAGAAACATGTCAAAGGAAGTCGTTGTCAACTTCAACAAGAAGGTGATGGAAAAAATTGCTCCCGAAAAGCTGGATGCTTTTAAAGATGTGATGACTGAAATCATGAAAATAGCAAACGAATTATTAAACAACAGAAAATAAATTATGATGAAACCTCCGGGTGGCATATAATCTTATAAAAATAAAAATTTACATATGAAAAGAAGAATCAAACATGTAACGGTTCTTGGTTCAGGAATTATGGGAAGCGGTATCGCGGCTCACTTCGCCAACATCGGTGTTGAAGTATCACTCTTGGATATTGTTCCTTTTGAACTTACTGAAGCTGAACAGAAAAAAGGTTTGACCAAAGATGATAAGGTAGTAAGAAACAGAATTGCTTCCGAAAACTTTGAAAAACTTAAAAAAGCAAGTCCTGCACTTCTTTATTCACCAAAGTTTGCAGACAGAATTAAAATCGGAAACTTCGATGATGATCTTCCGAAAATAAAAAACACAGACTGGATCATTGAAGTGGTAGTAGAAAGACTTGACATTAAGAAGTCTGTATACGAAAAGATTGAACAGTTCAGAAAACCGGGAACATTAATTTCTTCTAATACATCCGGGATTCCTATTCATTTCCTGACAGAAGGAAGAAGCGAAGATTTCAAAAAGTACTTCGCAGGAACACACTTCTTCAATCCTGTAAGATATCTTCCTCTTTTAGAAATTATCCCTACTAACGATACAGCTCCTGAGATCATCGATTTCTATATGAACTACGGGGCGAAATTCCTAGGTAAAACTACCGTTTTAGCCAAAGACACTCCAGCTTTCATCGCCAACAGAATCGGTGTATTCTCTATGATGGATCTTCTTCACAATGTACAGAAATTAGGACTTACTGTTTCTGATGTTGATAAATTAACTGGTCCGGTAATAGGACGTCCAAAATCTGCTACGTTCAGAACAGCTGATGTTGTAGGTCTTGATACTTTGGTAATGGTAGCCAACGGCGTTCGCCAGAGTGGTGCTGAAGCTAATGATTTCAATGATGTTTTTGCGCTTCCAGGCTATATCCAGAAAATGATGGATAATAAATGGCTAGGTTCAAAAACAGAACAAGGTTTCTATAAAAAAGTGAAAAATGCAGAAGGAAAATCTGAAATTCACGGATTAAACCTTGACACTTTAGAGTATGAACTTCAAGGAAAATCTTCATTCCCTACCTTAGAATTAACAAAAGCGATTGACAAACCAATTGACAGATTCAAAGTTCTGATCGGAGGTAAGGATAAAGCTGGTGAATTATACAGAAAATCGTTAGGAGCATTATTCGCTTACGTTTCACATAAAGTTCCTGAAATCTCTGACGAGGTTTATAAAATTGACGATGCCATGAGAGCAGGTTTCGGATGGGAAAACGGACCATTTGAAATCTGGGATGCCGTAGGTGTTGCCAAAGGTATAGAATTGGCAAAAGATGCAGGATACGAAGTTTCTGACTGGGTGAAAAATGTAGAAACTTTCTATAAAGTTAATGATGAAGGGCAAAGTATTTACGTTGATAAAAATTCAGGAGAATACAATAAAATCCCAGGTCAGGATGCATTCATCATCTTAGATAATATCAGAAAAAACAAAACACTTTGGAGTAATTCTGGTGCTTCTATTGAAGATTTAGGAGACGGAATTATCAACTTCGAGATCCGTTCAAAAATGAACTCTCTTGGAGGTGAAGTTCTTGATGGATTAAACAGAGCAATTGATTTAGCAGAAAAAGAATATGATGGATTAGTTGTAGGAAACCAGGGAACTAACTTCTCTGTAGGAGCAAACCTTGCTATGATCCTTATGATGGCTATCGAGCAGGATTGGGATGATTTGAATATGGCGATCGCTTACTTCCAGAAATCAATGATGAGAGTACGCTACTCCTCTATTCCTGTAGTTGTTGCTCCTCACGGAATGACTCTGGGTGGAGGATGCGAAATGACAATGCATGCCGACCGAGTGGTTGCAGCAGCAGAAACATACATTGGACTAGTAGAAACTGGTGTAGGTGTAATTCCTGGCGGAGGTGGTACTAAAGAACTGACTTTAAGAACTTCCAGAGAATTCCATAATGATGATGTTAAAAACAACAGACTTCGTGATGCTTTCATGAATATTGCAATGGGTAAAGTAGCAACTTCTGCGTATGAAGCTTATGACATGGGAATCCTTGAAAAAGGAAAAGACATTGTTTTCGTAAGCAAAAACAGACAAATTGCTGAAGCTAAAAAAGTAGCAAAACTATTAGCAGAACAAGGCTATACTCAGCCAATCGAGCAAAAAGTAAAAGTTCTTGGTAAAGATGCATTAGGAATGTTCTACGTAGGAACAGACCAAATGCTAACCGGAAACTTCATCTCTGCACACGACAAGAAAATTGCAGATAAACTAGCCAACGTAATGGTAGGTGGAAATCTGTCTGAACCAACAGTCGTTACAGAACAATATCTATTGAATCTTGAAAGAGAAACCTTCCTTCAGCTTTGTGGAGAAAGAAAAACTCTGGAAAGAATCCAGTACATGTTACAGAACGGAAAACCTCTAAGAAACTAGCGGAAGCTCCGTAGGAGCGAACTGTTAATAGATGAATAATTTAAATTGGAGAGCCTCGTAGAGGCGGCCTGTTAATTTATGGCAAATACATACACTCAGATTTATATTCAAATTGTTTTCGCTGTAAAAGGAAGACAAAATCTGATTTCAAAAGAAAACAGAGAAGAATTACATCAGTTTATTACAGGTATTGTGTCCAATAGAAACCAAAAGTTATTCGCAGTTTTTGCAATGCCAGACCATGTACATATTCTCGTAAGTATGAATCCGACCCTTTCGGTTTCAGATTTAGTAAGAGATATTAAAGCGGGTTCTTCAAAATTCATCAATGAAAAAGGGTGGATCAATGGAAAATTCAATTGGCAGGAAGGGTACGGAGCTTTTTCATATTCTAAAAGCAGTGTTGATTCTGTTGTAAAATATATTTTAAATCAGGAAGAACATCATAAAAAGAAAACTTTTAGAGAAGAATATCTGGATTTTATGTCAAAATTTGAAATAGAATATGATCCAAAATATTTATTTGAATGGGTTAGCGATTAACAGGTCGCTCCTACGGAGCTCTACAAAGAAAGCATAAACAAATATTATGAACAGTTTACCTCTACGAGGCAAAAAAGTCTAAAAATAATTTAATTAAAACAAAATGAAAACAGCATATATAGTAAAAGGTTTCAGAACTGCCGTTGGAAAAGCTCCAAAAGGAAGTTTAAGATTTACAAGACCTGATGTCATGGCGGCTACCGTTATTGAAAAATTAATGGCAGAACTCCCACAATTAGATAAAAACAGAATTGATGACCTTATCGTAGGAAATGCAATGCCGGAAGCTGAACAAGGGCTGAACGTTGCACGTCTGATCTCTTTGATGGGATTAAATACCGATAAAGTTCCGGGAGTAACCGTCAACAGATACTGTGCTTCAGGAAGTGAGGCTATTGCTATTGCTTCTGCAAAAATTCAGGCTGGTATGGCAGATTGTATCATCGCGGGTGGTACTGAATCTATGTCATACATTCCGATGGGAGGTTACAAACCGGTTCCTGAAACGGATATCGCAAAAACAAACCCTGATTACTATTGGGGAATGGGTTACACGGCTGAAGAAGTTGCAAAACAATATAATATTACGAGAGAAGAGCAGGATCAGTTTGCTTTTGAATCTCATATGAAAGCTTTAAAAGCTAATCAGGAAGGAAAATTTGCCAACCAGATTGTTCCGATTCCTGTAGAATATAACTTCCTGGATGAAAATCAGAAAATGCAGACTAAAAAGTTTGATTTTTCAATAGATGAAGGTCCAAGAGCTGATACTTCTTTAGCTGGTTTAGCAAAATTAAGACCTGTATTTGCCAACGGAGGAAGCGTAACAGCCGGAAACTCTTCTCAAATGAGTGACGGAGCTGCTTTTGTAATGGTAATGAGTGAGGAAATGGTAAAAGAATTAGGTTTGGAGCCTGAAGCAAGATTAGTTGCTTATGCAGCAGCCGGATTAGAGCCAAGAATCATGGGAATGGGACCTATTTATGCTATTCCAAAAGCTTTAAAACAAGCAGGTTTAGAATTAAAAGATATTGAATTAATCGAATTAAACGAAGCATTCGCATCACAATCTGTTGCCATTAAGAAAGAATTAGGCTTAAATCCTGATATTCTAAATGTAAACGGAGGAGCCATCGCATTGGGTCACCCTCTTGGATGTACAGGAACGAAATTAACAGTTCAGCTTCTTGACGAAATGAGAAAGCGCGGAAACAAATACGGAATGGTTTCTATGTGCGTTGGAACAGGCCAAGGCGCAGCTTCAATCTTTGAATTATTATAATTAAAAAACAAAAATAATGAGTGATACACTTAATAAAACATTAAAAGGCGGTGAGTTTTTAATTAAACAAATTCCAGCTAATGAAATTTTCTCTTTGGAAGAACTTTCTGAAGAACAAAAAATGCTTCGTGATTCTGCTAAAGAATTTATAGACAGAGAAGTAATTCCACAACATGACCGTTTTGAGAAAAAGGATTATGCATTGACTGAAGAAACAATGCGTAAATTAGGAGAAATGGGATTATTAGGAATCACTGTTCCTGAAGAATATGGCGGTTTGGGAATGGGATTTGTGAGTACAATGTTAGCTTGCGATTATGTTTCCGGAGGAAATGGTTCATTAGCTACGGCTTATGGAGCACATACGGGAATCGGAACTCTTCCGACTCTACTTTACGGGAATGAAGAATTGAAAAAGAAATACCTTCCGGATTTAGCTACAGGAACAAAATTCGGTGCCTATTGCTTGACTGAGCCGGATGCAGGATCTGATGCCAATTCAGGGAAAACAAGAGCAAAATTGTCTGAAGACGGAAAACATTACATCATCAATGGACAAAAAATGTGGATTTCCAATGCAGGTTTTGCAGATACTTTCACATTATTTGCAAAAATTGATGATGATAAAAACATTACAGGTTTTGTGATCAACCGTTCAGAATTAGAAAATCCAAACAGTTTAACATTTGGTGAAGAAGAACATAAATTAGGTATTCGTTCCTCTTCCACCCGTCAGGTTTTCTTCAATGATATGAAAATTCCTGTTGAAAATATGTTAGGTGAAAGAAACAACGGTTTCAAAATCGCTTTGAATGCATTAAATGTTGGTAGAATTAAATTAGCTGCAGCAAACCTTGACGGACAAAGAAGAATTTTAAACCATTCTATTCAGTATTCAAATGAAAGAAAGCAATTTGGTGTTTCTATTTCTACTTTCGGAGCAATCAGAAAGAAAATTGCAGAAATGTCAACCGGAGTTTTTGTGAGTGAAGCTGGTTCTTACCGTTTAGCAAAAAATGTTGAAGATAAAATTGCAGACTTAGTTGCTGGCGGAATGGATCATCAACAAGCTGAATTAAAAGGTGTTGAAGAATTTGCAGTAGAAGCTTCTATCCTTAAAGTTTTCGTTTCTGACCTTACTCAAAATACAGCTGATGAAGGAATCCAGATTTATGGAGGAATGGGATTCTCAGAAGATACACCTATGGAATCTGCATGGAGAGATGCCAGAATTGGTAGAATTTATGAAGGTACCAACGAAATCAATAGATTATTGGCTGTAGGAATGCTTATTAAGAGAGCAATGAAAGGTGAATTAGATCTTTTATCTCCTGCAATGGCAATCAGCAAAGAATTGATGGGTATCCCTTCATTTGAAGTTCCAGATTATTCAGAATTCATGAGTGAAGAAAAAGCTATTATCGCAAATCTTAAGAAAGTATTCCTGATGGTTTCCGGAGCTGCACTTCAGAAATTCATGATGGATATTGAAAAACAGCAGCATTTATTATTAAACGCTTCTGAAATCCTTAACCAAATCTATATGGCAGAATCTGCAGTATTAAGAGCAGAGAAACACTTCTCTCCTGAATCTGTAGAAGCAGCTATGGCTCAGCTTAATCTTTACAAAGCGGTTGAGAAAATCATCTCTGCTGCTAAAGAAGGAATCGTTTCTTTCGCTGAAGGAGATGAACAGAGAATGATGCTTTCAGGATTAAGAAGATTCACAAAATATACCAATCATCCGAATGTAGTAGCTTTAACTGAAAAAGTTGCGGCTCACTATATCGAGAAAGGAGCTTATTAGTCTTTAATAACATAAATTTGATTCAAAACGCCTCATTACGGGGCGTTTTTTATATATTTAATGTAATAATCTTTATTTTTTATTGATGAATTTAAAATTATATGTTTTTATTGTATTTCTGATTCCCGGAATTATTTTTTCACAACGAAAGCCCAATGATACCCTTAGAGGCAGCAGCCTAATGGAAGATCCGATTATAAACAAAATAGTATATGCCTACCAAAACAAACCTGAGAAACCTAAAAAAATAGTTAACAGTGAACGGACCGCCTTTTGTGGAACAGAGCTGATGAAGGAATTTGAGGAAGAAACATGTATTACAACAAGGATGATTCTTAATGATTATCCTTTTTTAATAAATGAAATTAAGAAGCTTGTCAATCACTATCCGAATTATATAAGATCAGATATATTTTGGATAGACAGAAAAAAAGAAAGGAATGATAAAAGCTTACGGAGTTACAGGGAAGAAACATTAAAAAAATGGGAATCAAAAGGCAATCACTCCTATTTTTCAATTCTCATTATTTCTGATAAAACCAATAACAGTCATGAGGCTACAACCCTTACAATCAGATTTTCCGGGAAAACAATCACAAAACACTACAGATTATTACTGAAGGATCAATAATTTTTGCTAATTTTATTATAACTAAAAACCATAAAGCGCGAAACATAATATGAAGACATTATTTCCCCTACTCCTTTTATCTGCTTCTCTGACGGCACAAAAAAAGGAAAACTTAATTCCTATTCCAAAAACAGATACCGTAAAAATTGTCAGCAAAGGGAAATTCCCCGGAAACTTTGCGCTGAAATCAAATCAGTCCCGGATAGGACTTTATAAAATGTTGATTAAGAAACCTAACGATACTACGGCTTATCTGGCTTTGAAAGAATCCTCAAAGGACTATTCACAATACAAAATTTTAAACGCGATTACTCCTGACAAATTCCAGATAAGTCCAAAGAAGCTTTTACCATCTAAATAATACAACACAAATTCAAAAAAACGATAAACATGGGAAAATTTATTATCTCTAAAAGAACAAACGGAGACTTTCAGTTTAACCTCAAAGCAGGAAACGGACAGGTAATTTTAACCAGCCAGGGTTACAGCACAAAACCATCCTGCGAAAACGGAATCGGATCTGTAAAGACCTATTCACAGGAAGATTCAAAATTTGAAAGAAATACAGCCAATGACGGCAGATGTTATTTCAATCTTAAAGCAGGAAACGGACAGATCATAGGAACCAGCCAGATGTATGAATCTGACAACGGCATGGAAAACGGAATAGAGTCTGTAAAGAACAATGCTCCGCATGCTCACGTAGAGAATGAGGCAAGTCTTTAAAATGAATTGAAATAATCTTAATAAAAATGTCTTATTTTTTTAAGGCATTTTTTATTTTTGTATTCTATTTTTCATTAGAAATGACAAAAGAAGAATTACTGAATAGAGCAATCAAAATTGCTGACAAAGCCCATAAAGGACAAACCGATAAATACCATGCTCCATACATAGCCCACGTGATGCGCGTGATGGAATATGGCAAAACACTGGACGAAAAAATCGTTGGAGTACTGCATGATGTCGTAGAAGACCATCCGGTGGAATTCAGTCTGGATTATTTAAGGTCTGAGGGGTTTCCTGAATATATCATTTTCGCCATCAGCTGTCTTACCAAATTTGATCCGGAAGAAGATTACGATGATTTCATTAAAAGAACAGAAAGATCTCTGCTCTCGGTTGCCGTAAAACTGAATGACCTTCGTGACAATATGGATCTTAGAAGAGTAAACAGAGAACTTACGCCTAAGGATATTAAAAGATTCAATAAATATCTGAAAGCGTACCGTTATCTGATAGAGAAGTATTAATAAAAAATACATGACTAATAACCTTCCTGAAATTTCATCAGCTTATCAATCCAAGCTGGTCTCTGCTATTGTATCTATTTCAGTTTTTTTCCTGATCTATCTGATACTTATACTCGCCTCACTCCTGATGATATTCTTATTAGGATATGGGGCTATAAAACTGTTAAGTATTTCTCTCAATTACTTTACCGTTTTTGGTGCAGCAGGATTGCTAAGTGTTGGAGTTTTTGTATTTATATTTCTTGTTAAATTTATTTTTAAAAAGACACATTAAATTGTAGCTGAAATCAAAGTAAAAACTCCACAAAAAGTTTTTCTTTCACCTGATGTGAATGCTATTAAAAGCAGAAGAACCCTTTAAACAAAAGACCAGGGAACTTCTTGAAAATTCAGCTTATAAGGAAGCCTTAACTGGTGAAGATAAAAATCTTTTACAGGAATTTATAGATTCTGAATATATTTACTTCAACAAAGACAAATATCTTGAGCATGAGGTAGGTGCTATATCTTTGCTGATTGAAAAATACCGGGCATTACTCAATGATCACTATCTTAATTCTAAGCTGGATTTATTAAATTTTCAGTCAAGTTTACGTAAGAATTAATCTGCACCTGGGAAATCGTAGGTCTTCGTGTGATGATCCGTCCCATCGATGTTGATGTTTAACGCAAGGTAAATGAAATGTAAATTTTTGTTCCCTTTCGCTTCAAATTCACGCTGCCAAAGATATCCGCTCACGATTCCAAAGTAATCATCAATCTGATACCCAAAACCACCATAAACTCTGTTTCTGGCAAAGCTAGGTTTCATAGGGCTTACAAAGAAAATTTCGTCATACGCATTAGCGAAGACAGTACCTTTCTTTATTGTTTTGGAATTTAAAGGGACACTTACATTCAGACGGTATCTGTAACGCATTCTCTGGGAAGTAAGATCTGTTTTAGGCTCATAGAACCAGCTTTTTTCAACACGAAAACGGTTTTCAAACTTTACGATGCCTTTTTTAAAATCAATGACATCCTGAAGCCATACTCTGAATTCCTCTCTGCTTAAACTGTGCTCTTTATAGTTGACATATCTTCCCAATCCTACGAAAGGCTTGTGGTTTTTGGTAAGATTATACCCTATTCCCCCTTTTATCTCATAATAATCGGGGTAGGTATAATCTTCATTACCACGCATCTGCCCTTCTGCATAAAGGAAAAATTTTGGATGAAACTTATAGGTCAGAGTCACTGCATTGAAGCTGGAAATATGTTCCTGTGCTTTAAAAAAAGAAATTCCAAGTAGTAAACCTAGGCCTATAAGACGTTTCATAAAAAATTTTTGCAAATGTATATTTTTTAACAATTTGTTAATATTAACTTTCATTAATATTAAATTAACACCTACTTAATATTAATTATGTAAGAAAAACCAATGTGGAACCACCTTTGCGGCATTGCCACCCCAAATGCTTCCGTATAATTTGTATTGGTAATATTATTAACCAAAACGTAAACTGAGTAGTCTTTTTTAGCAAAACTCAGCTTTTCATCAACAAGATTATAAGTTCCCAGATTTACTCTTTCATTGTAACGGTAAACAAGCTCATTGGTGAAGTTTTTCAGGAATTTCACTTCTAATTTGGAAATAAACTGGTGTCTCAGATTGTCCAGAATATATCTTGAAACCAAACCGTTTTTCTCTTCATATTTACTGTCGATATACGTATACCCAACTGTGTATTTCAGCCAGTCTAACGGCCTATGACTCCACTCTGCTTCAATCCCTTTCGTTTTGATGTCTCCTACATTCTCGGCAAACCAAATTTTGTCTTTAAGGTCATTTTTAACCCAGTCAATAGAATTGCTGGAGTTCCTTAAAAACCCGCTTATTTTAGCTAAAATTCTGTTATTTTGATATTGATATCCTACCTCGGATGAAAGCGCATTTTCAGGCTGTAAATTCGGATTTCCCTGTTCTGTTCCGCTGACATAATAAAGTTCAGTAAAGGTTGGTATACGATGTACTTTTGCGATATTTCCGTAGATTTTACTATTGGGATTAAAGTTATAGCCGACATCCAAACCAGGATAAAAGAAATTTCCTTCTTTAGAATAGTTGGCCCATGAAATTCCCGGACTGATGTTCAGTTTTTTATCCAGTAATGAAAAATGGTGCTCAAAGAAAACCTGAGATACAAAGCGGTTTCTATCCCCCAGATTACTGCTCACTAAAAATTCTTTTCTCAATTCTACTCCAATTCCGGTGGTTCCCAATCCCCATTGGTAGCTAGAATTTACCTCACCGCCTACATTATTTCCAATATGCATATTTCTGTAAAAATCAGGATTCCATCTGTCATAAAGATACATATCCTGTCCTCTTCTCCAGTATACATTTGAATTAAGCTTTAGTTTCCCAAAAGTCTGCTGATGGGCTACACTTACAATCGAAGCCTGTGTTTCCTCGTATTGTTTTGTTGCAGCACTGGAAGCATAAAAACCGTTGGCTCCGAATTTCTTTTCCGAAAAACCGGCCTGTACCCTTACGTCTCCGTTTTTGATATTCAGCTTTCCCTGATAAAATACATTTCTGATCTCATAATCAGTATTGAACATATATCCTTCTGAAGAAGCAGAATTGGCCTGAAGGGAGTTGGTAAACTTTTCATTTCCTATCTGCGCGTTGAATCCAAGGCCATACGTACTGAAATCTCCCCCATCTGCACTGATCTTAACTTTCTTTCCGGGAACTGTTTTAGTAATAATGTTGATAACACCGGCATAAGCATTCTGCCCAAAACGTCTGGCAGCGGGCCCTTTTATGATTTCTATCCTTTCTACGTCATCCAGGTCAACCGGGATATTCATATTGTTATGCCCGGTCTGGGAGTCATTCATCCTGATTCCGTTCAGAAGCAGAAGAACTTGCTCAAAAGAACTGCCCCGGAAGCCGATATCACTCTGTACCCCATTGGCTCCTCTCCTTCTGATATCCATTCCTGGTACCTGCTGAAGAATTTCGTCTATACTTCTAGCCGGAGAATTTACAATATCTTCTCTGCTGATAACGCTGATATTCTGGTTGGCACTTTTATAAGGTGTAGAGATAAATTTTCCCTGAAATTCAATGCTTTCAATATCTGTTGTCTTCTCCTGTGCATTTACCCAAAGTAAAGATCCCAGAAAAAAAGCACTTCCTATCTTTTTGATCATAATCGTTCCGTAGTTTTTCTTTTATAACAGATTCCAAAAGTAAGGGAGTTCACCAAGACAGACAAATGATAGTTGTCATAAAAAAAGATGCAGCGGAATGCTGCATCTTTGTGAGGGATTAATTCTATCTTTTCTTCATTAAATGTGTAACCAGATCTCTGAATAATTTTCTCATTTCTTATTACATATTTAAGGGTACAATTTTAAATAATTTTAAAACACAAAACAATAGTTCAGCAAAAAAAAATATAACATAATTTATAAAACTTTATAAAATACCGTGAAATAAACAGTAAAACAAGAATAAATCACAAACCCAGTTTCATTTTATCATTTCCCATTGATTATATTTTATTTTTATTTCTCTGATTTACCATTTATAATAATAATTTTTAACAATAATATATGCATAAAATTTTCGCTAAAAATTCGTAATTTTGTGGGTCTTAATTTTACGATGAAAGTATTCTTTTTCAAAGCTAATTTTTGAGGAAAATATTTAAAAGTTCAATTGATGACAGCCTTGGAATATTCTGTGGCAAAACACCATTATACTGGCAGCCTTAATGCTGTACAGTTACTTTTATGAATAAACAAAATATGGCTAATACAACAGAAATAGACATAAAAAAACAGATTTTTGTTAAGAATGCACATCTTAACAATCTGAAACATATAGACGTCCTGATCCCGAAGAATAAACTGATTGTTATTACAGGAGTTTCAGGAAGCGGTAAGTCATCTCTGGCCTTTGATACTATTTATGCTGAAGGGCAGAGAAGATATGTTGAAAGTTTAAGTTCCTATGCGCGTCAGTTTTTGGGGAAATTAGAAAAACCAAAAGTAGATGACATTAAAGGACTTGCGCCGTCTATTGCAATCCAGCAGAAAGTTATTTCTTCCAATCCACGTTCTACGGTAGGAACATCTACGGAGATCTATGATTATATGAAGCTTCTTTTTGCCAGAATCGGGAAAACCTTTTCTCCTGTTTCGGGAGAAGAAGTAAAAAAAGATTCGGTTTCTGACGTGGTAGATTTTATCAAAGCTTCCAAAAAAGATACTTCTTTTTTATTGACTGCTCCTTTAGAATATGATACTGACAATTTCAAAGAAACACTGAATATTTTAAAGCTAGCGGGTTTCACAAGACTTGAAATCAATGGAAACTTAGCCGGAATCGAAGACCTGGAAAGCTTTGGATTTGCTCCTGAAAAAGGAATGACTATCAATCTTGTCATTGACCGCTTTTCCTATGAAGAAGACGAAAGCTTTTTACAAAGACTTGCGGATTCTATTCAGATGGCATTTTATGAAGGACGCGGCTATTGCTCATTAAAAAATACAGATACTGAAAAAGTAAAAGAATTCTCCAATAAGTTTGAACTTGACGGAATGGAATTTCTTGAACCGAATGTTCATTTTTTCAGCTTTAATAACCCATATGGAGCATGTCCTGCATGTGAAGGATATGGAAAAGTAATCGGAATAGACGAAGATCTTGTAATTCCCAATAAGACATTATCCATCTACGAAGATGCTGTTGTCAGCTGGAGAGGTGAAACCATGAGTGAATGGAAAAAAGATTTCATCAAAAAAGCAGGAGACTTCCCTATTCATAAACCTTATCACCAATTAACAAAAGAACAGAAAAACTTCCTTTGGAAAGGTGACGGAAAAAGTAGTTTTCCATCCATCAATAATTTCTTCAAAATGCTTGAAGAAAACTTATATAAAATCCAGTACAGAGTAATGCTTTCACGCTACAGAGGAAAAACCCTTTGTCCTACGTGTGAAGGATTGAGACTTCGTGAAGAAACCAGCTGGGTAAAAGTGGACGGACATAATATCCAGTCGATGATAGAACTTCCTTTGGATGAACTGGCTCCGGTAATCAATGGGTTACAGCTTTCAGATCATGACAAAGAGGTTGCCAAAAGGCTTATCTATGAAATCACAACCCGTCTTGAATTTTTATTAAAAGTAGGATTAGGCTATTTAACATTAAACAGGACTTCCAATACGCTTTCAGGAGGGGAAAGTCAGAGAATCAACTTAGCAACAAGCTTAGGAAGTTCTTTGGTAGGTTCTATTTATATCCTGGATGAACCTTCTATTGGTCTTCACTCCAAAGACACGGAAAACCTGATTGAAGTATTGAAAAATCTTCGTGACCTTGGAAACACCGTAATTGTGGTAGAACACGATGAAGATGTAATGAGAGCCGCAGATTATATTATTGATATTGGTCCGGAAGCAGGTTATCTTGGTGGTGAACTGGTATTTGCCGGAGATTATAAAGATCTGAAAAAAGCAAATACTCTCACTTCAGAATATCTTACCGGAAGACTGGAAATTGAAGTTCCGAAGAAACGAAGAAAAGGAAAAGAATGGATTCATATCAAAGGAGCTCGTCAGAACAACCTTAAAAATATAGATGTAGATGTTCCACTGGAAAGCCTCGTTGTCATTTCCGGGGTTTCAGGAAGTGGAAAATCTACTTTGATGAAAGAAATTCTTACGAATGACATTCAGATCCAACTTGGAATGGGAGGTAAAAAAGGAGACTATGATTCTGTAGAATTCCCGAAAAAACTAATCAAAAATATTGAACTTATTGATCAGAATCCGATTGGAAAATCATCCCGTTCAAATCCGGTAACTTATCTGAAAGCTTATGACGACATCCGTGATCTTTTTGCCAAGCAGAAAGTAGCAAAAATGATGGGTTACAAGCCTAAACATTTCTCTTTTAACGTAGATGGCGGAAGATGTGATGAATGTAAAGGAGAAGGTGTTATCAACGTTTCTATGCAGTTTATGGCTGATATCGAGCTTGAATGCGAGGTTTGTAAAGGAACACGATTCAAAAACGAGATTCTTGAGGTGAAATTTGATGAGAAAAACATCTCGGATATTCTTCATATGACCGTAAATGAAGCGCTGGAATTCTTTAAAGATAATAATGAAGAGAAGATTGTAACAAAACTGAGACCTCTTCAGGAAGTCGGTTTAGGATATCTGCAGCTTGGACAAAGCTCTTCTACCCTTTCCGGTGGTGAGGCACAGCGTGTAAAACTGGCTTCATTCCTTGTAAAAGGAGTAACAACGGATAAAACTTTATTTATCTTTGATGAACCTTCCACAGGACTACACTTCCATGATATTCAGAAGCTGTTGAAATCACTGCAGGCATTGATTGATCTTGGACATTCTGTGATTGTTATTGAACACCAGCCGGATATCATCAAATGTGCCGATTATATTATTGATATTGGTCCGGAAGCAGGAAAACATGGTGGTGAAGTTGTATTTGCAGGAACTCCTGAAGATCTGATAAAAAATAAAAAATCTTATACCGCAAAATACATCAAGGAAAAACTTGAATAATAAAATTAAAAGCGACTGTTTTAAAAATAGTCGCTTTTTTTATGTCAATTTAAAATAGTAACTGAGAAGATTTTGGCTCCTATTTTTAAGATAGATTCTTTACCTTTATAGTATCATTTCAAAATTATTTTTATGCCCTGGAATCCCGAATTATATGATCAGTACAAAGATGTACGGTACAAACCCTTTTACGATTTAGCAGCATTAATCAAGCCTGAAAACAATATAAAAGCCATCGACTTAGGCTGTGGTACCGGAGAGCAAACCTCCATTTTAACCGAAAAACTGACAGGTTCTACATTTTTAGGAATTGATTCATCGGCAGAAATGCTTGAAAAATCGAAGAAATATGAAAATGAAAACCTACATTTTAAACTTCAGAGCATTGAAGATGCTGTACAGTCAGAACAACAATGGGATCTTGTTTTCAGTAATGCAGCTCTGCAATGGGCGGACGATCATGAAACTTTATTTCCTAAGATCATTGGACTGCTATCTCCTGAAGGGCAGCTCGCCATTCAAATGCCCGTTCAGAAAGAAAATGTTCTCAATCAGATTCTGACAGCAATGGCAAATGAAGAACCTTATGCATCGCAGTTGAATCATTTCAACCGTGATTCACCAGTACTTTCAATGGATGATTATGCTCAGATTTTGTTTGATAACGGAATTCAGGATATAGAAATATATCAGAAAGTTTATCCCATTATTGCGGATGATCATGAGGCTTTATATGAATTTATTTCAGGAACAGCCTTATTACCTTATCTGGAACTTCTGGAAGGAAATCAAAAAGAAAGTTTCATTACCGAATTTAAATCCCGAATAGCACAAAGGTTTACAAAATATCCGGCCATCTATGCTTTTAAGCGGATACTCATGTATGGCCGTAAAAAATAAAGATATTTAAAACAGAATCAGCCACAGAACATTGTGGCTGATTCTTCATTACATTAATATATTCTGATTTTTTATTCTTTCAGATTATACAAAAACGGACTTTTCCTTAGGTATTCAACATCATCAATTTGAGAAACTAAGAATGTTGAAAGATCTGAAGCGCTGATATTTTCCCCTAGGCAGTCAGTAAGATTTGTTTCAGTTTCATAACTTTCTTCTGTGAGGTGAATCAATGGTAATCTTACCAAAGTCCAGTCCAGATTGCTTTCCATAAGAAGTTCGTACTCTTTTTGCTTATCAGCCGTCGTTTCAGGATAGTTCTGGTACATCCAGTCTGTAGCCATTTTTACGTTTTCGTTTTTTTGATCAGATAATGTATTCACACTCAAACCTGTGGTTACAATATAGCGACTGATCCCGTAATGATTCATCGCTTTGATGATATTTTTCGCCGCATCACTGAATATAGATCTCTCTCCTTTTGGCTGGCCTAGCGTGCTTATTACAATACCAGTCCCTTCAATCAGTGTACGGACAGCTGTGTCATCTCTTACATCTCCTTTTACCAACTCAATAAAGGAATTTTGAATGGTGAAATTTTCAGGATGTCTTACTAAAAGTTTAAGGGAATATCCTTTTTTCAAAAGGTTTTGTACCAGATATTGACCGGATTTTCCTGTTCCGCCGATTACGGCAATTTTATAGGTATTCATAATGATTTTTTTATATTAAATATCAATAGCCAATTCTAAGCTAATGACATTGATAGGGGCAAATGACGTATTGTCTTTGCTTAGTTTTATATGATAGAGGTATTGGGTTCAGAAATTGAACCTAGATTTTCAGGTTTCAGAATGACTCCTGAATCAGTAATATGTATTACGAGATTTTAATGAACTAAAGTTACATTTTTTTCGCCACTAAAAAATCAAAAAATTTATGATTTTGACAACACTTATTAATAGAGAAAGTTTATAACTTTGATAACATCCTTATTGTCAACAACTTTCAAATCATCACTTTACACCAATATAATATATAGATATGGAACCATTTACTATTAACATTCCCGAATCGGTGATAGCCGACCTCAAAAACCGCATCCAAAACACCAGATGGCCCGAAGAACCTGAAGGCTCTGGCTGGAACTACGGCACCAACGAAACTTATCTAAAAGAACTTACCAACTACTGGGTAAACGATTACAACTGGAAGATGCATGAACAGCAGCTAAATCAACCTCCACAGTATACAACCCGCATAGACGGAATCCTGATTCATTTTCAATACATCAGAGGAAAAGGCTCCAACCCCAAACCTTTGATTCTTACCCATGGCTGGCCGGACAGTTATTACCGTTTTCATAAAATTATTCCTTTGCTTACCGAAGGTGAACAGAGTTTTGATCTGATTATCCCTTCTATTCCGGGATTTGGCTTTTCTGATAAAACGGCGGTCAACAGTGCAAAAGTCGCCGATCTTTGGAAAAAACTGATGACTGAAGTGCTTGGATATGAAAAATTCTGTGCTGCCGGAGGTGATATAGGTATGGGAGTAGTAAAAGCATTGATTTCAAAATACCCTGATGTAATGGAAGCGGTTCATCTTACAGACGTTGGATACCCAACCGGCCAGGAAGATCCTGCAACAATGAGTGAAGATGAAAAACAATTCGCACAGTTTGTCCAGCACTGGTGGTATAGTGAAGGAGCTTATGCAATGGTACAGTCTACCAAGCCCCAGTCTCTTGCTTACGGGCTAAACGACTCTCCTATCGGGCTTGCAGGCTGGATCATAAGCTTTATAAACGCCGGATCTCCACCAGAGCTAATAGAAACTGCATTTGGAGGAAGAGATGAGATGCTCACCAATATTATGATTTACTGGGTAACTCAGACGATAGGATCTTCTGCCAGAATGTACAAAGAAGACGCTGCAGCTTTATGGAGCGGAACTCACGTTCATCAAAAGAGCAATGTCCCTGCCGGAGTACTCGTATTTCCCCGTGAAGCTCAGTTTCCCAAAGAATGGGCAGAACGTTTCGTGAATGTAACCAGCTTTAAAAAGATGAGTGAAGGTGGTCATTTTGCCGCATTGGAATTACCTCATATATTTGCAGATGAACTAAGATCATTCTTTTATTCTGTCAAATAAAAACAATCCATGAAGTACTCCTTTTCTATTCTTTTGGCCATTCCTCTTTTTATAACCAGCTGTGCTGTACAAAATAAAAACACTGAAAGTCATGATTACGAAGTAAAACTGGATACTTTAACCTTTTTTGATCAAAGCAGAAACCGTAAGATTCCTGTCGCCTTTTATGAGCCGAAAACTGATAAAAAGATTTCTAACCAACAGATTATTATCTTCAATCATGGATATGGTTTCAATAAAGGCGGAGATTACTTTGTGTATTCTTATTTAACGGAAAAACTGGCTTCAAAAGGTTATTTTACAGTAAGCATTCAACATGAACTGACGACAGACAATCCTTTGCCAACAGAAGGAAATTTACAGTTGGTGAGAAGACCTTTCTGGCAAAGTGGTTCGGATAACATTCTGTTTGTACTTCATGAACTTAAAAAAGTAAAACCGGAACTTGATTATAAACATCTGACATTAATAGGTCACTCCAATGGTGGTGATATGGCAGCGTTATTCGGCAATCAGCATCCTAATCTGGTGTATAAACTGATCACAATGGACAATCGGAGAATGCTCCTGCCGAGAACTTCTGTTCCTAAAATTTATACTTTACGTTCTAACGATTATCCGGCTGATGAAGGAGTACTTCCCAATGAAGCAGAACAAAAGAAGTATTCTATAACGATACAATCAACCTCCATCAATCATGGTCATATGGACAATAAAGGCAGTGATGAAGAGAAAAAAATCTTAAATGATTTTGTTTTAAAATACCTTTCTGAGCAGTAATTGTAAGAAATCATAGGTAAGTCTATAATATGTTAATCCTTCTAAACCATTACTAAAATTTGTTAACAAGGTATAAATTTGTTGACAAGTTCTTTATTTTAGCCCAAATTAATAACTATGAAAAAATTGACCTACACTATGATAGCAGCATTTCTGTTCTGCTCAGTGGAAGCTCAAATACAAAATGCAGGGTTTGAAAACATGACAGATGGATTACCCAATCACTGGAATATTAAAAAAACGGATTTATACGAAGGAAAGGTAGATTATACACAATACTTCGGAGGAAAAGCCTCAATGCAGTTGACAGGAAAGACTAATGACACCAAAAATTTCCAATCTTTTTCCCAAAAAGTTCCTCTTGACATTCAGCAATTAGAGAAAATAGAAATCAGTGCTTATGTAAAATCTGAAAATACCAATGGAATAATCAATCTATGGACCCAAGTAAAAGATGAAAATGGCCGGATGATTGATTTCGGAAATTCAGAATCACAGCAAAGGTCTATTGCTGTGAATAAAGACTGGACAAAATATTCTTTAATTTTCACTGTTGATAAAAATGTAAAAAGCCTGCTTCTTGGAGGGGTGTTTACAGGAAACGGAACCGTTTGGTTTGATCATTTTGAGCTCAATAAAATTGCATTTTCAAAAGAGGAGCCTTCTAAAATTTCTATAAAATATATTCAGGAGTTTAAAGATATTGTGAAAAAGAATTCTATAGTTTCAGATAAATTAGACTGGCAAAATATTGAAACAAATCTGGGCTATCTTTCAAAAGGGATGAAAACCGTTAATGATACTGATACTGCTTTAAATTATATCATCAAAAACCTGAGAGAGGCAGGAGATAATCATTCTTTCATTGATGGCAAAGAACGTACTGAGAAGCAAAAAATTGCTAATACTAATGATGCAAAGCCTGATTCCAGACTGATCGATCAGAACATCGGGTATGTTTCAGTGCCGGGTTTTGCTTCTTTAAATACAGAAGTTGGGGATACTTTTGCCTTACAGATTCACAATATGATTAAAAAACTGGATTCCGGAAATGCGATTAAAGGCTGGATAGTAGACCTAAGAACTAACACCGGAGGAAATATGCACCCTATGATCAGTGGACTTGGTAATCTGATCGGTGAAGGAACATTGGGCTATTTTGTTTACAATGGTAAAAAGAGTCCATGGATCTATAAAAACAGAAAATTTGGTCCGCATAAAATTAAAGAACCTTATGAGCTTAAGAGCGGTCAGTCAAAAATAGCGGTACTAATTGGCCCAAGTACAGCAAGCTCCGGAGAAGCCACTACCATTGCTTTTATTGGGAAAAACAATGTAAAATTATTTGGTCAGCCTTCAGCAGGATATACTTCAGCAAACAGACCTTATACGTTAAGTGACGGTAAAAGCCTTGCTTTGGCTACTTCTTACGAAATGGACCGTAACGGAAAAGTCTATTATGGAAAGATAGATCCGGACATTCCGGTAGAACCCAAAGAGGGACAGGATATGGATATTGAGGCAGCAAAAGTCTGGATTTTAAACTAACGACAGACTTATCCACAACAAATTGTGGATAACTTGTGGATTTTAACATTAAATTCATATTTCGTATTAAAATTATTACTACATTTACTATGTAATAAAAATCGAAGTGGAAACTTTATTTGCTTTTCTTACTACTATTGAAATTGCAATTAAATTTGAAATAAAAATTTAAGCACAGCATTGTCGGCTGTGCTTTTTATTGTTGTCTAATTAAAAAAATGAGATGTATTTATCTACTGGATCTGCCCCTAAAGGGCAGATTCTTTTACCCATATACCCTTTTAAATAAAGCTTTCTGAAGATTATTCGACTCAGTTAAAATCTGGAAAAATATGTATACTGCTTACATTTTTTACGCAAAGGTTTAATTATTTAAATTTTATATTCTAAAGGCAGCAAAGATGTAATCAACTTCGTTGATGCTTCATAAGCAAACTTACGGCTTAGAGAAGCAAGAAACGCTTCATTTAGAACAGGCCTCATAGTTCAATGGATAGAATAAAAGTTTCCTAAACTTTAGATTCAGGTTCGATCCCTGATGGGGCTACAAAAGGTTGATTTTTAATGCTTTTTTTATTTAATAACTTCAAAATTCATTATTAAAAATACTCGAAGTATTTTAGAATATGTACGAATCAATTTATTCAGATATTTTTCAGACATTTTTATCGAACCTTCTTTATGATGAAAGTGGTAGCATTCTCAAAAGTGGGATTAATGTTCTTTCATTGAAGTTTTTACCTATATTTGCGTGGTTAAATTCTGCTGAATTTCAGGATAAACCGCTGACTCCATCGTCAAATATCAGAAATTAGTTAAATAAATAATCATGAAATATCAAGCGATATTTATTGTTTTGTTATCATCTGTACACCTCTTTTTTGCTCAGGTACTTGATAATAATTTTGGAACCAATGGAAAAATGGTTTATGACATCAATGCAAACTCAAATCTTGAGAAAATAGGGTCGATGATTGCTGTGAGCAACAGTAAAATACTGGTTGGAGGTACTGACAATACCAGCGCTTATCTTGTGAGACACAATTCTGATGGTTCTTTTGACACTTCTTTTCAGAGCAACGGAATCAAACAGCTTCCGTTTAAATCAATTGAAAAAATATTAAAGACAAGCAACAACGAGATGATCATTCTCGGAACTAAGCTTGCCACCGACGGCTATTTTAACATCATCATCTGTAAAGTTGATGAAAATGGAAATTATGTTACAAATTTCGGTACAAACGGTATTCTGGAAATCAATTTTGGCGCTCAGTCAGATGACAATGTCTTTAACGGTGAACTGCAATCTGACGGAAAAATAATTGTGGTCGGTAACAAAAGAGGCACGAATGCATTGACAGAAGGTTACGTTTTGCGTTTATTACAGAACGGTCAATTTGATACTACGTTTAATAATACCGGACTATTCACTATTGCACCTGTTAATCACCGCCATTATTTGAATGCCGTAAATATTGCTCCAAATGGAACAATCGTTTGTTCAGGCTATCTTTTGCTGACGACAGGCTCCAACCAAGGTAGAATGTTTATATTAAGATTGTTACCAAACGGAACTTTGGATACTTCATTTGCCACCGTAGGATACAGATATTTTAATGTTACGAATATAGGTAGCTCACTGTCAAATACCAATATTGTTTTAAGTGACGGAAGTATTTTATTGGGCGGAGAAGCATTCTCATCAAGCAATAACAATGTTTCATCTAACTTTACGATAATAAAATTTAATGTGGATGGTTCTTTTGAAAATTCTTTCGGAACGAACGGTGTTGTACAGACACTTCTTCCAAGTATCGGAGGTCAGCTGAGAAATATGAAATTAGATTCTTCAAATAATATTATCGCAGTTGGTTCTACGTACTCGGCGACCAATGGTAATGAAAATTTTGCGATGATGAAATTTAATCTATCTGGGATTTTAGATACACAATTCGGAAATTCCGGTGTTGTAATTACAGATTTTTCAGGATTTCAGGATATTCCGTATTCATCGTTGGTTTTTGATTCAAAAATAATTCTTGCAGGATTGGCTTCTTCTTCAGATTTTCCCAGCAACAGCAAATTTGCACTTGCACAATACACATACAATAACTTAGGAATTGTTGAGTCTAAAAAAGCAGATAACTTCAAGATTTTCCCGACAGTTTTTTCAGACAATATTAATATAAAATGTGAAAAAGAGACCAAAGTAAGCATTGGTATTTTTGATTCTTCGGGTAAACTTATTTATGGAAAAGAAAATTTCAGATGCTCTCAGACTCCAGAACAGCTGCAACTGCCGATCTCAAAGCAAGGAGTATATTGGTCACAAATCAATTCAGGAAATAAAATTTCTGTTCAGAAATTGATAAAGAAGTAATATTGGAGTTGCTAACTTTGTTAGGACATAATTCTTATACTCTTTAACTTTAAGAGTATGAAAAAGATCAGAAAAAAGTATCCTTATTTAAAATTAACAACTCCCTAAAAGACAGTGAAATATAAAGAATTAAACTGTAACCCCCTAAACACTTGCTTCACCCCAAAAGCAAAAGCCTTCCCACAGAAGGCTTTCATATCCCCCTCCCTCTATTCCTACTCTTCCCCTGCTCCTGTTTCTTCTCCTCCTTCCAAGTATTCTTAAACGAAAACTCAAACTTTCCTATTCCCTTATCAAACCTCAAATATCCCTGATACCCCTTCCCGCTTATATCCACCAGCCCATCCACATACGCTACCTCCCCAGCCTTTAACTTCTCAACCTGCCATTTCTTAAGCCTCTTCCCTCTGAACACCTCCGGAACCTGCCTGAAATCTCCCGTTCCCATCCCCCTTACCTTCTTATCCAGCAAAAACTCCACATATCTTTTATCCGCATTATATTGAACCGCTGTATTAAACAGGGTCCCCCTTGCTGAAAGCATATTTTCAATAAACAAGGGTTTTCCTTCCCTTAATATCTTTCTCTGCTCCTGATCCAAAGTCGCTCCTTTGATCATCAATGGAATTCTCACCCACTCAGCCCTTAGCTGCAACAGCTCATTGGTCAGCCTGTCCCTGCTGATAAGGGAAGGCACTGACTCCCCTGTAATCCCATGAACCAGATCCACCCCCTTCCCATATTCCCACTTACCATCAGATTCCTTTTATCCTCTTCTGAAAATACATGCCCAAAGAAAGGCTTGGAAAAGTCGGGCATCCTTCTTACCGGATGAAACCTGAGTTCCACTTCTCCAAAATCATTAGCCTAAAGAGAAAGCCTCGCTTCAATCGTACCTGATATCTTCCCCAGTTCAATACTTACCGGAACAAGCATCGGGGTTTTATATCCTTTCAGCATCGGTTCCAAAGCCCCCAGCTCTTCCAGTCTTTCCTTATTCCAGCCCAGCTTCTCCATCATCTTCCAGTCCACCTGTTCAGCCGTATATACATACCTATTTCCAGCATCCTTTCCCTTACCTATGATCTTCCCTTCCCGAGCTTTTCTATGTGCCTCCACCACATCAATGGAGATCTCATATTGCTTCAGATCTTTTTTCTCTTCATCCGTAACCTTATCCATATACTTCTGAAGGTTTACAGCTGTCTGCTTCGCTTCATATTCCGTCACTTTAAAGAAAGAAAACTCCGAAGGTTCCTTCAGCTGGTGATAAAATGTTGAATAAAACTCAGTAAAAGAATTCTCATTACGCTCAATACTAAGCATTTCATCGCGGTTCATATCCTCAGGACTAACCCTATTCACTTCCCCATTATCACTCAATCCCTGAATAATCCCAACAGTACCCGTTTCATGATGCAGCACCAATAAGGTATCGCCTGTTTTTTCCTAACGGGAACCTATTCATCGTTTTTATTGTTATCCATAAATTAAATTATGTGTACTGTGCAAGATATAAAGTAGGACAGGTTTGTTACTATAATGGCAGGGAAAGGTTTTATTTAACAGGCAGGTTGTATTCACTTTTATAACTCAAATTTTAAATAGCAACCAATGTGATAAACATTAAATATTAATGATCTTGATCAGTAAGTTCTACTAAAAGGGCAATAAAAAAGAGAAAGAAATTAATTAATTTATAATATAAACACTCCACTAGATAATGTGGAGTGTTTCTTTTTAAATATAATAATTTTATAATTACTATATTACTCTTTACACCAATAATAACTGAGTATTCTAGATCATAGCTTTAAGATCTGTTTGATTTTTTCTTTCCCTTTTTCTGAGAATCCAACTTTTCTTAATCCATCTTTAGAATAAAACTCTCTTCCCTTAATCTCTGGATTAGAAATTAATTTATTACAACTTTCACTTATATTTATATATCCAGCGACTTCACCTTTTATATTATAAAGGATCAATGAATAGTCGGTATCAAAACATGCTACATCTTCTCCTCCATATGTATTTGGATTTTTAATAGTTCCCAAGAAATCTTCAATATCTTTTCCATTAATGGTTTTAACATAATCAAAGCAAGAAGATAGCTGATTATCATAAATTACTGAAACCGCCTTACTCTGATTACAATTGTTTTGTTCATTATACTTATAAAGTTTCATATAATGTACATTGGCTGAAAAAAGATCTTTACCAATATTTAGAACAAGACGATGATCGTTCTTCTTGTCTGTTGAAGAAACGTGTTCTCTGTGTGATTCTTTCTTTTGGCATTGAAACAAAACAACTGAGAATAACAGTACTGTTAGGATTTTAATATTTTTCATAATTATCTTCTATAAATTTTTGAGAGTTCTACTACATCCACAATTTGTTCTCTTGCTTTAACAGTTTGCCCAGTAGGGCTCCAACGAGGCCAGTAATTAATCATTAATGTACCACCGCGTTCAGGATAAAATTTCGTATTACGAGGGTTATTAGGGTTTACAGCATTCATATGTTCATTTGCAGCACCCCATACAAAAGCACCTCTAGTAGCTTTAGCAAATTCTAATGCAAAAGACTGTCCGTTTGGAAAATTTGTTGATACATATGCTGTAGAAGCATTACAAGCTCCTAAATATACCGTGGAAAAATCTGCAAATTTGATATCTCCCGAATCGACAGATCTGCCTAGTTTAGATAAATCCGATGTATAGACATTATCTGCATCCCGATGTAAATCTGCATTGGCAAAGATCATTCCTTCTCCGTTAGTAGGTCTATTCCCTCTGTCTCTACCTCCATGTGAAAATACGCCTAAAAATCCAATTCCATCAGGACTCTGATCAGAAATACTTTTTAAGGCATTATAAAAATCACCATATCCACCCTGCCCTTTTCCAGCTGGAACATTTGCCATTATTGATTCCGGAACCGCAAATTTCATTGCTTCCCCCCAAACCTTTTCCTTACCAAATGTTATTATGCCTATGCTTCCTTGCCTTTTTCCAGATTTAGAATCTACTGAAGCTTTTATTAAGTTAAAAACATCTACAGCATGTTCTTCGGTATATTTATACCCCCCTTTTACTTCAATAATATCCATTCCATTAGGATCAATGAACCTGAGTGGATTGTTCATAGCATAATTATAAGAAGACCAGTTAACAAATTTCTCTGCTAAAGGATCCACTACACCCCACCTTCCCAAATCTGGCATATAGAGTCTCGCTCCATAATCATACATCCCCGTTTCCTGCAACTCTTTACCATTGTATTTGTAATTCATATAGCTTCCCAATAATCCTTTATTTATTCCAATGTGGTTCATACCGAATGCATAATAATTATTGGTGTCGGTTATTTCAAGAGTTCCAGTACTACTTTTTGCAAAACTTACCCTTGCATTTCCAAGGTGATCCCTATACTGATAAATGTAACGGTTTTCTGTAAAGCTGTAATACCCTTCTGCTGTAGGTACAAAATCAAGTTTCCATACAGCCTGGATAGGTTTTAAGGCGTTAATATCGCTTTCATTTTTAAATGCTTCCTGCTCATACGCAACACTTGTGCGACACCAAAGGCAGGTAGAGACTTCAGAATGCTGGTACTGGAACCCATCGAGATAATCTGTCATGTTCGTAGTGATCATTGTACTTCCTTTACCACCTTCACTTTTATAAACTTTTCGGAATTTTGTTCCGTCTGCTCTATAGATATAATTTAAAGCAAAACCGGAGACAACACCCAGCGGGCTATTCTGACTGATTGAATATGAATTGGGCAGGTTCAAATAGTTATATATGATACTCTGGATTCCCTTATCTTTCATATTGGTCATATTTCCATTCAGGTCGTAATCGATGATATTGTTTCCTCCCTCATATCCCGTATCATTCGTAGAAATTTCTATGACCTTATCCAAACGATTTCCAGTGTATTGATAAGTAAGATCATCCACTTGGGTAAAAGTAGTTCCAGTTGATATAGGAGGAGCATTCCTTTTCAATGTCATGATATTCCCATTGAGATCATAGCTAAGATATTCATCAAAATAACCGGTATTTCCAGTAGACGGCTCTCTATAAAAAGCATTAACCAACATGTTTAGTTTATCATATTCATAGTTGTAGCGTTTCAGTAGATTTTCGGATCCGTTATTCCAGTCAATTTCAGTGATATTTCCATTAAATTTTCCAACTGACTGTGTATTTACAGGATTATTGTACTTTATCTCATATCCGAACAGTTTTCCATTAAGATTTGTAGGGTCATTTACTTTTGTGAGCCATCCACGGATATTATATTTATAATCCATTATTTGTAAAGGGTTTGCTACATTTACACCACCTACTTTCTTCGATTCCAACTGGGAAAGTTCAGTATATTTATTCTGAGTAAGAATTTCAACGGGATTACTGTCAACCTGATGCTTATGCACAAGCAGCCTGTTTTGATTGTCATATTCAAAAGTTTCGGTAATAACTCTTTCTGTGTCAGTATCTAATCGTTTATGTCTCGTAATGCTTTGTTTAGGTGATCCTGAAAAATCAAGCTTGAATTCCGTTTTGGTATATCCTCCCAAACTATTAATACTGTGTGAGCCAATGATACGCCCTTTATCATCATAGTAATTATAATTTTTTGTCCAATTGTCATCTTCAATATTTTTAACAAATGTCATGACAGGAAGACCACGTGTGCTTACCTGGTTTAATGCAGAATTGTCTGTTATTGAACCTGATGGGAAATTAGGATTAAAACTATATAAAGGGTAAGTATCATAATACATAATACTTAAAAGCTTTTCAATGGAATTAGGATAGGTACTTGCCGTATTATAATAATAGACATCCATCCCACTATTTGTAAACCCTACTGTACCAGATGTTGCAGACCTTAACGTATTGTTGCTACCTTTGGTATCTACATTTACTTGCTCTGACGCTCTTCCAGTACTGCCATAATTGTATGGACTGCTATAAATTCCAGTCATAACGATTCTTCCAAATTCATCGTATTTTGTAAATAACCATTTTTTTGCAGACCCCATAAGAGCATCCTGCGTTAAAACCAATCTGTCCTGCTTATCAAACACCATATATTCCCATCCTTTATTCGGCAGCTTCTTTTCAACCATCCTGTTTCTCGAATCATACCGGTATTGATAGCATAGATTATTTAAAATATTATCAGGTATTTCGGCATTGTTACCTGCACCATCCAAAAAAACAAACGAAGCCTGGGGTGGAATAATAAATGCTAATAGGTTATATTCGTTGTAAACATAATATGTATCGGCATTTTTACCAGATTCTAAAACTTTTCTTATTAAAATAACCTGTCCATCTCCATTCCTAAATTCTATCGTCTTATTCCCATCTTCATCAGTCAATGTATTTTTAGACAGTTTTGTATTAGCATAATTAAGTTGGTCTGAAGTTTTCACTATTGAACGCATAGTTCCATTTTGCCATGAAGTGCTTGTCACCAGCACCTTTACTCCGTCATTAAAATTTGTTTCATATTTAAACTCTATCGGATGTGCCTGCCATTGTGTTCCAGGCTGTAGCAAGGAATAAACCCTATCCAAAGGAGAATTTTCAAGGATTTTATGTACAAAAGGCTTACTGTCACTGTAATAAGAGATACCTTGAACATCTACGCCGGATTGAATAGCACCATTTAGAGTATTCATAGGGACGGGAAGCCATGAATCTGCATTCCTTCCAAGCCCATCATATGGAATTGTTGTTACTAAATCTTTGCCTAAAGGAGTTACCTTAACATTAACAACCTGCTTAGGTCTTCCGATTCCATCGAAATATTGTACAGATTCTGATGTTTTGGGATTCTGATTTTGATCACTTGGTGAAGGATAAGTTAGGTAAGATTTTGTATATACATAATTTTCCGTACTGCTTGGTGTGGTCTGGGCGTAAGTATATCCATTTAAAATAAAGAGACTGGTTAAAATAAAAAACTTTTTCATGGTCTATTAATTTTTATAGTTATACTTATATTCCTTACTGGCTTTATATACATAAACTCCGAGCGCATCTTTTTCCAAAAGCTTTACCTGAATCAGTCTATTGGAGGCATCATAAACATATTTTTCTCTCATCCCTGATGAAGGCGTTTTAGAAGTAAGACCAACAAGTGGATCGTAGGTATATGTCGTAATCTGAGTTCTTAATAAATTAGGATTCTGACGGATGTTGTCCAGAGAAGCTATCAGTAAATCTTCACTACCGGTATCAATATCGTTGTTTGATTTCTGGCAGATATCCAGATTATTATAGGCTAACAAATTATCATCCATTCCTAAAACATCCATCAGTCCAACATATGAGATTCCTTCAATTTTTATAATGGGTAATGTCTGATTATATCCATATAATATTGTCACCGGGATTCCTTCTTTTGTAGTATATTGTATTAGATTCCCTTTAGTATCATATTGATCATAAGTAATTTCCGGCTGAAATAATTCTCCTGAAGTATTGATTAAGTTTAAAGGAACAGTATTCTGCTGTAGTGGAAGTAGTTTAGTATGTCCAAGCCAGCTTGTACCAAAACTTACTTTTGTCTTTGAAATAGGGGTATTATTTTTGTACTGAGTCACAGACATTGGTACTCCAACCATATACCTCAAAACAAAATCACTATTTGTATACAGATCTTTAGCATATAGATATTCTATCTTATCCGAGCTACCATCAGAAGAAACCTTAACGCTTGTCTTCAGATTATTAAAATTGCTAACATCAAAATAAGTATTTGTTGTTTGCTGGGTAAGCTTCTCTTCATTATCCAGAATAATGGTTTCGCTTTCTTTGTAGTTGTTATACCATCTGTTGGGAACTACATATCTTCCTATTGAATAAGCCTGCCACTTGTCACCATAAGGTACATTATAAGGCTGATAATCCCTTGCAGGAACATAATTATCAATAAATTTGTAATCTTTAAAAGTATAAAGCCATTTAGAAATTTTCTTTACTTTATAATTACTGTTCAACAGCTCGCCATCATATTTGCTTAAAATACGGTTGGCACTCCAGAAATAATAGCTGTTTTGAGAATAGGAATTCAATTCTCCTTGAATAGGCTGAGTAAATACATCCTGAAATACTACATATTTCGTTATGTTAAATCTGTTGTCTATTTTTTCTGTTATATCAGTATATGCTATTGGATCTCCCTGAAAAACACCCAAACTTGTTAATTTGTTTGAATTGATTTTATAAAACTTGTAGTGAAAGCCCACTACAGGAATAGCTCCGCTGGTATATGTTGCAGATAAGTGGCCTCCATAGTCATCAAGCTCTTCCGGAGTAACTGAGGAGACCTGAGAATCGAATGTAATTTTATTAGAGATAGAATCAAAGTGAGTTTTATTATATAAATAATTTTTTGTTGTTTTTTCATTGTCATTACTCCATAATTCTATTTTTTTTGTCCTTACACCATAATACTCACTTTCTATATTCGTTGCAGTATCTTTAATAACAGTATTGGGCTCATAAAAAATCTTCTCCTGTCCTGAAGTAGGATATTTAATAGAACTTAGCATTCCATAGGAAGATTCTGGAAAATGTGAAGTACGAATACCAGTTTGAATTGCAGGAATTGCAAATTCATTTGGATTTACAACTGTAAAAATATGCAACATTTTAGAAACATATTCCGCGGGAAGCAAGCTTATATTTGCATATCCGTTATAAACTCCATTTAAATCCTGTCCGTATGTAAATCGGGCAGGTAAAGCACCAGGATTCTCATAAGTAAAATTGTAATTTTGATCTTCAGCTTTTCCTATAGTTAATTTCTTTAAAAAATATCTGATAGGATCACCATATAGAGTCTCGGCAGGATTATCTCCATATTTGAAATAATCAAACTTTACAGTATTTACTAAAATATTATTATTTGATTTTAGATCAATTTTTTTTATCAGCCATTCATTAGGATTGTCTTTTCTATTGGAGAAAGAAAAGTTTAAAGAAAAATCCGGAGAAGATACTGAAGTTAAATATTTTGTATTAGATATTTTTGTTCTTGTACACTCATTGCTATTAAAAGTAAAATTCCATTCATATGGGTTATTTTGATCTGCAACATCATCTCCGGGATATAACTTATTTTTGATCGTTATGGTTTGGCTTTTATCTTCAACGTAATAATCATATGCATCAGAATACATGAAATTAATAAAGCTGGAAGCATTTGTATCTTCCATTCTTGTTAAAAACCAAGCCGTTTTCTGTTTAGGTGCTGGTGCATATTCTTCTGAGCAGACTGTATCATAGGTAGTATATTCAATAGTATCATTTACACCATAATAATATTTATCTCCGTTATTCAATGTGATGGTAAATGATGAAAAATTATTGCTGTATTCGATTTTAAGTTTTTCAGTGTAGTTTATCTGAAGTACTTCTCCGTTAACAATCATAAAGCTTCCCGTAAGTCCAAATATATTGTACTCAAAGATATCTGATTCACCATCTATTCCATATGGATAGTTACCTTCCAATGCTGTTGACATCTGGTCTAATGTAGTCAGAAACTGCCCGTAGTCAGGCATAGGTAAGTTTCCAACTTTTTGTGATGTCTCGTCGGGCAATCCTCTTACAGTTCGATAAATTGCTGATGTAAAATTATCACTCCAAAGTAATCCCAGTCTTCCTCCCCAGTCATTTAACTTTAAACCGCCACTCGAATAAGAAATTCCCAGATTATAATTTAGGTTCCCTGTTTTTAAATTTAGAATGTCTATTGATGTGTTGTATTTACCTTTATTGTCAACTCCTGACTTATTTCCATAGGAACCAAGTGTTGCAACAGATGCTGATGGAGATATTGCTTTATTTATAAAGACACTGGTAAGGTTTGAGTTTTGAGCATGACAAAACATCCCAACAAGAAATGTTATTGAAAACAAAATATTCTTTTTCATCTTATTTCTTTATAAGTTTTGCATTCGCTGTTTTATTAGTATCCGTTTTTATGGTAACCAGATAAGCTCCCTGAATGAGTGCCTGAGTATTGATCTTGGTTACTCTGTTTTTTGTTTTTATACTTTGTAGCTGCCTTCCGCTCATATCATACAACAGAATATCTGCTTCTTTAAAGTCAAAGCCAATTTCTACATAAACATAATCGGAAACTGGGTTCGGATAGATTTTGATGTTGTATTTTTCAATGAGCTGATCAACATGCTTGTCTCCCAGCTTCACAATCTTCCAGTTCTCTTTACCCAGTTCCTCTGCACTGGTTCCTGCCAGAATAATTGAACCATCTCTGTTCAGCTTTAAATCAGAAAGCCTTTCTTCCTTCTTTCTGGATTCTCCTTTGACATGTTTTCTCCACTGCTCATTACCATTCTGATCCAAATACAGCATCCAGAAGGTTTCATCATCAGTTTCTATTCTTCCTTCTGCCTGGGTATAGCCTCCCAATAAAATTCCCTTGGAAGATTGAGCATCTGCTGAATGAATCACATTCATTCCCATAAGGATATCACGATTGCCAAAATTGTAAGATTTCTGCCACTGTTCTTCACCTCTTTCATTTAAAGACATCAGCCAAAGATCCGATCCTTCTTCAATGCCTGCGGTTTTATTCCCTGATCTTTCTGATCTGGATTCTCCACCAATGATAAAGCCAGTTGAAGTTAATGCCAGAGTTCTCAAATGGTCATCTCCTTTTCCTCCAAAGTTCTTTTCCCATTCTACTTTTCCGCTTTTATCAAGCTTCAAGATCCAGTAGTCACCTTCACCAAAGTTTTCGGTTCTCTTTGTTCCTCCCAGCGAACTTCTTGAATAGATTCCAAGCAATGCTCCACCATCTCTCGTTGGAATCATTTTCTCTACTTCATCTAAGCCTTTTCCCCCTAAGATTATTTGTGACAACTCTTTTCCATCTTTATCCAGTCGGGTAATGAAGACATCTTTAGATCCATATCCTTTTGAGGCATTCTGTATATTTCCGGCAACAAAGAACCCTAGATCTGTTGTTTGAATAACTGCTCTTGCTTCTTCATCAGAAGAACTTCCCAAAGTCTTTTGCCACAGTTCATCACCGAATTCGTTGATCCGGATCAGCCAGATATCAGAACCTCCTTTGGAATCATCTTTTTTATTCAAACCTTTACCTGAATAGGAAGTTCCGGTTAAAAGAAATCCACCATCTTCTGTGGTAACGGTAGCAGATAGATAATCATGATTTGATCCTGAGAAATATTTTTCCCAGATTTCTTCTCCATGCTGATTGAGTTTTATTAAATGAAAATCGTAACCGTTGTTCTGCTTCTGACTATTAGCTGCTTGCGATTGGCTTCTAGACTGTAAAGAGCTTCCTGTGATTAAATATTGTTGATCGATTGTTGTGATGATCTGGCTTAGAAAATCCTGAGTATAGGATTTGATGTCTTTCTGCCATACTACTTCTTGAGCTGACATACTAAGACCAGTATACATTACACATAGATTCATGAAGAGTTTTCGCATTAGTTTTTTTTGTAATCGAAAATATTACATTATAAAAACAAGAGAGGAAATAGAATGTTATTTATTTTTTAAGTAAACATTAACGATTACACTTATTATTGAGCGGTTTGAAATCTACAGTAAGATAAGTGCTGTTTGTATTTAGCTAAAGATTTTTTCTAAGCTCAAATATTGTACTGAAATCATCATTTAAAATCAAATAATCATCAAACTTTTTACCGTTGTTACCTTTCATGTTTTAATCAGTGAAGTTTTATGTTGAGTTAATAGTAAGGTAAGAGCTTTAATACTGGTTGTACGCAGCATATAGTTCTAGCTTCCAACCTACCTGCTCAGCCGTATATAAATAATTATTTCCATCATCCTCTCCCTTACCTGCTGTCTTCCCCTCTCCCGGCTTTCTATGTGCCTCCACCAAATCAATAGAGATCCCATACTGCTTCAGCTCTTTTTTCTCTTCATCCGTAGCCTTATCCATATACTTCTGAAGGTTTACAGCTGTCTGCTTCGCTTCATATTCCGTCACTTTAAAGAAAGAAAACTCCGAAGGTTCCTTCAGCTGGTGATAAAATGTTGAATAAAATTCAGTAAAAGAATTCTCATTACGCTCAATACTTAGCATTTCATCATAATTCAGATCCTCAGGACTTACTCTATTTACTTCCCCATGATCATCCAATCCCTTAACAATCCCAACAGTACCCGTTTCATGATGGAGTACCAGTAAGCTATCGCCAGTCTTTTCAACTGTTTTCAGTTCTTCGTTTATATTGTTATCCATAACTTAAATATTGAGTAAGGATTTAAGATACAAAGAGAAAAAGTTTTTTACATCAATGGCCGCTGATTATCTATATTTGGCACTCGGTGGCACTACAAAGTGAAATTAAAAACATACAAAAAACAAAATCAGAATAGGAAAATTCCTACTCTGATTTAAGTATATTTGAAATATTAAACTAGTCAACCTTTTTCAGGACTAGTCATTATTAACTTATTAAATAATAAATAAACAATGATATCAATTTGAGAACCCGTTCTTGATTATTAAAATATATCAATGTAAAATCATTAAAACTATTTATAACTATCTTATATTCATGCTCTACAAAGTAAAAGTGCAATTCATTGGGGATAATCTATTAAATAATTCTATTCTAAGAATAATAGATTAATTCTTATCATATTTGAATTGCTGATAATTTTTTATAAACGTCTTCTTTAAGCATAACTTTTTTGAAATTACTGTCATTCTTAAATTTCTGCCGTATCTTTTTTATTTGTTCAATATTTACTCCATATAAGTTATCTTCTAATTCCATATAGTCAAATTCATTCATATATAGGTTTGCAATGGTCTTCATAAAATAGCTAAGACAGTCTTTTTTAAATTTAATATCTACTTTTTCATTATAAAATATATCATCCATTACATCGATCTCTAAATATTTATATGTAAACTCTACCAAAGTATACAAAGCAAAAGGACTGGTAAAGTTTTCAATCAAAGTGATTACATCATTAAAAGTTAGCTTTTCCCATAGCTCTGGTAAACATACAAATAACTGAACACTATAGGTCGGGTTCATTTTTTCTAAATTGTAAAAAAGAAATTCTAAATGATTCGCTGATAATATTTTTCCTAAATAATTATTATCAACTATATAAAATCTGTCTATTGGGTAATATCTTAACTGTTCTGTTTTTCTATCATTAAATAAAGAATCTGATAATTCTTTTATAGGCGATGTGATATTAATTTTACTCATTATTCTTTAAATATTGTTAACTTAGCGTTACTTGTGTTTACTCCTGCCTTAGATATTATTGACGGGAAATTTTGTGCTTCTCGAGCAGAAGGAGCATAATGTCCTGAAACATTATTTATTTCTACGATTTGACCATTGTGCAATCGTATTTGCCCCGCGGCTTGTACATTATTAGCTTCCCCAGACAAATAATAATGACCAGATCCAACTTTTAAATCTCCTGACTTAGTAACAACAAAATCAAAACGCCCATTCGCATTACCTCCTATTGAAATATTACCTTCTCTTACTGTTAGTCCTAAGCTTTCACCAACTTGTGGTGCTGTACTTTTTGCAGGTATTAAATTGCTTGCTTCTTCTATTGCATTAACTGCTTTTGTTGCTCGCCCATAGCCACCCCACATATTGTATCCACCACCACCGAAATCTAGCATTTCTTCTCTTTTACTATTCCCAATTAATCGAAAAATCCTATCTGTTTTTGTTTCTCCTTCATTATAAAATGGACTAGCCTGCCATTGGCGATAAGAGTTTAATCCTCCATATTTATCGGCATTGGTCTTAGAACTATATTGATGAGCAAGAGCATTTTGGATTGCATTCCAAGTTCTTATCAGAAAATTATTTGTTTTTCGTCTAACCGTTATTACAATTTCCTCTATATTATAAGTTTTTCCATCAGTTCCATCTCCCGGGCCTCCGACAGGAGCTCTCCCATCAGGATCAATAAATCTTATTGGATTATTAAAAGCATAGTTATAAGGACTATAACTCCTCATTTCAGTAGCCAATGGATCGACTACTCCCCATCTACCCAAATCAGGCATATAGAATCTAGCTCCATAATCATACATTCCGTAGTCTGCACCATTTTTTGAGATTTCTATACTTCATTTTTCCTCGCGCAACCGCTTACTTTTTGAACGCTTCTCTGTTGCTTTTTCAAAGATATATTTTTCTTTCAATTGAAAAAAATAAGTATTCTCATTTTGTCAAAATATAAATTGATTTATCCAATAATTTTACGATAAAATATGTAAGTAACTCAGTGCATTTTCTTTAGAATCTGTTTTAACTGGGCTTTAACTTTACAAAATAACTTTTAATATAAATTTTTCATCATGGATCAGATTATTTATTTTACGATTTCATTTACAGTTTTAATTATTGTGGCAAGTAATGCTATAAAAACAAAAAAATGATTCTCGGTGTTGTTGTAAATGTGGACTTGTGGGAAAAATTGCGCCGGGATTCAGCTCCGGATTTTTCCACAAATCCACATTCTTTTACCGACTGCAATTTCAACGGCGATTCAGTTGTATTGTGGCTAAAATTCCAATCAAAAACCGCAGAGCGTTGGCGCAAAAAGGCTGTGCCTGTTGCAAGGAAAGCATTTTACATAATCCCAAATTATAGGCACTGATCGGGTTTTGTGCGTAACGGAGCTTTGCGGAGTGGAGAACAACGTTTTGCGGCTGCCGTGCGTATAATTTTGATTATGTAATTTGCTGTGGCATATTAGGAAATATATTTTTCAATTTCCTGTTTCAGGTTTTCGAGTTCTGTTTGATTAAAATATTCCAGACTTCTTAAATATCTAAATCCGGCTTTATACTGAACTTCCCGTAAATTGTACTGTTTGAGCCAAAGATTGATTCTGCTGTTTCTAATGAGCTGTAGACTTGCAATATTGATCTGTTTTCGGATTTCAGATGTTATGCTGCTAAATCTTGTGTTTTCGCTCAAGATAAAAAGCTTTTCGCTTTCTTTTACGGTTTTTGAGAGTTGCAATAATTCGGTTCTTGTCTCATTGATGTATTTATACAGCTCTAAAATTTGTGATGCTTCTAACGGTAAAACTCTTTCTTTTAAACGGTTTTCTGTCGCTTCCGGAACTCTTATCATTCCTTTTTCTAAATCAATGTCTTTTACTTTTAATTCCCGCAAACTTCCTGTATTTAAGCCTTGATAAATGATTAATCCTAAAATAACCTGGTTTCTTTTTCCAAATAAACTGTACTGTCCTTTTTTGTATTTCTTTTCTCTAAACTCTTTCTCAATATTCTGTAATTCTTCTTCCGTTAAAAACCCTGTAATTAAAGGCCTTTTCGGTGTTCTTATTCTAAAATTCTTTAAAGGATGGTCTTTTCTTTTTCCTGCTGATTGTAAATATTCAAAGGGAAGATATGAACGTGAGGAAGTAAAACCATCTATTGAAGTGGCTACACAACTTGCGGAAGCTCTGGAAATTTCTCTGGATTATCTTGTAGGTGCTACAGATGTTCTTTTGGAAAAAAATATCGTCTCTAAAATTCTCGACATCCAGAAACTAAAAGAGAACGATAAACAACACGTCTTCGCTCTCCTTGATGCGTTCCTTAAACAAACTAAGCTGCAAAGCATTATGTAAACAAAAAACCTCGCATTTTGCGAGGTTTTTTGTTTACATAGGAACGAGCGAGACGCTCGTATCATCCGAGGTAATCAAATACTGTTTGTATTGAACCATAAGTCATTTGCTGAAAAAATATTATAATTAATTTCCCAATCTAATAATTGATTTTTCAAAATATTATAATCTAGTTTTAAATTCTTGTCATCCAAATTTTCAACAATAATTGTACACAAAAATGGAAATTGATTTTTATTTAAGCGGACAATATTTTCATAGTTTTTCTCAATAATTAAAAGAGGGTATTCTTTCCATAGATAACCTATAATTATATTATTGCTTAATAAAGTTGCCCAATTCTCTTCATCTTCCCAAAAAGAGATTTGAATATCAGTATTTTTTAATAATTCAACATTAAGATAAAAATCAGAAAACTTCCAATTTCCATCATGTAATAAAACATTTTTAATTTTCTCGGTAATATTTTCCATAATAATTATCTCATTGATCCTGGAGAACCATGAATGGTACCATTAGGTTTTCTATAAACATTAATAACATTTGTATGTTTTCCATTTGCTAATACACCAATATTTGTATTAGTAACTGTAACCTTTGCTTTATTTCCAATCCACAAACCTGCTTCATCAGCATATTGGGCTGCTTTTAAAACAGCAACATTAGCGTCAACTGTTCGATAAAAAAGACTTTTACCATAAACACCAGCAAAAACATGCCTGTTCATAGCTCCTTGCGACACTGTATATACTCCATTAGTTAGCTCACCGTGCTTATTTAACGAAAAACCTTGTTCGACAATATCGTCAGCTAATTTTTTTATTCCACTTATATTTCCTTTTTTTAGCTGAAATAATACTGCCGCCAATTGTATTGCTCCCACAGCTTCTTGGGTTTCCTGATCCTGATAATCAACCACTGCATCAAGAGTAGCCCAACCTGCAGAAGCCACAAGATTACTTCCACCCATTAGGAAAGTTCCCATAGTAAAAGCCAGATTTCTTTCAAATTTTTCAGTAGCAAGAGCTGCTTGACTATTTCTTATACCAAAAGCTAATCTATCCTGGGAACCATGATAAGCACTTAAACTTTGGATACCCATAAATGATAGCTTAGAATCAGTTACATTTTTTGTCAATATAATCTCTCCAATTTCAATAGGATTATTAGGAGTAGAACCTTTCTTTGGTGGATCTTCTTCTCCGATCATTCCTGTTGGGTCATTAAATCTTATAGGATTTCCATAGACATATGAATATGGACTGTAAGCAAACTGTAACTCACTCAAAGGATCATGCACTCCCCATCTTCCAATATCAGGCATATACATTCTGGCACCAAAATCATACATTCCAGTTTCCTGAAGCTCCTTGCCGTTGTATTTATACTGATAAGCATTCTGCGTTGTAGCTGTATAATTATGCAGTAATCCAAAAGGATAAAAATCATTTACTTCTACAATTTCTCCCGGCTTCCATTCTCCCAGGCAACCAAATATTGGGGAACATGTTGATGTATTATATCTCCTTGGCTGGATAATACCATCTCCATTTGTATCAGTATAACTTAACCTTACATTTCCCAGATGATCTGTAAAATTATAGACATACTTGTTGAGAAGAGCATCATAATATCCTTCAGAAGTAGGAATGATCCTCAATTTCAATTCTGGAATCTCATTAGGATCAGGAATGAAAGTTCCTTCTCCATCCCAGGATTCTCTTAAAAATGTAGTTTTATACTGGAAGCCATCCAGATAATGGGTCTCCAGATCTCCAAAGAGCTTCTTTACTTTTACGCCGTCTGCTCTGTAAAGATAGCTTGTCAATTTTGAGTTTTGGGTAATCTTATCTGGTAAATTTAAATAATTATATTCAATAGAGGAAATCCCTTTATCCAAATGTTTGGTCATGTTTCCATTCCCGCTGAGATTGCCATTATCATACTCAATCGGATTAGGAACAGCAAGATAAGGATAACCAGAAGGATTTTGCTGTTCATCGGTTACTTTTATCAGCCTGTTTCCGGAATAATCATATTTAAGATTATCGATACTCACTGCCACAGTACTTCCCGGAAGAATACCTTCGGATCTTTTAAGCCGTGTAATATTTCCGTTAAGATCATATTCCGGCTTTTCAAAATACTCTTTAGCAGCTTCTGCTCCTGTTTTCTGATAGAACCCTGCTGATAACCTGTTTAAACCATCATAAACATACCCATATCTTTTCAGCGGCTCATTATCTTCTGTTAAGGTTTTCCATGATACTTCAGCAATATTTCCGTTATATTTTGGTTTTATCTTTAAATCAGAAAAATCTGAATTAGGCATTTCCAATCCTTCTATCTGATTATAATTGATCTTATAACCAAAAAGATCGCTCCCTAAGTTGGCAGGATCGTTGATCTTTGTCATCCAGCCCCGGATATTGTATTGGTAATCTACGGTCTGTAATGGGGATACAGCAGCCGTTCCTCCTACTTTCTTAGATTCCAGTTGGGAAATTTCATTGTACTTATTCTGAGCGAGGTATTCAACAGGGTTGCTGCCCACCTGATGGGTGTGAGTCAGAAGCCTGTTCTGAGTATCATAGGTGAATTTTTCTACAACAGCCTTTTCAGGATCTGCAGCAAGCCTTTTATGGTAGGTATTGGTCTGAAGGATAACTCCTGTAAAATCAAGTTTATTGTTGACCACTGTATACCCTCCTAAATGATTGTTACTTCTTGAACCTATGTTTCTTCCTTTGATATCGTACCAGACAAAATTTCTGGTCCATTTATCATCTTCTATATTTTTGATATAGGAAGCGGTAAGGAGTCCTTTGGTAGTTTGTTCATTAGCCGGGTTATCTGTAAGAAGAGGCTGGGCAAACACATTGGTGACAGCAGAGGAGCCTGCAGGATAAGTATCATAATAATTAACACTTAAGACCTGGGCCAGACTTCCCGGGAGAGCCCTATTGGTATAATAAATAGGCATTCCGCTTACTGTAAAAGAGCCAGCGCTTCTTATCTCAAACGTATAAGCAGCTCCTGTAATAGTAGTTTGCAAAGACTGTCTCGTACTATTATTATTGGTAATAGCTGTAAACACTACTCTTCCAAACTGGTCATATTTGGTAACAAGCCATTGTCCTTTTGTTCTTAATAGAGCATCCTGGCTCATCACCAACTGATCGGCATTGTTATAGATCATATATTCCCAGCCCTTACCAGGAAGCTTCTTTTCTATAAGACGGTTTCTTCCATCATATTTATACTGATAGCATAAATCATTCAGTACCGTATTAGGATCTGCTTCTAAAGAGGCTTTGGGAGGGATCACAAATGCCAATTGGTTATAATCATTGAAAACATAATAGGTATTGGCGCTTTCTGTAGCACTGATTACTTTTCTGACCAATATAACCTGCCCCTGTCCGTTTTTAAATTCTATAGTTGTGTTTCCGTCTTCATCGGTTACCGTATTTTTATACAGCTGCCCTGTTCCGTAGGAACCTGATAAAATTAGTTGCGAAGTAAAATTGTTATAATCAAAAGTGGCAGTATATCTTTTAACCTCGCCATCGGCATTGGCATCATATCCAAATTGTACAGGTTTGTTATCCCAGGCAGTTCCCACTTGTTTCTGTCCTAAAACACGGTCCAGTGGTGAATTTTCAATAATCTTCTCTGAATAGATTTTCTCTGAACCATAAGGGGTACTGCTCACATTGGATAATGGATCGGTAATAATACCGCCATTGAGAGTTCCTCCCTGTGGAACAGGAAGGTAATCGTGAACCTGTCTTCCAAACTGATCATATTTAATGGGTATAACTACATCTTTTCCTAATGGAGAGGCTTTTACATTAACAATTTGTTTGGGCCTTCCCAACCCGTCAAAATACTGAACGGTTTCTGAGCTTTTAACATTGGGGAGCGTAGAATCTGATAAATACGTCTTTGAATAAACATAATTTTCGGTATTGGTAAGCTGTGCCTGGGTAGTTCCAATTATAAGAATCCCTACAGGAATTATAAGTTTTTTCATGATGGTGTTTAATTTTTATAATTGTATTTGAATTCTTTCAGCGTCTTATAAATCATATTTCCACTGCTGTCTTTTTCCTGCTGACGGATTTCTTTTAATCGGTTTGATGGATCATAGATATAAAACTCACTAATTCCTGATGGTGGCGTGATACTTCTTACTCCAACTAATGGATCATAGGTGTAGGTGGTAATCTGATAACCGGACAATCCAGTATTAGCTCTGAAGGTATTCAATGCTGATAAGAAGGCTGTTTCATCGTTGTTGGGAGCTGCTGATGCATCTGTATTGGAAGCTGTCACAATAGGATCAATTAAGGACTGTTGAATATCAGCTAATTTGGCTCCTTCTATTTTGGCAATGGGCTGGGTTTGGTTGTAACCCCAAACGATCACTGTTGAAACACCATTTTTTGCAGTATATTGTTGTAAATTTCCTTTGGAATCGTATTGATTATAGACAACCATTTTTTCCATATCGTCAGAGTACAAATTTTTGTTAAGCACTTCATAAGGTATTGGAAGGCTTGACGTTTTTAAGTCTGCATCAGCTTGGGATAATGGATATTGAGTTTTTATTTTGGAAATAATATTGCTATTCTTTTTTACTTCAGTTTCCAGTGGAATTCCAGTAATTCCTTTACTAAATAAATAAGGATTATTACCTCCTTCAGAATATTTATAACTTGTAATTATCGTCTGGTCAGGATTTATTGCTTCATGTTTCTCAACTGATCCAAGGGTATTATAAGTGAAATGTTCTTTGCTTTCGATAATTTTATTGCCAAAATATCGTTGGGTCATTATAGAATCAATTTTATGAGATTCTGCCATCATAGGAGTAGTATAAAAATGATATTTAGCAATACCGTCATACTCTCCAGTTGAGGCTATTATAGGATCTTTTCCACTCAATAAAAACTTCTTTTCAGCTCTAACACTATAAAATTGATTAAATGGTACTAGATTTTTGTATTTATATGTGACAGATTCAATAGGATTATTATTTGCATCTTTGATCACTTTTTGTTGTAAAAGTCCATTAAGCTGATTTTTAATTACAGGGAAGTAGTCTGCTACAGCATTTTCTACATTATTATAATGATATTCAGTTTTTCCTTTTATTTTTAACGGGTTATTAACATCCACTGTACTTTCAGTAATTTTACCATATCCCACTGCATCATATTCACCAGACGAAATCTGGTCCGTAATAGACCAAAAACTGTTATAGGAATAAGAACCTGAACAGTTGGTTGCCTGTCCGCAATTAAAACAGTAATAATCCATTTGCCTTAAAGGACTTATTTTATTTTGAAGAACTCCACTTTCATATTCATATTGTTTCCATTCTGCTAAAGTTCCCTGACCAGAATAATTTTTTAAGGATTTTATTCTGGGTCCGTGACCATAAGAAGTAAAATCACTTCCTATATCAGGTTTTTTAACGATAGTAAAAGAAACTTTAACGCCTGCGGAATGGTAAATATCTGCAGCTTGATACATACTGTTATCAATATTTAAAACCACTCTATTTTGAATTGTTGGATCATTATAATTGATAAAGTTGAATACCCCATCCATCTGAAAATTATAATTCTGACTGAAATCAGTATTATTAGTAAGTTCCCCGAACTTCCATTCTTTAATAACTTCCAATACAGTTTCCCCGCCATCTGCATTCTTTTTAATTTTTAACAGTTTAATACTGGCATTAGCATTAGTCATCTGATAATAATTATATCTTTTAGACTGTGGTCCAGTAGGACCACCATCAAATCCTCCTGAAAATTCAGCATGAAAGTTTAAAGAACCTCCTTTGTCATATGGAAAATCATATATATTGTTTAAAGGGCTATATCCCCCAATACCATTATTATTTAGATGGATTGTTTCGGATAGGTTGAATATCTGGTCATGGCTAGGGATAAACTGATTCTTAAAGGAATTAAGCTCGTATTCATAATCAGTATAGCCTTTAGTAGGATATTCAATTCTTTTAAGCATATAAGAACTTACAAAGTCTTTATTAGAATATCTATTATTCCCTTCGTAATATACTGGTACTCCCATTGCGGGAGTGAGATAAAAGCTTAAATCAGGTAATAAATTATTATTATAGTGTCCGTTGTAGTATCCCCAGAAATCTTTAGCAAAAGAAACTTTTGGAGGTAAGGTAGCGGAAAGCTCATAGTCAAATTTAAATTCTTCATTGCTACTGATCTTGTTACCGATATTATCATAAGTAAAAAAAGAAACTTTATCCAGCTTTAATCTTTTACCAAATGCATCTTTCATCTGAGTAAAGTTTTGCAATTCAGTAATGGCAGATGGAAAATCATCCTGATAAGGGAAATAGGTATAAATAAAATCTAAAGATTTAAATTTTTTGTTATTTCTTATATTTATAAAATCAATAGATTCAAGTCTCTTAAGATTGTTCCAAGTGTATAGATTAATATCCTGTCTATCTCCAAGGTTAAAAATTACTTCAAGTTCATCTGTTTTAATTTTTTTCAAAATTTTCACATTACTATTATTTAATGTGGCCTGTGCTGGTTCAAACTGATAATTTATTTTTCCATAACACATATCAGTGGGGCCTAAACTATAAGCAGAAGTTCTGATATTTCTCTGTTGGGAAAAAGAATAAAAATTATAATTTGCATCCTGATACTCAAAAGAGATCTGCTTCGTATTTGGAAATACTATTTTGCTGATTTTATAGCTTCTACTTGAAAATTCTTCTGATAAAGGCGTTCCATTGTAGCTGGAAAATATTTCTTTTTGACCAAAATAATATTTTATCCCATTATCATCAGTAGCTATAATCTGATCATTATAAACTTCAAATTTTATATCTTCACTTTTCTCCAACTGAAGAATCTCACGGGTCTGAAGATTAATGAAAAAACTTCCACTATGTCCAAAGAAATTAAATCTGAAAATATCTACCTCAGCATTTTTTTTATATACTATATCATTTACAACTGTATTTCCATCAGATCCGCTTGGAGATGATGGAGGGAAACATCCTGGGTTTTGCTGGTTACCGATAGTACACCAATCATAATCAACAAATCCTTTTTGTTTTACCACTTTAAACCGTCCTGTTCCTCCCGGATATAATTCAAGTCTGTTATAAAATGGGGTATATTCGTTTGGGGTAGCATAACTTACATCATTCTGATCCGCCTTTCCTTTGACATCTTGATATATTACGCCCTCGGGCATCAGATTCCAGCCTAATCCTACCCATGTAGCCTGATCATCCAGTTTAATACCGGACGCATTATAATTCAAATTAATAGGTAGTTCAAATCCTGCTTCACGAATTGTATAGATAGGAACATTCGTTTGTGCTACTCCTGTATATGTACCAACAGGAACATCTCCAAACCTTTTAAACATTGCCACTTCAGGTGAAGTGGGAAGGTTAATGTTATTTTGATTTTGTGCATTTAAGTCAGCTAAATTTAAAAGCCACAATATTATGACAAATACCTTTTTCATTATTTATATTTTATTTTTTAATCAGCTTTGCATTCGCCGTTTTATTTGTATCAGTTTTTATCGTCACCAGATAAGCCCCCTGCACCAAAGCCTGAGTATTGATCTTTGTCACTCTATTTTTTGTTTTCAGACTCTGAAGCTGCCTTCCACTCATATCGTACAACAAAATATCTGCATCCTTAAAATCAAAGCCAATTTCTATATAAGCATAATCAGATACAGGGTTTGGATAGATCTTGATATCATATTGGGGAAGAAGCTCACTTACTTGCTTGTCTCCTAATTTTACAATCTTCCAGTTTTCTTTACCCAGCTCTTCTGCACTGGTTCCTGCCAGAATAATAGAACCATCTCTGTTGAGTTTCAGATCTGAAAGCCTTTCCTCCTTTTTCCTTGATTCTCCACCCACGTGCTTTCTCCACTGCTCATTACCGTTCTGATCAATATAGAGCATCCAGAACGTTTCATCATCAGTTTGTATTCTTCCCTCAGCTTGAGTATACCCCCCTAAAAGAATTCCTTTGGATGATTTATCGTCCGCTGAATGAATCACACTCATCCCCATCAGGATATCACGATTCTTGAAATTATAGGATTTCTGCCACTGCTCATCACCTCTTTCATTTAAAGAAATCAACCAGAGGTCTATGCCTTCTTCAATACCAACAGTTTTATTGCCTGACCTTTCTGATCTGGATTCTCCGCCGACAATAAAACCATTTGAAGTTAATGCTAGTGTTCTGATATGGTCATCATTTTTCCCTCCAAAATTCTTTTCCCATTCAACTTTGCCATTTTTATCAAGCTTCACAATCCAGTAGTCGCCTTCACCAAAGTTTTCTGTCTGTTTACCCGTCTTATCTCCACTTACAGCTTCACTTCTGGAATAAATTCCCAGTAATGCTCCACCGTCTTTCGTTGGGATCATCTTTTCAACTTCATCAAGTCCGCGTCCTCCCAATGTTTGTTCAGATAATATTTTCCCATCTTTGTTGAGTCTTACAATCCAGACGTCCTTAGAACCATAACCTTTAATGGAGTTTTGTACATTCCCCGCAACAAAGAATCCCTGATCGATAGTCTGGATAACTGCTCTCGCTTCTTCATTCGAAGAGGTGCCTAATGTTTTCTGCCACAATTCATCACCAAATTCATTGATCCGAATGAGCCAAATGTCTGATCCTCCCTTTGAGTCTTCTTTTTTATCAAGTCCTTTTTCTGAATAGGACGTCCCAGAAATCAGAAAACCACCGTCCTGGGTAGTGACAGTGGAAGATAAATAGTCGTGATTATTTCCTGATAAATATTTCTCGAAAACCTGTTCTCCCTGCTGATTCAATTTTATCAGGTGAAAGTCATAACCATTGTTTTGTTTGCCGTTTTGCTGGAGCTTGTCCGTTTGGATACTGCTCCCCACGATAAGGTATTGCCCATCAATGGTAGTAGTAATCTGGCTTAAAAAATCCTGTGAATTGGACTTTATGTCTTTCTGCCAGAGTACCTCTTGAGCAAATATCCCAATAGTGCATAAGAATAATGCACCCATGTAGAGTTTTTTCATGCTATATTGTAGTTAACGTTAATGAATAGTGGTTTATAGTCGTGTATATTAGAAATACACAAACTGTATAGAATAATTATTGTTCATGGTTATGTTTTTTATGCCTGCAAAATTAAGCCTTTTAAAGTTCGCCCAAATGAAATTGATTAACTTTTTTTAATAAGGCAAAGATATATCTGTAAAACGACAAAATACGTCGTATTATATTTTTACTAAAGCATAAATTGCTATCCATGGCTTAAATTATTGTATTACTTAATATATAAAGTCAAATGGTAGTCTCTGAAAAACCATATTGAAAACCATCTAAATAATCTGTTATATAAAGTACTCAACTAAAGATACGTTGTGTATAATTTACAGTTTAATAAATAACACAACAAAAATTTTTACTTTGGAAAAGGTACAGCAGCTCAGCCTCAGAGAAAAGACCAATAATGGACCTTAGTTGACTGATGAAACTTCAAATTTAATACGACTAGTTTTGTCGTTTCAAGCTTGTATATTTAAGTATTAACAAAAAATATAAATAAAATTTTGATTTATATGATAAAATATTTATTTTCGTCAAATAACAATAATCATGAAAATCCCAGAGCATTAAAGTAAATAATTTAAGGTTTGGTAATTATTTACGTATTATCACAAACCATTCACAATTATATATACAAACAAATTAAACTAAAGAAAATGAAAAAAATTTTAACTGTTCTTACAATCGTGTCCTTATCCCTTTTCACATCTTGTTCAAATAATGATAATAATGTCGATGATAATCTTGTGTCATCAAAAACCATTTCAAATAATCAAGCAGCAAAATCAGATGAATTAACTGAAGATGAATTAGTAAAACAATTATCTACAGACGAGAATTTTATAGAATATGGAAGTATCATATTTTCACTTTTCGAGAATATGCCTAATAAAGAAGGTTTCCGAACGAACTTTAATCAAGCTAATTTTGAAAGTGGAAAAGAAGCGTATTTCGTAGAATTAACAGGATATTCAAATGATGAAGTATCAGAATCTCTTGATAAAATGAATGATTTACTAGCAACTCTCTATGACAAATATCCTCAATTAAAGTATAACGGTGAAAATAAAGAATTTATAGAAAGAGTTATCGGAAAAGCTGATTTTATTGTTGAAGAAAATCTTGCTTTGGCCGGAAAAAGAAACCCAGCCTGCCAAGCTTGTGTAACCAAATGGAAACCAAGAATGATCGCAGCTACTGTAATTGGTGGAGTTGTTGGAGGAGCTTCAGGAGGTTTCTTCGGAGCTTGGGGAGGTGCTGTTATAGGCTTTGTTGGTGCTGGATGGGGAGCTGTTGACTGTCTAGAAGCTGCAGGTTGCTAAAATATATTATGTATGAAAACACTAAAATCTAAAGATATTATTATTTTAATTATGTCTTTTATCGGCGTAATGTTTTTCGCCTATATCTGGTTAAGTCCAGATTATAATAATGCTTTAAATTACAATTATTTACAAAATAATTTTGGACAGTTTACTTTTTTTGGATTTCTAATGTTATTTGTTTATAATTTTTTAAAGCTTATTGGGAAAGAAAAATTATTCTTAATATTCTCTATTATATCTTTTGCTGGTATTTTCATTTTATATCTATTATCGAAGATATTTTTGTGGCCCTTTACAATTGTTCTCATAATATCTCTTTTATTCTTCTTGTCAAGAAAATGGTTAAATTATAAGAGAATATAAAATATTTTTATCTTACTCTTACATTGCTTTCTACATCAGAAATTAAAAGTTATATTTTATATGACAGTTTATAAAAAATGATTGGTTCTACCGCAGAGAGGTAAAGCCAATATTGATTTAGCAATCCGATGCTCCCAGTTCTCCTGTAAGTCTCCTTTCATAATTAATAATGAACCATGCGGCAATGGTAAAAACCGTAGATGAAAAAGGGGTTAAATTTGGATAAAAATATAAAATATAGAAGCAGCTCATTGGCTGCTTCTTTACATTATTATTTTTCTTGAAATTAATTCTTCTTTTCAAATTCAAATGATGCACTAAAATCATTTTTTAGAATGATAAAAGCATCAAACTTTTTACCGTTTTTGGTTTTCATGCCCTTAATTAATGATGTTTTGTTTTGAGTTAGTAACAAAGTAAGATCTTTAATACTGAGTTGTATTCCACATGTAATTCTGAAGAGAATCCAGTTACACTGTTCATCGGGACATTTTACAATTTTATCTTTGATGATCAGATGATGCTGTTGACATTTGGGGCATTTTAATTGTGGGGTGTTTTCTTGAGGAATATGAAGTGATAAGAGTTCGCTGGTGATTTCTGTTGTGTAGGCTTGGATATCGTTGATGAATTGGTCTTTGTTGAGTTCACCTTTTTCAATTCTATCCAGTGCTATTTCCCATTCTGCGGTCATTTGGACATTGGCTATTTTTTTGTCTTTGACAAGGTTGTAAACCTGTAAGCCTTTGTTGGTGGAATGCAGGGTTTTACCTTTCCTAATGATATAGCTTCTGCTGAGCAGGGTTTCAATAATGGAAGCTCTGGTGGCTGGGGTTCCGATGCCGATATTGGATAGCGCTTTCTGTTCTTCTTTATTTTCAATAGATCTGCCTGCATTTTCCATCGCTGATAAGAGGTCGGCTTCTGTATAAAGTTTGGGTGGTTGTGTTACTTTTTCCAATAATTCTGTTTTTGATATTTTCAGTTCATCTCCTGTTTTGAATTCCGGAAGTTCAGTAAGGACTTCATGTTTATTATCGAAATTTTCATTGTCAGTGAGAATTCCTTTGATGGCACGCCAGCCCTTGTTGAGTATTTTTGAGCCCTTGATCTGGAATTCATAATGATGGACTTTTATCTGGATTTGGGTGACTTGTTTTATACAGGTATGGGATAGGGATTCCAATAAGCGGTAAGCAATCATCTCGTAAATGGCTTTTTCCGTAGCGCTAAGTGCAGAAGGTGTTTTGGTGGTTATGAGTAATCCGTGATGGTCGGTAACTTTTAGATCATTCACAATCCGCTTGTTGAAGTTTCCGAATTTTAAATGGGTTATGGCTGTTTTGAAGGGTTCGGTCTGATTCAGTATTCTGACCAGCTCAGGAATATCAGTCCATACATCTTCAGGAATATACTTGCTGCCGGTTCTGGGATAAGTGATGAACTGTTTCTCATAGAGGCTTTGGGCTGTTTGTAAAACCTCATCAGCAGAAAGCCCCAGTTTCCTGTTGGCTTCTTTCTGTAATTCTGTGAGATCGAAAAGTAACGGAGATTGCTCCTGTACTGTTGTAACAGATACATCTTCTACAACAGCTCTTCCCTCCCGCTCTATGGATTTTTGGATTTGTTCTGTCTGCTTTTTTTCTTCCCACTGCAATAATGAAAGGCTGGTGAAATCTGTATATTCTTTTCTGTGGCTCAGCTGGATTTGAAAGTACTTTTGCTTGGTAAAGTTTTGATGCTGAAGAAATCGTTGACAGATTAAAGCAAGGGTTGGTGTTTGTACTCTGCCTAATGAATAAACATCTTGGTTCCCTGCGATGGTTAATGCCTGGGTAGCATTGATTCCTACCAGCCAGTCCGCTTCACTCCTGGCTTTAGCTGCCTGATACAAACCGTCAAAGGCATCGCCTGGCTGAAGGTTTTTAAAACCCTCGTGTATTGCCTTTTCAGTAAGGGAACTGATCCAGAGTCTTTCAAAGGGTTTGTTGCATTGTATGTAGTGATAGATATAGCGGAAGATCAGCTCTCCCTCCCTTCCGGCATCTGTAGCCACAATAATACTGCTGCATTGACTGATAACTTGTTGTATGGTGATGAGCTGTTTTAAAGCGGAAGGATCAGGCTCATAGCCTTTTGTTTTCTTTAGTTTTTTGGGAGTCAGAATAAAGGGCTTGGGAAAGATAGGCAAAGAGGCTTTGTTAAAGCCTCTTATACCATAATCTTCCGGCATTCCTAATGATATCAAATGTCCCAATGCCCAAGTGACACAATAGCCATTACCGGATAAATAACCATCTTTCTTTTCATGAGCTCCTAACAATTGTGCAATTTCTCTTGCTACACTCGGTTTTTCTGCGATGATTGCTTTCATATGATGGATTTAGATGTTTATTATAGTTTTTGCCCTCTTGGTTTTCTAACCTTTTTTTGCTGGTCTTCCTGCTGTTTATTAACAGGCTGCTGCTGTTTGGATTCTAAAGGCTCGTTCACATTTTTAGTAGCTTCATTGGTTTTACCATGGGTGTTAACCGCAGTTTGGGTTTTATGATCTTCTGTAGGCTTTGCCTCCTCTTTAAGTTTATTAGGATGATTGAAAGAGAAATCGGTTTTGGAAGTTTCTTTGTTGAAGGTAATATAGCCTTGATAGGCTTTACCTTTAGCATCGGTAAGACCGTCAACGTAAACGGTTTGCCCGGCTTTGAACTTTTCATACTGTGAATCTTCCAGTTCTTTTCCTCTGAATATTTTGGGTGCTTCTTGAGCCGTAGGTTGAGTTTGCTGTTGATTGTGTTGTTGTCTTTGTTGCGGTGTCTGATTATTATTGAACAGAAATTCTACATAGCGCTTATCTGCATTGAACTGTACGGTGGCATTGAACAATTCTCCTTTTTTGGAAGTCATCCCTTCAAGATACAATGGTCCTCCTTCCAGTAACGTTTGTTTTTGGTGTTCATCAAGCCTAATTCCTTTGATTTCATCAGGGATTTTCATATACTCCGCTCGATAAGCTACTAACTCATTGGTTAAACGGTCACGGCTTATAACCGATGGAATGATTTCATCCGTTTTAGGATTGACCAGATCTACTACCCTGCCCATATTCCCGGTTTCTTTGAGATTCTTCTTGTCTTCATCCGTGAACTGATGACCCAGAAATTTATTATTGAGACTGGGCTCTTTTCGGATTCCATGCAGGTGAACGGCAACCTGTCCTGTATCTCCTGTCTGAAGGGATAATCGGATATCCATCTTACTGACCGCCGTTCCCAGATTAATGGTGATGGGAATTAGTGTATTGGTTTTAAATCCCCTAAGTAATGCATCCATCGCATTCATTTTTTCAAGCTTCTCCTGATTAAGTCCGAACTTTTCCATCGTTTTCCAGTCGATCTGTTCAGGCTGAAAACGATATTCCTGATTGTCTGTGTTGTTGTCCATTGTATTTTGATTTTTTGGATTGTTGTTGTGTTGAGGTAAAATTTCGTAGTCTTGCAGCTTTTCTTTTTCTTCAGGTGATGCCTGATCAACATACTTCTGAAGATCCTTAGCGGTATTAACAGCATCGTATTCTGAAACTTTGAAAAAGTTGAAATGCGTGGGATTTTTGAGCTGCCGGTAAAAGTTGGAAAAGAAGTTGGAGAAAATATCTCCGTGTTTATCAACGCTGATCAGCTGCTCATTATCCTTTTTTTCTTGTGGAGGAACTTTTTGAAGGTTTCCATCTTTATCAATTCCTTTGACCATTTCAACCTGATTGGTATGAATGTTCAGGACAAGGAGTGTGTCTGTTGATGGTTTGAGTTCATTGGGTTCCTGAGAGTTTATCAATTCATTTTCCATTGTATTTCATTTAATGCAACCAAGGTATAGGTCAATTAAGATGCTCTAAAAGATTGGAATGGTGATGAATAATTTGGCTGTTGATGTCTTATTACTATCAAGAGTTTAAACATTCTCTGATCAATTGATGGACATCAGAAAGCTTATAATACAGCTTTCCGCTGATGGTATAGTAAGGCAGCTTTTTATCAGTTCGATACCGCTGTAATGATCGGGAACTTATTTTTAAAAGCTGTAAAACATCCTGGTTATCCAGAAGCTGCTCCCCGTCTATTTCTATAAATCTGGACTGGTTCTTAAGCATCTGTTCTTTCAGTAGGTCAAATCTTTCCATGATTCTCTCCATCCAGGCTATAAATTCTGTTCTTTCAATATTCATAACTGTGATTTTTATGATTGTTGGTGATGTAAAATTGACCAACAGAAATCATATAAAATCACTACTTTTTCGTAGTAACGAAGAAGTTTTCATAAAGCACAAAGAAAAATAAGAAGAGAAAAGAATAGTATAAACTCACAATTATTAAATTAACTCGATATGAGTTAACATTATAAAAAACTGATAAACAACAAATTAAAACCTTATCAACCAACATTTTCAATAATCTTTATTTGTGATAAACGAATCATTTTCAAAGGTTTCATTAAAGTTCATATGTTAATTTTAAATACATTTGATAAAAACTAAAACTATTAATAACATTCCTATAGTATGAAGACTTCTATGGATAAGAAGAGACTTGTGATAAAAGGTACTATCCTTACTGGGCGTGAAGGATTTAAAGTAGGTGAAGAAACTTTTTCTTCATTACTTCTTTCAGTAATGACTTCTTGGTACTATTCCACATATACAGGTTCAGGTGAACCATTAAAAAATTATTCGCAAAATGAATTAAGAGAATATGGTAAAATTAAGTCAGCATTAAATGGATATACTAACGATCTTCATAATATATCTATGAACTAGTGTTTATTTAAAGAAATTAATAATAATATTGAAGTTGGTACATATAAAGGGGATTTGTATACAGTATTACTTCTAGAAAATATTTTTACAAATCTTAGAAGTTTGTATGACTTTTTTTATCACTTTATCAAAATTTGTCTTAATGAAAAGCAGCTTAAACAATATCCTCAAAAAGATTCAATAAATAATTTGGTAACATTTGCTCAAAATCCAAATAATAGTGACAAGTTACCACCTGAAGTTGTTAGATACTTAGAATATATTCAATCAGATCTAGAAGATACAAAAAAAATAAGAGACAGTATTATTCACAAGGGAAAAGACATTATGTTGTCTAGAGATTCGGGAAAGCTTCTTATGAGAATTCCTATAAAGGATTTATTTACTAAGGACAATTTGCTTCCTAATATTTTAGAAGAAGAAAACCTTAACTATGATGTTGAAAGATATCTTAGTAGAATTATCAAAACAACTTTTAAGAATATGGAAATGCTGGGTGAAGTTTTATTTTCAGAATTGTGTCGGGATGAAAATTATAGAATTAACCTCTGTTCGATTACTAACTACTGTATAGATGATTTTAATGATTTTCTAATTTTGAAGAATTTTGATTGATCTTACATCTTAGATTTTATAATAGTAATTTTAATCCTAAAATATTTTTGAAAAATTATTTTAAGTGTAGCACTCTAAGTAAACTATTACCTAACTCTATTAGTTTTGGAACTTTATCATGAAATTCTACCGGAAGCACAGCTATGTTTTTCCAGTCATTGGTTCTTTTACCAATATCCAGTATGTAATCGTGAATTTTTCGTAAAGTACTTTTTGACTTTTCCTGCTCCGGTTCAGATTGCTCTTCCGACAAAGATGTTAAATCAGCAAGACCTTCTGTGAAGATATTCTTCCATTCTTCGTTATCGATCTTGATTTGTTCAAATTCTTTTAAGATTTCTTTTGCCCTGTTAAGATCTTCATTATTTGAATAAACATTTAATGTATTGCCTTTACCCCCAATTTGAGTATTCTTCAAATTAGCTCCCTTGAAATCAAAATAGTCACCCATAATTATTGTCTTTTGTTTATCATTGTTTTCTATATACTCTAAATAGTTTTTTGCATCTTTAAATGTAAAAGGCTTTGAAATGGAAGCATAGTATGATAATTGAGAGTCATCGATTAACATATTTACATAAAATAACTTACTGTCATTATCTGAAATTTTTGATTTCAAGTCGTAGAGTATAGCATGGATTGCTTTATAACCTTTCTTTGTATCTGATAAACTCGAAACCAAGGCTTTAAAAACGTTTTGAGAATGATGGAAATCAAAAGTATCCTTCTTTAAATTTTCATCATAAGCAATCTCAAAAATCTCTACCAACATAGGTAATTCGTCTAAACGTTTATAGTTAGAAATATCCCTGATATTATAATCATCCCTATAGTCTTTCCGTACAGTTTGACTGAAATTACGAAGTAATCCTGCATATGTTGACAGAGTTCCTTCAGCATTACAATGAAAAAGGACATTTAAAGCATCCGAAGCAAAGACAAACGGATCCTTTTTTTCATCAAGATATTGCTTAGCAATCCTTAAGATGAAGCTTTCGTTTATCTTCTTTTCCACCGTTACTTCAACTGCTCTCCAACACAAGTAGGAATCAATTTCTGTACAACATTTTTCTAAAAAAATTATCTGCTTTGCTTTGGGTATCAATTCTACATACTTCGATAAAAAGTTTTTTTGTGAATAAATAAACCTGTCATTTAAAAAATTCTCTTCAATTACATTGTAGGCCTCCTCTAGTTTATTTTCTATTGCATATTCAATATGATCTTTTAATGAGCTGGAATCTAGCATCTCATTATTCAGATTATAAATAATTTGTTCATTAAATAATTTTATATCAGCAACCCTATCTTTAACAAATTGTATAGTACCTTCAGCACTACCAAAAATATTGCAATATCTCAATGTCTTTAAATAAAAATCCTGTGAATACTTAATATCATATTTTTTATCAAAAAAGTATAACAATTTTAGTACATAATAACCGTTGTAAAGACCTAAGTTTCCATCACTTTTAATATTGATTACTTTATCAAACTTAAATTCTTTAGCAAATTTTAATGCGAAAGTTTTAATGTAAGCAATATGCTCCTCTTTTACTTCAAAACCCTCATTTTCTCGATCTTTAATTTTATCTTTAATCTGGAAAAGCAAAAAATAATCATTGCCAATATGCTTAATAACATCCTCTTTTGTTTTGCTTTCAGTATCTCTCACAGAAGTTCCAATGGCTTTAAAAACTGAATGATGGACACCATGAATATCTTCCGTTGTATACCAGTCCCATTCTATATTATGAATCATCTTCCATGTCATATCTTCAATATTATTTGTATCGAAAACCTCCGCCACTTTGTAAGCCATAGCTTCTTTATTGAAAAGAATCTCAAAATTACTTTGAATAAGTTCTTTTCTCTTTAAATCTTCTTGAGCCATTTGTTTTTTATTAGGTAAATCATCAGGGAATTCGTAACCTGCGTCTTTGAATACTTTTTCAAAGTAATATCCCAATTCGAAAGAATTATTAAAATACCTGTTTCGTAAATAGTTGATATCAGTTAATTTCTGAATCTTCAGCTCTTTATTTATGTATCTTTCTACTAAATAATCAACACATATTTGATTATTAAACAGGCATAATAGGAGGTAATTTTTATCTGAGAGTCCATAGGTATTGACAATATATCTGAAAGCATTTATATCTTTAGATGTACGGTTGATAATCTCAACTAAAATATTATCTCTCCTATAGATAAAGCTGTCTTCCGGCCTTAAAAAAGCATCAATTACTCTGAATAAAAAGTCATTTTCTTTATCAACAAAGAATAGGATTCTTACTATAAGTTTTTCTCTGAAATCTTTGCTGTAGAAATCAGTAAGCTTTAAATCAAATTTGGAGTTAAAAATTACATTTAATACTGCTAAAAAATTCTCAGCATTTTTAATTTTTAAGAATATTTTTTCTAAAAGCCATCGAGTCCCACGCATCGTATTATCTTTAATTCGTTCTGGTCTAATCTCGTAAAGCTTATATAATGAATTGATTAATATATCAAAATATTCGTCGACATTTTGAAAATCAGCAATCATCGCAATAATCTGATGGTTAATTTCTGGCGAGAAGTCATCATAAAAATGGGTTGCGATTTCCTTAAAAAGTTGCTGATCATTTTTATGAAAACCCTTTGATCTGAATGACCGTAGAGCCTCTTCCTTATATCTTCCCCCTGAAAATATCATATCTTGAAATATATCCTTAATTTCAAAATCTCTATTACTTGAATCGGTAAAGGAAAGAACATCTAATGCTGAAATAACACTTCGAAAATGATTGCCTTTTTTAATAATTTCTATCAAAAAATCAATATCTGCAAATTCTGCAATCTTATCAATTGAAAATCTTCTGTCTTTTCCAAACCAAAATGTTTTTTCTACAGAAATCTCATTAAAATACCTTCTAAATATTTGATGTTGTATAGATTCACCTAGCCTACCCTTTTCTGTTAAAAATAAAACTTCAGGCTCATTTTCCAGAAGCCATTTTTCAATATCAGCAAGCTTATCATCATCAACTATGTTAAGTAAAAATGTGATTGTATTAAACAAAGAGGGTTTTGTTATATTTTCTTCCGGAGTAAGTCTGATAAGCGAAATAATTTGTTCTGTACTAAACTCTGCTAGGAGCTTTGCAGAAAAAAACTCTTGATAATTCTTGTGTCTAAAAGTATAATTACCAGAATCCGGTAGCTTTTCGATAAATGATATCTGCTCGAAAGTCGATTTATCATCCTTACCTAAAAGTTCATAAACATGATCCTCTGAAATATAATTCTGCTGCATTAATTCACTAGCGAAAGCAACTTTTTTCAAACAGTCCTTGATATGAGGAATAACAATTTCCTCTCGTTTCTTCAGCTTATCTTTAGTTAGCTTTTTTAACTCATTTTCAATAAATAAATCCCAAGATTCTGCTTGAGTTTCTGGATAAGATCCTTTACTCTCATAGTACTCGCAAAACAAATTTAAATTAAAGGGATTTTCTAAATATACTCTGAATTTGTTTAGCTCACCATTATTTAGTAGTTTGGAAATACGTTTTTCAAGTATGTTATTGATCTGCCTGTCTGTCAATCCATCAAGATAGAAGTATTTAAACCCTGAAATATTAATTAAATATTTTTCATAAATATTTGTTCTGCAACTAATAACAACATTTATATTCTTATCCTCATTCTTACTTAGAAAGCTTTCCAACTCTGAAATAAAATCTTGAATAGCAGCAATTTCATCAAGTCCGTCAAGGATAAAAGTTATACATGGAAGTTCTTCCCATTTTTTAAAATGAATTAAATCTTCAAATTTGGAAACTGCACGAAAGTGTTTCAGATCAATTCTGAATGGAAAATTTAAATCGTCTTCCTTTTTTACCTCTAAAAGATCAAATAAAATATTAAGTTCGGTTGACTTGCCTATTCCAGGATTCCCCAGCAAAACAATTCTATTATTCTGAGCTAAAATATCAGAAAGAGTATTTTTGCTTTGTTCATCAATAAGCTGAATTTCTAAACTACTCTTTGGCGTTTTTATATATCGTTGTTCGTAATACATTTTATTTCTTATTCGGGTATTAAATTTACTCTATATTAATCAAGCGGAAAGTTAAATTGATACGTTGTTGCATAGATATTGTTGACTTGGCAATTCTATGTTCCCAGTTTTCCTGAAGATCTCCTTTCATGATAAGTAAGGAGCCATGAGGAAGTGGCAGACTGTATTTACTCTGATGATGGTCTTTTTTTCTGAAATCAAAGTTTCTGGTTTGTCCTAGGCTAATGGATGCGATGACAGGACGTTTTCCATATCGGCTTTCCTTATCTCGGTGCCAGGCGACGGAATCATTATGATCACGGTAAAGATTGAGTAATACGCCATTGAATTGATAACCGAACTCTTTTTCTATTCTTTCTTTTAATGAAAACAATTCAGGAGTCCATGGATTCGTTGGCTTTTTATCTTCATCAGAATCATTATATTTTGAATCTCCATACCAAGCAGTCAACCGTGGAGTAAGCACCATCTTATCGTACATTTTCTGGGTACGCTGTTCCCAGGGAGCAGTATCCAATAATTCGTTTTTAAGCAGGTCGGCTTCTTCCCTGCTCAGGAAATTTTCTTTGTATTCCAAAAGATCTTTTGGAAACTCATAGAATTCTTCGGCCTCAAATAAACTCAGCTGGGTCATGATAACTTTATATTAAAATATCTATCTTAGCAATATCCCGTTACTACGGGATTTTTTCATCATTTGTGTTTTTACTTCCCTTCGGGGAAGTTTTTGATTACGCCATTTACTCAAAATAGATTCAATTCCTATCTCCTATTTTTTCTTTGATCTGTTTGATATCAGTTTTAATTTCTGTGATAAAGTTTTGAATATGATGTTCTGCAAATTCATCAGGCTCATATTCTTTGGTATTAATACTACAGGCAAATTCCCAGATTTCTTTAATTTCAGGCAATGGAATTTTATAAGGCTCATAAAATTGATTGTCAGCCTTAACCCATATACCATCTGCTTCATGAAACTGAAATCTTTTGTAACTGATACCATCATTAGTGGTAATGAAAACATACGTTCTGTCCGTTTTCAAGTCCGAAAGATTTTCTACATATTTTCCAACGATATAGGTTCCGTTCTTATAGGGAGGCATTGAATCTCCGTCAGCTGGAAATGCCCTAAACTTACCCCCTTTTAAAAAAGGCAATGATATGGTCTCCAGACTTTCTATGTACTCCGGATCTCCGTAGCCATTTAGGTAGCCCATTGAAGCTTTTTGGGGAATAATCTCAATTTGATTATTTCCATCTTGATCAACCTTTATAGGCAGAACAATCCTGTTCTCAGGAAGCTCCATTATTTCATCGATTGAAAATTTTCTGACATCTACAGTCAACAATAGGTCGATGCTGATGTTATAGAATTTTGAAATTCTAAGCAATATTTCAATAGGAGGCTCTGTTCTACCATATTCATAGGCAACATATCTGGATCGGGTAAGAAATAATAGATCTGCCAGTTCTTGCTGAGTCATATTTTTCTTTCCCCTCAAAAACACGATGTTATCAGAGAATTTTGACATTGTTACAATTTTAGACAACAAAAATACAAAATTAGTTTCAAAACGTGACTAATTTTGTAACATGGAAAGAGCAATTGCACATATGGATTTGGATACGTTCTTTGTTTCCTGTGAGCGGCTTAAAAACTCTGTATTGGAGAAAAAGCCCGTTATCATAGGGGGTGGAGACCGTGGCGTGGTAGCATCTTGCTCATATGAAGCAAGAGAATTTGGGGTGCGGAGTGCAATGCCCATAAAAATGGCTTTAAGGCTCTGTCCTGAAGCTTTAGTCATAAAAGGTGACATGGAATATTATTCCAATATGTCGCATACCATAACAGATATTATCAGGGAAAAAGTTCCGGTCTTGGAAAAAGCAAGCATTGATGAATTTTATCTTGACCTCTCCGGAATGGACAAGTTTTTCGGATGCTACCAATGGACAAATGATATTGCTGATGCAGTAACCAATAACACAGGTTTACCAATAAGCTTTGCGTTGTCTACCAATAAAACAGTTTCAAAGATTGGAACCGGGGAAGCAAAACCGGGAAGACTGGAAGTCAAGGCACAGAATATACAACCCTTCTTAAACCCATTGTCGGTAAAGAAAATTCCGATGGTAGGACCTGAAACTTTTCAACTGTTTTCAAGGCTGGGTGTAAAGACTATACAAACCCTTTCGGAAATGCCTGTTGATATCCTGCAGCAGCTGGTTGGAAAAAATGGAACAGTTCTATGGAAAAAAGCCCATGGAATTGACGAAACTCCCGTTGTACCCTATTCTGAGAGAAAATCTATATCCACTGAAAATACCTTTTCACAGGATACTATTGATATACAAAATATTCACAGTATTCTCTCCGGAATGGTGGAAAAGCTTTGCTATCAGCTAAGGCAGGAAAAATGGCTGACCTCAACTGTTACGGTAAAGATCCGGTATGCCAATTTTGATACGGAAACCAAACAATGTAAAATCCCTTACACTTCGGCAGATCATAACTTGTTACGATATGTCCTTGAGCTTTTCAAGAAAGTCTATACCCGAAGAATGAGAATTAGACTTATTGGGGTAAGATTTACAGGGCTTGTTCATGGCTGCCATCAGATGGATCTTTTTGAAGATACTGAGGAATTGATATCTCTGTATCAGACATTGGATAAGATTAAAAATAGATTTGGCTCCTCCAGTGTAGGAAGGGCTTCAGGAATATTAAGCTAGTTTTTATTGATTATGTTTCTCAATTGTCATACTTATCACAGCTTGCGATACGGTACCTTATCTCTGGAAGATCTAGTTCAGCAGGCTGTTGACTATAAATTAAAAGTGCTGGCCTTGACCGATATCAACACTATTACAGGAATTTATGATTTTTATAAATTATGTCAGGAAAAGAATATCAAACCGATTGTAGGGGTAGAAATAAGAGTTGAAAATGAATTATATTATATATGCATTGCCAAAAACCAGGAGAGTATTGCCGAAGTTAACAGGCTTTTGACAGATTACAACTGTGAGGGAATAGAAATTCCAAAAACAAATCCTGATTTGAAAAATACTTTTGTAATCTATCCCCTGCAGAATATTCCCGATAATCTCCTTGATCATGAATTTATAGGAATAAGAACAGATGAATTAAACCTTCTGATAAAACCGGAATGGCAATGTTTGATTTCTAAAATGATAATTCTGCAGCCTGTCACTTTCAAAACAGAAGAAGAATATCAACTTCACAAGCTCCTTAGAGCTATTGCAGGCAATACATTGATTACCAAATTATCAAAAAATGATTATTGCAAGAGCAATGAAACTTTTATCGGTAAGAGGACGCTTTTAGAAAAATATCAATACTATCCTCAAATTATTCAGAATACCCAATATATTGTTGAGGCAAGCAGTTTTGAATTTGATTTTAAAACTCCAAAAAACAAAAAACATTTCACTGACAGCAAGGAGAATGATTTCTTGCTTTTAAAACAGCTGGCTTATGAAGGTTTGCATAAACGATATGGCACCAATCATCTTCAGGCTAAAGAAAGAGTCGAGAAAGAACTGGCAGTAATTGACCAGCTTAATTTTTGCTCCTATTTTTTGATCACCTGGGATATCATACAATACAGCAATCGTATGGGTTTTATGCACGTTGGTAGAGGAAGCGGAGCAAATTCCATTGTCAGCTATTGTATTGGAATTACCGATATATGCCCTCTGGAACTGGATCTGTATTTTGAAAGGTTCTTAAACCTCAACCGAAAAACACCTCCTGATTTCGATATTGACTGGAGCTGGAAAAACCGGGATACGATTTTGGAATATATATTTTCAAAATATGGAAAAGATCATGTGGCTTTCTGCGGAACCAACGTAGAGTTTAAAAGCAGATCAAGGTTCAGAGAACTTGGAAAAGCATTTGGTTTACCTAAAGATGAATTGGGTGAACTCTCCAAAAAGCCGAAAAACCATCATGATCAAAACTCAATTGTTCAGTTGATTTACAAGTATGAGGAACTCTTAAGAAATTTTCCTAATCAAAGGAGCATGCACTCTTGTGGGATTTTGATTTCTGAAGAACCCATCACTCGGTACTCTGCATTGGAAATGCCTCCAAAAGGGTTTCCGATTGTTCAGTTTGATATGTATACTGCTGAAGACATTGGTCTGGAAAAATTTGACATCTTGTCTCAAAGAGGCTTGGGAACCATAAAAGATACAGTAAATCTCATTGAGGAAAAAAGAGGCATTACCATCGATATTCAGGATACAACCCTGTCAAAAGATGAAGCCACATGCAACGAATTACTGAGTATTGGAAAAACCATAGGTTGTTTTTACATTGAATCACCGGCTATGAGAGGGTTATTGAGAAGACTTAAATGTGATAATTATAAAGTATTGGTAGCTGCCTCTTCTATTATCCGCCCAGGCGTTGCCCAAAGTGGGATGATGCGAGAATATATTTTTAGACATAACCACCCCGGTCATTTTGAATATTTTCATGAGGTCTTTGAAAAAGAGCTCGGTGAAACCTATGGCATTATGGTATACCAGGAAGATGTAATAAAAATTGCCATGCATTTCGGCGGTGTATCTGCCGCCAATGGAGATGTATTGAGAAGAGCAATGAGTGGTAAGGGCAGATCATTATCTGCACTACAGAAATTAAAAGATGATTTTTTTGAATCCTGTAAGAAAAAAGGACACCCCGAGCAATTATCCAGAGAAGTATATCGGCAGATAGAATCCTTTGCTGGATATTCCTTTTGTAAAGCCCATTCAGCTTCCTATGCCGTAGAGAGCTATCAGAGTTTATACTTAAAAGTTCACTACCCTATTGAATTTATGGTATCAGCCATCAACAACGGAGGTGGGTTTTACAGAACAGAAGTATATATTCATGAAGCTAAAATGTCAGGAGCCGTCATTCACAATCCATGTGTAAATCTCAGTGAGTATCAAACAACCCTCTATGAAAAGGAGGTATACTTAGGCTTAATGCATATTGAAAGATTGGAAGGCCTTATTAAAGAATTGATCCCTGAAGAGAGAAACAAAAACGGAAATTATAAGTCATTGGAAGATTTTGTAAAAAGAATTCCAATTGGCATAGAAACATTACAGATACTTATTTTTGTAGGAGCATTCAGGTTTACCGGTAAACAAAAACATGAACTATTGATTGAAATCAGATTTCTGTTGTCAAAGAATCAATACAGAACCAAAACGATTTCATTATTTGATCAGCCTCAAAGAGATTATCAATTACCTGCAATTCAAAGGGATCCTTTTGAGGATGCTTTTGATGAAATCGAAATACTTGGATTTCCAGTTTCCTATTCCATATTTGATTTATTGAAAACAAAATACAGAGGGCATGTTCTGGTGAAAGATCTTCTGAAATACCATAAGAAGCAAGTCAAAATGCTTGCTTATCTTATTTCAAGGAAACATGTCCCCATCAAAAAGAAAAATCATCCGGGACAAAAAGACGATATGTACTTTGGAACTTGGATTGATGCAGAAGGACAGTATTTTGATACGGCTCATTTTCCAGACAGCCTTAGAAAATTTCCATTTAAAGAAGGAGGCATTTATCTCTTGCTTGGTACAGTCGAAGTAGATTATCACTTTCCTACTGTTACTATTACAAAGATGGCTAAAATGCCTCTTATTCCAGATCCCCGCTACTCAATGGATAAAGACAAATCTCAGGAAATTCAAAGAAGTCTTCGGGAGGATGTGAGCATGACTCATCGGAGTCCATATCCCCAAGAACATGAAATAGGATTACCACGCCGAAAAAAGATAGATTTATAAAAAAAATCCCTGTTTTAGACTGCCCCCAAAAAGTTAGACACTTTTTAGGGGCATTTTTTATGTATAAAAAAGAAAAATTTAGCATTGATTTTAAGTTGAACTGTATAAAACTTCATATAAGTTCTCATCGTTCAATAGCATCGATTGCATTAGAAAAAGGGTTTAATGAATCTAACCTTCGTAAATGGCTTGGATTTTACAAGAAGTATGGTATATCCGGACTTAAACCCAGCAAGAACCGATCCTACAGTCTGGAATTCAAACTTAAAGTTCTGAGATCCATTGAGTCGGGGAATCTTTCTCAACGAGAGGCCTGTATTAGATTTAATATCCCTGCTCAATCGACAGTATTGAACTGGCAAAAGGATTATGAAAAAAATGGTATTTTAGGTTTAGAAAATAATCCGAGAGGAAGACTTAAAATAATGAATGATAATAAAGGTAAAAAGAAGAAGTCAGAACAATTCTTGACAAGAGAGCAAGAGCTTTTGCTTGAAAATGAAAGACTTCGTGCTGAGATCGATTATCTAAAAAAGTTAGACGCCTTAGCTCTAGCCAACAAAAAGCAAAAGCCATCGAAGAGTTAAGGCCAAAGTATGGTTTAGCAATATTGCTGAATTGTTCAGGTATGGCAAAAAGCAGTTTTTATTATCATCTTTCAGGTAGTAAGGTTGAGGATAAATATAATAATATTAAAAACTTAATACAATTAATTTATCACCAGCATAAAGAAAGATTTGGATATAGAAGAATAACTTTGGAGTTAAAAAACAGGGGTATAATTATCAATCATAAAACAGTCTTGCGATTGATGAAAGACTTAGGGTTGAAAAGTTTGATTCGGGGTAAAAAATATAAGTCCTATCGTGGAAAACAAGGAAAGATAGCACCGAATATTTTGGAAAGAAACTTCAAAACAAATCATCCAAACCAAAAATGGGCTACCGATATTACAGAATTCAACGTTTCTGGGAAGAAACTCTATTTGTCTCCTATTATTGACTTATTTAACGGAGAGATTATAAGCTATGAACTTTCAGAAAAGCCTGTTTTTGCCCAAATTATTAATATGCTGAAAAAAGTTTTAGAAAAATAAAAAACGTCCAGAATTTGATTCTTCATTCAGATCAAGGATGGCAATATCAAATGAAGCCCTACCAAAATATTTTAAAGCAAAAAGGAATTATCCAAAGTATGTCCCCAAAAGGAAATTGTCTGGATAATGCCATAATAGAGAATTTCTTTGGAACACTAAAATCCGAAATGTTTTATTTGAAGAAATTTAAGTCAATACGGGAATTAAAAGAAGAAATCCATCAATATATTAACTATTACAATAATGACAGAATAAGACTTAATTTAAAAGGAAAGAGTCCGATAGAATATCGAACTCTTTATTATCAAAAGATTATTTAATTTTGTCTAAACTTTTGGGTGCACTCTATTTTAAACAGGGATTTTTTAACTATAATATGATCATATAATGAAGGTTGAGCTTTTTCAAAAATCACCTATCAAAGATTTTATATTGTTCTTAAGAATTACATTTTCCACAATCTTCATAACGTGTACAAATTAGAAATCTTTGCTATATAAATAATCTTGATATACTTAATTTTTTATCTTCCTCCCTCCTTCTTGTTCTTCTTCTGCGTCCATTTTTTTTATAACAATATCTGCTAAATTTTTGTAGAGCGTTTCTGTTTCTTTTTTAAAATCATCTAAAACTTTTTGTGCTTTAATGTATGTTTCTGACAAGAACTGCCCCTCAAAAATCGAGATATCATATCCAGCAAAGTGTATTCGAGGTTGAGTTAAAATAACGGATTGCGAAAATTTGCTATCCTTATTATTAATAAAATCCCTAATATCATAAAGGCAGTCAGGAGTTTCATTAAAATGATATTCAATATGTTTTTTAATTTCTTCAATTAATTCTTCTTTCTCTTTTAGAAAAGGAGCAACATAAGACTCCATTAACTCAAGTTTTTTCTGTTCTAATTCCATAGTTATTTTCAATATTAAAAAGTTTTTATTTCATATTTTAAATCATACATTTTATCCAAGCATTCTCTATAAACAGAATGAAGATTTTTCCTATAAAGATCAATTAAATTCACGTTACACTGTTCATCTATAATTATTCGCCCTGCCAGCCAATAATATTCAAAGGTATCTTCAGAAATATCTTTTATTCCACTGTAGTAATTAGGTATATTTACAACTCCAAACTTGTTTAATGTATTTGGTACATTAAAATATTCGGAAGCACTAATTAAACGATGATTAACTGATTGAATTTGAAAATTTGCAGTAGAAAATCTTATAATCATCGAATGGACAGTATTCTTATCAATTGGTAATCGATTAGAAAAGAATTCAATTACTTCGCTTATGATAGCTGACTTTGCTGCGATATATTCATCCAACAAACCATCGCTCTTCAAATTATCCACTTTATCTTTGTGGTTTTTGCAAGTAAAATAGAAATCTTCATCATACAAACCATCCGTTATTGTTCGTCCCCAAGGTCCGTAATAATCCTTTCCAAAGTCAAGGTTAAATTCTTCTATTTTTGAGAAAGCTTTTATTGGGTCAATCTCATTAGCAATTTCTTTAAGGCTGTCAAAAATCTCTTCCACTTCCCGCATAGATTTTAGTGCATTATCTTTAATACGTTGAAATTCATTTGGAATGTTACCCCAAGAATTTTCTATTTCCTCTCGATAATCAGGAAGAATTGCTGAAGTATTTGTTATGGTATTGGGTAATTTCCAAGAGATGAATTCTCTATTTTTTTTAAAGTCCGCAAATTCAAGTCTATTTTCGATTCTTGTAAGAGTATTAGAATTTGACTTAACAAGATATTTTTCTGTTCTAAAAAGTTGTGAACCTTTAATCTTGAACTTATTTATACCAGCCGCTTCCACTTCCTGAAAATCTGTCTTTATTACATCAGCAGTTAAAAAATATATTTTTGCCTGTTCCTCAAATCCCGTATGAAGTAATACAAAAAAATCTTCTCTAGCATTGCCCTGCTTATCCAAGATATAATCTGTCGGAATAAACTGAGTAGTTTTTTCCGATTCAAAAAATTTAACTTGGACAATACCAAAATTCGGTGGCTTTTTATCCAAAAGATTTCTCTGTGTTATTCGTCGCTGTATTATCAAGTCTGCACCCTCAATATCAACGGATCTTTCCAATATCCAAAATCTGTCCATTAAAAATGCTTTTGCTCTAGCTTCTCCTAAAGCACCATTTTGCATAGCTTTTAACCAAGCTGGAACTATATCTGACATTTTAAATTATTAAATTTATTAAAAGCTGACTTAAGAGGATTAAACATAAGAGCATTTTTGAACTTTATTCCTTTACAGTTTCTTGGAAATTTTGCCGGTCAAAACCGTAGTTAATCATATTATCTAAAGTCGATTTTACACGGCTTAATAACCAGTCAAAACCAACAATTTTTAGTATACCCTGAGTTGATTCATTTTCTTGTTTTAATCTTTCTATCTGCATTTCATTCAGCTCCGATTCACGGCCTATAACTACCAAACAATATGGATTATAAATACCTGGAAAACGTTGGGCAGCATAATGACCACTTTTAAGAACCCAAGTTCTAAAATCTAGAGCCTGCCTTTTAGCATGAGTTGTCTGAGCAGAAAGTTCTCCTGCTTTTGTCAAAATTGGAACATCTGGTCTCTCGATTTCTACAACAGTGTAAGAATTGTCCATAGATCTAATTAAAAAATCGGGAACAAGTTCTTCACCAAATCTAGGTTTAGACCAGATTTGAGCGTGAAACGGTTCCAGTATATATGGATTCGAAGCCAAAAAATTATGATAGTCTATTTCATATCTGCCTTTAGCTGTCAATAAATCTGAAAACTGTTTTATACCTGAGGAACTGAGATTAAACCATCGTGCGATCAATGCAGCAAATATGTGTTCTGTAGCATTTTCACTTGTAGAAAAACCCATATTAACTGTTATTCCAATAGGAAACTTTTCATCAGTTTCAACGGACTTTACTACATCTATTAAAACTTCCTTTGCTACGGTAATCCATTCGCTGGTTTTATACTTTTCACTAAAGACATCTAACATTACAACATTTGCACATCGTATATGTGAAAGTGGAAAGAGAGCTAATGTTTTACTTGAAATATGGCTTAAAAGTCGAGTAACATTATTTATTGCCCTATAAGAACTGTTACTTATGGTTACTTCCCCTAGCTTCCTAAGTCCCTTTAAATTCCAATGCAGTACACCTAAAGCAGCAATATTTTGAAAGTCAGATTTATATGTATGACCACCATATTCACACATCGCAAGCTTTATGCATAAATCTAAAGCATTGTCATCGTTTTGTTCATACAATTCAACAATCAACTCACTAACATCCTGTAAATCCCCTTCTCTTTCTGCTAAATCAACTTTTTCTTCTAAAGATAACATTTTCTCTTCTTTTAAAAAATTTCTGGATATTGTAAAAGATTCTTTAGGCACTTAGATAAATACTATGAAGTTTATCTTTACTTACCTTTATTTTCTCAAAAATAGAAAATATTTCCTGTCGGTTGAAAAGTAATTTCCTGCTTTGCAATACTTCATCAGCAAACCTCTCAAGAAAATTCCAAACTTCCGGATTTGATAAATAGTCAAAGTTTATTTTCAGGATTCTCTTCACATAATCTTCATCATCCATCCCTAAAACTTTTGCGTTTTTAATAATGTAAGGTTTTGCATCTTCAAAATCTTTCACTCCACCATCATTATCCATATTTTCATCAGGTGAGTCAATAAATGACTTTATTTTGTTGGATATATCTTTTTCATTAGATATAAAAAATAGATTTTGGCTACACATTCCTCCAAAACTCATGCTTACAAAGACTTCGCTATCGTTAAAATTTCGTAAGATAGAAGGACTAACTGTAATGGACAAACCTCCATTTACATCCAAACTACTTTTTTTTTGTGCTATTTTTTTATCAATAACTAATAACTTTATTTGAAATATATCTTCGTACAAAATAGCAATAAACAAATGTCCTAATTCATGATAGAGCGTCTTTAATAGTTTTTTGTTACTACGCCTTTTTTTTAACCTTTGATTTTTGATAAATTTAAGTATCATGTAAAATATTAAGTTTTTTTTGTTAATATACTTCAAATTTTTATTGGATTATAAAAAAATTACCTAAAAGCTAAAAAATGGTTCGTCAAGTATTAAAAAGCTAAAAAGCCTACATTAAATAAATATATTCAGGCTTTAAAATATTTTCTAAAAGAACTACTTTTTTGGAGAAGTAGTTTTACTACCGTCGCAAGAAGGTTTTGAGAATTGTTGTGAGCCAATGAATGTTTAGTTTTTTCAGTAGTTGGAATTAATGCATTAAACTAAATAACAATTTTTATTACCTGTTTAAAAACAGGTCAAAGCTCTATCCCTTATTTTATTAAATTGACCAAACTTGAAAATTTGAGTTTGGCTCAAAAACACATTTTAGAAATTACTATTATCATTTACATTAAACGTAAAATTTTTATCCATAAGAATAATTCTATTTCAAAAAATAATTATAATTTTAGATAATAACCATTGAAGAGTAATCATGTTAATTATTAGGAATTTAGAATGCGAAAGCTTTTTAGGTGTAGAAACAAATTGCGTTAGAATTAGACCTGCAAAAAATCAAGTAATACCAAACGATTTGGTAATTGAGCATTTGATGGAATTTAGAAATATAACTAAATTTTCCTTAGGAATAAAACTTATTGCTGATGTCCCTTTTTCAACATTTTATTGATAAAATACAAACTATTGAAATCAGATTATTTACTAAGAAAAAGAAATATCCATTTCATTAAACACTACCCTATTAAATGTATATCAAGCACCTATCAATCAAAAGATTTCGTTCTATCAAGGAACTAAATATATCTTTCAACAAAGAAGTAAATGTCATTATTGGTCCTAACAACGCTGGAAAAACCGCAATTATTGATGCTTTAAGAATTTGTTTAGGATTAGGAAGTCAAATCAGAGAAATTGGGATAAAAAATGATGAGGATTTCTATTTAGATACATTTAACCCAGATTACATATTGGAGCCAATTGAATTTCAGTTAATCTTTGAAATTGAATATGCAGAAGACCGTCAGTACTTTACTAGTTTGTTATGGCAAAATCCCGATATTCCGGAAGAAGTCGACTTAAGATTAAATTTAACCTACTGGTTAGAGCCTAACGCAAATGGAAAACGTTTAAAATGGTCACATTGGGGAGGTGAATCAAGTACACTAGATTCAAATGAGCTACAGTTGTTGTATTATACTTATTTAGCCCCATTGAGAAATGCTGAATATGAGCTTCGCCCTTATTCAAAAGACAATAAAGTATCTTCTCTATTCAGAGAAATGTCGAAATATTCAAAGACCCAAATCGTAGAAGGTAATCCATCAATAATTGACCAAATCCTAGACGATGACCATAAAGTTGCTCTAGCTACAAAACTTGAAAATGTAGTGAATGATGACGAGTGGTCTGGTTTAATTAAATCAGGAGAAAATTTAGTAAACAAGCATTTGGAGAAATCTGATATAGCAAACAAGAATCCAAAAGTTAAAATTGGACTGACTAACTTCAAGTATAATAATATCGTCAAAGGAGTTGTAACTAGTAAACAGATTTACTCAGATTCCATTATTGCTGCGGACTTGACTAAACAAAGATATTTTGATATATCTCAAAATGGATTGGGAGAAAACAACATAATTTTTTCTGCAACAGTTTTTGGCGATATTGAAAATAGAAGGATAGAAAAGAAAGAGCATTATTATGCAATGCTTATTGAGGAACCTGAAGCACATCTTCATCCTCAAAGACAAAATACATTCTTTACTTATCTCAATGAATTAAAGGATTTTGGAGTCCAAATCTTTATGACATGTCATTCACCTACTATAACTGCCAAAACATCTATCCAAAATCTTCATGTTCTTCAAAATCTAAATAATGAAGTAAAAGTGGTTAGTGTAAAAAATATAAATTTAGCACCTAAGAACACTAGTTATCTAGGAAAGTTTCTCGATGTCACTAAATCACAATTATTCTTTTCAAATGGAACCATATTAGTCGAAGGAATTTCTGAATCACTCTTACTTCCTATTCTTTCAAAGAGAATGGCACCGCCTGGAAAATATAGTATCGAAAAAAATGGCATTGAATTAGTCAATATTGACGGGGTTGCTTTCGAACCTTTTGCCAAACTATATAATCCAGATGATGAGGATAAGCGGCTTGCTACAAGATGTCTTATTATTACAGACGACGACAGAGGAATTATATCAGCAATTGATTTCCAATCTATCGAAGAAGGAGTAGATAAAATTACTTCTAAAGCAATTATTAAGCATCTTCAAACTCTCGATTTATTAGATTCAACTAATAGAATTGTACTTGGTGCGAACCTTTCTGAAATGGAGATTCCGGGGTTGGAGACAAAAATGACTTTTATTAGAGCTCAAGTAGAAGCTAAAATAAACAATCCGTCAGCAAGAGCAATCAAAGCCACCGGGTTTGAAAAAAACAATCTCAAAACAGTAACTGCTAAGATTACTTTTGAATACGAGTTAATGATTTCTGGAAACAATATTAATCTCATATCGAATCTCTATGCCTCTATGCATACTGGTACGACATTCTTGAATTCAACTCATTCGAAAGAAGAACGTGCAAGAGAGATTCTTATTCTCTTAAATAATTTTAAGGATAAATCTGAATTGGCTCAGCAAATTGCGTACAATATTGAGTTTGAACCCGATTGGAGTGGGTTTGTAGCTCCTCAATATATTATTGATGGAATAACTTGGTTGATAGATGGATAAGGAAGCTGAGATTTTATCTAACTTATCTGAGGAGCAAAAGCAAATTGCTCAATTTGATAAAGGACTTTGTGTTGTTCGAGCATGCCCGGGTAGTGGTAAAACATATTCTGCAGCGTCGAGAATTGCATTATTATTTGCTAAAAATCACTTTAGCAAAAAAGGAATCGCTGCATTATCATTTACGAACGTTGCTGTTGACGAAATCAGAGAAAAACTATCCGATAACTTCTCACTTAATGGAATTAGCCATCCTCATTTTATAGGAACCTTAGATAGCTTCATCAATCAATTCATTTTCCTGCCTTTTGGACATTTAATTATGGAATGTCCCAATCGGCCGGAACTGGTTGGTGAACCACATTCTACATGGAGTATCAAAAAATATCCTCAAGATTACGCTCAATATTTTGATAAAACAACTTTCGATATAAATGATAAATTAATTCAACGTGCACCTGCACAGTCCTTTCCTTTTCCGTGGAAATATTATAACATCTCAGGTGCTATCAATGGTAATATTCAAAACATTATTAACTCAAAATTGGAGTTTTTCAAAAAGGGCTATGCAACTCAAGCGGATGCTAATTACCTGTCCTTAAAAATATTAATGAAGTATCCGAAAATAGCAGAGTCAATAGCAAAGAAATTTGAATATTTTATAATTGACGAGGCTCAGGATACTGATGAAATTTTAATGGCAATAATCGATATTTTTAATTCAAAAGGAGCTGAAAACATTATGTTGATTGGTGACAGAGATCAAGCTATTTTTGAATGGAACGATGCCAAACCCCATCTTTTCGACCAAAAGTATCTTGCATGGAACAAAATTGAATTGATTGAGAACAGAAGAAGTTCCCAGTTAATATGCGATTTTACCAGATATCTATCATCATTTAATTCAACAGTAGCAATAACTCCAGGGATCCTGGATTTCACCGTTGAACCTTCCATTAATGGATACTTGAAAGAGAAGAAAGCATCCAAAAAAGATCCTACCGTAGTTACCATTGAGGAAAGTATAGCTTCTTTCAATAGTGTTTTAGAAACTTTCTTAAGGCAATGTACAGAGAATGGCATTGAAATATCACAAAAAAATGTTGCAGTGTTATATCGTGGCAAAGCAAAAGTGAATTTTCTCGGATTAACTCCTGTAAATTACGACAATAGTATGGACTGTTGGGAATTTAAAAATCTCTTTGTAAAAACAGTTATTAGAGGTAAGTTCTTATATGATTCAGGGCTTTTTATAAAAGGTTACAAACTCATGGAAAGGGGTTTGATAGAGTACAAAAGACAAAATGACACAAACAGTCTTATTGCTAGTAATGAGTACGTTCAAACGATAATTAATGAAAAAGGATTTATGACATATCGGAAAGGAATTCATCAGGTTATGGATAAACTACCAGCAACAACAGACAAAACTATTTCAGCATGGATAGAGGAAGCAAATCGTAATTTGAAAAAACCACTCGTCATCAAGACTGGAACTGGGCAAGATTTAATTTCAGAGTATTTTGGTAAAACAGATACGAATGTTCAGCCATTTGAATTTTATCATGGTACAATTCACTCGGTGAAAGGACGATCTTTTGATGCAGTTCTAATTCTACTATCCAAAAAATCAGGTTTTAATTACGATACTATGCTCAAAAAAGATAAAACTGCTCTCAGCGAAAAGGAACAGGAAGAATTGAGAATTATCTATGTTGGGATGACAAGACCAAGAAAAATACTCCAATTAGCTGTCCCCGAAGATGATGTTGACCTCTGGGCCTCCAAATTCAATGTTTTAAAATCTATGTCTTAAGCAAATAAGAATGAGTAATAGCAATATATATCATTTAGGAACAGAAGAATAAAGTAGACAACAATATTTGAACTTACCAGACTATATTTTCCAATCTAACTATCTACTAAAATCATACTATTCCTTAATTAAATCTTTATTAAAAAGTAAAGGACAGTTGAAGCCAACTTAAGACTAACTATTCCATTGCTGCTTGATAATTAATTTTTAGAATTAAATTGCCATAGACAAAAACTAAAAAAGATTATTTGATAAAAATGAATTTTGTAGTTCTTTTTTAATTTGGCTCAAACGAACCAAGTCAACGATAAAAGTGTTTGAAGATACGCTCGTCTTGGTCACCAAAAGCCAAATGGCGCCACTTTAAGACAAGTGGCGCCGTTTTTTTATTTACTTTGATAAGAAATTAGTTTATTACCTCACTGCTTAATTGTATAAAAAAGATAAGACGATAAAACAGAGAACTTAATTATGAATTAGCTTTATAAAAAGGATTTGGCATTGTTTGTACTATAAAAATAAAAGCACTTATGATGAGATAAGGGCTTTTTATTATAAAGACTATTTATTTAAATCATATTCTATTTGTAAATATTGTAGCGCATCAAAAGTAGCAAGGTCTTCTAAATAAACAAATGTTTCTTCAAAAATCGAATATGCAAATACATTTGCTGGAATTTTAGGTAATTTATTTGATTTTAATTGTTTAAATAAACCATCACAAGAAATTACTTCTTTTGTTTTTAAGTTCAAAATTTTTCTTGGAGGAAAATCGTAACCATTATTTTGCTTGCTGCTTATCGCTTTGGATAGAGCTTACTGTTATAAGATACTGCTGATCAATGGTTGTGATAATCTGGCTTAGAAAATCCCGAGTAGAGGATTTGATGTCTTTCTGCCATACCACTTCCTGAGCAGATGTGCCCAGAATAGCGCATAAATTTAGCACTCCGAGATAGTTTTTTTTCATTCCCGTGTTGTTGTTTTCGAGTTAGTGATTAGTTTTATGAAAAGAATATAAAGCCTTTCCATGAAATATAATAATGAAGCCATAATAATGGCTTCATTATTATCAAGGACATTTTATATTAAATTTTTATTTTTTTATGAATTCGCAGCTGACATACTTATTTGTATCAGATATTATATTTGATCCTTTATAGATTTGCAATTGCGAACTATATATATTTTGAGATTTAATTCCCTTACCAATAACATCTCCCTTAGAAACATTTTTATTGGCCTTAATTTTTTTTGAAAAAACCGAAATATCTGAATAAATATAAAACAGATTATCACTTCTGATAATTACACTTAAAACTCCATTGCTGTTAATTATTTTGGAAACAACTCCTTTTGACAGTGACATAATTTCAGGCTTGTCTGAATTAATTGTCAATGAATAATTAGGGCTATAATAGGGTCTTTGCGATAAAGAATCGATATTAAAATAACAGCTACAATCTTTCATTGGCAATTTTTTTTGAGAGTAACAGCCACTCCAAATGGTAGCTGCAATAATAAATAGTTTATATTTCATCATTAATCATTTTGTTTTAATTCATCCACCATTTTTTCTGCTTCTTTCTTAGCTTCTATTTCATGTCGCCTTTCATTATATGGTGTAGATTCTTGATTTTCTTTATATTTCCCAGTAGCTGGATCCTGAACTTTTTTAGTAAAATCTAAACTATTTTGAACAGAATGGACAGCCTCTTCTCCACCCGTTTTTAAATCACCAAAGACGCTTCCTTTATCCCCAAAAACAATTTTACCAACTTCATTAGCCTTTGCTATTTCATTTTCACTTAATACAATATGTGTTTCATTCCAGTCAGCTGTTTTATCATATTCACCTGTACTTTCGTTAAATTTTGCCATTGTATTCATTGACTCAGGTGAAACAGTACCTGTTTTTTTTAAATCATTATACATTTTCCCCGTCATTGTTTCTCCATTTGTTGAGGAATTATATAAATATCTTGCTTCTGTTCTTGTCAAATCCGATCCTCCAACATAGTGAATGTATATAGATCTTTCTGAATTTACCATAGCATTCCAAACTTGTTTCCCTGCTTGAGTGGAAGTTAGTGCTGCCTGTAATCTTTTAGCATCTGCACTTTCGGGATTACCAATCTTTAATGGGTCTCTCCCATCCGGGTCTATAAACATAACCGGATTATTAAAAGCATAATTGTATGGTGTAAATCTTCTTGATTTCTCTGCCAATG
>NZ_JBQENH010000004.1:0-135550 GCF_052044565.1 Chryseobacterium sp. 22543
TTGGAGAGCAGGCGGATTTGAGAATCGCACAGCCCGGGCGTGAGGAGTATGAATGCATAGCAGGAAATAGCTCCTGAAAAAGATCATCTGTATAATAATGGATAAGATATATTTTCCGAAATGGTTCCAAAAAAAACATTCCGTAAGAATCCTACGTGTGGGACTCCTACGGAATGTTTTATAAAATAAAGTTATATTTTTAGTTCAGAACGTATGATGTTCCATCTCTTCCGTCTTTTAATTCGATTCCTTCTGCAAGCAGTTTGTCTCTGATCTGATCTGAAAGGTCAAAATTCTTGGATTTTCTTGCCTGATTTCTCAGTTCAATTAAAACTTTTAAAGTTTGATCAAGTTTTTCATTGTTATTTTCTTCCACGGTCTGTAATCCCAGAACGTCAAAGATAAAGGCATTCAATGTTGACTTTAAATCTTCTAGATCTGCAGTTGAAATTGTTTCTTTACCATCGTTCAAGGCAAAGATGTATTTCACAGCTTCAAACAGGTGAGCAATCAGGATTGGTGAATTGAAATCATCAGTCAAAGCTTCATATGCTTTATCTTTCCATTCTTTCAGGCTGAAACCGGATTGTTTGGTATCATCAGGGGTGATTGAGTTCAATACTTTCACCGCTTCCATTAGCCTGATAAATCCTTTTTCGCTGGCTATCATTGCATCGTTTGAAATATCCAGAACACTTCTGTAGTGTGCCTGCAGGAAGCAGAAACGTACAATTGAAGGGTGGAAAGGTTTTTCAAAGAAGTCATTATCTCCTGTAACCAGCTGCATCGGAAGGATATAGTTCCCAGTGGATTTGCTCATACGCTGAGAATTCATCGTCAACATATTGGCATGCATCCAGTAGTTTACCGGAGCTGTACCATTACAAGCTTTTCCTTGTGCAATTTCACATTCGTGGTGAGGGAATTTAAGGTCCATCCCTCCTCCATGGATATCAAATGTTTCACCTAAATATTTCGTACTCATTGCAGTACATTCAAGGTGCCATCCCGGGAAGCCTTCTCCCCAAGGGGAATTCCATCTCATAATGTGAGCTGGAGATGCTTTTTTCCACAAAGCAAAATCCTGTGGATTTTTCTTTTCTCCCTGGCCATCAAGGTCTCTGGTATTGGCAAAAAGTTCTTCTATATTACGTTTTGAAAGTTCACCATAGTTCAATCCTCTTTTGTTGTATTCTAATACATCGAAGTATACTGAACCGTTGCTTTCGTAGGCAAATCCTTTTTCAATAAGTTTTTGAGTCAATTCGATCTGCTCCACAATATGTCCTGTAGCAGTAGGTTCGATATTGGGTGGCAAAAGATTGAACATATCCAATACTTTATGGAAATCTACTGTATATTTCTGTACAATTTCCATAGGCTCCAGTTTTTCAAGTCTGGTTTGCTTTACGAATCTGTCATTATCTACATTCCCATCATCAGTAAGGTGTCCAGCATCCGTGATATTTCTTACATATCTTACTTTATACCCCAAATGCGTCAAGGTACGGTAGATAAAATCGAAGGAAAGGAAAGTTCTTACATTTCCTAAATGCACATTGCTGTATACTGTAGGTCCGCAGACATACATTCCGACATTTCCTTCTAAAATAGGTTTGAATATTTCTTTTTCCGCTGTAAGGGAGTTATATATTTTTAATTGCATTTATTTTTAAGTTAAAAGATTTAATGATTTTAAAGATTCAAAAATTAGTTAAAAATTACTTTTGTCACAACAAATAATTGTTGTGATAAAAATCTTATGTGAAACTTTTTTAAATTTTATCATAATTAAATCGCTTTTAAATGATGCTGCAGATGGTCTACATAATCATTAATAATAAACTCCAATGTAAAAACCTGAGGTTCTATTTTGGTTGTATCACAAGTTCTCTGTAATGCGTCATCGGGAATATTTTCAACTACATGAACAATCTGGTAGTTCAAAGACTTCCACAGATCAATAAGATCCAAAGTAGGAACATTCTGATAATTCTGAGCTTTTACCCAGATATTCTGATCATATACGATATTTTCGTTCTCTTTATATTGGGTTACGACAAATCTACGGATATTTGTTAAAGCACTGTCACAAAGATGGCCTATAATTTCTTTTTTAGACCATTTTTCTTGAGAGCTTTTGTATGACCATTCTTCTTCAGGGATATTTTGAAATCTCTGAAGTTCGGCATCAATAATATTTTTAAGAATTTGGTAGTTCATTGATTAATAATCTAGTTTTGCATGGCTTCCTACGTAATGCAAGAATTCCTGTCTTGTAATAGGATTTGTTCTGAAAATACCACTTAGCTCAGCAGTAATAGTAGAACTTGCTGTATCTTTTATCCCTCTGCAGTTGACACAAAGGTGTTTTGCATCAATAATACAAGCAACATCTTTTGTTCCCAAAGCTTCTTTCAAAGCATCTACAATCTGCATGGTAAGTCTTTCCTGAACCTGTGGTCTTTTCGCATAATAATCAACAATTCTATTGATTTTTGAAAGGCCTATTACTTCTCCATTGGAAATATAAGCAACATGGGCTCTTCCTATGATAGGTAAGAAGTGATGTTCACAGAAAGAATATACAGTGATATCTTTTTCCACCAGCATCTGGCGGTATTTGTATTTATTGGAAAAAGTGGAAATTCCCGGTTTGTTTTCGGGAAGAAGTCCTCCGAAAATCTCGTTCACATACATTTTGGCAACACGTCTGGGAGAATCTTTCAGAGAATCATCTGTCATATCCATACCCAATGTTTCCATAATCTCGCCAAAAAGCTCAGTAATTTTTTCTATTTTTTCCTGTGGCGATTTATCAAAAGCATCTTTCCTTATAGGCGTATGTTCTTTTCCAGTGAAAATATCATCGTCGTTATCAGTAAAATCAACCATTTTTATTTAATTTGCAGCAAAAATACGGATAATATCTATTTCTCTATTTCAAATAAGGTGAAAAACATTATCTTTTATAGCCATTTCTGATTAAAAAGCCTATGATTATTGTCGAGGAAGTACAAAACCGACTCCATAAAAGGGAATTTCTGGAATTCCCGGCACAACTTTATCAACGTGACAAAAATTATATCCGCCCTTTAGATAAGTATATTGAGGAAATTTTTGAGCCTGAAAAGAATAAATTCTTTCAAAACGGCGAGTGTAAGAGATTTTTGTTTAAAAAGAATCACAAAACGGTTGGTAAAGTAGCTGTTTTCATTAACCATTGTTATGAGCAAAAGCAACCTACGGGAGGAATTGGTTTTTTTGACTGTATCAATGATCAGAATACCGCCAATTTTATTTTTGACCATTGTAAAAACTGGCTTCAGAAAAAAGGAATGGAAGCTATGGATGGTCCGATCAATTTTGGGGAGCGGGATAAATTCTGGGGGCTTTTGATTGATGGTTTTGCTGAGCCTTTGTTTGGAATGAATTACAACTTCCCTTACTACAAAGATCTTTTTGAAAATTATGGATTTCAGATCTATTTTGAGCAGCTTTGTTTTACCAGACCTGTTTTTGCTGAAGTTTCGCGAATCTTCACGATTGCCCATGAAAAAAACAGAAGAAATCCTGCCATTTCAGCTCAGCCTATGAAAAAGAATAATCTGGCGAAATTTGCAAAAGATTTTACTGAAGTTTATAATAAAGCATGGGCATCTCATGGAGAAGGAAAACATTTGGAAGAAGCAAAGGTTCTGAAAATGTTCAATGCGATGAAACCCATTATCAATGAGCATATCTCCTGGTTTGTATATGAAAATGAGAAACCGATTGCGATGTGGATCAATATTCCTGACCTTAACCAGTGGGCTAAATATTTGAATGGAAAGTTCGGAATTTTTGAAAAACTCAAGTTCTTATTTTTAAAACGATTTAAGAAAAATGAGAAAATGTTGGGGCTTGTTTTTGGTGTAGTTCCGGAATGGCAAAAGAAAGGTATTGACGGATATATGATTTGGGAAGGAACTCAACATTTGAGAAAACATACAGATTTTAAGATTACAGAACTACAGTGGATTGGTGATTTTAATCCTAAAATGATTAAGATTGCTGAAACTCTGGATACCACAGTAACGCGAAAGCTGGCTACTTACCGGTATCTGTTTGACAGGAATAAGGAGTTTGAGAGGCATTCTATTTTATAAATTATTTTTGTAGGCAGATACAATAATATTTGTACTTTTGGTAACTTAATTAAAAACATATTAATAACTAATGAAAAAGATTACATTAATTGCATTATTGGGAATGTCCTCCTTACTATTTAGCCAAGCAAATACAATAGGATTAAATTCAGCAGGAGGAACACATGAGGTTTTCTTTAAAATTAAATCAGAAGGAGCAGGAAGAGCTTTAAATTATGATGAAATTATTGGCTCACCATACTTAAATAAAAATTTTAGTATTGCCAAAGTTGCTGATGATTATGAAAAAGCACCTGTTAGATATAATACGTTGAGAGATGAAATAGAGTTTCAAAAAAACGGAACTACATTAGCACTTCCTAAAGAAGAAAAATTCTCCAGAATAGAAATATTCTCTCCCAAAACAATTTTAGTTAGCTTAGATACACAAGACGATTTAAATGGATATTTTTTTGAACTAGTAAATGATAAAACTGGATTATATAAAAAAATTCAAACAAAATTTATTGATGCGGTTCCTGCAGCAAACTCTTATGCTACTGATAGACCTGCATCTTTTAAAACATTAGATCCTGTTTATTATATCAAAACAGAATCAGGATATATTAAAAAACCAAAGAAAATAAAAGATATAGCAAATGCTTTCCCAGCGAAAAAAGATGATATTGAAAAATTTGCAAAATCTAATAACATTAAAGTAAATAAAGAAGAAGACCTCATCAAACTGGTTAAGTTCTTAAATCAGTAAAAAATAAACCCCTGTGAAAACTCACAGGGGTTCCTTCATTTTGGTACTTTTATTAGAATAGCTCACCGGCTACTTTTTTGATATTATCACTCTTCCCCATTGAGTAAAAGTGCAGAACAGGAACTCCAAAATCCAGCAATTCTTTGCATTGGGCAATCGCCCATTCTACTCCGATCTGCTTCACTGCTTCATTGTTTTTTGCATTTTCAACTTCATTGATCAGCTCTTCAGGAAGATCTATTTTGAATACCTGCGGCAGGATTTTCAAATGTTTTTTTGTGGCAATGGGTTTTATTCCCGGAATAATCGGAACTGTAATTCCAATTTCCCTTGCTTTCTGAACGAATTCTATATACTTTTTATTGTCAAAGAACATTTGGGTAACAATATAATCTGCTCCGGCATCTACTTTTTGTTTCAGCCACTTCAGATCATAATTCATGGAAGGTGCCTCCATATGTTTTTCCGGATATCCGGCAACACCGATGCAGAATTTATTCAATTCATCACATGCCTGTTCTTCGTTATGAAGGTATTTTCCTCTTCCCAGGTTATTGATCTGATCCACAAGATCCATGGCACTTGGATGTCCTCCCTGAGTAGGCTCAAAATACTGATGTCCTTTCATAGCATCTCCTCTTAGGGCCATTACATTATCTATCCCGAGGTACATACAGTCTACCAGAAGATATTCTGTCTCTTCTTTTGTAAAACCTCCGCAAAGAAGATGAGGAACCGTATCTACATTATATTTATGTTGAATAGCAGCACAAATTCCTAAGGTTCCCGGACGCATTCTCGTAATACGGCGTTCCATAAGTCCATTGCCTTTATCCAGATAGATATATTCTTCTCTGGATGTTGTAACATCAATGAAAGGCGGTTTGAATTCCATCAATGGATCTATATTCGTATAGAGATCTTCAATCCCGATTCCTTTCTGTGGCGGAACAACTTCTAAGGAGAATAAAGTTTTTCCATTTGCATTTTTAATGTGTTCTGTTATCTTCATGTCAATGTTAATCTGCTAAATTTGGTGACAACCATTTTCTCGCTTCCTGGATACTGCAACCTCTTCTTGATGCATAATCTTTAAGCTGGTCCTCTGTAATTTTTCCTAATCCGAAGTATTTGGCATGCGGGCTTCCGAAATAATACCCGGAAACGGATGCTGTCGGGAACATCGCCAGGCTTTCTGTAAGGAAAACACCTGTATTTTCTTCTACTTTTAAAAGATCCCAGATTGTTTTCTTTTCCAGATGGTCTGGGCAAGCCGGATATCCCGGTGCCGGACGGATTCCTTTGTATTTCTCGGCAATCAATTCTTCATTGCTTAAGCTTTCCTGATTGGCATATCCCCAGTATTCAGTTCTTACTTTTTTATGTAAAAATTCGGCATAAGCTTCTGCAAAACGGTCGGCCAGAGCTTTTACCATAATGGAATTGTAATCATCGTTGGCTTTTTCGTATTCACTGGACAATTCATCGGTTCCGAATCCGGTAGTTACACAGAATGCCCCCACATAATCGGTTTTTCCTGAGCTTTGAGGAGCGATGAAATCACTGAGCGCCAGATAATCTTTTCCTTTTGATCTTTGAGCCTGCTGTCTTAAGGTTAAAAACTTCGCCTGCTCATTGTTATTTTCATCAAAAATCAAGATATCATCAGATTCATTGGAATTGGCTTTAAAGATCCCGAAAATGGCTTTTGCTGTTAAAAGCTTTTCATCCAGAATTCTCTTTAGAATCACCTGAGCATCTTTGAATAATTCTTTCGCCTGAGCTCCTACCACCTCATCTTCCAGGATATTCGGGTATTTTCCGTGAAGATCCCAGCTTCTGAAAAACGGTGACCAGTCGATGAAAGGAAGAAGTTCCCTCAAATCCTGATTTTCTATAACTTTTATTCCTATCGTATTCGGAGTGAAAATCTCTTCATTCTCCCAATCAATTTTAAAATGATTCTCTCTTGCTTCCTGGATGGATACATAATCTTTATCCACCTGTCTGTTCAGGAACTTTTCTCTGAAGTCGGAATAGTCATTCTTTAAATCCGAAACATATTCTTTATTTCTGTCACCCAATAATGAACTTACTACGTTTACAGCTCTTGATGCATCATTCACGTGAACGACTGCATTTTTATATTTTAAATCAATTTTCACTGCGGTATGCGCCTTTGAAGTTGTAGCACCACCGATTAATAAAGGAAAATCTAAATTTTGTCTTTCTAATTCTGAGGCGATATACACCATTTCATCCAAACTTGGTGTAATCAATCCGCTTAATCCTATAACGTCTACTTTTTCTGCAATAGCCGTCTGAATAATTTTTTCAGCCGGAACCATTACTCCAAGGTCGACGATTTCATAGTTGTTACAACCCAAAACGACACTCACAATATTTTTACCAATATCATGAACGTCCCCTTTTACTGTTGCCATTAAGATCTTTCCGTTGGCAGGTTTTGCTCCATCTTTTTCAGCTTCAATGAAAGGTTGCAGATAAGCCACAGCTTTTTTCATTACCCTTGCAGACTTTACGACCTGAGGTAAGAACATTTTCCCGCTTCCGAATAAATCTCCTACTACTCCCATTCCGGTCATCAGATTAATTTCGATTACATGAAGTGGTCTTGCAGCTGACTGTCTTGCTTCTTCTACATCTTCTTCAATAAAACGGTCGATCCCTTTTACCAATGCATAGGTAATTCTTTCCTGTAATGGATTGTTTCTCCATTCTAAGTCTTCGGTTTTTTCTTTTTTGACTGATTTGTGTTTTTCTGAATAGTCAAGAAGTCTTTCTGTAGCATCTTCTCTTTTATCCAGGATTACATCTTCTACAAGCTCCAGTAATTCTTTATTGATTTCATCATAAACTTCCAGCATCGCCGGGTTTACAATACCAATGTTCATTCCTGCCTGGATGGCGTGATAAAGAAAAACAGAGTGCATTGCTTCTCTCACAGTATCATTTCCACGGAAAGAGAAGGAAACATTACTCACTCCCCCACTCACGGATGCATAAGGAAGATTTTGTCTTACCCAACGTGTAGCTTCAATAAAGTCGATGGCATTTCTTCTGTGCTCATCCATTCCCGTTGCCACAGGAAAGATATTTAAGTCAAAAATGATGTCTTCTGCCGGAAAACCAAGTTGATTGACAAGAATATCATAAGAACGTTTTGAAATTTCAATTCTTCGTTCAAAACTGTCAGCCTGCCCTACCTCATCAAATGCCATTACAATAACTGCTGCTCCATATCTTTTAATAGCTTTGGCATGTTTGATAAATTCTTCCTCGCCTTCTTTCAAACTGATAGAATTTACCACACATTTTCCCTGAGCTACCTGAAGACCTGCTTCAAGGATTTCCCACTTGGAAGAATCTACCATGATCGGGATTCTTGCGATATCCGGTTCGGAGGCAATTAAGTTCAGGAATTTGATCATGGATGCTTTTCCATCAATCAATCCATCATCAAAGTTGACATCCAGAATCTGGGCACCTCCTTCTACCTGATGGCGGGCAATATCTAATGCTTCGGAGAATTTCTCCTCTTTGATCAGTCTTAAAAACTTTTTGGAACCGGCAACGTTAGTCCTTTCACCAACATTGATGAAATTGCTCTCCGGTGTTATGATAAGAGGCTCGAGGCCTGATAATCTTAAATATTTCATTTTATTCTTCTAAAATATAGTAGGCATTATTGGCATTCTGTCTCAATAAATCCCTATGCTTGCTTAAAGCAGTCAACAATGGAAATCTTTTATATGCAAGATCATATTCTCTGGCAAATTCTTCAATCTCCTCTGTGATCTCGTTGTAATACATATAACTGTAGTTCGGAAACAGATGATGTGCTACATGGAAATTAAAATTCCCCAACATATTCCTTACCAGCCAGTTATTTTCTTTTAAATCATTGGTCACTTCAAACTGATGACGAAGCCAGCTAAATGGCAGACCATTTTCTTTATTTAATTTTGGAAAGGCATTATCAGGAAGCGGATGCAAAGGCAGTAAAACAAACAATGCAAAAATACTTGCTGAAATTACCTGTAAAAACCACGCTCCTAAAGCCAACCCTATTGATACTTTAAAGAACATCACAGGAACCACAATCTGATAAAAGAAATAGAACAGCTTATAGCTTATCATTTTTACTTTTTCCATAACCGGTATTCTCCCCTGAGTCTTTAAAATCACTCTTTCTTTGTCAAAGAAGTCTCTGAAGTCTCTTATAAACATCCAATTGAACAAATAGAATGGATATACTAAAAAGAAAAACTTATCCTGATACCTCTGTACTCCTTTTGCTTTGATCCACGGTACGATTAACAGCAATCCGCTCTGCTCGATATCCGTGTCCCATCCATCTACATTGGGATATGCATGATGGCTTGCGATATGTCTTTTTTTCCAGATATAGGAGTTGGCTCCTATAAAATCAAAAATGTGAAGAACCAGCCCGTTCAGTCTTTTACTTTTATATATGTTGTTATGGGCTGCCTCATGAATTAGGTTTAAATAAATCAAAACCAGAGAAATTCCCATTAAAACAAAACTCAGAATATACATCCAATGTTTTTCAGCATTCAAAACAGCAAGAAAATATAACCCTATATAGACCAGTGGCAGAATAACCGCTTTGATCTGAATGTAGATATCCCTGTTCTCAGAAATGGTTTCTACTCTTTGGTTTACTTTCTTTCTCAGCTCATTAAATAATCTGATATCCTCCGAATCTTTTAAGTAAATTGGCTTTTTCATTATATTTAACTTTGTGGTTTACATAAAGTTACTATTTATAATTAGCCTTCATTCTTGATTTTAATTAAAAAAATCTATCAAATCACACAAATTCCTTCAATTTCCTTGGCTGATATTGTTCTACCAAATCTGCAATCGCTTTTATATGCTCAGGCGTGGTTCCGCAGCAACCACCGATAATATTGATCAGTCCTTTTTCTACATATTCTTTAATTTGTCTTGCCATATCTTCAGGAGTTTCGTCATATTTTCCAAAAGCATTCGGTAAACCTGCATTCGGGTATGCTGAAATATAGAATTCTGAATTATGGGCCAGAGTTTCAAGATAAGGCGTCAGCTGATCTGCTCCCAATGCACAGTTGAAACCTACACTTAATAAATTCAGGTGGGAAACGGAGATCAGAAAAGCTTCTGCTGTTTGACCGCTCAGTGTTCTTCCTGAAGCATCGGTAATGGTTCCTGACACCATGATCGGAATTTTTATTCCTCTTTCATCCTGTAGTTCATCAATGGCAAACAAAGCTGCTTTTGCATTCAGGGTATCAAAGATGGTTTCTACCAAAAGAATATCTGAGCCTCCGTCCAGCAAAGCTTCACACTGCTGCCTGTAAGCTACTCTCAATTCTTCAAAAGTGATGGCTCTGTATCCGGGATCATTAACGTCTGGACTTAAACTTGCCGTTCTGTTTGTTGGCCCGATAGATCCTGCTACGAATCTCGGTTTGTCCGGATTTTTCGCGGTATATTCGTCACAGGCTTTTCTTGCAATTTTTGCGGACTCATAGTTCAGTTCGTATACCAGCTCTTCCATGTGATAATCTGCCATCGCTATGGTAGTTCCCGAGAATGTATTGGTTTCAATGATATCAGCCCCTGCTTCCAGGTATTTCTTGTGAACTTCTTCAATCGCCTGAGGCTGTGTGAGAGAAAGAAGGTCATTATTTCCTTTTACCGGATGCTCCCAATCCTTGAAACGCTCTCCACGATAGTCATCTTCTTCAAACTTGTATCTCTGAAGCATTGTTCCCATAGCTCCGTCAAGAACCAGAATTCTCTTCTGAAGTTGAACATTGAGTGCTGAAAGCTGAGCGTCTTGTATATTATTTTTCATTTTCTATCAATTTGTAACAGTTTATAAATCCGCTGACCAGTTTTTTGCATAAGAGGATTTTTTTATTGATTATTTTAAAATCTTCTTTAGAAATATATTGTTGGTCTGAAGCCAAATGGAATTGAGTTTCCAGTTTATAAAGAGATTTCCCGGCAATCTGCAGAAACGGTAAAGTATCTTCGGGATTCTGCCTTCTACTTCCTTCCGTTATATTGAACGAAACTGAAGTTACCATTTTTCTTATCTGACCTGTTAAAGCCAATAATTCTTCTTTAGGAAAGTTGGCAGTCAGGATATAAGTTAGATTAACCAACTTTCTTCCCTCCATCCAAATTACTAATTCTGTGTATTCTCTATTCATTTGGTTTTTTATAAACTGTCAACGATTAACTAATCTAAAGCCTGTTTCAGATCTGCTATGATATCTTCTACATTTTCCAAACCTACCGAACAGCGAACCAATCCTGCCGTAATACCTACTTCATTTCTTTCCTCATCGGATAATTTAGAATGGGTTGTAGATGCCGGGTGGGTAACGATCGTTCTTGTATCACCTAAATTAGCAGACAGTGAGCACATTTGTATCTTATCTAAAAAGTTTCTTCCGCCTTCTATTCCTCCCTTTATTTCAAATGCTACGATATTTCCTCCAAGCTTCATTTGCTTTTTAGCGACTTCATAACTTGGATGGGATTTCAGAAATGGATATTTTACTAATTCTACGTTCGGATGACTTTCTAAAAACTCAGCTACTTTCAATGCATTCTCACAGTGCTTTTCTACACGGATCGCCAATGTTTCTAAACTTTTTGATAATACCCAGGCATTAAAAGGAGATAATGCAGGTCCTGTATTTCTTGCGAAAAGATAAATTTCTCTGATCAGGTCTTCTTTTCCTACTGCTATTCCTCCTAACACTCTTCCCTGTCCGTCAATCAATTTCGTCGCTGAATGTACAACAATATCTGCACCATATTTGATCGGCTGCTGAAGATAAGGTGTTGCAAAGCAGTTATCTACAATAAAAATAAGGTTGTGCTTTTTCGCAATCTGTCCGAAGAACTCAAGATCCAGAATTTCAATAGCCGGATTGGTAGGAGTTTCAAGATATAAGATCTTTGTATTGGGCTTGATATATTGTTCAACATTCTCAGCATCTCCTGCTTTGAAATAAGAGGTTTCAATATTCCATTTCGGGAAATACTTAGTAAATAAAGTATGCGTAGATCCGAAAACTGACTGGCAGCTCACGATATGATCTCCGGCATTCAATAAAGCAGCAAATGTAGAATAGATGGCAGCCATTCCTGTAGCAAACGCATATCCTGCTTCTGCACCTTCCATCTTAGCAATCTTATCTGTAAATTCTGTTACGTTTGGATTAGAGAAACGGCTGTATAAATTCTTTGGTTTTTCTTCTGCAAAGCTTGCTCTCATATCTTCCGCATCCTGAAATATAAAACTGGAAGTAAGGTATAATGGTGTAGAATGCTCGTCAAACTGACTTCTTTCAGTCTGGGTTCTTATTGCTGATGTTTCAAAATTTTCCATATAGTTTTAATTGATCAATTTTACATTGTAACCATCAGATTCTTCGCTATGCTCAGAATGACAATTGCCGTTATGGTTACACTGCCAAATTGATAGATGTTAGATTAAATATTATTTAGTTTCACTTACTCTTAAAATATCTCCGAATACTCCTCTGGCTGTTACCTGTGCACCTGCTCCTGCTCCCATGATAACGATAGGATTTTCACCATAGCTTTCTGTGTAAATTTCAAAGATTGAATCTGAACCTTTTAATTGTCCTAAAGCTGAAGTTGCCGGAACAGAAATCAATTTTACATCTAACTCACCTTTATCTTTCTGCAGATCACCATGCAAATCACCTACATATCTCAATACATGCCCAGGCGCCTGATTTTCTTTTATTTTCTGATACTCTTCGTCCAGTTCTTCAAGTCTTGAAAGGAATTCTGATTTTGAAACCTCAAGCAGACTTTCCGGAACCAGATTTTGAATATTGATATCTCCGAATTCATTAATTAAGTCTAATTCTCTCGCCAGAATCAATAATTTTCTTGCTACGTCATTTCCCGATAGGTCTTCTCTTGGATCCGGTTCTGTGTATCCTTTTTCCAAAGCTTCATTGATAATGGTTGAAAATTTATCGTCTCTTAAAGAAAAATTGTTGAAAACATAGCTTAATGTTCCGGAGAATACTCCTTTGATTCTGGTGATATTTTCTCCTGAAAGGTGTAATAATTTTATCGTATCAATTAATGGTAAACCTGCCCCCACATTGGTTTCATACAGATAACGTCTGTTGTTTTTATTCAACGTATATCTTAGTTTTCTGTATTCTTCAATCGGAAGGGTATTAAAAATCTTGTTTGAAGAAACCAGATCAAATCCGTTTTCTGCCAAAGCATGATAGTTTTTCACAAAATCCTTACTTGCCGTGTTATCAACAACGATAAGGTTCTCCAGCTGGTTTTCGTTGGAGAAATTAATCAGCTCCTGAACACTCGAAGGATGTTCTGCAGTCAAAACCTCATCGCTCCAATTCGCATCAAATCCTTTTTTGTTGAAAGCTATTTTCTTTGAATTGGCTACTGCAACAACTTTAAGATCTATTTTTTTACGTCTTTTTATTTCTTCTGAAGATTCCAATACCTGTTGTATCAGAGTTTTTCCTACATTTCCGTGACCTATAATTGCTAAATGAACTGTCTTTGGCTTTTTGAAAATTTCAGACTCGATGATATTTCTGGTTTTTTCATCCTGTGAAGAAGTTACTACGATGTTGACTCTGTTTTCTCCCGCAACCTGATTCAAAAGTAATGGGAAAACATTGTTTCTTGCCAGCTCAGCAAAGACTTTATTGAAATCTTCTGCTACAAAACCGATCACAGAAACATTATTGATACTATAGATCTGAGAAACTTTTCCAGATTTTCTTTCTGCTTCAAACTCATCAATAAGACAAGCAACTGCTTTTTCTGCATCAATTTCCTGAACCAAGATAGAAATTCCGTTTTCTATGGCCTGCTGGGAAATTACTCCTACACTGATACGCGCTAAGGTAAGCGCTTTAAAAATTCGTCCGTCAATCCCGATTTCTCCCAGGAAATCTTCTCCTTCAAATTTGATGATTGATCTGTTCTTCAAAAATTTTATTTCGTTAGCATTTTTCATTACTTCTGTAAAATGTTTTTAATGATATTATTTAATTGTTGATATTCCATTAAGAAGGCATCATGCCCGTGTATAGATTGGATCTCGTGGTAAGAAACATTCTTATTTTTCTCTTTTAAGTTTTCAAAACACATTCGGATTTCAGAAGCAGGAAAGAATAAGTCTGTATCTACGGAGATCATGTGCATTCGTGCCTGTATTTTATCCAATGATGGTTCATCAGCATTAATATTCATCAAGAGATGATTCATCAGTTTGTACGCTTTTAAACTAAATCTTTCGTTTAGTGCATTACCATGATAAACCAACCAGTCTTCTGATTCCAGACATTGTTTGTCCTGGTTATATTGGTTTTGAAATCTGTCATTGAGCGACTGTGGTGTTCTATAACACAGCATGGCATGAATTCTTGCTTTCTGTAATGGTTCTTCTTTATCATTCAATAAAAATTTCTGAACCAGACATTGTGCATGAAGCCAGTCGTGTGTTCTGTAATCACAGGCAATAGGAATAAATACTTCTGCAAGATCCGGCTGCTTGGCAAGCATTTCCCAGGCAATTCCTCCTCCCAGAGAGCCCCCAATAATGGCGTATAGATTTTTGATATGTAAAGCTTCAAGCCCTTTTAGAAATATCGCGGCGATATCTGAAGGCGTGAAATCTTCATAATCTTCAATTAAAAAATTGTCATAACCGTTTCCGGGTATATTGAAACACAGAACCGTATATTGATTGGTATCAACAATCTGATTTTCTCCTACCAATTGTTTCCACCAACCTTTTTCTCCGGATACATCTGAGTTTCCGGTAAGTGCATGATTGATTAAAACAATGGGTGCTGTAAACAGATCTTTCCCAAAAAGCTGATAGCTTAACGGGATATGGTATTCCTTTTGGGAATTGGTTTGATACGAAAGATTTATATAGTTTAGTTCTGTTTTCAATTCTATTATATTTTAATACAAATACAATTGAAAATGCCACAGGAAATGGCTGAAAAGAACTTCAGTAAGTTATCTGTCCAAAATACTTTGGTAGAACGTAGCACCTTCTTTGCTTGCGCAAAGGGTTGCTAAGGTTTCATAGGGTCTAATCCCTCAACCTTTCTTGATAACATTTTCAATATTTGAATGAACGAATGATGCAAAGGTAGTTCTTTTCTTTTAATTTCAAAAAAAAAATATTTTAATATTTAAAAAAGCCCTTAAATACAAGTATTTCAAAACTATATTAATAATTGTTCAGATGAAAAAAATTGGAATTATTTTTCAAAAAAACTAACTTCGTATGGAAAAATGATGAGATATGACCGCCGAAAAAGAAAGATTACAAGATACTAAATGGAAAAACTGGGGACCTTATGTAAGCAACCGACAGTGGGGAAATGTACGTGAAGATTACAGCTCAAACGGGAATGCCTGGGATTTTACCAATCATAATAATGCTGAAAGCTATGCTTACCGCTGGGGAGAAGAAGGCATCGCCGGAATTTCTGATGTAAAGCAACTTTTCTGTTTTGCTTTTTCATTCTGGAACAAGAAAGATAAAATGGTAAAAGAACGATTCTTCGGATTGAGTAACCCTCAGGGAAATCATGGTGAAGACATCAAAGAAATCTTTTATTACCTGGACAATACGCCTACCCACAGCTATATGAAAATGGTGTATAAATATCCGATTAATGAATTTCCTTACGATGATCTTGTTACAGAAAATGGAAAACGAAGCAAAAAGGAACCGGAATATGAGATTTTCGATACCGGAATTTTTGATAACGATGAATATTTTGATATTTTCATTGAATACTGTAAAGCCGATCACAACGATATCTTAGCCAGAGTCACCGTTTGTAATCGAAGCCAGCATGAGGCTCCTATTCTGGTAGCTCCCACAATCTGGTTCAGAAACAACTGGAAATGGGGATACAATACTTATAAAGGAGAGGTTAATGCGTCTCATGACGGAAGTATTAATATTGGTCATGACAGTATTTCGATCAAAAAGCTATATTCCCGAAACTCAAATGCACAGAGTGTATTTTGTGATAATGAAACCAATACTTCCAAACTTTACGGAGCTCCCAAAGCAGAGAATACTTATTTCAAAGATGGAATCAATAATTTTATTATTCATCAGGGAGATACTGTAAATCCTGAAAAAAGAGGAACAAAAGCTTCTTTTCTTATTGATGAAATTATTGATGCTGGGGAATCAAAAGTTTTTGAGTTCAGGTTGTCTCCTGACGAAATGGATGAACCTTTTGACAGTTTTGATCATATTTTCAATATCCGTCAAGCTGAAGCTGAAGAGTTTTATAACGATATTCAGAATGATACAGTAAATGAAGATGAAAGAAATGTTCAGCGACAGGCTTTTGCAGGGCTTCTTTGGAATAAACAGTTCTATCATTACAATATCGGAAAATGGTTGAAAGGAGATCCCAATTTTGAAGCTCCAAGAAATTTCAACGAATATGTAAGAAATACAGAATGGAATCATCTTCATAATAAGGATATCATTTCCATGCCTGATAAATGGGAGTATCCATGGTATGCTACGTGGGATCTGGCATTTCACTGCGTCCCTTTCTCCATTATAGATGCGGAATTCGCCAAAGGACAGCTTTTATTACTTACCAAAGAATGGTACATGCATCCTAACGGACAGCTTCCTGCTTATGAATGGAACATGAGCGATGTAAACCCGCCTGTACATGCCTGGTCTTGCTTCCGTGTTTTTAAGATTGATGAAAAAAACAATGGAAAGCCGGATTTATTATTTTTAGAAAAAGTCTTTCAGAAGTTGTTGCTGAATTTTACATGGTGGGTCAACAGAAAGGATAAAAATGGTAAAAATATTTTCGGAGGCGGCTTCCTTGGTCTAGATAATATTGGTGCTTTTGACCGGAATATGGAACTAAAGGACGGTCAGCATCTTGAGCAGGCAGACGGAACAAGCTGGATGGCGATGTATGCATTGAATATGATGCGTATTGCGATGGAACTTGCCCAATATTATCAGGTATATGAGGATATGGCGATCAAGTTTTTTGAACATTATCTTTATATCGCTGAAGCTATGGAAAACCTGGGTGAAGGAACAAAAGGCTTGTGGAATGAAGAAGACGGATTCTTCTATGATGTATTGCAGCTTGGAAACGGAGACAGTGTTTCTTTGAAATTAAGAAGTATTGTCGGCTTAATTCCTTTATTCGCAGTAGAAATTGTGGATCACAGGCTGTTGGAAAAGATGCCTAATTTCAAAACCAGAATGGAATGGATCCTAAAAAATAAGCCGGAACTCACCAAGCTCGTTTCTCATTGGGATGAGGAGGGACAAGGCAGAAAACATCTGATGAGTATTTTACGTAAAAACAGATTAACAAAGGTTCTTACAAGAATGCTTGATGAAAAAGAATTTCTAAGCTCTTACGGAATCCGTGCTATGTCTAAAGTATACGAAGAAAATCCTTTTGTATTCTCTGTGCATGGAGCCGAAAATATGGTATACTATACTCCTGCAGAAAGTGACAGCCGAATGTTTGGTGGAAACAGCAACTGGCGTGGGCCGATCTGGTTTCCTATCAATTTCCTGATTGTTGAAAGCCTGCAGCGTTTTCATTATTATTATGGAAACAGTCTTAAGGTAGAATTTCCAACAGGAAGCGGCGATAAAAGAAATCTTGATGAAGTCGCTCAGAATATCAGCAAAAGGCTCTGTTCAATATTTTTAAAGGATGAACATGGGCAAAGGGCTTTCAACGGAGGCAATCCAAAATTCAATTACGATGAGCATTTCAGAGATTATATCACCTTCTTTGAATATTTTCATGGTGATAACGGCCGTGGTGTAGGGGCTTCTCACCAGACAGGATGGACTGCCACTGTGGCGAAACTGATAAAACCAAGACTTACCTTTTAATCAGCAATGAGTAATAAATAATAAAAAAGCCGGATGAGTCATCCGGCTTTTTCTATTTTTAAATAAGAGATTAAATTTTTTCTCCGTTTACATAGACTTCATATCCGATTTCTACATTCGGTTCTAACGTTTTTGATACGGAACAGTATTTTTCAAAAGAAAGTTCTGCTGCCTTTAATGCTTTTTTAGGATCAATTTCTCCTTCTAAAAGGAACTTAACATTAATGGATTTAAAAGGTTTTGCTTCATCTACCTGTACTCTTTCTCCTTCTACTTCTGCCTGAAAACTTTTGATATCCTGACGCTGCTTCTTTAAAATAGAAACCACATCAATTCCGCTGCAGCCCGCGACTGCCATCAGTACACTTTCCATTGGAGAAACGCCTTTTGCTCCCGGCTGGGAAGTATTATCCAGAAGAATAGAATTTCCTTGTGCATTTGTACATTCAAATAAAAAATCGTCGTTTATTCTGTTAAGTGTAATTTTCATTATTTATTGCTTATTGCTTTTGCAAAGTTATAAAATTCCTCTCGCTTTTATCTCAAGATATTTATTGATAACATCGATATTCAAATTTTCCGGAAGTGTATATACGGTATAGATTCCATATTTGCGAAGTTCCTGGATGATCAGTTTCTTTTCAAACTCAAATTTCTCAGCAATGATCTCATCATAGATTTCCTGCATATTTTCAGGATTTTTGTTGATCAGCGTCTGCAATTCTGAATTTTTGAAGAATACAACTACCAGCAAATGGTTTTTTGCGATTCCACGTAGATATTTCAGCTGTCGGTTCAGTCCGTCCAATGTTTCAAAGTTGGTAAAAAGCAGAATTAAGCTTCTTTGATTGATAGAATATTTTACATCCTGATACAGGCGGTTGAAATCACTTTCAAAGAAATCTGTTTTAATATTATAAAGCGCTTCAGAGATTTTTTTCAGCTGCCCGGATTTATTATCGGCTGCAATTTTATTTTCAGCTTTCTTGGAAAAGGTCATCATACCGGCTCTGTCTCCCTTTCTCAAAATAATATGAGAAAGTGCCATTGTTGCATTGATGGAATAATCCAGCAAGCTTAATCCATTGAAAGGCATTTTCATGGTTCTTCCTTTATCAATCAGCATAAAAATACGCTGTGATTTTTCATCCTGAAACTGGTTTACCATCAAACGGTTGGTCTTGGAAGTAGCTTTCCAGTTGATCGTTCTGATATCATCTCCGGGAACATATTCTTTGATCTGCTCAAATTCCATCGTGTGTCCCAGCTTTCTGACTCTTTTGATTCCACCTAATAGAAATTCACTTTGAATGGCCATCAGCTCATATTTTCTGAGATGAATAAAGGATGGATAAGATGGCAGCATAGCATCCTTCTGAAAAATAAATCTTTTTGAAATTAAACCTAATGGTGAAGATGCGTAAATATTCAAACCTCCGAAATGATATTCTCCTCTTTCCTTAGGTTCTAATGAATATTGAAAGAATGTATTCGCTCCTGAAGCGATCTGTTTTTCGATTAAAAAATCTCTTTTCTGAAACTGAAAAGGAATTTCATCAATAATCTTAGTGGATATGGTAAAGCTATAATTATTTTTGATGTCAATTTTTACAAAATTCTCATCTCCGTTAGACAGTTTTTCCGGTAAAATTCTTTGAACCTGCAGCGCATTCTTTTGGTTAAAAAGCAACAGGAAATCTACCATTGCAGCCAGAAAACAAATCAGAAGCACGATATAGGCTGCCCACATCAGCACCGGAAAGAAAAATGCCAGAACATACAGAATCCCCACTCCGATGAGTGCAAAAAAGAAACGTGTATTGATGTATAAGTTTTTCATTGGTTAGGGTATAGGGATTAGGATTTAGAAAAAAGGGATTAGGGATTATTGCCCTGTCACCTATTATCTAATAACCTATCTCGGAATCTCTATTCCTTCTAAAATCTGGCGGATAATTTCATCTGCAGTAAGACCTTCCATTTCTCTTTCGGGAGATACGATGACTCTGTGTCTTAAAACAGCATAGCTTGCTTCTTTGATATCTTCAGGAGTCACAAAATCTCTTCCTCTCAGCGCTGCAAATGCTTTTGATGCTGTAAGAAGTGCTAATGAAGCTCTCGGTGAAGCTCCCAGATATAAGAATTGGTTTTCTCTTGTATTGATGATAATCTTAGCAATATATTCCATCAGCTGACTTTCCACAATGATTTCTTTTACCAGATTCTGGTAGTTTTTCAGCTGTACAGCTGTGATCACGCGGTTTACGCCTTCTGTTTTATCTTCTTTTTTACTTTCGTGCTGATTTTTAATGATCGCGATTTCCTGCTCAAGATTAGGATATCCTACATTGATTTTGAATAAAAAACGATCCAGCTGGGCTTCCGGAAGTCTGTACGTTCCCTCATGTTCTATAGGGTTTTGTGTAGCGATAACAAGAAAAGGTTCTTCCAAAATATAACGGGTACCATCCATGGTGATCTGTCTTTCTTCCATTACTTCAAATAATGCAGATTGTGTTTTTGCCGGCGATCTGTTGATCTCATCAATCAGGATGAAGTTGGAGAAGATAGGTCCTTTTTTAAATTCAAATTCTGAATTTTTCACATTGAATATGGATGTCCCCAAGATATCGGAAGGCATAAGATCCGGAGTAAACTGAATTCTGCTGAAACCTACGTCAATGGTTTTGGCTAATAATTTTGCGGTGATTGTCTTCGCCACTCCCGGAACTCCTTCAATCAAAACATGACCGTTTGAAAGTAACGCTGCCAAAAGATGTTCAATCATCTTCTCCTGCCCTACAATTACTTTTCCGATCTCAGATTTTACTTTCTCCAGGCTTGCACGAAGTTCGATCATATCTATTCTCGAATGAAACTGCTCTTCCTGCTTATTAAGGTCTATAGAGCTTTGGTTTTCTATATTAGGGTTATCAAAGTTTTCCATAATAAATTTTAATTTGCCGATCTAACAATGGCTGTCAATGTAATAATCAAATCTCTTCCTGGAAAAGTCATTATTAGCATTGGTACTTGTTACATCATTATATTGTTGTATTATTTAAATATTTCATCAAGGAGCTTATTGATCCTTGTAAGGTCTTCCTTCATTACGCTGGCGTAAGGGTCCTGAGCTTTTTTTACAAGCGTTATCGCTTCATTGATCATCTCTATGGTTTTCCCGGTTTTCAGCTGTAATTTTTTTGCAAATTCTTCATCTAAATTCTGGGTATCTATCAACAGATCCATCCTCACTTTGTTCAGAAAATACTGTGCCTTCTTGGCCATCATATCATGAAAATCACCTTCCTGAAGATACAGATTTCCAATACTTTTCACAAAATCCAGAGAAGTATTCCTTAGTGGCTCTGTTACCGGTACTATTCTCTGTTTTCTTTTCGCATTAAAGAAAATAAAAAGGACAAGTCCACCCAAAAGCACCCACCAGGCATACTTTAAAGCCGGATTTGACAATACAAATCTCATGAAGAAGCGTGATGCTGAACTTTTGTTGGATACAAACCAAATGGTTTCTCTATCTGGCAGATATGAAAACACATCCTGTGCATATTTTACGTTCCCAGGTTTCAGAAGATAATAATTGGTCAGAAAAAGAGGTTCAGTATGAGCGTAAATATATCCTTTTCCAAATTTCACTTTGATAAAGTTGGCCTGATCGTTATTCTTTTTTTCCACAGTTTTCCCCAGGACTTCAACTTTAGGTTTAATGAATGAAAATCCTCTTCCTGACGGAAATTTATCCAGCTTAACAAAATCATTCTGATATTTTTTGTCTGTAAGTTTCAGCACATTTTCCTCTTCAAAGGAGATTTCGGAATCATAATACCCGATACTGTCTGAAATTTCCTTCGGCATCCGAACCACCAGTAAAAATGCATCCGAACCTTCAGATACCTGAGTCAGGATTTTATTCCAGGACTCTTTGTCAAGATTATTTTCAATAACAATAATATTGTGAGGATCCTTTTTATGCTGACTGTAGTATTCGTAGGGAACCTGTTCAATCTTCTTCAGATTATTTTTAAACAGATCTTTAGCTTCATTATTAAAAACAAATAGTCCGAACGGAGACTTCTCATTGATGTCAAAATTCTTTCGCCAGTCTGTCGTTTCTTTTTTGTTAACTTCAAGCAATGCCAGAACAATCATCACAATGACGAAAATTACAGCATATGTTTTGAAAGTTTTATTCATGGTTACTATTGTTAAGGTTTAAATGCCTGATACTGATTTTTAAATTTCTGATAGCTTTCTTCTTCAATACTGAATTCTCCGTACCAGACATAATCAAAGATATAAGAAAGATTAGAGAAATCGTTTTTAAGATGGGGAGCTTTCAACTCTGCGGCATAATCTTTATTGGTTTTTTCCGGATTCCAGTTGATCAGCTTTTTATCACTCAGTTTTTTAAGAACAAACAGGAATTGGTAACGAACTGCTGACCGATAATCTCCCGCCATCTCAAATTTCGCGATACTTTCAGGAAAATTGATTTCATGGATATTCTCATGGAGTTCCTGAACGTTGATATCCAGTTTCTTATTCTTTTTACCAAAAATAAAATTCCCATCTTTCCCCATCAGATATTTAATAATGAAATAAAGCAGAAAACCTACAAGGATAATCGCAAACAGACGGATAAGAACAGTTGTAAATTCCCCCGACTTAGTCAATGTTGTTTCGCCAAAAATCCCCTGTATAATCTGATTGAGCTTCCGCATCAGTTTTTGAAAGAAAGATTCTCTTGGTTTTGATACTGAATAATCAAATTCACGTCCTTTATATCTTGACGGAATATTTTCTTTAAATGTTTTCGGATGAACCTCATTTTCTGACACTGGATTTTTCATCAGCACAGAATCTGCACGCAGCATATTTCTGTAATGCCCGGTTGTATATAATGAATCTACCAGATCATCATCAGGATTATCGTCCTGAGCCTGAACCAGCCCAAGAGAGAGAAAAAGGAGTAAGAAAAGGAAAATTTTATTCATTGATTCCAATCGTGTCTATTTCTGCAAGTTCTACTTTCTGGTGAAAATCTGTTCTGCTGTCATAATACATCAATCCAGCATTCACATACATCAGGTTTGAAAGAAAAAATGAAATCAGCATTGAAACTCCATAGAATACAAAAAACAAAATTCCGGCAGTTCCGGTAAAAGGGTTCTGCTCAAAATTTCCGTCCGGTGCAGACGTAAGAAGCGATCCGTAAAAGAATATCATCGGAATAAATGTAAATACAGATGTTATCATGTAAATAATAATAAACATCACAAACGCAGATCCCCAATATTTCCAGAACGGAGATTTCTCACTGCCATTCGGGTAAGAAAACTGTGACCGTAAAGCATAGCTCAAACTTCCCCAGAAACCTCTGTCCGAATTAAAATAATCATACATTAGAAATGTAGTGAAATTAAATATCGCTGGGTAAAGCAGCAGTATCAAAAACAGTCCGATAATAATAAAAATGAGGATATAAGAAAATCCTACGACAAACAATACCATCGGAGTGACAATAAAAATCATTCCAAGGCACAGCTTAGCTATTCTCCCTGCATTGCTTTTAAAATCACTCAGAATTTCATCCGCTTTTATCTTTTCTGAACCTTCTGCAATTCTTTTTAAATAGAAAACAGGATACAGGTAATTGACAATCATCAGGACCATGAAAAGCAGAAAAGTCAGTAATCCTACTGTAATCAGCATACCGGCATTATCCGAAAAATACTGTTCAAAATAAGATGTTTCTCCCCCAAGGTTGGATGCGAATACCTGCGAAAAGAGTTCTTTATACCCGAAGATTGCAACGGTTACCATTAAGATCAAAAGCAAGCCATTGATCAGAATATAGTTCTTAAAATAATTCTTCCCATATATTTTGAAGAAATTAAAACTATCGCTGATAAAGTTTCCAAAATCTCTTTTTTTATATAATTGTATCATGGATGTGTTTATTAGTTTTTTTATAGACAACAGACGGATATACAAAATAGTAGAATCCTATAATTGCCAGTGAGCCAAAAATAATGATCAGGTTCAGAAACAAAGGCATTTTCAAAGCATGTCTTGTAACATAACCTTCTATAATTCCTGCACAAATTGTGAAAGGAACAGTACTTAAAAATATTTTAAATGAATCTTTAAATCCTTTTTTAAAAGAGTTAAACCTTGAAAACGTTCTCGGAAATAAAATAGATGCACCCAGAATCAGGCCACACATCGCTTCTACCACCATGGCAAAGATCTCAAAAACTCCATGAAGCCATATTCCTCTTGCACTCTCTTTCAATGCTCCATAATCATAGAAAAAATACTGGAAAGCACCCAGCATCACACTATTGGAAAGCAATGCGAATAATGTTCCCACTCCGCCTGCAATTCCGTAAATATACAGTTTCGCTCCTACCTGGATATTATTAAAAATAATCCCGATGGTACTTCCCCATGTACTGCCACTCTGATAAACTCCTACCGCATTATTATGCTTAATATTTTCAATGGTTTCATTTACGTAACCTTCACCCAGAATAATATTTACAAAATCTTTATCATAAATGGCAGAAAGTACTCCTATTGAAGTAAATAAAATGAAAAAGAGAAAAGCATACATCAGATATCTCCTGTACTGATACATCAGCAACGGAACTTCAGTTTTGAAAAAATAAACCAGCCTGTTCTCCTCTACCCTTTTTGTTTTATAGATCTTCTGAAAAATCTGGGCAGACAGATGGTTCAGGTAAACAGTAGTGTTACTTTTGGGATAATAGGTCTGGGCAAAAGAAAGATCATTGATCAGGTTAATATACAATGAAGACAGGTCATCAGGATTTTTTTTAATTTTCCCTTGAATAACCTGTTCTATTCCCAACCATTTTTCTTTATTTTGTTTAATGAAATAAACTTCTCTCATAATTGTTAAGGCTAAAATAATAAAAAATATGTCTCAAATTGCGATAAATACCTCACAAAATGTAAATATTAATTTTAATATTGCAGGCGTAGGAGAAAGGATGCTTGCCTTCATTATTGATCTTCTGATCAGGATCGCTTATGTGGTGATTATCCTGTATTTGTTCTTCAATATTTTCGACTTAGGATATTTATTAAACGGCCTTGATGAATGGTCTATAAGAGCTGTATATCTTATCCTTACTTTTCCTATTTACATTTATCCGCTTGTATTGGAAAGCTTAATGGAAGGCCAGACACCCGGCAAAAGGCTGATGAAAATCAAAGTGGTAAAGATTGACGGCTATCAGGCCAGTTTCGCCGATTATATGATCCGCTGGGTTTTCAGAATTGTTGATGTTTCATTTGCTGGAGTTATAGGACTTATCTCTATGATTGTTTCTAAAAACAACCAGCGTTTGGGAGATATTGCTTCGGGAACCGCTGTCATTTCTCTGAAAAACAATATCAATATCTCGCATACAATCCTGGAGAATATCCACCAAGATTACATTCCTTCTTTTCCACAAGTCATTGCTTTGAGCGATAATGATATGAGAATCATCAAAGATAATTATACCAAAGCGTTGAAAGTAGATGACCGCCAGATCATCAGTAAGCTGTCTGAGAAAATTAAAAGTATTCTAAAACTGGAAATAGACACTTCTAAAATGACGGAAAGACAGTTTATCAATGTGATTATTAAAGATTATAACTACTACACGGGAAAAGATAATTAATCAGGCCAATAGTGCAGGTTGCTCCGCAAGTGAATTGTCAATTTAAAAATATTGAGAATTTGATTGCGGAATTCATTACTTATTACTCATACCAGCAAGGTCGGTGCAATTTTTGTATCTTTAATCGTAAAGTTCAGCATTATGAAATTTGAAAACAATAAATCCGGAAACGGCGGAGTTCTTACCCTCAATAACGAAATAAAAGAAGTAGGCAGGCTTACCTATACTATTTTCCCTGAAGATCATAAATTCATTATCTCTTTTGTATTGGTACATCCCGAATTTGAAGGCCGAGGAATGGGAAAATTCTTAGTAGAAGAAGCCATCAAATTTGCCCGAGAAAACAACTGGAAAGTATATCCACACTGTTCCTATGCAAGATCTGTGATGATGAGAATGAGTGATGTGGACGATATTTTTTTAAAGAATTAAAACCTCATTGAGCAGAATATCTTCAATATCATCCGGGTAATCTACTTTCAGATGATGATCAGAAGCTACCCATTCCATAATTTCCTGAAGATTTAAAACCTTGGAATTGGGTATTCCCATTTTGTCAAGGGCACATGCATTACATTCCTGTTCATACTGATTGTGGATAGGAATAACAAATAGTTTTTTATCCATAAACAATGCTTCTGCAGGAGATTCAAAACCTGCGTTACACAAAATTCCGTCACAGCCTTCAAAATACTTCAGGTATTGCATTTCATCAATAGGAAATACTTCCACATTTTTTACTTTAACCTGTACTTTGCTGTATTTTGAAAATACTTTCCATTCCACAGGAATTTTTCTTAAAACCTTGATGATATTTTCATCTGCAAAACTTGGAAGATATACAAGATAATATCCCTGTTTATAAGGATTAAGGTTTCTTATTTTTCTTCTGATCACAGGCTTTTTGATCTGAGGATGATAGTTTTCAAAATGAAATCCTATTTTCCTTTCACTGGGAACATAGTATTTTAAAATCATTTCTCCCAGAAAATCCTTTTTCTTTGGCTTTGGTGTTTCCGGAAAACTCATAGAAGCCTGATGGCTCAGTTCTATCATCGGAAGCTTTTTCAATTTGGAAGCCCAGCCCGTTAAAGGTTCATAATCATTAATTATTAAATCATATTGTGAGAGCTCCAATTCTCGTATTGTTTTGGCCGCTTCAAGGAATTTATTTTCTGTAAACGTTTTTCGGTAGGATAAACCGCCTGTTTTGTTATAAAGGAGGGAAATACCCTTATATTGGAAATTAATGTCAAAATCAGCCTTTAATTGCGATTGGTGTCCACTGATCAACGTATCAACGGATGCATATTTTTTGAGAATAGGAATAATTTCCTGTGCTCTGGCAATGTGACCGTTTCCAGTACCCTGGAATGCGTACAAAATCTTCATTTAGGAAAAGTTGGTTACAATTTTTAAAAGAGCAGAATTATCCATTTCCTGAATTTCTTCTACTTCATCATCTTTCAGCAAATGTTTATGCTCGTCATAATAAAAAATTGACCATTCTTTATTATTGTATTCCAAGGCAGAGAGATTTTCAATCCAATCCCCGGAATTCAAATAAGTACAGGATCCTTTTTTATTAACAACCTCACGGATCTGTGGCTGGTGGATATGTCCGCAAACTACATAATCATAATTATTGTCAATAGCCAGCTCAGAAGCTGTAAGTTCAAAATCACCAATATATTTTACCGCTTTTTTCACATTGTTTTTGATCTTTTTCGAAAATGAATATTTCTCTTTACCCATTTTTTCTAAGAACCAATTTACAACATTATTGATAATAATCAGGAGGTCGTAGCCTTTTCCGCCAAGTTTGGCGATCCATTTTGAGTGCTGGACGGATGCATCGAAAACATCACCGTGAAATATCCAGGTCTTTTTCTGATCAATATTCAGGCAGATTTTATTGCAGACTTTAAGTTTTCCAAGTTCAAAATCTGTGAACTTTCGAAACATTTCATCATGATTACCCGTGATATAATAGACATCTGTGTTCTTGGTTGCCAATGAAAGAATCTTTCTGATTACTTTCAAATGAGGTTTAGGGAAGTAAGACTTTTTAAACTGCCAGATATCAATAATATCACCGTTCAAAACTAAAGTTTTAGGCTGGATAGAATTGAGATATCTCAACAATTCTTTAGCCTTACATCCATAAGTTCCCAAATGAACATCCGATATAACAACTAATTCAACGTTTCTTTTCATAGTTTTGTACAAAGAAACTAATTGAACGTTAACTGTATATGAATGCTATATTATTTTTTATAAAGAGTCCATCAGCTCTTCTGTGATTTCCATATTGTGGTAAACGTTTTGAACGTCATCATCATCTTCGAAACGCTCAAGCATTTTCATGTTAGCTTTGAACTGTTCTGCATTTACTTCTTTTGTATTATTTGGAATTCTTTGAAGTTCTGCACTCTTCGCTTCAATACCAAGCTCATCTAATTTGTGAGATAAAGAACCGAAATCTTCAAAAGCAGTTGTGATCATTACTTCTTCTTCATCTTTTTCTACATCTTCTGCTCCGCCATCAATCATTTCCATTTCAAAATCATCCCAATCCATTTTGATCTGAGCCAAATCAAGCGTGAAAATTCCTTTTCTATCGAAAATAAATGCCAATTCACCATTTTTCCCGAGGTTACCATCAAACTTGTTAAAAATAGCTCTCACGTTCGCTACAGTTCTTGTTGTATTGTTTGTAGTACATTCTACAAAAAAAGCAACACCACCTTGCCCGTATCCTTCATACGTAATTTCTTCATAGTTCTCTGCATCGGCACCGCTTGCTTTCTTAATCGCACGTTCTACGTTGTCCTTAGGCATGTTTGCCCCTTTCGCATTCTGGATACATCTTCTCAAGGCCGGATTCGCTTCCGGATCTGTTCCACCAGCTTTTACAGCTAATGCGATGTCTTTACCTATTTTAGAGAATGTTTTGGCCATTTTATCCCATCTGGCCATTTTAGAAGCTTTTCTATATTCAAATGCTCTTCCCATTTTAATTTTTAAATTTCCAACAAAATTACTCAAAAGTCAACAAAAAAAAAATACCTCCAAAAAATTTGGAGGTATTCATTATTTAGAAAAATTAATTATTTTTTCTTTTTAGCTGCAGCTTTTTTCTTAGCTGGAGCTTTTTTAGCTTTTTTCACTACAGTCTTCTTCTCTACAACTTCTAGATCAGATTTCTTAAGTGCATCCCAAGCAGCACCGTTGATAGCCTCAACAACTACTTTTCTGTCAACAATTCTTTCAGCATCAGAAGCTTTTTCAGAAACAGTAGCGTCTCTTTCACCAACTCCTACAGATTTTAACTGATTACCACTAACACCTCTAGCTTCTAGAGCACCTACTACTGAAGCAGCTCTTTGTCTAGAAAGTTTCAAGTTGTATGCATCAGCACCTTTCTTATCTGTGTGACCAGTTACTAAGAAAGTACCATCGTTAGATTGCTTAATGATTGTTGCAGCTTGATCTAATTTACCGCTAGATTCAGGTCTGATTGTAGCTTTATTGAAATCAAATAAGATATCTTTAAGAGCACCTGTAGCTTCTTTAGCGATAACATCTTTTGGCTTAGGACATCCGTTGTATTCAGGAAGACCTGGAACAGTAGGACAAGCATCATCTTTATCTAAGATACCGTCACCGTCTGTATCTGGCCAAGGGCATCCGTTGTTTTCAGCAGGACCTGCTACTGTAGGACAAGCGTCATCTTTGTCGATTACACCATCACCGTCAGTATCTGGCCAAGGGCATCCGTTGTTTTCAACTGGACCTGCCACTTCTGGACATTGATCGTCTTTATCTGGAACTCCGTCACCGTCAGTATCAGGACATCCTTGGAATTCTGGTAGACCTGGAGTATCTGGACAAAGATCATCTTTATCTAGGATACCATCCTTATCTCTATCTCTGTTTCCGAATCTGAATAAGATAGAAGCAGAAGCTTGCCAGAAGTTAGCCACTGTAGAGTGGTCACCTGGAGTTGATACATAATCTCCTTGAACACCAAGACCGAAGTTCTTAGTTACCCAGAAGTTAGCACCAGCACCTGTAGCTACAGTAAAGTGGTTAGCTTTACCATTCTCATTACCGTCTTTTCCGTTAGTAATGTTTTCGATTGGATTACCATTAGCGTCAACAGAAGTTCTTGGGAAAGTAAGAGCAGTATAGTCATGTCTTAAGTAGTTAGCACCAACTCTTAAATATGGATCAAACCAAGATTCTTCGTTCCATAAAAGACCTGCAGCGTGAGCCTGGAAACCAAGACCTGTCATTAGGAAAAATTCTTTCCCCATGTTGAATCTTTTGTTTTCAACATTCCCAACAGAAGTCTGCCAGTCAATTACTAAACCTTTACCAACATTTCTAGCAACTGTTAACTTAGATAATGGAGGTGTAATAGAGAAGTTGTTCACATTGAACATGTTCTTTGTCAAATTGTTAGCAGAGAACGTATTACTGAAAGTACCTCTCGCTGCTACGTGGTTTTCTGCATGAGCACCAACTCCGATTAACCACGGATTGTTGGTAGTCTGTGCGAAAACAGTAGAGGCAACAGTAAGCGCCAATGCTGAAATTCCTAATTTTAGATTTTTCATAGAATTAAATGATTAAATAATTGATAATGCAAAATAAATATAATTTTTCTTTATATACAAAGTTTTTCAAATGATTTTTAACTTTTCTTTAATATTCTGTCCAGGTTCCGTTTGTTTTCTCTATCTTTTATCGCCTCTCTTTTATCGAAAAGTTTTTTCCCTCTACCCAGCGCTATCAGAACCTTTGCTTTACCTCGGTCAGTGATATATAATTTTAAAGGTATTATGGTGTTCCCAGCATCCTTTAACTTTTTTTCAAGTTTTTGTAATTCTTTTTTGTGCAAGAGCAATTTCCGTTCCCTTTTTGTTTTATGATTGTAAAAAGTTCCCAATTTATACTCATCAATCATCATGTTAATGATGTACAATTCCCCATCAATAAACTGACAGAAGGATTCTGTGATAGATGCTTTGGATGAACGTAAAGATTTTATTTCGGTACCCGTCAAAACCATCCCTGCTTCATATTCTTCAAGAATTTCATATTCAAAACGGGCTCTTCTATTTAATATACTAACTGTTTTCTCAATCTTCATCATTTTAAAATTTCGTTAATGAAATATATAAAAAATACCATACAATTAAAAACTTGACTATTATATTATTACAATATACCCAAATTCTTTTCGTATTTTTGCGCCAAATTTACAAAACTATATGTTAACAGTATCTAACTTATCTTTACAATTCGGGAAAAGAGTTCTTTTTGACGAGGTAAATATTATGTTTACCAAAGGAAACTGCTACGGGATCATCGGAGCAAACGGTGCGGGAAAGTCTACATTCCTTAAAATATTAACAGGAAAGCAGGATCCTACAACAGGACATGTATCTCTGGAACCAGGGAAAAGAATGTCAGTTTTGGAGCAGGATCACTTTGCTTATGATCAGTATACTGTTCTTGAAGCAGTTTTGAGAGGTAACAAGAAATTATTTGAGATAAAAGAGGAAATGGATGCGTTATACGCAAAAGAAGATTTCTCTGATGAAGACGGAATAAAAGCTGGTGAACTAGGTGTAATCTATGATGAAATGGGAGGTTGGACTGCAGAATCTGATGCACAGACAATGCTTTCAAACGTTGGAGTAAAAGATGATATGCATTGGCAGGTGATGAGCGAACTTGAGAACAAAGACAAAGTGAAGGTTCTTTTGGCTCAGGCTCTTTTCGGAAATCCGGATGTGTTGATTCTGGATGAACCTACCAATGACCTTGACATTGATACCATCTCATGGCTGGAAGATTTCCTTGCAGATTATGAAAATACAGTAATCGTTGTATCTCACGACCGTCACTTCTTAGATACGGTTTGTACGCACATCGGTGACTTGGATTATGCTAAACTTAACCTTTACACAGGTAACTACTCGTTCTGGTATCAGGCTTCTCAATTGGCAACAAGACAGAGAGCTCAAGCCAATAAGAAAGCTGAGGAAAAGAAAAAAGAACTTCAGGACTTCATTGCCAGATTCAGCTCAAACGTTGCTAAAGCAAAGCAGGCTACAGCAAGAAAGAAAATGATCGACAAATTAAACATTGACGATATTAAACCATCTTCAAGAAGATATCCAGCTATTATTTTCGAAATGGAAAGAGAAGTGGGAGATCAGATTTTAGATGTAAAAGGTCTTGAAAAAACAAAAGACGGAGAATTATTATTCTCAAACATTGATTTAAACCTTAAAAAAGGGGACAAAGTTGCTATTCTTTCAAAAAACTCTTTAGCTATCACAGAATTTTTCGAAATTTTAGCAGGAAATATTGAGGCAGACAAAGGAACTGTTGCTTGGGGAGTTACAACAAACCAATCTCAAATGCCTTTAGACAACACTAAATTCTTCCAGGAAGATATCAGCTTGGTTGATTGGTTGAGACAATTCACTAAAAATGATGAAGAGCGTCACGAAGAATTCATGAGAGGATTCCTTGGAAGAATGCTTTTCTCAGGTGATGAAGCTTTAAAATCTTGTAAAGTACTTTCAGGAGGTGAAAAAATGAGATGTATGTTCAGCAGAATGATGCTTCAGAAAGCAAACGTTCTTTTATTAGATGAACCTACCAACCACTTAGACCTTGAAAGTATTACCACTTTGAACAACTCTTTATCTAACTTCAAAGGAAATCTTTTACTGGCATCTCATGACCACGAAATGCTTTCAACAGTCTGTAACAGAATCATTGAACTGACTCCTAACGGAATCATCGACAGAGAAATGACTTATGACGAATACCTTGCTGATAAAAAGGTAAAAGAATTAAGAGAAAAAATGTATTCTTAATCGAACAACATTAAAATTTATATAAAAAAACCTCAAGGCAGTGCTTTGAGGTTTTTTGTTAGAAATATATAATCAATTATTTCGTAAGTTTTGCAGTAGGCAAAGTTACCGTTCCCGGGTCTTTCCACATCCCGTCTTTTTCTGCTCTCTTTTTAATAGACTCTGCCCTTTTATTACTGTCAGGATGAGAATTGAACATTTTCTCAAAATTACTTTGTGTACTTCCTTCTGAAAGCAGCGCTAATTTTTTGAAAGCCGTATAAGCTCCCACAACATCATATTTATTAGCTTTCATAAAGTCGTATGAGTAGGTATCTGCTTCTGATTCCTGTTTTTTACTGTGCGAAGCATCCAAAAATGCATTAGCCATCTTTCCTACCTGGCTCTCATTAAGAGTAGCTACTGCAGAAGAAGCTGATGATGCTGCATCTAATGCCGCTGCTTTCAGATAAGCAGATTTCATTGCATCTTTTGTATCCTGATTTTTCACGTGCCCTATTTCATGCCCGATAACGGCAAGCAATTCATTGTCTGTCATGATATCCATCAGAGAAGAGAACACACGTACGCTTCCGTCTGCACAGGCAAATGCATTGATATCTTTTACTTTATAAACTTTATAATTCAAATTCAGACCGTCCTGAGATTTGTGTTTTCCAAACAATTTGTTCAATCTCACGGTATACGGATCTTTAGGTCCTGCTACGGTATTATTTTTATCCATCCAGTCTACTGATTCTTTGGATAATTTAACCGCATCTTCGTTCGTAAATGTCAATGCTTTTGCACCATTTGAAACCATTCCGGCAGCTTTCCCGAGGTTGATTTTTTGTGCATTGATAGAATGCATAGCCCCTAATAAGATAAGGCATAGAGTAATTTTTTTCATAATCATTTAAAATTTGGAGCACGAAGATAGCCTTTTTTTAAACAATTATTAAATTAAAAGAGTAATCTCAATTTTTTTAATTTTAAAAGAAAAATGAAGACCATTTACCTTTTTACTATATTTTTCTTTTCTCTATTCACAGGGCAGGAAAAAACAAGATATAATATGCCTGATTATGAAGATGTAATGATGACCTCTACTACTTATAATCTACCCTTTAATGTCAACTTCACATCATCAACTTACCCCAAAAATTTAAAAAGGCTTGAGCAAAAAAGTAATGGAGAATACCTTAATATTTTAGAATATGATAAAAATGGAAATTTGATTTATAAATATTATCGACAATATGTAAGTGAAAACTGGAATGGAAAATACCTGACTATTATTGAAAGAAATATTTACAATGATAAAAACCAGCCGGTTAAAACCCTTATTCTGCACTCCAATACCGGAGCAAGTTTAAATGAATATCACTATGATTCTGCAGGAAATATAATCCTTGTGAACAGCACCGGAATAGCCATCACGGGCAACAATGAAAACCAATGGGAATATATTGAAAACTTACGAAGGACCGAAGATTTCGACAAGGATAAAAACATTCTGAAGCTGAATAATAAAAAGAATAAAAGTTCCTATGTTTTTGAATATGATTTTAATAAAAAACTAGTAAAAGCATTGTCTAAGGATCAGCCTTCGGATTATAATTATATTATATATCAATTTAATACCTCAAATCAGTTAATATCAAAGACTGTTTTTGATCAAGGTAAAATTTATTATAACAATTCTTATTTCATTGATTATAAAGACAATAAAAAAATAACAAAAGAATATGACGAGGAAAAGAATCTAACTCAGACAACAGTGGAATATCCTGAAAATAAATTTACTCTTATTGAAACAGCAAATACTGAATATAAATTTGACCAGAAAAGAAAATACTTTGGAAAAACACTGATTTTTGATGATAGCTTTACTCAGGATAACAATGAAAAGACATTGGAAAAATTTGATTTGGATGAGTACAATGTTCCCGTAAAGATGGTTTCAGAAAAGAATGGAAAGATAGATTCTACTCTTATTTTCATCAACAAGTATGAGTTTTATTAAGCGATATCCTGCTCATTTTTAAAATCTAATTTGCTGATTTTTAAAGAGGCTTTTAGAACTTTTTTCCTTATTTTTGTGAAATGAGTCAAAAATGGATTTATAAGCCTGAACCCGATGAGGAAGTTGTGGACAGACTAAGTTCGTCACTTGGTTTTGGTACTTTTGAATCTAAAATCCTCGTTTTAAGAGGGATTGACAACTATCAAAAGGCCAGAGAATTCTTCAAACCGAACTTTAACGATATACATAATCCGTTTTTAATGGCAGATATGCAAAAAGCTGTAGAGCGTATTGCAACGGCTATTGAAAATGGCGAAAAAATATTGGTATATGGTGACTATGATGTGGATGGAACCACTGCAGTTGCTTTGATGTACCTTTATCTCAGCAAAATTGTTGAGAAAAAATATTTAGACTATTATATTCCGGACAGAAATTCTGAAGGATATGGAATTTCTACTGAAGGAATTGATTTTGCCAAAGAAAATGGTTTTTCATTAATCATCGCTCTGGATTGTGGAATAAAAGCGCTTGATATGATCAGCTATGCCAGTAACCTGGATATAGATTTTATTATCTGCGACCATCACCTTCCGGGTGAAGAAATTCCTGATGCTGCGGCTGTACTTGACCCTAAAAGAAATGACTGCCGATATCCCTTCAAAGAACTTTCAGGATGCGGTGTTGGCTTTAAACTTTGCCAGGGATTAAATACAATTTATAAATTACCGGAAGCAGAATTATTTGAACTGACTGATCTTCTGGCCATTTCTATTGCAGCTGATATTGTTTCCATGACAGGAGAAAACAGAGTACTGGCTAAAATGGGACTAAAAATTCTTAGAAAGACCAGAAATCTGGGACTAAGACTGTTGATTCCTGAGGATAAACTTTCTCATTTTGAAATTTCCAATATTGTTTTTGAAATAGCTCCTAAAATAAATGCAGCCGGAAGGATCTCTCATGGCAAAGCGGCCGTAGAACTTATGGTTTCCGACAATCTGAAACATGCCAATCAGATTGTGAGTGATATCATGAACCTTAACGATGAACGAAGAGAACTGGATATGAATTCCACTCTTTCGGCATTAAACCAAATTATAGAGTCTCAGCAAGAAACAAAACATACAACAATCGTTTATCATCCTGAATGGAATAAAGGAGTGATTGGTATTGTAGCTTCCAGGCTTATTGAAACTTATTATAAACCCACACTGGTATTTACTGATGGTAACAATGGGGAAATGGTAGCTTCTGCGAGATCTGTTTCTGATTTTGATGTGCATGAAGCTCTTGATATGTGTTCGGAATATTTCCTTAAGTTTGGAGGCCATCACGCAGCTGCCGGACTTTCTATGGAAAAAGACAAGTTTGATGCTTTCAAGGAAAGGTTTGAAAAAATTGTTTCTGAAAAAATCAAAGACCATCAAAAAGAACCTTCCATTGCCATTGATACTGAGATTACAATTGATGAAATCAACAGAGAGTTTATCAATTTCCACAGAAAACTGGCTCCATTTGGACCTCACAATATGAAACCTATTTTTACATTGACGGATCAGAAACTGTCTGGTTATGTAAAAACAATGGGAAAAGATAATAATCACCTGAAGTTTTATATCAAGCAGGAATCCACAGGACGAAACATTGAATGTGTAGGCTTCAAACTAGGACCATTTGTTGAAGATTTTAAAAATAAAAATTTCGACCTTGCTTTTACCCTTGAAGAAAACCACTGGAAAGGCAACGTCACTCATTATCTAAATATTAAGGATGTGAAGTTTAGGGATTGAGAATAGGGATTAGGATTTAGCAATAAGGGAATAGGGAAATGCATATGGGAAATTATAAGGAATTAATCGTCTGGCAAAAATCTGTAGATCTCGTTACAGAAATCTATACAGTAACAACAGCTTTTCCAAAAGAAGAACTGTATGGGCTTACAAGTCAGATCCGCAGATCCTCAATTTCAATTCCATCTAATATTGCTGAAGGTCACTCCAGAAGATCTACTAGTGACTATCTTCAGTTTTTGAAAATTGCAAGAGGCAGCAGTGCTGAATTGGAAACCAATTGATTATTTCAAAAAATTTAAATTATTTGAATCCTGAAAATTTTCAAATTTTAATCGAAAAAACATCCGAAATATCAAAAATGCTGAATGTAGTAATTACAAAACTTCAAACTCCCTAAGACCTAATTCCTGCAACCTAACTCCTTGTAACAATGAAAAAAATCGGTTTATTTTTCGGATCATTTAATCCTATTCATATCGGACATCTTATTCTGGCGAATTATATTCTGGAAAATTCTGATATGGATGAGCTTTGGTTTGTAGTGAGCCCACAAAATCCGTTTAAAGACAAAAAGTCTTTACTGAAAGATCATAACAGACTCGATATGGTACAGCTTGCGGTAAAGCACTATCCGAATATGAGAGCTTCTAATGTAGAATTTTCTCTTCCGATGCCAAGTTATACAATCGATACCCTTACTTACCTCCATGAGAAGCATCCTGAATATTCTTTCAGCCTGATTATGGGAGAAGATAACCTGAAGAGTCTTCACAAGTGGAAAAATTCTGATGTTCTGATCAAAAATCATCATATCATAGTTTATCCAAGAGTATTTGAAGGCGAAAAAGCAGATTCTGACTATTTACAGCATGAAAATATTTCTCTGATCAAGGCGCCGGTCATAGAACTTTCTGCCACTGAAATCCGTAATATGATTAAAGACGGCAAAAATGTAAGGCCGATGTTACCTCCTGAAGTTTTTGAATATTTGGATGGTAGCAGTTTTTATAAGTAATTTTGCAAATCAGAAATGAGAGGGTAAAAACTAAAAGCCAGAGAAAGACTCTTACCTTTTAACTCTCACCTCATAACTCAAGAAATGGACTTCATCGAAAAATTTTTCTCAAAATATTCTCAGGAAAAAATCATCAAATGGTTTAAACAGATATGTGTTGCAGAAGCTGTTTCATGTCTTTTACTGTACTGTGTTGCGATGATATGGATCCGATATGATGAAAATTTGTATTCCATTATCTTCATCAGTGTTATTGGCAGTTTACACGGATTATTTTTTACGCTTTACCTTTTACTCTGCCTTCCTGCAAGAAAAATTTATAATTGGGATGATGAAGATTTTGTTTTTGCCTTATTATCTGCATTCTTCCCTTTTGCAACGGTTTGGGTAGACAAAAAACTAGCCCGATTCGACAGAGAATAAATGATAAATATACTGCATAAAAAAAGGACCTTTTCGGTCCTTTTTATTTTGAATAGTATTACATATCCCGTTTTACATGTCCTGTTGCTGTAAAGGTATGATTGCCGGAATTATCTGTAAAAGTTCCGTTAACTGTAAAATCAATGTAGTCTCCCAAAGCTCCAAAAGCAGTTATATCAACAACCAAATTCCCGTTATTTGATGTAATGGATCCCCCCGAAAACTCAAACATGTAGTTATTGGTAAAACTTGCAGTAATTCCTGTCATATTGTTTTGAGTCATAAAGAAAGTTGGCCCAATTGGATTTGTTGAGATTATTCTTAATTGTTTGGCTGGCAGATTAGGTGATGTAGAAGTAAGACCTGTCCATTGCACATTGAACGATCCTGACAAATTAATAATAGGTTGATTATCAATTTTATAACTCACAAATTCATTCACAGAATTACAAGCCATGATATTCCCCAAATTCATAGTAGTAGATGTGGCAGTGAAAGTAACTTCATTAGTACTCAGAAAATTAACGTTATCAAATCCTTCATACCTAAACTGTGGATTTGCTGTGCATGAATACGTATTGAATATAAAACCTCCGTTATTATCTACCGGGACTGACATATACTGGAAATAATTTGTACTTACTGTTGGTTTCAATTCTACATAACCATCACTCACATTGGCATTGGCACATGTTTTCAGAACTCCCTGAATGGTATAGCTGGTAGATGTAGAAGGGTTTACAACAATATCAGAAATAGTCGTTATGACTCCTGTTGGAAAAGGGCCTACGTTCGATGTATAAATTACATTATTACAGACATCATAAACTTTTAAACTAAGAGTTTCACCTGCCGGAACAATTCCGGAAACCACCCCTGCATTATCCGTCATTCCGTAAGTCTCATACGTTTGAGAGCTTCTCTTTAAAGCTACCTTGGTATTAGGTAAAACCTGCCCTGCAGAGTTTTTTACAGTTACTTTCATGGTTGCCTGTTCAAACTGTGCATCATAATTCCACCAGGAAAAATGACTTACTGTTCCTACATAAGCATTTCCAATCTTTGTAGCAGAACCTTCTTCTTTCCACATTCCTGTATCTTCATTATAAGACCATAATGGAATTGTAGTCGGTGAACTGGAAGTTTGTGTGGCATCCACAGGAACAGTTATTTCTGCGGTATGTCCGTTTGCAAGCTGAAGGTTTTGTCCCGCAGTTCCTGTCAACTGTACATGTAGCATTCCAAATGTTTCCATTATTCTGGCATTACCTCCTGAATTGGTTGCCAAAAATGATCCAGGCATTAATTCATTAAGATATTGATTGGATGGTGCTAAATGAAAGACCCCAACACTCACATTTCCTGAATAGGCGTTTCCGTTTGCATCTTTGAAACTTCCGTCAAATTTTACTTTTGTTCCGTTTGGTAATGAAACTGTAGAGGTAGAACCCGTGGTAATTGTAGATGTCGTTGTTGCTGGAATCATCATGATATTCACCCTATTTATTCCGTTGGTAGGTACCAAAACCCTAGATGCATTTACATAGCCGGATTTTGTCACTTTTATATGGGCAAAATTTTCTTTTACCGAAGCATTTTTAAATGTAAAGAAACCTTTAAGATTGGTTGTAACTGTACTTGTTCCGATTGTAACCGTTGCTCCTGATACCGGAAGCCCGTTCGTATCAAGAACGACACCCTGGAAATTCTTTTGCGCCGTATTCCCAAAATTATAATTGGATGGAGGGTTTGTTGTGTCGTCCTCTATTTCTGAGAAAGTTTCATTTTTACATGAAAACATCAACACAAACAACAATAATAAAAGATAAAATTTTCGCATATGGTATTAATTTTTAGTTTTTACTAAATTAATAATAAAATACAATCATTGTTATCTTTTCTGATTTCTCATTAAATATTTTTTAAAATTTCCATCAATTTCATATTGTCATGTAACAAAAATGAACTTCAAATTGTCTAATTAAGTAATAAAACCATTGAAACTCAAAATTGATATAAAATTTTAGTTACTGATAATCAAATACTTAAATAAAGTTTAAAAACATTTTAAGTACTTTGCATTGCATGATACTAAATTTATTATATATCTTTGTAATGTAAAATAACAAACCATACAAGCTATTAATTAAAAAATAATATCATGAAAACTCAAATTCTTATTGCAGCACTATTTTTCGGTGGACTTGTAACTGCCCAGCAGAAAAAAGACAGTTTGAAAGTAAATGCTATTGATGCAGTGAATATCAAGAAGCAGGTTTTCAAAAAACAAGGAGACCGTTTAGTTTACGATGTAGCTTCTTCATCTATTGCTAAGGGAACCAACACCTTTAATCTTTTGAAACAAACTCCAATGATTTCCAGCATTGATGGAAAAACACTGAAGATTTTGGGAAAAAATGATGCGGTGATCTACATCAACAATAAGAAAACAAATATGGATTCTGAGGCATTGATTGAAATGCTGAAATCTACTCCATCAGAGGATATCCAGAAAATTGAAGTGATTACAGTTCCGGGAAGTGAATTTCAGGTTGAATCCAAAGAAGGCGTAATCAATATTGTAATGAAAAAAAGCAAAAACAACGGTTATAACGGAACGTTGAAAATGCAGAATGAGCAGGCTTATTACAACAACCCTAATGCAGGAGCTTCTTTTAACTTCAGACAAGGAAAGTGGTCCGGTAACTCAAACTTCAGAACGGGAAGCTGGACAGACAGACAAAGATATACACTCTCTAACGGAGATCCTACATTCAAAAATGAATCATTTGGATTTAATGATGATCCCAATAAAAATTTTGGCGGAGGGTTTAATGTTGATTATGAGATCAATAAAAAGCATAGTCTTGGTTTCTCCTACAACATGAGATATAATAAAAGTTTCAATTCTGTATTGGATATTACCAACTGGCAAAATGGGGTTTTAAATAATAGAACGGTCAATAATGAAGATGCACAAACGAGAAATCATTCTTTCAATTTAAATTATGAAATGAAAACCGATTCTCTGGGAAGCAGACTTACCTCAAACATTTCTTACTTATGGTTCAACAGAGATAAAGTAAGTTTTAATGAAAGTTTTCCTTTAACTAATGATACCATCAACAAATATTCTGCACTTCATCAATCAGTACCTCAGATCATTAACAACTATGCAGCAAATATCGACTACCTGAAAAAAACGGCTAAAGGCGCAACATGGTTAATGGGAATCAGCTACAATCATACGAACACTGATAATGATACCAAACAAGACAAATTAATAGGTAGTGATTTTGTGATAGATCCTAAACAAACCAATCACTTCATTTATAAAGAAAATATTTTAGGTATTTACCTGAACTATGAACGTAAACTGACTGAGAAAATATCCGGAAAAATAGGAGCCCGATATGAAATGACAAGAAGTACCGGAGAAATTCTGGAAAAAACAGGGTTTGAAAGAAATTACAACAATCTTTTACCTTATCTGAATTTAAATTATGCCATCAATTCTGATCACAATCTGAGCTATACTTTCTCAAGCAGAATCCGAAGACCAAGATTCTGGGAACTCAATCCGTCCAGAACGTATTTCACTCCTACGAATTATACACAGAACAATCCATTTGTTCTTGCTTCAAAATTTTATAATCAGGAGCTGAACTATATGTACAAAAATGCATTTTATGCCAATCTTAGCTTTAATATGGTAGAAGATGCATCTGCTTCTGACATGCTTCCATTACAAGGGACTTTAACAACTCCAGAAAGGGATAAAAATGGAAATATAGTCTATGGTCCAGGCGGAAATATGATCATGCGAACAACTAGATTCCTAAGGTATATAAGAACCAATTACGGTAAAAACAGAGAGCTCGCTCTTACGCTGGGAATGAACAAGTCATGGTTCAAAGACATATGGACAACTAACTATTCTGTTAATTTGGGTTATGTTACCTACAAAGGCGGAGTATGGGAAGATCCAACGTCTCAGCTAGGTCAGTACGAATCCGAGTCACTGGATCCTTATATCATTGATGTAAAAAACTACAATATGTCTGTAACGATCAATAATATTATCAGACTTTCATCTAAAAAAGACTGGTTCTTAGGAGTTAATTACTTCTTTGCAAGCCAGACCGCTATGGAAGGAGGTATGATAGGAGCAAGACAAAGCTTTGATCTTAGTCTGAAAAAAATTGCAGGCGACTGGACCATTGTAGCGGAAGTAAGCGATTTATTTAACCAAAGCTTTTACAGCGTTAAAGGAGTACAGCCAAACGGAAAATATAACAATATAACCAACTTCAACTATCCAAGGCTCATGAGCATCGGGGTTACTTATAATTTCGGAAATCAGAAACTGAAAAAGGCAAGGGAAATGAAATCAGCTAATGATGCTGTAAAATCAAGAACCTAATCTGCACAACTTATATCACAAATCCACTCTTAAATAAAAACAAACATGAAACGTATAATTTTGTCAATGGCTATCGTATTCGGTACTTGTGCACTTGCACAGGAGAAGAAATCTGATACGGCAAAAACAAAAAATATAGAAGGAGTTACCATTACAAAACAGGTTTTCAAAAAGCAAAGTGACCGTTTTGTATATGATGTGGCAGCATCACCAGTAGCTAAAGGAAATACCACTTTTGACCTTCTGAAACAGACTCCTCTATTGTCTTCCACAGATGATAAAACATTAAAAATCGCAGGGAAAAATAATGCTCTGATCTATATCAACGGAAGAAAAAGCAATATGGACTCTGAGTCGCTGGCTCAGTTCCTGAAAAATACTCCGGCAGAAAACATCCAGAAAATTGAAGTGATTACTGTTCCTGGCAGTGAGTATCAGGTAGAATCATCGGATGGTATCATCAATATCGTTTTAAAGAAAAAAATGAGTGACGGTCTCAACGGAAATATGAGAATGTCTAATACAACCGGTAAATACAACGGAAGCCAGGCCAGTTTCTCTGCCAACTATCGAAAAGGTAAACTGGGAGTGAGCGCCAACCTAAGCGGTGGTGAAAATATAGAGGCACAAACCTACACTTTAAGAAACGGAACTGCCAAAACATCTAACGAATCTACGGGAGATATTGATGATCCGAACAAAAATATCGGAGGTTATCTGAATATTGACTATCAGCTGAACGATAAAAGCAACTTGGCTTTATCATGGAACACATGGGCTAATAAAAGTTATAATTCTACCGTAAATCTTTTCAATACCATTAAGACAGAAAACGGAACAAAATATACATGGTCCAAGAATAAAGAAGATGCAAGATCTTACAACAATTCCGTGAATTTAAATTATGAATTAAAGACCGATTCCTTAGGCAGTAAGCTTAATGTAAATGCGGCTTATCTTAATTATAAAAGATTCCAGTTTACAGACAACAGAACACATATGTCTGATGCGAATATGGGAGTTGGAAAAATGACTACACAGTTATTCCAGGATCTTCCACAGATCATTAATAACTTCTCCGGAATGGTAGATTATAATCAGAAATTTAAAAATGATCTGACTATTTCAATAGGGGGAAATTATAATAAAACCAAAACAGACAACGATTCTAAAAACATTACGTATTCTTTTAATCCCGCAGAAGTTCCGGATTCAAGACCGAACCACTTTATCTATGATGAAAATATTTATGGTGCTTATCTGACGATAGAAAAGAAATTATCGGATAAAATCTCTGGAAAAATCGGAGCGAGATATGAAATTACAAACAGTCTTGGAACCTCTGACAATGCCCCTACAGATGAACTTAAAAGGATTGAAAGAAATTATAACAACCTTCTTCCCTATTTGAGCTTCAACTATGCAATCAATGATAAAAACAATATTTCTTATTCCTTTTCAAGCAGAATGAGAAGACCGAGCTTCTGGGAAATCAATCCGGTGAGAAACATTCTGACAGATGATAATTATACTCAGAACAACCCTTTTGTAAAGGCTTCATCTACTTACAATCAGGAATTAACTTATATGTTTAAAAACTCATACTTCCTGATTTTAAACCATTCTTATATTCAGGATGCCATCACTCAGGTTCCGCTGCAGGGATATCCGGTATCTCCTGATGGTACGGTGGGTCCCAATCCTGTATTGAGATATATAAGAACCAATTTCGGAAATAAACAGGAAATGTCTGCAATGGTAGGGGTTCAGAAATCATTCTTCAAACAATACTGGACCACCAACTTCAATATTGGAGTTCAGCATAATATCAACAATGGAAGCCTTGATATGGATCCTACTACGGGAGATCGATTTAGGAATCAGAAGGGCGAAGATATTGTATACACCAACAAGACTAATTCTACCAGTCTTTTGATCCAGACCAACAACACGATCCGTCTTGATAAAAAGAAAACATGGTTCTTTGGAGTTAATTATTTCTTCGTAGACAAGCAGCAGATCGAACTTGGATTACTGAAAAGTTTAATGAGTTTAGACCTCAGCATCAAGAAAGTGTGGAACGAGTGGACCTTCGCAGTTAATGCCAATGATATTCTTAATACCAATATCGTTAAAATTGAAGACTTCCAGGAGAATGGAAATTATAATTACATCCACCAAAACCGTTACAACAGAAATGTGATGGTAAGCCTTACCTACAATTTCGGAAACCAGAAAGTGAAAAAAGTACGAGACATCGAAGGTGCATCAGATGCTATCAAAAGCAGAACAAGATAAAGAACTATCTTTCTTCATATTCAATTAATTATTCTTACAGTATCCGCTGATTCTTTTCAGCGGATTTTTTATATTTAATTGCTATGAAAAAAGATATACATATTATTTCGGTTTGCTTAATCCTGCTTTTTCTATGGATTGGCTGCAAGGAAAAAAAGATAGAACTGGGTAAAAATGCCAGCTTTGATAAAGAAGAAAATATTCATTATGGGAATAGCGATAAGCAGGTCATGGATCTTTATATTCCAAACAAAAAAACAAATACCAAAAAAGAAGTCTTCATCATTATCCATGGTGGAGGCTGGCGCAGTGGAAATAAGTCACAATTGACTTTCTTCACACTTTCTCTGATGCAGAGATTTCCTGATCATATTTTCGTCAACATGAATTATAGACTGGCTTCAGCAACTCAATTTAGACTTCCGAATCAGGCTGAGGATATTAGAAAAGTGACTGAGTTGCTAAAAATAAACTGGGTTACCACCCCAACCTGATTTTATTAGGAAACAGTGCCGGCGGGCATTTGTCTATGTTATATGCCTATCAATTCGATATTGACAAAAAAGTAAAAGCTGTAATTAATATTGTTGGCCCTGCAGATCTATCAGATCCGGGTTTCGGAAATTATCAGGAATATTCTTTTGTGGAAAAAAGGCTTGTAGATCCCGCTGTACCGAAAAAGGGCACAACACGAATAGATTTTGCAAGTCCTGTAAAATGGATAAGAGAAAACTCCCCTCCTACCTTATCTTATTATGGAAATTCGGATCATGTCATACCTTCTACTCAGGAAAAAATCTTAGATTCAGTTTTAAATAAAAATCATGTTATCCATGAGTCTTATCCATTCAATGGTGGACATCTGGATTGGGATAAACAGCCTAATGATGAATTTCTTATCAATAAAATTGAAGCTTTTCTTAAAAGACTAACAAAAAAATAACACGTTCTGATACTTCAAAACGTGTTATTCTTTTATCTATTAATGGTATTTATTCAGATTTTGCAACGGCTGTTCTTTCTGAAACCCCATTGGCATTGAAAGCTTCAATCTGGAAATAATAAGCATCTGTTCTGTCTGCTCCTGTAAAGAAATATTCATTCTTTCCGTATACCATAATGCTTCCATACAATTTATCAGGAGACTTCCCGAAATAGATTACATAGCCGTCTGCATCAGGATTCTGCTGCCACTTCATCCAGATACTTCTTCTTTCACCATATTTCTTGGGATCAGCTCTTAAAGGTACAAATCCCTCAACTTTTGAAGGCTGTTTCCCTGCTCCTTTTCCAAATACCCTGAAACCGCTCAGTGCAAATTTCCCTGTAGGCATTTTCAGATTTTCCATTTTAAGGAAACGGGCTTTTGCAGGCTGCTCCAGCTCTACATAATCGTGAGGAACATCTTTTGTATTTTTGCTTTTATCTACAATTACACTCCACTTCTTGCCGTCATTGGATCCATAGATCTTGTACTGGTGCATTTTTCCTAAGGTTTTCCCCATAAACTCTGCATCCTGGTCAGCATAATTGATCTGAATGGCATTGATAGCAGAGACCTCACCAAGATCTGTCTGGAACCATTCTCCAGAATTTCCGGTCTTGGCACTCCAATAGGTTTTGATATCTTCATCTACAGCATTATTCGGCTGATATCCACCTAAAGTAGATGAAACCTGAACCGGTTTATTATAATTCAACAGCATCCATCCGGCAAAAAGACCTTTTGTAAAATCTTTTCCCTGTGCATATTGCGGAAGGTATGTGGGGTAATCACCATAAGCTGTATTACAGTACATTACATCATCTTTATCAAAACCTGCCGGCCAAATTCCCAGTCTTCTTTCAAAATTATTTTTAGTGGAGATAAAGATGGTTGAAATGTGCCACCAGTTTTTATAATTGTCTTCAAAAGTAGCTCCGTGACCTGCTCCTCTGGCAAAACCTCCCGGTTTATAGGAAAACGGATTATGCTGTTGGTATTCGAAGCCTTCCAAAGGATTTTTGCTTACGTATACTCCATCAGAATATCCGCTGAATTCTGTTGCCGGAGCACCATACTGCATATAATATTTTCCGTTGTGCTTTGTCATCCATGCTCCTTCCACAAAAGGCTGAAGAAAAACATTATCATTATACTCCCCGAAACGTTCCCAGCCGTGGTCTTCTGGTTTTAATTTAATAATCGGTTTTACAAAACCTTCAGACTGAAGGTTTTTCACTTTCACTTCTGTTCCCAGCAATGGCCATTCATTACTTGAACCCCAGTACAGATAGAGTTTATTTTTATCTTCATCATAGTGGAATGCCGGATCCCACGCTCCTACTTTTAAGGTATCTACAGCAATTTTCCAATCATCTTTGGTAGGATTTGTACTTTTCCAGATCGGAAAATCCTGCTCCCAGGTAGAACCATAAACGTACAAAGTGTCTTTCATAGCCCAAACTGCCGGAGCATTAAGATCATGAGTGTATTTATTGTCTCTGAGAAATTTCCTTTTTACAAACTTCCAGTCCAGCATATCGTCACTGTACCAATATCCTTCCTGATTCGTAGAAAAAAGGAACAGTTTATTCTTAAAATTAACAATCACCGGATCTGCCGTAGCACGGTGTTTTCCCTGTTTAGAAAAAACTTCGAAAGGAGTATAACCATAATCAATATTGATAGGATTACAGAAAGTCTTCTGCTGTGCTCCTGCAATGATTCCGAGAAAAATTGCTAATAACAGAAAGTATTGTCTCATTTTTAGATTTTAAAGATTACCGCAAAGTTAGCTAACTTTTTTTGGTTTTCTCCAAATAAAGCCGTCCAGGAGATAATGAGTAAGCTGAGGCACTACTAATAACGGAAGCAGAAACTGAAACCATTTCTCCGAGATCATCACATTCATGGAAAAATGCTCGTTCCAGACCAGCGTTTCCCACAAAAATTCTTCAACAAAGGCAAATCCCAAAAGAACTCCTATAAATAAAAATACTCCGGAAAAAGATTTAAAAATCTGCATTCCATTCAACGTACTATTTTCCTTTTGCTGTATTTCCCGGATATAAATCAATGCGATATAAGGAATTCCGTGGGAAATCACATTCAGAAAAGTAAAAAGAAGATCATTGTTGAAGTACACGATTCCGAAATACCAGGAAAGGAAAGTTCCGGTAATCAGTGCAGTTTTGGGAATATTAATTCTTTTGGTTTTAAAAGCTTCAAAAACAGTTTTAGCAATCCAAATAATCAGAATTGTAAAATATATGACTGTGATTAAATGAGTATAATCCGGGAGATTTTTAAGCCAGTCAAACTCATTATTGACAAACCATGTAAAGGCACGTGGTGTCATGAACCAATATAACATGGGATAGATTGTTGCGGAATAAACAGCTACCTCATCTATTTTTTTGCTCCAGTTATTCGGTTCAAAACGCGCATAGATTCTCATAAACCCGTATTGCTGGCGTATAAAATGGAAAACTGCAACCAAAGCCAATACCGACCAGAAGGTCAGATTCCCGAATTGAAACAGAATAACACCCAAAATCCAGCTTATAGCAGGAATTCCGAGATAAAGTAATTTATTTTTCTGGATCTCACCTTTTACAAAATAGGTCTTGAACAAGGTAGAATAGACGTGGGCTACATCCACAAAAACAATCAGAAAGAGCCATGTGTAAAAAGAATACTGATTTTCCAGCCCCTGAATCTGTTGCTGAAAAAGAAAAATAATCAGCAATACCAGGAAAGGTGGTGATAAAATAAACCACCAGTCTGTTTTGACATTATGTATCCAGGGTTGTTTCATATAGTAATTTTATATCATTTTTTCTGCAGTCCGGATTCCCTGATAAAAGGCTTCTTCAAAAATAGATATTCCTGAAAGATCGGAATGGGCAAAGAAAATTTTATCTTCAATAGGTTCTTTTGCTGTTCTGGTTTCTTCTCCAAAAATCTGGTTGGGAACCGGCGCGATCATCGCATGCCCTATTTTATGAAACTGCATTTCCAGAACAAAGTCTTCTATCAGAGGGTGTGCTTTCTTCAGATCATTTAAAACTAAATCTTTCAGTTCGGCATCTTTCATGGCATACAATTTTTTTCTTGCTTTTCTGCAGTCCCCGGTTGAAAAACTTTTGTAATGGGTAATCACCTTTTCACCCATAATCTGGTTAAGATTCTGATGCTGATCAAAGATATAACCCAATCCAGAAGATCCATAGATTACATTATCCCAGGCCAGTTCTTCATCTCCTCCGAATTCATTCCTCAGGGTAATTGTTGTTAAAAGCCAGGGAACATAGTTGAAAGAAGCCGCTTTTTGATGATTGAAAATTCTTTCGTTTACAAACTGTGGTGATGCAAACAGCACTTTATCAGCAATGATTTTTTTTGTTTTTTTCTGGGTATTGTCAAAACTCAGGACCTCAACTTTACCATTGAGCGTTACATCAAAGACAAGATTACCGGACATCTGTTTTCCTTCAGTATATTTTGAGAAATGTTTTGCAAGCCTTGCATTGCCTTCCGGCCATGTGAAAACCTGATCTTTATATTGAGTACTCCAGTTATTCTTTCTTCCAGCGAAATAATGAATTCCCGCCCATGCTGAAACATAATCTATCCCTAATCCGAAATCGTCTCTGCAGGAATAATCCAGAAGCCAAAGAAGTTCTTCGGAGTGATAATTATTTTCTTTGAGCCAGTCTTTGAAAATGAGCTTTTCAAGGTTTACAGCCTCATCTTTTCTGCTTGAATCATGTACCGGGATAGCAAACCAATATTTCCCCTGTGCATCTTTCTTTACACGAAACTCATCCATCAGCTTGAAAAAGCGGTTAAGTTCCTGCTGGGTTTCTGTTGAAATTCCTCTTTGGGGAACAATATCATTCTGCCAAGAGTTTTTATAAAACAGTCTTTCCTGTTGTGGAAAAGTCATTTGGTATTCATCAAGAATGGGCTCTCCGTTCTCTTCCGTTCCAAGACAGATTCCACATTCTTTCAGAAACTCGATGATTTCTGTATTCTCTTTGTTTGGCAATGGTAAATAGTGAGCACCTAAAGGAAATTTTGAAAATGAATTCTGTCCGTTGGAAGAGTTTCCACCGAGATGATTTTCCATTTCAAGGAGAAGGTAATCATTTTCATTATTCAGATTAAAAAAACGGCATGCCGAAAGTCCGGAAATTCCACCACCCACAATAAGATATTTGGTGTGGATAACTTCTGAAAACTGTGGAAAATCTTTTGCCCACAGCCGATGTCCGAGAACATGATTAGTACCCGTAATCCTCAGGAGCAGTGACTTCACCTTCTTTCCGCAATATTGCAAAAAGGGAAGCATAAGGCTACCTAAAAATATAGTTTTAAGAAAATCCTTTCTACTGTACTTTCCCCCACTCTTCATCGAAATAACGAACTAGTATCTGGTTATCCAGACGGTTAACTTCTACTTCTTTCACTTTCATATCTTTACTGAAATAAGACATCTGTGAAAAGTTGTAATCATAAAATTTTAAACCGGGAAGCTTTCTGTAGATTCTGTTGTTGACAGGTTCAAACGAAGCCATAGAAAATCCCCATTCTCCAAAAGACGGAACATAAGTATGATACGCCGCTGTGAAAGGAAAAATCTGATTGATCGTTTTTTCTATACACCAGAATGATTTGGGAGCAAAATACGGAGAAGTGGTCTGAACTACAATTTTAGTGTCCAAAGTCGTCAGTTTCTCCAGTTCTTTATAAAACTGCAGGGAATAGAGTTTCCCTAAGCTGTAATTGGAGGGATCCGGAAAGTCTATGATGATGACATCAAACTTTTTTTTGTTCTCTTTTACCCAAATGTAGGCGTCTTTATTGATTACTTCTACTTTAGGATTGGAAAAAGAACTTTGATTCAGCTTTCGCATGGTTTCATTGGTCTTAAAAAACTGTGTCATTTCTCCATCCAGATCTACAAGCGTTATTTTTTTAACGTCTTTGTATTTTAATACTTCTCTTGCTGCAAAACCATCACCTCCTCCAAGAATCAAAACGTTATCAATGTTTTTTGCCATAGACATCGCCGGATGCACTAAAGCTTCATGATAACGGTATTCATCGGTGGAAGAAAACTGTAAGTTATTATTTAAATACAGACGGAATTCGTGAGTATTTCTGGTGAGAACAATTCTTTGGTAGGGAGAACTTTTGGTATAAACCACATTTTCACCATATAATTTTTCTTCAGAATAAGACAAAATAGTATCAGAAAAAATAAAAAGTCCTACCAATACAATAAACGCTGAAATTGATTTTACTTTTAATGATAGCGGTTTTGACAATTCCTTTTTAAGATAGTAGCAGAGGAATATAGCGATCGAAATATTAATGAGCCCAAAAAACAAAGGTGTTTTTACAATTCCCAGTTTCGGAATCAAAACCAATGGAAATAGAATGGATGCCAGCAAAGCTCCGATATAATCGAATGCAAAGACATTTGAAACTAAGTCTTTAAACTGCACCCTGTCTTTCAGAATATTCATCAAAAGCGGAATTTCCACTCCAACGAGGCATCCTGTGAAGAAGACAAAGAGATAGAGAACACTCTCAAAATGTGCCAGTGTATTAAACAAAGTAAAGAGCACCACAGAGCTGACTCCGCCCACGATTCCAACCAGAATCTCAATCTCAATAAATTTATCGATCAGATTTCCTTTGATGAATTTCGCAAAATAGGAACCTACTCCCATTGAAAATAGGTACACCCCGATAATGAAAGAAAACTGCTTTACAGAGTCTCCTAAAAGATAGCTCGCCAGGGCTCCGGCCACCAATTCATAAATCAATCCACATGTAGCAATGACGAATACTGAAAACAATAAAAGCAGCTCAAGAGGAATCCTCTTCTTATCCATGAATTGCGGCGCTTATAATCATTGAAATTCCTATGATAAATGCTCCGAATACAATAGCCAGTGCTATATTTTTGTTCTGAGCGATCTCATGCCATGTTTTTTCCGGAGTAAGTTTTTCAATAATGAAATAACACACCAGCAAAATAGCGATTCCTAAAAATGAGTAAAGAACCGAATTGAATATTGGTAATAAATTGATGTTGTCCATAGTTTTATATTTTTATTTGTGATAGTATCTGTAGAATCCTACTCTGGAATGACTTCTTGTGGTTCCATCGCGGTATGTTTCCGTTTTGGCACAGTCGCAGACCTGATTTCCCTGATAAGTAAGATATACGAACCATGTCAGGAAAAAGCTCCCAATCAGGCAGAGTATCCAGTTTTGTCTTATATAGTTTAAAATATTAGTCATCATGATGCAGAATAAGGTGAGTTTGAACTGTTCTTCCATTTATTCACATTAAAGAAATGCTTTCCTATCCACATAGCTATAAACAAAGCGGCCATAATGAATATAATAAATCCGAAGTTCCAGAATGAAACGGGAAGCCAGGTTGCTTTGAGCTGTACATAGGTATTGCTTGAAATGGGATCTGTAGTGAGTTTAGGTGCTTCAACATTAATCAGGGAGTCCAGCTTTTGAGTCCCGAAAGACGTTTTAGTAAGTCTGGCCACTTCCGAAGTATCTTTTTCCAGTATCTTTCCATCTGTAAAAGATGTGGTTTGCCCGCTCAACAGGTCAGTAATCTCTATAATTCCCGATTTATCCCGTGATAACGTTACCTTTGAATCCGGAGACATAAGACCGGAAAAGGCAGGTAAAGAGCCATCCTTCTCTGCAGAAATAAGAAAGTGATACTGCCCGGAACTTACTCCACAAAGATTAAAATCTTCGGACTGACTTCCTTCTGACCAGCTTTCCCCATCTTCGTAACCATGATACTGTTCGATATCTTTGGAGGTATAGATAATTTCATTGGTTTTTTCATTCACAAGACTCAGCTGAATATTTGCCCAGGAATTATCAACCCCTGAAAACGCATTTACCTTTAATGGTGCCGAACCTCCTGAAAGGGTAAAACTGCTGCTCACCATTTCTTTATCCCGTACATCTGTAAAGTTGATGGTCTGCGCAAAAACGGTTTCGTTAGTTCTTGATGTATAAACATACAGCTGAAACAGACATATCAATAATGCTGCTATACAGAAAATGTTTATAGCCTGTTTGATATCAAAATAATAAGGCTGAACAATTCCTACTCCTGTATAATAGGGCATATGTCCTATTTTAAAAGCCTTTTTAACATCATGTTTTGAAATGTGAACTCCATAAAAATACTGGCTTTTCTTGCTGGTCTTTTCCTGAGAGATCATACGGGTTCCGTTGACATATTCTTTGTAAGTGGCAAGACTAAAATCCACGTGTTCTTCAAAAAAACCGGCTGCAGCTTCAACACTGCACTGAGAGTTTTCGTACCAGCGATAGGTTCGTCCTAGATAGGTTGGTAATTTCGAGTTTTTACCTTTAAAATCATCGGGATGCATAGGAATCAGGAAAACCCAATGTCCGTCACTTTCACTCAGGAAAGCATCATTTCCTTTACTGTCTTTTAAAGAGTATTCGCGCCAAAAGATACTGTTTCCGTATTTCTTGACCACAATTGCTACGACGGTATATTCTACACCTTCAATTTTTCCTTTCTGTCCGACGTCTAAAACAACGTTTTCCGTCGGTACCTTCAAATGTTTGATATTCTTATTTCCGGCTACATCAATGAGATGAGAACAGGTTTGACAAACATATTCTTCAACAGGAAAGGTGAGATCTAATTTATTTTCTGATTCGCATGCTGGGCAGACATAGTGCATTGTTATCTGTAAATTTTGTGTTTTTGAATGGTATTAGCTTTAAAATACTGAACCACTTCATCTGCAATCTGCTCTACTTTTGTGGTATTGTCCTGTGTATAATTACAAAGGAAAACATCGAAAGTAAGCTGTTTAAATTCTGGCCACGTGTGGATACAAAGGTGAGACTCTTTAAGGATCACTGCAGAAGTAAAACTATCATTCTCAAAAATATGATTGGTTACTCCTACAATTTCCACCTCTTTGGTTTTCAGAATCTCTTGTGTAAATGTGAGAAAACCTTTGCTGTCTAATAACAAATCTTCTGACTCTGTTTCCAAAGTCAGAAGAATATGTAAACCTTTACTTGATAATGGGTTCAATTAATTTTTTCGTAAATATATTATTTTTTTGGAAGAAAAACCTCAGCAAGCATACATCTTGCGCTTCCTCCTCCATTTACTTCAATGGTATTCAGGTCAGAATAGATAATTTCGCAGTATTTTTCAATAGCGGCTACCTGATCTGCAGCTAAAGATTGATAAGCAGTCTGGCTCATCACCAGAAATTTCTCACCGTTTTTGTTCTGAACCTGAAGCATATTTCCTGCAAATTGCTGCATCTGCTCTTCTGAAATTTCGATGATTTCTTTTCCGGAACCTTTAATAGTTTCAACTACTTTTTCTCTTTCCAGCTCATCATCAATACAGTCCAGGCAGATTACGACAAACTTATCCGCTACACACATCATTACATTAGTGTGATAGATAGGAAGTCTTTCTGTTCCTACCGTCTGGAATGAATGGAAAACAACCGGAGTGAACCCGAATTTTGCACAGAATTCTCTGAACAGTTTTTCATCCAGCCTCAAAGAAACGGAACCGTAAGCAATTTTATTATCGTGATCGAAAATCATACTTCCCGTTCCTTCCAGGAAATGCCCCTGAGTTTCAGGAAAAGACCAGTCATCAATTTCAGCAACTTCAAAGCCCTGATCTTTGATGCTTTCAATAATATCTTCTCTTCTTTCTACTCTTCTGTTGGAAGCGAACATCGGATATAAAACCACTTTCCCGTCTTTATGGAAACTCACCCAGTTGTTCGGGAAAATAGAATCCGGAGTATGAGGATCCAATGTATCTTTTATGGTGATCACATTGATTCCTTTTCCTCTCAGCTTTCCGACAAAGGTGTTGAACTCAGCCAAAGCTTTCGACTGGATATCAGAACCCGTCTGCTCTACCTGAAAGTAATTGTTTTTCGCTGTCTCAGCGTTGTAACCGAATGCAATCGGTTCTATCATTAATACTGTATCTGTTGTTTGCATTTTTTTTGATTAAAAGATTGAAAAATTAAAAAGATTGAAAGATTAAAAACTCTCTCACTTTCAAACACTAAAACTCTCCTACCTGATTATTCTCTCACAAGCGGCATTGTGGAGCATCTCAACAAACCGCCCATTTTAGAGATTTCTCTATAAGGGATTTCTTCAACGGTCATTCCCCACACGTTTCTCAAATGGTCATTCATTCTGGTGAATGCTTTGTCTGAAACTACTATATCAGGAGCAATAGAGAAAATATTCGGGAACATTTCAAACATTTCTTCATCATTGATATGGAAGCAGTTTTCTTCTCCGAAAATGTCGATAATCAAGCGGTAGTCGCTTTCGTCCACGAATCCGTTTTTATAAATGATACATTTGTCTTCTCCTACCGGATTAAATGTACAATCCAGATGCAGAATTCCTTCAAACGGAACTTTATCATTTTTCTTCAGCTCCAGGTCGATGATTCTTTTCTTTGGAAAATATTCTTTTAAGATTTCAATGGCATACTCATTTGTTCTTGCCGTCTTATAGTTTCTGTAATCTTCGCTGAAGCAGGTTCCGATAAAAATAAAATCATTCCATACGATAACATCTCCTCCTTCAATATGTGCTGTTTCCGGAAGGTTGATAATCTTTCTCCATGCTACTTTCTCAAAAACGCTTTTGTATGCTTCCTGCTCGTCTGCTCTGTCTGCAATCACATTGGAAATGATCATCTTGTCATCAATCACAAAGGCTACATCTCTTGAGAAAACCTGGTTGTAATCTTTGATGATACTTGGACGCAGTACTTCAACGTCATACTTTTTTAAAACCGCTTCAAAAGCGTTCATTTCATTGATAATATCCTCTTCTTTAGGATACATGTTGTGTTCGATTGAGTAATATGACTTTGCGTCATAACTTTCCTCTAGTGTGGGAACTGCCCCCAGTGAATTAGGCTGGCCTAGAACTACTGACTTCAGCCTACCCGTTTCGTTTTTAATGTTTAGTCTCATAAAGATTTATGCAATACTACAAATATAAGTAAAGGTCTCTACCTATAAAACTTTTGGATTATTTTATGTATTAAATTTGATCTCCAAAATCAACACCCTTCAACAAAATTTCCTTGTCTGCACAGCCAACTGTAGTGAATAGCTCCAAAAACATCTACAACTTACTATTTTCCATCTACATAAGAACAAAAAAACAGATAATTCTATTATTTAATTTCCTATATTAGTGATATAATTTTCGCGAAATTATATCTCATAAAACTTAACTATTAACACCAAAAATCAAAGTTATGAACAAGAACAATCCGGTGCTGAAAAACGCACAAAAATTAGGAAGAGAACAACAGAAATCCGTAATGGGAGGTGCGCCAATCTCAACAGGCAGAAGATGCTGTGAGTGGGATGATACAGGAAAATGTTATATCTGGACTTGTGACAGATGCCAATGTCCATAATAAAAACGAAAGCCTGCTTTTTCAAGCAGGCTTTCTTATCTCGCTCTGTTTTCTTCTTCTGTTCTCTGGGTTTCTTTTACCTGATATTTTGAACTTCCCATAGTATAACTGAGTGAAAATACCAATCTGCTGCTATCCCACCAATGGGTAAAACGATTATCCATGATCTGTTTATGACGAAATTCTAATCGTTGGTCATAAGAATCAAGGAGATTATTAAACCCGATTTTAGTGTTCAGTTTATTATCAAACCATGACTTTTGAACTGATACATCTATGGTATACCTTGGTTTGATAATGTAAAGACTGTTCCCCGTTGTAGATTCATAATTAGCAAATACATTCACAGTAAATCCTTTTGGAAGGGAAAATACCTGATTGAGCCTCACTTCATAATTGTAGATTTTCAATGCAAAGACCTCATCCAGATAAGGTCTGAATTCATCATTATAATATCCTGTGATCTGACTGGTAACATTCCACCATTTTGTAATTCTGATTGGAAAGCTGGTTTCCAAGACAGCAAAGTTCCGGTAAGGAAGATTTGTTCCCAGATATTCTAATACATTCGTTTCCGGATTGTACAGGGGATAACGTGTCATCACATCTTTTTCTTTTCCAACGGTAAAGCTTGTGATCCAGTTTTTATAACGGTAGGTTGCTTTGATCTGGCTTGTAAAAGAAGGAAGCAGATAAGGGTTTCCTATCCAGTAATTTAGCGGACTAAAATAAAACCGGAACGGATTGAGCTGAGAGAAGACCGGTCTTGTTATTTTCCTGCTGTAAGAAAGGGAAAGTTCGCTGGACTTGTTAAAAGTATAATTTGCACTTAATGATGGCAGCCATTTCAGATAGTTTCTTGCAACAACGGAATCCACAGTAACTGCATTGGAAATACTGTTTGTATTTTCAAATCTCAGGCCTGCATTGATCTGTAAGCTTCCTATTTTCTGTCTGTATGCCAGATAACCTGCCCATATTTTTTCTTTATATAAAAACACATTACTTCTTGCAGGATCAAAGACAAAATGGTTTCCGGCAGACAGTGTATCATACCTGATATTGTTTTGGGTGTCTGAATTGATATATTTAACTCCCGCTTCAACATCTGCATGATCAATTTTCTGCGAAACATCTATCTGGGCAGTATAGATAGTAATTTTATTAATCAAGTCAGACTTCCAGTAAGACAGAAGATTTACTGTGGTCTGATCTCTATTGATAAAATCATCATTCTGTTTATTTTTAACTGAAAGATAGTTTCCTAAAAAACCGAATTTAAAACCTCTATTTTGAAAAGAATAATCGGTGGTAATTCCATAATTATTTTGTGAATAACGGGTAGGACTTTCACTGGTGGTATTCAATATTGTCTGGGTTTCATTTTTATCGGTAGTAAAAAGTGATCCGTTTCGTGAACGGTCATTATTCCTGAAATTACCTCTCAGATTGATCCCTAGTCTGTTTTTATCATTCAGTCTGAAATCGGCTCCCGTCTGAATATTGTACATCTTTCCAAAATCTTCCTGATAGGTATGGGTGCGCATCATATTTGTATTTGCCAGTCGCTGCAAAGCCTGATAACGATAGGTTGAAATACCTTCATTATAACCTGCCTGAAGACTGTATGTCACTTTCCCCGTATGATAAGATGTATTGAATGCATTTTCCCTGTAGTTGAATTTATTAATATACACATTACCATTATAGCTTGCTTTCCAGCCGAGTCCGGTATTCTTTTTTAATTTAATATCAATAATCCCTTTAAATTCGGCATCATATTTTGAAGACGGATTGGTATTCACTTCTACAGATTCTACCATATCCGGGGATAAAGACCGCAAATAAGCCTGCAGTTCCTGATTACTCATCACAACAGGTTTTCCATCAATAAGAACAGCCGGAGCAATTCTTCCGCCAATAAAAATTCCGTCTTCCTGATCCACTGTTACACCAGGTGTTTTTCTTAAAACATCAAGAAGATGCATAGACGTTTTAAAGTCTCTGTTTCCGGCAACAGAAACAACGAGGTTCCCATCACTCAATTTCATCTTTCGTGGAGCGGATTGAAGAATGATTTCTGAAATAGTCGTGGTGGAAGATTTTGCCTGAGCCAGAGAATCCGGAACTTTTCTTTTTACAATTTCCTGCGCTTTTCCAAAAATTGAGAGAAATAGCATGAATAACAAGAGCCACAATTTGATTATCATAGATTTTAAATTTTATGAAATCAAAAGTATCAGCTTGTTGTAAAAATGCGGTTTTGAAATTGAAATTCCGCAGTACTGAATTATAAATTTGAACTCTGAAACCTAGGCTCAGCAAGGATTTGAGATTGTTTATACAAAAGAGGAGTTGTATTTTTAATTTTCTTAAAGGTTGAAAAGAAAGTGGACTTAGAATTAAATCCTACTTCATACCCGATCTCCTCAATTTTTAAATAAGACCCGTTTTCTATTTTTTCACAGGCTTCATTGATCCTGTATTCATTGATACAGGTAGAAAAACTTTTCCCCAAATTATCATTCAACAATTGGGACAGTTGATGAGTAGACATATTCATTCTTGAAGACAGGTCGCTCAATTTTAAATTCGGATTTTTATAGAGTTCTTCTGTATCCATTAATCTCTCTAATCTTGATACAAAACTATCTACTTGTTCTCCGGAAATCTTTTTATTGGAATACTTTTCTGTTTCTTTTACCGGAAGCTGCTGATATTTCTTGTTAAATAAAATCAAAAAATTGGCATACAGCACAAATGAAAACACGAGACTTCCTCCTGCACAGTATATCTGTACCCAGCCCGTTGATAGCAGCTGATAGCTAAGAAATATAATCACATTGCTGACCAGAATCGGAAGTACAAAGTTATTCGGACTTTTAGGGTGCTGCTTAAGCAAAATATAATACTGATAGACTGTAAGAAATATAAATACAGACCAAACGGTATAGATAAAAGTACCAAAATAGTTATCCCACGTAATGGGAAACACTAAATACAATAAACCAACAATTCCTAAAATAAGAGTTAATATCCCAAACCATTTCTGACAGTCCTTCCAATCAAACTGATCCTGCTGGAAGGAAGATTTCACATAATAATATAAAGCTGGTCCGGTAAAAAATAAGGCTGACAGCCCTAAATGCGCGATAATTCTGGGTAAATCAGGATAAAAATAAAAGCATACAGAAATCATTACTCTTGAGCTTAGCATTAAGAGAAGAATTCCAAGGAAAAAATCCGGAGGGTATTTCAGTTTTTTAACAAACAGCAGATAGAAGCCCAGCAGAAGTCCGTTGAATGCTCCTACTGCGCTGAAGAAAAATAACATCTGTTCTCCAAAAGTCATTGGGTATTAATTTTTTACAGTAGTAAATTTAATCAATTTATTATATTATATTTTGTAAAAATTAAAAATATCTTTCTCTTTTTTAGGATTCTTTTTCCAGCCTTTTCAGGATCAGTGTCCGTAAGCGCTCATCATGGTCATCCCCCCATTTCCCTAGTGTGGCAATAACCGGAATCAATGTCTGTCCAAATTCTGTAAGCCTGTATTCTACTTTTGGAGGTACAACGGGATAAATCTTCTTTGTGACAAGTTCATGCTCTTCCAGTTCTTTTAACTGAACATTCAATACTCTGCGGGAAGCATCTGGAATTTTCCGCTGCAATTCACTGGGTCTTTGAAATCCTTCATTAATAAACCATAGTAAACGGATTTTCCATTTGCCATAGAGCACCTCAGCAATCAGATCAAGCCCGCAGTTCAGATTGGGTGGGATTTTTCTTTCGTACATAAAACAAATGTAACACAATGAGGTGAGATCACAATAGGGGATTAATTTATCACTATGTGATTCGTAAGACCGTACTTGTAAGAGCCTGTTATACTCCTGAAATTTGTACAAAAAAGAAATCATGACAGAATCATTTAATTTCAACAATGAATTATCAGGTAAGATTGCTTTGGTAACGGGTGGGACAAAAGGAACCGGAAAAGCTATTGCTGAAAGATTACTAACCGCCGGTGCCACTGTAATTATTACTGCAAGAAATCAGTCTGAAGAGATGAATAATCAGCTTCATTTTATTTCAGGAGATCTGAGTAAGGCAAAAGACACGGAAAAACTGGTAATAGAAGTGTTATCTACTTTTGGTAAGCTTGATATTTTAATTAATACATTGGGTGGCTCAGAAACGCCTGGTGGCGGCTTCTCTGTTCTGAATGATGAAGACTGGGAAAATACAATTCAGACCAATTTGTTGGCACCCGTTCGTTTAGACAGAGGATTTCTTCCGCAAATGTTGGAACGAAGGGAAGGTGTGATCATTCATATTGCGTCCATTCAGGGAAGACTGCCTTTATTTGATTCCACATTACCCTATGCTGCTGCCAAGGCCGGACTGATCAATTACAGCAAAGGTTTATCAAAAGAAGTTTCCCCGAAGGGAGTCCGTGTACTTACTGTTTCTCCAGGCTGGATCATGACTTCATCTGCCATCCGAATGATGGAGCGTATTGCTAAAAGTTCAGAAACTTCAATAGAAGAGGCAACTCAAAGTGTCATGGATGCGTTGGGTGGAATTCCGATCGGTAAGCCTGCCCAGCCAGAAGATATTGCAGAATTTGTTGGTTTTTTAGTTTCTCCACGGGCACAATATTTAACAGGAACCGAATATGTAATAGATGGTGGTACTATTCCTACAGTTTAATCATTTAAAAATAACAATATGAACTTACCTAACATTTTACAGGAATTTTTAAAGGCACAGAAGCTCTTTGACAGTACAACTTTTTCCAATTGTTTTTCTGAACAGGCATCCGTATTTGATGAAGGAAAAATATACACGGGAAAAGAGGAAATAAAGCAATGGAATGAAAAATCTAATCATGAATACAAAACCTTGTTTGAAGTAAAAGATTTTTCGGAGAAGGATAATACAACTGTTTTAAGAATCAAAATTTCCGGCTCTTTCAGTGGTAGTCCGGTAGTGCTGAATTTTCATTTCCGGTTGAAAGACCATCTTATTATGGCGTTAGCTATTACTGAATAAGTTGTAAAAAAAAGAATCCCAAAGTTTGCTTTGGGATTCTTTTATGGTATAAGCAAATATTATCTGCTTGCGATGTCAATGTAGTTTCTTTCCTGAGCACCTTGGTAAACCTGTCTTGGTCTTCCGATTGGGTCTCCTTTCAATCTCATTTCTTTCCACTGAGAAATCCATCCTGGAAGTCTTCCTAATGCAAACATTACTGTAAACATCTCTGTAGGAATTCCTAACGCTCTGTAGATGATTCCTGAATAGAAATCTACGTTTGGATATAGTTTTCTTTCAATGAAGTACTCATCTTCAAGTGCTACTCTTTCTAACTGCATTGCAATGTCAAGAGCTTTATCCTGAATACCAAGTGCAGTAAGGATATCGTCAGCAGCTTTCTTGATGATTTTCGCTCTTGGGTCGAAGTTTTTGTAAACTCTGTGTCCGAATCCCATTAGACGGAAGCTATCACCCTTATCTTTAGCTTTAGCAACATATTTAGATACGTCACCACCATCTTTTTCAATAAGTTCAAGCATTTCGATTACCGCCTGGTTAGCTCCACCGTGAAGTGGTCCCCAAAGTGCAGATACCCCAGCAGAGATAGAAGCGAAAAGACCTGTGTGAGCAGAACCTACCATTCTCACTGTAGAAGTAGAACAGTTTTGTTCGTGGTCTGCGTGAAGGATTAATAATTTATCTAAAGCATTTACAACTACCGGATCGATTTCGAAATCAGCGTTTGGTAATCTGAATGCCATTTTGTAGAAGTTCTCTACATAGTTTAGGTTGTTATCACCGTGGTTTAATGGTAAACCTTGAGTTTTTCTGTAAGTCCAAGCACAAAGGTGAGAGAACTTAGCGATCATCAGCTCAGCAGCATGATCCATTTCTTCTTTAGAATTTACGTTAACGGCTTTCGGGTTGAAAGCTGTTAAAGCAGAAGTCATAGAAGATAAAACTCCCATAGGGTGAGCAGAACGAGGAAAAACATCAATGATTTTTTTCATTTCGTCTGCGATGAAGTTATATTTTTTAATATTGTTGTCGAATGAAGTAAACTGATCCTGAGTAGGTAATTCTCCATGTAATAAAAGATACATTACTTCTGTGAAGTTAGATTTCTCAGCAATCTGCTCGATTGGATAACCTCTGTAGAACAATTCTCCTTTATCTCCGTCTAAGTAAGTGATGTCGCTAATAGTAGCTCCTGTATTTTTGTAACCTAAATCCAGAGTGATCAAACCTGTCTGGTCTCTTAATTTTGAAATATCAATCCCTCTGTCTCCGATAGTACTATCCACGATAGGATATTCATATGAATTACCGTCGTAATTCAATATTACTTTGTTGTCTGACATTATTTATTTATTTTTTTTAAATATACCACTTTCCATAAAATACGGCAAACTAAAAATTTCGCTTGCCGTGATTTATAAATTCGATTAATTATCTTTTGATTTTAAAAGCTTCCAATCCTGGGAAAATTGCAGTTTCACCTAAAGCTTCTTCAATTCTCAATAATTGATTGTATTTAGCCATTCTGTCTGATCTTGAAGCTGAACCTGTTTTGATCTGTCCACAGTTCATTGCTACCGCTAAATCAGCAATTGTAGAATCTTCAGTTTCTCCTGATCTGTGAGACATTACTGAAGTGAACTTGTTGTTCTGAGCCATTTGTACAGCAGCCATTGTTTCAGAAAGAGAACCGATTTGGTTTACTTTTACAAGGATAGAGTTCGCAATATTTTCTTTTACTCCTCTGGATAGTCTTTCTACGTTGGTTACGAATAAATCATCACCTACAAGCTGTACTCTATCACCGATTTTATCAGTTAACATTTTCCAACCCTCCCAGTCATTTTCCTGCATACCGTCTTCAATGGAAATGATTGGGTATTTTGCAGCCAGTTCAGCTAAGTAAGAAACCTGCTCGCTGCTTGAAAACTGAGCTGCGTCCTGAGTCTGGAATTTTCTGTAATCATAAATTCCGTCTTTGTAGAATTCAGAAGCCGCACAGTCAAGTGCTAACATAATGTCGTCACCTGGTTTATAGCCTGCTTTTTCAATTGCCTGAAGCAATGTATCCAAAGCATCTTCAGTTCCTTTGAAAGTAGGAGCAAAACCACCTTCGTCACCTACCGCAGTAGATAAACCTCTTGAATGAAGAATAGATTTCAGATTGTGGAAAATTTCAGTTCCTTTTCTCAATGCATGAGAGAAAGAATCCGCTTTTACCGGCATGATCATGAATTCCTGGAATGCGATAGGAGCATCTGAGTGAGATCCACCATTTATTACATTCATCATTGGAACAGGAAGCGTGTTTGCATTCACTCCACCTACATATTTATAAAGTGGCATTCCCAATTCTGCAGCAGCAGCTCTTGCTACGGCCAAAGAAACACCAAGAATAGCATTAGCACCAAGATTTCCTTTGTTAGCCGTTCCGTCAAGATCAATCATAATCTGATCGATATAATTTTGTTCGAAAACCGGCTGTCCAACTAAATTCTCTGCAATTACTTCTTTTACATTTTCAACAGCTTTCAGAACTCCTTTCCCTTGATATTCTGAACCACCGTCACGTAATTCTACCGCTTCGTGTTCTCCTGTAGATGCTCCTGAAGGTACAGCAGCACGGCCCATTGCCCCGCTTTCTGTAAATACATCTACTTCAATGGTAGGGTTACCTCTGGAATCTAAAATCTGTCTTGCTTCTATATAAGAAATTGCACTCATTTTTTATTTTTTTTAGTTTAGACAAATTTAATCAAAATTTAACTTTTAGGGGTATTTCGAGGGATTTTTTTGATATAAATCCAAGTTAAATTTTAGTTAATTTATATTATGATAATTCTACAATTTATTTGTGAAGAATTGCCGATTTAAAATAGGGAAAGAATGATAAAAAAACTCACCTTTTAAAATTGTAAAGATGAGTTTTTCATTATGTAATTATTATACTATTCTTTTTTCATTCCATCAAAATTGAAACTGACATTTAAGAAACCAAAAAGATTATTGTTTTTAATATCATATTTTAAAATCAATGGAACCCAAAGGTTTTTTAAAATTCTTATTCTTAAATCTGCATTGGCTAAGAACTGGTCATTTTTTTCATCTGTCATTATTCCTGAAACAATTCTTTTATATTCAAAATTAGGTTTAAGTTCCACGATAGATCTCTCTTTAGTTTCCCAAATCGAAATATTCAATCCTAACTGTGATGAAAATTCTTTTCGTTTTATAACCGATGTCGTGATACTGTCTTTTGCTTTAAACTGATTTCGGAAGTCTATTTCCAACTTACTTCCCTTCTTAGATTTCAATCCTTGCAGATAAACCAAATTGGCATCAAACTCGTCTAAAAACTTAGAATCCTTTTGAAAATTACTATGAAATCCTACAGTTAATAAAGGTCTCCTTTTTACTCTTCCCAATTCATTTTGAAAAGTATCTAAAAATTGTTTAGCTTCTACTCCATCTTGCTCTTCCAGCAATATCTTTTTAAAATCCTCCGGCAGATTATCTATGGGCAGGTAATATTGTTTTTCAATAGAAGCTTTTGCTAATTTCTCAATTTTTTGGTAGTTTTCAGAAGTTGCTACGTTTCTATATTTTTGTAAAGCAAAAATTAAAGCGGAACTTAGCTTGGCAAAATATTTACCGGATTCATACTCTTCTCTGGCTAAACTGGCTATGGTTGTATCTCTTTTATTAATGATTGCCCAATCAAAGCCATAATTAAATCCCTTAAATTTATAATCATTATCAAGGTTCAGTCCTATTTGTATCTGAAAATTCCTATAAAAGGTTTCTCGTTTACTTGTATAGTTATAGTCAATTAATAAAGTACTATCAACTTTTGATCTCAATGAAAAAATGTTTGCTTTAAATTGAAAAGATTTGTTTTCACTTGTTAATCCTTTAAAAGAAGCCTGCATATAATCAGTCAATACATCTTTCCAGTTTCCTGATTTTGTTTCTTCAATTTTATTATAAAAACTTTCTGATTTTAAATCTTTTTTTGTAAAACCTCCATTTTGGGCACAAACCAATAATGCATTAAAAAGAAATAGAATAATCCCTAATTTATATATAAGTGTTTTCATGATCCTTTTTTATTATTTACTTTAAAATGATACGTTAACAAATACCCATTCCCTTTTCTATTTGCAGGATTTAAATCAGAATCCTCACTAAGCGTAATATCTCCATCGATTTTTATTCTTGTATTTCTTTCCGCTGATAAAGGATTCGATCCAATTATATAAAGATCATATTCTGCATCTTCATTCAACTCAAATTCCTCAGAAAAAGTTCCGTTTTCTGTTTTTTCAAAAAGAGGAACTGTGCTTCCTTTTTTAAAAATTTTATAAATAATTCCTAAAATTGAAGCTCCACCCGTTACTGTAATATTCAATGTTATAGTTTTCATAATGTCTAGTTTTTTAAGTTGTTTATTTTCTCGGTGTAGGAGATAGAAGACCCGCTAAGGCGCCTATGGCTCCTGATGAAATGGTAGCAAAGATTGTCACCAGTTGATTGTCTTTGGGCTGTCCGTTACTCCATGCGGAAATAAGAATAAGCCCTGCAATGATGGCAATCACTGCTAACCCGAGCATAATCACTATAATTCCATAAATCCAAAAATCTGTTCCTCTGGGATTTCTAATTTCCACATCCCTTATAGCCTCTATAGGATTATTTTTAAATTTCTCCTGAAGATCACTGTTGTTTTTTAAAGCAGCTTCTAAATCTCCAATACTGTCATTAATAAGAGTTTTCATGGCTTTTGGTTTTTATATATCAAATTTCCCTCTAAAAAACACACCAATCAATTACACAAAGGGGTAATTTTCATACACTTATTTTAAAAACCAGACATGTTCCAAGGTTTTCAGATAAAATATTACATTCACCGGATAATTCATTCATTCTTCTTTTCATATTCCGGAGGCCATTTCCTTTTGGCTGATCATCCGGAATTCCAGTTCCATTATCTGAAATTTTCATTGAAAAGCAATTTTTTTCCTGTGAAAATGAAAGTTTCAATACATCTGCATGGCTGTGCTTGTATACATTATTCACCGCTTCTTTTAAACAGAGGAAAAGATTACGCCTCATTTCTGTGGAAACAGGGGTTTCAGCAATGATATCATTACATTCTGAATGCAATACTATTTTTGTTTTCTTTAAAAAATTTCCGGTATACAGTATTGCATAATCAATAAAACTGCCTAGTGTGTCATTCCCTGAATTCAGACTCCAAAGCATTTCTCTCATAGAGATATTCATTTCTTCAGAAGTTTTCAGAAGTTCATCAATATCACTTTGCAGATCACCATCTTCTGCTTTCTGTTTTAAAAACTCTGCCTGAAGTTTCAATGCGGAAATCCCTGCTCCGAGATCATCATGCATATCGTGGGAAATACGTTCCCGCTCCTGTTCCAGAATTTTTTGTTTTTCGAGTTCTTTCTGAAGGAGCTGGTTTTGGTGTTCGGCTTCTTTGAGTTGCTGTTCTTTCAGATACAGAAGCTGTTTTCTATTGTACATTAATACGACGAAAATTGTAAAAGCAGCCAAGAGCACAACTAAAAGTAATGCGATTAAAAAAATAAGTTTTATTTCTGAAGGTAAAGACTTCATTTTTTATCCATTGAGTTATATTTATGTAAAGCAATATAAAATAAACCACCGCATACAATATTGATTACATTTAATATTTGTTTCAGCAGCTTTAGAAATGGCTTATCAATTTCATTCAGCAGATACATGGGAATAATTCTGAAAAGAAAAAAACAACTCCATAAAAGTATTGAGGTTGAGATCCAAAAGACAGGATCATCTGTAATTTTCGATTTATTAATATTGTTTAATTTATAACTGCACCAATATAATACCTGTAATATATTGATAACACAATATGTGACAGCAATATTCAAATTATATTTATCAACATAAAAAAGCTCAATATTCAATAGTATTACTATTACAATAATGGTAGATATCGTAAGAGCTATTTTCTTGTTTTTAATATGTCGAAAATAAAAAATGATAAAATAGAAAGTATTGAAAAGATTCAGATAATTATACTGAATTGATCTGGTTGAAATAATATTAATTTCTGAAAAAAAATCTACAACAAAATTTACGACCAGATACAACAAAAAATAGTCTTGAGAGGATAATTTTCTTCCTCTCAAAACTATTAGACCTTTTATTAAAACAATAAAAGAAATTATATAGTAAGCTGTAATAAGCATCTTATGGCTCTAAACTTCCCTGATCGTAATATGGAAAATCTGCGCTAAGTAATTGTTTATTATTATCTGATGGCATGGTTGCAAGATATATTGACTGTTTCCCACTTCCAAAACTTACCGTCTTTTTTCTTCCAATACATGGTATGAAGTCAAGTCTAGAAATATTTTTTTTAAGGCAACCTTCCAAATACATGTGTATTCTATCAATGTACTGTTTTACAAGAATCAACTCATAACGTATACAGTTTGCTACATAAGCGTCATTGGATACGTTAGTGAGGATTCTCCCTAAATCTGTATTATCAAAGCGTCTCAAATGGTTTTCATCTACCTCATAATATCTATCCAGGTTAAAAACAAAATAATGTTTATCCAGTTTGGTTGTATCTGATGCCTCATGGAAGGAAAGGCTTGCATATAAATATCCTTCTATACTTTTCAGTGATGATTGATTTTCAGGCATGATTCTGGAAAATTCACTAATTTCATTCTCTGGAAGTTGTCTAAAAGAGATCTTCATTATTGTATACCCCTCATTCAAATGGTCTCTTACAAGGGTTTCAAATAAATTAAAATCTATGTACAATTCTTGAGTAATATCAGGAGCCCGCTGTTCAAACAATTCTCTGTTCTTTATAAATTCTTCATCTCCTATAGGGTGTGTTACGAAAAATTCCACACCATTCTTTGTAATATAATCCTTTATCCATTGCTCACGTTCTGTAAACTCCTTCATTTCATAGAAATCCTTAATTGCTCCTGCCTTTTGCTTAGCAATAATCTCAGCTTCCAAAGCACATTTAAAATCATGCAATTCTTTTTCCATTGTTTCTTAGTTTTTTGATTGGTTAAATTTATTAATAGCCTCCACTTTATTGTTTACGTGAAGTTTTCTGTAGATATTTCCGACATGTTTTTTTACCGTATCAATGCTGATACATTTTTTGTCTGCGATCTCTTTATAAAGAAGTCCCTCCGAAAGAAGGTCAAGAATTTCTTTTTCACGCACTGTAAGTTCATCGAAGCCTTTAATTTCGGGAAGTTTTCGTTCAAAATGTCTGAGAACTCTTCGGGCAATGGAAAAACTCATAGGAGCTCCACCCTGATATACATCCCGGATTGAAGAAAGGATTTTATCCATACTTTCTCCTTTTACAAGATAGCCCATCGCACCAGCTTTTAAAGAATTAAAAATCTTCTCATCATCATCAAAGCTGGTACACATGATAAATTGTGTATTGGGCATGTCTTTTCGCAGTTTTTCTATGATTTCAATTCCCAGCATATCTTGTAACTGGATATCCATCATCACTACGTCCGGGGAAATAGCGGGGAGGTTTTGCATGGCATCATTTCCATCAAAAAACTGAGCAATTACCTTCATATCCTGTTGGTAATTGATGACTTTCTTCAACGCATTGTTGTAGTTTTTTTCGTCCTCTACTATGGCGATGGAAATGCTCATGACTTTGTTTCTTTGTAGCAAATTTCAACAGAAAACAAATTGAAATCAATTACACCTTTGTGTAATATTGATTTTGGAGTTTGTAATTATGGTCAAGTTTTTTTAGCTCTATTAAATTTAATCAATTTCTCATTTAAAAACCAATATTAATATAACTATTTCATAATAAATTAAAACACAAGTCACAAAGTCGTAATAAAACCTTTAAAACAGAGAATTATTCCACAAGACAATCAAGTATAGGATGATCAATGCTGCTTACTGTATTATGAGATTCAATTTGTTCGAAGATTTGAATCAGATTCCTGCCTTTCTTCAACCAAACTCCAGGAATGTAAAGAGTCAGCTGCGGCCCTACTTTACTCCAGTATCTTCCTGCATTTTTTCCGTTGATAAAAACAATTCCTTTTCCAAAATTTCTCATGTCAAGAAAAGTATCTCCTGTCTCATCAAGTGTAAATTCAGCTTCCTGAATTACGGGTGAGTGAGCTGCAATCTCTTTTTGTTTAAAAGTATGTTTGGGAAAAGTATCGAAAGGCATTGGAAGCATTTCCCAGTTTCCGGAGACTTCAGTTCCGTTGATTTTTACTGGACTGATAATGCCTTTTAAATTATGGACAATCTCTGCTCCATAATTGATCCTACCCATATTTTCAACCAGAATTTCCAATCGGTCTCCTGATTTAATTTCAATATCAAGATCATATTTTTTGTTCACCCTGTTCAATTCTCCTTTCCATCTGCCATTGATGTATATGTTGGCATAATCACGTAATCCTTTTATCTCTAATTTTCCTTTCGTATCATTATCAAATTTTCTTCTGTAGAGAACATATCCGTTTCCGATATTCAAATCTTCAAATGTAAGCGGTTTATCACTCACAACAGGTTTCTGACGATCAGTAAGATCAAAGAGGCAATTTATTTTTGAAAATTTAATAGTGGGAATAGTGATGACTTTCATTTGCTTTGGAACATCAGGAAGCTTATTCTGATGTATTTTTTGGAAAACTTCTCTCAGCGCATTATATTTTGGAGTAGCCCATCCTGCTTCACTGATGGGAGCATCATAATCATAGCTTGTAAGATCCGGCTGGATATCATGATCCCTATCGTAATTTGCACCGCTGGTAAATCCAAAGTTGGTTCCGCCATGAATCATATAATAATTAAAAGAAATTCCATTTTTTATATACAGCTCTGTTTGCTTTACCACTTCTTCTGTAGAAACCTTAGCAAAAGGTTCTGCCCAATGATCAAGCCATCCGGGGTAGTATTCGGCAACCATGTAAGGCCCCTGTCCTCCATTATATTCATTGATGCTTTTCTTTAAAATATCAATATCACCTTCCCCGTTTGCTGTTGGTATCGCTCCTTCAATAGAACCACCTTTAAAAAGTGAGCTTCCATCTGAAGTAAATAACGGAACCGAAACTCCGCTGTTCAAAAGCATTTCTTTTATCTTGTGGCTGTATTTTCTATGCTCTTCGAGAGGAATATCTTTTCTTTGGGCAACATAGGAACCAAACTCATTTTCAGCCTGAACCATAATCACCGGACCACCATTATTGATCTGCATGGGTACTATTTGTTTTGCCAGCTGATTAATATATTTTCGGCATTCTTCCAGAAAAGCTTTATTATCTCTTCTTATCTCAAGATCTTTATATTTTTGCAGCCACCAAGGATACCCACCAAATTCCCATTCCGCACAAACGTAGGGTCCCGGTCGAATAATAACATACAAACCGACTTCTTGTGCTGTTTTTATAAACTTCTTCAAATCTTTTTCACCCGAAAAATTCCATTTTCCTGGAGCCTCTTCATGATAATTCCAAAAAACATAAGTGGTAACCGTATTCAAACCCATTGCTTTCATCATCTCCAGCCGGTGCTTCCAGTATTCTGACGGAACCCTCGGATAGTGCATCTCCCCGGAATACACTGTGAACGGTTTCCCATTTAAGATGAAATGTCCATCCTTAATTTCAAAATTTCCTTTTTGTGAAAACATAGTATTAAAGGAGAAAAAGAAAAGAATTATGTATAAATAATGACTAAAATTTCTCATATTGTAAGGCATGATTTTTGTAAAATTAAAATATAAAAATCATATTGAATATCAAATAATATAATCATGAAAAAAAGTCTTTTAGCACTAGGTGCTGTACTTACATTAACAGCTATTGGCTGCAAAAAAAATGAGAGTGGAAATAAAAGTGTTATCAAAACAGACAGCTCAACAACTGTAGTTACAGATAACAATGGAAAAATAGATTCGTTAACACAAAGTTCTTCTACAGTAGATGTAAACGGACAGAAAATTGAAAAAACAGATTTTGTTTATAAAGCTACAGACGGAACATTAGTAAAAGTAGTATTCAAAAACGATCCGAAAGAAAGTACAGTAGCCATTACCAGCAACAAGAAAACATTTACATTACCTAAGACAGAAACCAAGGGTGGTGAAACAATTTACAAGAAAGATGATATGACAGCAAGGGTAAAAGGAGACAGCCTTCACCTTGAACAGGGTAATAATCTTATTGAATTGAAAAGAACAAAGATCTAAAATAGCAATGTCCCTCAATATAGAGGGACATTTTATTCTAAGTAATGAAAATAAAAAAACCATCCGGATTCCGGATGATTTTTTTTATATATCTGAATGAATATTATTCTTCAGTTTTTTCTTCAGTAGTATCAGCTTTAGCTTCTTCTACTTTTTCTTCTACTACAGGAGCATCAGCAACTACTGCTTCAGCTTTTTTTGTAGTAGCAGTTGATCTTCTGCTTCTTCTTGTAGCTTTTTTCTCTTCAGCATTAGGATTGTAAAGCTCGTTGAAATCTACTAATTCGATAAGAGCCATATCAGCAGCATCACCTGGTCTGAAACCTGTCTTAATGATTCTTGTATAACCACCGTTTCTTTCAGCGATTTTAGGAGCTACAGTTCTGAATAATTCAGCAACCGCAAATTTATTTTGAAGATAAGAGAATACTATTCTTCTGTTGTGTGTAGTATCTTCTTTTGCTTTTGTTAATAGAGGCTCAACATATACTCTTAAAGCTTTAGCTTTAGCTACAGTAGTGTTGATTCTTTTATGCTCAATTAGAGAACAAGCCATATTAGAAAGTAAAGCACTTCTGTGAGAAGCTGTTCTTCCTAAGTGATTGAATTTTTTACCGTGTCTCATTATTAATTATTTATCAGCGTCTAACTTATATTTTGCAACGTCGAAACCGAAGTTAAGACCTTTTGAATGCACTAATTCTTCTAGTTCTGTCAAAGATTTTTTACCAAAATTTCTGAATTTCATCAAATCAGACTTACTGTAAGAAACTAATTCTCCAAGAGTTTCTACTTCAGCTGCTTTTAGACAGTTAAGGGCTCTTACAGAAAGATCCATATCTGCTAATTTAGACTTAAGAAGTTGTCTTGTGTGAAGTGTTTCTTCATCGTACTGGATAGATGCTTTTACAGCTTCAGTTTCAAGCGTGATTCTCTCATCAGAGAATAGCATGAAGTGATAAATTAATATCTTAGAAGCTTCTGTTAAAGCATTTTGAGGGCTGATAGACCCATCAGTTTCTATATCTAATACAAGTTTTTCGTAGTCTGTTTTTTGCTCTACACGATAATTTTCAATGCTATATTGTACTTTCTTGATCGGCGTAAAAATAGAGTCGATAGCAATAGTTCCTACAGGAGCATTGTTTGACTTATTTTGTTCAGAAGGCACATACCCTCTGCCTTTTTCAATATTGAAAGTAATTTCGAAAGTTACATCACTGTTTAGGTTGCAAATCACTAAATCTGGGTTTAAAACCTCAAATCCATTGATAGACTTTCCTAAATCACCAGCAGTAATAACCGTCTGACCTGAAACTTTAGCAACAACCTGCTCGTTAGCCTGGCCTTCTGCTGCAGCTTTTAATCTTACCTGCTTAAGGTTAAGAATAATTTCGGTAACATCTTCGATTACTCCTGGAATAGTTGAAAATTCGTGCTCTACACCTTCTATTTTGATAGATGAAATAGCGTATCCTTCCAGAGAAGAAAGCAACACTCTTCTCAAAGCATTACCGATTGTAAGCCCGAAACCTGGTTCTAAAGGTCTGAATTCGAATTGACCTTTAAATTCATCAGAGTTAAGTAAAATTACTTTATCGGGTTTTATGAATTGTAAAATTGCCATATTATTGGGTTGAGCAAAAATTTGATTAAAAAATTATTTAGAGTAAAGTTCCACGATAAGGTTCTCCTTAATGTCCTCCGGAATTTGGATTCTTTCAGGAGCAGAAATGAAAGTACCTTCTTTCTTCTCATCGTTGAATTGTAACCACTCATAGTTTGACTTAGAAGCCAATGCATTGGTAACAACCTCAAGAGACTTAGACTTTTCTCTTACAGTGATTACATCACCAGCTTTTACCAAGTAAGAAGGGATATTAAGAATTTCTCCGTTCACAGTGATGTGTCTGTGAGAAACTAATTGTCTTGCACCAGATCTAGTTTTAGCAAAACCTAATCTGTACACTACGTTATCCAATCTTGATTCACAAAGTTGTAATAGAACTTCCCCTGTTACTCCTTTGCTTCTGTGTGCTTTTTCAAATAAGTTAGCAAACTGTCTTTCTAAAATACCGTAAGTATATTTAGCTTTTTGTTTTTCAGCTAACTGAACTGCATATTCTGATTTTTTAGCACCTCTTCTTTTGTTAGGACCGTGTTGTCCTGGCGGTTGGTTTTTTCTTTTTTCGAAGTTTTTATCATCTCCGTAGATTGCAGCACCAAACTTTCTAGCAATCTTAGTTTTAGGTCCAATATATCTTGCCATAATGGGTAAATTCTAAAAATTAAACTCTTCTTCTTTTTGGTGGTCTACATCCATTGTGCGGCATTGGAGTCACATCAATGATTTCGCTAACTTCAATTCCTGAATTGTGAATAGATCTGATTGCAGATTCTCTACCTGCACCTGGACCTTTCACAAACACCTTTACTCTTCTTAATCCAGCTTCATGAGCTACAGCAGAGCAATTTTCAGCTGCCATTTGAGCAGCAAAAGGAGTGTTCTTTTTAGAACCTCTGAATCCCATTTTACCGGCAGATGCCCAAGAGATAACCTCTCCACTTTTATTTGTTAAAGAAATGATGATGTTATTGAAAGAAGCTTGAATATGTGCTTCACCAATAGCTTCAACTTTTACTTTTCTTTTTTTAACTACTTTACTTTGTTTTGCCATAATTCCTAACGATTATTTACTTGCCTTTTTCTTGTTAGCAACTGTTTTTCTCTTTCCTTTACGGGTTCTAGAGTTGTTTTTCGTTCTCTGGCCTCTTAAAGGTAATCCTAGTCTGTGACGTATTCCTCGTTGGCATCCTATGTCCATCAATCTCTTGATGTTCAATTGCACTTCAGATCTTAATTCTCCTTCTACTTTAACGTTTTCAGAGATATATGTTCTGATTGCAGCCAATTCATCGTCATTCCATTCGTTGACTTTCTTGTCTTCGCTGATACCGGCAGCTTTAAGGATTTCGGAAGAAGTATTTCTTCCTACTCCATAGATGTAAGTTAAACCGATAACACCTCTTTTGTTTTTTGGTAAATCAATACCTGCAATTCTCGCCATAATTTAATGTTAGCCTTGTCTTTGTTTAAATTTTGGGTTCTTCTTGTTGATTACGAATAGTACACCTTTTCTGCGTACGATTTTGCAATCAGCGCTTCTTTTTTTAATTGATGCTCTTACTTTCATTTTGATAGTATTTATTTTTTACAAATGCCAAATGGAAAGTGTATTCCATTTGGCTAATTGTTTTAATATCTAAATGTGATCCTCCCTTTTGTTAAATCGTAGGGAGACATTTCTAGTTTTACCTTATCACCAGGTAAAAGTTTAATATAGTGCATTCGCATTTTACCTGAAATATGAGCGATAAGAATATGCCCATTTTCAAGTTCTACACGGAACTGAGCGTTCGAAAGTGCTTCCGTTATAACGCCGTCTTGTTCAATATGTTTTTGTTTTGCCATAAATTAATATCCAGTCGTTCTAGACAGTTTAGACTGCATTAAGCCATCATAGTGATGATTCAGCAGATATGTATTAATCTGTTGAACGGTATCTAAAATTACACCTACCATAATTAATAGTGACGTTCCCCCGAAAAATAAGGCAAACGCATCTGTCTGAACAAAGCTTCCATGCACAATTGCTGGAAGGACTGCAAAGATAGATAAAAAAATTGCACCTGGCAAGGTAATTTTTGATAAAATATCATCTAAGTAATCTGCTGTCTCTTTCCCTGGTCTTACTTTCGGTACTAAACCTCCATTTCTCTTCAAATCATCAGCCATTTGGTTCACCGGAATTGTAATTGCAGTATAGAAAAACGAGAAGATAATAATTAATAGCGCAAACAATACATTGTACTGCCAGCTAAAAACATTCTTGAAACCTGCAAGAAAAGTGTTAGACTCATCGAATTTTGTTAATAATCCTGGTACGAACATCAATGCCTGAGCAAAGATAATCGGCATTACACCAGCAGCATTTACTTTCAACGGAATCCATTGTCTTGCGCCCTGCATAAGATTTTTGTTTACACCTCCTCTTGCTTGAGCTCTGCTTACATACTGAATTGGAATTTTTCTAACAGCCACAGATAAAATCACGGCTAAAAGAACAACTACCATCCAGAATAATACTTCAATAAGGATCATGATAGATCCCATTCCTCCTTTTCCGTTCTGCACGGCCATCTCCTGTACGAATGCTTCAGGTAATCTTGAAAGGATTCCCACCATAATAAGGATGGAAATACCATTTCCGATTCCTTTGTCGGTAATCTTTTCACCTAACCACATTGCGAATACTGAACCAGCAACCAAGATAACAATACTTGGCAACCAGAACATGATAGAATTTGGCTCTACAAAATATGCAGATTGGAACTGAGCATACGGTAAGAATAATTGAGTAATAGAAGTTAAATAAGAAGGTGCCTGTACCAGACAAACTCCAATTGTTAACCATCTTGTAATTTGGTTCAATGTATTTCTACCTGACTCTCCATCTTTCTGAAGCTTCTGAAGATAAGGAATAGCCATTCCCATCAACTGAACAATAATAGAAGCAGAAATATAAGGCATGATACCCAACGCCATTACGGAAGCGTGGCTGAAAGCTCCCCCCGTAAACGACGAAAGCAAGCCAAGGAGACCTGCTCCTTGCTTGTTACCGCCTTGATTTTTATAATGCTCTAAGAGATCTCCCACCTCTGCAAGGTTAATTGCAGGAAGTGAGATATAAGATGCGAATCTATACACAAGGATAATACCTAACGTAAAGAGAATTTTATCTCTTAACTCCTTTAGGCTCCATATATTTTTAAGTGTTTGTATAAATTCTTTCATTAGTAAGTATTATAAGGTAATTGCTTTTCCACCTGCTTTAGCAATAAGCTCTTCAGCAGACTTAGTGAATTTGTCAGCAGAGATTGAAACCGCAGATTTCAATTCTCCTCTACCCATAATTTTCACTAATTCGTTTTTAGAAACTATCCCGTTTTCTACTAAAACTTCTTTCGTGATATCTCCAGTGATGGATTTGTTCTCGATTAAAGTTTGAATAGTATCAAGGTTAATTCCTCTAAACTCTTTTCTATTTACGTTTTTGAATCCGAATTTAGGTAATCTTCTTTGTAAAGGCATCTGTCCACCTTCGAAACCGATTTTCTGAGAATAACCAGCTCTAGCTTTCTGACCTTTGTGTCCTTTTGTTGAAGTACCTCCTTTTCCACTACCTTGACCTCTACCAATTCTTTTTGAGTTGAAAGTAGATCCTGCAGCAGGTTGTATATTGTTTAAATTCATTTTAATTCTCTTTTATAAAATTATTTTTGAACTTCAAGTAAGTGGCTTACTGCAGCTACCATTCCTAAGATAGAAGGAGTAGCTTCATGTTCTACAACTTGGTGAAGTTTTTTTAATCCTAATGCTTCAAGCGTTCTCTTTTGGGTTTTTGTTCTACCAATAGCGCTTCTTACTTGCTTTACTTTAATTGTTGCCATTGTTTTAATATTAACCGTTAAACACTTTACTTAGAGAAATTCCTCTCATTCTTGCGATCTCTTCAGGTCTTCTGATATCCAATAACGCTTTGAAAGTAGCTTTCACCACGTTGTGAGGGTTAGAAGATCCTTTAGATTTTGAAAGGATATCGTGAATACCAGCAGATTCCAATACCGCTCTTACCGCACCACCGGCGATAAGTCCTGTACCGTGAGAAGCAGGTCTTAAGAAGATATCTGCACCACCGTATCTAGCAGTAGTTTGGTGAGGAATAGTATGGTTCATTACAGGAACTTTCACAAGATTTTTCTTAGCATCTTCAACTGCTTTAGCAATTGCAGAAGCAACCTCTTTAGATTTTCCTAAACCAAAACCGATAATACCTTCTTCATTACCTACTACAACAATAGCAGAAAATCCGAAAGCTCTACCCCCTTTAGTTACTTTTGTTACTCTGTTAACAGCTACGAGACGATCTTTTAATTCTAATCCTCCCGGTTTTACTCTTTCTATATTATCTAGTCCTAACATATTTTCCGAAATTTAATGATTAGAATTTAAGTCCACCTTCTCTCGCACCATCAGCTAGAGCTTTTACTCTACCGTGATATACGAAACCGTTTCTGTCAAATACAATACTTTCGATTCCTGCAGCGATAGCTTTAGCAGCGATAGCTTTACCAACAGCAGCAGAAATTTCAGTCTTAGTACCTTTAGCGTCTACACCTTTTTCTCTAGAAGAAGCTGATGCTAAAGTTTTACCATTTTTATCGTCGATTAACTGAGCGTAAATTTCCTTATTACTTTTATATACAGATAATCTTGGCAATTCAGAAGATCCAGAGATTTTCCCTCTTACTCTTCTTTTGATTCTTATTCTTTTTTCTAATTTACTTAATGCCATAATACTTATAATTTATTAAGCAGATTTACCAGCTTTACGTCTAACAATTTCTCCTACGAATCTTACACCTTTTCCTTTGTATGGCTCAGGCTTTCTGAAAGAACGGATCTTTGCAGTAACCATTCCTAGAAGTTGTTTGTCGTGAGACGCTAAAGTAATAATTGGGTTTTTACCTTTTTCAGTCAATGTATCAACTTTTACTTCACTTGGAAGTTCTAATACGATACCGTGAGAGAATCCTAAAGCTAACTCAAGTTTTTGACCTGCGTGAGAAGCTCTGTATCCTACCCCTACTAGTTCTAGTTTCTTTTCGAAACCTTCATTTACACCAACAATCATGTTGGCGATTAACGCTCTGTATAAACCGTGAAGCGCTTTGTGTTGCTTAGAATCAGATGGTCTGTTTACATTAAGCTCACCATCTTTTTGTTCTAAAGTAATTCCTGCCGTAAGCTCCTGAGAAAGTTCTCCTTTTGCTCCTTTTACAGTTACTACACCGTTGTTTTCAGTGACTGTAACTCCAGCTGGAATTGTTATAATTGCTTTACCAATTCTTGACATTTTCCTCTGATTAAAAATTAATAAACATAGCAGATTACTTCACCGCCTACTTTCTCTTCTCTAGCTTTCTTGTCAGTCATTACTCCTTTAGAAGTAGAGATGATAGAAATACCCAAACCGTTTAGTACTCTTGGAAGTTCAGTAGAACCTTTGTACTGTCTCAAACCTGGTCTTGAAGCTCTTTGAATAGACTTAATAGCAGGTTTGTTAGTTTGCTTATCGTACTTTAAAGCGATTTTGATCACTCCTTGAACAGCGTTATCTTCAAACTTGAAGTTTAAGATATACCCTTGATCAAATAGGATCTTAGTAATCTCCTTTTTGATTTTCGATGCAGGAATTTCCACCACTTTGTGGCCTGCGCTTTGTGCGTTCCTTACTCTTGTTAGGAAATCTGAAATTGGATCTGTTACCATTTTTCTTTTATAAATTATTGGTTAAAGACAATCAGTATTGAAAAGACTTGAAGAGAAAAATATCAGACTTCAGAGAACTTCGGTCTGATATTATTGTTCTTTAGTATCCTGACAACTTAATTGTCCCGATTTTTAATTAGTAATTATTACCAACTAGCTTTTCTTACACCTGGGATAAGACCGTTGTTTGCCATTTCTCTGAAAGTTACTCTGGAAATACCAAACGTTCTCATGTACCCTCTTGGTCTACCTGTTAGTTTACATCTGTTGTGCAATCTTACAGGAGAAGCATTTTTAGGCAATTTTTGAAGTCCTTCGTAATCACCAGCTTCTTTAAGAGCTTGTCTTTTAGCAGCGTATTTAGCAACTAGTGCTTCTCTTTTGCGCTCACGCGCTTTCATTGATTCTTTAGCCATTTCTTAGTTCTTTTTAAATGGTAAACCGAAGTGAGTTAATAATGCTTTAGCTTCTTTATCTGTTTTCGCAGTAGTTACGAAAGTGATGTCCATCCCTTGGATTTTTTTCACTTTGTCAATTACGATTTCAGGGAAGATAATTTGCTCAGTAATACCTAAGTTGTAGTTACCTCTACCATCGAACCCATCTGCTTTGATACCAGAGAAATCTCTGATACGTGGTAAAGCAGAAGCAGTAAGTCTGTCTAAGAACTCATACATTCTGTGAGCTCTCAATGTTACTTTCGCTCCTACAGGCATTCCTTTTCTTAGTTTGAATGCAGCTTCATCTTTCTTAGAGATTGTACCTACAGCTTTCTGTCCTGTAATGTTTGTTAGTTCTTCTACAGCATAATCAATAATTTTCTTATCTGCAGTAGCATCTCCTAAACCTTGCGATATAACGATTTTCTCTAATCTAGGTACTTGCATGATAGACTTGTACCCAAATTCTTCCATCATTGCAGGAACAATTTGCTCTTTGTATATTTTTTTGGGTCTTGCTATAAATTCCATGTTAATTCAAATTATAAAGTTTCACCCGTTTTTTTGTTAACTCTCACTTTCTTATCTCCTTCGATTTTGTAACCGATTTTGATAGCTTTTCCGTCTTTACCAACTAAAGCTACGTTTGAGATATGAATAGAAGCTTCCTTTTCAGTAATTCCTCCTTGAGGATTTGAAGCTGAAGGCTTAACGTGTTTTTTAACGATGTTAAGTCCTGCAACGATTACTCTAGGGTCTTTTCCTTCTTTCTTAATCACTTCAATAACTTCACCAGTCTTACCTTTGATATCTTTCTTACCAGTAGTAATGATTACGTTATCTCCTCTTTTTATTTTTAACTTTGACATTTCTTTTAAAAATTTTTAAAATTAAAGTACTTCAGGAGCTAATGAAATGATTTTCATATATTCTTTGTCTCTCAACTCACGAGCAACTGGTCCGAAAACACGCGTTCCTCTCATTTCTCCCGCTGCGTTTAGTAATACACAAGCATTGTCGTCGAATTTGATGTATGAACCATCTTTTCTTCTTACTGCTTTTTTAGTTCTTACTACTACAGCTTTAGATACCTGACCTTTTTTAGCATTTCCTGATGGTGTAGAATCCTTGATAGTAACAACGATTTTATCACCAACTGAAGCATATCTTCTTCTGGTTCCTCCCAGAACTCTAATAACTAGTACTTCTTTAGCACCTGTGTTATCAGCAACTTTTAATCTTGATTCTGTTTGTAACATTATTACTTAGCTTTTTCAATGATTCTTACTAATCTCCATCTCTTGCTCTTGCTCATAGGTCTAGTTTCTTGGATCAAAACTGTATCACCTTCTGTGCATTCGTTGTTCTCGTCGTGTGCAGTATATTTTTTCGTTTTCAAAACGAATTTACCGTACATCGGGTGCTTTACTCTTGTAGTTTCACTAACAACAATAGTTTTTTCCATTTTATTGCTGGAAACCACTCCGATTCTTTCTTTTCTTAAATTTCTATCCATTGTAAAATGAAATTATTGTTTGTTAGTTAACTCAGTGTTTAGTCTTGCGATTGTTTTTCTCAAATCTCTGATTTGAATCGGGTTTTCAATTGGGCTGATGGCATGAGCTAATTTCAATTTAGAATATTGAGCTTTTGCTTCAGTTAATTGAGCTTGAATATCACCCGCGCTTAAATTTTTAATATCAGCATTTTTCATTGTATTCAAAGATTATAGAGGTTTAACAAAATCGTTAGCAACGATGAATCTAGTAACTACTGGTAATTTTTGTGCAGCAAGCCTTAAAGCTTCCTTAGCGATTTCGTAAGGTACACCTCCGATTTCGAACATAATTTTACCTGGTTTTACTACAGCTACCCAATATTCAACAGCACCCTTACCTTTACCCATACGTACTTCCGCTGGTTTCTTAGTAATTGGCTTATCTGGGAAGATTTTGATCCATAGTTGACCTTCTCTCTTCATATATCTTGTCGCAGCAATACGAGCTGCTTCAATCTGTCTTGCAGTGATCCAAGCTCCTTCCGTTGCTTTGATCCCAAAAGTTCCGTAAGCAAGTTGACTACCTCTCTGGGCATTCCCCTTCATCTTCATCTTGTGAACTCTACGGAATTTGGTTCTTTTTGGTTGTAACATAATTTCTAAATTTTAGATTTTAGATTTTAGATTTTAGATTTTTTTTAATTTTAAAAAAGTAACGGTAATTTAAAATTCAAAATTTCTAATCTAAAATTTTAATTATTATTGTTATTGTTGTTGTTTTTTCTAGGTCTTCTGTTGTCTCTGTCTCCACCTCTGTTTCCTCTGTCTGACTGACCTCCTTTTTTCTGTTGTCCCACTAATGGAGAAAGTTCTCTTTTACCGTAAACTTCACCTTTCATGATCCAAACTTTTACACCTAGTCTACCGTAAGTAGTGTGAGCTTCTGCCCAGTGGTAATCAATATCAGCTCTGAAAGTTGACAATGGAATTCTTCCGTCTTTGAAAGATTCTGATCTTGCCATTTCAGCTCCGTTCAATCTACCAGAGATTTGAACTTTGATACCTTCAGCACCCATTCTCATAGTACTTGCCATTGCCATTTTAACAGCTCTTCTGTAAGAAATTCTGTTTTCAATTTGCTTAGAAATACTATCAGCAACTAATACAGCATCTAATTCAGGTCTTTTGATTTCGAAAATGTTGATTTGAATATCCTTACCAGTAAGTTTCTTCAATTCTTCTTTCAATTTATCAACTTCCTGACCTCCTTTACCGATGATAAGTCCCGGTCTAGCAGTAGTAATTGTAACTGTTACTAATTTTAGTGTTCTTTCAATATAAATTTTTGAAATACCACCTTTAGATAATCTAGCCTCAAGGTATCTTCTGATTTTGTAGTCTTCAGCGATTCTGTCTCCATAATCTTTTCCACCAAACCAGTTAGAATCCCAACCTCTGATGATACCTAATCTATTACCAATTGGATTTGTCTTCTGTCCCATACCTTGATTAATTTTCTTTTTTACCTAAGATTAATGTAATGTGGTTTGATCTTTTTCTGATTCTATACCCTCTACCTTGTGGAGCTGGTCTTAGTCTCTTCAATTGTCTTGCACTGTCTACAAAAATTTCTTTAACGATAAGATTAGCTTCTTCAATATCAGCACCTTCGTTTTTAGTTTGCCAGTTAGCCATTGCAGAAAGCAATACTTTTTCTAACTTGTTAGATGCGTCTTTTTTAGAATATTTTAGAATGTATAAAGCTTTGTCTACCTGTTCTCCTCTAATGATATCAGCTACTAATCTCATTTTTCTTGGAGAAGATGGGCAATCATTGTGTATTGCTTTTACTACATCTTGGTTTGTCAATTTACGTGCTAATGCACTTTCTCTTTTTCTTGATCCCATGATTATCTGCTTCCTTTGTTTTTGTTACCACCATGACCTCTGAAAGATCTTGTTGGAGAAAATTCGCCTAGCTTGTGACCAACCATGTTTTCTGTAACATAAACAGGGATAAAAGATTTCCCGTTGTGTACTGCAATAGTTTGTCCTACGAAGTCTGGAGAGATCATTGATGCTCTAGACCAAGTTTTGATAACTGTCTTCTTACCAGACTCTATATTTGTCTGAACCTTCTTATCTAAAGTATGATGAATGAATGGTCCTTTTTTAAGTGATCTTGCCATAATTATTTACGTTTAGATATGATATGACGGTTAGACGCTTTATTTTTCTTTCTGGTTTTGTACCCTTTAGCAGGCATACCGTTTCTAGATCTTGGGTGACCTCCTGAAGAACGTCCTTCACCACCTCCCATTGGGTGATCTACAGGGTTCATTACAACAGCTCTTGTTCTAGGTCTTCTACCTAACCATCTGCTTCTACCAGCCTTACCAGATACAGTTAATTGGTGATCTGAGTTGGAAACTGAACCAATCATTGCCATACATTCAGTAAGGATCATTCTTGATTCTCCTGAAGGCAACTTGATGATTGCATATTTACCGTCTCTAGAGGTTAATTGAGCTGAAGAACCAGCACTTCTTGCTAAAATAGCACCTTGTCCAGGTTTCATTTCAACACAAGAGATTACAGTACCCAATGGAATGTTTTTCAATTTCATTGCGTTACCTACGTTTGGTTCAACGCTTTCTCCTGATACTACCTTCTGATCAACTTTGATACCGTTTGGAGCGATGATATATCTCTTCTCTCCATCAGCATACTCTAATAAAGCGATAAATGCAGTTCTGTTTGGATCATACTCTACAGTTTTTACAGTTGCTTCAACGTTTGCTTTGTTTCTTTTGAAGTCAATAATTCTGTATTTCTTTTTGTGTCCACCTCCGGTGTAACGCATGGTCATTTTACCAGTTTGGTTACGTCCACCTGACTTACTAATACCAACTGTTAGAGATTTCTCTGGTTTGTTGGTAGTAATTTCTTCAAAATTGTTTACAATTCTGAATCTCTGTCCCGGGGTGATAGGTTTTAATTTTCTAACAGACATTACTATTATTTATAATTAATAATTAATTTACAGCAAAAATATCGATAACCTCACCTTCAGCAAGTTTGATTACCGCTTTTTTCAATTTGTTTGTCTTTCCTACTTGAAGACCTTTTTTAGTGTACTTTGAAGAAACCTTCGGAGCATAAATCATTGTATTAACGTCTGCTACTTTTACACCGTAAGCTGCTTCAACAGCTTTTTTAATCTGGATTTTATTCGCCTTAGGTTCAACTAAGAAAGAATAAGAACCTCTTAAATCTGTAAGGTAATTAGCCTTTTCTGAAATAACTGGTTTAATAATAATAGACATGACTTATTTCTTTAAATTTTCCTGGAATTTTTCAACTGCACCTTCGAAGAAAATAATCTCACCTGCATTTACTAAATCGTAAGAACTGATCTCGTTGAAGTTCATTACTTTAGTTTTAGGCAAGTTTCTTGAAGATAAATACACATTCTTGTTAGCTTCAGGAAGAACGAATAAAGATTTTTTACCGTTAAGTTCCAATGCATTTAATACATTGATGAAATCTTTAGTCTTAGGAGCACCAAAGCTCAAATCTTCTAAAACTTTAATGCTGTTGTCTCTCATTTTCTGAGATAAAACAGATTTCTTAGCTAATCTCTTAAGAGCTTTGTTCAATTTGAATCTGTAATCTCTTGGCTTAGGTCCGAATACTCTACCTCCACCTCTGAAAGTTGGAGATTTAATATCACCATATCTAGCAGATCCTGATCCTTTTTGCTTCTTAAGCTTTTTAGTAGAAGCAGTAATTTCGCTTCTTTCTTTTGCTTTATGAGTTCCTTGTCTTTGTGCAGCAAGGTACTGTTTAACTTCTAAGTAAACCGCGTGCTGATTTGGCTCAATTCCGAATACTGTTTCGTCTAGAGTTACTTTTCTTCCGGTCTCTTTTCCTGATGTATTTAATACTACTAGTTCCATTTTCTGATAATTACATAAGAATTTTTAGCTCCCGGAACAGCACCTTTTACTACTAAAAGATTTTGTTCTTGATCAACTTTTAACACTTGAAGGTTTTGAACAGTTACCTGCTCACCTCCCATTCTTCCAGCCATTCTCATCCCTTTGAATACTCTTGAAGGGTCTGAACCAGCACCGATAGAACCTGGAGCTCTAAGTCTGTTGTGCTGACCATGAGTTGCCTGCATTACACCTCCAAATCCGTGTCTTTTAACAACACCCTGGAAACCTTTACCTTTTGAAGTTCCTGTTACGTCAACATATTCACCTTCCGTGAATAGATCAACTTTTACTTCTTCTCCTACTTTTACTTCATCAACGAATTCTCTGTAGAATTCTACTAATTTAGCTTTAGGAGCAGAACCAGCCTTTTTAAAATGGCCAGCTAACGCTTTACCAACGTTCTTCTCACTCTTGTCATCGAAACCTAATTGAACAGCTTTATAACCGTCTTTTTCTATGGTTCTGACCTGTAAAACCGAGCATGGACCAGCCTGAATAACCGTACAAGGAATGTTTTTTCCTTCTTCGTTAAACAAAGACGTCATACCGATTTTTTTACCAATAATACCTGACATTGTTTATATTATAATAAAATTTATCCTTTATTTATCCCCATTTTTTGGAAGTCTGAAGTAATTTCTACTTTTGATATAGGCATACTACGCTCCTAAAATGAGTGTGCAAATTTATGAATAATTTTATAACTGACAAATATTTCGAGTAAAATATTTTGATTTTTAATCGATTAGGTAATTTTGAAAAAAATTAGAACAACTTTCTCAAAGATTTATTTTGATTTAAAAAAAAGAAATTAAAATGAAGACCTTATTGAGCAACAACTGTCACCCCAACTTCTTCCAGCCCAGCCCTGTCTTCAGCAGAAATACCATTATCAGTAATCAGATAATCCACCTGATCCAAAGCGGCAATCTTACCAAATCCTTTCTTATTCAGTTTGGAAGAATCCGCAAGAATTACAGTTTGATCTGCGCACTCCATCATAATCTGGTTCAGATGGGCTTCTGCAGCATTGGAAGTACTGATTCCGAATTCCGGATCAATACCATCAACTCCAAGAAAGAGTTTATTACATGAAAACTGTTTAAGAATGCCTTCGGAAATAGAACCCACTATAGAAGTAGAGCTTTTTCGTACTTCACCCCCCAGCTGTATAATATTAATATTAGGATTATTGCAAAGTTCAATTGCCACTCTCAAAGAAGATGTGAGTACCGTAAGCGGACCAAAATTCATCAGCATCCTGGCAAGATAATGCATGGTTGTTCCAGATGCTAAAATAATACAGTCGTTTTCCTGAATCAACAATAAAGCCGCTCTGGCAATAGCCTGCTTCGCCTCTACATTGATACTTTCTTTCTCTACAACATTTTTTTCATAAGCATACCTCATCTGCTTACTTGCCCCTCCATGATTTCTGAAAAGAAGCCCCAGACTTTCGAGATAGTTCAAATCCTTTCGGATCGTAACTGAAGAAACATTGAGTTTTTCACACAGATCCTGAACAAGAACATGTCCTTTTTCATCAAGCTCTTTCAATATTTCATCCTGTCTTGGTATTAGCTTTTCCATTTTATTCGTTTCATCAAAAATACCGTTTTTTTTTCACTTTTTAAAATTTCGTTTATTTTCTTTTTGCTTTCATTTTTAATTTATATATTTGAAAACGAAACATAAACGAAACATTTATGAAACGAAACGAAGAACTAAGTAAGTTAACCAATGTAAAAGAATGGGACTTTATTGTCATAGGAGGAGGAGCCAGTGGTTTAGGTTCAGCATTAGACGCAGTAAGCAGGGGATTCAAAACTTTATTGATTGAATCTCATGATTTTGCAAAAGCAACATCCAGCAGAAGTACCAAATTGGTACACGGCGGAGTAAGATATCTTGCCCAGGGAGATGTCGGATTGGTAAAAGAAGCATTAAAGGAAAGAGGACTTTTAGCAAAAAATGCAGCACATATCGTAAAAAATCAGTCTTTCATTATTCCAAATTACACATGGTGGGGAGGAATATACTATAAAATAGGACTGTCCATTTATGATTTCCTTGCCGGAAAACTGAGTCTGGGTAAAACGAAATACATCAGCAAATCAAAAACTGTTGAAAAGCTTCCAACTATTGAACAAAAGCACTTGATGAGTGGGGTTGTTTACCAGGACGGACAATTTGACGATGCCAGACTTGCGATTAACCTTACCCAAACCATCATTGAAAAAGGCGGAAGTGCAGTCAATTATGTAAAAGTTATTAATCTTCTAAAAGATGCTTCCGATAAAGTAATTGGTGTCGTTGCAGAAGACCAGTTTTCTAAGCAGCAATATCAGATTCATGGTAAGGTGGTCATCAACGCAACTGGTGTCTTTACGAATGACATCCTTAATATGAACAATCCTAAGCATGGTAAACTTGTAGTACCAAGCCAGGGAATTCACCTTGTATTAGATAAGTCCTTCCTGAAAAGTGATGATGCGATCATGATTCCTAAAACTTCAGACGGCAGGGTTTTATTTGTTGTTCCATGGCATGACAGAGCCTTAGTAGGAACTACAGACACTCTTTTAAAAGATGAAAGCTTTGAACCCCGCGCACTGGAAGAAGAAATTAGCTTTGTTTTAAATACTGCCAGACAATATTTAGCTAAAAAACCGACTCGTGAAGACGTAAAATCAGTTTTCGCCGGACTTCGTCCTCTTGCCGCTCCTAAAGACGGAAGCAAAAGCACAAAAGAAGTTTCCCGAAGCCATAAAGTTATTACTTCAGAAACAGGATTGGTTTCTATTATCGGAGGAAAATGGACTACCTACCGTAAAATGGCAGAAGATACTGTAGATGAAGCAATGAAAGTTCACAAGTTGGGAAATAGCCCATCTAAAACCGAACATCTTTCCATCCATGGAAATGTGAAACCAGAACAGGTAGACAGAACGAATCACCTGTACGTTTACGGATCTGATATTCCTTCTATAAAAGCACTGCAGGAAAGCAATCCCCGATATGCTCAAAAGATTCACCCAGATCATCCTTTTACTGTCGCAGAAATCGTATGGGCTGTAAGAACGGAGATGGCAGAAACTATTGAGGACATCCTGGCAAGAAGAGTTCGTTTACTGTTCCTTGACGCAAGAGCCGCTATAGACAGTGCTCATAACATAGCAAGAATTATTGCTGAGGAAAAAGGATATTCTGAAGAATGGGCCCAGCAGCAGGAAAATGAATTTATTGAATTAGCAAGAGGGTATTTATTAACACCTTATTCACCTAAAGTTATCAACCTAAATTAGCATTATATACATGAATGAAAAACTAATTCTCGCTCTAGATCAGGGGACAACGTCCTCCAGAGCGATTCTCTTCAACCACAGTGGAGAAATCAAATATGTATCGCAAAAAGATTTCGAACAGATATTTCCTACCCCGGGCTGGGTAGAGCACGATCCGAATGAAATATGGTCTTCACAGATCTCCGTAGCAGCAGAAGTTATAGCAAAAGCCGGAATCTCCGGTCTGGAAGTTGCCGCTATCGGTATTACAAATCAACGTGAAACAACCATAGTATGGGATAAAGAAACCGGTGACCCCATCTACAATGCTATTGTATGGCAGGACCGCAGAACCTCAAAATACTGTGATGAACTGAAAGAACAAGGTCATGCGGAAATGGTCAAAGAAAAAACAGGACTTGTTCTGGATGCTTACTTTTCAGCGACTAAACTAAAATGGATTCTCGATAATACAGAAGGAGCAAGACAAAAGGCTGAAGAAGGAAAATTATGTTTCGGAACCGTTGACACCTGGCTTGTCTGGAAACTTACCCGCGGAAAAATGTTTATCACGGACGTTTCCAATGCCAGCAGAACAATGCTTCTGAATATTCATACTCTAGAATGGGATAATGATTTATTAGAATTATTCAACATTCCGAAAGCTATTCTTCCTGAAGTAAAACAAAGCAGTGAAGTATATGGTGAAACGGCCACTACTCTGTTCTCTACTAAAATCCCGATTGCCGGAATTGCGGGTGATCAGCAGGCTGCTTTATTCGGGCAGATGTGTACCACTCCGGGAATGGTAAAAAACACGTACGGAACAGGCTGTTTCTTATTAATGAATACAGGAGCTGAAGCGGTTTCTTCTAAAAACAATCTTCTTACAACAGTAGCCTGGAAAATCAATGGAGAAGTGAACTATGCATTAGAAGGAAGTGTATTTGTAGGAGGTGCAGCCATTCAATGGTTAAGAGACGGTCTTAAAATCATTCATTCTTCAGATCAGGTGAACGAACTGGCTGCTTCGGTAGAAGATAATGGCGGTGTATATTTCGTTCCTGCATTAACGGGTCTTGGCGCTCCTTATTGGGATCAATATGCCCGTGGAACGATTGTAGGAATCACCCGTGGTACTACCGATGCCCATATCGCAAGAGCTACATTGGAAGGAATTGCATTTCAGGTTTATGAAATTGTAAAAGCTATGGAAGCTGATTCAGGAAGAGAGAGTCTTGAGCTAAGAGTAGACGGAGGCGCATCAGCGAGTGATCTTTTGATGCAGATACAGTCTGATTTATTCGCGGTTAAAATAACACGTCCAAAAACCTTGGAAACTACAGCACTAGGCGCAGCCTATCTTGCCGGTCTTGCAGTAGGATACTGGAAAAGTATAGACGAAATCCAGGAACAATGGATTGTAGACAAGGACTTCTACCCTCAACTGGACAGAGAACAAGTGGATAAAATGACCCACTTCTGGAAGAAAGCTGTAAAAAGTGCTCAAAGCTGGATAGAAGATTAATTCACTCACAAAAAAAAACTTATATGACCCCATTTATCGCAGAAGTTATCGGGACGATGCTTCTTATATTGTTAGGCAACGGCGTTGTAGCCAATGTTGTCTTAAAAGATACGAAAGGAAATAATTCCGGGTGGATCGTTATTACTACCGCATGGGCATTGGCCGTTTTTGTGGGAGTAACCGTTGCAGGGCCAATAAGTGGTGCCCATCTGAATCCAGCTGTAACCATTGGACTGGCCATTGCAGGAAAATTTTCCTGGGATCTCGTTCCGTCTTATATCGCAGCTCAAATGATTGGAGGAATGCTGGGTGCATTTTTGGTGTGGTTGTTCCACAAAGATCATTTTGCGATCACGGAAGATGAAGGAGCTAAATTAGCCTGCTTCAGTACTGGTCCGGCTATCAGAAAAACATCCTCTAACCTGATTAGTGAAATTATCGGAACATTTGTACTGGTATTCTGTGTTTTTTATTTTGCAGGCCCCAACATTTCTTTACAGGCAGATCCAACCGCTAAAGTTGGACTAGGCTCTATTGGGGCCATTCCTGTTACGTTTGTGGTGTGGGCAATTGGTTTATCGCTAGGAGGAACAACAGGATATGCCATAAACCCGGCAAGAGACCTTGCCCCAAGAATCATGCATGCCATCTTACCTGTAAAAGGGAGCAGTGATTGGGGATATGCCTGGATTCCTGTTATAGGCCCAATTACAGGGGCTGTTATCGCAGCAGTTATATATGGATTTTTAAAATAAACAAATGATGAAAAAAATCTTAAAGGGAATCTTTCTTCTTGCTATGGGCACAGGAAGGTTATTTTCACAGGAAAATAGTGAAACCAAGGAAACCAAAGAAGGGAGACTTGATTTTACGGCCAACATTCAGAACAATCACTTATGGAGAGGGCTTATTATTACAGACAAGCCTGTTGTGATGGGAAATATTTCCTATGCTCTGGATGCGGAGAAGAAATGGAAAGTGGGAATTTGGGGAGCTTCTGCATTAGCGGACGATAAGGACAATACCCATTATAAAGAGATCAACTACTATGTTCAGTATTCTGACGGTCGTTTTTATATTGGAGTATGGGATCTTTACAACTCCAGAAATATCAACACTGCAGTGGCTGCTGATGATATCTTCAGCTATTCACAGAGAAGAACTGCCCATATTATTGATCTAAGAACAAATTATACTTTTGGTCCTTCTTTTCCAATCAATATTGAAGCTGACATTATGCTGTATGGAGGAGCCAATGCAGGAGAAGTCATTCTGGAAGCTGACGGAAGTTATAAAAAAAACAGATATTCTACGTATGTTCAGGCAAGTTATCCTGTCATCAGTGGTCAGAAAGTAAACCTGGATGCTTTTGTAGGAGCCGGATTTGCCCTTAATGACAAAACCTTTTTGTATGGTAATGGCAAAAACAGCTTTGATATTGTAAATGTAGGGGTGAAAGCAGGGAAAGTGGTTAAGATCACAGATCACTACAGTCTTCCTGTATCCATGATGGCTATGTGGAATCCGTCTAACAAGTATGCAAGGATTCAGCTTGCAGCAACCGTTTTTTAATCTGAATTTAACTAAATTACAGAAAAGCCACTTCTTTTGAAGTGGTTTTTTGTGACGTCGTTCTTCCTAAGAAAGAGAATGATTAAAAGAATTTAAAATAGGGTGGAAATCCCACCAATAACCGGGTTTTTACGGAGAATATTTTACTTAAATATATTTACTTTTGAAAAAAAAAAGAATGAAAAAGATTTTCAGTTTACTCATTCTGTGTATCAGTATTTTTACATTGGCTCAGCAAGTAAAGCTTCCTTTTACCGGACACAGAAGTTTTGATATCATGAAAGGATACAGCGGCACCGGTACTCCCCACTATTATCTGAATATAAAAGCAAATGGTGATGTTCATTTTGGATATGTTCAGGTGAATCAGGCAGACGGAAAAGAAACAACAGAGGAAATCAATGCCGGAAAATATGCTCCAAATAAAGTCATGAAAGTAGTTTTCAAAGAATATGACGAGACATTTTTGGTGAAATTCGACAAAGACAAGATTTATCTTACCGATGAAAGGGGAAATATTCTACATCTTGATGGATGCTGTTCTTCCAGAGAGAGCATTGATAAAGAAACCTGTAAGTGTGAAAGTGAACTTTACAAGTAGTAAAATAGTATATATAGAGAGTCGCTCCATCCGGGGCGGCTTTCTTGTTGTGAAAAGCAATCCCATCAGATTAATCACCGGGATTTTACGGTTTATACTTTGTTTAAATATCTTTATTTTTGAAGAAACATATAGCTACAATGAATTGTGGCTTCAAGAGTGATTTGTATCAATGAGACATTTTAAAATTCTATTCGTATTTCTTCTCTTTCTTGTAGTATCATGCAATAAGAAAGAAAATTATCCTTACACATTCTATTACTGGAAAACCCATCTGAAACTGGATCACGAAGAAAAGAAAACATTAGATCAGGCAACCGTTCCTTACTTGTACACCAGATTTTTTGATGTAGATAAAGTGAACGGAAAATTCCAGCCGGTAGCTGTTATTACAAAAGACAAGAGTTTTCAGACGGATAAACAGATTGTTCCCACCGTTTTCATTACCAATCAGACTTTATTGGGTATTTCCACAGAAGAGGTAAGGTTTCTAGCGGAAAGTATTCATCTTTTGATTCTAAAGAAAACGGAAGAGTATCATCTGAAAACCAATAATGAAATTCAGATCGACTGTGACTGGACAGCCGGAACACGAAATGATTATTTTAAATTTCTGAAAGAACTCAAAAAGATCTCCGGAAAGGAAATTACCTGCACGCTTCGTCTTCACCAGGTAAAAGATAAAAAGCAGACCGGAATTCCTCCTGTAGAAAAAGTATATCTGATGTGCTACTCCACTTCATCACCACTGGAAAATTCTGACAAGAACTCGATTCTGGACATCAACATCCTAAAAAGCTATCTTTCAAAAATGGAAGACTACCCTATCAAAAAAATTGAAGTAGCCCTTCCTATCTATTCCTGGGGAATTGTCACCAATCATTTAGGTAAACATAAACTGATCAATGCTTTATCCAAAAGAGATCTTGAAAATTCAAATTTCAAAAAGATATCCGATCATGAAATTCAGGTTTTGAAGGACGGATTCTATTTTGGAAGTTATTTAAACAAAGGCTTCAAAATAAAAGCAGAAGAAATCTCTGAAGAACAGCTTGAAGAGGTTATCTCTTTTTTACAGAAAAAAATCCCGCATTTTAATATTATTTATTATCAATTAGATAGTAAATTTGTGTCAGATCGGAAATTTTAATCTCTCAGAGATAGAGGCACACATCTGTCAAGACCAAACCATAAACTATTACACAAAATTAAAAAAACACCACAAACCCTATGAAAAAGTATATTCTTTCACTTGCGGTTGTATCACTTTTCTATACAAAATCTGACGCCTGTGCGTGGTCAGATCCTGATTATGATTACTTCAACCTTTTTACGCAAAGCATTATTAAGGATAAAGCATACCTTCCTTTTCTGCACAACTATTCGAGCAGGTTCTACGGAGGATACAATCCATCATTGATTCCTGATGATAATATTGAAACATGGAAAAAGTTCTTTAACAATCAGCTTAGCTATACCGAAACTCAGAATCTGGTATATAAGATGAGTATGAACGACCTGAATGCCTTAAAGAATGGAAGCCCAGCAAATCCACTTCTACAAAAGCTAGGAACAGGATTCTACCAAAAATATAAGGAAGGTCTTGATTATTTGATTGAAGCCAAGTATCTGGAACCTTATATGAGCATCAATTATGTTGAAAGTGATAATTCATTTTATTATGACAGAGATGCCAACAGGAAAAATGCCACAGCTCTTGATTATAATAAAACCATTGCTGCGTTAACGTCTTTGTACAATGCGGCAAGAAACCCTGAGATCAAACAACGCTACGGATACCAGCTGGTGCGTCTGAATCATTATACCAGAAACTATGATTCCGCAATGCAGGCTTTCAAAACCTACGTTGCTCCAATCAAACTGAAAGGAACGGTTTACTTCATGTCTCTGGACCAATTGGCAGGAGCACAGAGAGGATTGGAAATGAACAGCGATGCCAACTGGAATTTCTTTCAGGTATTCATGAACAGCAAAGACCGCAAGGAATCTGCATTTGTTTCTATGAAACTTTCTGATACGGCATCTTTCAGCAATATTATGAAAAGAGCCAATACTAATGAAGAAAAGAATATGGCTTATTTCCTTTTAGGGTATGAAGATTTCAACAATCCGATTCCTACTATGGAAAAGATGTATGAGATCAATCCTGATTCTGAGATCCTGAAGGTAATGGCCGCAAGAAGCATCAATGAACTGGAAAGAAGTTATCTCCCTACTTATTATTACACTTCAGACGCTGCCAATAGTCCGTATATACAAAGAGGAAAAGCTGACAACAATACTTCTTCAAAAGATGCTAAAGCCACTTCTACAACTGAAGTAAAGGAGGAGAAGATTTCTTTCTGGCAAAAAATTGTAAGGTTTTTTAAAAACCTGTTCGGAGGTTCAAAATCTAAAGAATCTGCTGATGGAAAGAAAACGGATCAAAGCGATGACGAATTGCTGGACAATCCAAACAGAATTCCATTCTACACCACTTCCGGCTATGGATATGATGATAAGATGAAGGACTATCTTGACGACCTTCAAAAATTCACTGACAAAACGAAAGAGAAGTCTAAGGACGAATATTGGCAGATCGCAGATGCTTATCTTAAATTCCTGAAAAAAGATTACAAAGGAAGTACAGAAATCCTGGAAGATATTAAAACAACGAATCCTGAATATCTGGAAGAGATTAAACGAATGAAAGTTCTGAATGACATTGTTTCCCAGCCAAGGATTGACGCCGCCTATGAGGATCACCTGATGAAAGATTATGCTGAATATTTTGTGGAGAAAAAGGTAGAGAAAGACACAGCCACTACAGATAATTTCGATTATTATGGTGAAGTACCTTCTACTGCAGATTTCCTAAAGGATGTTATGGCAAACCGTTATTTCCTTCAGGGAGAAGACGGAAAATCATTCCTGATGAACAATAAGCTTTCGGATCTTCAATACAATCCTAACTCTGGTCTTGTGAAGAGTGTGGAAGAGTTTTACAGAAAGCCAAATAAAACTCAGTTTGAGCAGCAAATCATTGCTAAAAATATGGATAGCGTAGGTAATATTGATGCTTTCTTCAATACCATTTACGGGGACAGAGCTATGAGACTTGCCGATTTTGAAAAGGCGAAGTCTTATTATGAAAAAGCAAAAAGCTTTGCCGGTATTCCAAGACAGAATTACGAATGGACAGAAAAGAATGGCCAAACGATCACTCCAAAACAATATACTTCTGCAGAGTATGATGGATTTAAAAATATATCAAATCTTGTATTCGGGCATAATGTTTGGGAAAGTTTCGGAAGTCCTGATGCAGAAAGTATGAAAGCTGAGAGCTATACTGATTTTCCTTTCATTAAAACCAACATGGACAAACTTGAATTAGCTGATGTATTGATTCAGCTTAAAAAGATAGGAAACGGAACGGATGAAAAAGCCGCAAAAGCTAACCAGCTTATCGGAAATCTATTGTACAACACCTCTATTTTAGGATATTACCGCGAGTTGTTTGTAATGGATATTGACAACAGCAACGGAGGCAAATATGACTTCTGGAATACAGACAGAAAGAATCCTTACAAGTATTATTATAAGAACTTCCTGGACACTTCTTATATTGAACCTGATAATTTTGATCTGTCGATCAACTATTATCAAAAGGCACTTAAGCTTTCCAACAATAAAGAAGAAAAAGCAAGAATCTTATTCCAGATGGCAAGTGCCGAACAGGGTAAATATTATCAGTACGAAGCAAAAGCTCCAAAAGATTTTGATTATTCTGATCCGAAGTGGTCCGAAAAAGAAGACGCCCGCCAAAAGGAAATGGACAATCTTAAAAATCAGAAGTACAGAACCTATTTTGCTCAGTTAAAAACTCAGTATTCTGAGACCGAAGCTGCTAAAAGCCTGATGGGAAGCTGTAGTTATTTCAGCTATTTTATGAAACGATGATTCTAAAGAGAATGTATAGAAGTTTGTATAAAATGAAGATTACATATTTTAGATGGAGTTCAAGACAAGCTTATTATTTATCAGACAAAAAAAGGAATCATTTAGATTCCTTTTTTTGTTCTTGCTTCTGTAACCATTCTTCATGCTTCTCTCTGAAAAAATCGTGTTTATAGTTCTGATTTCTCTTTGCGGCATCAATAGAATGAGACATATGAATATCAGTATCTTCCTTAGCAAACTGAGCCAGGTTCTCGTAATAAAGATGAAGCTGGTCAAGTTCTGCTTCCGTAAGATCTTCAATATCTACAATTCTGTTGCTTGCCTTTTCGTGAGCGGCTATAATTTCGTTCAGTTTGATCTGTATGGCTTTTGAATCTTTATTCTGGGCTTTCTGAATGAGGAAAACCATCAGAAAGGTAATGATCGTAGTTCCGGTATTGATTACCAGCTGCCAGGTTTCTGAATAGTTAAAAAAAGGACCTGTAACTGCCCATATTACTACGATAAGGAAGGCCCCGATAAAAGCAGATGGACTTCCGGTAAATTTTACAGCCCAGTTTGAAAATTGTTCAAAAAAATGATGACCTTTATGACTCATAGCTTCTGTTTTTATATACTAAATGTATAAAAATTAATCCGAAATCATGAAAAGGCTAAGAATATGAGGTATCTAAATATTTTGGGTTGTTTTTATTTCATTTTTCTGAATCTATGCCACCAGATCATAAACCCTGTCACCGGCAGTGAACAACCGATAAGAGAAACTATAAAGTAGAGAATAATACTTGGCAATCCCATGATTTCTCCCGTATGTAAAGGTTTTGCTAAAGATGTAAACTGTTTGTTCAAAGGTTTGTCAGAAAACAGTTCTTTTGTTTTGAAAACTCCCGTTTTATCAAATGTTACTTCGTCCGGGAACATCATTCCAAGGAAGTTTTCTCTGTTGGTTTTGATAACAACATACCGCGGATTTTCTTTATTGGGGAGCTCTATACTTGTAACAGCATTGTAAGGAAGATGACGGTCTGCCAGCTTTAAAATATTATCCACAGAAGCGGAAGTAGCGTCTTTCAGGTTTTTCTTTTCGTCCTGTTTCTGAAGCATATCTTCCAGAAGTCCCCCGAAAGCATCATCTCCACTGTCTTTTTCTTTTGAAATATTATCTATTGACGATCCTCCCAGGCTTATGATGAGAGTATTCTTTACCCACGGATACGTCACATACAATCCGGTAACAGCAATAAAGAAAAGCATGAGAAATGTATAAAACCCCAGTGTATTGTGCAGATCATAATTGACCCTTTGAAATTTTGCTTTGAACATGACAGTGAGTCCCTGTTTCAAAAACTTCAGTTTCTTCGGGAGCCAAAGAATAAATCCTGAAATCAGCAGAATACAGAACATAAGAACTGAAGCTCCTATAATCTGTCTTCCTACATTTCCCATCATCAGATTTCTATGAAGATCCAGAACAACTTCAAAGAATCTACTGGAGTCAACATTGGGCTGTCCAAGAACTTCTCCTGTATATTGGTTGTAGTAAGTACTTTTATCCAAATTATTTTCACGGTAACCGACCACGTAACTTTTCCCTTTATCATCGGGAATCATCAGAGAAGTAAGTTCTTTACTATGTTTTAATAATTCCACCTGGATCAGATCAAGATTCATCGCCTTTCCTGAACCCGGACTTATGTAAACTTTATCTCTGTTGCTAAAATCGGTAATCTGATTTTTGAATGCATAGAGGCATCCGGTAAGACACATGATAAAAACAATACTGCTTGATAAAAGTCCCAGCCAGAGATGAATGATCCACATCAGGTATTTTGTAACCGATTCGTTTTTTCTTCTTTTCCTGTAAAGGCTTTTAAGTAATACTCTCATTATTTAACAGCAAAAACATTAAGACAGTTGTACCGTCTTAATGTTTTAAATTAAAATTGATATGAATAAATTAAAAAAAGTTAATACAAATTCGGGAAAGGAAGCATGAAGCTTTTGATGGAAGTTATTTAGTCTAAAAGATTACTGACCAAACTTTAATCTACATTCACCAAATTGAATACGTTTTCTTAAAAGTAGTAAGAACTTTTAGCCCAATATCATATCCATCTCCTTCTTCCTGCTTCCAGCCCTCACTGGTATCAATGTCGTTTATTTTCTTCCTTTGAACTGAACTTCTTTTACGATTTCTTCAAATTTAGTATAGTGTTCAGGACTTAGTGCTTTCTGAATAGCAGCTTTTCTCTGGGTATCAAATTTCTCCCAGTATTCTTTTGCCAGATCGTTGTTCCCATGATATACATCGTGCGCATCATTGAATGCTTTTTCAAAGGCATCATTCGCAGCATTTACTACTTTGAACTCTTCTTCGGAAAGCTGTGCTTCCGTTTTGATTCTTTCTAACAATACATTGTCATATCTTGGTCTTTTTCTGGAATTTTCATCTACAAACTTATTGAACTTTTCCATCTGAGGACCATCTAAAACGGTAGCCATTTCAATAGACTGCTGCGCTCTCAGTTCTTCATTCTTTATTCCTAAAGCTACGCGGTCCATATTACCACCCTGAGCTTTTGCTGCCTGAAAATTCTGCTCCTGAAGCTGCTGATATTTTGCAGTGATCTCGTTAAAGCTCTTTTCCTGTTCAGGAGTAAGTTTCACTTCTGTTTTAAACTGATTATAATCTATTCCTTTCTTTTTGTCTCCGGAACATGACACAGCTGCTGCGCCAAGAGCCAATGCTAAGAATATAGTTTTGATACTTTTCATAATGAATAATTTTGTTGATTAGAATTTATAGTTTACCTGTACAGCAAAGTTTCTTGGCTGAATCTGATCGATATATCCTCCTCTGAAATAAGAGCTGTATCCTACGCTATCAAAAATGTTATTAAAGAATACTCTTATTCCCATTCCATTTTTCAGTGTATATCCTGCCTGGGCATCTACGGTAGTATATTCCGGCATATCGAAAGGTTTGTCTCCAGGCTTCACACTGTTCAGGTGACCTGCTGTAAATGTTTTCTGAGTCCATTCGTCAACCGGTCTTTTTCCTACATAATAAATTCCCGCCCCTACATCAAGTCCTGATAAAGTACCTTTATTGAATTTATAATTCAGCCATCCGTTTGCTGTATGTTTAGGAGCGTTCATTGGTGCAGATCCGTTCATGTAAGCAGGACTGTCCTGATACTGAGCATCCAGATATGCCCATCCGGACATTACCTGAAGGTTTGGCAGAATTCTTCCGATAAGCTCTACTTCCACTCCTTTTCTTCTAAGGTTTCCTGCAAGGCCATACATTGTTTGTTTGTCAATTACAACAGGGTTATAATTTTCGTCAAGAATAGTGAAGGAAAGATGATCTGTTTTAATATCAAATACCGTTACATTAAATCTTAAACGCTCATTAAACCAATCTGATTTAATACCAGCTTCCCATTGTTTAGTCATTGACGGGCCTACTCTTCCACCATCTAAAAGGAAATTATTAGAAGATCTTAAAGATGTGGTTGTAGTATACGATCCAAATACATTAACATTTGGAAGTGGAGAAACAATCAATCCGAAATTAGGGTTCCATGTATCTACAGATTCATTGGCGGAACCATTGAGCCTGCTGTAACGAAGTCCCAAATGAGCTTTTACATATTTTCCAATCGTCATCACATCCTGAGCCATTGCACCGATACTTGGTGTCAATACTGCGTTTGATCTTCCCAGATTTTTATAAATGACATTTACCGGAAGTTGGTTCGGGATATTTCCGTTCACTACGTCAACAATATCAAGTGGATTAGCCGCATAGGTTGTATTTCCGATTTTTGTATTACGTGCAGTAATTAAATTCCCGGGTGCAATTGAGTTTTTGTATGCTTCAAAGGTTGTAGAAGAGGTTTCTGTTTCTCTCCAGTCAAAACCAACCTGGAATGTGTGTTTAATAAATCCGGTCTTTATCTGCTCTCCAATGAAGTCTAACTGTAATACTTTGTTGATATCTTCTCCCTGTGATTTTCCTATAGTACGCTGTCTGATATTGTAGTTGGTTTCACCAGCAGGCAATGACACGGATGAAGCTTCAGAATCTGTATTACTTACGGAATTCACGAAAGCTGCTCTCACTTTTAATTTGTCCGTAATGTTACGTACGATTGTAGTCGCAAAGTTGTAGGCTTCAGTTTTTGAATAATCAGATGTATATCCTAAAAACTTTCCTTTTGGCATGTGATATAATGCTTCAATAGTTCCTGGAGCAAGGTTTATTGTTCCTCTGTCCGGTGTTCTTTTATCATGAAGATAATCCATTTCCACATTGATTAATGTTTTATCATCCGGACGGAAAGCGACAGATGGGTTTACATAAATCCTTTCTCCCTGTACATGGCTTCTGAATGAATTATTATTTTGGTACGCTCCATTGAACCTCAAAGCTACTTTTCCCTGAGGATCCAATACTCTTTGGAAGTCTACTGTAGGTCTGTAAAAATCCCAGCTTCCATAACGGAATCCTACATTAGTCTGATCAATAAACTGAGGTCTTTTTGTTACAACATTAATCACACCTCCTGCAGATCCCAAACCATTTCCTATTCCCTGACCAATAGCAGCAGATCCTTTGATAACCTGAATACTTTCTACACCCTGCATATCAGTGATCATCCCTGCGGTACGGAAATCTGAATCCAGCTGAACTCCGTTTTTCAGTACAGGAACTCCACGATATCCTCTGATTGACATACTTTCGTTTCCTCCGCCATAGCTTGAAAATAGGGTTACCCCCGGAACGTTTTTCGCAACATCAGTGACTGTAAGCGCTCCTAATTCTTCAATTGCTTTATGGGAAATCACAGAAATACTTTGAATCTGATCTCTGGTTTTCAATGGCAATCTGGTAATTGCGTCCAACCCTTGTGGTTGTTTCTTTTTTTCACCAAACAGTTCTACTTCTTCAATTTTCTTGTGTTTAACTGAATCATTTACTTTCTGCGCATTGGCCAGAACTCCACCCAATAGCAGCAGAGAAAAGGATACTACTTTATTCATCTGATAATTTTTGGCAAAATTATTATTTTTATTAATTCTAAATAAATAAACAAGAGTGACATATGTCACCTGAAAAAGAACTATTAATATCAGATCATTAATCCTTCGAAGGGACTCTTTAAAATCCCTAAACAGAACTACTCTATCGTTAAGGTTAATCTCCTTAACACTTTTTATGAGTATAGAAAGTATAATTCAAAAAAAACAGATTTGATAATGTATCCAATATGCTTTTCAGATCAATTCAAAAAAAAACCGCTCCTAAAAAGGAACGGTTTGTATAATCATTGCAAAGTATGCATTTATCACACTTTAATTTCAACGTCTACACCTGAAGGAAGTTCTAATTTCATTAGAGCATCAACAGTTTTAGAAGAAGAAGAGTAGATATCCATTAGTCTCTTGTGAGCTGATAATTGGAACTGCTCTCTTGCTTTTTTGTTTACGTGCGGAGATCTCAACACTGTGAAGATTCTCTTATTCGTTGGCAATGGAATTGGACCGTTTACAACAGCACCAGTAGCCTTTACCGTTTTTACGATTTTCTCAGCAGACTTGTCTACCAAGTTGTAATCGTAAGATTTTAGTTTTATTCTGATTCTTTGTGACATTTCTTTAATTTAAAAATTAACCTTTTGCTTTAGCTATGATTTCTTCAGCAACGTTTTGTGGAGTAGCTTGGTACTTCTCTAATTCCATAGAAGAAGTAGCTCTTCCTGATGAAAGTGTTCTTAGAGTAGTAACATATCCAAACATTTCAGAAAGTGGAACAGAACCCTTGATTACAACAGCACCGTTTTTCTCTTCCTGACCACTGATTGTACCTCTTCTTTTGTTAAGGTCACCAATGATGTTACCCATATATTCTTCCGGAGTTACAACTTCCAGTTTCATAATAGGCTCCATAATTACTGGCTTAGCAGCACGTCCCGCTTCTTTAAATCCTAATTTAGCAGCCATTTCAAATGAAAGAGCATCAGAATCCACCGCGTGGAAAGATCCGTCTTTAAGAACAACTTTAATACCTTCAACTTCGAAACCAGCCAAAGGACCGTTCTTCATTGCAGCTTTAAAGCCTTTTTCAATTGCAGGAACAAATTCTCTAGGAACGTTACCACCTTTGATCTCATTGATGAATTCTAAACCAATTTTACCTTCTTCAGCAGGTCCTAATTCAAATACAATATCAGCAAATTTACCTTTACCACCAGATTGTTTTTTGTAAACTTCTCTGTGTTGAGCAACTTTTGTTAAGTTTTCTTTGTATTCTACCTGAGGCTGTCCTTGGTTAACTTCAACTTTGAATTCTCTCTTCATACGGTCAACAATGATATCTAAGTGAAGCTCACCCATACCAGAGATAATCGTTTGTCCAGAAGCTTCGTCAGTTCTAACCGTAAACGTAGGATCTTCTTCAGCCAATTTAGCTAAAGCGTTACCCATTTTATCCTGGTCAGCTTTAGTTTTAGGCTCAACAGCGATACCAATTACCGGATCAGGGAAAACCATCGATTCAAGAACGATTGGGTTTTTCTCGTCACACATAGTATCACCAGTTTTGATAGATTTGAATCCTACCGCTGCACCAATATCACCAGCTTCAATATATTCTACTGGGTTTTGCTTGTTAGCGTGCATCTGATAGATTCTAGAGATTCTTTCTTTATCACCTGAACGAGTGTTCAAGATATAAGAACCTGCATCCAGTCTTCCAGAGTATGCTCTGAAGAATGCTAGTCTTCCCACAAACGGGTCAGTAGCAATCTTAAATGCTAATGCAGAGAAAGGCTCATCTACAGATGGTTTTCTTGTGATTTCAGCGTCAGTTCTTGGATCAGTACCTTTAATATCATCTTTATCCAATGGAGAAGGAAGGTATTTACATACCGCATCCAACATAAACTGTACTCCTTTATTCTTGAATGAAGAACCACAAGTCATTGGGATAATAGATAAATCGATAGTAGCTTTTCTAAGAGCTTCGTTGATTTCGTCTTCAGAGATTGAATCTGGATCTTCGAAGAATTTCTCCATCAAAGTCTCATCGTAGTCAGCAACAGCTTCTACTAATTTCTCTCTATATTCTAGAACTTCAGCTTTCATGTCTTCAGGGATTGGCACTACTTCGAAAGTAGCTCCTTGTCCTGCTTCATCCCAGATGATAGCTCTGTTTTTAATTAAGTCAACAACACCTTTGAAATCTTCTTCAGCACCGATTGGTAAAACGATTGGAACGGCGTTAGATCCTAACATATCTTTAACCTGGTTTACCACGTTAAGGAAGTCAGCACCTTGTCTGTCCATTTTGTTTACGAATCCCATTCTCGCAACTTTGTAGTTGTCAGCAAGTCTCCAGTTTGTTTCAGACTGAGGCTCTACTCCGTCTACTGCAGAGAATAAGAATACCAATCCATCCAATACTCTTAAAGATCTGTTTACTTCTACAGTGAAGTCAACGTGTCCCGGTGTATCAATGATGTTGAAGTGGTAAGGCTTAGTTTCAGGTAAAGCTTTTCCTTGATCCGTTGGAAAGTTCCAAGAACAAGTGGTAGCTGCAGAAGTAATAGTAATACCTCTTTCTGCTTCCTGCTCCATCCAGTCCATTGTAGAAGCACCATCGTGAACTTCACCAATTTTGTGGTTAACCCCTGTATAGAATAGAATTCTTTCTGTAGTGGTTGTCTTACCAGCATCAATGTGAGCGGCAATACCAATATTTCTTGTAAATTTAAGATCTCTTCCCATTTCAGATTAGAATTTGAAGTGTGAGAAAGCCTTGTTAGCTTCCGCCATTTTGTGAGTATCAGATTTCTTTTTGAAAGCTGCACCTTCTTCTCTAGAAGCTGCTACAACTTCATTAGCTAATTTCAAAGCCATAGACTTATCATTTCTAGCTTTAGAATATTTGATTAACCATTTCATTGCCATAGAAATTTTTCTATCAGCTCTGATTGGCATAGGGATTTGGAAGTTAGCTCCACCTACTCTTCTAGAACGTACTTCTACGTGAGGCATTACATTTGTAAGTGCATCTTTCCAGATTTCAAGTGCAGTTTTTTCGTTATCTCCTTTTTTAGTTTCTACGATCTCTAATGCATCATAGAAAATTTTGAATGCGATTGACTTCTTACCGTCAAGCATTAAGTTGTTTACGAATCTCGTTACCAATTGATCATTAAATTTCGGATCTGGTAACAACGGTCTTTTTTTCGCTTTTGTCTTTCTCATTGCTTTTGTACCTTATTTAATGATTATTTTTTCTTTCCTTTTGCAGGAGCAGCAGCTGCTTGTCCTGGTTTAGGTCTCTTAGCTCCGTACTTAGATCTTCTCTGAGTTCTTCCATTTACACCAGCTGTGTCTAATGCACCTCTTACGATGTGGTAACGTACTCCCGGTAGGTCTTTCACCCTTCCGCCTCTAACCAATACTATCGAGTGCTCCTGTAGATTATGTCCTTCGCCCGGGATATAGGCATTCACTTCTTTACCGTTAGAAAGTCTTACCCTTGCTACTTTTCTAAGTGCAGAGTTAGGTTTCTTAGGTGTAGTTGTATATACTCTCGTACATACACCACGTCTTTGTGGACAAGAATCAAGGGCAGCCGATTTGCTCTTCTTGGCAAGCGTGGCTCTTCCTTTTCTTACTAATTGTTGAATAGTAGGCATTTAATTGCTTTTTATTTTAGGGTGCAAAAATAGTAATATTTTTTTAATCTGCAAACACTTATATAAAAATTAAAATCAAATACTTACATCAGAAATTGAACATGTTTCTCCATGACAATCAGAGAACCATAATATACATAAGGAAAAGGAACAGAAAATATAAATTTCTCAGCTGAAAAAATGAGTATTAAATAATTATGAAATTTATGTTATAAAGATAACCATCACAATTCTTCATTTAAAACAAAACCCGGAACACCTCATCTGATGTATCCAAACTATTTTAAAAAACTTTCGTATAGTTATCATCTATTAATATTCAAGGGAGTTCGGCATGATATTTCGTAAATTTGGAGTATACAAAATGATAAACACATCTATCACCTTAATGGAGCTTACAGTATACTCAACTGAAACCGGTGATTGTATCTAATCTTAAAAAAATAAATATATACATATGAAAAATGCTAGTATCATTGGCCTTAAAGAAGCCGATTGTAAAAAAATCTCAGAAAAATTAAATGTACTGTTAGCCAATTATTCTGTATTTTATCAGAATACAAGAGGTTCTCACTGGAACATCAAAGGAGAACAGTTTTTTACCCTTCATCCAAAATTTGAGGAACTGTACAACAGTCTTGTTTTAAAGATTGATGAAATTGCAGAAAGAATCCTGACATTGGGAGCTACTCCTGCACACAATTACTCAGATTATCTAAAGGTGTCAACCATTAAAGAAAGCAAAGAAGTAACTGATGGCATCAAAAGTGTTGAGCAGATTCTAAGTTCTTTCAAAGTAGTCATTGATCTGCAGAGAGAACTTTTAGATATTACGGATGAAGCAGGAGATGAAGGTACCAATTCGCAAATGAGCGATTATATTACTGAACAGGAGAAAGAAGTTTGGATGTACAATTCTTATCTTGGAAAATAACTCCATAAAATGTATTGAAATATTTCAAAAAAATCGCCTTACATTTAGGCGATTTTATTTTTTATTTTTATATTTGCGTTAAAATTACACATATCATGAACGACGTAAGACTGAACTCTATCCTAGATAATGATTTTTATAAAATAACCATGCAGAATGCAGTGGTAAAACTATTCCCAAGTTCTATTGTAAAATATGAATTTATCAACAGGGGAAAACACCACTTTCCGGAAGGATTTGATGTTGCGTTAAGGGAAGCCGTTAATAAAATGGCTGAACTGAAACTTACGAAAGACGAGAAAAAGTTCATGGCAAGAACATGTCCTTATATTGATCTTCCTTATCTGGATTTCCTGGAAGGATACCATTATGATCCTTCTGAAGTGAAAATACATCAGGAAGGAGGAGACCTTTCCGTTGTTGTAGAAGGGCTTTGGTACAGAACAATTCTCTGGGAAGTTCCTTTACTGGCCTTGATCAGTGAGCTGCATTATGAAATGAACCATATGGAAAGAGATTCCAATGAAGTGGTGATGAGCAAAACGATAGAAAAAGCAGACTCATTAGGCAGACTTGGAGTAACCTTTGCAGAATTTGGAACAAGAAGAAGACATTCTTATAAGGTACAGAACCTGGTGATGGAAGCATTAACTCAAAAAAGAGAATCAACTTTCATCGGAAGTTCAAACGTTCATTTTGCTATGAAGTATGGTGTAAAACCCATCGGAACCCATGCCCATGAATGGTTTATGTTCCATGCTGCTGAATATGGATTCAAAATGGCCAATGAAATGGCTTTGGAACATTGGGTAGATGTTTACAGAGGTGATCTTGGAGTTGCCTTGTCTGATACATATACCACGGATGTTTTCTTCCAGCAGTTTGACAAAAAATTCGCAAAACTTTTTGACGGTGTACGCCACGACAGCGGGGATGCATTAGAATTTGCAGATAAAACCATTGCCCATTATCAAAGAAATGGCATTAATCCTATGTTTAAATACATTATTTTTTCAGATGCATTAAATCTTGAAAAAGTAGAGGAAATCACCAATTACTGCAGAGGGAAAATTGGTATCTCATTCGGAATTGGGACCAACCTTACGAATGATGTTGGATTGAAACCAATGAACATCGTGATGAAGCTCATCGGTGTACAGGCTCCTAACAAAGAATGGATTCCAACAGTAAAGCTTTCTGATGAACATGGTAAATACACAGGCGATCCTAAGATGATTGAACTGGCTAAAGAGTTTTTAAGAATAAAAGATTAATATAACTTCATCAGAACTATTAGATATAACCTCGTAACCATCGAGGTTTTTTTGTATCATATCATTTTTGAAATTCAGCTCTCAGAAATCTTTAAGGTTTTTATTATATTTATCAAAATAAAACAAGATGAAATCAAGAACATTACTAACTGCATGCCTCCTCATATCAGCATTATCTTTTGCACAGGAAAAGAAAGCAGAAAAACTTAAGTACAATCAGGAATTGGCCACATCACTGGGAGCTGATAAATACGGGATGAAACCTTATACGATTGTCATGCTGACAACTGGCGATACTAAAATTGAAGACAAAGCCAAAATGAGCGAACTCATGAAAGGTCATATGGCCAATATCGGGAAACTGGCAGATGAGGGCAAAATTGTAGTTGCCGGTCCTTTCCTTGAAAAGAATAAAGAAAACTACCGTGGTATGTTTATCTTCAACACCAAGTCAAAGGAAGAAGCTGAGGAATGGGTAAAAACAGACCCTGCAGTTCAGGCTGGAGTTTTCAGTTATGAAATCTTTCCTTGGTATGGATCTGCTGCTCTACCATTGTATCTTAAACATCATGATGAAGTTTCAAAAGAAAACCCGTGATATTATCTTAAAAAGCACATTGAAAATCTTGAAGAATTAAATTTAAATTCACATTTTTGTAAAAAGACTGATTATTCAAAAGAAAAACATCGCACACTAAGAAAAAAAAGAAAGGCTTTAGCAAAAAAGAAAGTGAGGATGTAAAAATCATTAAAGATGAGTGGAAAAAAATAACTATTTCAATACTTCTTCCAACAGAACCAGATATCACCAAACTCAAAAAAAATAATACCCATGAAAATAAGACTATTCGTTTTGCTGTTTTTAGCATCAACAAAACTACTCTTCGGGCAAACTGTTCCCAAAGAATACACCGATAAAGTAAAAACGGCTGAATCACTTTACCATGCCAAGGATTTCAAAAACTCTGCCAGCAACTATTCTGAAGCATTTAAATCTAACGGCTGGAAAGCATCTCTAAATGACAGGTACAATGCAGCATGCTCTTGGGCAATGGCATCAGGGCCAGACAGTGCATTTTCCCAACTTGAAAGGATTGCAGTAAAATTCAGTAATTATAACCATATAACAACGGATACAGACCTTAGCTCTTTACATAGTGATAAACGATGGAAGCCTCTCATCGAAAAAATCAAACAGAATCAGGAGAAAGCAGAAGCAAATTTGAATAAACCCTTGGTCGCAAAGCTTGGTGACATTTATAATGAAGACCAAAAGTACAGAAAACAAATCGATGGTATTGAAAAAAAATACGGTGGAAACTCAAAAGAAATGGACGAGCACTGGCAGCTTATCAATAAAAAAGATTCACTAAATCTTATTGAGGTAAAAGCCATTCTTGATAAATATGGCTGGGTGGGTCCTGATGTTGTGGGCGGACAGGGAAGCGTTACATTATTTCTTGTTATCCAACATGCAGATCAGGCAACACAGGAAAAGTATTTACCCATGATGAGAGATGCTGTAAAAAATGGTAAAGCACAAAGCAGCAGTTTGGCCCTTCTCGAAGACAGGGTGGCCCTGAGACAAGGTAAAAGACAAATTTATGGCAGCCAGATCGGACGTGATCCTGAAACACAAGTATATTATGTATCCCCACTAGAAGATCCTGAAAATGTAGATAAAAGACGCGCAGATGTTGGACTTCCTCCATTGGCTGAGTATATAAAGAATTGGCAAATGAAATGGGATCCTGAACAATATAAAAAAGACTTACCTAAACTGGAGGCAAAAACAAAGTACAAATAAACAGAAATAACATCACAATACTATTCATAGCTAGATTTCAAATCTAATTGACATTCTTCTATTTTAAACTTATTTGCCATTTTAGAAAAATCTAACCTTCATTTTAACATTTATCATAAATTAATTCAATTATCATAGATTAATTTACTATTTTAGTTTAATATTTTTAACCCTACTTATTTAATTATAAGAGTGTTAAGAATAAATTAATTTACTAAACAAAAAAAATTAAACCATGAAAAAGAACTTAACAAAACTTTTAAGAACAGATTTGAAAGATGTATTTGGAGGAACTCTTTATCCGGCAGAATGTCCCGGAGGATGCCACGGTGAAGGCATGATCAGATGTCCTGACGGCACCACCACAATGACGAATTTTATATGCATGGGAGGAACCTGTCAACCGGCAGCAATGTGCAAACCACTGGTTCTTGAACCTTTTCCGGATCCGATTATAATCACTCCATAATCTGAACAATAAATAAAAAGAGACTGTCACAAAGACAGTCTCTTTTTTACAATTATAATTTTAATTAAAAAATATCGCTACCGATTATATAGCCATTTGTACCATTTATTTTTTTAACCGCATTATTATTAAATCTATATTTATTATAAATACCAATATTTGGAATATATCTTAAGATATTACCTTCTCTCATATATATCTTATTGGTAAAATTATCCTGTTTAAGATCATTATCAGGTGTTAAATCAGCCCCACGTTCTACTGTTGACAAATTACTTGGACTCACAGTAGCGATTTCACCACTCGTAATATTAAATAATCCATAAAGTGTCATAGGGCTCTGGATATATCTCAGTTTATTTTCAAACATAAAAAATATCTGGTTGGTAGCAGGATTTCTAACAAAATTACCATTCACAAGATTTGCAGTATTTGTATAATCCAGCCTCACCTGATTATCAATTAAATATTGATCTATATAAGATTTTAATTGAGCTTTCTTCACAGGATCTTTAACCAATTCATAAAGAGGTATCAAACCATTACTCCCAAATTCTACCAACACAGCATTAGTTGGTGTGGAACTGTTCTGCCAGCTGGAAATATTAATTTTAGGATTTGCCTGGTCAAGGTTTAGCTCTCCCACCAAACTCTTCGATGGATCTCCCCCTCTGGTTTTAAAGGATAATTTTCTAGAAAAGTTTTTACTTGATTCTGAAGTATCTATGTCATTATCAACATTGGCATCAAAAATACTCTTTACTCCAACTTTAACTCCAACTCTAGCTGCTTTTTCACGGCTTTGATTAGTGGTTTCAGATTGAAACATAACATCTAACTTAGCCCCTGTATAAATATCAATTGCAACGTGGGTTCCATAATCGTTTACAATTTGCGCAGGGCTATTGGACTGTAAATCGCTAGAAAACTCCGGTGTCAAATAATCAGATAATAAGACAGGGGTAGCATTAAATCTAAATCTTCTTTGTTTAATTAAAAGATTATAACTACCATAAATATATTTAGCATCAAATTTATTAGTAGTAGTGTTGCTAACCGCAGAACTAAAAGTAACCGAAATAAGTTTTTTAAATAAAGAGAACCCAGCTGAAGCTCCCACTTTTGTAGAGACCATTTTTGAATAAGCTTCTGCGTTTTCCCCATATTCTTCAAGATATTCCTGAGAAAATACATTATCAGTGATCAATCTACCCGCCTGTTCATTTTTAAATCTCTCAATATCAATCACCTGATATCCTGACGAGTTAGAATTAGCATATTCCCCAGTGGCATTATAACCATACCCTAAGACATCATAGATACCATCACCAGCGCTTTTAGCGAAATTTCTCCCTGAATTTTTTTTTGAGTTTTCATTTAGGTTAGGATTTTCAAGCTCATCAGTAGAGCAAGAAGCTGCAAACAGTAATATAATACTGGCAAAAAAGAAACTTAGTTTTTTCATATTTTTATTTTAAGTCTGCAAACTTAATTCTTTGCATCGAAAGCCAGAATGATATAAATCATAAATAAGGGAATTAATTAAAACAATAGGTCAATTATACTGTAATAATGTATTTCTCGATATCTTTAAACAAAAAAACATCATGAAAACTATTGAGGAAGTTCTTAAAAAGCTGGATGAAATCATTATCTGGTGCAAGGAAAATAATAGCCCTGCAGGATATTTCGCCTGTACCTATCGAATCATGACCGCACAGGTTCTGAAAGGTATTCAACAGAAAAAATTTGAAGACAACCCCAGAATGACATTACTGGACCTTGCTTTTGCACAGAGATATCTTCAGGCATGGGAAAGCTACAGCAAAGGAGAAAAATGTACCAACTCATGGTATATTGCCTTTGAAGCCAGCAAGAATAAAAACCTGTTGATTCTACAGCATATATTTTTGGGAATGAATGCACACATCAATCTGGATCTTGGTATTTCTGCAGCTTCCATAATGCCTTACCGGAAGATAAATCCTTTGAAAAAAGATTTTGAAAATATTAATAATGTCATTGCTTCCATTAATCAGAATGTTCAGGACTCTTTAAACAAAATCTGTTATCCTGTAGATCTTATTGATAAACTATCCAATGGGAAAGATAATGCTGTACTTGATTTTGCCATTTCCAAAGCAAGAGATACTTCCTGGGCAACGGCAGTCATTGCATCCAACACTCCGAATTTCTTAAGAGTATCTGTGATCGGCATTGTAGATTATGCGGCGGCTAAAGTCGCTACACAAATTCTGAACCCGAAGATCCTCACTCCTTCCCTTTTAAAAGAATTTAAAAAATGTGAAAGCAGTGATGTGGTAAAAAATATTTAGATCTTAGAATCTACAAAGAATTCTTAACTAAAAAAGGCCGGGATCTTCCTCACGGATTCCGGCCTCATAATGAACAAAATAAAAGAAACTATATTGCTTCCTTATGCTTTTTACGATAAGCATAATGGAAAATAATTGGCAGTATTGTAAATGACAGCAGCATACAGACAATCAGTCCTCCAACAATCATAATGGCTAAAGGTTTCTGAATTTCGGAACCCATCCCGTTTGACATTGCTGCCGGAAGAAGTCCCATAGATCCCATCAGAGCGATCATTACTACCGGACGGATTCTGCTTTTCACTCCCTCTGCGATAGATTCTTTGAGAGACAACCTGTTTTGCAGATTTTCTTTCATCACGCCGATCAGAACGATACCATCTATGGTTGCTACTCCGAAAAGAATGATAAAACCAATTCCCGCTGAAATTCCGAAGATGGTTCCCGTAAACCAAAGGGATAAAAATCCTCCTATAAATGCAAATGCCAGTGTAATGGAAGAAATCAGCGTATCTTTTACGTTCCCAAAGTTGAAATACAATAACATCAGAATAAGAACTAAAGAAATCGGTACTACCATTGCCAGCTGTTTTGCTGCTCTTTCTTTGCTTTCAAATTCTCCTGCCCAGGTCATTTTATGATTTTTCGGAAGTTTTACTTCTTTATCTACTTTAGCTTTGGCTTCTTTAATGGTACTTCCAAGGTCACGACCTTCAATATTGAATCCAACTCCGATATATCTGCTGTTTCCTTCACGGTAAATAAATGACGGTCCGGTATGATAATCAATTGTTGCAATTTCTTTCAACGGTACTTTCTTATTATCCTGAGTCGGGATGAGAATATTTCCCATTTTTTCCGGCGTATCCCTGTAATCTTTTTCAAACCTAAGCATTACGTCAAACATTCTTTCTTCTTCATAAAACTTGGTAGCGGCCTGTCCTCCGATTGTCATTTCAATCACGGCCTGCGCATCTGCTGTGGAAACTCCATATTTTGCCATTTTGGAATCATGAAGCTGTATTCTCAATTCCGGTAATCCAATATTTTTAAAAACATTGACATCAGATATTCCCGGAACTGTTCTGATAGAGTTTGCAACTTTATTGGCATAATTTTCAAGTTCAAAAAGATCATTCCCGAAAATCTTAATTACCAGCGGAGCTTTTACTCCTGCTACATATTCTTCCACATTATCCTGAATAGGCTGGCTGAATCCGAAATTGATTCCCGGATATTTTTCAAGGGAAACTCTCATTTCTTCAAGAAGTTCTTCTTTGGATATTTTTTTCTTCCATTCATTCTCCGGTTTTAGCTGAATATTAAATTCGATATTAAAGAAACCTGTGGGATCAGTACCATCGTTCGGGCGGCCTGTTTGGGTCATGACAAATTTCACTTCATCATATTTCATAAGAATTCCTTTCATCTCTTTCGTTAGCCGTACCGATTCATCCAGATTGACACTGTTTGGAAGCGTTGCTCTTACATAGATTGCGCCTTCATTCAGCTTGGGTAAAAATTCAGATCCATAATTGGAGAATCTCCATCCACAGACAGCAAGTAAAGCAACAAATCCAATGATGAATCCTTTTTTATAACGGTCGCTGAATTCGTAAATTCTATAGATATTCACTCTGAAGAATCTTGAGATAAAGTTTTCTTTCTCTTCAATATTTTTCGTTAACAAAAGCTTACACATTGCCGGAACATAAGTCAAGCTTAAAATCAAAGATCCCAATAATGCATATCCCAATGTAAATGCTAATGGAGAGAACATTTTTCCTTCCACTTTCTGGAAAGAGAAGATCGGCATCAGAGCAACAATAAGAATCAATAGGGCGAAGAAAATATAACTTGCTACACTTCCTGCACTTTTCTTAATAATACCAAGTTTTGAAATTTTATTGAATCTCTTCAGTCCTATCTTCTTAGCTTTAAGTTCGAGAGCAACAAAGACATGTTCAACAATGACGAGCGTTCCTTCCAGCAGAAGTCCGAAGTCCAAAGCTCCCATGGAAATCAGGTTGGCAGGCAATCCCTGAATTTTCAACATAATAATGGCAAATAAGAAAGCCAAAGGAATTACTGATGCTACAATAAAGGTTGTTCTCCAGTTGTAAAGGAATATAAATACGATGATAGAAACCAGAATAACTCCTTCAATAAGGTTTTTGGAAACGGTATGAACTGTCGTATTTACCAATTCTGTACGGTCAATGATCGGAACAATCTGAACATCACCGGGAAGTTCTCCCCCATTCAGTTCTTCTATCCTGTCTTTCAGTCTTGCAATAACTTCACTTGGGTTTTCACCTCTAAGCATGATCACAATTCCTTCTACAACATCATTTTCTTTGTTATATCCTACCTGACCTAATCTTGGCTTTGCTGAAATTTTCACTTCAGCCACATGCTTTACCAGAATAGGCGTAGATCCTTTTACTTCGATCTGAATATTCTCAATATCTTCTTTTTTCTCTAAAAGACCAATCCCCCGCACTACATAAGCCTGATCTCCTTTTGCCACTACATCTCCTCCTACATTAATATTACTCTTGGAAACCGCTTCATACACATCCAGGGGGGAAAGGTCATAATTGTGTAATTCCGTAGGATTAATTTTTATTTCATATGTTTTTTCTTCTCCACCAAAGCTTACCACATCAGCAACACCAGGAACTGCCAGTAATTCTCTTTCCACCACCCAGTCCTGAATGGCTGTCACTTCTTTGATGGGAAGTTTGCTTTTGATAATATATCTGTAAATTTCACCTGTAGCACCAGAGGGAGGTTCAATACTGTATTCTGCTCCAGTGGGAAGCTCTACATTTCCGAGTTTATTGGAAGCATATTGCTGGGCATAAAAATCATTGACATGATCATCAAAAATAACCGTCACCACAGACAATCCAAATAAGGAAATAGAACGCACCGAAGTTTTGTTCGGAATCGCATTCATTTCTTTGGAAATAGGAAGTGTGACAAATTTTTCTATTTCTTCAGCACTTCTTCCAGGCCACTGGGTAATAACTCTTACTCTGGTATTGGTAACATCCGGAAATGCTTCAATAGGAGTATGCATATAGGAATAGATTCCTCCGGCCAGCAAAAGAAAAGTTCCCAAAAGAACAATCAATGAGTTTTTTAAAGAGAAGGATACAATATTCTGTACAAATTTTCGCATTACTTCGTGGAATTATTTAATTGGTTTTTCAGGTTTTCATAAATCAGCAGTCCGTTGGAAGCAATAATATTTTCACCTGGTTTTAAATTGCCTTCTACATAGATATACTGGCTATTGGAAGCAATCTCCGCAACCGGTCTTATTTCTAGCTCACAGTCTTTTTTGTAAACCACAACATAGCTTTGGTTATTATCAAAGATTAAAGCTTTCGCAGGAATAGCCAATGCACTTTTGTTTTGTGAATTCACTGGTAACACAACATCCGCAGACATTCCCGGTCTTAGCTTCATTCCATTATTATCCATAATGATTTTAGCCTTGAGTACCCTTTCGTTTTCATTGAAAACCTGAGAGATATTATCAATCTTTCCGGAGAAACTGTCGTCCGGATAAGCAAGAGTCTTTACCACTACCGGCTGATCTACATAAACATGTCTCATATTGGTTGCATACACGTTGGCCATTACCCACACTTTATCCAGATTCGAAATCGTAAAAAGCTGATCTCCTCCTGTTGTAACCGGCATTCCTTTGGAAACATTCTTTGAAATAACATATCCATCCGCAGGTGCTTTTATCTGAATGGTATTTCCTCCTGCGGAATAAAGCTGCATATTTTTCTGTGTCTTGGAAATATTGGATTGTAAGATGGCCACTTCTGATTTTGCTTCCTGTAAATCTTTCTGAGAAGCAATATCATCTTTATACATGGCCTCTACAGAAGACAGCTTTCTTTTCGCTACTGCAAGCTGAGCCTGTAATGTTTGGGTATCATCCTGCATTTCGTTGACAGCTGTACTTTTTATACTGGCCAGAGTTTGTCCTTTTTTTACATAATCTCCAAGGGAAAAATAAGTATCTATCACTACTCCGTCTACAAGACTTACAAAAGGAACCGTTTTATCCGAGTTACTCTCCACTTCTCCGGTGAGCGTAATACTTTCTTCTATAGGAAGCATTTCTGCTTTAACGAGTTTAATACCTTTTTTCAGCTCTTTACTGATGCAGTACCTTTTTTCAGCTTCTTTATTTTCTTCTTTTCCGGCACAGCCTGTAAAAATAATGAAGGCAGACAGGTAAGCCGCAGCAATGTATTTGGTAATATTTTTGTTCATATCTTATAAGTCTTGTCCTACAACATACTGCAGGTTTTCGTAGTATTGATTAAGTTCTTTTTTGGTATCCAGTATGATCATTTTGTTCCCTATGTAGGTATCCAGAAAATCCATATACTCCAACATGCTGATATTTCTCAGTCTGAAATTTTTCTCATGGCTTACCAGTAATCCATCCAATATGGATTCATAATTTTCATCGATCTCTTCTGAAACCTTTTGTGTACGGATATAGTTTCTAAAAACAGAGACAATTTCATTCTCTGATCTCAGCATATTCTTGCGGGTCTCAAGTTTACTTTTCTCAATTTCAAGCCTCGCTTCCTGAATATTCCCTTTGTTACGGTCGAAAATGGGCAGATCCATAGAAACACCCAATCCTATAAAGTCTTTCATAATATTTCCGCCACGGTCGTATCCAACAGAAACAGCAACATCCGGCGTTTTCATAGCATTTTGAATTTCGAGATTTTTGGCGGCGTGTTTCTCCTTATTTTTTGAAATCATGATGTCAGGACGGTTTTCTTTCGCTTTTTCCATCCATTGGGCCACCTCCAGTTCTGAAAGTTGCTTTTCAGGCATCACAAATGAATCTGAAATCACCAGATACGTTTGAGAAGGCAGCATCAATAAAGCCTTCAGCTCTACCTGCTGCTCTTCGATTTCCTGTTTTAATGAAATCAGTTTTTTCTTGAATTCAATTTCCTGTGCTTTCAGACGGACATATTCAGCTTTACTGATATTCCCAAGAGTTAATTGATTGTTATAGGATTTTGTTAATTTCTCAATAGAAGCAATCTGTCCCTGATAGATTTTCTGCTGTTCCTGATTGTAAAGAATTTCGGTGATGGTATTTCTGAGTGTTTTCTTAAGCTCACGCAACACTTCCTGCAGTTCGTACTTCTCTCCTTCCACTTCTATTTTCTGCAGTTCAATATTTTTCCGTCTTTTACCCGCAGTCTGAATCACCTGTTCTATCTCAGCAGAAATCTGAGTATTTTTTCCCCAGTTTCCGATAAGCGCAGGCTGTTCTTCAATATCATAGGTTCTCCATAGATTCACTTCGCTGATACTTAATTTGGGATTAGGCCAGTATTTAGCCTGAACAGCTCTTGCTTCGGCTTGTGAAATTTCAAGCTTCTGTGCAATAAGGTCGAGGTTTTTAGCCAGAAAAATAGTCTCAGCTTCCTTTCTTCCAATTTTCAGAGTATCTGAAATCTGTGCTGAAAAGAAACTGAAACAATGAATATAAAATAGTGTAAAAAATAGCTTCTTCAAGGTCTCTTATTTTAAGACTACAAAGCTATTTGTCTAATATTAGAGGGAATTTTAAACAGAATTAAAATACGGTTAGTTCAACATTAGAGTTTGATTAGAACTTTTCTAAAACACGGATAATTTCACAAATACCACGATTATGAGTGAGCGGGAAATATAAGAGTAACCGATGTGCCTTTATTGACAACAGAATCAATTTTCATTGCAATATGATGGTGGTCGAAGATACTTTTCGAAAGGGATAAACCAATTCCACTGCCTTTTACGGTATCTACATTTCTACCTCTGTAGAAGGTCTCAGCTATTTTCATAAGATCATCTGACGGAATTCCTCTCCCTTCATCTCTTACCTCAATATATAACTGATTATTTTTCTCTGATAATACAACCACTACCGGTTTATCATAGGAATACTTGATTGCATTTTCAACGATATTATACAGTGCTAAATATAGTAGAGTTTCGTTTCCCGGAAATTCCAGCAAAGCAGGTTTTGCGACCTGAAGCTGTATTTTAATGGATGAATTGTTTTCTTTTCCTTTCGGTTCTAATTTCTCGTAGATTTTCCAGATCAGTTCATCCACTCTCATTTGTTGATGAGAGGCTTCAAGTTTGGTCATTCCGGACATCAGCAAAAGATTGTTGAGAATATTTTCAATCTCGTATACGTTTTCCAATGATTCTTTCGCTACTTCTCTATACTCTTCCGGAGTTCTGTCTTTTTGGGCAAAGACTTCCAGATTTCCGGAGATTGCAGCCAAAGGAGTTTTAAATTCGTGAGAAACGTAATTGATAAAGTTCTGCTGTAAGAGAACATTTTCCGAAATTCTACCAAATAGTTTATTATATGATTTTATAAGATCTTCAATCTCATCATTAGTATTCATAGAAGTAATTGCCGTAGAAATATTATTATAATCTACTTTATTAATACGCTCTACAACATTGGAAATAGGTTTATAAACCACTTTTGAAAGATACCGGCTCAGAAAATAAATTGCCAGCAAACCAATAACCAATACAGAAAGCATAATAATGGCAAGTCTCAATATCTGTGATTGAAAAGAATCGTTTGATGATTTTACAAAAACAACAAAGTCTCCCTGATTGTCCGGATAAAAAATCCCATAGTAGAATTGATTATCAGACATAAACTGTACTCCTTTATTATTCCGTACAGCCTGCAAATCGGAAAGCTTTATATTCTTATCGTTCACATTATGGCCAAAAGTAACTTCGTTATTCTGATTGTAGACCGCCACCCTGTTATTCTGGATAAGATGATTGTATTCTTTTTTTATTTGGGCATGTCTATCTTTTGGAAGCTCATCTTTTTCAAGATAATAAATGGCAGAAATAAGAGCTGTATTTCTAAGCTTTTCAAAATAAAAAATTTTAGTACTGTCATAATAGGCAAAAAATATCACCGCAGATGTAATGATAGAAACAATGCCAAATGAAAGGCTTGAAATAAGGGTAAATCTGTTTCTGAGAGTCATTTTCAGTCTTTGATCAAATATCCTGTTCCTTTTACTGTATGAATAATTTTTTGTTCTGTTTCATCAATCTTGTTACGGACATAGGAAATATAAACATCTACCACATTCGTTGTATTATCAAAATCAATTCCCCATACCTTATGTAAAATCTGGGTTCTGCTCAGCACCTTATTTTTATTCTCCATCAGGAAAGTAAAAAGCTTGTATTCTGTAGGCGAAAATTCTATTTCCTTATCGTTCTGCGTTACTTTGTGAAGATCTGTATCAATGACGATATTTCCACATGACAAATATTGATCTTCTTTCTGATAGCTTAGTTTATTCCTTCTGGTTAAAGCTTTAATTCTTGAAATCAGTTCTTCGAAATGAAAAGGTTTCGATAAATAATCATCAGCGCCCATATCCAGCATTTTGATCTTATCATCCGGGCTGTTCAATGCACTTAAAACAAGAATCGGAGTATAGTTTCCTTTAAATCTAATAATTTGTGTAAGCTGCATCCCATCCAATCCTGGAAGCATGATGTCCATTAAAATAAGATCAAAATCATAGGTATGAAGAAGTTCACGCGCTTTTTCCCCGGAATCTGCAAGAGTGAGATTGTACCCAGCCTCAGAAAGGCCTTTAATCAGGAAATTGCTGATTCTTTGATCATCTTCTACCAACAAAATATTCATAATTCTCTGAAATTTCCTATAAATATAGGTATTCTTATTAAGAAAGAAAGCGGGAAGAAAGAAGAGTGAAGTAATGAACATCTATCAAACAAGAGCTAATCATTTTATTTCTCATTAAAAATAGTAGAACAAACAACTATTATTGTCCATACAGCTTCCGGCCTTTTTTCATAATTTTGGAAGATGGAGATGATATACTTAATTATTGGGTTGATTGCCGGTGGTGTACTTGGCGCGGTTATATTATATTTTGCACTGAAATCGTCAATGGTTTCAAGAAGCTCTTATGACTCGCTGAATACTTTATCTATAAAAACGCAGTCTGATCTTGAAAATTCAAACCTGAAGATTCAGGAACTTCATCAGAATATCAGCAAAGAGAAAGATGCCAATATGCAGCAGCAGGACCTTCTTGATGACCTGAAAAATGAGTTTTCTAAAATCTCCGCCGAATATTCTTCTTTAAACATTCAGTTCCAGGAATTAAAGCAAATCAATCAAAGACAGAATTCTCAGATAGAAACCCACATTCTTGAAAAGCAGACTCTTTTTGCTAAAAATTCTGAACTTTCTGCAAAAAATGAAGGTCTTCAACAATCGCTTGATACCCAGAAAGAAGAAATTATTAAGATCCAGGAAGACTCCAAACTTCAGTTTGAAAACCTTGCCAATAAAATTTTAGAAGAAAAGACAGAAAAGTTTACCACTTTAAATCAAAATAACTTAAAAAATATCCTTGAGCCTTTTCAGGAAAAAATTGCTGATTTAAAAAACAAAGTCAACGAAGCCTATGAAAAGGAAAATAAAGAACGCTTCTCCCTTGCTGAAAAAGTGAAAGAACTGGCAGAACTGAACCAGCAGATTTCCGAAGATGCCAAAAAACTGACCCGTGCACTGAAAGGGGAAAGTAAAACCCAGGGAAATTGGGGCGAAATGATTCTTGAAAGTATCCTTGAAAAATCTGGATTGGTAAAAGGAAGAGAATATTTTCTGGAACATGAATTACGGGATGAAGACAATAAAGCTTTATTCTCAGAATTCTCAGGAAAGAAAATGCGTCCTGATGCCGTTGTAAAATATCCGGATGAAAGAAATGTCATCATTGATTCTAAAGTATCTTTAACTGCTTTTACAGAATTGGTAGATGAAACCGACGCTGATGTTTACGCTATAAAACTTAGCCAACACCTTGGATCTATCAAAAACCATATCACACAGCTAAGCCAGAAAGCATATGATGATTACGGAAAATCACTGGATTTCGTGATGATGTTTATTCCTAGTGAACCCGCTTATATTGCAGCCATGCAGGCAGATCAGAACCTTTGGAACTATGCCTATGAAAGAAGAATTCTTTTGCTTAATCCAAGTAACCTGATTACTTCCCTTAAACTGATTGCTGATCTTTGGAAACGTGAATATCAAAACCGAAATTCCGTAGAAATTGCAGAACGCGGAGCCAGACTTTATGATAAATTTGTAGGTTTTGTGGATAATCTGGAAAAAGTAGGCAGAAACCTAGATCAGGCTAAAAATGTATACAATGATGCTTACAAACAGCTTCATACCGGAAATGACAACCTTGTGATTCAAACTCAAAAGCTGAAGTCATTAGGAATTAAAAATAAAAAAGATCTGCCTCAAAGTCTTATAGACAATAGTAACCTTATTGAACCATCAGAAAGCTAAATGATATGTTTTCGTTTGCATCATATCCTTACCCAAAATCCGAATCCTTCAAAGAAATTTTCGTTTCTTCTTTGGGAGCAGGAGTTTCTGTATACCTGTTTCTGATTATTTTTCAGCCTTTTGGTACAGAAAACTTTCTGCATCCCTACAAGTTTTTACTACTTTTCCCCTATTGCATTATTTTTGGAACAGCATTTTTTATTGCCAATCTTATGACTTCCCGTTTTAGCAACTGGAATATGGGTGCAGAGCTTTTAAAAATAATTTTCATTCTATTCGTGGGATCAATTCTATCCTACTTTTACAATTCATTATTTCTGAGCCATGTAAAACTTGATTTGGGCAATTATTTTTATATGTTCCTTTATTCTCTGGCCGTTGGCATTCCAATTTCTATCATATATATTTTATCGCGATATATCTATTTAAAGAATCTTCACGAAAATACAGCCCGGAATATTTCTCAACACCTTCCGGTTTCTATTCCGGAATTACAGCAAAATCTATTGAAAATATCCGCACAGAATTCAGAACTTATCATCAGCGAAAGCAATTTCCTATGCGTTCAGTCAATGGAAAACTATTGTACGTTTTACTTTTTAGAGAATAATATTTTAAAAAAAGTGTTGGTCAGAATCAGTTTATCCAGTGCTCTACAACAAATCGAAAACGGTTCTGTCAAAAAATGCCACCGTTCTTATATTGTCAATCTTACAAAGGTCAAAAATCTTAAAGGAAATGCTCAGGGATATAAATTAATTCTCCCGGAAATTGATTTTGAAATCCCTGTTTCAAGAAGTTTTATTCCTTCAATTATTCCTCAACTACAGCAGCAGAATCCATAAATCTTGTCATTCGTCACTATTCTTTGCTATTCATCACATTAGTTTGAAAGCATAGATTTAAAACCACATTTTTGCTCAAAATTTAACTAACATGAGTAAGAATATCCGCTTCTTTTTAATCTTTATTCTGGGATTTACAGCCTATTATTTCTTTGATGCTTTCTTTTTTAAAAGCATTCAGACATTTTCAAAAAACCTAAGCCACAGCAAAGCCGTAGCACATGTAACCGCTTATCTGATAACTTTAATTCCTTTGATCATCACTTTAAAAATTCTGTTACCCAAAAGAAATATTTTGGATCTTCTTTCTTTAAACAAACCCATTTTCAAAGGATTTACATTAGCTTTTACAGGAACTCTCCCCATGCTTATTGGATATATGATTCACTTTAAAGCAGTTAATAAAATATATTTTGAAACCCTGTTTATCAATACATTATCTTCAGCATTTTTTGAAGAAATCATATTCCGGGCTTTTCTTATAGGCACAATATACCGGTTTACCAGACTTGGTTTTTTATCATCAGCCTTATTCGGATCTTTACTGTTTGCACAGGTACATTTATACCAGAGCCAGAATATAACAGAGCTTATGGAAATATTCGCGATTACATTTCTTGGGTCTTTATTCTTTGCCTGGGTGTATTTTGAATCTGAATATAATCTATGGACAGCTATATTTCTGCATTTCCTGATGAATCTGTACTGGGAAATCTTTACTGTTTCGGAAAATGTTTCCGGTAATTTTTATGGAAATCTATATAAATTAGTTTCCATTGTTGCTATAACGGTCATTGTTATTTATGCAAAAAGAAAAAATAAACTCCCCTTTGAGATCACGTGGAAAAACCTTTTTATCAAAACCAGAGAAGTTCAATCATAAATTTTGCATAATTTTGCGGAATGTTGATAGAAAGTTTTCAAAACGAAAAAATAAAAAATGTCACTAAGCTCCTTACTGACAACAGGTTTCGTAAAAAATCAAAAGTTTTTGTAGTAGAGGGCCAGCAGGAAAATGAAAGAGCTATGCAGTATCATTTTGAACCACTGGAATTCTTTATCTGTGAAAATATCTTTAAAGGAAGCCTTCCAGAGGGAAAAACCCATCATGTAAGTGAAAAATTATATGAAAAAATAGCTTACAGAGGAAGTTCAGAAGGAATTATCGGGATCTACCACGCAAAGGAAACTCCTCTTTCATCATTTGTTCCTAAAGAAAATTCTACGGTAATTATTGTTGAAGGAGTAGAAAAACCGGGAAACCTTGGCGCTATTTTAAGAAGTTGTGAAGCGTTTGGAGTAGATGCACTGATTGTTGCTGACGGGAAAACTGATTTCTACAATCCTAATGTGATCAGATCCAGTGTGGGTTGTCTTTTTGGAATGGAAGTATATCAGGCTGAAAATGAAGAAACATTGGAATTTCTGCAAAAAAACAGCTTCAATATTTATACTACCCTTATGGATGAAAGTGCTGAAGACCTTTATAAGAGAGATTTCAGACAACGTTCTGCCGTATTATTCGGTACTGAACATTCCGGATTGAGTGATTTCTGGATTGGAAAAGGAAAAAACACGCTGATTCCTATGGCCGGAAGTATTGATTCTTTAAATCTGAGTAATGCAGTAGCTATTACCTGCTATGAATCTTTAAAACAAAAGAAAGGATAAATACAGTCTGATAAAGCTGGGCTTTATTTTCAATGAGGTTGCTTCGCCTTGGGCTCGGCAAAGACTAAGCATAAAAAAACCGTCTCACTGAGTGAAACGGTTCTTTTATTGTTAAGCGTATGCTAGAATTATTTCTTAGCAGCGTCTTTTGCAGCATCTTTAGCAGCGTCAGCAGCACCTTTAGCAGCATCAGCAGCTCCTTTAGCAGCTTCTCCAGCTCCTTTAGCAGCATCTTTAGCAACTTCAGCACCAGCAGCAGTTGTAGCAGCAGCAGCATCTTTAGTAGCTTCTACAGCAGTAGTTGCAGCAGAATCAACAACTTTAGCAGCAGAGTCAGAAACTACAGCAGCAGAATCAGCTACAGTAGCAGCAGCAGAATCAGTTGTTCCTTCAGTAGAAGTAGCTTCAGTTTTTTTACAAGCAACTAGAGAGATTGCAGCGATAGCAGCTACGAATAATGACTTTTTCATAATAAATTAAATTTAATTTTGTTAATATTGTTTTATAAAATTTTCTTCTGTTCTGTTATTTGAACAAGACAAAGGTATAGCAGTTAGAAAATTTGTTTATGAAAAATAATTGTAATACCTTTGTAAAATAGTTTTACAAAAAAACATAGCTGATAATCAACAATTTAATTATTTTTTGAAAAATTGACAGATTTAGATCTATTACACTTTGAGCAGCTAAAAAAGGATGTTCAGGGTCAATACTTAAAAGAACATACCCCTTCGCAGGATGATATATCCAAGTGGAAGGGTATTGATATTATATATTTTCAGGAAGACCTGCGTAAAAAAGCGAAAGGGAACATCAGTGAAAAGTCATTTTACACCTATTTCAAAAGTTCACCGGTTACTAAATTACCAAGGATAGACATGCTCAATTTATTGAGTATTTATGCAGGTTACGACTCTTGGTATGAGTTCAAAAAGCTGCATCTTTTTGCGGGTGAATTGCTACAGGAAAATGAAAATTCTGAAGAAGAAGATCTTAGTGAACTTGAAAAAACAGTTTCTACAGCTCCTGATATTCCAAAAACTGAATTTCAGCCTAGAAAAACCGAAAACACCACCCAAGAAAACATTGATTTACAAAAATCAAATACTGATAACCAACAAGTTAACCAAAATAACAATACCGCTCAGAAAATTGAAATTTCATCCGTTCCACCTAAGAAAAATTTCTTCAAAAAGAACGCCTGGGCATTCGTTACTTCCGTTTTAATTACGATCACCGGTCTTTTGGGATTTAAAGATGTTCTTTTTTCGAAAACTTATAAATATTGTTTTATCGATAAAGATAGAGGAGTTTCTGTAATCAACACTTTAGAAATAATGGTGGTGAAGGAAAACGAATCTCCATTGATGTATAAAATAAAACCTGGTGAGTGTTTTTATTATTCTACTAAGGATAAAAATTTAAAAATGCGTATCAGCGCTCCTTTCTACGAGCCTCTGGAAGTCAACAGAAACCTTGAGAATGCACCTGAAGAGGAAAAAATAGAACTAAAGCCGGACGATTACAAGATGGCCGTGTACTATTTCTCGATAAAAGACATCAAAGGAGGAAATCCGGATGAACAGGTTGCCCTTATCAAGCAGAAAAGAAATCAGCTGGAAAACCTGATCAGCAGCAATGCTGTAATTTATCAGGTATATGACAATGACACCTATGGAATAGAAAGACTGGATAAACAGAAATACATCACTCTGGTCACTACTCCTACAACTTCACTGAAAAATCTGAATGTAATAGAAATGAAAAAGGATAACAAAGGTAAAATTGTATCCATCAAATTTAAAATTGCTACCACAAATGAAAAGAATAAGTAATTTTTTAATTTTCACCGTACTTCTGACATTATTTATTGCTTGTAATAATAAAACCTCAGAGGTAAGCGACCTCGATAAGCTACGAAACAGCAACAATGAAAAGAGTTATCCTGCAGTACAGATGGACAGCATGCAGGCGATCAATTCTATTACCAAACAGAAAGTTCAGGAACTTTTTGACCTTTCTACTCTTTATCTGTCCGGAAACAGAAATACAGAAATAGATACCGTTATTTATTCACAAATGGAAAGTTATTTCCATAAACCGGATTCTTTGACATTTAAAAGATTACTGAAAGAACTGGATAGCATGAAAGTAAAAACAGCAAAGGTGAGCAACCTGAATGTTTATAAAGAATTCTATAAAAAAGACACACTGGACTATGCCAAGTTTAATGTGGAATATTTTGATAATAAAAACAGATCTCTGGGAAGCTTTGAAAAAAATGCACAATATATACTGCTGTCTACTTCCAAGCTCAAAAAGGAGTTTAAATTCTACTTTTTAGATTTCTATTCCCCACCGATTAAGAAAGACAGTACTTCAGTAGGAGTAACTAAATAGTCTACAGGAAGATCATTTTCCCAGACATCATCCACATATTCATCGGGGTCAAAATAATTGACTCCGATTTTTTTGGTATATGCTGATATATGCTGGAATAATCCATCATAAAAACCTTTCCCATATCCTACTCTATTTCCATTTTTGTCACAGTACAGCAATGGTGTAATCACATATTGAAAATTATTTTCACCTGAATCTTCATTGGAAACAGGCTCCGAAATACCCCAGCTGTTGGTTTCAAAAACAGTATTTTCAAAGATTTCAATACTAATAAGCCTATCACCCACAATTTTAGGAACATAAACACGTATATTCTTCGCCAAAAAATACTGAATGAAGATTTGGGTATCAATTTCTTTTCTTGCAGGAATTGGGATGAAAACATGTACTTTTTCCCCTTCCTGAGGATTGAAGTGATCAATAAAATTTTCAAAAATCTTTTCAGATAACAAGAAAACCTCATCAGGAGACAAGGCTTTTCTTTTTTGGGTATATTTTTTTCTAAGCTCAGCTTTTAGCATAATTATTAAGTTTTTAGAACTGAAATAATTTTTACCGGACAAGCTTTCACAGCTTTATCGTTTATTCCTGACTATGCGTTTTGCACAATTCTGTACAGTTTATCAGATAAACGAACTCTGAATGGAAGTTCGAAAGTGATCTGATCTCCAATTTTTGCTATTTCACAAGGACCTCCATTTGCATAAATTTCAGTAATAGTAATTTCCTGTTCTCCAGTTGTTGGACCTGAAATTAATACTTTATCTCCAACTGACAAATCTTTATGTTCAATTAAGAACTGTGCAATTTTTGATTTTGAGAAATAATGCTCTGCCTTTCCAATCAGTTCTTTTTTAACCGCAATTTTTTGGCGTATATTCTTTGTTTCTGCTTTTGCTAAAGGTTTATCAGATAAATCACCTGAATTTTTAAATTTCAAGGCATCAGACTTCCCTTTTCTGAATACTTTATTTCCAACCTGTAATCCTTTTCTTAGCTTCACCTGTTCGTCCCAAGACAGATGTATAGTATCCAGACATTCTGTAGAACAGCAGTTCTCCATTATTGCTTTACACTCATCACACTGGATAAAAAGAAGGTGGCATGCATCATTAGCACAGTTGGTATGGTTATCACAAGGTTTTCCACACTGGTGGCACTGTGAAATAATATCATCTGTAATTCTTTCCCCTAAACGGTGGTCAAATACAAAGTTTTTACCTATAAATTTACTCTCTATTCCTTCTTCTTTAATCTGGCGGGTATACTCAATGATTCCTCCTTCCAATTGGTAGACATTTTTAAAGCCCTGATGTTTGAAGTAAGCACTGGCTTTTTCGCAACGGATACCTCCGGTACAGTACATCAAAAGGTTTTTATCTTCTTTAAAATCCTGTAACTGTTCATTGATAATCGGTAAGCTTTCTCTGAAGTTTTCCACATCCGGAGTAATAGCTCCTTCAAAGTGTCCTACTTCACTTTCATAGTGATTTCTGAAGTCTACAACGATTGTATTAGGATCTTCAAGTAAATTATTGAACTCCTGTGCTTTTAAGTGAATTCCTTTATTGGTAACATCAAAAGTTTCGTCGTTCAAACCGTCAGCAACAATTTTATTTCTAACCTTAATTGTCAATTTTAAAAAAGAATAGTTATCCTGATCAACAGCGACGTTTAAACGGATTCCTTTCATAAAATCATAAACTTCAAGCGTATTTCGAAAAGCCTCAAACTGATCTGCAGGAACACTCATCTGAGCATTAATTCCTTCTTTTGCTACATAAATACGGCCAAGTGCATCAAGGGCATTCCAGGCTATAAATAATTCGTCGCGAAATTTTTTGGGATCTTCAATTTTGGCATACGCATAGAAAGACAAAGTAAGACGGTCTTTACCGGCTTCATCAATAAGTTGAGCTCTTTCTTCTGCGCTTAAGGTGTTATACAGTTGCATGCTATAAACGTTTTAAGTGAGAATAAAATTTTTGCAAAGATAATCATTTTTGAATTAAGTATCTTTATGACACAAATCACAGGTAATGAATAATGAGCGGCCAGCATTGAATAATTAGTAATAAATAATGGAAAACAGAATGTATTTTACACCCTACAAACTGACATTTTTTCTTTAATATTTTTTTAAGTTTTGTTAACCTTGACATTAACAATTATGACATAAGACATAAAATGACATAATAGCCGTTAAATTTTAGTTAAAATTGAAACATAGCATACTAATTGCTTACTTATTTAACATTAAATTTGTTTACTCAAAAACATAAAATAGAAATTAATTAATAAACAAGAAAGATATACAATGAAGAGTACTTTAAAAAAACTATTACCATTTGCAGTAGTAGGAGTTATTTCCGGAGCTACTACCGTTGGAGCCATACAATATTTAGGACACAGCTCCAACAATGGAGATCAATCTTACTTCACAACGTCAGCACCTAACACCTCATTCGCAGGAATGAATACGGGGGCAGTAGGTGACGATTTTGTAAAGGCAGCCAAAACAACCGTTCCGGCTGTAGTTACCATCAAAAATTACCAAAGCAGAACAGCAAGCAGAGCTTCAGAACAAGACTTGTTCGACTTTTTCTTCGGAGACCCTTTCGGGGGAAGAGGCCAGGGCCAGCAGAGACAGAAGCAGCAACAGGCTCCTGATAATATGCCATCAGGAATGGGTTCAGGTGTCATCATCTCTCCGGATGGGTACATCATCTCCAATAATCACGTGGTAGCAGGTGCCAATAAGCTGGAAGTAGTATTAAGCAATAAAAAATCATATATCGCAACTCTGGTAGGAACTGACCCAAATACGGATATCTCACTACTAAAGATTGAAGAAAAAGGTCTTCCTTACTTAAATTTTGCAAATTCTGATAATATTGACGTAGGGCAATGGGTACTTGCAGTAGGAAATCCACTTGGATTAAATTCTACGGTAACAGCAGGTATTGTTTCTGCAAAAGGAAGAGGTATCGGAATTTTAGGAGGCCAGGGAAAAGCAACTAATCCTATTGAGAGTTTCATTCAAACGGATGCTGCAATCAACCCGGGTAACTCAGGAGGAGCTTTGGTGAATACTAACGGGGAGCTTATCGGAATCAACTCTGCGATCCAGTCTACTACAGGATATTATCAGGGATACGGATTTGCTGTTCCTTCTAACTTAGCCAGAAAAATTGTTGAGGATATCAAGAAATTCGGAATTGTACAGAGAGGATTCCTGGGCGTTCAGTCTCTGGACCTTTCCAATGACCAATTGGTAACTTCATACAACAAACAGTTTAAAACGAGTCTGAAAGTAGGTTCAGGAATTTATATTACAGGATTTGGTGACAATAGTGGTGCTGAAGATGCAGGATTGAAAAAAGGAGATATTATTACCAAAGTAGACAACTACGATATCACAGACTTTGCTGATCTTTCAATGTCAATCGGAAGCAAGCGTCCTGGTGATAAAGTTCAGGTAACCTATTCCAGAAATGGTAAAGACGGTACGGCTACTGTAACGCTTAGAGACCAGAAAGGAGGTACTTCCACGAGAACAAAAGCAGATCTTAGCGTAACTGAAAAAATCGGAGCTGAATTCCAAAGCATTGACGAAAGAACGAAAGCATATTACGGCTTAACTAGCGGAGTGATTGCTAAAAACGTTTTAGAAGGAAGCGAAATGGCCAAAGCAGGAATTGTAGACGGTTATATCATTACAGAAATCAATGGTAAACCTGTAAATTCACAGAAAGATGTGGAAAGTTTATTGAATAAGTTCACAGGAACTATACAAATAAAATATATGGACGACTACGGAAGAAATTATCAGAGAGGATTCAAAATGCCTTAATCAGAAGACAAAATTAGTTTTTCATATCAACAAAAAACGCTGCAGAGATCTGCAGCGTTTTTTATTATTTATTTAGGCTTATTCATTTTTTCAGCAATTCTTTTCTGCTTGTTCCGCTCATAAATAACTTCTACAATCTTACCTCCAATCCAGGAAAACGGAAAAAAAGTAAGGAAAATAGAGATCTTATAAAATGTAGGATGGTAAGGAAATATAATCACATCCAGCATAGCAATAAAGAGCATAATAAAACCAATCAGAATAGCATAAGCTACTTTAGCATATTTAACGATGATGGCTGTTGCAACGCCCCCAATAGTAGTTCCCAATCCGGAAATAAACAACAGGAAGCCAAAAAACGCCTGATCATCTTTCATACTGAAAAGAAACCTCTGCCAGTGCTCAAACGGAGCAAAAGCCTCAAAAGTAACCCATTGCGGAAAAACCCTTATACCAAGAGTAATAATAAGCCCTGCAATGCCAAGACCTACCAGAACCGCAATTGTATTTCTTATAAAATTCATTAATCCTGATGTGCGATCATAGAAATTTCGATATCCACATTTTTAGGCAGGCAAGAAACCTGTACTGTTTCACGGGCAGGATAGCTTTCTGAATCTAAGTAAGAAGCATAGATATCATTCATTACAGCAAAATCATCCATGCTCTTAAGGAAGATGGTAGCTTTTACAACGTTTTTGAAAGTCATTCCGGCTTCAGTAAGAATTGCCTCAAGGTTTTTCATTACCTGGTGTGTTTCTTTTTCAATTCCTTCTACCAATTTACCAGTTGCAGGATCTACAGGAATCTGTCCGGAGATATACAAAACTCCGTTTGCCATATTAGCTTGTGAATAAGGACCGATAGCTGCAGGTGCATTAACTGTGTTGATTATTTGTTTCATAGCGGATATTTATTTTTTTCTAAGGTCATATGCCATCACTTTTGCCAGTAAGAAAATCCTGTCAGCAGTGATTTCATTAGAGTTTATTTTGATTGCAAATATAAAATTTATATTCTCAAATGCCAATCTGATATTAGAAAGGTGCATTAGGCTGGGTAAAGCTTCTGTCTTTGTACTTCAGTGCGTCACTTAAGATATTGGCTTTTATACCAATAAAGAAGTCATACACTTTATACTGTCCGAAAGGCACCCAGTTGAAATTGATGGTAAAACTTCGCTGATCTCTTGAGAAACCAATTCTTGTATACGCCAATTCTTTTGTTACCATATCATAATGCGTACTTCCTGTAATATTCCAGAAAGGAGTCAACTTAAGGCTCCCGTCTAATCCTATGGACGCAATTTTGTTGGCAAATCTGCTCAGTCCTTTTGAGTAGGCATAATTAGCACTGATGTTTAAAGTCCATGCCTGATCAAAATGGGCGTAATGATCATCATCAAAATAATAATTTTCATTTCGGATCTCTCCTTTTGAAGAATATTTTTTAGCATAATCTGTTTTCTCTCCAAAAATCTCACTGCTTAAAGGATAAGATAACTGAACATTGAATCCCTGTACACTGAAGTGCCCGAACTGTTCTGTTCTTACCCCTGAATCCTGACCAGAAGAGAAATCTATTTTATAAGGCTCCAGCGCAAGACTGGTATTTACCGTAAGTTTATTATTGAAGAATGAAGACTGTCCGTTGATTGAGAATACAGACCAAGGGTGGTCATTAGCAGCGAAATTATAGCTTCCTGAAAGGTTTAAAGATTCAAATATCTTGATTTTTTTCACTCCTGTGGAATCACTCTTAGACCTTACTTTCATCTCGATATTGTTACCGATATTGAAACCTAAAGCACCCTGCATTCCACTTGACGGGCTTCCTATGATCCCTTTTTCGAAAATAGAATAAGGAGTCAACGCTCCGGTTGCATTGTAATAATTTTTATAATATCCGAAATTAGGACTTGAAAAATCCGGAGAATAGGTGAAGCTTACACTTGGAGTCATCATATGTCTTACTGCTTCTACTGCAGATCCTTTTTTAAATTTCATCATCCCGAAAAGGGTGGTCTGAAGACTGGCAGAAGTAGAGAATGTAGAATATCCTGTAAAGTTCTTATTGATCTCATCTACTGTTACATTCTTTACCGGATCATAGAATCTGTTCAATGTTTTTGTAGTCAATGCATTGTCGATATTCGCACTTAAACTGAAAGTGAAATATTTTGCCACTGTGGTATTGGTAGCCAATGCAATATTGTTTTTAAGACCTGTCTGCATTTTGTCCCACATTTCTTTTTTAAACAGTTCGTTCTCCTGAGTATTAACAAAATTGGTAAGGTTGAAACCTGTATTCACTGTAATATTTTCAAGAAGTCCCTGTCTTATTCCCGTTCTTGATTTAAACAGATAAAACTGGTTAATTGCTACGTTCATCTGTGGAAGACGAAGGTCTGCCAATCCTGTTGCAAAGTTTTGTGAATAAGAAGCCGTTCCTGTAATTGTTGCCGGAAGTTTCAGAAATCTTTTGGTAAGGGTTACCGTAGAGTTCTGCTGGGTATTCAATACATTCTGGTTGAAAATATAGTTGTTGTTAAGAGGATTATTATAAAACTTTGTACTTACGATATCCACAGAAGCACTGAATGTAAGAAAAGGATTGGCTTTAGAATCCTGGGAGTGCGTCCAGTTTATTCTATAAGTACTGTTCTTTGTATAATCATCTAAACCTTTAATACCTCTTACCATGGTTCCAACATCCGCTGTAAAGTTTCCGGAATAACGGTACTTCTTCTGATAATTTACCTGAGGCCGTAAATTCCAGCTTCCTTTGGTATAAATATCAGCAAGAATCTTCACGTCAAAGTGTTCCCCAATTGGCTGGTAATACCCTATTCCATTAAGGAAAAACCCTACATCTTCCCTTTCCCCGAAACTCGGAATCAGGATACCCGCTGCCCTTTTATCTGAAAACGGTAAAATAGCAAAAGGAAGGTAAAGAGGTGTAGGAACCTGCTCAATAAACATCTGGATAGGCCCGGTAACGATCTGGGATTTGGTTTTGGTTTTAATCAGCTTAATATTGTAAGCTCTCATAAAATAATCCGCGGCGGTATCTTTTTTCTTAATGAAATAATCATCCGTGGTATAATCCGCTTTTCTCATCGCGAATACGGAGTCGTTATATTTTTTGGTCTTCTGCGCTATAATTACCCCTTCACTTTCTTCTGTTCTTGCATTGAAAGCAATTGCCTGTTTGGTTTTTGTGTTATAGCTGAATTCGTTGGTTTCGTATTTTTTCCCGGCCTGTGTTGTAATTACAGGTTCAATAATTTTTCCTAAAGAATCTTGTTTTCCTCTGGCGTAGATCAGATTTTTATTATCATCTATGGAAATATAGTCTGCATCAATCTGCATATCCTGATACTTCACCTGCGCATTTTTGTTCAGAAAAGTCATCTTTTTAGGGACATCTCTTCTCTGATCATCAGCTTTTGTGCGAAGAACATCATCCAAAGTTTCTTTTTTTACAACTATGGTATCCTTTTTGGAAATAGTATCATTAACCGCATTTTTAGGCAATTTTTCAGGAGTTTTCTGTGCTAAAAAATTGTTAAAAATTAGGATAATTAAAATTTGTAATATATTTTTGAGGACGGTTTTGGCCAATTTTATTATATATAATTAAGGCCCAAAATTAATATAATTTTTATAACTGTAAGATGCACAAACAAAATTTTAAAATAATTTTATCATTTCTCCTTATCCTGACCAGCAACTTTATTTTCTCTCAGAAGAAGTTTACTATCGTTCTGGATGCGGGACACGGAGGAAGTGATCATGGGGCCAACAGGACCTATTCCGATATTGGAAGAGTCGCTGAAAAAGACATTACACTTGCCATTACGTTAAAAGTAGGCTCAATGTTAGAGAAAAACAGAGATTTCAAAGTTATATATACCCGTAAAATTGACGAGTATCCTTCTCTATCTGACAGAACCAATCTGGCCAACAGGAGCAAAGCAGATCTTTTTGTATCTATCCACTGTAATTCCTCCCAAAGACCTACAGCTTATGGTACAGAAACATATGTACAGGGACCTAACCAGAATAACGAAAATCTTGAGGTAGCCAAAAGGGAAAATGACGTGATCTTCCTGGATGAAAAAGATAAGCAGACCTTCGGATCTTATAATCCTGACTCTCCGGAGTCATTAATTGCCTTAAAACTTCAGCAGAACAAATATCTGGAGTCCAGTCTTCTTTTGGGAGGATTGGTAGAGGATAACTTTGTAAATAAAGACAAGCGTTCCTCAAGAGGTGTTTTCCAAAAGAACCTTCACGTTCTCCGTATGAATGCAATGCCATCTGTACTGATAGAAACAGGCTTCATCAACCATCCTGAGGAAAGCCATTATATTGCTTCGGATAAGGGGCAGACTGAAATTGCAGAAAGTATTTACAATGCTATTATTGATTATAAAAAAGCAGTTGACAGAAAATCGGGAGGTTCTATTGCAGTCAGAAAACCAGAGCCTGAAAAACCTGCAGAAGTTCCTTTGAAAAATGATTTCAGAATTCTACTCATGAGTTCTCCTACGAAATACAATGAAAATGATCCGGCTCTGAAAGGCCTGAACTATATTCTTACTCTTAAAGAAAACGGACAGTACAAGTATTACTATGCTGTAACCAATATGGCCTCTGTAAAAGATATTAATCTTAAAACAGCCAAGGATGCAGGTTTTAGAAATGCTTTTGCAGTAGGATTTATGCCTAATCAAAGGATTAATATGGGATACTACACCATAGAAGTATATTCGGGTGATAAACTGAATGGAAATTCTTACATTCTTCAGAACCTGAAAGATGTGGAAAGAGAGAAAGACAATGGCGTTTTTTATTACACTTATGGAAAAGTATACACGTTGGAAGATGCAGCAAAACTTCAAAAGGAGCTTGAAGCTAAAGGTATCAAAAACACGGTGATACAGAAAGTCTATAAATAATTAAAAAAAATAATTTTGAAGTTAAAAAGTTAATGATTACTTTTGCAACCTCAAAATTTGGCCTATTCGTCTAGTGGTCAGGACTCAAGATTTTCATTCTTGCAACAGGGGTTCGATTCCCCTATAGGCTACTAAACTTACAAACCTTTAACGGATCCGTTAAAGGTTTTTTTATGGCTTATTTTATACTGTATTTTACTTTCAAAACCAGCTTGAATATTTTATGAGAACTCTTTTTAAAATTAATATTCTCCAGATTTTTACAATGTTCTGGCAAAATTTATTAGGAATTGCAATATTCTAACAACCTGAAAATTAATATCATTATAATATAGAGTCTTTACTTTTACTGTAAAAATTCATTCCATTTATGTTATATGTCACAAAAGCATTATATTTGCAAAAATTTAACCATAATTGGTCGCACAAATATGGTCGCATTGATGAAAAATATTATTTATAAATCATTGTTTGTAGTTCACTACAGGCTACCAAATTTTATATCATGCCGGATTTAAAAATACAAGAAGCGAAATTGCTTTTTAAGAAAATCCACTCTAACCCAAAAAGTTACGATTTACAAATCAATGAAGACGGGATTACAGGCAGAGATGATAAAATCAGTTTCAGACTTTACAGGACTGGAGAGAGGGTTGCTTTTGAAGTAACAATTGATGGACTCACTTTCACCAACACCACTGGAGAATGGAACAATGCATTGATCATGCTGGGAAATACGATCAAAAAATTAGAAAAAGAACAAGAAAATTTAAAAATAGAACAAGCAATAAATAAACTAAGAAAGTACCTTTCAGAAGAAAATTAAAATTTTTGAAAATAAATTTGGTAGTTTTAAAAAAAGTTTATAGTTTTGCACTCACATTTAAACGATATGGCAAATCATAAATCAGCACTAAAGAGAATCAGACAAAACGAAACTAGAAGACTTCGTAACAGATATTACCACAAGACTGCTAGAACAGCTTTAAAAGCTTTAAGAAATGAAGAGAACAAAGCTGCTGCTACAGAACAACTGCCAAAAGTTATCGCTTTATTGGATAAATTAGCTAAGAAAAATATTATCCACAAGAACAAAGCGGCTAACTTGAAAAGCAAATTGACAAAGCACGTTAATAAATTAGCGTAAAAATATAGCTGGCCCGTTCGTCTATCGGTTAGGACCTCAGATTTTCATTCTGGTAAGAGGGGTTC
>NZ_JBQENH010000004.1:135650-631332 GCF_052044565.1 Chryseobacterium sp. 22543
TTAGGACCTCAGATTTTCATTCTGGTAAGAGGGGTTCGATTCCCCTACGGGCTACAAAAGGATTTTTTCGAAAGTCCTTTTTTTGTTTTATACATACATTCGGACCATCTTTACCCGGCAGTATCTTACTTATTTAATCACCGGATCTCCTAAATTACCACACTACCCTATCATTTTGGGAATCCTCCATTGAATTATACCCAACAAAAGATACTCTTCAATTTTTGCATCTTCCTCTTATACAATCCAAAGAATCAATAGTCTTTGTCATCCGATAACAAGACCATATTAAATTTCATTAAAAACATCACCAATAATGGAAATATTATTTTTTACTTGGTCTATTAATCCTTAAATTTGGCTAAAACTATTCACAATAAAAATAAATAACATGAAAATTAATTTACTTCTGGGAAACCGATTCTCTTTTAAGGCCGGATTAATGGCTTTATTTCTATTTTCAACCAGCACATTATCTTTTGCACAAAACAGAATTTATGCACACGCTCAAAGCTCAGGTGTATTTGGTGTAGCCTGCCTGGGATGTCACATCGAGAATCCTTTGAATGCAGTTGGGTATAACGAAGATGACTATTCAACAATGGTATTGGGAACAGCTTTGTTGGGTGGAATTCAACAAACACTGATTTTTCCTGACCTAAGATCAGACACAAGACTGGTTGTAGGAATTGGTACAGACAACATTCCATTATCTGTACAGTTATTAAGTGGAGTAACTCTTGAAACTATGAATGGAGGCACTTCTAATGAGGACCGCAGAACGATAGATGTAAGTCTTCTTAAACTGGGAGCAATACCAAACAGAGGAACAGTAGAATTCAAGCCGACAAAACCTTATGACGGAATAAGAATAGGCTTAACGGGAGGTGTACTGAGTCTTGGCGGCGGATTCCGAATTTATTATGCTTATCAGGATCCATTGATCAGCATTATGGCCCACAGTCAAAACGGACAGGTTACACTTGGAGGAAATGTTCCGGCAGAAGGCTCAGAAGTCACATTATTCAACACTTCTGGTAAAGAAGTATTTCGTTCTACATTACAATCAAACACTTTTGAACCGAGACAGCCTGAAGGAGTTTATATAATGAATGTGCAGACTAAAGAAGGAAAAACATATTCCAGAAAAATTTTAATTAAATAATAAAATAAGCGATATGATACATGCGGTAGACTTTTAAGCTACCGTATTTTTTTGCATTCATTTTCAGCGAAATACAAAAACAAATTATTAAGTAAAAATAAATTCATAATTATAAATATCAATAAATTATTAACAAATCACATAAATATGAAATAAAATAAGCAACATAATCATTTTATTTATAAATTTACACGAAACTAAAACCCAAAATTTTTCTACATATGAAAACTTATTTATTACTTGGCCAACGCACCATGAAAGCTGCAGTTTTGGCATCATTCCTATTTTTAACAAGCACAATGTCTTTTGCACAGATTGTGAAAACCTATGTAAGCAGCCAAACCAACCAGGTATTGGGAGTATGCTTAGGCTGCGGAGTATTGAATCCTCAAAATGCAGTAGGAAGTAACGAAACTGACTACTCTACTATCCAGGTTTCAGTAGGCCTTTTGGCGAGAACGGAACAGACATTGATCTTCCCAACGACCAATATCGCCAATAACACCAATAAGCTTGTCATTGGAATTGGTTCAAATGGTACTCCACTATCTGCTCAGGTATTGGGAGGTGTATCAATTGAGACATTCAATGGAGATGTTTCCAACAACGATCGCCAAAATCTTAGTACCAGCCTGCTCAACCTTGGAGCTGGAGACCCAAGCAAAGGTGAGATTGAACTTACCATGAACATTCCTTTTGACCGTATCAAAATCAATGTGAATTCAGGATTACTAAATATTGGTGGTGAGCTTAGAGTATACTATGGATATCAGTACAAAGATCCGTTCATCAATTTCATGGCTCACAGTCAGAATGGACAGTTTACTCTTGACAAAAATATTTCTACACAAGGTTCGGAGGTTAGTCTTACCAATACTTCAGGAAAAGAAGTATTCCGTTCCAAGCTGACATCAAATACATTTGAAACAAAGCAGCCACAAGGAGTATACATCATGAACCTTACTACGAAAGAAGGAAAAACCTACTCTAAAAAGGTAATCATCAAATAAAATATCCACAACAGATCAAACCCGGCAGGCTTTTCAAGTTTGCCGGGTTTTTTATTAGGAATAATGTGTTACTATTTTTCATGATAAAAAAATCTCTATCACTTCATTAATAAACCCTGACCAAAACTGGCCAGGGTTATATTAACAAGACTTGCTATCTAAAATAGTATTAGTTTTTAATTACTTTTTGCTGATATACCGCTTTATCTGTAATGGCTTTCAAAATATAAATACCTTTTGGAAGCGCGCTTACATTGATTTGTCCGTTGTTCAGCTGCGCATTAACCATTCTTCCTGAAGCATCATACATAGAAACATTCTGGATTTTCTCCTGTGTTTTGATGGTAAGAATATCAGTAACCGGATTCGGATAAATACCAAATTCAAGTTTCTTAACCTCAGCAGTTGCCAAAGTTGAAGTAGTACTGTTTACTGTAAGCGTTTTTTCTACTAACTTACCATTTGAGTTAAACCTGATCACGATATCAGATGTACCTGCAACAAGTGGTGTTAAAACCAGCTCATCATTATCATTAATTACTGCAGAAACTACTGTAGGATTACTGTTTGATTTGATGGATTTTACAACCGAAACAGTCATATTGTCTGCATCAGAAACTATTGATTTCAAATCAATCGCAGTAGTATTTCCTGCTGTAACCTGTGAAGGTAAAACGTTACTCACAACAGGAGCTGAGTTATTGGTAAATACCGTTAATGCCGGGAACCAATAGTAATCATTCAAAGTTTTTGTACTGATAAGAGCTCCGGCCATATTATAAGTATGGATCCAGTTCTTCTGATAGTGTGCTCCGTATCCGCTTTCTGTTGTGTTCAGAACAAGTTCACCGGTAACAGGATTTACACGAAGAGCTGCACCGTAAGGAATCTGCTTAAATTGTCCTGTCTGCCCTGGAATTGCGGCAAAGTTTTCGTTAAATGTTTTCGTTGTAACGTCAAATCTTACAATCTGTGTTCCTGAACTCCAGCTGCTGATTGAATTGATCCAGTATAAGGCATTTTCTTTATTACTTGCTGAAAATTTACCAGCATTCCATGCTCCCCAGTCTCCAATGTATTTCGTTGTTGGGATATTGTAAACCTGTGTGGCAAAAGTAGTGGGATTGATGCTGATCAGCTTCTGATCCTGAATTCCCCATACGCTTCCGTCTTTAGCCTGAGCAACAGAATAGAAACCTCCGGCAATGGTACTCACTACCGTATCTGTATTAGGATTAATTACTAAAATTCCTACACCTTGCTTCACTGCGAATACATATTGTGAAGTACGGATCATATTTCCAATCTGTCCGCTGCCGCCAGTTCCGGCAATTAAAGAACCTACCTGTAAATTATCAATGTTGAAAAGAACAACTCCGGTAGAAGTACCAATATATCCTTTGTGCTCATTTACTCCTACAAATGACCTTCCATCACCGCCTCCAATGTTATTAAACCCGGCAATTTTCTGCATAGTCTGTGCATTAGCTACAACAAGTCTTCCTCCCGGAGTATATTGAGTATCTCCTCCATCGGCAGCCTGTTTTGATACAAAATAGAATTTGTCTCCATAGATGGTTCCATATTGTGTAGTTGCACCGAAAGCCTGGTTGTTGTTTGCATTACTGTACACACGGTAATTGATCTGACCGTTATTGTCAATAAAGTTCACAGAACCGTTGGTATGACCAAACCATTCTTCGTTCACCATGAAATATCCGTTGGTAAAGTTATTGGATGCTACATAAGGAGAAACAGGGGTAAGCGTAGATGAAATTGGGGTAGAATTAAAGCCTACGTTAAAGTTCCAGACATCCCATGAGCCGTTTTCTAATACACGTGAAGAAGCTCCTACGCTGGAATATCCGAAATCAGCATCTGCAGGGTTTTTTACCCAATAAGACCAATACCCGTTAACCGTCCATCCGGACTGCCAGTGATCGTTGGCAGCATCTACGATGGTATAACTGTCAAAATCATAAGCTGTTGTATTAACGAAACCATTCACCGGATATAACGGATAAGTGGCATTTCCGCTTTTGATCAGTGCATTGGTACCTTGACCGTTTATGTCAAAACCTATTCCTCCTACTGCTGACCCAAATTGTGTTCCCTGATACAGCAATGTGTAAAGTCTGTGATCTGCTTTAGCAATAGCTTTAAGCATATCTTCACCTGTAGCATTCCCGTCCCATTTGAATCCCCAAACCATAGCGTCAGGGTTTTTACTGTCGTTCCACTGCACTACAAAAGCAGCTTGGTTAGCTCCTGATCCTACCCAATACTGAATATCAGAAAAACTGATTGTGGTGGTATTAAGCTTGCTGATCCCCGAAATATCATTTCTGGGTACGCCCTGAACTTTTATCTGTGCATTTGATAGACATGCAAACAGAAAAAGCATCATAAAAAGGTAAAACTTTTTCATTTTTTATTAATTTAAATAGATTGAATTATTATTTGAAATGTAAATCGTAGGCTCCTGCCACTTCTGTAGAAACTTCTCCCAGCCAGCCAGCTTCCTGATTGACTCCTGTATATATTTTCATAAAATCTACCCCGGGAAGTTTCACATATTTTCCGTTTCTGTCTACAGCCCATGAAATATCAATATTGGAAGCTTCGTCATTATTCGGAGCATTATCAGCGTATCCGAAATCATATGACTTTCCTACCCAATACGATCCGTCACCATTCTGATCGTAAAAATTGTTTGCCAGTCTTGTTCCCGAAAAGCCGTAAGAACTATCGGTAAACCATAAAGGATAATAGCTTTGTGCATGGAACGTATTTTTTGTTTTAAAACCTTGATTCCCCAGATTATCATTCCACTTGATATATTCTACATCGGTCTGCCAGAATTCGGTTCCGGCTACAGGTGTTTTATTTTCATCAGGTTTATGGTACGTTATACTGTAATCTTTTACTGTTGCGTTTTTAAAATATTCGCTGCCTGCAATTTCATACCATTCATCATTATCAGGTTTTCCGTTTTTGTTTCTGTCGTAGGCTACCATAATAATTCCCGGCTCACATGATCCTGAACGTTGATCACTGGCATCATTTCCAAAGAATGCATTTCCTAACACTTTAAAATCCCTTCCGTTCAAATTCGGAATGGTATGATCAAAACCGAAAACCACATATCCGCCATATCCGCCCAGACTGATCATGGTAGAATTACCTCCCACCAACGATTCGTTTGCTTTCTGAAGCATATTTGCAGCGGTATTTCCAGGCATATATTCCGGAATTTCATTCATGAACTGTCCTACAGCAGGACGGAATTCCAATACTTTAGCAATATATTTACTGTAAGGTGTTTTCTCTTTGGTAACAATGATTTTAGAATGATAAACCTGTTCGTTTCCTTTGTTATTAATTTTTAAAGTCAGCGGATAAGCATCTGCTGTTGGGCTGATAAATTCAAGTTCTGAATTTTGAGAGATAATAGAATCATTGATACTCCACGTAACCGATCCTGAAGCATTGGTTGGAATACTCAAAACCTTTAAACGTTCAATGGAATAAGAATCATCAAGACCGTTAAAGGTAAACTCCTCTTCATCATCGTGCTTACAGGCTATTACACCTGCCAGGAAACATGATAAAACTCCGATTTTTAAATAAGTAAAGGTATTTCTCTTCATTTCTTAAAGTTTGGTTATTTGTATAAAAAGGTAAAGTGGGCAGGGATATTTCCGCCTTCTGTTTTCCATTTAAAATGTCCGTTTTTATCAAAGCAATAGACAAATCCCATAGAAACATAATTTCTGGCATCTGTCATATAGATATCTTCTGTGATTGGGTTTACAGCAATTCCGTAAGGTGTTTTAATCGCAGTTTCGTATTCTTTGTCAAAAATGCTGTTGGCAATAATTTGTTCTGTTTTTACATCAATGATCCCAAAGCTCTTCTTATAGCTGTGCGTGTTGTAATTGAATTCATTTCCGTAGAAATAGAGTTTATCATTAACGATTGTCATTTCACTCACTGCGAGGTGGAAATCTTTTTTAACAATTCCTGTTGCTGCATCTATAAGGTATAGGCTGGAAGGAACGTTATAATAATCTCCTCTTGAACTCACGTACAGATCACCGTAATTATCTTTTTTAATGTGGTGAAGATTAATCGCAACATTTAATTTTTGGATTTCAGTAAAAGTGTTCAGGTCTATTACAGAAACGGTATTGTCGTAATCAGGAGCTTTGTATCCTCCGGAATTGGCCACAAATAATTTATTCCCTACAATTTCCATTTCTTCCGGTTGATACCCTACTACCACTTCACGCTGGATGGAAAGAGAAACTGTATCAATTTCCACAATTTTTCCTTTGGGTGCTTTTGGATTAACCGCTACCGGACCTGCATAGCTGCTGGCATAAGCTTTCCCTCCTTTAAAGGTTAAATAACGGCAGTTCTGTAATGGAATAGAAGTAATACGTTTGGCTGTTTTGGCATCCAACACTTCAATCTTGTTGGAAACATTGACAACAATATACAGCTTGCTTCCGTAGATCTTAATATCATTTCCAACATCTCCCAGTTCTTTCACAACATTCGGATTAATCTCCGCGTAGATGTTCCTGTAATAGGTTCCTTTGGTATAATCAAAAAAGTCCAAGGTACATTTGTTGCTTCCCATATTTCCTTCATTCAGCATGTAGAAACCTTTGATTGCTGTATTTTCTGATGGAAGTCCCTCTACCACTTCCTGGCGGACAATAATATCATCCGTACGGCATGAACTAAGAAAAGCTAAGACAAGAAATAAAAAGTAAAAGTTTAGTTTTCTCATAAGGTAAAGTTTAGAATAAGTTTAAAGTTTCTTCCCGGCATCGGATAATTGATCACTACATCATAATATTGGTTGAAAATATTATTCATCTCAAGGTTTACTTTAAATTGATGATTCGCCCAGTTGAATTTTTTCTGAACAGACAGATCATGGGTATACCAAGGCTGTACATAATTGTATTGAATGTTGTCCTGGTTCACATCATACCTTTCTCCTACATACATCGCACTGTAATTGAAACTCCAGTCTTTATAGTCCGCCATCAGGGTGAAGGAGCCACTATGCCATGGTGTGTAAGGAATCTGATTTTGGTAGAATGTATCCTCCGGATCTGTCATATCTCTTGCACTTTGGTAAGTGTAGGAAAGCAAGGGTCTCAGTTTTACTTTTCCTAACTGCATTTCTGCCTGAACATTCACGTCAGCACCTATGATTTCAACCCGTCCAAGGTTCATCATCAGCCAGCGGAACATACTTCCGTTAGGGGCTGCAACAATCTTATCCTGTACTTTGTTGTAATAACCGTCTACTTTAGCATAAAAGGATGTAAAGAATCGGTTTTTATAATTCTTCTGATACGTAAATCCTACATCATACTGATTGGTAAATTCCGGCTTCAGGTAAGTATTTCCGATATTAGTGTAATACAGATCATTGAAGGTTGGCAGTCGGAAAATCCTTTTATAGAAAGCTCTTAAAGTAAGTTCAGGAATTATTTCAGGCTGGTAGCTCATAAATACAGCGGGGGTCCATTCTCTGCTGTCTCCGGGTCTTTTATTTTTTCTTACTTCTTCAAAAGTAAAAGTTCCTAAAAGGCTGCCCAGGATCTTGAATCTGTTCCACTGATACGTTGTTGCCAATGCAACCAATGTAGTGTAACGTGTAGGATAAGAAAAGTTATCCAGATTGGCATCCAGATTATTGTACTGAAAATCCCCGCTCAGACTGACATCCCAATTGGATGTGATAGAATAGATATTGGATGAGGAAAGATAGAGCTCTCGTTGGATATAGGTGTTATCGGTATGAATAATAGACTGCGAGCGAACAGTATCCATAAAATGAGTGTAATCGTAGGCAAACTTTGCTTTCAGCTGAGTTTCAAATCTGGGAAACAGTTTTTTCCGAAGATTGGCCTGCACGAAATAATTTTCATCAGAAAGTCTTGCTCCTCTTCCTCCAAAACGGCCATTCACAATAGGAGCCGGCATTCCACGGTCTGAAATATAACCATAGCCTCTTACATTCCAGCTTCCGTTATTTAAAGTTCCGTTTAACGAAGTTTCAAAACGTTTCGCTTTGATATCTGAGTCCTGCCTCTTTGCAATCGTATCATAAGCCTGCTGTCCATCAGGATATTTCTTGGCATACCGAAATCTGTAAATCCCATCACTTTGCAGAAATTCTCCACTGAAGCTGGCAGAAGTTCTGTCTGAAATTTTCTGTTCCAATCGGAATGACGGATTAAAAAGGTCTATGGAGGCACTTTTTGCTCTTATCACAAGATTGGTTTTCTTTATTCCTTTAAATACAGGCGTTTTAGGCTGTAAATAGATAGATCCCGAAGAACCGAAATCTTTTGCCGGCTGAAAAATCTCGCTTTTCTGCCCGTTATACAATGATATTTCTTCCAGATCATCCAAAGAATATCTTCCCAGATCTACCAGTCCGTTCTGTGCATTTCCCAGTTGAATTCCATCATAGAAAACGCCTACATGCTGACTTCCGAGGCTTCGGACATTAATGGTTTTCAATCCGCCAATCCCTCCATAGTCTTTGATCTGAACACCGGAAAAATACCGAAGAGCATCTGCTACAGAATGACTGTTCAGTCTTTCCAGCTGCTCGCCCTGCAGGGTTTGTGCCGGAAGAATTTCTTTGAAGTTTTTCTTGTAAAGGTTGATCCCTTTGATTGATTCTTCCTGAACACTGTCTTTTTTGGTTTGAGAAGACAAAAGATGAAATGTTAACACCAGTATTGTGAAAACAGCTTTATGAATTGCAGATATAGTTAATTTTGCCGCCATTAGCTCATTTAGGATAATGAAGACGCTAATGGATATAAGAATACAACGACAAAGCACAGCTGTCACTGCACAGAATCATTGATGTCCTAAGCTTTATTCCACGAAAGCGTCAAACGATTATTTTCTGGCAGGTCTTCTGACTTACTCCATTTTTGAAATCCTTCCCATTAAAAAACAGTGGATATATTCTTCAAAAATCTTGGTGCGGAGCTTACAGCAGCGGGTCTGTTCCGGATTTTCACCGGATTCCCTTTTAAGAGCTTTTTAGGGCTCACCAAATTTCGGCAAAGATAAAAAATTATTCCTAACCCCCAATTAAAATCATGATTCATAAACAATTAAAGCTCCCGAAGGAGCTTTAACATGATTAAAAAGGGGTTTTATTTAAATTCCGATATTCAGGAAAATACTAAATCTGGATTTTGCTTCAATATCACCACCAGCCAAATGGGTATACATAGGAAGCATGAGTTCACTTCCCAGGCTCAGTTTTTTATAAGAGGCTTCAAACCCAATCTTCCCATACAATGCACTTCCGGCTGTATTGGGCAGGGCTTCATCAAACTGCTTGTTCTGAGCATACACTTCTCCCTGCACTCCGGTTTTTACAGAAAAGATAGATTTTTCATTTCCTGCAACCTGATAAAATCCTGTTGCAGCGTAGTTCCACTGGTTTCCGAAATGGTAATTCTTCTTATTTTCCGTTTTGATTGTATAGTCTGTATTGACCAATACAGCTACTTTATTCTTTTGAAATTTATAATTCAAAGCCGCCTGATAATCCCAGCTTCCTGTTCCCAACTGAAAACTCGGATTGACTCCGGATGCTCCTTTTTCATCAAACTTTCCCAAAGGAATTTTCACGCCCAAACCTCCGCTCACGTGATGGAAATTATCTTTAGAGCTCATTAGCTGATAGATTCCCATCAGGTTCAGATCTCCGATTCCGTTGATTTTGATATCTCCCTGCATAGTCCTTTTTTCATGAAAATGAAATGGCAGACTTGCATATACACTTAGTTTTTTAGTCAATGGAATTTTTCCCCAAAGCTGTAAGGTATTAAAATACTGATCCTGTGTAAGATCTTTTACAAATAAATTTTCTTTTGCTTTGTAATGCTGTGCAAAATATTTGATTCCGATAAACTGTGGATTCAGCAAAGATTCAAAACCGGATGATCCGTTACCGGCCGCACAACCGCATGCATCACAGTCATCATCAAAATCAATTCTGCTAAAGCCATTCTGAGCAATATACATACTGTCTCTAACCAGATTTGCCTGGCTCAGGCTAAATACCATTAAACATAGTATTGCTATAATCTTCTTCATGTTTTCTATAATTTATTCTGCAAATTTTGGATTGGATATAAAACTTTTGTCGGACAATGTTTTCAGGAAAGCAATAATCGACTGTTTTTCCTGACTATTCATGGCTATTCCTGTATGACCATTCTGTTTCAGCTGAGGATCAAGATTCGCATTATCTTCCACCTGTTCTGAATAGAAATTGAGTACAGCATCTAATGTGTAAAACCTTCCGTCATGCATATAAGGTGCTGTATATTCTACGTTTCTCAAACTTGGAACACGGAATTTCATCCAGTCTACCTGATTAAGAGTAACTCTGTAACGCCCTGCATCTTTGAACTCGGTGTTATAATACATTCCTGTATTACGGAAGCTTTCATCGGTAAATAATTCTCCGCTATGGCAAGAGGCACATTTCTGTCCGAACAAAGCCATTCCCTGAGATTCTGTAGAAGTAAACTGCTCTTTTCCCTGCCTGAACCTGTCATATTTTGAATCTGCAGAAATTAAAGAAGCCATAAACTGTGACAGTGCTTTTAGAATTCTTTCTCCGGTAATGGTTTCATCTCCGTACGCTTCCCTGAAAAGTTTTTTATATTTCTGATCATCTTTTATTTTTGAAATGGCTTCCGGTATAGAACTGTCCATCTCATTGACATCTGTAATAGGGCTTATCGGTTGTTCATTGAGGTTATGAATAACACCGTCCCACATATATCTTTTCAAAAAAGCCATATTCTGAATGGGTGGCGCATTTCTGATTCCTATTCTGTCATCCACACCATGGCTTACGGTATGTCCGTGATGGGTGAAAGCATTTTCCTGAATATGGCAGAAGCCGCATGAAATGGTATTGTTTCGGGAAAGTCTTCCTTCATAGAATAATTTTCGGCCCAGCTCTACTCCGTTTTTGGTTACCGGATTGATTGATTTATCGAAAGTCATTTCCGGAAAATAAGAAGGAAACTGCAGATTGTATGCTTCATCTTTTTCCAGTGGCTGAATCACCTCATCAGAACAGGAAATACAGCTCATAATCAATACAAGCAGAACCAACATCCTTTTAATAAGAAAATTAATCATTGTGAACGTGGTCTACTTTAAACATTTTGGTAAGGTTATTGGTAACGTCTACCAAATGCTGGTTTGAGCCCATCAACATATCATTAGTTGTAGTAAGGGTAAGCGCTTTATCTCCACTCAAAAACTGATTCAGATCCGCAAGAATATGGACAGAAGGACGAATTTGTCCCGTCACTCTTGCTGTTGTCGGAAGATTCAATGTGATTTCACGGTATAGGTCAGCCTGTTCATTAGCGGTAACATTTCCCATATTTCCTGTATGATTCATAAATTCCTTTGAAGGGGCATCATTTCCATATTTCCCTTCCAGTTTCACAAAAATATACCCGGCAGCCCATGACCACGTCAGCCCTTTCTGCTTGGCTTTTGTCCAGAATTCCGCTTGACCATCTTGTCCCAGTAAGTAGGCTTTCTGGCTGATTCCCAATCCGAATTTTATTTTCTTATAATTGTTTTTCGGAATACCATCCAGATTCAGGTATATAATTCCGGCTACCGCATCCGCCTGATCTACTATGAAAGCGCCTTTATCAGGATTGTTTTCATTGTATTTAAATTCATTTCCGTTTTCGTCTATCAGTGATATGTTACTGATGACATATTTTAAAGCCGAAAAATTGTGTTTTTGTCCCTGAGAAGAAGTCTGAACCGTCTGATTTAAAACAACATCTCCTACATTATTAAATCCGTTTTCAAATTTGATCTGAAGTTTTCCGGGTGTGGTATCCTGTGGATTTTCGTCATCCCTGCTGCTTTCGCAGGCTGCAAAAGAGAATAAAGTAAAGGCAATAAAGAATAGTGATAAAAATTTATAGATTTTCATTGTTGATTTTTTAAGTTGAATACTAATTATGTAATGTGAAAACATTCTTTTTTACCACAAAAGGCACAAAAGTTCCTACACTTAAGTTTTTAAGTGATAGATTTTATGCACAATAAGAACACTTACACTTTTTTAAATCTTTGATTTTTAATTGATGTAAGCTTTGTGACTTTTGTGGTTGAATAGTGATGGTTTAACTTAAAAAACCGGTGGTTTGAAAATATGAGTCAGAAACAGAAAAGAATATGCTGTTTCATAGATAAAGTTGAAATTGGAAAGTATAATTTTTCCAGTAATGATAACCTCTGTTATCTCAGGCAATGTATATATATCAAGAATTTTCTGTCCTGAGTTTTTTATTTTATTGAAAGGAGTAGACTCTGTCTCGTTATTGGCTTTTGCCAGCTCTTTGCTCAAGTAACACTTTCCATTGCAGTGAATTTCTGGCCTGGATTTATTCACACAGAGAACTTTAATGATATAATCATAATTTACAGCATACTCTACCACTGGCACCAAAGGTCTTAGCACCATATATAAAGTAAAAAGTATGCTGTAAAATAATTTCATCAGACTATTTCTTACTTAAAGCTTCGTCATATCTTCTGCTGATCTCTTTCCAGTTCGTCACGTTCCAGATAGCGGTAAGATAATCTGCTCTTTTGTTCTGATATTTTAAATAATAAGCATGTTCCCAGACATCAATTCCGAAAATAGGAGTTCCTTTTTCTTCTACCACATCCATCAAAGGGTTGTCCTGGTTAGGAGTAGAGGAAACAAACAATTTTCCATCTTTTCCTACAGAAAGCCAGGCCCATCCTGAACCGAAACGATCCGCTCCGGCTTTAGCCATTTTTTCTTTAAAAGCATCTATACTTCCGAAAGTTTCAGTGATGGCTTTTGCTAATTTTGCAGAAGGCTGTGTATTTTTTTGAGGGGTCAGAACAGTCCAGAACAGTTCATGGTTATAATGTCCTCCCGCATTATTTCTTACTGCAACAGGCAGTTTTGAAACATTGGAAAGAATCTGAAACAACGTTTCCTTTTCCTGTGGAGTTCCTGTAATTGCTTTATTCAGGTTAGCTACATATGCTGCCGCATGTTTTGAATAATGAATTTCCATAGTCTGGGCATCAATATTTCCTTCCAGAGCATTATAAGCGTATGGCAGAGGTGTCTGCTTAAACTGAGCCAGTGTAAACTGGGCCGCGAAAACTGCAGTTACAGCAGCTATTTTCAAAATCTTCATAACGTTTTTGTTTATGGTTGAACAATGTTTTTTTGCTAAGCTGGAAGATGGGAGATGGAGGCTGGAAGTAATTGGCATTAAAGTATAAATCCTTCAACTTCTATTTACTTCTATAGCTATCTAAAAACCGCTACAGCTTTACCGTCTGGAAGAACTTCCAGCTTCCAGCTTCGCGCTCCCATCTCCCTTATTTCAATAATTTCTTAATATCCTCAATCAGGATTTCTCTGTCAGGGTGATACTTTCCCGTCAGCAGAGGTGTTTTACCTTCCGGATCTCCATAATTTAATCCTGAATAATACAGAATCGGCATATTTTCTTTGTTATATCTGCATCTGATATTTCCATTCTGATCTACCAGGGCAATCATTCCGCTGTGGTTCAGGCTTTCTCCTTCATCTTCCTTGTCACCTACGTAGATATTAAATTTATCAGCAAGATCACCAATGTATGTACGGTTTCCTGTCAGGAAATGCCAGTTGGGAGATGTCGCCCCTATTCTTTTAGCATGTTCTTTTAAAGCTTCAGGGGTATCATTTTCCGGATCAATGCTGATGGAAATGATGCCGAAGTTGGGATCATTGACCTGGTTCTGAATAGCCTTCATATTGGTATTCATCACCGGACATATTGTAGGACATTTGCTGAAGAAAAACTCTACAAGATATACCTTACCCAACATATCTTTATTAGTGATTTTTTTGCTGTTCTGATCCGTCAGTTCAAAATCGGGAACTTTCATCACGGTATAAAGGTTCTTTTTAAAATACCCCATTCCTATCCCTATTCCCAGAAAAAGCAATGCAAATAATGCGATCGGTATGATTACCTTACTTTTATTATTGGTTTTTTTATTTTTGGGCATATTTCTCAGGGCTTTTTTTGAATTCATCCTTGCAGTAAACACTGCAAAAACCATACGTTTTATTTTTATATACTGCTGTATCTTTAAGAGATCCGGCAGTCTTCATGTGACAGATCGGATCTTCTTCATTTACGACCAGTATATTTTCTATTTTCTTTCCTGAAGAGTCCATATGGCTTGCATGCTTTACCTGAGGCGTTTCCTTGGCACACGACAGTATTGATATGGACAGCAGGGCAGTCATAATAATGAGAGATTTCATTTTAATGTTAAATTGAAATTAATAATGTTAAATAAAATTATGGCACAATGCATAAGTCTGAAAAAACACAGAATTCTTCAAAAAGAAATAGTGTATTCTAACAGCTTACAATTATTCATTTTAATTGTAGAATATATCTTTAATGACTTATTAATAAAAGTTTTAAGCACTTCTATTTTATCAACTAAAAACATAGTTTATAATAAAAATTAAGCCAACGGAGGATGGAATATCCTGGAAAAATATTCTGAAGAATGAGAATTAAAATAGCTTGAATCAGGAATTTCAGAAAGAGATTCCGAATTCAAAAGAGAAGAAAAAGAAAGGATATCATGAGAAATAAAAACATCTAATCCTGCAATCTTTATTGTTTGGGAGCTATTGGACTGTTTTTCTGTTTTTGACAGTTCTTTTTCCACGTAGCATTTTCCCTTACATGTTGATTGGGGTACGTTTCTGTTCTCACAAAGGTTTTTCACAATATAATCATAGTTCACAGCATAGTTTACCAATGGCAAAACGGGACGTACTGCAACGGTAAAAATGATGAATATGGAAATGAATAACCTCAACGTTTTAGTTCTCTGTTACAAATATACTACTTCAAAATTGTTTTATAATAGATTTATGATGAATGTCATTATGGTTGTTTACTGTTACCCATAAAAATTACAAAACTGTGCCTGTCACCGATATAATATTATCCCGAACTTTGATTGAAACTTTAGACCTAAACTAAAATTTAGTTCTTTATATTCAATTTAATCTTGTTGATAAAAGCTTTGCTGATGTTTTTGGCAGAGCTTTTTTATTTTGTTGAAATCATAAAGGCGCTAAAAATGTTTCCGAATACTTAATGTTTTTGAATAAGACATTCAATTAAGAAGTAAACTAGCTGAAAATCTTTGATTTTCTTGCGCCCTTAAAAACAACACAATTTTTATCTTCTTTGCACCTTTGCGTTTATCCAACAAAAAACCTATTACCTTTCTAAATTAAGTTTTGATGTGATGTTGGAAACGCAAAGACGCAAGTTTTTTTTAAAATACTTGCTGTTTTAAGGCGCGAAGATTTTATCTGCAATAAAATTTAAAACTGATAATAATGAGACTGATCATTAGATTCTTACAGAATGACAAACTATGGGTATCATTTTATACTAGTTGTAATTGTCAGTCATAGTTTATACGGAAAGCGAAGGCAGTCTCCTTGTCACTTCGTAGGAGTCTCAATAGCATAATATGGATCTCAATGGAATGGCTGGTATGATGTATAATTTAAAACAAAAGCCCTGCTGAAATTCAGCAGAGCCTTTATTGAATATAATTTAGTTGTGCTTATTATTTGCTTTTTAAAATTTCATCCTCTGAATTCTCACTGCATTTAAAATTGCCAGCAATGCGACTCCCACATCTGCAAAAACAGCTTCCCACATGGTTGCCAACCCTCCTGCTCCAAGGATAAGAACAACTGCTTTTACCGCGAAGGCAAGAATGATATTCTGCCAAACGATCTTTTTCGTTTGTTTCCCGATGTTGATTGCCATTGGAATTTTACTCGGTTTATCATCCTGAATCACGACATCAGCTGTTTCAATAGTGGCATCACTTCCTAAACCTCCCATCGCAATTCCCACATCACTTAAAGCAACTACAGGTGCGTCATTCACTCCGTCTCCTACGAAAGCTACCGTTTGGTTTTTAGCTTTGATTTCTTTAACCTTATTTACTTTATCTTCAGGCAGCAGATCTCCAAATGCATTGTCAATTCCCAGCTGATCTGCTACATATTTCACCACGGTTCCTTTATCACCGCTCAGCATCGTAGCTTTTACATTCATTTTATGCAGATTGTCTACGGTTTCTTTAGCATCTTCTTTTATGCTGTCAGCAATCGTGATATACCCTACGAACTTTTTGTCATAAGCTACTGCGATCACGGTGTAAACAATACTGGAGTGGTTGGTATCGTAACTGATACTGAATTTATCCATCAGCTTAAAATTCCCTACCAGAAGTTCTTTACCGTTAACAGTCGCTTTCAGTCCGTGACCGGCAATTTCTTCTACATTTTCTAAAGGAATGGCGTGATTGATATCTCCTACATAATTGTGAATAGCTGTTGCTACCGGATGGGTACTTTTACTTTCGAGGGCATTGACCATCTGAAGGATTTCTTCTTTGTTAAATTCAGGGTTCATGCTTACTTCCTGAACTTTGAATACACCTTCTGTCATCGTTCCTGTTTTATCCATCACGACATTCTGAATCTCTGCAATGCTGTCCAGGAAATTACTTCCTTTGAATAAAATTCCGTTTCGGCTTGCGGCTCCGATTCCTCCGAAATACCCTAACGGAATAGAGATTACCAATGCACAAGGACAAGAAATGACAAGGAAAATCAATGCTCTGTACAGCCAGTCTCTGAATTGATAATCGCTCACAAAGAAATAGGGCAGTAAAGAGATTCCTATGGCAAGAAATACTACAATAGGGGTATATACTTTAGCAAATTTTCTGATGAATAATTCGGTAGGAGCTTTCTGCGCTGTGGCATTCTGAACCAGTTCCAGAATTTTACTCAATTTACTGTCTTCATAGGCCGTATTTACTTTAACCAAAGCAATACTGTTCATGTTTATCATTCCGGCAAGAACGACTTCGCCTTTATTTTTGGTATCAGGTTTACTTTCTCCTGTTAAGGCCGCCGTGTTGAATGAAGCTGAATCTGAAAGCAGTTCTCCATCCAGAGCCAGTTTTTCACCGGGTTTCAGCTGAATAATATCTCCAATTTTAGCTTCTTTAGCTTTCATTGTTTTAGGCTGATTATTTTCCATCACGGTTACCTCATCAGGACGCTGATCCAATAGTGCTTTTATATTTCCTTTGGCTCTGGTCACTGCCATAGACTGAAATACTTCTCCTACGGCATAAAAGAGCATTACCGCTACTCCTTCCGGGTATTCTCCAATGACAAAAGCCCCAATGGTTGCAATGCTCATCAGAAAGAATTCTGAAAACACATCTCCTTTGATGATACTTTTATAGGCATCTTTCAATACAGGGAATCCTACGGGAATATAAGCCGCCAGGAACCATACCAAACGTACCCAGCCAGTAAACCATAAGGGTTTTATATAGTTATCAAAGGCAATTCCCAATAATAAGATCGCAAAGGATATAATGGCAGGAAGAAACATCTGAAAGACCGTCTGATCTGCGGAATCGTGAGAATGATCATGGCCATCGTGGTCATGTCCATCTCCTTCTGAATGGTTATGTTTGTGCCCTTTTGTATCGGGCTTTTCCGGGGTTGTACTACAGCATTTTTCCATAACTGATATTTTTATACAAATTTAAACGTGAGACTGATGCAATGCTATTGCAAACTTTCAAGACAGTTTTCGCAGATTCCTTTGGCAAAGAGTCGTATTTCATCAATCCTGAAATTGGTCTGTATGTTTTCAGGAAAGGAAATATCTTCTTTGCAGGTGGTTTGTTTGCATATTTTACAATAGAAATGCAGGTGCCAGTCTTTATGTGTTTTTTCATCGCAATCGTCTTCGCATAATTTGTATTTTGTGGTTGTATTTTCCTGAATGCTGTGAACAATTCCTTTTTCTTCAAAGGTTTTCAATGTTCTGTAGATGGTAATTCTGTCAGCATTGTCAAAATAATTTTCTATTTCAGAAAGGGATAAAGCCGCTTCCTGAGAGCTTAAAAAATCATATACCAAAATCCTCATACTGGTAGGTTTGGTATTTTTATCAATGAGTTTGTGTTCTATATCTTTTTTCATTGTAAGTTTTTAATTTTTTACAGATGGACTTCATTTTCTTCATAGCCTTCATCTTCTATCTGAAAAGTTGTATGACTGATTTTAAAGTTATTCACAGTAGTATCCGTCAATATTTTTAACAATTGATTCTGAGAATATGCTGCTTCTTTTACCACATGAGCACTCATAGCATTGACGCTTGATGTCAGTGACCATACATGCAGGTCATGAATATTTTTCACTCCCGGAGCTTGTTCCAGAGATTTACGAAGTTCATGAATATCCACTTCTTTAGGAGTTCCTTCAAGCAACACATTAATGGCTTCTTTCAACAGTCTCCATGTTCTTGGGAAGATCAGTAATCCAATTGCGGCTGAGATCAACGGATCGGCGTAGTACCAGCCTGTTGTGAGCATAATCACTCCTGCTATCATCACTCCTACAGAGGTCAGCATGTCTGAAAGTACTTCAAAATACGCGCCTTTCATATTTAAGCTGCTTTCTGAGTCTTTTCTCAGAATCATCATTCCGACAATATTGACGATTAATCCGATTCCTGCTACAATCAGCATGGATTTACTTTGTACTTCCGGCGGATCTTGAAACCGCTTGTAAGCTTCAAATAAAACATAGATCGAAATAGCCAGTAAAACCACCGCATTGATTACGGCTGCCAATATTTCTGTCCTGTAATACCCATATGTTCTTGAAGGATCTGCTTTTCTTTCTCCAATTTTGATGGCGATAAATGCCAGTAACAATCCTACAACGTCTGTCAGCATATGGGCTGCATCAGCCAATAACGCCAGACTGTTGGTAACAATTCCTCCTATTACCTCAGCAATGAGATAGGTTCCGCTAAGGCAGAGTACGATCAGGAGGTTCTTTTTATGTCTGCTTCCTGCAGAAACAATTTGTGTTGGTGTGCTTTCCATATGGTGTATGGTTTAATTACATTTCATAATAAGATGTATTTTCTTTTTTAGGGGGAACATTCTGCTCACCGATCATTTGCCTGATATTGATTTCTATGGTCTGCGCCAGGGAAGTCATCGGAGTGTCTACAGGACCATTTTCAAACGGATCCTGCATGATGATGGATGTTTTTTCAATAGCAATGAATGTCACCGGAACCAGGAAAGTAATGGCAATTTCTACCAACAGCTGTGAATCATCAAGTCCAAAGGGAAGAATTGCCGCAAAAACATAGATTAAAATATGAACTAAAACACTGTAAGAACGTGGGAAAACCGTATTCTTCAGTCTTTCACATTTCCCCATACTGTCGCAGAGCCTTGTGATGATATCATTCAGCTGCATCTGCTGAAAATCGGTCAATCCTTTGGAAGCTGCAATTTCTTTCAGCTGTCTGGAGTGTTCGTCCAGAATTGCATTGGGAATATTGGTTCCTTTGATCTGATGCTGATCCAAATATTGCTGAACTTTTTCAGAAAACGGCAGTTTTCTCAAAGATTCCCCAAGTGCATACGTCCAGGTAATTTGTCTTTCGGCAAAATCTTTTATTATTTTGTCATTTCCCACCGGCATAAACTGAATAATCAACCTTACAAAAGTCCGGGAATCGTTAACAATTGCCCCCCAAACAGTTCTGGCTTCCCACCATCTTTCATAGGACTGGGAAGTACGGAATGCCAGAAGCAATGATACAGCCGTTCCCAGCAAAGCAGGAATATTCAACGGCAGTGAGATCTTGCGAAACCATGGCAGTTCGTCCAAAAGGCCAATGGCTATGGCAAACATTCCGATAAACAGGATTTGGCTTTTTATTTCACGGATGAAATACCAGACTGATATTTTTTTGTTTAATAACATAATTGGGTTATTTATTAAAATTCGGTGAGGTTATCTTGAGTTTTCCCCAACCGTTTTCATTCAATAAAAATTACGTAAACAGCTCTAATTTAAGGATAAAAATCGATATTTTACTAGTTCCGGCTACTTTCATTAATGTTCGTGTTCTCCTGAATTAACCAGTTTGGCATTCACGAAAAATGCTCCTTTCACTACTATTTTTGCATTGTCAGGAATATTCCCCACCGGGGTTATCGCGGTATATCCCATATCAGATGTTCCTTTCACTATTTCTATTTTTTCAAAGTTTAAGGTTTTCGGATGTGGTTTGCCTTTTTCTTCATGCTCTTCTTCCGCTTTTTTATCGGTCTGAACAAATACAAAATATTTCCCGTCTGCTTCTACAATGGCTTCTGTAGGAACTGCCGGGGTTGTACTTTTATCAAGGCTTACAATTCCGGTGATATTCATTCCGTCAATCAGTCCGGATTTGTTTCCGATCACTTCGCAATGCATGGAAATAGTTTTACTTTCATTTTCAAAAGAAGATCCTATGCTGTAAATTCTTGCATCATATTCGGTTTCCGGATTGTTGGTCAGTTTAAAATGAACAATCTGCCCCACTCTCATTTTAGGAAGATCTTTTTCAAACACCTGAAGATCGAGATGGATGGAGCCGTTATCAATCACTGTAGCTACGGGAGAAGAGATATCTACATAGCTTCCGATCTGTGCTGTAATACTGCTGATCGTTCCACTGATAGGTGCTGTGATCACCAGACCGGATTTCATATTTCCATTGTTTACTTTTCCAGGGCTTATTCCCATCATCTGAAGCTGTTTCAACAGGGAAGCTCTTTTTGTTCTTAAGGTTTTCAGTTCTGCATCGGCACTCTGAAGGTTCTTCTTGGCTCCTGCATCATTATCAAAAAGCTCTCTTTGTCTTCTGTATTCCTGTTCTGCATAGGTTATTCTGCTGTTGGTAGTCAGATAATCTTCCTGAAGCTGGATATATTCCGGGTTGGCAATGGTTGCAATGACTTGTCCTTTTTTCACGATACTTCCTACCTGGATATTGATGGTTTTGATAATTCCTCCGTACAGGGAAGTGATGGTTGCTTTATTACTGTTCGGTACACTGAGCAAACCGTTGGCTTTTATCGTTGATGTCAGCTCTTTCATTTCTACGGTTCCCAAAGCCACTCCTACAGACCTCATCTGTTCTTCCGTGAGTGAGGCTATAGTTTGTGGAGCTTCTTCATGTGCCTGTTCTTTCTGTTCTGTTTTCTCAGGAGCTTTTTCTTCTGAAGCTTCTTTTTTTCCACAACTTGTCAGTAATAGTGAAATGAGGATAAGGGGTATGATATTATATTTGAGTTTCATATCTAAGAATGTATTTTGTCTGATACTGTATTTCAGCGCTTTTATATTATTTATTAATGATTGAATTAATAGTTACTACAGATTGATTCACCTGCTGGATAGATTCCAGATATTTCAGCTGAATGTTTGTAGCCGTCTGCAGGGCAAAAAGATATTCGACATAGGAGATCTCTCCTGTTTTATAACCTAACTGGGCCGCTTTTACAATTTTCTCAGCATTTGGCAACGCCTGACTTATGTAATAATCATACTGCTGAATATCCTGCTGGTATTGACTGAACGCATTGTCCAACTGTGCGGAAAGTTGTTTCTGCCGCATTTTCGCATTGGTTTCTGCAACCTGTCTGTCATATTCCAGAGCCTGAATCCTAGCTTTTGTCGCTCCAAAAGTCAAAGGAATAGCCACTCCTACCGTTGCCGACTGAAAACGTTTCCCTGAGTTATAAAAATTCTCCTGCCCGTTGATGGTATGAAGACCAATCAAAGACTGGTTGGTATATCCTAAGCTGAAATCAGGGAGTCCAAGAGATTTTTCAACTTTCTTATTTTTCTCAGCAATTTCCATTTCCTGGTAAAAGGCTCTTACAGACGGATTGTTGGCTACCACTGCACTGTCGAGTACATTTTCTGCTTTTAAAGGAACATAATCTTTGTTAAACGGAACTTCAAGATTTTCTGACGTATTCATAAGGGTCTTTAAATTCTTATAGGCATTATTCAGAAAGACTTCATTTTGTCTGAGCAGCAGATCAATTTCTCCTTTTTGGGTTTCTGCAGTACTGATTTCTATCTTTTTAATATCACCCGCTTTGAATCTTACGGTTGCAATTCTGATGAATTCCTCATAATATTTGTCCAGCCTCGTCAACTGAGCTTTATTATACTGTAAATATTCAATCTGATAATAGTAAGTACGCACCTGTTTTACTAGTTCATTCGCTGTAATTTCCTTATCAATCTGTTTGCTTTTAATATTCTCATTGATTAAGTCTTTTCTTGCTTTAAAAAGTGTTGGAAAAGGAATACTCTGTGAGATTGCAAACGACTGGTCAAACTTTGGGCTATTATACTGTCCAAGCTGAGCTTCAAGGCTTAATTTCGGGAGTTCTTTTGCGGTTGCCCTTAAAGCTTCAGCAGACTTAATACTTAAGTCTTTTGACTGCAGGGTTAAATTATTATTCACTGCTTGCTCTACCGCCTGTTCTACAGAAATAGGTCTGGACTGTGCTTTAAAAGTCTGTCCCAGCATCATAAATCCTACAACAAGAACCGCCGTAAACATTCCCGTATTATTACTTTTTCTTTTCAAAATTTTCGTGTTAAAAATGATATACAGCATCGGTAAAACAAATAGTGTAAGGAATGTAGCTGTTACCAGACCACCAATCACTACAGTTGCCAAAGGCTTCTGTACTTCAGCACCGGCACCTGTAGAAATAGCCATTGGTAAAAATCCCAGTGAGGCTACTGTTGCCGTCATTAATACCGGTCTCAATCTGGTTTTCGTTCCTTCAAATACTCTCTTCAGAATATCGGTTTCACCCTCTTTTTCTAATTGGTTGAATGTTCCGATCAAAACAATTCCGTTAAGCACTGCAACTCCAAAAAGAGCAATAAATCCAATCCCGGCACTGATACTGAACGGCATATCTCTCACTAAAAGCGCAAATACACCACCGATCGCACTCATAGGAATCGCTGTAAAAATCAACGCTGCCTGTTTGAATGAGCGGAAGGTAAAATACAGCAGCATAAAAATAAGAAGCAATGATACCGGAACAGCAATCATCAGACGTTTGCTTGCTTCCTGCAGATTTTCAAACTGACCTCCGTAAGTAAAATAGTATCCTGAAGGAAGTTTCACTTTGTTCAGTTTTGCCTGAATATCTTTCACCACACTTTCCACATCACGGCCTTTTACATTGAATCCAATAACAATTCTACGTTTTCCCTGCTCACGGCTGATCTGTGCAGGCCCAAGTTTGTAACTGATATTCGCTACCTGCGATAATGGAATCTGGACTCCTGTACTAGAGGTGATCATCAGGTTATTCACATCTGAAATATCAGTTCTGTGAAGACTGTCCAGACGGACTACCAGATCAAAACGTCTTTCATTTTCAAAAACCTGTCCGGCAGCTTTTCCTGCAAAGGCTGTACTTACTGCATTGTTGACATCTTCGATATTTAATCCATAATTAGCAATTCTTGTTCTGTCATACTGCACGTTAATCTGTGGAAGACCACTCACTCTTTCAATCTGAGGGGCTGTAGCTCCGTCTACTGTCTGAATGATTTTTCCTACTTTATCTGCATATACTGCTAAGGAATCCAGGTTTTCTCCGAAAATTTTTACGGCAACATCCTGCCTGATTCCGGTCATCAGTTCATTGAAACGCATCTGAATAGGCTGATTTTTCTCAAAGAACACTCCGGGAATTGTTTCAAGCTTTTCACTGATCTCATCCGCCAGTTCGTTGTAGGATTTCTTAGTTTTCCATTCGCTCTGCGGTTTTAATACCACGATCATATCTGTAGCTTCGGGAGGCATCGGGTCTGTAGGAACCTCAGCAGAACCAGTTTTCCCGACAACCATTTTCACCTCATCAAACTGTTTGATAATTCTTGATGCCTGCATAGAGGTTTCTATACTCTGGCTCAATGAGCTTCCCTGTGGTAAAATACAGTGAAATGCAAAATCACCTTCCTGCAGCTGCGGGATAAATTCACCTCCCATATTTTTGAAGATAAATGCTGAGAGAAGAAAAACGACAGCGGTTGCTGAAACGATGATATATTTTACTTTTATTGCTTTCTGTAATAATGGCTGATATACCTTTTGCAGGCTGTTCATCATTTTATCAGAGAATGTTTCTTTATGGGAAATTTTCTTGGATAAAAACAAAGCGCTCATCATTGGAATGTAAGTCAGGGATAAAATCAAAGCTCCCAGAATAGCAAATCCTACTGTTTTTGCCATTGGGGTAAACATTTTTCCTTCTACACCAGCCAATGTAAGAATCGGGATGTATACAATAAGAATGATGATTTCCCCGAATGCAGCACTGCTTCTGATCTTTGATGCGGAAAGGAATACTTCTTCATCCATTTCAGACTGCGTTAATGCGCGGACAGATTTCCTTACTCCCAAATGGTGTAATGTGGCTTCTACAATGATAACCGCACCATCTACAATCAATCCGAAATCTATCGCTCCAAGACTCATCAGGTTGGCACTTACCCCGAAAACATTCATCATTCCTAATGCAAATAACAAGGAAAGCGGAATGGCCGAAGCTACGATAAGCCCGGCTCTTAAATTGCCCAAGAAAACTACAAGCACGAAAATAACGATCAAAGCTCCTTCGATGAGGTTTTTCTGTACGGTATTGATCGCTCTGTCTACAAGGTCTGTTCTGTCCAGAAATGGTTCTATAATAACATCATCCGGAAGAGATTTCTGTATAGTCGGAATTTTTGTTTTGATATTGCTGACCACTTCATTACTGTTGGCACCTTTTAACATCATGACTACTCCACCTACAGCATCGACTTTTCCATTATACGTTAATGCTCCGTAACGAACAGCACTTCCCAAACGAACATCAGCTACATCTTTTATGAAGATAGGAACGCTTCCTGTTTCATTTTTAACAGCAATGTTTTTAATATCTTCGAGAGAAGTTACCAATCCTATTCCACGGATGAAATAAGCGTTGGGCTTTTTATCAATATAAGCTCCTCCTGTATTTTGATTGTTTTTTTCAAGCGCTGTAAATATTTCAGTGATGCTTGTTCCCATTGCTTTTAAACGATTGGGATCAATAGCCACTTCATATTGTTTTAATTCACCTCCGAAACTGTTGATCTCAGCAACTCCGGGAGTTCCGTTCAGTTGTCTTCGGACGATCCAGTCCTGCATGGTTCGGAGTTCTTTGGCATTGTATTTCTTTTCGCTTCCTTTTTTAGGGTGAAGAATATACTGGTACACCTCTCCAAGACCTGTACTTACGGGAGCCAGCTCCGGAGTTCCCACTCCTTTTGGAATTTCTTCCACTGCACTTTTCAGCTGTTCATTAATGAGCTGTCTTGCAAAGTAAACATCAACATTTTCCTTGAACACCACTGTAATGACAGAGAGTCCAAATCTCGAAATACTTCTTGTTTCCTGAATATCGGGAACATTGGCAATACTCTGCTCAATGGGAAAGGTAACCAGCTGTTCAACTTCCTGTCCTGCCAAAGTGGGACATACGGTAATGATCTGCACCTGGTTGTTGGTAATATCCGGTACAGCATCTATTGGCAATCTGGTGGCACTCCATGTTCCCCAGATGATCAGTACCAGGGTCATCAAGCCAATAATCACCTTATTTTTAATACTGAATTTTATGATTTTATCTAACACGATTGATATGTAATTTTTATTGAAAAGTGAATGCACACAGTATAAAATACTGCAGCAAAAATATCCTGAAAACCTCTGCAATGGTATTGCAAAGTTTCAAGCACAGTTTATCATTAGAAAGTATAACTTTCTAAAAATCAATAAAAATTAAATTTTAGGAGGCTGCCAGATAGGATCGTAAATCTGGTAAGCAAAGTCGTTTTTGTGAAATAAGATCTTCTTAGAAAAATAAGCCGGAATCTGCTCCGGAATTTCTAATAAAGCATCCATTTTAAATGCTGAAACTGTCATCTGACAACAACTGCACGCACACAACGGAGAACAGATATCTCCTTTCTCTGTAGAATGAGCACCATTAATACTTACTGCAATCTTATTATCGCCTGTATTCAATGGATGGGACGTGTCTTCACATGGCATTAATGATAATGCCAGGAAGTAAATCGCCAGTATCCATCTTAAGAGGTTCATTGTGACAAAGGTAGAGATTTTTTCTAAAATGGATGAATTCCGTGATTTTAAATATATGATAAAAATCAAGATATTCTTCTGTCATGCATTTTTTCCAAAAAACATATTTTCACAAAAATCATTATTTATTATTTAAAAGAAATGCTATTATTTTTGATGTATTCTTCATTATAATTCACAAATCAAGAACTCCATTCAAAACTGGAATAAAAAACAATTTAAGACACCTTAAGGTGTCTATTTATTATCTTTGCAATAGATTAATTACCACTTTAAGAGATAAAACAATTCACAATTACTTAGAAATATCCTTATTTCTTTCAACTTTAAAATATTTACAATCTAATTTATACATTACTTATGAAACGTACATTACTATTTGCTTTTGCAATGGCTACCACGAGTATTTTTGCACAAAGCTGGAATACTACCGGAAATTCAGGAACCAACCCTCCTACTCATTTCATTGGAACGACAGATAACAAACCGCTGATTTTTAAACTGAATAATCAGCAGATGTTTAAACTCGAGGGACAGAGCATCAATCTCGGAAGTGGAGTTCCCGGTACCGGAAATCTACAACTGGCTCTTTCTCCCTGCAATAGCTGCTATTCCGGCTGGGCACAACCTAATGATGCAGTTATGAGGTTATTGGGAGGGCATAATCTGAATATTCATATGGACAATAATAATGTTATTGATCCCAATTCGGATACCAGTACTCCCAATTCATCAGGGATTTCAAGAGTCCGTTTTTCAGATGCTGTACATAAAAGCTTAATGGTGCTTTTCAATACGGGAAAAGTAACCGTGGGAACAGATCAATATGACAGTGACCCTAACTTTATTTTCTATGTAAGCAAAGGAATCAAAGCAGAACAGATAAAAGTTGAAAATCCTGCCGCTAATGGATGGGCAGATTATGTATTCAAAAAAGACTATAAGCTTCGTTCTTTAGAAGAGGTAGAAAAACATATTTCAGAAAAAGGACATTTACCCAATATTCCGTCAGCCAAAGAAGTGGAACAAGACGGAATTAATTTAGGGGAAATGGATGCAAGGCTTCTTGAAAAGATTGAAGAATTGACTCTTTATTCGATACAACAAAATAAACAACTTCAGGAAGAAAGCAAAGTTTTAAAATATCAGTCTGAGAAAATTGAACAATTAGAAAAACAAATTCAAAAACTTTTATCCTCTCAAAAATAAATACCAATGAAAAGAAAACTACTTTCCGTTTTTTCTTTGTTGATTAGTTTTCTAGGCTATTCACAAACAGAAGTCTATTTCAAATATGACGAAGCTGGAAATCAGCGATACAGAGGAACTAACGCGGCAGGTAAAAAAGCTGAACAGTCTGTTCCAAAAGAAATACAATTACAGGAGGAAGCAAAGGTCCCTGCAGTCAATAAGCAAGCAACTGCCATTGATGAAAAAACGTTCTGGAAACAAATCAGACTCTACCCGGTTCCGGTAAATGACTATTTAACCATCGATTGGACCGAAGAAGTAGACGGACTGATTGAGTCCGTTTCATTGTATCAACACAGTAATGTTCATTGGAAATTCCAGCAGCAAAATCTTCCAGGTCTGAACAATCAGATCAAAATCAATATGACCGGATATGACTGGGGTGTCTACATTCTCCGATTTACTCTAAAAGACGGAAGAGTCTTTAGCAGAAACGTAACCAAAAGATAAAAAATAGGAAGAGGGATTCAGAAATTAAAGCATTGAAAGATTTATAATCATTTTATTTAACCTGATTTCAATCTATCTATTATTATTCAACAATCATTAAAAATAACTAATAAAACAATGAAATTATTTTCATCATTGATGTTATTCCTGTGCTCAGTATGGGGGTTTTCACAGACCATACTTTACCAGACAGAATCTACCTCAAGGACCGTCCAGGATCCGCAATCGGTGATTATGGCACAAGGATTTCATGCTAAATCAAACATATCGAATCCGTTTCTGGCTAAAATAGGTCCTGCAACAGATAATCCGGGTGGCGGACCAACAAATTCACAGGCAGGTATTAATAATCCTTCCAGAACCGTAGAAATAGATAGTATCAAATTCCATGATACGAAAGGAAACATAGAGGTAAATGGAGGCGGCCAACTACAATTCACCTTACCTATCGCGCTGCCTCCCGGGATAAAAACCGTAGCACCCCAAACAAATCTGGTGTATACCAGCAGTTCCGGAAATGGAATTGCCGGATATGGTTGGAATTTATCCGGATTAACATCAATTTCCAGAGTCGGAAAAACTATTGAAAAAGATGGGAAACCTCAGGGAATCCAATGGGATTATACTGATTATTATTCTTTCAATGGAGAGAGATTAGTTTTGAAATCAGGTGAATACGGCAAAGACGGAGCAGAATATGTTCCTGCAAAATATTCTAATATTAAAATAAAATCTGTAGGGGTAAATCCTGAACAGAATGGACCGCTTTATTTTGAAATTACATTTGAAGACGGTTCAAAAGCATGGTATGGTCTTAATGCCGATGCAAGAACTTCAGCTGAATATAATATCAGCAAATGGAAAGATGCACAAGGAAATTATATTTCTTACAACTATGTACAGGGAAAAGGAGTTACTACCATACATAATATAGCATGGGGTGGTAATGAACAGCAGAATAAAAGCCATTTTAACTCCATTGAATTTACCTATGCTGACAGAATTTTAAAAGAACAAACCTACATAAAAGGGTTAACGTATACTCAAAGTATGATCTTATCTGAGATCAAAGTAAATTCAAACGGAAATCTGTTTAAGAAATATTCACTTGAGTACATTCAAAATAAAACAAACTATCAGTTTTTAAGTAAAATTACTGAATCTAATTCTGCCGGGGCAAATGCTAACCCAATAAACATTCAATATCAGCAGGATCCTTCTGCTACCAATACTCTTTGGCAAGACAGCAGATATGATGACCTTTATGACCGTTATCAGGAGGTTATTTCCGGAGATTTTAACGGGGACGGAAAACTGGACTTCATAAAGGACAAGACCTTAATGATTAACCGATTGGAGAATTCGGGACTGTTTTATAATTTAACCTATCAAGGCAAGTTTTTAGGTGTTGGAACAGGAATTAAAAACAATATCCTGCTCAACAAAAGTGTATTTTTTACTTCTCAGACTTCATTTGAAGAAAAAAATGTTTTGATAAGAACCTATGAAGTAATTGATGGTAAGGCTGAGTTGATATCCTCAAAAAAAATTGATCTAAGCAGCTATCCTCAACTATTCACAGAAATCAGAGGAACACTGTATAACAACCTCATCATCGAATACAATGATCTTAAATGCAAAATCAAAGAGGCTGATTTTGACGGGGATGGAGTTTCAGATTTTCTGTTAAGCATTGAAAATGTAGCATATGGGTATCCAAATGGCCCTGGAGAATGGTCTGAATATTTTGATTCACTGTATCTTTCAGAAACGTTCTATTACAATACCAGAACCGGAGTTCTGCAAAAACAAGATAGTGATGAGTTTGAAAAATTTAAAATAGCCGACTTTAAAGGCGAAGGTAAATCGAATTTGCTTAAAATTCAGGATAATAATATTTACATCTATGAATTAAACACACAGAACAAATTTGTACAGGCTTTTTCCACTACAAAAGAATCCTTCAATGATGTTATTTATCTGGGTGATTTTAACGGAGACGGAAAAACAGATATCATGGCTCCTATCGCTGATGGTTCCTCAGACTGGAGAATGTATCTGTCTACAGGCGCAGGGTTTGTAAAACACTATTATTCTAATCTTTTCCTGTATGAACCTTGGTGGGAGGGAAGTTTAAGAAAGAACAGACAGATTCAAAGAACATATACTACCTCTGACTTAAATAAAGATGGAAAAAGTGATCTCTTAATTTTTGAATCCCAAAGGTGGAACAGAGACGGCTGGACCGATTGGAACAATCCTGATTCCAGTTATGGCTTTAATTTCCTGAGAAATGATGGTGTTGACAGTAATGGTAAACCTATATTTAATAATGCTCACAGTCTTGCTCCAGTAGAATTAAACTGGGATGGAGAAATAGGCAATTATTCTATGTATGGCGAGCAATTCAGACCTCTATTCGGGTCGTTTCGTATAGCTCAGCTCAATACTGATTTTGCCATTATCCATAGAACGAAAATGATTACCTGGGATTTGGGAAGCAAACTTAATGTAATTTCCAAAATTAAGTCAATACGTCAGGCCGGAATAAAAACCGTTGTAGAATATTCTCCTTTAACAAATTCAGGAAACATCTATCAGTCATTCTATACTACGAATCCGATTGCATACCCTTACATCAACATCACCGAAAACTATAGTTATTTTGTTGTTTCAAGATTGATTCAAGGGGATCGTAAACAGGAATTCAGATACAGGGACTTAATTGGAAACCTTCATGGAAAAGGAATGATTGGTTTCAGACAAACAGCCAGATCAACGTTTTTCAGTGATGCATTAGTCAATACCAAAGTTTGGAACGGCTTTGAAATCAATCCTGCCAACGAAGGATTACCTTATAAAGACTGGAGTATACGTACAGCAGATGAATCAAAAATATTCCCTGCGGATATTTCATTGAACAATACTCAATTATTATCATTTAAACAGTATGACTACAAAATAGATAAACTTTTGAACGGAGCTGTAGTTCCGGTAATTCCCGATACGGAAAAATCTAAGGCTGTTCTTGCGATCAATCCGTACATCACTACATCAAAAGACTTTTTAAAGAACATCAAAACGGTACATACTGTAGAAGAGTATGATAATTTATATCTTCCTAAAAAATCTACCGTAAATATTAATGATGGATTTTCTATTTCAACGTCAGAATTAGAATATTTCCCTCATGACACAACCACAGGAACCAATTATAGCATAGGAAAACCTAAGACCAAAACAACAACTGTTAAGGCTTATGGTGACACCAAATCAACAAAAGAGGAATACATTTACAACAATAATCTTCTCAAAATCTATAAAATAAGTAATAGGGATAATACAGGGGCTTTAACTGAAATATACAATTATGATAATTTTGGAAATGTAATTCAGAAAGTAAATTTAAATAGTGTTGACTCTCAGAAGCAAATTACCAATTATCAATATGATGATAAAGGTAGATTTGTTATTAAATCTACAGATGACCTAGGATTAGAGACCAATACCCTTTACAATGATTTGGGATTAGTCACTAAAAAGACTGATCCTCTGGGGAATACTTTAGAAAATGAGTATGACGCGTGGGGTAAATTAATGAAATCCAAAACAAACATTTCCGGAGTTACCACCTATGAATATGTAAAAGATAACTTATATAATTCAACTGTTATAGAATATGATCCGGATGGAGATATTTCAAAAAAATACACCAACAAATGGGGACAGGAGTATAAAGAATCCTCCAAAGCATTTAAACAAGGACAATATATTTCTCGTGACATAATATATGATGTACTTGGAAGAAAAACAGCTGAAAGTGAGCCTTATTTTGAAGGACAAAGTTCTAATAAATGGAACACCATTTCTTTCGATGACTCAGTATTCCCAGCCAAGATAACAACAACAGCATTTAATGGGAAACAGGTAAAAGTTTCAGTTTCCGGCAACACAACAACAGAAGAAGAAATTAACGGAAATAAAAGGATAACCACCAAAACCACCGATGCCTTAGGAAATGTTATTTCCACCACCGATAAAGGAGGAACAATCCAATTTTCATATAATGCCGCTGGAGAACAGATTCAAGCTAAATATAATGAGAATATTGTTACTACCAAGTATGACACATGGGGTAGAAAATCAGAATTTAATGATCCTTCCAACGGATTATACAAATATGAGTATCATGGGATGGGCCAACTTAAAAAAGTTACAAGTCCAAAGGGAACAAAAGAATATACCTATAACAATCAAAGACAGCTAACCTCTCAAAAGGAAATTTCAACTACAGATGGCGGCCAGGCTACTAATAAAGTTATTTCTTATAGTTATGACAACAAGGGAAGGCTTATTTCAAAGTCCGGTACCTCAAACGGGAAAAATTACAGTTCCAGTATTGTATATGATCCACAAGGAAGACTACTTTCATCATCAGAAAGCAGTAACGGTAAATATTTTATACAGAAAGGAATTGTTTATGACGACAAGGCAAGAGTTGTTTTTTATGAAAAACAGCTGTATTCTTCAGGTATTCTGACAAAAGTAAACATTGAAAATATTTACAGCGACTGGAGTGGTGAACTTTATCAGATAAAGGATAAAAATTCCGGTAAAATACTTTGGCAACTGAACGAAATCAATGCAAAAGGCCAGGTATTAAAATCCAAACTGGGAACAACAGAAATTATTAATGATTATGATCTTACTACTAATGTTCTAAAGGAAACCAAACATGGGTCGCCTGTTAAGTCTAATCTTTTACATATCAAATATCAGTTTGATGCATTAAAAAACCAACTTGACAGTAGAATTACAGGAGGAGATTTCAATATCAATGAGCTTTTCAAATATGATGACAACAATAGATTAATCTCATGGACAAATCCTACAAACGGACAGGAAAACTCTAACGTCTATGACAGCAAAGGGAGAATCCTGGAAAATAATCAGATTGGAAAAATTAAATTTGAAAATTCTACCAAAATTTATCAGGCAACCGGGATGACCCTGAATCCTGCCGGAGAACAAAATTATCAGAATGACCTTATCCAAAGTATTTCTTATAATGAAAATAATGATCCTGTTTTTATTGATGGAGAGAAAGGAGATGTAGCCTTCCAGTATGGTTTGGCCTCGATGAGACAAAGAGTAACTTATGGTGGAAATTTTGATACGGATAAAGATGGAAAGTTTACAAAATATTACAATGAAGATGGCAGCTATGAAATCGTAAGAGATAATACCACAGGTAAAGAGAAACACATCCTTTATATTGACGGTTCTCCTTATGAAAGTAATATTATATATTTAAAAAACTATACTGAGGAAAACGGATCCTATAAATTCCTGCACAAAGATTATTTAGGCAGCATCTTAGCAATAAGTGACGAAAGCGGAAATAAATTAGAACAAAGACATTTTGATGCATGGGGGAATTTCACCCATCTTCAAATAGGAAGCGGAGCAGTAGAAACTAACATTAACAAAATAAAAGAAATTGTAAACAATGGAGGTCTGCTATTGGAAAGAGGGTATACTTCTCATGAGCATTTTATGGAAGTAGGAATCATTCACATGAATGGAAGACTTTACGACCCGTTATTGAGAAGATTCTTAAATGCCGATGAATTTATTCAGGATCCTTATAATACCCAAAACTACAACAAATACGGGTATGTAATGAACAACCCATTGATGTTTAATGACTTTACCGGAGAGATCATGGGATGGGATGATGCCCTTATTGCTATAGGAATTGCTATATTTACTTCTGTAGCTACAGATTATTATTTAAACAGGCCAATTAATATTGGCAGCATGTTCCAATCTGTCGCAATGTCTATGATGTCTATGGGTATCAGCAATGGTATTGGAGATATTTTCAAAGCGGGAGGTGAAGTCGCAAATGCCCTCGGAAAAACAGGAACTATTATCGCCAGAGCTGGGGCCCATGCAATAGCACAGGGCACATTATCTCTTGTACAAGGAGGAAATTTCTGGAGTGGATTATTAAGTGGGGCTTTTGCAAGTGTTTCTAATGATTTATTGAATTTCGCTACAAATAATGTAGGTGATAACAGCATTTTAAGAAGTGATGGTTTTGCTTTGCTTAACGGTGCTGTCAGCGGAGGTGTAGGTTCTGTACTTGGAGGTGGAAATTTCTGGGTGGGAGCTGGACAAGGACTTATGGTAACAGCCTTTAACTATCTTAAACATAAACCACCTACGACTGATAATTTAATAGACGACATGGAAAAAAGTAAAATAGATCCGGCAGGAGTTCCAGATTACTCCAATTTTGAAGCTGAAGTAGCAAAAATGAGAAAGTTAAAAACAATCACTAATTTAGCAAAAAAAACAGGATATATCCCTATTAAGGATGGTGGCAGCTCTGGTAATGAAACTAAGGCTAACACCGCATATAAAACTGATAAAACTAAGTATATACAACTTGGGAAAGTCATCAAAACAGAAGTTAAAACAACAGTAACTCAAATTACCATATTTAAAGAAGCTTTTACCTCATATCTTAATCTGGCAGGTACATTTGTTCACGAATTTACTCATGCTATTGATTATATAAGCGGTTATTTTGAAGGAAAACTTAGTAAATTAGGTAAGCGTGAAACGGATCGCTTAATGGAAGAAAGAGCCTATGGAAATGGTGCCAAAGCAGGAGATTTAATTCAAAAACAACAATATCAAGATTGGCTTAAAAAAAATGGATACTAAAAGAATATTATCATTGCTATTAATTTTTCAGTTTATCGTTATTTTTTCTCAGAAAAACTGCATACAGATGACGATTCATAAAGATAAAAATGATAGTCTCAATGTGAGATTTACAAGTAAGTGCAAAGAAAAAATTTTATTGTACCAATACAGTAAAACGATGAATACAACACTTAATAACGGTTTTGATCTTGAAGATATTACCCTATTTAAACAGGATAGATATAAAATAGAAAATATTAAATTAGATCAAAACCATAACTATCCGGTAGATTATGAAAAAGTAAAAAGTAATTTCTTCATCCTCAGCCCTAATGAATCTTACGAATTTGCTTTTCCTTTGCTCATATTTTTAGAAAAAAACAAATCTGCTTATGAGCAATATCAGAACTATTATTTGATTAAAAATAGATATAAAGGGAAAACTGTACAATTCAAATTAGTGTATAATGCTCAATATATAAATGAAGGTATTATAAACTTAAAAGATAATGTTTCATTGTATCCTACTTCGGTTGAATCCAATTACATTAAAATAATTTTAAAATAATAAGTAAATTAATTCAGAAAAGCCGGCTCAGTCATTAGTTTTGAGCCGGCTTTTTCAATGTAATTAAGTAAAAAAACAGGAACATATCCTTTCTCTTTCCCTGACAGGAAATCTGAATTTCGGTCTAACGAAAATAATATACCCATTATGCTGTTTCAAAATTCATAATGAACCCAACAAAAAAGCCACCGCAGACGCTGTGGCTAAAAATCAAATCTAATTATAAGTATGTCCTCTTATAAATTCGGGTTATTTTCAGCTTCTCTTTGTGGAATACTGAATAAATAATAATTACTGTTAGGAGTAAAAGCCGTTTTATCCGGAAAATCAAGAACGGAATGACCTCTACCATCTACGGTTTTCACTGTTCCATCCGGTGTAGTGATCTGAACTTTTACAGGCTTACCTTCAGCATCAACAAATGGTTTTCTTACCACTGTTCCTTGCGTTCTGATAATATCTGATAGAGAGAAACCTTCTCCAAATAATTCTTTTCTTCTTTCGACTAAAACAGCTGCTACCACATCGTTCTGTGATAATGAACCACTATAAATATTGGCATTTCTGGCAGATTTCAACTGGTTCAAAACGGCTACCGCCTGAGGAACATTTCCATTTCTGGCTTCAGCTTCAGCTTCAATCAGGTACATTTCTGCAGCTCTCATGTAAACGATATCTGCAATAAGGGTTGGTTTAAATTTAAACTTAGCATATCTCAGCAATCCCTCTCTTCCTTTCTGCCCGTCCCATGAAAATAACTGGGATCTGATATCATTGGCATCAAAAAGGTCTTTAAAATAAGGATCCGCCATAAAGCTGTAATAATAACTTCCTGATGAAGACACATCCAGATAATGGAATGCATAACTTGCATCAGACTGTTCCTGTGTTTGTCCATGACCCCAGATCCATTCCGCATTGTTGATATCATTAAAACCATCTTTATATTTTTCCGGAGCCATCAGAGGAAAACCCTCTCTTGCTATTTTTGCAGATGCTGAAGCTTTACTCCAATCACCGGTATTCAAATAAGTTCTGGCAAGAAGTCCGTTGACCACAGCACGGTTGATTTTATCTTTATTATTTCTTGTATAGCTCTTCAATAGATTATCAGCATCGGTAAGATCACTTTTAATCAAAGCATAAATCTCTTCAAGACTTGCTCTTTTCTTTCCTACAGTGCTTGTTGTAGAAGGTTCAGTATAAATGGGAGCCGTCAAAGCTGACTTATCTTTCAGATAGCTGAACTGATAAAAGCTGGCAAGGTTCAAATAACAGAAGGCACGTAATGCTTTTGCCTGTCCTTTCACCTGATTTTTTTTCTCCTGACTTCCTTCTGTCCCGTCAATTCTTGTAATAACATTATTCATATTATTGATGGTAGAATACAACATGGTCCAGATAAATAACGGACGAGAAGCCGTACTGTTTACCATTTCTGTAAAAGCGTAAGTAGAAGCAAATCCATACTTATTGGTTAATACAGCTACATCGCTTCCCATTGCATCACTGGCTCTTAAAACAGTGGAATATCCAATATTAGCATAGGTAGTTCCATCGTTATTAAATTTTGCCCAGGTACCGTTTACTACAGTTTCTGCACTTTCAGCAGTTTTGAAAACTTCCACACTGTTAGCCTGATCAGTCGGAGCAGTGTCCAGATCGCTTTCACAGCTTGTCAACGCTAAAAATCCGATAAGTGCAAACGATAGATATTTTAATTTTTTCATTGTTTCAATTTTAAACGTTATAGTATTGCCTGAAGACCAAAAGTGATTGTTCTCATTGCAGGGTATCTGTAATAGGTGGTTCCATCCAAAGCCTGTTCAGGATCCATTCCCTTATGTTTATAGAAGGTTAAAAGATTCTCTGCCTGAATATAAATTCTGAACTTTTTAAGTCCGATTTTCTCAAAATAATCCTCAGGAAGTGTATATCCTAAGCTTACATTTTTAAGTCTTGCATATGTCCCTGAGTATAAGAATCTGGATGAGTTTGACGTCCAGTTATTTGTTGTTGTACTCAAGCCCGGAACATCCGTATTAGGATTATCAGGCGTCCATCTGTTTAACATTTCAGCACTCCATGCACGTCCTCCCAGACTTCCGTTGTGCATGATGGAAGTATAATCATTGTCCAGAATTTTTCCACCAATTTTGAATGTCAGCAATCCTGAAAAATCAAAATTTTTGTAGGTAATGCTGGTACTGATTCCTCCGGTCAGTTTAGGCAAAGCAGAACCCTGCAAGAGTTTTGTTGCTTTTGAATATTCTGAGGTAGTTCCTTCTACTGAATTTCCGCTCGCATCTGTAGAAACCGTTTTCCACAATGGCTTTCCATTGCTTGGATCTACCCCAACCCATTCCGGAATATAGAAATCATATACGGAACCTCCTACCGTTAATAGCTTGGTTTGTCCCACTACAAGTGGCCCTGAAGGTAACTTGGTAACTTTATTGTTTAAGGTGCTTAGGTTTACATCTACATTCCACTGGAAATTATCATTCTTAATTGGGGTTGTGAATAATGAAAATTCAAATCCTGTATTTTGGATAGTTCCAATATTGGCAGGATAATCACTAATTCCCAGAGATGGTGCCACTGGCATGTTAAATAGAAGATCCTGACTTTTTCTTTTGAAATATTCAATATTTCCTTTAATTCTGTTATTCAGAACAGCGAATTCTAATCCTACATTTAAATTAAGGTTGGTTTCCCATTTCACATTATTGGTAGCCGTTTTTTCAAGTGTTGTTCCCGGTTCTCCACCAAGACTGATAAATCTGTACAGCTCCTGATAAGCATAATAAAGCGGCTGTCCGTTTGGTCGAAGTAATTTATCATTTCCCTGACCTCCGTAACTGGCACGTAATGTCAACTGATTAAAGACATTCAGGCTTTTTACAAACTCTTCATTGGAAATTTTCCATGAACCTCCAACTGACCAGAATCTCCCCCATCTGTTATCCTTTTCAAATCTTGAAGAACTGTCTGCTCTTCCTGATGCAGACAGGAAATAAGTATTATTGTAGTCATACTCTACTTTTCCAAGGAAACTCAATAAGCTCAATTTATTACTGTTCCCACTGAAGCTTCCCAGTAAAGAAGCAGCATCCGGTTCATAATAATAAGGGAGAGAAAACTGGCTTCTTGTTCCGGAAATCGTCTGATAGTCATATTTATAGAATTCATGTCCTGCTAAAGCATTTACATGGTGTTTCCCAAATTTCCTATCGTATGTCAGAATATTACTGGTTGTATAAGAAAGTGTTCTGGTATTGGTTTTCGTTACTGAACCTCCAATCTCAGCGCCTTGTCCCAGCAATGGATTTGAATAATAATGTCCGTTATAATTCACCAAATCAACAGAAAAGCTTGTCTTGAATTTCAACTCCGGTAAGAAAGTGAATTCCATAAATCCTTTTCCTGAGAAGTTATCTTCTTTATTTTCGTTTTTGTCTAATGGCAGTGTTGCCGCGGCATTTTGATTCTGAAGCGCACTTGTTGGTCTGTATTTTCCGAAATCATAAATCGGGTTTCCATCTGCACCCAAAATATAGCTTCCATTTGCATTTCTTTCGTAATAAGGATAGAATGAAGGAATAAATCTTGCAGCATTGATGATATTACTTGAATTGGAATCTGAAGAAGTGGGCGCCTGCTGAATACTGTTTGTATAGCTTAAGTTTACCCCAACATTCAGCCATTTTTTTACTTCAGAATTGATCTTTAACCTGGTATTGTATCTTTTATATCCTGATTCAATAGCCATTCCCTTATCATCAAGATAGCCCAATGAAAAGAAATAATTGCTCTTCTCACTTCCTCCGCTGATATCAAGATCTACCTGATTTCTTGAAGCAACTCTCTGCAAAATATCCCTCCAGTCGTCATTCCAAAGTGGTGATGCTCCGGGTAATAATTTCCCATCGGTTCCCACCGGTTTTGGATATCCTGTTCCATATGGATTGATCCCAAGTGTAGAAACAAGATTATCTGTTGCCATCTGTGCAGCCTGTTGAGAAGACACTTTTCCGGACTGATATCCGTTTCTCAAGGCTTCCCAATATAATTGAAAGTATTGATCTGTATTTACCTGTTCGTAATCTTTTACGGCTCTTCCGGAGAATCCCTGGCTGATATTAAAATTAACTCTAGCTTCTCCTTTTTTACCTGATTTTGTGGTAATGATGATAATCCCGTTTGCTCCTCTTGATCCATACAACGCACTCGCAGTGGCATCTTTCAAAACACTGATAGATTCAATATCACTTGGACTGATAGAATTTAGGTTTCCATCAAAAGGGATTCCGTCTACTACGTATAAAGGATCACTGGAAGCACTTATAGAACCAATCCCTCTAATTCGGATGGTAGAAACCGCTCCTGGCTGTCCTGATGCACTCGTCGTTTGAATCCCTGCAACCTGTCCTTCCAATGCCTTGGTAATATTGGTTACAGGTCTGTTGTTGATCTTATCGCTGGAAATGGTAGCAACGGAACCGGTATAGCTGTTTCTTTTTGCTTTTCCATAGGCTACAACTACAACTTCGTCAATTTCTTTTTCATGAAGGCTGTCCTTTTCCGGCTTAGAATTCTGTGCATGTACACTGGTTACTCCCAGAAAAAATGCAGCAACCGGAGGTATCCAAGTTTTAGAAGCGAATAAATTTTTGCTAATCATAATCAATTTCATTTATCATATATTAAAATTTTTCCCTTTGCAGAAAAATCAGCAAAGGGCATCGATAAATACGATAAACCAAATGCTTATTTTTCCTTAAAAGGCTGAACGTAACACCTTGCCCAATGGGTAGGTTGTCAAGATTTCACAGGGTCAGTTCCCTCCATCTTTCTTTATAAGCCGATCGAAATATGGTTGCAAAGCTAAAAACTTTTAGTCTACAAAACAAGTAGACTTATTATTTTTCATGATAAATTTTCAAAAATTAACATAAGATTTTAATAAAACCCATTACTGTAAGGAGTTGCAATCATTACCATTTTATCAAACATGATAAATATCATTATTAATAATACAATTGAACGAACGTTAATTTGTGCGGAAATTTTTGAGCATTTAATTAAAAAAAGTTTTTAATTTTATAGTATGAAAGTTTTGATTATAAACGGACCTAACCTCAACCTGTTAGGTACCAGAGAACCGGAAATCTATGGAAATATCTCTATGGAAAACTATTTGGAAATTTTAAAATCCGAGTTTCAATCTCATGAATTAAAATATTATCAGTCAAATATTGAAGGAGAGCTTATCAACAGGCTTCAGAAAGATGATTTTGATGCCGTAGTAATTAATCCGGGAGCTTTCACCCATTATTCCTATGCGATTGCTGATTGTCTAAAAAATATCAGAAAACCCAAAGTAGAAGTTCATATCAGCAACATCTATAAAAGAGAGGAATTCAGACAGAAGTCTGTGACAGCTGCCAATACGGATGCAGTTTTATCTGGCTTTGGAATGGATGGATATAGATTGGCTATATTAAGCTTAAAGTAATTTTCAAATAATATCTGCGAAAAATTAGAAATAAAAAAGCCTCATCGATGATGAGGCTTTTCTGTATGTTATAAATAACTATTAGATAGTTTGTTCTTGTAATTGAGGTCCTGAAGCAACTAATTTCTTACCTTCTTCAGTATCACAGTATTGCTCAAAGTTTTTGATATATCTTGAAGCAAGATCTTTTGCTTTTTCTTCCCAGTCTGAAGCGTTCTCATAAGTATCTCTAGGATCTAAAATACCTGTAGAAACGTTTGGTAACTCAGTAGGAATTTCAAGGTTCATGATTGGAACCTGAGTTTTAGGAGCATTATCAATAGAACCGTCAATGATTGCATCAATGATCGCTCTGGTATCTTTCAGAGAAATTCTCTTTCCGCTACCGTTCCATCCTGTGTTTACTAAATAAGCTTTAGCACCGTGCTCCTGCATTTTACCGATCAATGTTTTAGAATACATTGTTGGGTGCAATGTAAGGAATGCTTCACCAAATGCAGGTGAGAAAGATGGCTGAGGCTCTGTGATTCCTCTTTCTGTTCCGGCCAATTTAGATGTATAACCGCAAAGGAAGTGGTATTGAGCCTGATCTTCATTTAAGATGGAAACCGGAGGAAGTACCCCGAATGCATCTGCAGAAAGATAAACAATCTTCTTAGCATGACCTGCTTTAGAAGGCAATACAATTTTGTTGATATGGTAAATTGGATAAGAAACCCTAGTATTTTCTGTGATAGATCCGTCAGTATAATCTGCTATTCCATTGTTCACTACAACGTTTTCAAGAAGTGCATCTCTCTTGATTGCTCTGAAAATATCCGGTTCTTTTTCTTCTGATAAGTCAATTACTTTCGCGTAGCATCCTCCCTCATAGTTGAATACTCCGTTGTTATCCCATCCGTGCTCATCGTCACCGATAAGGTATCTTTTAGGATCTGCCGATAAAGTAGTTTTACCTGTTCCTGAAAGACCAAAGAATAAAGCAACATCACCTTTTTCTCCTACGTTTGCAGAACAGTGCATTGAAGCCATACCTTTTAATGGAAGGTAATAGTTCATCATGGCAAACATTCCTTTCTTCATTTCACCTCCATACCATGTACCTCCGATGATCTGTAGTTTTTCTGTAAGGTTGAACATGATAAAGTTCTCAGAGTTTAATCCCTGAGCTTCCCAGTTCGGGTTTGTTGTTTTTGATCCGTTGATTACTGTGAAATCCGGCTCACCAAAGTTTTCCAGTTCGTAGTGAGAAGGACGAATAAACATGTTTGTCACGAAATGTGCCTGCCATGCTACTTCAACAATAAATCTTACTTTAAGTCTTGTATCTGCATTTGTTCCACAAAAAGCATCTACTACATAAATCTTCTTAGCTTCAGAAAGCTGGTTCATCACTAGTTCCTTACAAGAACCGAAAATTTCTGCTGATGTAGGTAAATTTACTTTACCATCCCAGAAAATTGTATCTCTTGTAACATCATCCTGAACAATATATCTGTCTTTAGGTGAACGACCTGTGAAAATCCCTGTTTTTACTGATACCGCGCCAGATTCTGTAAGTTCAGCTTTCTCAAATCCCTGATTTTCAGAAGAAACTTCAGCCTGATATAATTCTTCATAAGAAGGATTGTACACTACTTCATAGTTTCCTTTAATCCCTAATTTCTCTAAATCCTGGATGATTTTAGTGTTTTTCATTTTACTTATATTTTCTATTTCTTTATTGACTTCAACAAAAATAATATTAATTATTTGTTAAAGGTGGTTTAAATATACTGATATAAGTCAGAATGACAAATAAAAAAACAGGATCGTAATGATTTGATTATAAATCAATTATATTTTCCCATTCAAAAATAGTTGTAAAACCTTTCTCCCAAAAATAGTTCTTGTAGTCCCCAAATTTGGCACTCATTACAAAATCTCCCCCCCATGCGCCTAAACTTTTGACAAAAGAAGGGCAATCTGAGAATATTTTTTCTTTAACTGTGGATATTTCAAGAAAATCAGCAATTTTACGCTCATGAATCATCATTAATTCGGAAAATTTTTCCAATTCACTGCATAACATTATTTTTTTTGTGATATTTGAAAATTCTTCAATCAATTCAGGAGACTTCTTTTTTGATTTATAAAAGTTGATCCCTTCTCTGCTATCCTGCTTCTGATTTAAATGAATAAAAATCAGCTCATTTTTAAATGAAGGATTGAAATTTACCTTCTCATATTTAATCTCAGGTTTGCTTTGAAATAGAACTGCAGATTTTTCTTTTGCCACTGCAATATCATATCCGCTTCCTCCTAAACTAATTGCATTAAGATGAAAAGGATCAATCCCAGCCCATTCTGCAAGATTGTTCATCAAAGTAGAACTGCTACCAAGACCATAGTCTGCAGGAAACTGAAGATTAGTTTTTAAGTGGTAAGTAAGATTGAATTTGAATTTAGTATTAGAAAGCTTCTGAACATTCTTTAATGTTTTGACAATAAATTCAGCGCTTGATGGAATATTGGTTTCTAAGACCTGCCAGTTTTTATAATCAATGACCGCCTTCAACCATAATTTGTTTTGATGATAAGCCTCCCAAAGAATAAGTGACCTCTCATCTTCTTTTTCTTCAAAGAAAAACTCTTGTCCCAGCTTGGTAGGTACCGCTAAGACAAGAGCTCCGTCGATTGCGAAATATTCTGAAGTAAGCATAAGCTTGCCCGGTGAAAATATCGCGTTCATATATTTTTAGTTAGATTGCAGAAGCAGCATCTACTGATCCGTCAATTTTCTTGATCAGTCCCTGAAGGGTTTTTCCTGGTCCTACTTCTACGAAGTTGGATGCCCCATCTTTAATCATATTCTGAACAGACTGCGTCCATTTTACAGGACCGGTAAGCTGATCGATCAGGTTTTGTTTGATTTCGTCAGGATTCGTTACCGCTGTTGTAGTGATATTCTGATATACAGGAATAGTTGCTTTTCTGAATTTTGTTTTTTCGATAGCTGCTGCCAGTCTTTCTTGTGCAGGCCGCATCAATGGTGAATGGAAAGCTCCATTTACTGGTAGTAACAATGCTCTTTTAGCACCTGCTTCTTTCAGTTTTGCACAAGCTTCTTCTACTGCTGGTGTTTCTCCTGAGATCACCAATTGTCCCGGGCAGTTATAATTTGCAGGAACAACAATTCCACTGATTTGCGCACAGATTTCTTCAACCTTAGCATCATCTAATCCTAAAATAGCAGCCATAGAACTTGGATTGGCATCACAAGCAGCCTGCATAGCTTTTGCTCTTTCGGAAACTAATTTCAAACCGTCATCAAAGGATAGAACTCCGTTGGCAACCAATGCTGAAAACTCTCCTAAAGAGTGTCCTGCAACCATTTCAGCACCAAGACCGTTTACGGCTTTTAATGCTGCTACTGAATGTATAAATATTGAAGGCTGGGTAACCTCTGTATTTTTAAGATCCGCGTCCGTTCCGTTAAACATAATGGAAAGAATGTCGAAACCTAAAATTTCATTGGCAGATTCCATCAGATCTTTAATATCTTTTCTAGAATCATACAATTCTTTTCCCATTCCTACGAACTGAGAACCCTGCCCTGGAAATACAAGTGCTTTCATGTATTAAATTAAATATTATGCAAATATAACTATAATGTTAACAATATTCTTTTAAAGAACAATAAATCATGTTAAGGTACCAGTCTGATTACTCTGTAACCCGTGTTTACATAAGCACCGTTAGCTTTAGATTTTACAAACTCAAATTTTGTAGCAAGCTGAGTCTGAACTTTATTCATCTGTTTAAAGATTTCACCTTTTTTATTCTCTCTGGTTAACATGTCATTGACAACATCAAAACCTACGATAGCATATTTTGGTGGAGTTTTACAGTATTTGCTTTTGTAAGCAGCCAGTATTTCTTTTTCAAAGGTACCGTCTGTATTGATCTTTCTATCCATCAGATAGACCAAACTAGCCTGGCTCAGCTCATCAACTTTTTTCTCAAAAGTTGGAGAATAGAACATACTGAACGCTTTCACGCCCTGTACTTCCTTAGAAATAGCAATAATTCTGTTGGCAAAAGCATCTCCTGCTGCATTATCATCATTAGCAAGAATAGCAATAACCGGTGCAGACTGACCTGTCATCATATTCTGATCAGGCTGAATATCCGCCGGAGAGTTGACAATAATGATATTAGGATTTTTCACAGCTTTTTCAAGCCCAGCTTTGATGTAATTGGCATTTTCTTTTTTGGCATCTGCCACTACATATATTTTCTGGTCAGAATAAATTCCTTTTACTTCTTCTACAATCTTATCAGCATACGTCTGATTGTTGGTTTCAACGATAATAAGATTATTATAGTTATATAATTCCGGAGTGTTGGCAAATGGTGCTACAATCGGGATTTTCTGATTTTTTGTAAAATCAAGAACATCAATTACATTAGATTTAAAGAAAGGTCCGATAATAAGATCTGTATTATCAGGGTTAATCTGTGTCAAAGAGTTTTTGAATGATGCTTCATTTCCAGAATCTACTATTTTGACATCCAGTTTCTGTCCTCCTCTGACATTCCTTTCAATAGCAAGCTTAGCTCCTGTTAAAAAGTCAAGTGCCATTGCTCTGTACTGCGTTTCGTTTGTGCTGTACCCGAATGGAAGCATTAGGATCACACTAAGGGCATCACCATTTTTCTTACTATATGCTGCATCCTGTTTTTTGATCTTTAAAACCATTCCGGTTTTCAACCCATGAGAAAGGTCCGGGTTAAGAGCAATAAGCTCATCTATAGAAACACCGAATTTATTCACGATGGAAAATACAGTATCTCCCTGCTGAACGGTATAGGTTACATAATCATCTCCTGCAACAACATTGGTAGAGGTAGTTGATTTTTCGTTCCCAGAATCCATTTTTGCTTTTGGATTTGCGGTCTCAGCAACACTATCAGTATGTGTGTTATTATTGGATGTTTTTATTTTAATGGTTTCACCAGGTTTAAGTCCTTTTTCTTCCAATCCTGGATTTAAAGCAAAAAGATCCTGCTGGCTGATTCCAAATTGTTTTGTAATTCTGTAATAATTATCTTTAGACTGAATCAAATAGGATTCTCCCTCTACAGAAGTAGTAACAACTGTAGGTGTAATCGTTGTTATTGTTTTTTCTACAGGAGCTTCAGCATGTTTTTCTACTGTCACAGCTTGTTGAGTACCACCATACTTTTTAATGCTTGCAAGAGGTAAGGTGATTTCATCTCCGATTTTCATGTGGGAATCCAGGTCAGGATTCAGTTTTCTCAAATCAGTTTCAGAAATTCTGTATTGTTTTGTGATGCCATAGATCGTTTGCTTTGGCTGCAAAACAATTTTACCCATGGAAGAAGTACTTGTATTTGAAGTTACTTTTTCTACTGGAGCTGTTTTTGTGACAACCGGAGTGGCTGCTTTCTCTGATTTTATAGTTAAAACATCTCCGATAGCCAGCTTGCCATCTTTATGTTTTGGGTTTAGCTTCAGCAATTCATCTACAGTCATTCCATACTTTTTGGCAATGTTGTAAGGATTATCACCTTGCACAACCGTATGTGATTTCTGAGCTGAAACTCCCAAAACCATACATAAACTGGATAGAATAAAAAACCTCTTTATCATATTCGATAATTATAATTTACAAAAATACTTCTTTAAAATTAAATGGCAACAATTATTAATTTGGAATCTTGAACCACCATTTCTTCCAAACAATTTTCAAGCCACGAATAACCATAATCTGAAAAGAATACACTAAAATTATAGACTCTCTCTTGCCATGTTTTAGCTGGATGAACATCTAAAAACAGATTTTCAAGTCTTTCCAGTAACTCATTTTGTTTTATTTTCTCAGCATGGAGCAGACGTTTTTTCATTCTTTTGAAAGACTTCAATTGTCTCACTTCTTCTGCCTTCACCATATTTCCAAATGACTTCTCAGTGGTTTCTGCCGAAGCTCTCAACGCTGAAAAACTGCTGATCAGCAAATCCTCTTTCTCGTTGAGTAATTGTAAAATCGGATTGTCTTTTAAAATTTTATGATTGGTGAGTACGGTAAAATTCTGGAAAAAGTCTTCTATTTTAAGATCCAGTTTCTCAATTTTCCCTAATGTTTTTTCTTTCAGGAAGAGCATCGAGTTTCTTGGAATAAGTATAGGGAACGGAATAGTAATTTTTGAAAAATAATCTTTAAGTTCAAGCCAGTACATAATTTCAGCATTTCCTCCAATATAAGCCAGATTCGGTAATACATTTTCCTGATACACGGGACGCATTAAAGCATTGGGACTGAATTTTTCCGGATGATTTTCCAATTCAGCAAGTATTTCTTCTTCTGTAAACTGAATCGTTTTATCTACGATAATGTATTTCTGTCCGTTAAATTCAATTCTGTCTCTGGTTTCAGAAAAATAGAAAAGGTTTATTTCACGGGGATTTACCTGAACTTTCCCGTATTTTTCCGTCAGAAAATCTACTTTACTCTTAGATGTTTTCTGTAAACTGAAATGAAGAAGTTCATCTTTAAAGATCTCCTTCATCTGATTTTTAAGTTCTTTAGAATCTCCATCCAGAATCAAAAGTCCGAATTCTGAAAAAAGACGGTTGACAAGAATCTTAATCGCGTCCGTTAAAGTGTTTCCTGTTTTATAAGCTTCCTTCATCATTAAGATCAGCTCGGTTCCAAAAATGGAATCTTTGAATTCTTTTTCAAATTCAGAAATAAAATAGGTGTCACTGATCTCAATTCTTCCTACCGGACCACCGGATTTCTCATTGGTCTCATAATAATTATTCTCGGTTTTAAAATGATTGATCTCAGCAAAATCATGATCTTCTGAAGCCATCCAATATACCGGAACAAAATTAAAATCCGGAAAATTTTCTTTCAGATAGGTACATGTCTTTATGGTCTGCAGAATTTTATAAACAAAGAAAACAGGTCCCGAAAACAGGTTCAGCTGATGTCCCGTTGTAATAGTAAATGTATTGGGCTGTTTAAGATTCTCAAGATTTTCTCTCTGTTTTGAAGAAAGGGAAAGACTTGAAAGCTGGTCTTCAAATACCTCTGATAAAATTTCTCTCTTCCTTAATGAAAAAGAGTCTTTTTTCAAATGAATCTGTTGTTTAAAATGATCTAAAGAAAATGTATTATTTTCAAAACCCCCAATTTTCTGATTTAAAAAATCTTTTACCAATTGAGGAATGCTTTCTATATCGTTGAATGATATTTTATTTATTGTTTTCAACCTGTACAGTTTTTAGTTGAACAAATACCACACAATTCCGATGTTCAATCTGAAATCATATACCGGATAATGTGGAAATGCATATGCTTTGTTATTGGAAATAACAGTTCCTATCTGCTGACCTTCTATGAAAAAGAACATTTTTTTCACCTTCATATTGATATAGATATCGGCGATAGGCTGCCCTCCAATTGAAAATGAATCTGCTCTGGGAAGGATATATTCATTAAGAACAGGGAAATAATCTCTTGAAGCAAATTTAGAGAAGTAATAAACTTTAATACCTGCCTGAATTTCCGCTGCTTTTTTGAATGCTTGTGTCTGGTAAAAGAAATTAGCTCTACCAATAAAGCTTGGCATAGGAAGCAATTCTTTATTCGTTAAAGTATTTTGGAAATGCACCCTTGTATTCAGGTGGAATTTGTTGAAGCTGAATGTAGCATCACCTCCGATCTGAGAGATATTCACAGAATTATTACTTTGTTTCGGGCTTCCATTGCTGTCAAAATAAGTATAGTTATCTATTCTGAAATAATTGGCAAAAATCTCTGTTTTAAACCATTTCAAATTGATACTTCCCCCCACTTCCATTACAGACTGGTTCTTTGCATTTTCAAGATAATAATTGAAATTATTGTAAACAGAAGTATTCAATAAGTAATTGAATGATGGATAGGCACTTTGGAAATTTACTTTAGCATTAACGAAATAATCTTTAATAGGTTCGAACTTCAGATTATTGGTTGTTTTCAGGTAGCTTTTAAACTGGCTTCCGTTTGAAAATTCCAGGAATGAGTTCAATTGAATTTTATCCCAAAGTTTTACCTGTAGATTTCCTACAGCTCCGATTCTGTTTTCTTTAAGCTCACCAGGAAAAGGAACGCCATTAAGGGCAACAACATCTCTTATTCCCAATTTGATCATCTGATAACGCACACCAGCATCCAGTTTGAATTTTTCATTATTAAAAATCAAGCTAACTGTATTGCTGAAGTTTTCAGAATATTTTTTTGTGGTGAGTGGAAAGCCGTTAACCAACTCAGTAGGAGCATCATACCAATAAGGCTCCAAAGCTGTTTGATTATAGTAATATTTATTCCCCTGATGAGAAATAATATGTCTTATACTGAATGGAAATTTCCCGGAATTGAATGGGCTGAACTGATGACTCAGGTAGTATCTTCTGTAAGAAAACTGTGAGCTGCTTGATGCCAGGTTTACCTGAGCATTTTGTCTGTTGCTGTAATTACTGTCACCATTCATAAACAGATTATCTTCTGTAATACCTCCACTTTCCTGATTGTTTACATTCTGGTGAAGATAGTGAGCGAAAATTTCATAGTTTCCACTTTTTGAAGTATAATGACCTGAAAATAAGGTATTGTTATTTGCCGCTAATGAGTTTCTGTAAAGTCCCTGAGAGCGAAGTCCCATATATTCAAGAGCAAAATTGAATCTTTTCCCAATATTTTGAGTGTAAGTAGAGGTTAGCGCCGCCCCGTTTCGCATTGCATTATGGTATACAAATGTAGCGGTAGGTGTTTTTACATCATAGTATTTCACATCATTTGCTCCAATAATCATATAAGATTTATTGGATGGCAGTAAGGAAAGATTCTGTTCATCATTCACCTCAAATACCAGAGGATTGAATCCAGATCCTATATTGGCAGTCTGTACTCTACCGAAGTTATCTTTATTATTTTGTTGTGAAAAGATGTAGGTTTTATCAAAAGTCATTACGGTATCAAAAACTTTCTTTTCAGAAAACTGAGTCTGATACTGGTAATCATTAATAGTAGGCTTAAAGATTTTCAGGGAATCTTTCTTCCCGGAATCTATCACAAGAGTGTCTTCTTTTTTGGGTTGAGGCTTGGTCTCAGCTTTATTAACGACCTGAGCCCTGGCTACAAAACTTAAAGAGAAGAGTATGAAAAGGATGTACTTCATTATTCATTATTGTACAGCAAAAATAAGAAATAAAAGGACATAAAAAACCCCTGCTTTGAGCAGGGGTTCTATATCAATAGATTATTGTATGATTAATAACCTGTGTTTTGCTGAACAGTCGGATTTGCCGAAATTTCAGATAATGGGATCGGCAATGTATATCTGTAATCACCATTCTCAAGATTAGAAGTTAAGACAATATCATCCGTATTATTTCTATCCATTTTTGTCCCAGCTTTAACAGCTAGACGCTTAAGGTCAATATAACGATGCCCTTCAAGAGCTAGCTCAACACGTCTTTCCTTTAAAACATCAGCCCATGCAGTTTGTGCACTACCATAAGTCGGAGCTGCAACAGGTCCTACAAAATTTCTTGCATCCCTTACATTTTTGATGTAACCAGCAGCAGTCGAAAGTTGACCATCGTTAATTGCACATTCAGCTAAAATAAAGTACATTTCTGAAAGTCTGAAAAGCTTAATATCATTTCTGGTATTAGTTCCTACTTTACCAGGATACTTATCAACAACTAAACGGTCCGTAGATCTTGTCTGACCTAAGTTATTAGGATACAAAGTAGCATAATTTGGGTTAGGAGAAGTAGAAGGATCTCTATTAGTAAGGAATTTAATGTCACCATTAGAGTAATCATTTACAAATAAATTGTATAAATTTCTTCCCCAGAACCACATTGGAGCACCTGAAAGTGAAGAACTATTCGTATTCCAAACAGCACCAATAGCTAACCCATTTCCGCCTAGTGCAATACGCCCTAAAGAAAGGATAGATTCACCTCTATTTTGATCAACCCACATCTTACGATAAGGATTAAATGAAGTTCCTACGTTTGTAGATAATTGTCCATAAAAATCATTACGCCATGCCCCTGGGCTGTCAATAGGATATGGATTACCGTTAGGATCATTAAATGTAATAGGTGTAGCCATAGCCAATCCAAATCCTCCAGCAGCAGCAGATGAAACTACAGCTTGTGCGTAAGTTTTAGCTTGTGCATAATCTCCCTTATATAGGAAATATCTAGCAGAAATTGCATTAACAGCACTTTTACCAATAAAATACTGATTAGTTCCTTCAGCTGTTAGAACACTTCTAGCCGCTGTTAAATCTTCCTCAATAAATGTATAAATATCAGAATTCTTTGATCTTGGCAATTTTGTACTTAAATCCGGCACGTCTTTAACTAAGATCACCCCTAATGCATTAGGATCTGCCATATTTGGAGAAAATAGTGATTCTAGTTGTAGATATGCGTATGCTCTCATGGCTCTTGCCTGAGCTATAATTTGTTTTAATCTTGTAGCATCTGCTGTACTAACAGGTGTTATTCCGGCAGAACCTCTAATTAAACGATTAACGTGGTTAATTACAGCGTAATTATTTTGCCAAATTTCTGCAACTCTAGGCTCTTGTGAAGTTAGAAAGTAACGGTGTAACTGAAATTCTTGTCCCCCACTAGATGCTCCTGGTTTCACTTCATCTGAAAGTACTGCAGAAACATGAATTGGGTACTGAGGTTCTAATGTCCCGTACACGTTCCCCATCATATAATTATATAGGGCATCGGTAGTTTTAAATGGAGCTCCATTATCTTCAACCGTTCCTGGCTGCAAATTCGTCTCAATTGCATCATTACAGCTCTGTAACGTCCCTAAAGAAACTAAAACAGAACCAATTATAGATATATTTAAAATTAATTTTTTCATTTCAACTTATTATTAAAATTGCACATTAAGTCCTACTGAAATCGTTTTTGGATTTGGATAAACACCTAATGAATATGCAAACATTGGTTCCGGATCATATCCTTTCCATTTTGTAAATGTTGCTAAATTTTCCCCTTGAACAAATACTTTAATTCCAGTAATTGGAAGATTTTTCAATAAATCCTTACTAAAGTTATATCCAAAAGTTATATTCTTCAAACGGATAAAGTCAGTTTTGAAAAGATATCTATCAGAAGAACCTTCCAATCCTGAGTTATTTGCAGTTAAAGCTGGAATATTTGTATTCGTATTATCAGGAGTCCAAGAGTTTAAAATATCTCCGGCAAAATTTGCTCCAGTACCTAATGAACTAGGATCCATTAACCAAGAATAAACGTTATCATACATCCATCCGCCAGCTTGGTAGCTAAATAATACATCAGCAAACCAACCTTTATAATTAGCATTTACACCAAATCCTCCAGTAAATTTAGGAACATAAGACTTTCCAGTTAATACTTTATCATCTGGAGAAGGAGATTCTGTCATCTGACCGTCTTTTCCAATGAATTGCTGTTCACCTGTAGCTGGATTAACACCTACATAATGATACAGATTCCATTGTCCGATAGGACCTCCCGCAGCATTTACATTATCATCTGAAAGATCCGCTCCTTCGAATGATAAAATCTTGTTTTTGTTATAAGCACCATTTGCAAATATAGACACACTATAGTCCTTATTTTTCAGAATATTGAATTTTAATGATGCTTCAATACCTTTATTTTCAAGTTCTCCATTGTTACCATTGATTGTATATTGTCCTGTAACAGCTGATAATGTAATAGAATTAAATAATCTTTCTGTCTTTTTTCTATAGATATCAACAGTACCTTCTACAAAATTTCTAAACAAACCAAAATCTACTCCAATATTAGCCTGGCTTACTTTTTCCCATCTAACATTTGGGTTACCTATAATAGCATTGTAACCTACAGAGTTCATATACCCTGTATTACTAGCTATTAGATCGGTATAGATGTTTGTGCCAACAAATAGAGGGTTACCATTATTAGCTGGTTGTATTAAGTTCTGGTTACCTGTAGTACCATAAGATCCTCTAAGCTTTAACATGTTTACTGCAGTAGATCCTTCAAGGAAGCTTTCTTTTTCAAGATTCCAACGTCCTCCGACTGACCAAAATGTTTCCCATCTATTCTCTTTAGGGAATCTATAAGATCCATCTCTTCTCACTGTTGCACTAACTCCATATTTACCAGCATAATCATATTCTAATGTTCCGATTACAGCCAACGTTCCTGCATTAATTTTACCTGCAGATACTTGTGGCACATATAAAGATGGTGTTGCCGGATTAAATGGAATATATCCTGTCCCCGCACCAAATGCCCAGTTAAATGGATCTAATCCATTTTGTTGATTACTTTTAAATAGATAATGTGCTTTCAGATAATCTAAATAAGCTGCAACTGTTAATGAATGCTCGCCAAATTTTTTATCAAATGTAATATTGGTTACAGAGTTAAATGTCAAATCTTTTGTATTTGTCATCTGCTCAAAACCTCCATATTGAGCTCCTGCCGCTCTAGCAGCAAGGGAAAGATATCCTGTAGGGTTACGTGCAAAAGTACGATCACTTTCTCTGAAGTCCATACCCGTTCTGTTTCCTACAGATAACCAATCTGTAATTTTATAGTTTACGTTTGCATTTGCTAGTACTGAAGTCTCAGTGAACAAATTCACAATTCCTCCTCTTACAATATCAGCAAGAACCCAACCTGGGTAATTTGATCCTGCTCCACCAATCTGGTTAAACATATCCTGTCCATTAATAAATGGATATGGTTCTAGGTAACCTGGTGTTCTTAAAGAACCAAATAATGGGTTTTGAATAATATTTGCAGAAATATTATCATTGGTTTCCTGATCTAGCTGATGACGCTTAGAATAACCCACAGCTAATTGCATCCCGAAAGTTAACTTTCCATTATCTGATTTACCACTTAAGTTATTTCTTAAAGTAAATCTTTGGAAATCTGTGGACTTGAATGTTCCATCAGTATTTAAGTATCCTAAAGATGTATAATTATTAATATTTTTTCCTCCAGCACTAATACCCAATGTATGTTGTTGTAGCATAGCTGTTTGGAAAAATTGCTTATTCCAATCTGTATCAGTTTTCCAAGCATTAATTTCATCTTGAGTCATATCTCCACCATCCCCAACTCCATATTGGTGTTCCAGATTCAATAAATCTTTTGCACCTAACATATTGTATTTAGTTTTAGGTAATACAGAGAATGAAGTAAGCATATCATATGTTACTCTTAATCCACTATTGTATCTGGCATTTTTGGTATTGATAACAACAACACCATTAGCACCTCTGTTACCATAGATAGCAGTAGCTTGTGCATCTTTTAGAATACTGATATTATCAATATCCTCTGGATTCAAGTTTCTAAATTGAGATGCAGAAGTAATTAATCCATCAATAACGTAAAGAGGGTCTGTCGATGCATTGATTGAAGATAGACCACGTACCATAACATTAATCTTTCCAGAACCCGGAGATCCAGAAGTTGAATTAATACTAATACCAGGAGCATTTCCTTGAAGAGAATTGATAAACGAAACATTTGGACGATTCTCAAGAGCCTTAGAGTCAATTGTTACTGATGCAGCAGTAGACTTAGCTTTAGTACTTTTTTTGCTATATCCTAAAACAACTACCTCCTCAATTTGTTTGGTATTTTTAGTCGTGTCAGTTTGAGCAAATACAGCTTGTCCTGAAAAAAACAAGACACCAGCCGTTAATACACTTAGTTTAACATTCATATTAACAAATTTTAATATATTTAATGAGCAAATATGTTAATAAATATTAACATCCACAAATTAAACTAATGTTTAAACACTTGTTTTTTTTAATGTTTCATTCAAAAATTATGTAAATCAAATAAGATTCAATAATAATAGACAGTTTTTATTTAATAAAAAACATTTTTTTTATCAACTAAATTCACTTTAACTAATTATTAATAATTTAAAAAAAATTATCTAGAATCATTATAAATTAGACGGGTGCTAAAAATAAAAAAACCACTTTATAAAAAAGTGGTTTTCACATATTTAGGATATATTTATTTCAGTTTCTTCTTAACAGCTACTTCTTCGTAAACTTCAAGAATATCTCCGATTTCGATATCATTATAACCTTTCAGGTTCAGACCACATTCGTAGCCTTTTGTGACTTCTTTAACATCGTCTTTGAAACGCTTCAAGCTTTCAAGTTCACCGTCAAATTTAACAATACCATCTCTTAACAGACGTACTTTCGATTGTCTTGTAACTTTTCCGGTAAGAACCATACATCCGGCAATTGAACCAACCTTAGAAATCTTGAATACCTCACGGATTTCAACATTACCAATTACCTGCTCCTGAATTTCCGGAGAAAGCATTCCTTCCATTGCTTCTTTTACCTCATCTATTGCTTTATAGATTACAGAGTAGGTTCTGATTTCAATTTCCTCACGGTCTGCAAGCTCTTTGGCATTAGCACCTGCTCTTACATTAAATCCAATGATAATCGCATCTGATGCTGCTGCTAAATTGATATCAGATTCCGTAATCTGTCCTACACCTGAGTGAAGGATTTTTACGCTGATCTCCTCTGTTGACAATCTTTGTAACTGATCAGAAAGTGCTTCCACAGAACCATCCACGTCACCTTTAAGAATAATATTCAATTCTTTGAATTCTCCTAAAGCAATACGTCTACCTAATTCTTCAAGCGTTGTATGTTTTTTCGTTCTGATAGAAAGTTCTCTCTGAAGCTGTTCTCTCTTGTTGGCAATAGCCTTACCTTCACTTTCGTCAGCATATACACGGAATTTATCACCAGCAGTTGGCGCTCCATCTAAACCTAAGATTGTTGCAGGAATTGAAGGTCCAGCTTCATTAAGGTTTTTACCTCTTTCATCAAGTAACGCTTTTACTTTACCATGATTTTTACCAGCTACTACATAGTCTCCTACTCTTAATGTTCCGGTTTGTACTAACATGGTAGCAACATATCCTCTACCTTTATCTAAAGATGCTTCAATAACAACACCATTTGCAGAACGATCAGGATTCGCTTTTAGTTCAAGCATTTCAGCCTGTAATAAAACTTTTTCCAATAATACGTCTACATTATTACCAAACTTAGCTGAAATTTCCTGCGCCTGAACATTTCCACCCCATTCTTCAACTAAAACCGGAGGGTTTAAGCCTGAAAGCTGTTGACGAATGTTATCAGGGTTTGCATTTGGCTTATCAACTTTATTGATTGCAATAATCATTGGTACCTGTGCAGCCTGGGCGTGAGCAATTGCTTCTTTCGTTTGTGGCATTACATCATCATCAGCAGCAATTACAATAATTGCAATATCCGTGATTTGTGCACCTCTCGCTCTCATTGCTGTAAAGGCTTCGTGACCAGGAGTATCTAAGAATGTAATTCTCTGACCGTTTTCCAGTTTCACGTTATAAGCACCGATGTGCTGAGTAATACCTCCAGATTCACCTGCAATTACGTTAGTTTTTCTAACATAATCCAATAATGAAGTTTTACCGTGGTCAACGTGTCCCATTACAGTAACTACTGGCGCTCTTGATACTAAGCTTTCTTCACTGTCGATTTCATCTTCGCTGTCACTTTCTTCAAGGTCAGCATCCGAGAATTCAATTTTATAACCAAACTCATCTGCTACCAATAATAAAGTATCAGCTTCAAGTCTTTGGTTCATGGTAACCATTACACCTAGTGAGAAACAAGCAGAAATTACTTCAGTTGGAGAAACATTCATCAAACTTGCCAATTCACCTACAGTGATGAATTCTGTTACTTTAAGAGTTCTGTCTTGTGCCTCAAGCTCCTGCTGACGCTCATCCTGCTCTCTACGGAAAGTTCTTTTGTCTTTTCTGTGTTTTGCAGATTTAGATTTACCTCCTTTATTAGTAAGTTTTTCTAGTGTTTCTTTGATCTGGTTCTTAACTTGCTCGTCAGTCAGCTCAACTGGCATAACTCTTTGTCCAGGTCTATTGTTCTGGCCTCCTTTCTTGAAGCCACCACCACCTTGACCTTGAGGACGGTTTCCTCCACCTTGGTTGTTTCCAAAACGGTTTCCTCCTTGACCACCTTGACCTTGTGGACGGTTTCCTTGGCCACCTTGACCCTGACGGTTTCCACCTTGGCCACCCTGTCCACCATTGTTGTTATGCGGACGGTTTCCACCTTGGCCTTGACCACCTTGGTTGTTGTTATTATTTCCTGAGTTTTGATTATTCCCCTGACCTTGTTGGTTGTTTTGGCCACCAGGTTTTTCAATTCTCTTTCTTTTCTTTTTTGCTCCAGAACCTGGTTTTGGTGCAAATTGAGTCAAGTCGATCTTTTCTCCAACGATCTTAGGACCGTCAAGTTTCTGATATACTGTCTCAATTTTCTGAGGCTCCTGAGATTCAGGTTCAGCCTCAGCCGCTTTTGGAGTTTCCACTTTTTTCTCCTCCACAACAGCTGGTTTTGGAGTTTCTTTTACTGTTTCCACAGGTTTCACTTCTTCTTTTTTCTCCTCCATTTTTGGCTTGTCTTTTTTCACAGGTCTGTTTCTAGATTCTATTTGAGACAAATCAATCTTATCCAAAACTTTGAATTCCTGTTTTTCAGGAGCTGCTTTTACTTCCGGCTGTTCTTCTTTCACGATTTCTTCTTTCTTTTCTTCAACCGGTGTTGCAACAGGAGCCACAGGAGCTGCAGGAGCTTCCTCAACTTCAGGCTTCTTAGGTTCTAGATCTATTTTACCTAAAATTCTAGTTTCTGGTTTATTTGCTTTAGCTCTTATCACTTCAGGGGTTTTCTTCTCTTCAATTTCCAGTTTTTCTTCCGGAACTTTAGTGATCACCACCTCATGGGAAGCCTTTCGTTGTTCGCCGTCTTTAGCAAACTCAGCCTCCAATGCAGAATATGCCGATTCTTCCAATTGAGCGTTAGGATTGCTTTCAACTTCAATACCCTTTGATTGTAAAAACTCTACTAATCTGGACATCGAAATGTTGAATTCCTTAACCGCTTTATTTAATCTAATTTTTGGCATCTATATTATTTACTGTTTTTTAATTTTTAAAATTAAAGTATTTCCTTTTTACTGTTTATTAAAATTTATTTAAATCTTAATCTTCAAATTCTTCTCTCAAAATACGTTTTACCTCTTCGATTGTTTCTTCTTCAAGGTCTACCATATTTAAAAGACTTTCAGTTTCTTTATCTAATACTGATTTTGCAGTTGTAAGTCCTACTTTCTTAAACTCATCCAAAATCCACTGCTCGATATCGTCATTAAATTCTCTCAATTCAACATCGTCATCCTCGCTGGACTCTCTGTATACATCAATTTCATATCCTGACAACCAAGAAGCCAGTCTAATATTCTGTCCTTGTTTTCCAATTACTTTAGAAATCTCTTCAACAGGAGTATATACTAATGCATAGTTTTGATCCTCATTGATGTCAATTTTATTGACAGTAACATTTCCTAAAGCTCTCTTCACCAAAATTTCAGGGTTTTTAGACCACTGAATAACATCGATGTTCTCATTTCTCAACTCTCTTACAACCCCATGAATTCTGGATCCTTTAACACCTACACAGGCACCTACCGGATCAATTCTGTCATCATAAGCATCTACTGCAATCTTCGCCTTTTCACCAGGAATTCTTACTACCTTTTTCAGCATAATTGTTCCGTCCTGGATCTCAGGAATTTCCAGCTCTAATAATTTCTCAAGGAATTTAGGTGCAGTTCTGGAAATAATAATCTGTGGTTTAGAACCTTTAAAGTCTACTGTTTCAACAATAGCTCTGATATTCTCACCCTTTTTAAAGAAATCGGATGGGATCTGGTTTTCTTTTGGTAAAATAAATTCATTTCCTTCATCATCCAGCAAAATCACGTGCTTATGACGGATATGGTGGATTTCTCCTACAACTATTTCCCCAATTTTATCTCTAAACTGCTCGTACAGCATTGCATTATTGTGCTCCTGAAGTTTTGTAGCCAGAATCTGCTTAAGGGTAAGAATATTTCTTCTTCCCAACTGTGCAACAGGAATTTCCATTGTAAAGTCCTCACCTACTTCAAAGGTAGGATCAATCTTCTTTGCTTCAGAAATTTCAATTTCCAAATCATCATCTTCAGACATTTCGTCCTCTACAATTGTTTTATTTAAAAATATCTGAAAATCTCCTTTATCTGGGTTTACAATCACATCAAAATGATCATCCGAATCAAATCTTTTTCTCAAAAGAGTCTTCAGTGAATCTTCAATAATTGCCATAAGATCAATTTTACTGATCCCCTTTTCGTCTTTAAAATCACCAAAGGATTCAATCAACGCTATATTATCCATCTATTCTTTTTTCTTTTTAAAATTTAATTACTACTAATGCTTTCTTGATTTCGGAGTAAGGAATCTCCTTCTCCTCTTCTACATCTACTTTTCCTTTTCCGATATCTTTCGGCTTACGATAACGCAAAGTAAGCGTGATCTTTTCATCATCTACTTTTGACAATTCTCCTTCTATTTTGGAAGAATCTTCCAGCATTACCTCAATCTCTCTTCCAATGTTTTTACCGAACTGTCTTGGTGTGGATAATGGTTCGCTCAATCCCGCAGACATCACCTGAAGACTGAAGTCATGCTCTTCACGATCCATATTGAATTCTATTGCACGGCTTGCATCAAGGCAGTCCTGCAGCGAAACTCCGTTATCACCATCTAAAATCACTGTAATATCATCCCCTGCAGAAATTTTAAGATCAATAAGAAACAGATCTTTTCTGGTCTCAAGGAATTCATTTAACAATTCGTCAATTCTTTTTCTAAACTCCATATAATTTTATCTTGATTTACAGTACGAAAAAAGGCTTTCTTCCGAAGCCTTCCCATTTTTTCCCGTAAATCCATTGCAAATATACGCATTTTTTCCAAAAATACAAAATTATCTTAAGTATCAAGCAAATAGCGACAGATTCATTTACAATAAATTAAAAGAATATGTCACAGGATTTTTATTACTTTTGTCTTTAGAATTTAAAAACAAACATTTTGAATATAACGATTGTAGGAACAGGTTATGTGGGGCTAGTTACAGGAACTACTCTGGCAGAACTTGGCAATTCAGTATACTGTGTTGATATTGATGAAAAAAAAGTAGAAGGTTTGAAAAACGGCATTGTTCCCATCTATGAGCCTAACCTTGAAGAGATGTTTTTAAGAAACATTCAGTCTGAAAGATTATTTTTCACCACCGATCTTAAAGAAGCCTTAGATAAAAGCGAAGTCATATATCTGGCATTACCAACTCCTCCGGGAGAAGACGGTTCTGCAGATTTATCTTATGTACTTCAGGTAGCCAACAACATTGGTGAGATGATGACAGAATACAAAGTTGTTGTCAATAAAAGTACTGTTCCCGTAGGAACAGCGGACAGGGTAAGAGAAACAATCGCTTCCAAAACAAACCTCCCTTTTGATGTAGTTTCAAATCCTGAATTTTTAAGAGAAGGTTTTGCCGTTGAAGACTCTATGAATCCCTCAAGAGTAGTTGTAGGTGCCAGCTCAGAAAAAGCAAAAGACATCATGTCTAAAATCTACCAGCCTTTTACCAATACGGGAATTCCAATCATCTTTATGGATGAGAAATCATCGGAGCTTACAAAATATGCTGCGAACTCATTTTTAGCCGTAAAGATTACCTTTATGAACGAAATTGCAAACTACTGCGAAAAAGTAGGTGCAGATGTAGATAAGGTAAGACTGGGAATGGGTAGTGATGACAGAATTGGGCATAGATTCTTATTCCCGGGAATCGGATATGGAGGAAGCTGTTTTCCTAAAGATGTAAAAGCTCTTATCAAATCCGGGAAACAGGAAGATTTTAATTTCCAGATCCTGGAAGCTACTGAAAATGTAAACACCACACAAAAAGTAATTTTAGTGTCTGAAATCGAAAAGTATTTCGGTGGTACTATAAAAGGAAAGAAAATTGCCATGTGGGGACTTGCCTTCAAAGCAAATACAGATGATATCAGAGAGGCTTCATCTTTAGACAACATTGCTCTTTTATTAGAAAAGGGCGCAGAGATTATAGCTTATGACGCCGTTGCCGAAAGCAATGTCCAGAAACTCCTTGGCAGCAAAATACAATATGCCAAAGGAATGTATGACGCATTGGAAGGCGTTGATGCATTATTTATCGCCACCGAATGGCCGGAGTTTAAAAATCCTAATTTTGAGCTTATGGCTAAAAAAATGAAAAACAAAGCCATTTTCGACGGCAGAAATATGTATCCATTGGAAATCCCTGAACAAAACGGATTTCATTATAAAAGTATAGGAAGAAAGACCATCTCAAAATAAATAAATGAAAAACATTATCATTACAGGAGGTGCCGGATTCATCGGCTCCCATGTTGTAAGAGAATTTGTAAAAAACAATCCGGATACAAAGATCATCAATCTTGATGCCCTCACCTACGCCGGAAATCTTGAAAACTTAAAGGACATTGAAAATGAACCCAATTACGTTTTCGAAAAAGCAGACATCACAAACCCGGAAGAACTCAGAAAGGTTTTTGAAAAATATAATCCCGATGCTGTAGTACATTTGGCGGCAGAAAGTCATGTAGACAGAAGTATTACAGATCCAATGGCGTTTATTAACACCAATGTAAACGGAACAGCCAATCTTCTGAATCTTTGTAAAGAGTTCTGGACATTAAACCCTGACCACACCCATGGCAGATTCCCGGATGAAAAAAGAACCAACCTTTTCTACCATATTTCCACTGATGAAGTATATGGAAGTTTGGGTGAAACCGGATTCTTTTTAGAAACAACTTCATACGACCCTCAATCTCCATATTCTGCTTCAAAAGCAGCTTCTGATCATTTGGTAAGAGCTTATGGAAATACTTACGGAATGCCGTTCATCGTTTCTAATTGTTCAAACAATTATGGACCCAATCATTTTCCGGAAAAACTTATTCCTCTTTGCATCTCAAATATTATCAACGAAAGACCTCTTCCTATTTATGGTGATGGGAAATATACGAGAGACTGGTTATTTGTAATTGATCACGCCAAAGCAATTCATCAGATTTTCAATGAAGCAAAAACTGGTGAGACTTACAATATCGGAGGATTCAATGAGTGGCAGAATATTGATCTTGTAAAAGAACTGATCAAGCAAATGGATGCTAAACTAGAAAAACCGGAAGGCTATTCTGAAAAACTGATCACTTTTGTAAAGGACAGACCTGGCCATGACAAGCGCTATGCTATTGATGCCACGAAACTAAATAAGGACTTAGGCTGGAAACCTTCGGTAACTTTTGAAGAAGGGCTGGGAAAAACGATTGACTGGTATCTTGAAAATAAAGAATGGCTTGAAAATGTAACTTCAGGAAATTATCAGGATTACTACAACAAACAATACAGCTAAAGGTCTTAGCTATTGAAGGGACAATCCAGAAATAGCAAAATAAAATCAATTTATAACACAAAAGAAATAAGCGTAATACGCACCACCAAATGAAAGGAATAATATTAGCCGGAGGTTCCGGAACAAGACTTTACCCTCTAACCATTGCCGTAAGCAAGCAGCTGATGCCTGTTTATGACAAACCAATGATCTATTATCCGCTTTCCACACTTCTTTTAGCCGGAATCAAGGATATCCTAATCATTACTACCCCACACGACCAGGCCGGGTTTATCAAACTTTTGGGAGATGGTTCTCAAATTGGCTGTAATATAGAATATGTTGTACAGCCAAGCCCTGATGGTTTAGCGCAGGCATTTATTTTGGGAGACCAGTTTATCGGCAATGATTCTGCTGCACTGGTATTAGGTGATAATATTTTCTACGGTTCCGAAATGGGAACTTTACTGAAAAATAAAACCAACCCGAATGGAGGAGTTGTTTTTGCCTATCACGTTGCTGACCCCGAAAGATATGGGGTTGTAGAATTTGATAAAGATTTAAAGGCAGTTTCTATTGAAGAAAAACCTATAAATCCTAAGTCAAATTATGCAGTACCGGGTCTTTATTTTTATGATAACGATGTGGTAGAAATTGCTAAAAACATCAAGCCTTCTGCAAGAGGCGAGTTGGAAATTACTGATATCAACAACGTCTATTTAAAAAATGAAAAGCTTGAGGTTGCAGTTCTTGACAGAGGTACTGCATGGCTGGACACCGGAACTTTTGACTCTCTTCATGACGCTTCAGAATTTGTAAGTGTTATAGAAAAAAGACAAGGGTTTAAAATCGGCTGTATTGAAGAAATAGCGTTCAGGAATAAATTCATTAATGAAGAAAAACTGCTTGAAACTGCGGTAAAATATGGCAAAAGCGGCTATGGTGAATATCTGAAACAACTTATCGGGAAATAACAAAAATAATTTATAAAAATCATAGACTATTGGCTTTATGGCCAATAGTTTTTGTTCATACCATCAATTATCAATATATTAGTTGTTGATTTTTAGTTTTATTTATCATGAAAATTTATAAACGAAAAGATACGGTAAGAATTAATTATTATAAATTTGCAAAAACTTACACAGATGAATGAACCACAACAGAAGTGGACTGAGACGATTGGTGCAAATCATTCGTTATTTGACTTGAAGCTAAAAGAAGTCTGGAAATACAAAGATCTTGTCTATATGTTTGTAAAGAGAGATTTTATATCCAGTTTTAAGCAGACTATTTTAGGACCTATATGGTTTTTTATCAATCCCATTCTAACAACCATCGTATATCTGGTTATTTTTGGAAGAATTGCGAAACTCCCAACAGATGGAGCACCACCTCTTCTTTTTTATCTGGCCGGCGTTACTCTTTGGAATTATTTTTCTGCCTCTTTACTGGCTACATCCTCCACTTTTACAGGAAATGCCGGAATTTTCGGAAAAGTATATTTTCCAAGACTGGTTACCCCATTGTCAATCGTCATCTCTAACCTTATGAGGTTTGGAGTACAGTTTATTCTATTCATCCTTGCGTGGGCTTATTATTACTATAAAGGAGAAGCCCATCCTAACATCTGGATTCTTGCAACCCCTTTTCTTATATTCCTGATGGCTCTTTTTGCATTAGGTGTTGGAATGATATTTTCTTCACTCACTACGAAATATAAAGATTTGGCAATGCTATTAGGTTTTGGGGTAAGCTTGTATATGTATGCAACTCCAGTAATATATCCTGCCTCCTCATTACCAGGATTCTTCAAAAAATTAGCATATTACAACCCCTTAACCGGTATTTTTGAATGTTTTAAATACGCTTGGATCGGTGTTGGAGACTTTTCTCCCGCTATGCTGGGAATTAGTACTATTATTATTCTTATCCTTTTGATGATAGGAATTGTTGTATTCAATAAAGTTGAAAAAACCTTTATGGATACGGTGTAATTATTTCCTGTTTAAAAATTTAAATTAAAAAAACATGCTAGCTTTAAAAGCAGAAAACATATCTAAACAATACCGTCTGGGACAAGTCGGTACAGGAACACTGTCTCATGATCTCAACAGGTTCTGGTATAAAATAAGAGGAAAGGAAGATCCTTATTTGAAAATTGGAGAAACCAATGACAGAACAACCAAGGGAGACTCTGAATATGTATGGTCTCTCCGTGATATCGATTTTGAAATCGAAAAGGGAGATGCTGTAGGAATTATCGGAAGAAACGGTGCAGGAAAATCAACACTGTTAAAGGTTTTAAGTAAAGTTACAAAACCTACGACAGGTAAGATTTATACCAATGGAAGAATTGCTTCTCTATTGGAAGTAGGAACAGGATTTCATCCTGAAATGACAGGACGGGAAAATGTTTTTCTCAATGGTGCTATTTTAGGAATGACAAGAAAAGAAATCAAGAGAAAATTTGATGAAATTGTAGATTTTTCTGGTGTTGAGAGATATATTGATACTCCTGTTAAAAGATATTCTTCGGGAATGTATGTTCGCCTTGCGTTTGCTGTAGCAGCTCACTTAGAATCTGAGATTTTAATCGTTGACGAGGTTTTAGCAGTGGGTGATGCAGACTTTCAGAAAAAATGCCTTGGAAAGATGAATGATGTCACCAAAGGAGAAGGAAGAACCATCTTATTTGTAAGCCATAATATGACTGCAATAAAAGAGCTTTGTTCATCCGGAATTTTACTTCACCAAGGGCAGTTAACATATAGCGGAGGTATTTTAGATACCATTGCAGAATATCAGAAAAGCTCTGAGAAGCAATCAATTTACCTTCATGAAGGGCCGTTGGAAACAGCTTTAGGAAATGAAAATATCAAAATATTAGAATTTTCTGTTAAACCTACAAAAGGACAGTTTTTAGATATAGAATCAGGGATTAAAATCCTTCTTAGATTTTATAATTTCAAAGAAAATATCAATATTGATACAACTTTTGAGCTGAGAACATATGAAGAAGCGGTAGTTTTCCATACAGGGGCTCCCATTACTACTCAAAATGATTCTCAGAAAAAAGAATATGTTGTAGAATTCGAAATCCCACCACACTTACTCAATACGGGTAATTATTATTTCAAACTCATGTTTGGAGAAGATCAAAGAATCCCTCTTTTTGTAGCCAACGAAATAATAGGTTTTGAAGTTGAAAATGTAAAAATGGGTAAAAATATCAATGTATTACCCGGAATTATCAGACCTGATTTTAATTACATCGTAAAATAAATTATTTAATGGAAAAAGTTCAATATTTTGATTTAGAAAAAATAGGTGATTCTTCATTAGGCTTCATTACAGTCGCTGAAAATTTAAAAAATATACCTTTTGAAATTAAGCGTGTATACTGGACTTATTATACACCTCAGGATGTAATAAGAGGAGGTCATGCTCATAAAAATCTTGAACAATTAATATTCGCTGTTTCAGGTATTATAGAATTTAACACAGAAAATAAAGATGGACATAAAGAAAGTTTTGTTCTGAATAACCCATCTAAAGGTATATACATCCCCAAATTGGTATGGAGAGATATCAAGTTTTCACATAATGCAGTGCTTTTATGTTTAGCATCTCTGCCATATACTGAAGACGATTATATAAGGGATTACCACGAATTTCAAAAACTCATAGAATGATTAAAATATTAATTGCCGGTGCAGGCGGCGCTCCCTCTGAAGGAGTCATCAACTCACTTCTTCTAAGCTCGAAAAAGGAGAGAATAATTGGGATGGGCAGTGAGCCTACAGATCTGATACTCTCCAATGCACATGAAGTATCCTATATACCTTATGCCAATCAGCCAGATTATAAAGCGTCATTATTACAAATACTGAATCAGGAAAAACCTGATTTAATACATTTTCAAAATGATCTGGAGATTTATCATGCCTCCATAATCAGAGAAGACATTCATTCTACCGGCACTAAAACGTTTATGCCATCGCATGAAGTAATAGACACCTGTGTTCATAAATATAAAACCTATTTAAAATGCAGGGAAGCCGGTGTAACAGTTCCAGAAAACATCATGATCAATAATGAAGAAGATCTAAAAAAAGCGTTTTCAGATTTAGGAGATAAGGATGGAAACATATGGCTAAGAGCTTCATCTATTGGAGGAGGAGGTAAAGGCGCCCTGCCTACTAATGATTTTTCGTTTGCCAAAGGGTGGATTGACCGATATAACGGATGGGGAGACTTTGTCGCAGCAGAAATGCTTACTCCAGACACGGTAACATGGCTCTCCATTTGGCATGAAGGCGAATTGGTAGTCGCTCAGACAAGATTAAGAAAAGGATGGACTCATGGAAACAGAACTGTTTCCGGGGTTACAGGTGTTACAAAAGTAGGCCAGACCTACTCAGATCCTGAAATAGACAGAATATCAATAGCTACCATAAAGGCAGTTTCTGATAAGCCTCATGGCATTTTCGGGGTAGATATGGCTTATGACAAAAATGGAGTACCTAATCCTACAGAAATCAATATTTCAAGATTCTTTACAACGGTATTATTTTTTACCGAAGCAGGATTAAACATGCCTGAGATATTTAAAGACATTGCTTTATATAATGAATTTCCCCAATTAAGTAAAAAAATAAATCCATTACAGGATGGGCTAATGTGGTTAAGGGGGATGGACACTCAACCCAAATTAATGACCGATATTCAGATACAGCAACGAATAAAAAATTTATAAATGTTACTTTTAACGGGAGCTTCGGGATTTATAGGAAAACATTTACTTCCGCTATTGATTGAAAAATACGGTAGGGATAATGTTGTGTGTCTAACTTCTCAACCTATATCAGAATGTAGATATTTGTTACACAACAACTATCAGTTCGAAAGCGATTTTTTTTTGAAAAATGGGTTTCAGTATATTGAAACAATAATTCATGCAGGAGCTTTCACCCCCAAAAAAGGAAGTGAAGCCAATAATATTCAATTATCCAATTCAAATATATTTAACACAGACAAACTATTAAGTGCTACTTTACCTCATATAAAAAAATTCATTTACCTTAGTACACTTGATGTCTATGATAATGAGAACATTATTTCTGAGAGTACTTTAGAAAAACCGGCTTCATTGTACGGCCATTCTAAGCTATATTCAGAAAAGATGGTGGAAAGTTGGGGAAAAGAGCATAATAAATCCGTTCAAATTTTAAGGATAGGCCATGTGTACGGTCCGGGAGAAGAGGCTTATCAGAAAATAATTCCTGCAACAATACATAATATTTTAGCAGAAAAGCCAATTCAGATCTGGGGCACAGGAGAAGAATTGCGCTCTTTTATTTATATTAAAGATATCGTTAAAGCTATTGTAGATTCTATTCAACTAAAAGATGTAGGAGTTATAAACTTAGTCGGAAATCGTTCTATTTCTATCAATGATTTGGTAAATACAATAAAACTCATTTCTAACAAAGACGTAACAATAGAAAAAATACCTGCTGAAAAAAAAGGAAGAGACTTTGTATTCAACAGTTCAAAAATGAATGAATTTTTGCTACAAAAAGAAACCTCTCTTGAAGAAGGGCTAAAAGAAGAGTTTGAGTACATGAAAAAAAATAAAAAATAATATGAATATTTTTTTTGACCTTGATGGTACTTTAATTGATTCCCGGCCTAGGCTATACCACTTGTTTCAGTCATTAGTTCCCACTTCGGAATTGTCTTTTGATGAATATTGGACTTTAAAGCGGGGTAAAAAAAGTCATAAAGAAATTCTACTTTCTAAATTTAATTATTCCAGCGAGCGATACAGCGATTTTGAGAAAAAATGGATGTCGGAAATTGAATTAGAAAAATGGTTGAAATTAGATACTCCTTTTGAAGGAATAGTAGACTTACTCATAAACCTGTCTAAAAACTATACCCTGTTTGTTGTTACAGCCCGTCAGTCTGAAAGCATTGCTCTGGAACAGGTAAAATCATTCGGTTGGGAAAATATTTTCACGAAAGTTTTAGTAACCCAACAGCAACAGGAAAAACATGATTTAATTAAAAATGCAGTTCAGATAACTCCTGAAGACTGGTTTATTGGAGATACAGGAAAAGATATTCAAACAGGCAAATTATTAGGGATGAAAACAGCCGCCGTACTTTCCGGTTTTCTAAGTAAAGAAAGCTTACTCCCCTATCAGCCAGACATAATTATAAATACTGTTCTCGATTTAAAAATAGATAAAATTACAAATGGAAAATTATAAAAATAAAGTGCAGGATTCAGCACAATTCTATAACAGCTCTTTTCTTAATTTTGATTTTAAGTTAACAGAATTGAATTACTTAAGTTTAAAACCTTATTTTAAAGGAGAATCTGCTTTGGAATTAGGACCTGCCTTAGGACATATGACCAAATATCTGATTAATGACTTTTCATCTTTGGATTTGGTTGAAGGCTCTCAAGATTTATTAAATCAAATTCCTGATTATCCAAATATTACAAAACATAACTCCTATTTTGAAGAGTTTAAAACAGATAAAAAGTTTGATACTATAATAATGAGCCATGTCCTCGAACATATTGAAAATCCTGTTGAAGTTTTAAAAATTATATCTTCCTGGTTATCCGATAGTGGTGTATTTTTAATTTCAGTGCCTAACGCAAAGTCTATCCACAGATTAGCCGCAGTAGAGATGGGATTATTAAACAGCGAATATGAATTGAATCAAAGAGACCATGAATTAGGACACTACAGAGTATATGATTTGGATACTTTAAAAGATGACATTACAAAGGCCGGTTATAAAATAGTGGATGAGGGCGGCATTTTCTTTAAACCTGTTTCAAATGGACAAATTGAAAATAATTGGAATGAAGCTATGATAGACGGATTTTATAAATTAGGAAAAAAATTTCCTCACCATTGCGCTGAAATATATGTGGCATGTTCAAAATAAAAAGAAATGATTAAGTTTTTAGATCTTCAAAAAGTAAATTTGAAATACCAACAGGAAATAGAAAACAAACTTCTGGAAGTGTTCAGAAGCGGATGGTATTTATTAGGAAACGAAATTAAAAATTTTGAAACCAATTTAGCCGGTTATATTGGTTCAGAATATGCAATAGGGGTAGCAAACGGACTGGATGCGCTTCGTCTTATTTTTCGGGCTTATATCGAACAGGGTTATATGAAACCCGGTGACGAAGTAATTGTCCCTTCCAACACCTATATTGCTTCCATTCTGGCTTTGTCAGACAATGGATTAGTTCCCGTTTTAGTAGAACCCGAGCTTAATACTTACAATATTGATATTTCAAAAATAGAAGAAAAGATTACTGATAAGACAAAAGCCATTTTAATAGTTCATCTTCAGGGCAGAATTGTTTTCTCAGAAAAACTGAAAAGTATTGCTGAAAAATATAAATTAAAAATTGTAGAAGACAATGCCCAGGCTATAGGTGCCGAATGGAATAACATTAAATCAGGAAATCTTGGAGACGCCGCAGGGTTCAGTTTTTATCCCGGAAAAAATCTGGGAGCTCTGGGAGACGCAGGAGCAGTCACAACAAATGACAAACAATTATCCGAAACGATCCGTGCTTTAGGAAATTATGGCTCAAACCAAAAATATATTAATATTTACAAAGGATTAAATTCCAGATTAGATGAACTTCAGGCAGCTGTTTTAGATGTTAAGCTGAAATATATTGAAGATGAAAATGAAGCAAGAAGAAGAATTGCAAAATTATTTATCGAAGGAATAAAAAATTCCAAAATCATCCTTCCTGAAAACCCTTCAGATGAAAAAGAGCATGTATGGCATGTTTTTGTCATAAGAACAGAAAACCGTGATCTACTTCAAACCTATTTAACAGAAAAAGGTATTCAGACTATCATTCACTACCCTATTCCTCCCCATCAACAGGAAGCTTACAAAGAAATGAATGAACTTTCTTTTCCTATCAGTGAACTGATACATGAGGAAGTACTGAGCTTACCTATATCTTCTGTGTTAGAAGAGCATGAAGTGATAAACATCATTAATGCCTTAAATGAGTATTAATATGGAACAGCCTTTAGTTACAGTTATTGTCACAGCCTATAATCATTCCCAATATATCAAGGAAAATTTAGATAGTGTAAAAAATCAAACCTATAAAAACATTCAGCTTATTCTGGGTGATGATGTCTCGCCTGATAATTCCGTTGAAGTTTTTGAGCGTTGGTTAAATGATAATAGTTATTCTGCAGAAAAAAACTTCCATACCAAAAACACAGGTCTGGCAACAATGTTGAATGAATGTATTAAGCTTGCAAAAGGAAAATATATAAAAATCATTTCAGCAGATGATTACCTGCATCCTGAGTTCTTAGAAAAGACTGTTGCTAAAATTGAATCTTTAGGAAAAGAATATGCCATGATTCATACCAATACCAATATAATAGATGAAAACAGCCGTATTGGAGAAGATATAGCAGATTATGATGCATTAGGAGAAGTTGATCCCTATATTTTCAGAAAAGAACTGATAAAAAATAACAGAATTGCAGGTCTGACTACATTGATAAGAACAGAAGCAATTATTGAAACCGGCGAATATGATTCAATGTTTATTGCTGAAGATTATTATCGCTGGTTAAAAATAAATGAAAAGTATTTAATTGGTTACATCCCTGAAAAACTGGCATATTACAGATTACACCAGGAAAATATTTCAAAAATAAAAGCAGACAGAATTGAAATTGAAAACGTGATGCTTCAAATGATGTTTGATAAAGAAGGTGATCTAAAAAATAAAATAAATGGTATCACACAGAAATATTATTTTTCTGGAGAAAAACTGCCTTCACAATACACTGAAGCCTACAAGAAATACCCTTTCAATGTAAAAAGATTAAGTATTGCAATACAGTATAAAATTCCGGTTCCGTTGTATAAATTTTTAAATAAAATGATTTAAAAATGAATCCAAAAATTTCAATAATCGTCCCATGTTATAATCAGGCTCATTTTCTTGATGAATGCCTACAATCTGTGTTAGAACAGACGTTTCAGGATTGGGAATGCATCATTGTGAATGATGGATCACCGGATAACACAGAAAATATTGCAAAAAAATGGCTGGAAACAGACAGCCGTTTTCACTATCTCTATAAAGATAATGGTGGTTTATCGTCTGCCAGAAATGCAGGAATAAAAACGGCCAATGGAGAATGGCTGCTTCTCCTTGATTGCGATGATATAATAGAAAATAAAAAATTAGAAGCTCATTCTAGGTTTTTTAATCAAAATATTGATATCATTATTTCCGGATACCGATATTTTGAAAGCTCAGAAGGAGTCAACTATAAAAGGATTTTTGGAAGAAATAATTTTCTTCCGGAAGTATACTTAAATTTTGATGATACTACTGATATTAAGCAGCTTTTTAAGATTAAAAACCCTTTTGTAATATCTGCTCCGTTATATCATAAAGATATTTTCAAAACAATTGGTTTCTTTGATGAGCGTTTAAAGTCTTTAGAAGATTGGGAATTTAATCTCAGATGTGTTTTGAATGATTTTAAATTTCAGCATATTGGCTATGAAGGCAATACAAAAACGCTTATAAGACTTCATGACAGCAGTATGATGAGAGATACTGCAAAAATGAATCAAAACTATGAATTATTTCTTTCCATCTGTTATTCCAGTCCAAAATACGTGGAAACTTATGGCAAACCTGCCCCAAAAACAGAAAAACCTCAAGAAAAAAAAGGAAGAAAGCTGCTCAAATTATTGATTCCTCCTATTTTTATTGTATTAAAAAATAAGATCCTCTATCGAACGAAATAAGTTAATGATGAAAAAAATAAAGCCCCTTGCATTCTACCTCCCTCAATACCATCCTGTCCCTGAAAATGACGAATGGTGGGGAAAAGGTTTTACAGAATGGACGAATGTAGGAAAAGCCCAACCTTTATTTGAAGGACATGAACAGCCTATATACCCTGGAGATTTGGGATATTATGATCTGCGGGTTCCAGAAGTAAGAGAACAGCAGGCTCAGATGGCTAAAGACTATGGTGTACACGGATTTATCTACTATCATTACTGGTTTGGTAATGGCAAACAATTGTTGGAACGTGTTGCCAACGATGTGCTGAAATCAGGAAAACCAGATTTCCCTTTCTGCTTCTGCTGGGCCAATGAAACATGGTCAGGCATATGGCACGGATTATCAGAAAAAATTCTGGCTCAACAGGTTTACCCTAATGAACAGGACTTAATTGCCCATTTCGAATACCTTCTTCCTTTCTTCAAGGACGAGAGGTATATAAAAGTGGACAATAAACCTCTTTTGATTATCTACGATCCCAACCATTTGAATGATGGAGATCCTCATTATATTTCCAGATTCAGAGAGCTTGCAAAAGAAAACGGATTTGATGGCTTATATGTCATGGCATCCAATAAACTTCGTGATGATCTTGATTTTAAATCTATGGGATATGACAGTAAGATTTCCAATGCCTTTCAGAAAGCATGGGTACCTCATATTGACAAAAAAGAATACATCTCCCATTCTCAATATTATAAAAACAGAATAAAAGGATTAATCGGAATTAAGAAAAAAGAACAGCCTAAAGTCAGAATTCAGGACGCCCAGGCGGTAGTCAATGACTTAAAGTTTGAAGAAAGCAACGTTCCTACCTATCCATGTATCCTGCCTAATTGGGACAATACTCCAAGAAGTGGATACAGAGGCATTATACTTGCTAATAATTCTCCGGAAATATTTGAACAGCAGGTTGAAAAAGCCGCAACATATCTTGAGGATAAAAAAGATTATCCTGAACAGTTTTTAATTGTTAAATCCTGGAACGAATGGGCAGAAGGAAATATTCTGGAACCGGACAGAAAATATGGTTTCGGATATCTGAATGCATTAAAAAAAATCTTGAATAAACACAGTCGAAATGAGTAAATTCAGTATACTTATTGCCAATTATAACAATGGCCATTTTTTTGAAAAATGCTGCCAAAGCTTAGTTGCGCAGACTGAAACGGATTGGGAAGCTGTAATTCTGGATGACGGCTCTACCGATAACTCTCTAGAAGTTATAAAAAAAATCACAGGTGACGATTCCCGGTTTAAAATACACCAGAATGACCAAAACAGAGGAATTGGCTATACAAAAAAAAGATTAATAGGTCTTGCTGAAGCAGGAATATGCGGTTTTTTAGACCCGGATGACGCTTTGGCTCCTCATGCTCTGGAAATTGTTTTAAAAACACATTCCGAATATCCGGAAGCAGGCCTGGTATATTCAAATTTTGTCCGTTGTGATGAAAATCTTAATCCTCTGTCTGTTCATAAAGCCAAACAAATCACAGAACTGGATCAGTCTTACTTTAACTTCAATGCAGAGATTTCACATTTCGTCACATTCAAAAAGAAGATTTACGAGCAGACGTCCGGCATTGATTCTTTCTTAAAAATTGCTGAAGATAAAGACTGGTACATGAAAATGTGCGAAACAGCCCCTGTTAAATATATTGATGAGGATTTATACTTATACAGAATCCATGACAGTGGGATCTCTACGACCAAAAATGCAGAAAAAGCATTATTCTGGCACTGGGTTGCTATGATCAAAATGGCAGAAAGAAGAAACATAAGTATTGAAGATCTTTTTATTCAGAGCTATGTTCCGAAAAAGAAATATGACCAGGCCCTCAACCAATTGAATCATGTAAAAAATTCAAGATGGGCAAAATTGGGGAATACACTTGGACTTTTTAAAATCTTTAAAAAACTTTAAATCTATTGATGTTCTTAAAAGATTTAAAACTAACATCTTAATTAGAAAAGAAGCATATGATTATTGGTAGTGGAATTCTGGCAAATGCCGTAAAACTTTATGATAAAGAGGATGTTATTTTTTTTGCATCAGGGGTTTCCAATTCACTGGAAAAGAATCCTGCTGAATTTGAAAGAGAAATATCCCTTCTGAAATCAGTTATTAGCCAAAATCCGGATAAAAAGCTGATCTATTTTTCCACATGCAGTATTTATGATCCCAGTAAAACCGACAGCCCTTATGTAGTGCATAAACTTGCTATTGAAAAAATAATTGCAGAGCATTGCTTCAGCTTTATTATTTTCAGGGTAGGGAATGCTGTAGGCCGTGGAGGAAATCCCAATACGCTGATCAACTTTCTTAAAAATTCAATCTTATCTGAAAATAAGCTAACCATTTACAGCAATGCAAGAAGAATTCTGATTGGTACGGATGATATTGCATCATTTGTCGGGAAGTATATGCAGGACCTCAACAATGAGATCGTCAATCTTGCTTACCCTTACCAGTACTCATTACCGGAGATTTTATCTCAGCTGGAGAATCATCTTGCAAAAAATGCAGATTATGAAACTGTGAACGAAGGTTCCTTTTATAATATAGAGTTCAACAGCCTTACAGAAGATTTTTTCGAAGGTCTGTCTCCTGATGAATACCTTAAGAAACTCTATTCATCTTATTTATAAAAGACAATACATGGCCGCTCCCGAAAGATCCCATTCTGTACCGGAAAAAATAATTTTTGTACCTTCGACCAGAAAGCTTCAGATATTATTCAGGCCAAGAAAAAGCAATTAAAAAGTAGTGGTTTTTATGACCAACTGAAGAATAAAAAAACACATTAAACCTATTGAATAAAAAATGAAAATGAATCCCAAAATATCCGTAATTGTCCCCTGCTACAAACAGGCTCAGTTTTTAGATGAATGTCTGCAGTCTATAATGGATCAGACTTATGAAAATTGGGAATGTATCATTGTCAATGACGGATCGCCTGATAATACTGATGAAGTAGCTGATAAATGGGTAAAAAAGGACAGCCGTTTTAAGTATCTTTATAAAGAAAACGGAGGTCTGTCTTCTGCAAGAAATGCAGCACTGGAAATTGTTACCGGAGATTATATACAGTTTTTGGATTCGGATGATCTGATACACCGTGAAAAGTTTTCCAAAAGCCTTTCCGGAGACAAAGAATATCCGTTGATTGTAAGTCAGTACACCATCTACAGAAACCAAACCCATCTTCCTGGCTATAAAAATGTTGAGCAGAGTTTCCTGACCTTTGATGGAATTGTATACGATTGGGATCTTAAATTTTCTATCCCGATACACTGTGCCTTGATAGGCAAAAAACTTCTGGAAGGTTTTCTTTTTGACACTACCCTTACCAGCTGTGAAGACTGGGTAATGTGGATTTATATCACCAAGGATCATCCTGATGCCCTTTTGATCAATGAAGCTCTTGCCCATTACCGAAAAGACGTCAACGATAATATGTCTGCCGATCCGATCAAAATCATGAAGCAGCGCCTTAAAATTCTACCAACCTTAAAAAAACTTTATGGTGAAGAGGTACACGACAAACTGGCTTACCATATCATAGATGTTCGTACCACCCAGCTTATACAGCAAAGACGCGAATTTCAAAAAATGATTCCCCTGGCCGTGGTCGCAAAATATCTTTCTTTCAAAAGGTTTTATTACAAGCTTTTCAGAAAAAAAGTAGATGGCTAAATTTGAAGTATAATATACTTCGGACAACTATATTTCCATAAAAACTACACAAATGAGTGGGTGCCGCCAAGCAGATATACAGCAGAAACCCTTGTAAATTATATAACTTTAAATAAATTTATTTAGATGAGTCAATTTGTACACGTAATAATGACAAGATTCAATGTTCCTACAAAAGGCTGGAACGAAACACGTTCAGGATATAAACCGCTTACTGAAGAATGGCTGGATGACCGGTTCAAGTTATTCAGAACTTACGTGCTTCCTTCTTATAAAAATCAGACCAACCAAAACTACGTCTGGCTTACCTTTTTCGACACCAATACATCTGATAAGTTTAGAAAAATCATTAAAGAAATTGAAACAGAATACCCAACTTTCAAAGCGGTATTTGTAGAAGATTTTGATGTTATGAAAACGAAAGCTGTAGAAATAATTCCTCAGTTTTTCACTCCTGATACAAAATTTGTGATCACCAGTGAGCTGGATAATGATGACATGCTTCATCAGGATTATATAAAAACAGTTCAGGAACATTTCAAACCGGTTCATGACCTGGTAATAGATTTAAGAAGAGGATATCAGCTTACCATGCTGCCAGACCGTAAAGCGGTAGTAAATGTTTATAACGCTGTAGTAAACCCATTTGTAAGCTTAGCAGAAAGTGTAGACAACTTCAAAACGATGCTAAAGGAAAGAGCTCACAACAGCTATCGCCATTACCCGAATTTTTCTGTAGAAGACAGTAAAGAGATGTACATCCAGGTTATCCATCAGTACAACTTGATGAATGTAACCTTTAAACATAAGGCTGTTCCTGAAGTAGATTTTTCAGAATACGGAATGACAGAAGATACCAAATTTACCATAGACGGGTTCAAGACGTTTCAGCATAATATTGCCAGAGTTCCTTTTGTGATGGGACTTATTATAAAAAAGATATTTAAAAAATAAGATTCCTCCAGTCATGAAGCTTAACAACCTCCAGATATTAAGAGGGATTTCAGCCTTATTGGTATGCTGCTTTCATTTCCGTGAAACAATAAACCTGCCCGGGCTGAATCTTGGCGATATTCTCTTTAAAAAAGGAAGTATCGGTGTTCCCGTATTTTTTATTATCAGTGGGTTTATCATGGCTTTCACCACTCAAAAAATAAATTTCAGTAAAGATTCTTTTCAGCAGATCACTTTATTTTACAAAAGAAGGGTGATCAGAATTGTTCCGCTGTATTATCTTTTGACCTTTGCTGCGATGATACCCGGAGGCAGTTTTTTCCTCTATTTTCACGGAGCAGGACTTTATGAGCTTATCCATTCATTATTATTTCTTCCCACAAAGAAAGAATTTCCGGTCCTTTTCTTGGGCTGGTCTTTAAATTTTGAAATGTTCTTTTATCTCATATTTGGACTTTCATTATTCTTTAAAGAAAAAAGATATTACTTCATCGCAGGGTTTTTCATCCTTACTTCAATTCTGGGATATTTTATCCATTTTGAAAGTCCGTATTTACGAATGGTAACCCATTCTCTGAACCTATATTTTGTTGTAGGAATTCTTTTTTCACTTCTATTGAACAGATTTACAATTTCAAAGATTTGGGCAGCGTTACTTTCTGTAACAGGAATCGCATTATTTATATTGGTGCTGCTTAGCATTATCCCTACAGATAATGATATGATAAAGCTGGCCATTATCTCCCTGTTCGTCTTTTCTTTCTTAACTTTTGATTATGTATTTCAGTTTAAAGGAAACAAAGCCTTTATTTTTCTGGGAGACATTTCCTATTCACTGTATCTGTCGCATCCTTTTGTAGAAATTGCTTTAAAAAGATTTAAAGTTGAAGGCTACCTCAGCTATCCTTTTTTTCTATTTAAGATTGCCATGGTCATTATAGTGGCATCACTTCTGTATTATTTTGTTGAGAAAAGAGTAACCAATTATTTAAAAATTAAATTAAAAGCATAATCCGATACAAATGAAAATTTCAGTAATTATTCCCGTTTACAATGCCGAAAAATATGTTTCTCAGGCTGTAGATTCTGCGCTTCAGTTCGAAGAGGTATATGAAGTGGTATTGGTAGAGGACAAGTCTCCGGACAATGCATTACAGGTCTGTAAGGAACTCGCTGAAAAACATGATAGAGTAAAGCTTTTTCAGCATCCTGACAAAGGCAATCATGGAGCCGGTGCCAGCAGAAATTTAGGCCTGGAAAAAGCGGAAGGAGATTTTATCGCTTTTCTGGATGCGGATGATTACTACCTTCCCAACCGTTTTGATGCAGAAAAAGAACTGTTTTCCAACAAAGATGTTGACGGAGTTTATGGTGCAATCGGGGTTCACTATTATTCGGAGAAAGCAAAAGAACAATATTACAAGGTCTTTGGGGACCGCCTTACTACAGTTTACAAGAAACATCCTCCAAGAGATGTATTTCCGGGACAGCTTAACATGATAGGAACTTTCGGGCTTTTCAGCATTGATGCATTGACTATCCGTAAAAGTTCTTTGAAAAACATGGAGTATTTCTTCAAAACACATTTAAAGCTTCATCAGGATACTGAATTTCTATTCAGACTCTCCTACTATCTGAGTTTATATCCGGGAATTCTTGATAAGGCAGTAGCGGTAAGAGGGGTTCACGAAAACAACAGAATTACCAAAATAGATTCCAGACAAGTTAAACCGGCCTCAACAAGAGTTATCTTGTGGAAGGAAGTCAACCATTGGGCAGAAAATGAAAATACCATTCCCAATGATATGAAGCTTCATATCAAAAGAGTCTACAGAAGTTTCCAAATTGCCAATGCTCCTCTTTTCAAAAAATGGGGAATGATAACGAAGTATCTGCTTACGGATTATAAAAGTATACGTTCAGGGCTCTATAATATTAATTTCAGGAACGATTTGTTCTAATAGTATAATTAAACTAAGTGTCTAGTTTAAAAACAGTGCTTTAATTTTATTGTTTGGAAAAATGTATCTTCCTTAAAAGATCACGCATTGGTTTTTCAATACACTGATAAAAAACTGCAGAACTGAACAGCATAACAATAATGTAAATCACAAATACAAGATCAATACTAAACGTGTATTCCTGCCATTTTAAAAACTCCCGGACAAGATAAAGAACAGGAATATGTGTGATATATATACCATAACTTATTTCTCCAAGATATTCCAGAGGCTTTAATGAAAAGAGCTTACTTATTCTTCCGTTATTCGCCGAAATAAGGAGAATTGCAGGCACAAAAAATAAAGCCATCAAACCGTTGTGATAAAAAAGCGGAACAAACATCAGCGACACAAGGATCAGTAAAAAGACGGCAATCACCTGACGATCGTAATTTTTTTGCTTATAATTTCTCACGAAAAATATTCCCGCAAGATTTCCGATCAGAAATTCATTAAGATGCCAGAAAGGGAAATAATAAAGGAATTCATGACTTTTCGTATGTGGCCCCTCATACGCTCCATATACCGGATAAAGGTTTGAAAACACCTGAGTAATCAGCCACAGTCCAATAGCAAATACCCAGATCATTTTATTTTTTTTCGCGTAAAAATAATTATATAAAAACGGGAAAATCAGGTAAAAGAAAAACTCTACAGAGATAGACCATCCCGGAAAATTCAAAATCATGGCTTCTCCAGGTATCCAGCTCTGAATGCCTAATCCGTATAAAACCAGCTTATACCAATCAAACATTTCATATCTCGTCATGAAATACAGCAGAAGTCCCAGCATATAAAGCGGATAGATCCTGGCAAATCTGTTTTTATAAAACTCCAGATAATCAATCTTATCCTTTTTATGATAAGCAATGATCATAATAAACCCTGAAAGGATAAAGAAATAGCTTACCCCGACATTCGCTCTCAAAAAAAGATTGGAAATGTAATCTATCTTATATAAAAACAGATCTTTATTGAAATGGGAAATGACAATTGCCATAGCGGCAATAAACCTGGTAAATGTAATCTGACTTATCTTCACAGAACCGCAAAATGCTTTACTTTATCAAAATACAGCAAACTCAACACGGAGTACTGTTTTTATTACTATAAAGTGTTAATTTTAAGGCACAAAAATAAGATTTATTATTATAATTATGTAAAACAAATTATATTTGTAGGCTACAAATGTGAAAATAAATTTAGGTATGCTTTATGAAATTTTAGCAAAACTTCAACGGAAAAGCCAGATTTCTCTTCTCAAAAAACATCCTCATGTTTCTTTCAAGGGGATAAAGCTTGGGATCAGTGATCATTTTATTCTGCATGAAAATGTAAAGAAAGTGACAATTGGTAATGGGGTCAGTTTCAGAAATTATGTACATGTTCTTGTGCAGCAGAATGCCACTTTAGAAATCGGGAACAATTTTTTCATGAATAACTTCTGTTCCATCAACTGTCTGGACAGTATTTCAATAGGGGATAATACATTATTCGGAGAAAATGTAAAACTGTATGACCACAACCATGCCTATCAGACTCATCCGGATTTTAAACTGTCTCACGCTGAGTTCACCACAGCTCCCATCAAAATCGGAAGCAACTGCTGGCTCGGAAGCAATGTTACCATCCTAAAAGGGGTAACTATCGGAGACAACTGTATTATTGGAGCAGGATGTACAATTTACAAAGATGTTCCTCCCAATACAACCGTAATCAATCATCAGGAATTAATATTTAAGGAACATTAATGAAGTTTTCTATCCTTATAGCCCATTATAATAACGCTCATTTTTTCAAAGACTGTTTTGAAAGCATCCTTCAGCAGACGTATACAGACTGGGAAGCCATCATTCTGGATGACGCCTCCTCTGAAAGCGAGAAGAAAATGATCCGGGAAATGATTTCAAGTGATAAAAGGTTTAAATTTTTCGAAAATGAAAAAAATTCCGGTGTAGGTGTAACAAAAAGTAAACTGATTGAGCTGGCAGAAGGGGAAATCTGTGGATTTTTAGATCCTGATGATGCTATAAACCCAACAGCCATTCAAAAATGTATGGAGATCTTTCAGGCTAAAAAAAACACAGTCCTTACCTATTCCAGGTTTATGACCTGTGATCAGAATCTGAAACCAATTTCTCCGTTCAGATCTGCAATGCAGGTACCGAACGATGATCCTTATTTTTTTAATTTCCCTATTCAGATCGCTCATTTTGTAACCTTCAGAAAGGCAGTATATGAACAGACAGAAAAAATGAATCCGGATTTGAAAATCGGGGAAGATCAGGATCTCTACCTTAAAATGTATGAAAAAGGAAAAGTTCAGTTCATTAATGACACCAACTACCTTTACAGAACTCATCAAGGGGGAATTTCCCAGAATGACAATAAAAAGAAATCCCATGAGTATTTTGCTCAGGTGATTTTCAATACCATGAAACGCAGAGGACTTACCACCATCAATGGCCAGAAAATTCCTGATCATTATCCGGGTGTAGATGAAATATTCAGTCTGCTGCAATATCAGCATAAACTTCCTTTCCGTATCAAGAAAAAAATAACAATTACTTTACAATCAATCTTCGGATAATGTTAGAAAAAAAAATAAAAATTTTGTTCAGACACCGCTCCATGGAAATGGGAGGTGTAGAAAAAGTACTGTTGGGACTTCTCAACAACCTGGATCCTGACAAATTTGAAATGACGGTATGCCTTACCCTTAACCAGGGCAAGTTGCGTGATGAACTTCCGAAACATATCAGAAAAATATATCTTACCGATGGAAAAGAGGATTTTTCCGACAACACTCTCTTACAGAAAGTTCAGCTTGTCAAAAGAAGGTTAAAGCTTCGTAAACTGAAAAACAACCCAGCGATTGCAGACCGGCTTATCAATGATACTTTTGATATAGAAATAGGGATGGATTACAGGGATTATGATGCTATTCTCAGTTCTACCCATACGAATTCAAAAAAAATCGGATGGTTTCACTCTGAAATCAATGTTCCTAAATTTCAACCTTTGGTTCCTGATATTTTAAAGAGTTTTCCTCAGTTTGATCATATAGTGTATTGCTCTCACAAAATAAAGGATATGATGCATCAGTATTATCCGGATCTCAGTTATCCGGCTGAGAGTGTTATTATCAATCCTATTCCTATCGAAGAAATAAAACGTAAGGCCGAAGAAAAGCTTGATACGTTCCCTGAAGGACCTGTTTTCGCTTCTATTGGAAGGCTTCATTCAAGAAAAGGATATCATAAGCTTATAGAAGCACATACAAGGCTTATCAACGAAGGATTTCATCACAGCATCATTGTCATTGGTGATGGTGACGAAATGAAGAACCTTAAGGCTCAGGTCGCAAAAAACAATGTTGAAAAGACATTTATTTTAGCCGGAAATCAGATGAATCCTTATCCATACATTAAAAAGGCGGACTACTTTATCCTTCCTTCAGAATCTGAAGCATGGCCTTTGGTAATTGCTGAAGCATTAATCCTTCAGAAGCCTATTATTGCAACAAATGTAGGTGATGTAGGGCTGATGATCAAAGACCGGGAAACCGGGTATCTCATCAGCTATGAGGTTGATGAAATGTATTCGGCAATGAAGACATTCTTTACAGATCCCGGCATTGTTCTCCATATCAGAGAAAATCTTAAAAATATTGAAAGTCAGTTCGACAATAAGAAAATATTTGACAGTGTAGAAAATATTATAGAAACGCTGTACAAAAAATAAATTACTGTGCGGAATATCCTCCGTCAATAACAAGGTTGGTCCCTGTGACCCATCTTGAAGCATCGGACAATAGAAAAATACAAGCATTCGCTACATCTTTAGGATCACCTATTCCCAGCGGATGCTTTTTTATGATTTCTGATGAAGCTTCTTCACCAATATCCTCAAACATTTTTTCCAGAATCGGGGTATTCACCATCGCAGGGCTGATGCTGTTGACACGGATATTACTTCTGGAAAGTTCCATTGCCAACGAACGGGCTCCGGAAATCACGGCTCCCTTACTTGCAGAATAAGCAGCTTTCCCAGCCTCTCCTACCATTCCCGCAACGGAAGAAATAAATACAAAACTGGAAGTCTCGTCTTTATACTTTTTTAAAGACAGGATTTTAGCAATTTCAAGTCCGGCAATCACATTTACTGCAAATATATCGTGGTACAGCTGAGGATTGTGCTTTTTTAACGGCAGTGTTTTTTCTATACCGGCACAGTGTATAAATCCTGAAATTTTGCCTAAAGCTGAAACTTTATCCGCAATGATTCCTTCAAGGTTATCAGATTGGGTAATGTCTTCGGCAATGATCTCAACTTTTGTTTCAGAATTAAGCAGAGAAACGGTTTTCAACAGTTCGTTCTGGTTTCTTCCCACAAGAATCAGATCTGCACCGCTTTTACTGCATTCTACAGAACAGCTTCTCCCGATCCCGGAAGAAGCGCCTGTAATGAGGATAATTTTATTTTTTAATGAGAAAGCATCCATTAATCTTCAAAATTTTCTTTTCCTATAACATTCATCAGATCTGAAACAGTTTCGATATCTTTAAAATGCTTGGTATCAATTTTCTTACTGAAATTTTCGTCTACAAAAGCAATAACAGAAAGTAAACTGATAGAATCATAGCTTTCCAAAGATTTTAAATTCGTTTCAGTGGTCAATGTTTCATCTTCCTCCAATTCTTCCTGTAGTTTTTCTAAAAAAACGGATGTTTTCATATTCTATAATTTTAAATGTTTGTTGTTCTAAATTTCCATAATAGTGGCTCCCCATGAATATCCTACGCCAAATCCTGCCATTAAAACTTTATCTCCTTCCTTCAGCATTCCTTTATCCATCATATTTTTAAGGGCAATAGGAATGGTTGCAGAAACGGTGTTTCCGGTTTTTTCCATATCAATATAGAACTTTTCAGCCGGTATTTTTGTTTTCTTTCTTAAATAATTCAGCATAAAAGAATTGGCCTGGTGAAAAACAAAATGGTCAATATCATCCATTGTCATTCCGTTTACTTCAAGGGTTTCTTTTACCAATCCCGGAATATTTTCAATGGTAAAATTAAAAATCTCAGGACCATTCATATAAATATTTTCAGGGCTGAATTCATGCTCGGGATTCAGTTCAAAGTCTTTTTTGAAAGCCCCTTTCTTCACGATAAGATTTTCAGCACCACTCCCGTCTGTTCCCAGACAGAACTGATAATCATTGCCCTCTGCTTTTTCAACAATTACGGAAGCGGAAGCGTCCCCGAATATACTTCGGTTTCCTTTATCATCAGCATGAATATGTTTGGTGTAGGTTTCTGAAGTAACCAAAAGAATGCTCTTTGCAATTCCTGCAGCAATCAATCCTTTCGCAAAAGCCAGCCCATACACAAACCCTGAACAGCCAAGATTAAAGTCTATCGCTCCGATATTTTTTCTAAGACCCAATCTGTCCTGCAAAATACAGGCCGTTGTAGGTAGAAAATACTCCGGACTTTGGGTACAGAACAAAATAAAATCTACTTTGTTCCGGTCATAATTTTCGAAGATTTTCTCTGAAGATTGTACAGCCATATCCAGCACCGTTTCGTTGTCTGAAGAAATATGACGTTGAGAAATACCTACTTTCTCCTTGATGCGTTCGGAACTCCATTCGGGGAACAATTTTTCAAGACCCTCGTTAGTTAACACCTGCTGAGGCAGATAATATTCTATTTTTGAAATTTTCATCATATTAATAAATTCTCTTTCTTTGCAAAAGTAACGAAAACAACTTTACACTTGTGATGATTTTTATATTCAGAATCCTATTAAAAATAGACGCTCTCTATCATTCTTTTTTGAATAGAGGCAGTCTTGAAGTGGCTAAATATAGAGGTATGAAGGTAGGAAAAAACTTTAATATGCCTGATAAAGTGTATTTTGGAACCGAACCTTACCTTATCGAAATTGGCGACAATGTGAATATTGCCGGAGACGTAAGATTTGTAAACCACGGCGGAACTACTACCCTGCTGAGAAGACTTCCCGGATATGAAGATGCAAGGATTCTTGGAAGAATAAAGATTGGAAACAACTGTACAATTGGTCTCAATGCTGTAATCATGCAGGATGTACAGATTGGCAACAACTGTATTCTGGGAGCCAACTCTGTGTTGTCACAGTCTATGCCAGACAACACTGTTTTTATCGGAAACCCGGCACAGTTTCTGTGTACCATTGAAGATTATGGTGATATTGTCCTTAAAAACAATCCGGAATATCCCCGTGAATTGGAGAAGGACAGAAAAAAACTGGATGCCTATATCAAAGAAAATCTTCCTCACAAGTATAAAAAAGCAAGAAAAATTAAATAAATTTAATCTTGTAAAATCATAAAAGAAACAAATTGAAAAAGAAAAAACTCCTCATTCGTATAGGTTCATTACGTCATGGCGGTGCAGAAAAAGTATTAATCAACTTTTTGAAAAATCTTCCCTCCGATAAATATCAAGTAGATCTTCTGGTCAACCTCTATTCAGGGTTATATATTAAAGAGGTTCCGTCATGGGTGACTTTATACTATTTAACAAAAGGAGAAATGATAACGACTAACAGGCCGCAGGATATTCCTGTGAAAGCGTACAGGGTTCTTTATCAGAAAATGTTTCTTTGGTTTCCTTCTCTTCTTTATAAATTTATTTTAAAAAATAAAAAATACGATGTAGAGATTGCTGCCATCCATGCAATGCATCAGGAAATACTGTCAAGTCCTCAAAAGGATTCCAAAAAAATCATCTGGGTACAAAATGACATTTTCAATTTGAAAGAATACACTCCTGAAGTCATCAGACAGTTTTTTAAGTTTGACAGAATCCTTGTGATTTCCAACAAGCTGCAGGAAGGAATGCATAATTTGGCCAAAAATGAGGCTGAAAAGGCTTCTGTGATCAAGATTTTTAATCCAATTGATAAGAATGATACCTTAAGAAAGGCAGATATTGAGATCAATGATTATCCTTTCAACAGTGATCTTCCTACTTTTGTGACAGTGGGAACCGTATATCCTCAGAAAGGGTATGACAGATTGCTGAATGTTCATAAAAAACTGATCGATGAAGGATTAAAGCATCAGCTTTTGATCATTGGTGACGGCTATGATTTTGAAAAAACCCAGGATCAGCTCAATACACTGGGACTTCAGGATACTGCAAAAATGCTGGGCTTCAGCAGTAATCCGTACCCATATATGAAAAAGGCGGATTTCTATATTATGTCGTCAAGGCATGAAGGATTTCCAACCATCATAGCAGAAGCACTTATTCTCAACAAACCTATTTCTGCAACGGATATTTCCGGTATCAGAGATCTTCTGCAGGACGGAAAACTGGGCAATATTACTGCAAATTCCGAAGAGGGAATTTATGAAGGAATGAAAAAGTTTCTTACCGATAAAAATATAACTGAAGAATACAAAAAACAGATCTCAGCAACAGAGCTGCCGTTTGTACTGGAAAAATCTGTGGAACATCTTCAGAAAATAATTGATGAAGTATAAAAACATTAACAATGGCTGATTATTCTATCATTCAAAAAGACTTTTACCGGGAAAGCGGAAAGTGGCTTTCAACATTTCAGATCTGGAAAAAATGCATCAATCCCAATCTTCATTTTGTTTACATTTTGAGAAAGGCTCAGAAGTATCAGAAGAATCCTCTTTTGAATACTTTCTGGAGAATTGTATTAAGACATTATCAGATCAAATACGGATTTCAGATTTATCCTGAAACCCAGATCGGGGAAGGTTTTTATCTGGGGCACTGGGGAAGTCTTGTTATCAATCCGAAAACAGTCATTGGAAAGAACTGTAATATCGCACAGGGAGTCACCATCGGCCAGCAAAACCGTGGAAAAAATGAAGGTTCTCCAATCATTGGTGATGAAGTATGGATAGGTACCAATGCTGTTATTGTAGGAGCTGTTACTATTGGAAATAATGTATTGATTGTTCCTAATTCTTATGTCAACTTTGACGTTCCGTCCAATTCTGTTGTCATAGGAAACCCGGCAAAAATCATCCCAACTCCTAATGCCACAATGGACTATATCAACCGTAAAGTGTAGTAATCCCAGCCACTTATAGTAAAAATTCTACTTGCATTTATCGGTAATTTCGTGTACATTTGTAAAAAAGGCATTGTTTAGTTATGAAATAACGATATGATTATTCGGTTTGAAAATCCCGATGGCATCAATTCTTCAATGCTCCTTGTTCTGAAAAAATCGCTTAATATTAAAAACACAACCCAGGCTTATTATTAATTAAAAAAATATATTTTTTGATGAAAGAAACACACCCTCATTATTCCCATTCTTTATCTGCAATATCAGCTCTATAGTTACGTTTTCTACAATCATTGAAAATCTAAACGGACAGAAACAACGCTCCGTACAACTGTAGCAATTTATCTTTCAAAAGATTCTTTTTTGACTTGATATAATATCTGTAATCCCTAAGAATTATTAACTGATATTAATTCTTCTCAAGCAACACACGATTCTGATATTCAGCAGGCTCTCTCCCGGAAGACTCTTAAGAAAGATTATAAAAAATGATCTTAACAGCCCCGAAAACATATATACAACCATGCTCAAAAAAATAATTCCGATTTTTCTTATTTTAATCTATCTCACAGGTTTTCTTCTTTCTTTCCCTTATATTTTTGATAATTTATTCGGGTCAGAGAAGCTGGAAAGCATCCGGAGTATTTTTGAATATGGAATTATGTTTTGTTCTTTCCTTGTATTCAATGCGCTTCTTTTAAAAAATAAATATACTTCAGTCGTTGCTGTTATTCTGTGCTTATTATTAAGCATTAATTTTCTAATATCAGCATCGTGCTTCCTTATCTATCATTCCGGATTTAATGTAGGAATGGCCATCAGTATTCTTGAATCTAATCCAGATGAAGCAATGAGCATGTCTTACATGTTTATCCTTCCGGGTATTTTGTTTTTGATTTTTCTGGGAATGTTACTATATTCTGTGAACTACCTTAAAAAAAATGTTGTCCGTTTTGATGCTAAGTTTATCATCATTGCATTACTGTGGCTTATTCTACCGTTTGGATATCATCTTAAACACACATATGTAAGCAATAAAGGGGGAGGAAAAATGATAAAGAATGTATACTACCATTTATCCGATTTCAATACAGCATTGAATATCCAGAGAGATATCAATGAAATAAAAAAGAATGTTCCTGTTTTCAATATTAAAAAAATACAGCCAGGGATTGAAAATGTAATTTTTATTATTGGAGAATCCGAAAGAAAGCAAAACATGTCATTGTATGGCTATCATAAAAAAACAACACCCTATACAGATCAGCAGGCTGAAAACATGATGATTTTTGACAATGCAGTTTCTCCTGCAGGAATTACCAACCTGAGTGTGCCTTTAATGCTGTCCAGCATTCATCCTGATGAATTCAGGTACCGTTATGACAAGCTATCCTACAATATCATCAATCTGGCTAACCAAACCGGATACAATTCTTTCTGGCTCAGCACACAGGCAAGCGCAAGAGGAATAACAGCCATTGCTTCAATGTCTAAAAATAAAAAATGGGTAAACGGCTACGATGAAGTGATTGTCCCTGAACTGGAGAAGGTCATTCAGAAAAAAGAGGATAAATTTGTAGTTCTCCACATCATGGGAAGCCACCCCAATCCATGCAACAGACTTCCTCCCAACTGGAATTCTGAGAATCTAAACTGCTATGACAACTCCATAAAATATACAGATTATGTCTTCAATAATATTTTCCGTACGTTGAAAAACACCAATTCCGTAGTGATCTATGCTTCAGATCATGGACTTAAAATACAGGGTGACAAATTACTGCATATAGACTCTAAAGAATCTACTCAGGTGCCATTTTTTGTATGGTTTGGTGATAAAGTTCCTGCAGCATATAGAATTACCGGACATGAAACTAAACAGACCCAAACGACTTATATCTATCCTCTGATTATGAAATACATGGGTCTTCAGCCTCCTCAGCATTATAAAAATGAAGGAAATAAATATTTAAACTTAGAGATGAAAAGTATGGAGTATGGAAAGCTGCCGGAGTAGAATATAATCTCTTTTGTGAAGGGAAATCTATATCACAGCTATTCTTTTATTGATAAAATAGGCAGTCAATAAATTAGGAACCCAGCACAGCCAGGCAACAGCAGTATAAGAGTTTTCAGGATCACCGGTAATATTGGTTAGCAAAGGATACCACAATCTCAGTGTCACGGCAGCAAAAGTACAGGCATAACTGTAAATCATGAACTGTTGATGCATCACAACATTCCCTTTTCTTATCTGCCCAACCGCCATAAGAGTTGTCATCAGCCAGACACATCCTAAGCTGATAAATCCTATTGCGGAGATCAGTCCGCCATTGGCATAAAAGCCCATATAAACAGCTGAAACAGAACTTATGACCACTGCAATGACATAGATACTTCCAAGTTTCCTATGAATCTTGATATATTTATTCCTGAATGAGCTGCCAAACTGACGCCAGCCCATAAAAAGCGCCAGCCCTCCGAAAATAATATGGGCAAAAAATGCTGTTTTCCAAATGATATTATGAAGCACTTCAGGAGATTTGGAACCTAAAAAAGTATGTTTCTGCTCCACAAAAGCATACATAAGAGGATAAGCGCCAATAAGCAATGCCAGCACACACATGATTACAAATAGTAATTTTTTCATAAAAGTCTGATTCAATTTTTTTGTAAAAATGAGGATTATAAACGCTTCATCTGTTCCAAAATGAAAGGTGGAACAAACATTTAAACAACTCAAAAAGAATAACTTATACTAAAACAAATTAATAAATAAGTTATTCCATAGTAATACTCTGGCTTTTTAGAAACTCTCTTGGTGAGCAGTTCATATATTTCTTAAAATTCCGGTTAAAAGAGGTTTTTGAATTAAATCCACTCTCAAATGCCAGTGAAAGAATCGTAAACTTTCCATTTTCAGGTAACACTGCTATTCTCTTAAATTCTTCAATCCGCTGACGGTTGATATAGTCATAAAAGTTTCTGTTTTCAACAAAATTAATGGTTTGGGAAAGTGTATTCGGATGAACATCCAAAAGTTTTGCAACATAGTTCAGGTTCAATTCAGGATCTGTATACAATTTTTCCTTCTCCATCTGAATCACCAGCTTATTATAGATATCCTGTATTGCTTCTTTTCCGGCAAAGGTTTTCTCATATTTTGGAACTTCAGGACTGTTTTCAACTGTACTATTTTCCGTATCGCCTTCAGTTTTTACCACTGAATAATCCAGAATGCCCACCCGGCTGATCCCGAAATAAGCAGCAACCATAATAAACAAAACAACCATTGAAAAAATAAGAATATTATTCCTGATCATAACGGCAATCCAAATCAGCGCAATACCGGTAATCAGATAATATGCCCAGTTCAGATTGATTTTCTCAGTATTTGAATATTGATTGGAAATTGCTTTCTTATATTTTCTTACTGCAAGAAAACTTAATCCTACATACAGAATTCCCGAGAGAATCATAAGAAATTTAATCACCTGGCTCAATGTTTCATACCCTTTTCCTTTATTCTGATATACCTCTACTCTCTCTTGCGGAGGGAGCAGCAAAAACTGAAACAAAGAGATATAGATCATTAAAACCGGAATCCAATGCAGCAGCCAGATCTTTTTGCCTGAATTTTGGCTGGTGACATACAAAATGTACAAATACAGCATTGGCCCATGCATAAAAGGAAAGGGAATCTCGAAACCAATGAGAGAAGGGAAACGCAAATATCCTTCTGCATGAAATAAAACAAAGAAAATAAGATGAATTCCTATGATCATAAACCATATTGCCAACACATAATCTGCGGTCACCTTCTTGGATTTTCCCAAGATCAGAAAAGATGAAAAAAAGGCAATAAAAATTCCTGCCCAATAAAATAGTGGTGATAAAGATTGCAGACCAAGATCAGACATCAAATGGATAGATTAATCAAGGTGTTAAATTATTCATTTTTTGACACATATGACAGCTTTTTAATGAACTCTTGTGAAGCAACATGTGATGAGACAAATAAATTAAGAATATTTTAATTCACAAATCTCAATTTTTAATTTATACTTCGTAATTTTATCATGGTTTTAAACGTTTGGATTACCCTATAGAGCCTGATGGCTGTAAAGCAAACTATATCGGAATATTAGATATGATTTTAAGCATATTTTAATATTAAACTTTGTTAAAAGTGATTTACTTTTTAACAAAAAGTATATTTTTGCATAATTATTGATTTAGTCTATTGATTTTGGAAATAATTTAAACGAAATAAATAATTATAAACTTTTAAAAATTTAAAATTATGTCACAATCGTACGAGGTTATTTTCGAAAACAACAAAAAATGGGTAGAATCCAAAATAGCTGAAGACCCGAATTTCTTTAAGGAACTTGCAAAAACTCAGCATCCTGAATTTCTTTATATCGGATGTTCAGACAGCAGAGCCACCGCAGAAGAATTGATGGGAGCAAAGCCGGGCGAAGTATTTGTTCACAGAAACATTGCTAATGTAGTCAATACTTTAGATATGAGTTCCACAGCCGTTATTCAATATGCTGTAGAACATCTGAAAGTGAAACACATTATTGTGTGCGGACATTACAACTGTGGTGGTGTAAAAGCAGCGATGACTCCTCAGGATCTGGGATTGTTGAATCCCTGGCTGAGAAACATCCGTGACGTTTACAGATTACATCAGGTAGAGCTGGATTCTATTGAAGACGAAAACAAGCGTTATGACAGACTTGTTGAACTTAATGTTCAGGAGCAGTGCATCAACGTGATCAAAATGGCCTGCGTACAGGAAAGGTATATTTTAGAGGAACAACCTATTGTACACGGCTGGGTATTTGACCTTAGAACAGGTAAGATCATTGATCTGGAGATTGATTTTGAGAAAACCTTAAAAGACATCCAAAAGATCTACAATCTTACAAGTTCAGATTGGGTAATGAGCAGAAAGACTAAGTAGTTTTTCTAAAAAGAATGTAAAATGAAATTCTGGAGTATTATTGTATTAACGTTTTTTCTGAATTTTACGGCGCTGCCAGGCATTGCTGCGGTAGCGGGCTGGGATATTGCAAGAACGAATATAATAATCAACGAAGAAGAACCACATTCTCATCCGTCCTCATTTATTGTTTATGAAAAGACCATTCCGAAACCTTTGGACGTTTTCGACTATCTGAAGTTTTCCGAACCTGATTTTCAGGGCGTTTCTTTTGTACTGATAGATGATTCTTTTCATCTTTCACCTTTACTTACTATATTTTCTCCCCCTCCGGAAGCGTAACTCTTATAGTTAGATTTTTTTGATACTATTTCCATATCATTTTTTGATATCGGACACACATGTACTTTAAAAATTATTTTTTCTCAACTTTTTGTAATTGACTTATTTAAAAAAAAATAAGCCGGTTATACTTTACAGCTTCACATTATGAAAAAGACATCATTAATAGGAGGAATCAAGGAGAATTTTCCTTCAGGACTCGTGGTATTTTTAGTAGCACTTCCGTTGTGTTTAGGAATTGCTTTAGCATCAGGTGCTCCCCCATTATCCGGTATTATTTCCGGTATTATAGGCGGCCTGGTAGTAGGAACAATCAGTAATTCTAATATTTCAGTTTCCGGGCCTGCAGCAGGTTTAACGGCAATTGTTTTAACAGCTATAACAGATCTTGGCGCATTTGAGCTTTTCCTTTGTGCAGGGATTATTGCAGGACTTATTCAATTGATTTTAGGGTTTGTAAGAGCCGGAAGTATTTCCAACTACTTTCCCAACAACGTTATTGAAGGAATGCTTGCTGCCATAGGAATCATTATTATTTTAAAACAGATTCCGCATGCTTTAGGATTTGATAAAGATTATGAAGGTCATGAATCTATTTTTGATAATGGTTTAAACTTCGGATATTTTACAGAATTATTTGGGGCTATCCACCCTGGGGCTATTGTTATTACTTTGATTTCAGTAGCAGTTCTTATAGCATGGGATAAAATCCACGTTCTGAAGAGACTGAAAATGCTTCCTGGAGCTTTGGTTGCAGTAATTGTAAGTATTCTTCTGAATCAACTCTTCAAGATGTCCGGAAGTTCTCTGGCTATCGAAACCCAGCATTTGGTTTCTTTGCCTGTTCCTCAGTCTTTTGATGATTTCAAGAACCTGATTACCACTCCGGATTTTAATGGTTTCACAAATCCTAAAGTATGGATTGTAGGTGCAACAATTGCTATTGTAGCCTCAATTGAGACGTTACTTTGTATTGAAGCATCAGACCGATTAGACCGACAGAGAAGAATTACGGATACCAATCTTGAGCTTAAGGCTCAGGGAATCGGAAATCTTATCAGCTCATTTATCGGTGGTCTTCCAATGACGTCTGTTGTCGTAAGAAGTTCTGCCAATGCTAACGCCGGAGCAACTTCTAAAATCTCAGCCATTATTCACGGAATATTCTTATTGATCTGTGTACTTTCTATTCCTGTTATTTTAAATTTAATTCCATTAGCTACATTGGCTGCGGTATTAATTTTAGTGGGATATAAATTGGCAAAGCCGGCTACATTCAAGCATTTCTGGCATTTAGGAAAATTCCAGTTTATTCCGTTTGTAGCAACGGTGGTAGCTGTTGTAGCAACAGATTTATTAAAAGGAGTCGGAATTGGTCTTACTATCTCTGTTTTCTATATCCTTCAGGGGAATATGAAAAGAGCTTATTATTTGAGCAGAGAAAGGCTGGATGATGCAGATGGAATCAACATAAAACTAGCTGAAGAAGTTTCATTTTTAAATAAAGCTGCTATCAAAAAAACACTTAAAAATATAAAACCAAGTTCAACGGTCATCATTGATGCCAGAAGCACTTCATACATCGCAACAGATGTACTGGAAATGATTCAGGATTTTGCCAATATCCGTGCAAAGGAACAGGACATCAACGTAGAACTTTTAGGCTTTAAAACTTCATACAGAGATTACGAAAGAAGTGAGGATTCCCATATTCTGGTTACTCACAAAAGAGCCATGTAATCTCCATTTATAATTAATTTTTTTAACTTTAAATTCGAAAACAATAAAAATATGAAAGCACATACATACGAAACACAGTCTACTATCACTCCAGAGAAAGCATTAGAATTCTTAAAAGAAGGAAATCAAAGATTTGTAAACAATCTTAAAGCAAACAGAGACCTTCTTGAGCAAGTGAATGCTACCCGTGAAGGACAGTGGCCTTTTGCTGTAGTTCTAAGCTGTATAGACAGCCGTACTTCTGCGGAGCTTATCTTTGACCAGGGATTGGGAGACGTTTTCAGTATCAGAATTGCCGGTAATTTTGTTAATCAGGACATTCTTGGATCGATGGAATTTGGCTGCAACGTTGCCGGTTCTAAACTTATTGTAGTTTTAGGCCACACAAAATGCGGTGCTTTGAAAGGAGGTCTTGATGCTGCACAGATTGAAGGATTGGGAATGGATAATCTTAACCACCTGATCAACCATTTCAACCCTATCATCAATGACATCATTGAAGAAAATGAAGAGCGTTCATCAAAAAACAGTTCTCTTTTGGAAAGGCTTAATCAGCAAAACGTAAAAAGCGCTATTGAAGACATCCGTAAGCAAAGCTCAACACTTAAAAAACTTGAAGAAGAAGGAAAAATTAAAATTGTTGGTGCCAATTATGATGTTGAAACTGGTGCAGTAAGTTGGTTATAAAAGATAAACTCATTAAATTTCAATTATAATTTACAGAAAATGCCATCGGAATCCGGTGGCATTTATTTTTTGTCATGCAATAAAAGTCTACTCCTTATTACCTGCTCCTATACTCTCTTACTTTCTGTCTTTCTATTATTTCCCGTTAAATGCAGACATCGTATTATTCAATCCTGCAAATACGAAAGAAAGGCTCGCTTTTGAAAAAGTTTCAATTCTCTCAGTAAGCTTTGCTGTCTCTTCTTCATTCCAGGTTCCTAATACATAATCTACCTGTCGTCCTGCAGAGAAATCAGCAGAGATTCCGAAACGAAGCCTTGCGTAATTTTGGGTCTGCAATACTTCATTAATATTTTTGAGTCCGTTGTGGCCAGCATCAGAGCCTTTCCCTTTCAACCTTAATGTTCCGAAAGGTAAAGCAAGATCATCAGTAACAATCAGTACATTTTCCAAAGGAATATTTTCTTTCTGCATCCAGTATTTCACCGCATTTCCGGAAAGATTCATATACGTATCTGGTTTAAGGATAAAAACTTTTCTGCCTTTATGTTTTCCTTCTGCCATCCAGCCAAAGTTAGAGGTATTGAATGATACCTCAAGAGTTTCAGCTATTTTTTCAGCTACTTTAAAGCCTATATTGTGTCGTGTATTTTCATATTCTGAGCCTTTGTTACCAAGCCCGACAATTAAATATTTCATCAGAAATTTTTTGCAAAATTAAGGGATAAAAAATAAAAAACTCAATCTTAGGAAAGATTGAGTTTCAATATTATTAAAAAAGTCTTCTATTGTGGTTTGTAGATATAATTAACGCCGTATCCTTTTGTCATATAAGTCTGAGGATCATAAACGTAATTGGTACTCTTTACAATTGGAGTTGGAATAGGTGGCGAAAGATCTGTCACCGACCATCTCTTAGGGTTGTTTGGAGATAGAATAAGACTTTCTTTATCATTGATTACTGTAGATAATAGTCTTGAAATCTTATATACGTGTGGCAATAATGTGAACGGGCTCACCTGATCATCATATGCATAGTATTCATAGCTATATTTTCCTGTAACAGCACCGAATGCTCCTCCTGTCATTGTTCCATAGTTTCTTGTTACTTTAGATACGTTATCGCCTACATATGTGTAAGCCGTTTTAGAGTAATCTGTGAAAGCAAGCGGCACTCCTACTACATCCGGACCATTCCTCATAATGATAGAATCCAGCTTCCCTGTAGCAGTACTATATTTAATATTGTAAAGGCTCTTCTCTTTTTTCAGTAATGTCTGTGGACCTGGAGTAGTTGCCGGTGGTACAGGCGGAGGTCTTCTGAAAATAGAACGGTTTTCAGAAATCGTCTGCAGCTTATTGTTATTTGCGTAAGTGAATAATTGAGTGTATGATACACTATCCTTATCTAGTTTTCCGTTTCCGTCAAGATCCAAAAAGCCATTGAAATTAATCTGGCTGATTTTATCACCACTATACATAATATTAGTCACTGAAGCACTATCTGTAAGTACTTTAGTCACAAGAAGTCCGCTGTACTGATATTCTGCGATAGTATCTTTATCTGTAATTTCTCTGTATAATGCTCTGGGGCCGCTTAATCCCCCTGTATTATTAAGATCCAATAATGGATTCCCATCTTCATCTAGTAAACTCTTGCAGGAATGTATTGAAGAAAAACCTGCGATTAGTAAAATAAAATAGAAAATTTGCTTCATTTCCTTGTAATTGATTATTTTTTTGACAAATATAATTTTTTTTACCTAAAAATTATATGATTATTTTATATTCTGGTAAGATTAATAACTATCTCTCTCCTATAAATTTTTATAGGTAAAAGTAACATTCTGGTTTTTCTCTACAACCACATACCCTTGATTATCATAAGAATAGCTCTGAGCTGTATTTACCGGAGCCGCTGGTGAAGGCAATTCTATAAACATTGAAGTAGGATTATTCGGAGAAATTTTATAGAATTGAGCTGGATTTATCAGACTTCGTGTTATAAAATAAACCGGTGAAAGTGTAGAGTAAGGGCTTTTCTGAGCATCATAGTTCTGAAAGCTGTACTTGCTTACTACTGCAGTACCCATATTCGGGTTTCCATTGATATCTAATAATCCTTTGGAAGAAACTACCTGAATAACATTATCTCCGGTATATACAAAACTATAATCTATAAATTTGTTATAAGCGCTGATTCCTCCTTCTTTTCTCTTCTCAAGAATCTTAGTAAGTTTATTCGTCGTTGGATTATAAGTAAAAGTATAGTCACTTATAACAGAAACTGATGGAGTGGCACCCGTTGTAGTAGAAGTGGCGTTGTAAATCTTTTTACCTGTAGCATCAGGAACAATATTAAATTCATAAACAAGACTGGATGCTGCTGAACTTACATATTTAATTTTTGTGATATTCTTGTTGGTATACGTTACCGTTCCCGTATAAAAAGCACCCGGAGCAGATTCATCCTTAGAAACTGCAGTCTGTAAATCTCCGGTTACTGCTGCCGTAACATATTCTTCCTGGGAAATATTATTAGCACTCACCTTTGCTAAAACCTTTTTAGGCGGCGGTCCATCATCCGGATTCGGGATAGATTCTATGGGATCTGAGGTAGTAGTACATGCTGCCAGCAGCCCAAGAAAAGCAATACCGGCAAATATTTTTAAAAAATAGTTTTTTACCATATAGAATTTTTTTAGCTTGCCCAAATATAATTCAATTTTCGATAATACACTTCAATTTATATGGACAAATTCACAAGAAATAGAGTTAATAAACAAAAAAAATCTAAAAACATAACGTTTTTAGATTTCTAATTATTGTATTATCATAAAAATTAATAAGGTTGCAATATAGATGTCGTCAAAACAGATTGTGACATATCGCTATTAAGATAAGTAGCATCAACAGCTTTTCCTATTCCCAGATTTGTTCCTGAGATTGCTCTTTTGATGCAGGCTACTTTAACGCTATATTGGTTTTTAGGAGTAAGATTCGCAAGAGTAGCATTAAGATTAAAAATCTTGTAGGCCCCGCTATCTCCTAATAAAACATCTGTTCTTACCGCTCTAAGTTTGTCATCTATAAAAATACCACAGGCAAAACTCGCTGAGCTTGTTCCTGTTTTTTGAACAGTCGTCTGAAAAGAGAATGTAGCTTTATTCACCATATTGGTTACAGAGAATGTATCCACTGCCCCGGGAAGCACAGTCCAGTTCCCAGCTAAAGCATCTCCATCGTTATAAGGAGTAGTAGCTCCGTTTGGCGCAACAAAAGTAACTCCTGTTTTATCAGCAACCGTATTGATTGAAAAAACTGACATACTTCCTTGTCCGTCTGCAATTTTTATTGCCTTCCAGTCGTTTGTAGTCAGGTCTGCGTTATTGTGAAATATATCACCTGCTGCTCCGGCAGATCCTCTCAGTACATCTGTACCTCCTGTTCTTAATTCTTTTCCAACATTCAGGTCTCCGTTTACATCCAGCATATTAGTCGGATTAGGAGTATTAATACCCACTTGGGCAGTAGCTGCAACAGTTAACAGAAGTGATGTTACAAATAATATTTTTTTCATAATCCGCTTTAGTTTATAATGGTGTTAAACACTTCTGGAACTTCATATACATCTACTTTAAGGGATGACTGTGAAATAAAGCCATTAATATTAGAGTATACATTGGTTCCTATCGTAAGGGTATTGCTCCCCGCTCCATAAGAACCCAATCTTGTACAGGCAACATCTACTGTATGATCTCCTTTCGCAAGATTATCTACAATACCAATCTGAGTATGGGTAAGGAAAGGATATGAAGTACTGATTGCTTTTAAGTTTCTCTGTCTCAGATTCACCAGTTTATTGTCTACAAAAATCCCACAGGCATAATCTATTGAGGTATCTGTAGTCCCAGCACCTCCGAAGTCTGCCTGTACAACCGTTTCAAACTGGAAGTAAGCTTTACTCTGAGTACTGAATACACTGATTACCTGTGAAAGATTGTTGATTTTTTTAAAATTAGTAAGACTGCTGATCTCTTTTCCTTTGGTAAAAGTTCCCCCTCTTGAGGCCAAACCTACCGAAGAATCATCAGAAGAAGTAAATGAAATCCCTACTTTATCTGAAAAAGAGTTGTTGTAGATCAGATAAAATTTATTAGGCTCATATTCAGGAATACGAAGTGATTTCCAGATTGGGGCATAGCCTTCTCCCTGAGAAACCAGTAATTGGTCGTTATTTCCCTGAGAAATTGAATTATCAGTAGCATTAAGGACTGCAATTTTATTTCTGAAGTTCAAATCTCCGTTTACATCAAGAGTTGCTTTTGGAGTATCTGTTTTTATTCCTACCTGAGCCGACACCAAAAGTCCTATGGTCAGAAATAGGGTTGATAATAGTTTTTTCATCATTAGTTAGTTTTATAGCTCACGTATTCAATAACGTCCATTTTCATTGTAGACTCCAAAGTAAATGCACTGGAAGCTCCATTTGAAGCCTGTACATTGCGTCCGATGGCAAATTGTGAGGTAGAATTTGAAGTATCAATCTTTCTGCATGCAATCTCAATCGTATGAGCTCCAACGGGAACATTCTGTTCGGTATAATTAAGGGTAAAGATATAGTCCTGAAGACCATTTTTTCCGCTGTTGTTATTAGACGCAACTCTATCCGGACGTACCGCTACCAAAGTTCCGTTTCTGAAAACACCACAGGTAAATCTTACACTTTCTATCGTCGTAGATGTAGGTGCTTTTATTTCGATTCCTGTCTGGAACTGATAGGTAAGCCTATTTTTTCCATTTTTGATTGTAAAGGTATTTGTAAGTCCATCAATCTTTTTCCATGTTCCTTTAGCAGCATCAGTAATATTATCTCCAACACTGTTTTTGTAAATACCATCACCAGCAATACCATTGGTAAGTGAGATAATACCCGTTTGATCTGACGACAGATAAGAGTTGATCAACTTATACTGTCCCTCTTCCATAAAGGAAATGTTCAAAGACTTCCACACGGGAGGCAAACCCTCACCCTGAGAAACCAAAACCTGGCCGTTTAACCCGGCATCTCCAGCCTGAGTTGAAGTTCCGCCTACTCTAAGTTCTTTTCTTAAGGTGGTTTTTCCATTCACATCAAGAACAGATTTAGGTTTTGCAGTACCTATTCCCACCTGCGCATTAGCGCAGAGTGATAGAAGTCCAGCTGCGCAGCAATATATAATTTTTTTCATAATAAGGACTGCAAAGGTACACAATGAAGTCCTAAAAATTCCAGTTATACATCCATAAACCTATAGAAATAAACACATTACAACATAGAATTAATCACACATAAAAGTAGAATTATTTCTACATAACTCCACTTTTTATGTTTAAAAAAAATCTAGTAAGGTCTCAAACCCTTACTGTACGGGAATCTACAGGATATTTTTAGTCATAACAAAGTGATATCAGACCCTTCAAAACAGGCTTAATTCTCCTCTCAAGGAATATTACTCAGAAAAAACATGATAACAATCACAAAAAAGCGTATAAAATTTAAGATTTTATACGCTTTTCACATTTTTTACAAATTTGTTTACAAAAAACAAAACCTATAATTTAATTATGTTCAATAATAGCTTTTAACAATATATTAACCTCATCCACATTTTTCACCCTTTCCTTCCTCATCATCAGCTGATTACCTTCTTTTCCGGACTTCTCTTTAAGCTGGGCTTCGGCAGGATTTCGGGTTAAATAATTAATAATATGTCTGAATCTATCTGTCTGGTAGAATTTATCCTGAGGATTCCCTGGGAAGTATCCTAAGAATACTCCATTTTTCATAACAATCTTCTCAAAACCTATATCTGCGGCTAACCATTTCAGAGAAACGCTTTTCAATAGATTGACGGCTTCTTTCGGCAATGCTCCAAAACGGTCAATCAGCTCAAGTTCAAACTGATGAAGATCAACTTCATTATTAATTTCTGCAATTTTCTGGTACAGCAGTAATCTTTCTTCGGTATTGGAAATATAGAAATCAGGTAACATCAATTCCAGGTCAGTATCGATATTGACATCTTTTACAGATTTGAAGAGCTTTTGTCTGTCTTCCTCGTTTTCAAACAGACTTTCAAAGTCAGCATCATCTTTCAGTTCTTCCAGCGCTTCCTGCATTAGTTTCTGATATGTTTCAAACCCCATTTCATTGATGAACCCGCTTTGTTCAGCACCCAAAAGGTCACCGGCACCACGGATTTCAAGGTCTTTCATTGCAATCTGAAAACCACTTCCCAGATCAGAAAACTGCTCAATGGCTTCCAGACGTTTTCTGGCATCGGAAGTCATCATATCATAAGGTGGTGTAATCAGATAGCAGAATGCCTTTCTGTTACTACGTCCTACCCTTCCTCTCATCTGATGCAGATCTGCCATTCCAAACCGCTGTGCATCATTGATGAAAATGGTATTGGCATTCGGGACATCCACACCACTTTCTACAATTGTCGTGGACACTAGAACATCATATTTCCCTTCCATAAAATCCAGAACATTCTTCTCCAGCTGCTTTCCTTCCATCTGACCATGTCCTGTGATCACTCTTGCATCCGGAACCAGTCTCTGAATAAGTCCGGCAATATCTTTAAGGTTTTCTATTCTGTTATTAATGAAATAAACCTGACCATCCCTCTGAAGCTCATAAGAAACGGCATCACGAAGAATCTCTTCATTGAATCCGATCAATTGCGTATCTACAGGCTGTCTGTTAGGTGGTGGTGTTTTGATGACAGATAAATCCCTTGCCGCCATTAATGAAAACTGTAAAGTCCTTGGAATAGGAGTCGCTGTAAGGGTAAGCGTATCAACATTACTTTTAAGTGTTTTCAACTTATCCTTTACTGAAACTCCAAACTTATGTTCTTCATCAATAATCAGCAGGCCCAGATCTTTAAACTTCACAGAACTGCTTACCAGCTGGTGTGTCCCAATGATAATATCTACTTTTCCATTCTTTAAAGCATCTAAAGTTTCTGATTTTTGCTTCGCTGTTCTGAATCGGTTTATATAACCAACATTTACAGGAAAATCTTTAAGTCTTTCTTTAAAACTCCTGTAGTGCTGAAAAGCAAGAATAGTTGTGGGAACTAATATTGCAACCTGTTTACCGTCTGTGGCCGCCTTAAATGCTGCACGGATTGCAACTTCCGTTTTACCGAAACCTACATCACCACAAACCAGCCTGTCCATAACCGTATCAGCCTCCATATCTTTCTTTACATCTACGGTTGCTTTTTCCTGATCCGGAGTATCCTCGTAGATAAAGCTGGCCTCCAGTTCATTCTGAAGATAAGAATCCGGTGTATAAGCAAAACCTTTTGCCGTCTTTCGCTGTGCGTATAATTGAATAAGATCAAAAGCAATTTGCTTTACCTTCGCTTTTGTTTTTTGTTTCAAAGATTTCCAGGTTGGAGAACCAAGTTTGCTCAGCACAATCTCTCTTCCATCCGGTCCATTGTATTTCGAAATCTTATGCAAAGAGTGAATACTTACATATAATAAGTCTCCGTTTTTATAAGTCAGTTTAAAACATTCCTGAATCTTACCATCATTATTTACTTTTACCAGCCCCATAAATTTTCCGATCCCGTGGTCAATATGGGCAATATAGTCACCTATTTTCAAAGACATCAGGTCTTTCAGGGTAAGCTGCTCTGATTTTGCAAAAGTATTCTTTGCCTTATATCTCTGATAACGGTCAAAGATCTGGTGGTCAGTATAAACAAGAAGCTTGTGACCGTTGTCCACAAATCCCTCATGCAGCTCAGATTTAAAGCTCTTAAAAGGAAGTTCATGTTCAAGTTCTTCAAAAATAGATTCGAGTCTTTCTTTCTGTTTTTCTGTTGAAAAGGAAATCCACGTATCAAATCCGCTGTTCTGTTTTTCTTCAATATCTTCAATCAGCAGTTCAAAGTTTTTATGAAAAGACGGCTGAGGGAGCTGCTCCATTTTGACTTCAGTAATTTCCTTCAATCCTTCAATTACTGCCCCACCAAAATCAACTGTTCTGAATTTTTTATAATCGAATAAAAACTCCTGATCAGAAATAAAAAGTTCCTGAGGAGTTCTGTGAGCAATATCTTTACTTAAAGTATCATATTTTTCCAGGGACTTCTCATAGAACGTTCTGATCTTCTGCATTCCTATCATTCCATTTTTAGAAACTACAAAACTTTCGTTTGGCAACAGCTGTAACAATGACACTCTGCTTCCTGTCACAGAGAAATTCATATTGGAAACCAATTGAAAATCCTTTACTTTATCTATAGAAAGCTGGGTTTCGATATCAAAAGTTTTAATACTTTCCACTTCATTCCCAAAGAATGTAATCCTATATGGCTTTTCGTATGAATAAGAAAATACATCTACAATTCCCCCTCTTACAGAAAATTCTCCCGGTTCTGAAACAAAATCGGCCTGCTGAAAATGGTAATGGGTGAGCAATTCGTCTACAAAATCGAAGTCCAGCTGGTCACCTACTTTTATATGATGAGAGATGGCTTTAAAATCTTCTTTTTTCAAAACCTTTTCAGACAAAGCTCCGGCATAAGCTACAATAACTTTCGGAGATCTCCCTGAATTGATTTTATTTAAAACTTCAGTTCTTAAAACCAGATTGGCATTTTGTGTTTTTTCTACCTGATAAGGCTCAAGATGGGTGGCTGGAAAATACAACACCTTATCTTTGCCAATAAGATCTTCCATTTCAGTATTGGCATACAATGCATCCTCTTTATCATCTACCAGATAAAGAATATTTTTCTTTTGAACTAAAAAAAGTTCAGCCACAAAAATAGAAACTGAAGATCCCGCACTTCCCTTTACGGCAATATGCTGGCTGTTTTCTAACTGGGTGAAAATTTCTTTCCCAAACTCTTTCTGCATCAGATCTGGAAGAAACTTTTCTTTGATGGATTTTAATTGCATAAATAGTATTGATATAAACGACAAAAGCGATTTCGGGAGTTTTCCGAAACCGTTTATGGTATACAAAGGTACGGATATTTTTTTCTTTCATTAAAAAACCAGCTGACTTTCGGATTTAAAATGAATGACTTAGCCTAATAAATCTTAATTTTTTACAAATTTATTTAATAACCCGTTAAAAAAAACCAATTATTCCCTCATGGCATAGTGTTTGGGCTTTTAAGTCTAACCAAACATTTAAGTATTATGAAAAAAGCAATTAAAATTTTAGGAGTTATGATGATGCTGGTATTCACAGCATTATCGTTTTCGTCGTGCAGCAAGGATGATGATCCGGTAAACAATGAGTTCTTTGCGGGAACATACAAAGGAAGTATTTCTTATAACGATGGCGGATCTACTAATGTAAGCACAGATAACGGAAGTGTTTTTGTAACGAAGATTGCCAGCGGTACCAAGTATAATTTCGGTTTCTCAAACAGCATTCCGGATCTTAACGGAATAGAGTTTAATCAGGAAGGAGATCACACTCTTGTTATGATTGGTTCTACAGCAACCTCTTATATCAGAATTGACAACAATACGTTAAAAATCCTATACGCAAAGGACGGTAAAACGTGGACAGCCAACTGTACGCGCTAACCTCCTGTCTATTTATATATTATTGCAAGCCTGTTTTCATCTGAAGACAGGCTTTTCTATTGTAAATGAATTGTTTTAATTTTTTTTTAAGCAGTAATAAACTTTAGTTAAGGTTGAAAATCCAAATTTTCTAGCCTGCTTTTTGTATATCTTTATTCAACAAAAACAAACAATAATATTCTTATGAAAAAACTATTATCTGCAATGTCATTGATCCTTGGATTAGGACTTGCAACTGCTCAGCAGACTGCTCCCGCTACCAGCGCTCAGCCTCATCAACCTGTAAAAACTACAGTGAAAGCCGCTAAACCTGCAGAAGTAAAAGCTGCAAAACCAGCAATGGATGCAAAAGCTGCGAAGCCTTCACAACCGGCTGCCAAAATGAAAAAAGACGGTACTCCTGATAAGAGATATAAAGAAAACAAGCACCTGAAAAAAGATGGTACTCCTGATAAAAGGTATAAGGTGAACAAATAAGCATAACATTAACATATAGTTGTTATTTTCATAATCAAATTTCGAAAAGCCGGTGGAACTAGTTCTATCGGTTTTTTTATGTGAAGCTTCGTAAAAAATGACTCCATATTCTCTACTTATTTATAAATTTGACCCATGTTAAACTTCTTCAAGAAAAATGCAGCGCTGATCTGGGCAAAGAAACATGTTCAAAAAGCGGAGGAATTCAAAAAAAATGCAGAGAAAAACCAGGAGGACTTATTACTTTCTCTAGTCAGTACGGCTCAAAAAACACTTTTTGGCCGGGAACATGATTTTGAAAACATCCATTCGGTGAAAGATTTTCAAGACAGAGTTCCTGTAGCAGATTATGAAGATCTTAAACCTTATATAGAACGGGTAAAAAAAGGACAGTCCAATATTTTATGGACAGAAACTCCTGAATATTTTGCTAAAACTTCGGGAACAACTTCCGGATCAAAATATATTCCTATTTCCAAAGAAGGAATGCCGCTTCAGATTGCCGGTGCACAAAGTGCCTTATTTCATTACATCAGTAAAAAGAATAATGCCGACTTTGTGAACGGAAAAATGATTTTTCTGCAGGGAAGTCCTGAACTGGAGGAAGTTTTTGGAATAAAAACAGGAAGATTATCCGGTATTGTAGCGCACCATATTCCTAATTATCTGCAAAAAAACCGTCTGCCAAGCTGGGAAACCAATATCATGGAAGACTGGGAAGCCAAAGTAGATAAAATCATTGAAGAAACGGAACATGAAAACATGACCCTGATCTCAGGAATTCCGCCATGGCTGATCATGTATTTTGAAAAGTTAACAGAAAGACACGGCAAAAAAATCAAACAGCTTTTCCCAAACCTGCAGCTTATCGTTACAGGAGGGGTCAATTACGAACCATACCGCGATAAAATGGAAGATCTGCTGGGTGGAAAAGTAGATATTATTCAGACATTTCCTGCTTCTGAAGGCTTTTTTGCTTTTCAGGATGATTACACAAAAGAAGGTCTTCTGCTATTGACCCATCATGGAATTTTCTATGAATTTATTCCTTTGGAAGAATATGGTAAGCCGGGAGCAAGAAGATTAACATTAAAAGAAATTGAACTTCATAAAGATTATGCCTTAATTCTTACAACGAATTCCGGACTTTGGGCGTATTCTATCGGAGATGTTGTGCGGTTTATCAGCAAAGATCCTTACAGAGTTCTAGTAAGTGGCAGGACCAAACATTTCACTTCGGCATTTGGGGAACACGTGATTGCTTTTGAAGTTGAAGAAGCGATGAAAGCTACTCTTGAAAAACATCCGGCACAGATTACAGAATTCCATCTTGCCCCACAGGTAAATCCTGGCGAAGGACTTCCTTATCATGAATGGCTGATCGAATTTGAAAAGGAACCGGAGAATTTAGATACATTCAGAGATGAACTAGATTTGCAATTGAGGGCAAGAAATACGTATTATGATGATCTTATTTCCGGGAATATTTTACAGAAGCTGCATATCACCACCTTAAAAAAGAATGCCTTTCAGGAATATGCCAAATCTCAGGGGAAACTGGGTGGCCAAAATAAGACTCCGAGATTGGCTAATGACAGAAACATTGCAGATCTCTTAGAAATTTACAAAAATTAATCATATTTTTTCAATTCCAAAAACGTATATTCAAAAAAAATTATAAATTTGAAAAACTAAAAGAAAATAATGAAAGCATCTGTACTGTTGAAATCGTCTTTACTAACATCTTTATTTGTTATTACATCTTGTGCTACTACAAAATACAGCGAAGATATTTCAAAAAACAATTACTCTAATCTTGAAGCCGGAAAGGTATACAAAGTAACTATGAGAGACGGTTCTCCTAAACAAACCATCTTATTCAGAAACGTTGTTGGTGACAATCTTGTAGGTACAGCGGGTAAAAAAGACAGTACAGAAGTAGTGATCCCGAAATCAAATGTAGCGGCTGTAAAAGACAGAAGAAAGGCAAGAATTGCTGCCGGAGCTACTATTATTGGGGCTGCGGGTGTTGCTGCCATCGTAATCAGTTCTTCAAGAGCAGACTAAAATAGATTTTATCTTTCAGGATATATTTAATATATCTTTTAAAAATCAACATATGAATAGTCCTAAATAGATTTTTAGGGCTATTTTTGTTCATGATTTCCTTTACCCCGTTACAAACATTACAAAATGTTGAGTTCAGAAATCTTCTTACCGGGAGATTTTTTATTGTTTTAGCTTTCAGAATGCTGGCCACTTTATTAGGATGGTGGGTATATCAATTAACAAAAGATCCTTTTTCAATAGGTCTTATCGGGCTATCGGAGGTAATTCCTGCTGTAAGCTGTGCGCTGTATGCCGGGCACGTTATTGATATGAATGAGAAAAAGAGACTGCTTCTCATCTGTAATTATACATATATTTTCCTGATCGGGCTGCTGCTGATTCCTGCCTTTTTTGATGTGGAGATGCATTTCACAGGTCATCAGATTACCTATTATATTTATGGAGTCATCTTTTTTACCGGAATAGCAAGAGCGTTCATAGGTCCTATTGTACCTTCCATGATTCCTAAAATTGTAAAGAAAGAAAACCTTCCCAACGCTGTTACTCTGAACCAGGCTACTTTCCTTATATCTTCTGTGTGTGGACATGCGGTAGGTGGTATTCTTATTGGCTTTATAGGCGTAAAATGGACGTTGGTTGCTATTTTAGCATTAATATTTGTTGCTTCACTGTTTTTCTGGCAACTTCACAAACAGTATTCGAAGTACAAAAAGGAAACTGTAAATGTGGTGGAGAGTATGCGTGAAGGAATTTCTTATATTTTTAAAACCAAAGAGATTCTGGGAGCACTGTGTCTTGATATGTTTGCTGTACTTTTTGGGGGTGCAGTGGCCATGATCCCGGTATTTGCTACTGATATTTTAAATTCAGGGGCTGAAGGTTTCGGATTGTTGAATGCAGCATCTGATATCGGTTCAATGTGTATCATTACTATTTTATCCATTGTTCCTCTTCGAAAAAATCAGGGGAAAATACTACTTGTTGTTGTCACCGGATTCGGGCTTTGTATTATTGGGTTTGGTTTATCCAAATTGTATTGGCTGTCTTTCATGTTCCTTGTGATGAGTGGAATGCTTGATGGAATTTCTGTGGTCATCCGGGGTACCATTGTACAGTTAAAGACACCAGACCATATAAGAGGACGTGTTCTCAGTGTAAATTCAATCTTCATTATGTCCAGCAATGAAATGGGACAGTTTGAAAGTGGTGTTATGGCTAAATTACTGGGGGTTGTACGCTCTGTAGTATTTGGAGGATGCATGACTGTTCTTGTTGCTTTACTTGTGGGAAGCACCAATCCTAAACTAAGAAAAATGCAATATTAACCTATTATTTATCAATTCATTTCAAAACTTATACGGTAAAAACCGTAATCCGAAATACTTAAAATCAGAATAGAACGTTTTCTATTCTGATTTTACTTTTATAGGTGCTTTTTCAAAATCATTCAAAGGATTAAATCCCAAATATTCAGTGAAATCATTAAAATCTTTGCGATCTCTATATAATTTCACTTAAAAAATAAAATACAATATTAAAAATCAATATATTACTTTCTTTAAATATATCTCAAAATCTTTAATTTAACGTTAATAATTTTTTATATTTGCTCTATAAAATATCCCCCTATGTATAAACTTTTACTAATTTTGAGTTTTTTCGTCACAGGTTCGCTGATGAATGCCCAATTTTTTTCAGATCAAACCTTACAGCAATCTGTTTTGCAGCTGAATAATGCAAAAACAGAAAACGACTATGATACTCTTTTTTCTAAGTTTTCAGAGGCTAAAACTTCAGAAAAATGGCAGGCGAATTATTATGCCGCTGCAGCATTGTATCTTAAAACAAATTTCCTTTTAAAGAACAGCCCGAACAGTCCTCTTGGAGAAACTAACGAAACTGCAAGAAAACTGGCTATGCAGGCTCTTGCTTCTGAGAAGAATAATGGAGAAGTAAATATTCTTCTTGGTCTTATCCATTTTCAGAAAATCAGGATAAAAACAGCTGCAGATCCTCAAAAGGAACTAAAGACCGCTACAAGCTTTATGACAAAAGCGGAAACAACTGTAAAGAACAATCCAAGACTTTCTTTCTTAAAAGCTGAAATGGCTGAAAAGCAAGGCAATAAGACAGAAGCTATCAAATTTTATCAAAAAGCAGTCAAAGAATTCGAAACATCAAACGCTTCATCCGGTTCACCAAACTGGGGAAGACAGCTGATCGGAACAAATTAACAGTAAGAAAATGCATGATCTCCTGAGTAAATTGGGCGGTCAGTTTTTATTTTGATACACAAGACTTTAATAGTTCGCAGAAACATTTTTGTATCCGATAAAGCACCGCATTTTTTTAGTAATTAAACAATTTTACTATTTGTTTTTAAAATCATCTCTTATGAAAAAAGCATTACTTGTTTTCTCAATTATATTTTCACATCTTTTATTTGCCCAGTCTGACTGTCCTACTGCAATGGCAGTCTGCGGAAACTCGGATATTTCCTATACTCCGGGCGGGCACGGAGACATTGCAGAAGACCTTGGCGGATGTTTATCTTCCGATGAAAAGTACTCTGTATGGTACTCGTTTACGGTAGCTACAGCCGGAACCTTAACTTTCGAAATCATTCCTAATGATCAGAGTGATGACTATGACTTCGGGGTATATGGTCCTAACAAATCATGTGGCAGCCTTGGAACGCCAATCCGCTGTTCTTATTCCGGAACAAGTGGAAACACAGGCCTTAACATGACGGCTACAGACCTTAGTGAGGATGCTTCAGGAGATAAATGGGTGAAATACCTTGATGTATTACCTGGCCAGACGTACTATTTAATTGTAAATAACCACAGAGAGACCGCTAACGGATTCAAATTATCATGGGGTGGGACAGCTACTTTATCTTCTCCATTTACAGATCCGAATATACAGCCTCATCCGTTCATTCCACCAGGAATTCCAGGAGCAAGCCCTACAGACCCTAGAGAAGTAGTGGTGTGTGCAAATCCTGCAACTTTTGATTTCTCTTCATTAACAGCAGGAATTCTGAACGGTAACCCGAACTTCAGTATTAGCTATCATACAAGCCAAAATGATGCATTAACAGGTAACAATCCTCTTATTGGCCCTCAAACAGTTACTCCTGTAGGTGTTTATTTCTATAGTATCAACTATACCGATCCTACTAATCCGGACAGTCCTATTAATAAATGTAGACAGACTGGTAAATTTAAATTTAAAGATGGTACCATCAAGGCAACAAGCGTTACTTTAACAAGCTGTAACAACAACAATGCGGGTACGGCAACTTATGACCTTACAACAGCAGCTGTTTTTGCAGATCCTACGGCTACAAAAAAATATTATTATACTTTATATGATCTGAATAACTCAATTAATGAGATCACCAATATCTATCAGTTTGTTTCGGCAGAGGGTAAAATATATGTAAAAGTAACTTCTGTATTCGGATGTACCGATATTGCAGAAATTACCCTTAAGTTCTATCCGGCAATCATTGCAAAAGATGCAGAATTAAGATCATGCTTTATTGAAGCAAATCCTTCTACAGCTTTATTCAACCTTGATAACGCCGCTGTAATCACGCCACAGGCAGGTATCACGAAAAAATACTTCCCTTCACTTACAGATGCAATAGATGCAACCAACGAGATTTTAAATGCTAATTATATTGCACCAAACGGTTTGGTATACGTAAGAGTATCTGATACCAGAGGATGTTTTGTAGTTGTAAAAATCGGTTTAACAGTTATCCCTCCGGTAACATCCAGTGTTCTGAAAGACAAAATCATCTGTATAGAAGACACAACAACTTTAGATGCCGGGCCTGGATTCAAAAGCTATGAGTGGAGCACGGGAGCTACAACTCAGTCTATAAAAGATGTAGGAGTAGGAATCTACTGGGTAAAATTAAAAACAGGGGAATGTATCACTACTCAAACAGTAACAGTATATCCTGCTGATCAGCCGGTTGTAACAAATATTGATGTTTCTAACACTACATTAACGATCAATGTTATAGGAGGAACTCCGGATTATCAGTATTCTATGGATAAAATCATATGGCAGACCTCCAATACATTCTCTAATGTGGCAAGAGGCACCTATAAAGTATATGTAAAAGATGCTTATGACTGTGAGCCTATTGAAGTTACAATAGTGGTTCCTAACCTGATCAATATGATTACACCGAACGGAGATGGTGTGAACGATGTTGTAGATTATTCTGCAATTGCAGACAAACAAAACCTTGTATTGAGTATCTTTGACAGATACGGAACAAAAATCCACCAGGGAGATAAATCCAATGGATACAAATGGGACGGAACCATTGCAGGGAAGAAGATTCCGACAGGTACATACTGGTATTCTGTAACATGGAATGAGAATGACAAGAAGAATACTCCATTTAAGTTTTCAGGTTGGATTGTTGTAAAAAACAGAGAATAAAACTAATACAATACGAGAAAGCCGCTTTGGCGGCTTTTTCTTTTAACAAATCATGATAAAATTAATTGATCCCAATTTTGTTTAACAAAAATCGTTTCAACAATGAAAAAAATACTACTTCTTTTTATTTTATTGATAACACAAATAGTCTACTCACAGTCAGATTGTATCACGGCAATTCCCATCTGTGGTAACTCTGATATTTCTTACACTCCTTCAGGACCTGGAAATATTATAGAAATTCTTAATGCAAACGGAGGATGCCTTAGCACCAATGAAAGATATACCGTTTGGTACACTTTCACTGTATCTACATCAGGTACACTTGCATTTAAAATAAAGCCAAACGATCAAGGTGATGATTATGATTTTGCAGTTTATGGACCAACAGCAAACGGCTGTGCTTCTTTACAGAATGCAGATCATGTCTTCATACAGCCTATAAGATGTAACTATAGCGGTACTCCGGGAGATACAGGTCTGGATCTTACTCTTGCTCCACCTGCAGTATTCCCTACCAATCCTCCTGGCACTACAGCCAGTATGAACAATGGTAAATGGAGTCCTTATATGGATGTATTAGTAGGACAAACCTATTATTTAGTCATTGATAACTTCAGTAGATCCGTTAATGGTTTTTCTATGGAATGGTCAGGTACTGCGAGCTTAAGTTCTGCATTTAATGATCCTGTTCTTTCACCTAACCCATTCATTCCTCCGGGAATTCCAGGAGCTACTCCTAACGATCCTAACCAGGTAATGGTTTGTGCATTACCTAGCCAGTTTGACTTTACAACACTTTCTGCTGCTATTGTAAACGGTAACAGCCCTAATTTCAAGGTTACTTATCATAAAACTACCAACGATGCCCTTACAGGAGAAAACCCTCTTACCATAGCAACTGTAGATGGAACAACAACCTACTATTACAGAGTAGTATATAAAGACCCGAACAACCCAACCAATCCTATCAACGGATGTTTTATAACCGGGAAATTTAAGTTTGTGAATGTAGGCATCTCAGCCAATACAGCCACTCTATATTCTTGTAATAACAATGGAGCCGGTACTGCTAAATATAATTTGACAACAGCCAATATATTCGGCGGAAGCGGAGCAACTATTAAGTATTATACTACGGTTGATGATATGAATGCGGAAATCAACGAAATTACGGATCCTGCCAACTATATCTCTCCGGAAGCAACTATATACGCAAAAGTAATTTCTACTTTCGGGTGTAAAGCAACCACTACCATCAGACTATTATTCTACCCTACAGTGGTATTAAAAGATGCAGTACTTCAAAATTGTTATATTGATAATGATGTTACCCGTTCAACATTTGATCTTTCCAAAGCAGATATCGGAGTACCTGTACCAACCCCTACAGGAACTATCATCAAGTATTATACATCGGTAGCTGATGCAAAAGCCCAGACCAATCCTATTACAATGCCATTTAATTATCTTTCAGAAAGCAAAACGGTATATGTAAGAGTAGACAATGATAAACAATGTTATTCAATTGCTAAAATAGAACTGGTAGTATTACCTCCGGTAAAATCAGCGGTATTAAAAGATAAAACGATTTGTGCGGAAGCCAAAACCACTTTGGATGCAGGACCTGGATTCGACAGCTACGAATGGAGCACCGGAGAAACTTCACAATCTATCAATAACGTAGGCGTAGGAGTTTACTTTGTAAAACTTCAGACTGGAAAATGCTTCACGCTTCAGGAAGTACGTGTACATGCAAGCCTTCAGCCGGTGATTTCTGGGATAGAAATATCAAATAATAACATCACCGTTACTGCTACAGGTGGAGTTCCTCCATATAAATTCTCAGTAGATGGTATCAACTGGCAGGATTCTAATACATTCACAGGACTTCCAAGAGGTGAAAATACAGTGTATGTAAAAGACACTTATAATTGTACTCCTGTTCAGGTAACGGTTACTGTTCCTAACCTTATTAACGCTATCACTCCAAACGGAGACAACGTAAATGATGTGATTGATTACTCTGCACTGGCGTACAAGAAAAATCTTATCTTCGTTGTGTATGACAGATATGGAAACAAACTTCATGAAGCCAACAAAATGAGAAATTTCACTTGGGACGGAACTGCTTTCGGTAAGAAAATCCTGACAGGAACTTACTGGTACACGATCTCATGGAACGAAAACAATAAAGACAATACAGAAACCAAATATTCAGGATGGGTATTGGTAAAAAATAAAGAATAAACGATACTTAATCTTTTTGAAAAAATCACCTCAGACTGAGGTGATTTTTTTTATCAACAAGATCAACCTCCTGTTTACAGCATTTTCCGAAAGACTGCTAATAATTTGTTGAATACTATTTTTTTATTATTTTTTAAATAAACTATCTTTGCACCATGGCGCAGAAAGAAACATTATCATCCCTGACACACGGAAACTTTGCAAAAGAATTGTCTATTGCGGATGGAAAAATGCCTCCCAATGCAGTGGATTTCGAAAGACTTGTTATCGGAACTTTTTTGATTGACAAAAAAGGGCTTGACCATTCTATTGACCTTCTTACTTCAGAAGTATTCTATGATCCGAGACATCAGGTCATCTTTTCTATCATCTTAAAGCTTTATGAAGGCAACCATCCGGTAGACTTAATGACCATTATTCAGGAATTAAAAAAAGAAGATAAGCTAAGCCAGGCAGGTGGTGATCACTACATTATTGACCTGACAATGGGAGTAAGTTCATCTGCCCATATTGAATACCATGTACGTGTGATTCTTGAAAAATATATTTTAAGAAGCCTTATCAATGTTTCTGCCAATGTCATTGATTCCTCATACAAAGAGTCAACCGACGTTTTTGAACTTCTGGATAAAGCTGAACAGTCTTTCTTTGAGATTACCAACGGAACGATCAAAAAGGGATTCGATACTGCCAATTCGTTAGTAAAACAGGCTATTGACACTATTAAATCTTTAAAAGATAAAGAAGGTCTTTCAGGGGTTCCTTCAGGATTCCGAGACGTAGATAAGGAAACCGGTGGGTGGCAGAATTCTGACCTTATCATTATTGCTGCACGTCCCGCGATGGGAAAAACGGCATTCCTTCTTTCCATGGCAAGAAATATTGCAGTAGGACACAAAGTTCCTATGGCTCTTTTCTCTCTCGAGATGGCATCAGTACAGCTGATCACCAGAATGATTGCTTCCGAAACAAGAATTTCTTCTGAGAAATTAAGAAAAGGAACTCTGGATGATGAAGAATGGCAGAGACTATTCTCCAATGTATCTGAGTTGGAAAATGCTCCTTTATATATTGACGAAACCCCTTCCCTTTCCATATTCGACTTCCGTGCAAAATGCCGAAGACTTGTCATGCAGCATGGTGTAAGAATTATCATGGTCGACTACCTTCAGCTGATGACAGCAGGAAGCAGCGGTGGAAAAGGAGTTGGAAACCGTGAACAGGAGATCTCCATGATTTCACGTTCATTAAAAGCGATTGCAAAAGAACTTAACGTTCCGGTGATTGCTCTTTCCCAGCTTTCAAGAAGTGTGGAAGCGCGTCCGGGGAAAAGACCTCAGCTTTCTGACCTTAGGGAATCCGGAGCGATTGAGCAGGATGCCGATATTGTATCTTTCATCTTCAGACCGGAATATTATAAAATTACCGTTTGGGATAATGATGAAGAAGGACAGGAAACTTCTACTGAAAACCAGGCCGAACTGATTATAGCAAAGCACAGGAATGGTGCTACGGCAGACGTCCGACTATCTTTCTTAAAACATTTTGCAAAATTTGGTGATATCGAAGCAGCAATGGATGGAGCCGGAGGAGGATATCCTTCCAACTTTGGAGAACCAAGCGGCTTTGACAAGATCAAAACGACTATTCAGCCAGGGGCAGCATTTGACCTTCCGGACAGCTCAAAACTTTCCGGCTCATCAATGAATGACTTTGATGATGATGACGATTTTCCTTTTTAAGTGAAGGCTTAAACCTAATTCAGTTTAAATTCACAATCCATAATTCAATTTTTTAAAAAACAGATTTGAGAATCGAAATTTATACCGACGGAGCTTGCAGCGGAAATCCGGGAAAAGGCGGATATGGAATTCTCATGCGCGTTCCTGAAAAAAATTATCAGAAAACATTTTCCAAAGGGTTTCGGAAAACCACCAATAACAGAATGGAACTTCTGGCAGTCATCACTGCATTGGAAAAGCTGAAATCTACAGAAAATGAGATCCATGTATATACTGACAGTAAATATGTATCTGATGCAATCAACCAAAACTGGATTGCCGGATGGATCAAGCGAGGCTGGAAGAATGTAAAAAACCCCGACCTCTGGAAAAAATTTGTTGAGCTATACAATAAACACACCCCTAAAATGCATTGGGTAAAAGGCCATGCAGGACACTTTGAAAACGAACTTTGCGACAAATTAGCGGTTGCAGCAGCCAATTCTTCCGATCTCGAAATTGACACTTATTTCGAAAATCTTGATAATAATTCTCTATTTTAATCTTAATTAAAACTATTCTAAAGCCCCAGCTTCATATTTACCATTTCATCAGAAGAAACAAGATTTATTAAAAAATAATTAAATTTTTTAACAAAATTAACATTAAATACATATTGTTTGATCGGGATTTAATATCTTTACACATTAATCAAAGTCCCATTTAAATGAATAAAAATCTATTATTGTATTTATCTGTTTTTTTACTTTGTATAGCCGGGAAGTCCTTTGCCCAGACTTATCAGCTTATTGGAAACCCAGTGGCTACTACTGGATGGACGATGGTTTCCCCTACTCAGGTAAACACAGATTTTATTCAGCTTACCCCGGATACCAACAACCAATCCGGTTCTATCAGACTGAATGACCCTATCAATTTAAAATATTGTGACAAATGGAGAGTGGAATTTGATTTCAGAATGGATTCCAACCAAACCTCTAACGGAGATGGAATTGCCTTCTGGTATCTGGCCAATCCACCTGTCGCCAGCGTATTGGGATCCGGTCTGGGGGTATCTCAAAATGCAGTAGGCCTTGTTGTAGGTTTTGACACTTATAACAATACTACAACCGCTACAATGAGCAAGGTTCACGTTGCTTATGGACAAGTTCAAAATACAAGTGATACGAATAATGTTGAGTTCTTTAATGTTGCAGGAAGCTCTTTCCATTCACCAGATCTGAATACTACCCAGCCTTTTCAGGGAACCACCTTTAAGCATGTTGAAGTAACGGCACAGGTAGATCCAGCGAATCCTACCAGCTGGATATTAAAAATAACAATAGACGGCAATGTAATCTGTAATCAGTCTTTTGCTCCTTCCGGAACGGCTGCCGCAATGACTGTAGGATATTTTGGATTTTCAGCTTCCACAGGAGGTGCAAGATCAAGACATTCTATTAAAAATGTAAAAATTTATACTGATAAAGTTCCTATTTTACAAAACTCGGCTACTCAGTCTTTCTGCCCTAATCCGACTACCGGATATGGATCTGTAAACCTGACATCTTTCAATTCGCAATTCGTCAACAATACTTCAAATTATACATTTACGTATTATCCACTGGGAAGTTCTATCCCTATTGCCAACCCTGCCAACTACCAATTCAATACAAATACAACAGTTACGGTTGTTATTAAAGATAATGCAGGACTGCTCTGTGATAATCCGGATGGTAAAATCTTACTCGTTCTCGCTCCTTTTAAAGCCGAGGATAAAACCATTACTGTATGTAATAATAACAAAGCCGGAACGGCCGCTTTCAACCTGAATACAGCAAATGTAACAGGTGTTCTGGGAGCGGTTAAAAAATATTATAAAACGTTAGCAGATCTCAACGCAGATACTAATGAGATTCAAAATCCCGGCAACTATATATCTGCTCCGGGAGACGTGTATGTAAAAGTGACAACTCCTCAGGGATGTACAGGTTCGGCAAAAATCACGCTGGCATTTTATCCTGACACACCTGTGAAAGAAGCCACACTCAGATCATGTTTTATTGAAAACAATATTACCAGTGCTATTTTTAATCTGACCACTGCTGATGTCACTACATTAACTTCTGGAGTGACAAAAAAATACTACACCTCCATTGCTAATGCTTTAGATGGAACCAATGAAATCATGAACCCTCTTCAGTACTTATCCACAAGTACTTCCGTTTACGCAAAAGTAACAGATGCCAACGGATGTTTTAATATTGCTAAAATCAACCTTATTGTATTACCACCTGTTCCTTCTTCTGTTCTGAAAGACAAAACCATTTGTATTGGTGAAAAAACAGATCTGGATGCAGGTCCTGGATTTGATGGCTATGAATGGAGCACCGGAGCCACTACCTCATCTGTTAAAGACCTTGGAGTAGGTGTTTATTGGGTGAAGCTTAAAACCGGCAACTGTATCACGACACAGATTGTAAAAATAAATGCATCTGCAAATCCTGTGATTTCCAGCATTGATATTGACAACAACACGATCACCGTAAATGTAGCAGGAGGAAAACCTCAGTATCAATTCTCTCTGGATGGAGTCAACTGGCAGACCAGCAACATATTCACCGGACTGGCAAGAGGAGAAGTAAGAGTATATGTAAAAGACTTCTATAACTGTACTCCTGTTGAAGTTCAGATCACTGTACCAAACCTGATTAATGCCATCACTCCGAACGGTGATAACGTAAACGATTTCATAGACTACTCTGCACTCGCTTACAAAAAAAACTTAGTATTCATCGTCTACGACAGATATGGCAATAAATTGTATGAAGCCGGAAAGATGAGAAACTTTACTTGGGATGGAACTGCTTCCGGTAAAAAAGTTCTTACAGGTACTTACTGGTACACCATCTCATGGAACGAAAACAATAAAGACAATACTGAAACTAAATACTCAGGCTGGGTATTGGTAAAAAACAGAGAATAAATTTTACTATCAGAAACTACCTCATTTGGGGTAGTTTCGGTATTAAAACAAGACCTGCTTAATCAGAGATTGGGATCAGATATTGTTTTATGATCAATTCAAACATTAAAAAAACAATTTTATTTCTAAGAAAAAGTATAACATCACAATCCATCCACTATGAAAAAAGATATACTCATTTTTGTACTGACTATCTTATTATGCTTGCCGGGAAGCCTATTTTCGCAAACCTACCAACTTACCGGAAACCCCGTAAATACAACGGGCTGGGACCTTGTCTCTGATGCTGTAGTAAGCGGAGACTTTGTAAGGCTTACAACCGATCAGACCAGCAGATATGGAGCTGTAAAATTATCCACACCTATCACCCTGAGCTATTGTGATAAATGGAAAGTGGAATTTGATTTCAGAATTGACGGAAATGGAACTACTCAGTTTGGAAAAGGAGATGGCTTTACCTTCTGGTATCTTGCCAATCCACCCACAGGATTCGTTTCAGGAGGAGGACTTGGTATCCCGGCGAATGCTTCAGGGCTAATGGTTGGTTTTGATATTTTCAATAACACTACGGAAGGTCAGATGAGTAAAGTTCATATTCTTTATGGCACCAATAATACAGCTGGTAACAATATTGAATTCAACACTACTCCTGGAAGTACATACCATTCTCCTGATCTTATCGCTACTCAACCGTTTGTAGGAGATACTTACAGACATGTTGAAGTAAACGGAGAAACAGACCTTACCAACCCAACAAACTGGATCATCAAAGTAAGAATCAACGGTGTGCTTATCGTAGATCAGTCTTTTGCTCCTTCCGGAGGTGCAGTAGGAATGTCACAGGGATATTTCGGTTTCTCTGCAGCAACCGGAGGTGCCAGCGCAAGACATTCTATTAAAGATGTTAAAGTATTCGTAGATAAAGTTCCTATTTTAAGCAATACGGTAACTCCTTTTGTATGTACAAATCCCGCTACCGGAAATGGTGTCGTGGATCTTACTTCTTTCAACTCTCAATTTGTGAATAATCCCGGAAACTATCTTTTCAGTTATTATGTATTGGGCAGCTCTACACCTATTGCCAATCCTGCAAGTTTCCAATATTCAGGAAATACCACCATCAAGGTTGTTATAAAAGACCCTACTTCCACTCTTTGTGATAATGGTGACGGTGTTATTCAGCTTAACCCTACTCCTTTTGCAGCAACGGACGCCACCCTTTCCGGATGCAATAACAACAATGCAGGAACAGCGACCTTTGATCTTAATTCTGCTGCTGTAACAACTGTTGCCGGAGTTACAAAGGAATTCTATCCTACATTATATGATCTTAATAATGACACCAACAAAATTACAAACCCTTCAGCTTATGCTTCTGCAGCAGCTACACTATATGTAAGGGTAACAACTCCCCAGGGTTGTGTAAGTACAGCTAAAGTTACGCTGAACATTTACCCTGTTGTGGTTGTCAACGATACCGAAATAAAATCCTGCTTTATAGAAACCAATCCATCTATGGCCTCTTTTAATCTTACAGGAGCCATCGTTTCCCAAGGCGGACTTACAAAAGAATATTACCCATCATTAGCAGATGCAATCAGTGGAACTAATGCAATCTCTACTCCGGCGGCATACATTGCTCCGAACGGAGTCATTTACATTAAAGTATTTGGCGCAAACGGATGTTATTCAATTGCTAAAGTTACATTAACGGTCATCCCTCCAGTTTTCTCAAGAACTTTACTTGATCAGACTATTTGTATAGAAAATACAACCACATTAGATGCAGGAGCTGGTTTCAAAAGCTATGAATGGAGCACGGGAGCGACCACTCAATCTATCAAAAATGTGGGAGTAGGTACTTATTGGGTAAAACTTAAAACCGGAGATTGTATTGCAACACAAAAAGTGACAGTATATCCTTCCGATAATCCTGTTGTTACTACTGTAGATATTTCAGGAAGCACAGTGACAGTGTATGCCAATGGCGGAACTCCACCTTACCAGTATTCTATGGATAATATCAACTGGCAGGATTCCAATATCTTTACCAATATTGCCAGAGGTGAGGCTACAATATTCGTAAGAGACAGTTATAATTGTACTCCTGTTGAAGTTAATATTACAGTACCTAATCTGATCAACGTGATCACTCCTAACGATGACGGTATTAATGATTTTGTTGATTATTCTGCACTTGCCAATAAACAGAATCTGGAAATAGGCATCTTCGACAGATATGGCTACAAAATGTTCCAGGCCGATAAAACCAATGGCTACAAATGGGCAGGTACCACTAATGGAAGTAAAAAAGTTCCTACAGGAAATTACTGGTATTCTGTTTCATGGAATGAAAATAATAAAAACAGTACTCCGATAAAATTCTCAGGTTGGATTGTTGTAAAAAACAGAGAATAATTACACTTTCCATCACATCAAAAGAATCACCCTGCCAGCCAGGGTGATTTTTTGTATTAACAGGGCGGAGATATTTCATTTTAAAGACTCTTTATTCATATTCAATTCTTAAATTTGTCCTATGAATTATTTGGAAGCTTTAAGCAGAAGATATTCTGTAAAAAAATTCAATCATCAGATTATTCCTCAGGAAACCCTTTACAATATTCTTGAGTCAGGAAAGCTGTCTGCCAGTTCTCTGGGACTTCAGCCCTATAAAATTGTGATTGTTGAGAGTGAAGAAATGAAGCAGAAACTGATTCCGGCTTTCTATAATCCTTCTCAGATTTCCACCTGTTCTCATCTTATCGTTATTATTTCAAAGAAAATTATTGAAGAGAACTATATCCGGGGATATTTTAATCATATTTCTGAAGTAAGAGATACTCCTGTTGAAAAACTGGATCCTTTCAGAAACAGTATAAATCAGCACATCACCCAGAAAACAGAGGATGAAATCTTCAACTGGGCAGAAAAACAATCCTATATAGTATTGGCCAATCTTATGTATGCCGCCGCTATTGAAAATATAGACTCCTGCCCTATGGAAGGTTTCCGCCAGGATCTTATAGAAGAAATTCTGAATATCAATCCCGAAACAGAAAAAGTAACCGTTACCCTCGCTTTAGGCTACCGTTCTGAAGAAGACCATTTTCAGCACATGAAAAAAGTAAGGAAACCAAACGAAAAATTGTTTAAATTTATTTAATCGTTCTAAAGCGATTGTACCTAAAGCAAGCATATGATAAAAGCGGATGTATTAGTAATCGGTTCCGGCATTTCCGGACTTTCCTATGCCATTAAAGTTTCTGAACAGCTCCCTGATGCCAAAATCATTATCGTAACCAAATCTGACGAAGACGAAAGCAATACCAAATATGCACAAGGCGGTCTGGCTGTAGTTACAGATTCTAAAAATGATAATTTCAGCAAACATATTGAAGACACTATGCGCGCCGGAGACGGTGAGAACAAACGCGATGTCGTAGAAATGGTCGTTACGGAAGCTCCAAAAAGATTTAAAGAAATTGTAGAATGGGGGGCCCAATTTGACATGAAGAACGGCAAATTCGCTTTAGGAAGAGAAGGAGGCCATACTGAAAACAGAATCGTACACCACAAAGATATTACAGGTTTTGAAATTGAAAGAGCTTTGCTGGAAACAGCCAATAACAGCCCAAATATTGAAATTCTTGACCATCATTATGTAATTGATATCATTACACAACACCATGTTCCCGGAAAAGAACTCAACGAAGGAGATATTCATTGCTATGGAGCATATATTCTGGATGAAAAGTCCAAGACTATCAAAAAAATTACTTCTAAAATAACACTGGTTGCAACAGGAGGTGCAGGACATGTTTATAAAAACACTACCAACCCCACCATTGCTACAGGAGACGGAATTGCTTTTGTAGCCCGCGCGAAAGGAAAGGTTTCCAATATGCAGTATTATCAGTTTCACCCAACAGCTCTGTACAGCAAAATGGACGGAATGTTGTTTCTAATTTCGGAAGCAGTTCGTGGAGACGGAGCGAAATTAAGAACCAAAAGGGGCGAAAAATTCATGCATAAGTATGATGAACGTGAAGAACTAGCATCTAGAGATATCGTTGCAAGAGCCATCGACGCCGAAATGAAAATTACCGGAGACGAATTTGTTGGTTTAGACTGTAAGGAAATGAACCATGAAAAATTCTTAGAACATTTCCCTAATATTTATAAAAAATGCAGAAACGAAGGAATTGATCCCTTCACTCAATTAATTCCCGTTGTACCGGCCTGCCATTATTTAATGGGAGGTATTGAAGTTGACAGAGACGGACAGTCCTCTATCAGAAATCTTTTTGCTGTGGGTGAATGTACCAACTCAGGACTTCACGGAGCCAACAGACTTGCTTCCAATTCATTACTTGAAGGCTTGGTTTTCGGGCACAATGCTGCCATGAAAACCGTAGAACTTCTGAATGAAAACAGTTTCAACTTTGATGATCTGAAAGCCGTTCCGGAATGGAATGAAGAAGGAATGAAAATCATGGACGAAATGGTAATCGTAAGCTATCTCAGAAAGCAGCTTCAGGAAATGATGAGCGACCTGGTAGGTATTGTAAGAAGTAACAAACGTCTGAATATGGCACTCCAGAAACATCAGGAAATTGCTGCTGCCGTGGATGAAATTTACCACTACTCTATCCTTTCTCCTCAATTATCAGAATTAAGAAACTTAACAACCGTTGCCTACCTCATCATTACCCAGTCTATGGAAATGACGGAGAATAAGGGGGCATTCTATAATAAAGATTTAGCCTAAAAGCATCACAAAATGAAAAGACCAGCATACGTAACAGATAAAGCATTAAAGTCATTTATAAAAAACGCTCTTGAAGAAGATATTCAGGATGGAGACCACTCTACCTTGTCTACCATTCCAAAGGATCTTGTGCAAAGTGCTAAGCTTTTAGTAAAACAGAACTGTATTCTTGCAGGTGTTGAGCTAGCAGAAATCATTTTCAAGACTTTTGACAAAAATCTGAAAGTGGAAGTTTTCATTAAAGACGGAGCTCCTTGTAAATTTGGAGATGTAGCACTTATGGTAACAGGAAGTGCAAGATCTATTCTTTCCACTGAAAGATTCGTTCTTAACTGTATGCAGAGAATGAGCGGTATTGCTACGCTTACCCACGACTGGGACTCAAGATTAGTAGGTACAAAAACCAAACTTTTAGATACAAGAAAAACAACTCCTAACTTCAGAATGTGTGAAAAATGGGCGGTTGCGATAGGTGGAGGAACCAATCACAGATATGGTCTTTATGACATGATTATGCTGAAAGACAACCATATCGACTACAATGGAAGCATCACCAATGCAGTGGCAATGGCCAAGGATTACGTTAAAAAGAACAAAAAAAAGTTAAAAATAGAGGTTGAAACAAGAAACCTTGAAGAAGTTCGCGAAGCCATCAATGCAAAGGTTGACAGAATCATGCTTGATAATATGGATGTAAATACCATGAAGCAGGCGGTAAAAATGATCAACGGCTCATGTGAGTCTGAAGCTTCAGGCGGAATTACCCGTGATATGCTTAAAGAAATTGCTTCAACAGGGGTAACATTTATTTCTGTAGGAGCCCTTACACACTCTGCTGAGAATATAGATTTGAGTCTCAAAGCAGTGAAATAGCGTTGAATTTTTAACAAAAACACCCCCACTTTGTTAGAAATTCAATAACATGACTTTTTTCATATAAAAATTCAATTTTTAGCCATAATACTGATTTTTAACACATTAACATTATTAAGACTGATTAAAAATTAACATTGAGTTAATAATAGTTAAATTTTATTTTGCGAATTTTGCAGAAAATTAAATCTAACTATTACTAACGATTATGAAATTAATCAACAAATCGATACTAACTGCGGTTATTACATTATCTACAGCTAGTGTTTATTACGCTCAACAAGTTCAGGACACGGTGCAGACTAAGTCCAAAGATATTGACGAGGTAATCTTAAGAGGTGTTACGGATATCGCTAAAGATAGAAAAACACCTGTTGCTGCTTCTACCATTAAAGCAGCACAACTTGCAGAAAGATTGGGTAACCAAGAGTTACCTGAGATTTTGAACACTACTCCATCTGTTTACGCTACAAAATCCGGAGGTGGTTTTGGTGATGGAGGTCTTACAATCAGAGGTTTCGAATCTAGAAACATCGCTGTAATGGTAAACGGTATGCCAGTTAACGATATGGAAGGTGGTGCTGTTTATTTCTCAAACTGGACTGGTTTATCTGATGTAACAAGTACATTACAAGTTCAGAGAGGTTTAGGTTCTTCTAAATTAGCTATTGCTTCTGTAGGAGGTACAGTAAACTTCCTTACCCGTTCTGCTGATATGAAAAGAGGAGGGGTAATCAGATTAGGTGTTGGTAACAATGATTATTTAAAAACTTCATTTTCTTACAATACAGGAAAATCTAAAGATGGTGTATCTGCATCATTCTTAATGAGCAGACAAGCTGGAGGTACTTATATTGAAAATACAGATTATGAATCTTATGCATATTTCTTTGCATTAGGTTATGAAATCAATAAAAAACATAACTTACAGTTTACAATAACTTCTGCTCCTCAGTGGCACGATCAAAGGACTTTTGCTCCAACAATTCAAAACTACATCAACTATAACCCGGATCATGACGGATCTCCTTACAGAAGATACAATTCAGACTTTGGATATTATACTGATGCTAACGGGAACAAAGTTGCTTTAGCAAACAGATCAAATTATTATGCTAAGCCGGTAATGATGTTGAACTGGGACTGGACTATGAGTGAAAAGTCTAAATTAAGTACAGTTTTATACATGTCTAACGGTAGAGGTGGTGGAACAGGTGACTTAGGTAGAGTAGGCGGAAAAGGAATGACTGACTTCTATGATACAGCAGGTCACTTTAACTATGATGCTATTTTTGCAGCTAACGCAGCCGTTAACTTAAATACCGCAGGTGCAGGAAGTACTTTGGTTCGTAGATCAAATATCAACTCTCACAACTGGTATGGTATCTTAGCTAACTTCCAACACAAAATCAATGACAACTGGAACTTCTCAATAGGTACAGATGACAGATATTACTATGGTTACCACTATCAGGTTCTTACAGACCTTTATGGAGCTGCAGGATACAAAGATAATGCTAACAAAAACTTACCTGCTCCAAGAATCGTAAATACTCTTTATGATTATAAGAAACTTACCTGGAATCCTTTCGGAGGAAAACTAGCTCCAGCTGAAGATCAGGTAGGATACAGCAATGACGGAGAAGTACTTTGGTACAGTGGATTTGCACAGGTAGAATATAACAAAGACAATCTATCTGCATTCTTACAAGGTTCCGTGTCTAACCAGGGTTATCAGAGAATTGATAACTACGTAGTAGACGGAAGCACATTAAAAGGACAAACAGTAAACACGAAAACAGGGTTTAAAAATATTTTCGGATATAACATTAAAGGGGGTGCTAACTATAACATCAATGAGCAACATAACGTTTTCGCTAATTTAGGTTATTATAGCAAGCAGCCATTCCTTAACACTGTTTACCCAAGTAACCAGCAGCTTATTAATCCTTATCTAACTAACGAAAAAATTTCTTCTGCTGAAATTGGATATGGATTCAGATCTGCAAAATTCACTGCAAATGTTAACGTATACAGAACACAGTGGAAAGACAGATGGTTAAGAAAAACAGGCCAAACTTTCAATTTAGCTGACGGTTCTACTACTACAGGTTATTCTGAAATCAATGGTATTACTGAAGTTCACCAGGGAGTAGAATTTGACGGAGTTTACAAACCAAACCGTTTCTTAGAAATTCAAGGGATGTTCTCTTGGGGAGATTACTATTACAAAGGAAATGCTAGTGTAGCTTCTTTCGATGATAACAACAATCCTGTTACTTTAGCTGGTTCATCAGGAAGCGAACTATACTTAGATAAAGTAAAAGTAGGAGGTTCAAGTAACAACAGTATTCCTCAGATGACTGCATCATTAGGACTTACTGTAAAACCAGTAAAAGATCTTAATATCTTTGGAACTTGGAGATATGTAGGTAAGCTTTATTCTACTATTGATGCGGGAACATTCACAAATATTTCAGCTCAGGAAAAAGGAGTATTAAAATTACCTGATTTCAACTTATTCGATGTAGGTTTCTCTTACAAAATCAGATTACAGAACGAAGCTCAGTACTTCACTATTGGTGCTAACGTTTATAACTTGTTTGATAAAATTTATATTTCTGACTCTGCTACAAGTATTTTCGGAACAGATAAAATCACAGCAAACAATGATCCTGACAAAGGAAAAACGTATGAAGAAGCTGGTAGAATGTACAATGGTATCGCAACAGGTAACCGTGCTTATTTCGGATTCGGAACTACTTGGGCAGCAACCTTATCATTCAACTTCTAATAATATCACAATATTAGATTTTATAAATATCAATCCCGGCTTTGAGCCGGGATTTTTGTTATCTTTGTGTACAAAAAAATAGGATTATGGATTTTTACAAGATTTTTCTTAGTGCACACAAAGGATTCGGTTATTTAGAGCTTCTTTTAGTTGCATTATTTATCATTGCACTTTTAGCTACCATGTTTGGCTTCAGTGGAAAAGTGAACAAATTTTTGAAGAAGACGACGCTCTTCACAATGATTTTCTTCCACGTTCAGTTTTTATTAGGAATATGCTTGTTATTCATATTTTCTCCAGGCTTCAAGGCTGCTTTAGATGCAGGGACATTAATGAAAGATCCTTACAGCAGACAAACATTTGTGGAGCATCCGTTCTCGATGTTAATTGCAGCAGTTTTGATGACTATTGTCAACAAAAAAATAAAATCCAATGATACTATTTCTTTAGGAGTAGTGTTTATGGGGCTGATTGCAGCAGGTTTATTTGCATTCGCGTTCCCTTGGCTAAGAGTCTTTGGGGCTTAAAAAAGATAAAGAAATTATATGTGTTATAATTTATAAATAGTTTAATCTTAAATTTTTAATTAAATCAATGAAAGTAGCTGTAGTAGGTTCAACAGGAATGGTTGGACAAGTTATGCTTAAAGTTTTGGAGGAGAGAAACTTCCCTGTAACAGAATTAATCCCGGTAGCATCCGAAAGATCTGTAGGCAAGAAGGTGAAGTATAAACAGAAGGAATTTACCATCGTAAGCATGAAGGACGCTATAGCTGCCAAACCGGATATTGCAATCTTCTCTGCGGGTGGTTCTACCTCTCTTGAATTCGCTCCTTTATTTGCAGAAGCAGGAATCACAGTAATTGATAATTCTTCAGCATGGAGAATGGACCCTGATAAAAAATTGGTCGTTCCTGAAATCAATGCTGATGTTTTGACAAAAGAAGACAAAATCATTGCAAATCCAAACTGTTCTACCATTCAATTGGTAATGGTTCTAGGACCTTTGAACAAAAAATATGATTTAAAAAGAGTAATTGTTTCTACCTACCAATCTGTAACAGGAACAGGGAAAGCTGCTGTAGACCAATTAAACGGTGAAATCAGCGGAGATGATTCTATCGAAAAAGTATATCCTTATCAGATATTCAAAAATGCATTGCCACACTGTGATGTATTTTCTGATGATGACTACACGAAAGAAGAGATCAAACTGATGAAGGAACCTAAGAAGATCTTAGGAGATGATACCTTCAATTTGACAGCAACCGCTGTAAGAGTTCCGGTTCAGGGAGGACATTCTGAAAGTGTAAATATTGAATTCGAAAATGAATTTGAACTGGATGAAGTAAGAAAAATTTTATCCGAAACTCCTGGTGTTATTGTAATGGATGATGTGAAAAACAACCACTACCCGATGCCTTTATATTCGGAAGGAAAAGATGAAGTCTTCGTAGGAAGAATCAGAAGAGATCTGTCACAGCCCAAAACACTCAACCTCTGGATCGTAGCTGACAATCTGAGGAAAGGAGCAGCAACAAACGCTGTACAAATTGCAGAATACCTTGTAGCAAACAACTTAGTATAAACTAACAAAATAAAAAAGAGTCTCAAAATTGAGATTCTTTTTTTTATCAAACTCTATATGAACACCCAGAAAAATACCCACAAAGAGAAAATAGGATTCCAAAAACTTATTGCAGTGTTTGGAGTTATCCTTTTTATCGGAAAGATTATTGCCTGGAAACTCACCAATTCCGATGCTGTATTTTCCGACGCCATGGAAAGTATTGTTAATGTCATCAGTGCATTCATGGGACTTTATTCCCTTCACCTTGCGGCCAAGCCTAAGGATGAGGACCATCCATACGGTCACGGAAAAGTAGAATTTGTAACTTCCGGTATTGAAGGAGCTCTTATTGCTATTGCCGGCGTCATGATTATCTACGAGGGAGTTCACAGCCTTATTGTAGGAAAAACTCTGAGCAAAATAGATCTTGGGATATGGATTATTGCTGCCACGGCAATTATCAATTATCTATTGGGATATATTTCTATAAAAAAAGGAGAAAGAGAAAACTCTCTGGTGCTTATCTCATCTGGAAAACACCTTCAGTCCGATACCATTACCACTCTTGGAGTAGTTGTCAGTTTAATTATTGTTTACTTCACCAAAATTTATTGGCTGGATTCTGCAGTAGCATTAAGCTTTGGGCTTTATATCATCTTTGTAGGCTATAAAATCGTCCGAAAATCTTTAAGTGGTATTATGGATGAGCAGGATCCTGAAATATTAAATCAGGTCATCAGAATTCTTGAAGGAAACAGACAAATAGAATGGATTGATGTACACAATATGAAAATACAGCAATTCGGTTCTTCACTGCATATTGATGCCCATATTACACTTCCCTGGTATTATGACCTTCGTGATGCTCATAGCGAAATGGAAAAGGTAATTATCCTTCTTGCCAAAAACATGAAACGCAGTATTGAGTTCAATTTCCATATGGATGATTGCAAACCGATTTCATGCCCGGTATGCCAGATTAAAGACTGTCCTGTCCGCGAAAAAGATTTTATCAAACGGGTAGAATGGACTCCTGAAAATGTAACGAGTGTAGATAAACATACCATAGAATAGATAAATTCACTTATCTACCCTCTTTCATCATCTGCTTTCTGTAATAAAACATTGGGACAATCAGCAGTATAATCAATGGCTGGATCACAAATCTTCTCATATAAAAAGAAAAAAGATATCCAATTTCGAATTTATCATGAATACAGTACAGGTAAATCGGAAGAGAGATCATAAACACAATAACCATCATTACGGCACCCTGCAATGTCCATTGCTTGTTTTTAAAGAAACCATAAATGATCAGGCAGGAAAACAAAAGATTTAAAACAAATCTAAATAAATGTCCGCCAATCAGTCTTCCCCATTCAAATGCAGGGAATTCAATATTTTTATTCGCCTCATGAAAGTAATCAAGGAAAGGATCATAAAAAAGAGTATTCTCCAGAATCCTTACCCCTATCAATCCACAGATTCCTGTGATAACCAGAAGCCAACTAAGAATTTTCATGTTTTAAAGCAAAAAATTTAATCCAGACCAGCCAAAGTACAACGACAGTTCCATAAATAATGGCAGGAAAAATAAAATCATGGAACATTTTACCGTATTCCTTATGATCTGTCATGACGATATTCAATCCTACAATTCTCAGAAGATTCATGATGTACAGGATAATCAACCCTGCCCCAACAAAGACAAAGGTTTTCATTCCTTTATAAAAAGCAAAAACGAAAGAAACAAACAGAATGATAACAGAAACAGCATTACAGCCTTCCACCATTCTCGTCTCATACCGTTGTTTTACATAAAACCAAACCTGCTCATTCTTTACATCATCATAAAGTTCCGTAGGATACCCTATGGTATTCTGCAGGGCAGCCACCTGATTGGCAATTATTCTTGAAAAAGAATCCAACCCGGAATCTTTACCGCTATTCAGATAGAACTGATAAGCAAAAAGCAGTACCAGGTAAATAATAATGAAACGCAATAAGATACCTAAAACAGGTTTAAAGTCTTTCAGCATTCTGCAAAGATAAAAATTAGCCTGTAATATCCTGAATTTGAATCAAGAAACTTAAAAAACACCAATCAAATCCTGCGATTGTGTGTATAATACTGAAAAATTTTCTTTAAAACATGCAGTAAAATAAATATTCAACTCTTCTTTTATTCCTTCATTATAGCGGTCTCTTCCTTTCACATTCTCACTTCTTTAAACTATAATTCCCAACTCATGTTAATTTAGTATATTTGTTTCCATATTATGACTTCTGAAAACGCAAAACGATTTTTTGAAAACCATTTGGGTAAAAAATCTTCCGAATTCGTCACATTAGCTCAAAGCGGCTCTGCGAGGGTAAATTTCCTGGCCACTGCCGGCACTGAAAAATACATCATCACCTATAATGAAAATATCCAGGAAAATGAAAGTTTTCTTTACTATTCCGAGGTATTTTCAAATTTGAAACTCAATACCCCTTCTATTCTTGCTGTTTCTGATGACAGAAAAATGTACATCCAGGAATTTTTGGGACAGTACACCCTTTCGGAGATCATTACCAAAGAACAGCAATCTTCTATTGTAAGATCTTTGGTACAGCAGACATTAGAAAGGCTTTTCCAAATGCAGACACAGACACTGGGGAAAATTGATTTTTCAAAAACCTTTGAATACGAAAGTTATGATGAACTTCCTGTGATTCATGATCTTTATTATTTTAAAAACTTTGCAGCAGATGTCCTGGAGCTTGAATACAACAAATCAACACTTTTAAAGGAATTCAAAAAGATTGCTTTACTCATTGAAAACATTGAGCCTAAAGGAATCATGATCCGAGACTTCCAGGCAAGAAATATCATGGTAAATGAGAAGAATGAAGTTTCTTTCATCGATTACCAGTCTGCAATGAAGGGCCCGCTAATGTACGACGTCATCTCTTTTCTTTTTCAGGCTAAAGCCAACTTCACCGAAGACTTCAAACAGGAAATGCTGGAATTTTATATTCAGCAGTTTGAAAATCCTGAAACAAGAATTCAACTAAAAGATGCGGTGATGCCTATTCAGATGATGAGATTTCTACAGGTTTTGGGAGCTTATGGATTCCGTGGTTTGATTCAGAGAAAGCAGCATTTTATGGCCAGCCTTGAAAAAGGAATTCAGAATATTACACAATTTGCTAACTCATGGGAGCAAATGAAAAATTACCCGGAACTGGAAAAAGTAATTCAGCAGCTGACATCAGACAGAGCAAAGCAAAAAATTGAGGAAATTATAAATTTAAACCATTAAGAAAGCTTTAAGTCATTAAGAATATTAAGGTTATGACCAAAAAAGAAATTACCCAACTGTCATATGAAATTACAGGCTTTGCTATTAAAGTCCATAAGGCTCTTGGTCCTGGTCTCCTTGAAAGTGTCTATGAAGAATGTTTAAAAATTGAGCTTATTAAAAATGGTTATGATGTTAAACAGCAGCTGTATTTCCCCATCAATTATGAAGGGATAGAAATTGAAACAAAGCTTGTTGTAGATCTCCTCGTCAATGATACAATTATTAAAGAGTTAAAAGCTGTAGAAGAAGTTTTACCAATACATGAGGCACAACTACTCACTTACATGAAAGTTCTTAAAAAGCCACAAGGTCTTCTTATTAACTTTTTACGAACAATATTACAAAGTCAATGAAACCCTTTATTAATGATTTTTTTAAAGAACTTCCTGACTAAATTTTGATTTATCAAAATCTTAACTTACCTTAAAAACTAAATAAACCTTAATGGTTTAAAAAATTAAAAAAGAATATGCTACACATCGAGATACACAGTTTTTCATACAAGAAAGGGGGAATTCCTAAAGACAATTCAGGAAATGGCGGAGGTTTCGCTTTTGACTGCCGTGGAATTTTAAATCCCGGAAGAATTGAAGAATATAAAATTCAGACCGGAAATGATATCGGAGTTCAGGAATACCTGGAAACAAAAACGGACATGCCAAAGTTTTTAGAATTGGTAAAATCCCTTGTTTCTATAAATATTGACAACTATCTTGAAAGAGGATTTGAACATCTGCAGATTAACTTCGGATGTACGGGCGGACAGCACAGATCGGTATATTCCGCTATAAAAATCGCCGAATTTATCCAGAAAAAATATCCTGAAGGAACTGAGATAACCCTTCACCATGATGAACAACCACAACTGAATTCATAAAAGATAAGCGATGATTGATAAATGATTATTTTTCACTGTTATTTTAATGATCATTTATTAATTATAAAAGTTTTATCATTCATCAACTATCATTTATCAATTATAAAAAAATGAAAGCTCTAATTTTCGCAGCAGGAAAGGGGACCAGACTTAAACCGTTTACAGATCACCATCCGAAAGCGTTGGCAAAAGTAAACGAAATTCCGCTTCTGGAAAGAAATATCACTTACCTGAAAAGTTTCGGAATAAAGGATTTTGTGATCAATATTCATCATTTTGGAGATCAGATTGTTGATTTCTTAAATAAAAACAATAATTTCGGATGCAGGATTGAAATCTCTGATGAAACCAACGAACTTCTTGAAACAGGGGGTGGCTTGATTTTTGCGAGAAAATTTCTTGATCACGGAGAAGATTTTTTAATCATGAATGCGGATATTCTCACCGACCTGAACGTCAATGCGTTGGTGGAATACCACAAAAAGATAAAAGATTTTGCTACTTTAGCGGTTTCCGACAGGGAAAGCTCGAGAAAACTTCTTTTCAATGATGATATGGTTTTGAGAGGCTGGCTAAACGTACAAACTGGTGAACAAAGGCTGGCGGAATTCAACAAAGGCTTTAAAGCTCTTGCTTTCAGCGGAATTCATTGTATCAATCCTAAGATCTTCGAAAAAATAAAAAGAACAGGCAAATTTTCTGTTATGGAAGAATATCTGGACCTGATGCAGACCGAGCATATACACGGTTTTGTACACAACAGTATTCTTATCGATGTCGGAAGACCTTCATCTGTAATAGAAGCCGAAAAACACTTTAAATAAAATTTTGCAATGGAAATTGATGGAATTAGGGATGAAAGTTTAATAAATCCGGAACTTGACGTTAACGAAACAAAACTACATAACAGTTTCAGACAAAAAACCTGGGACGAAACAATCGCTAAAGACAGCTGGATGGTCTTCAAGGTCATGGCTGAATTTGTAGACGGTTATGAGAAACTGGCCAAGATTGGTCCATGTGTTTCTATATTTGGTTCTGCCCGACTGAAACCGGAGAACAAATACTATGAAATGGCTGTCGATATTGCGGAAAAGATTACCAAAATAGGCTTCGGAATCATCACCGGAGGCGGTCCGGGTGTTATGGAAGCTGGAAACAAAGGAGCTTTCAACGCCAAAGGAAAATCTATCGGATTGAATATTGATCTTCCTTTTGAACAGCATTTTAATCCTTACATCAATAAATCCTATTCTATGAATTTTGATTACTTTTTCGTGAGAAAAGTAATGTTTGTAAAATATTCTCAGGGGTTTGTAGTAATGCCAGGCGGTTTCGGGACATTGGATGAGCTTACTGAAGCAATGACTCTTATTCAAACCAACAAAATAGGAAAATTTCCAATTGTTCTGGTGGGAAGCGAGTTCTGGGGAGGATTATTAGATTGGTTCAAAGCAACCTTATTGAAAGAAGGAATGATTGCTGAAGATGATTTGGATCTTTATCGTGTGGTAGATACCGCTGACGAGGCTGTAGCACATATTAAAGCCTTCTATGATAAATATTCTGTGAATGTAAATTTTTAATTGGCATATTATTTGTGACTTATAACGAACAAGTATGATTGTAAATCTATTAATTAAGATGAAAAAACTTTTATATATATCAGGAATTTTAACATTTTTTGTGTTAATGAGTTTTATGTATGTAGACTTTTTCTCTTCAATGACCAAAGTGGATTATGTTGATGGAAGCAAGACATTGAAGTTTACCACAAAAATGAATACAAGCCACATCTCTGATGCAATAAAGATCAACCCTAACACGGCCGGATTTGAAGCAGAAGTAAAAAAATATGTGAACAATAATTTTGATGTATTTGTCAATGGGGCTCCTAAAACGATAACCTTCACAGGAAGTCAGGTCAGTGGAGAAACTGTATGGGTATATTTTGAAACCGGAGGTGTTTCAGATATCAATACCTTAAAGATTAAAAATACGATCCTTTTAAGCGCTTTTCCTAAGCAGATCAATCTGGTGAATATTGCCTATAAGGGCAGCCAGAAAACAATGAACTTCCAAAGAGGAAAAGAGGTGAATGAGGTTTCTTTTTAACGTGAATTAGATTTAACCATTATAAAATGGGTACCCTGGAAAGTAAAACTTTTCAGGGTATTTTTTGTTTAAATCCAAACAAGTCACTAAAAAGAGATTAATTACGTACAAATACCTAATCGCTAATTTCAGCATTTGTACCATAATATATTCAATTTCAGCAATGTACATTTGTATAGTAATTACAACCACAACAACGTGAAGCCGGAATCACTTTAATAACGGGGCAGAATCTGAAAAGCCAAATGAGTAAGAAACACCAAACTAAAACCAAATATCATGGACGACGTAACACTTAAATCATCGAGTCAGGCAATAGATGTCCTGATCGTAATTGACACGGATTATGTACGAGCAAATTATAAAAGCCCCAGTACGGATCCAAATAAACCTGTAGGAATTGACCATAACAGCCAGCATATGATTGTTTCAAATGCCAATGCCATCTCAGGGCAAGGTTCTGCCGACCTCAATTTCAGTGCAAGAGCCGGAGATACAGTTTCTTTCAGAGGAACTTCAATCTATCAGAATTCGGATGACGCAGTTATTATTTATAATATTAAATACTGGTCAGGTGATCAGGTTTTTAATAATTTCGTATACAATTCTGTGAGAAGAAAGCAAGCCGCTGTACCAGATGTAAATTCTTTAAACGGCCTTCCTGCCACCTCTGCAGATATTAGCTTTGCTAGTATTGACTCCAAAGTAAGATCTACTGGAAAAGAGAACTTCTATGTACAGTTTGGGCTTTACATTTTAGATCCGAATGACAGTAACAAACAGATTCTGTACGGTTACTTTTACTGGGATCCAACAATTACGGTTAAGTAAACGAAAATAATAAAACCACTGCGATGCGGTGGTTTTTGTTTTTTAAACGCTGCCAAATCCGCTGCTCCATAAAAGTGTTGCAAGATCCAGTTCACAGATAATAAAATCATCTTGATGATCTTTAAAACCCGGTTTATTTTTGAGCTCTTCAATAGCTTTCTCTACCTTTTCTAAAGTTGAAAATACCCCGATATATCTTTCATCATCTAAAAAAGTATGGATTGTATAGGAATGGCTGACACTGAAAACAGTATTTAATCCTAATTCTTTGACTGAAATACAGTTCTCATCTATCTCATCACCTTTTTCTATATAATCACGTCCTATTTCACCAATTACCTTCTCAAAGCCATTATTCCAATGTATTTTATCCATAATATAACAATCTGCAACAAAACAATCCGGATAATCTCTGAATCCAGACATAAGAACGGCTTTTGCTTTTAGTTTCTCTAAATCTTCAAGGCTATTTGAAAAGCCCAGAAATTTGGTATCTGTATGAGATTCATCAGTGTAAGTATGATTCAAAGCATAAATGAAGTATTCCATCTTAAATATAATTTCCTAGTTTAAAAATATAAAATTCTCTGCTTTTTTGATTTGAAAAAAATATTAAAATAAAACTCGGGCAGCTCTTACGAGCTGCCCGAGTTTTATAAGTGCATTAGAAATATATTTTATTCTAATGTATTACTCAATTTTGATGTTGTCAATCTGAAGATCATATACTCCATCTTTTCCGGTTTTGAGTGCAAACATAGTTTTTCCAGAAGTAATATTAAGATCAGTAAGACCTGTAAGAGTAAGCTCCACCAGTCTCCATTGTCCGTTCGTATTGATAGATCCTGTATATGAATTCGTGCTTTCCGGACTTAAAGTAGCCCCTGTAGAGAATGTTCCTAAATTGAATGTATAGAAAGCAGATGTATTAGGAAGAAGCGGTGTTGCTCTATATACATTGAAAGAAAGTGATTTTCCGGATGCAGTCCCTTTAATATACATTGTAATTCTCTTTGGAGCCGCAGGAATTCCTGACGCAGCATTCGCTGTAAATACATAATCATTATTGGCAGGTGTACCTTTAATCTGAAGGGAATTTGTACCGTTATACCCCAAACCAATACCTTGAGACGCATAAGGCATAAGCCCAAAGCTATTTAAACTTGATAGGAAAGATGCCCAGTTTTCAAAATCAGAGCTTGGGAAAAGATTTACTGCATTAGCGGATGGAAGCTCCGGTTCACCTGGGGTAAATCTGGCGTTCGGAAAGTTAATATCATTAAGATCCCTTATATAAGCCTGATCTGTGAAAACCGTCGCGTTACTTGAGCTTGTAAAACGGCTTAAAATAAGAACGATATCACCACTTTTTTCATATTTAGGAGAGATCGGAGATTTCCCAAAAGTTGAAAAGTTACTGAAACGAAGATCTAATCTGCCTGCTTTTTTATCCGTAATATAACGATCGCCTGTAGCTGATTCGTCGGCAAAGTTCTTTGTCAATTCAGGCTCTTCAAACTGAACGTTTTTTATTTTTACAAGCTGATTAACGTGCGCACCATTTTTCAGAGCATCTGAGATAAAGTTGAACTCTAATGGTTTCATTGCAGCTACTACAGGCTTCTGTCCGTCGCAAACTCTTGCCATGTAATTAGAAACTTTATTTGGGTTGATTCTACCGATAGGATAGTTAGGATCATAAGAACCTACTTTAATGTTTCCATTAACCCCCTGAACGATCAATCCTTTCAGGTTGATTCTTACTAAAGCCCCAACTGGGAAATCAAGATACTGATTGCTACCGTCGATATCAATCTCAATACCTTGAGTTGGGTTTTCAGGCTTATCCTGAAGGAACATCATTTTGTAAAGATTTCCGGATTCATCACTTGAAGAAACGTAAGCTTCTACGATAAAATCTTCTTTAATGATATCAGCTTCAACGGGTTTTGCTTTTGCTATGGTTGTAATCTCAGATAACTGGTGATTAGCTGCTGCAAATTTGTTACTACATTTGATTTCCGGCACATCATAATCATCAGTTTTTACACAAGACGAGATTGCTAGCATTGAAATGGCCGTAAAGATCGCCGCTTTAAAATATATATTTTTCATTTTTTTCGATTTTTAATTTTAATTTTTTAGAATCTGAATTGAAGGTTAAGAAAATAAGATCTACCCTGGTTATACCAATATTTAGGAGCGAATACCATGTTTCCGCTGTCATAATCATTAGCATAGTCAGTATAGTTAACGTTTCTCGTCTGCTCAAATCCACCTGTAATAAAGTTTCTGTTATTAAGGATGTTATTTACAGATGCAGACACTAACACATAATACTTACCAATCATCCATGATTTACCTGCATTCACATTGAAGAAGAACGCTGAAGGTAATTTTGTTGGAGTAAGAATTCTTGCAAGCTCTTCCTCTGTTACGTTATCATAAGGTACTCCAGGTGTGTTAGGATTTGTATAGAATCTTTCTGTTCTGGTTACCGGAGACGGATCCAGGAATGAATGTCCGAAATAGTTCCATGTAGCTCCTACCCACCAATACTTAGGGCTGCTGTAACGAAGACCTAAAGTGTATGCCTCCTGAGGCGTTCCTCCTTGTCTGTAGTTTTTAAGGGTAGCCTCTCCCATATTGGTATAAGATCTTGATACAATATTTCCGTTTCCGTCAAGTTCTCTGAATGTTCCAACCGCATCAGATGCAAAATAAACGGTAGGATTATTAGTATAAGTATATTGTCCTACACTTAATAATCCGCTGGCTGTCAAAGTAGGAGTAACTTTCACCTGTGCTCCAAGCTCAATACCCATATTTCTTTTGTTAGCACCTGCCAATACCTGTGTAATGAAAGCACCATCCTGTACAGGAGCCTGATCTCCGCTCTCAGTAAGGTTTGTGAGTTTAACTCCCTGTGCGAAATATCTTTGCACACTTGTTTCGTTTTGAGTATTAACAAGGTAACCGGTCAATCTAAGTTTAACAATCGGAGTAGAAATTACATAGCTCAAATCGTTTGCATCAATAACAACATTCTTGATCCCCGGAGTTGTAACACCACTTACTCTTGTATTAAAATAAATATCATTTAAGAAAGGAGACTGTGAAAAGTAAGCTCCGTTATAAACCAAAAAGTTTCTACCGTTGATTTTATAGGTAACCTGACCTTTAACCCCTGCATTCCAGAAGTTTTGGTCTGCTCCTTTTCCATAAGAAGACTCATACAGATAATGTTGGAATAAACCTTCTCTGCTGTTCGTTGTATATCCGAACAGTCCGGAAATAAAAACATCAAATTTCCCTGTGGAGAATTTAAATGCAGGATTTATTTTAAATTCCTGTCTTCTGAAAATATAGCTGTATCCGATTTTATCACCTTCTCTTTTGGCAACATCAGTATCGCTTTCTCTTGTATTAAATTTCCCCCAAACACTTCCAGCAGTCGTATTGGAGGCAAATGGGTCCATATTCAGAGCAAAATCAGCACCTAAAAGGTCATTCACTTCTCTGTACTGTTCAGATCTGTAATTCTGATAAGATAAGTTTAAGATAAAACGGGAAGTATCGGTGAAGTTATAGGTATAATGTGTAGATACATTCCATACTTTATCATCTTTTACATCATCTACAAGGTAATAAGCCGCTCTTCTTCCTCCAAGTAACGCATTGTATTGTACGTTTCTATTGGCATTATAAAGATTATCCCAATTGATCTGTGTGTGCGACTGATCATCATTAGTCCACCAGTCTCTTGTAATTCCAATGTTAGCAGCCTGTTCCGGAGACGGATTTGTATAGTTTAACCAATAGCTTGGTAAATTACGGTAATAAGTTGGAGACGGGTTATTGGCTCTATACCAGTCCAATCTTGAACTATATTCTTTACCGAACTGATAGGAAACAGAGGTCCATAACTGAGAGTTTTTATTGATTTTCCAGAAATCCTGTAACTGGATCATTGGCTGGAAACCTCTTTTCACTCTCTCATTCCTTTTATCTCCATTCTGCCATCCCCAGTAAGAATTGTAATGAACTCCTCTGAAATCATAAACTTCCTGAGTACTTGGACTTGAAGAGCTTCTCTCATATTTGGAACCTATAGCATTTAAAGTCATGGTATGACTGTCACTGAATTTCTTCTCAATACCAATATATCCACTGTATGCATCATAAGCAGTACCATCCTGAATCCCTTCCTGTGACCATCTTCTCGCGATCATTCCAGTAAATGCCCATCCGTTCTTATTCATTCCGGAAGAGAATCTGTAAGATAATCTGTTGGTATAGTTTCTGTTGGTCAGAGAGTACGTCAGCTGACTTCCTTTTCTGTACTCGCTGGCTTTGGTATTCTTATAAAATACTCCGGTAGTTCCTCCGAAAGCATATTCGGAAGGGGCATGGTTAGCTGCAATTTCCGGGTAACGGGTGATTTCGTTCAATCCTCCCCAGGTACTGAAGTCTACATCTCCATTATCTGCAGCGGCCATAGAAATCCCGTTGATCATATTCTCACCTGTTCTGCTATCAATTCCTCTTGGGCGGAACCAGTATGGACCTAAATCGAAACTTGCAATTCTATTGAAGACATCCTGAGAAGACTGTAATAATCCTACAGTTGCGGTTTGCTGTGCGCCGCCACCATCACTTTCTCCTGAATCCTCCACAATAGCTAAACCCTGATCTGCACCATTCAATGCAGAATAAAGAGTAATTACTCCAAGATCTTTTCTCTTCTCATTATTAGTTACGTCAAATTCAAAAATTTTAGTTTCAAAATTCGGCTTTGTAACCATAATTTGATAATGTCCCGGCATCAAGTCAGTAAATTGGAAATAACCGATCTTGTCTGCCTTTGCATCATTTCCTGCTCCTTTTAAATCTACACTTGCTTGCTCAACAGGCTTTCCTTCCGCATCCTTAAGATACGCAAACACTGTTGTCTGCGCATAATAATATGACGCAGGCAGCAAAGTAAATAAAGAGATCAATGATAGTTTTTTAATCATGAGTATATTTATTTTTTTAAATACTTTTCTTGTTAATTTTCAACAGTTTAAAAGTTGGGGGCACAAATTTAATCAAATTTTGTAATTCACAACTTTTTTAACAATATTTTTCCTTAATACTGCAAGCTTTTAAGAATCATTATATAAATGATTCTGAGATAATTGCTTTTAAATTTACAAATATTTAAAACGTAGTGAATTAAAAAAAGTAAATTTGTAAATTAAATAGTATTAATAATAACTCAAAGAAGATGAAGAGATTTTCGAGTCTGTTTGCCATCATTATTTCGGTCATGGCATTTTCGCAGCAACAAGGAAAACTGAGAAAAGTAGCTACTGTAGGTTTTTTAAATGTAGAAAACCTGTGGGACACTATCCGTTCAGCGGATTATATTGATGGAACCAAGGACATTAAAAATCCTGCTTTTCACAGAAGTATTCCTATGGATTCTATCAAACTTCTGGAAGCTGAAAAATATGATGGACCATGGAGTGACGGTGCTTTAATTGGTAAAAAGGTAGTAAGAGAACAAGGTGGTTCTGAAGAGTTTACCCCAAAAAGTGCAAAAAACTACGGGACTAAGATTTATAAAGCAAAATTGGCCAATGAAGCCAAAGTGATTTCTGAAATGGGAGCACAGTATACCAAAACAGCTCCTGCAGTAGTGGGATTAATTGAGGTTGAAAACAGACAGGTCATCCAGGATCTGATCAACGAACCCGCTTTAAAGAAATATGATTACGGGATTATTCATTACAACTCTTATGACTACAGAGGAATTGATGTTGCATTGATTTATCAGAAAAGAAGATTCACTCCTACCAATTCATTAAAAAAAGAACTGAAAATATACGGTGACAACGGAAGAAGAGAATATACAAGAGATATTCTTGTTGTAACAGGGTTTTTAGATAATGAAAAAGTGGCATTCTTTATGAACCACTGGCCTTCAAGAAGAGGAGGTGAAGCGATTTCTTTACCTAAAAGAAATGCTGCAGCCGCTTTATTGAAACAGCAGATGGACAGTATAAGAGCTGCAGACCCAACAACGAAGCTTTTTGCAATGGGTGACTTTAATGACGATCCTGTAAGCCCGAGTTTAAAAAACCACCTGAAAGCTCAGGCAGCACCTAAAGATTTAAGTGAAGAAACACCATACCTTAATCTGATGTATCCTTTATATAAGAAAGGAGTGGCATCTCTCGCCTATCAGGATGCACCGAACCTGTTTGACCAGATTATTGTTTCTAAAAATGTAATTTCAGATCAGGTAACTAAAGAATATTCTGTGTACAAAACAGAAATTTTCGCACCGTCTTATTTAGTTAATAAAGAAGGAAATTATAAAGGCTATCCTTTCAGATCCTGGAATGGAGACCAGTTCACAGGAGGTTACAGTGATCATTTCCCGGCATTTGTAGTTCTCCAGAAAGAACCATAAAAAAGTTAGGCACTCTTATTGGAGTGCTTTTTTTATATAAATACCTTCATCATGAAAAATATTATTTTATTGGTATTGATCGCATTGATACCTTACAGCTGTTTTTCTCAGGAAACACCAAAGAAAGATAAAGAACAACATGAAATGAAGCCTTCTAAAAACGAAGACGGAGAATGGGATCTCACGGTTATTGATACGCAATTTGATTATTTTTTGAACGCTGTTGCCAAGCCCATCAGCCAGTATACAGAATCATATCTGAAGACAAAAAATACATTTCTGGTGAACGAATGGAACAGTTATTATAATTCCGGGAGATACAGAAATATCATAGAATCCGGAATAGATTATGATCCGCAGGAAAAGTACGGGATCAAGTTTGAATATAAGTTATATCAGGTCTTTGTGTATGTAAACTGGAAGTATAAGCTAAGATTGAATGGATTGTCCGGAAGCGATGCCATAAGATAAATTTTAAATACTACTCAATAAAAAAGGTTCAGAACAATTCTGAACCTTTTCATTTTTATAATAGTTGAAAATTATTTATTGAATAATTCTTCTACTTTATCCCAGTTTACTACTTCAAAGAATGCAGAAACATAGTCAGGTCTTCTGTTTTGGTAGTTTAAATAATAAGCGTGCTCCCAAACATCTAATCCTAAAACCGGAGTTCCTTTAACGTCTGCTACAGGCATTAATGGGTTGTCCTGGTTTGGTGTAGAAGAAACAGATACAGAACCGTCAGCATTTTTTACTAACCAAGCCCATCCTGAACCAAATCTTGTTTTAGCAGCATCAGAAAAATCAGTTTTGAATTTTTCAAGACCTCCGTAGTTTTCGATAGCAGCTTTTACATTTCCTACAGGCTCTTTGCTTCCTCCTGGCGTTAAAATTTCCCAGAATAAAGAGTGGTTGAAGTGTCCTCCTCCATTATTTCTTACTGCTGGTTTGTCAGTTCCTGTCTGGCAGATTTCTTCAATAGTTTTTCCTGCTAGTTCAGTTCCTTCAATTGCTTTATTTAAATTGTCAATATATGCCTGGTGGTGTTTTGTATGGTGGATTTCCATAGTTCTTACATCAATAGTTGGCTCTAATGCATCATATGCATATCCTAGTTTTGGTAATTCAAATGACATAATCTTTATTTTTAATGTTATATTCCAAAATTAGCCAATATTTAAGGTATTATCAAGGATTGAAGATTACTTTAATAAATCTTTAACATTGATACATTGATTTAGAATGAATTAAGTTTTAATTTTTTTTATTTACAACCAACAAAAAGCACGAACCAAATGATCCGTGCTTTTCATTTAACAATATTAAATTAAATTTATTTATTCATAGACATCAGGAATTCTTCATTGTTGAGAGTTCCTTTGATGTTCTTATTTACAAATTCCATAGCTTCTACAGGATTCATTTCAGAAAGATATTTTCTGAAGATCCACATTCTCTGAGAAGTCACTTCATCAAGAAGAAGATCATCTCTACGGGTACTGGAAGAAATTAAGTCAATAGCAGGATAAATTCTTCTGTTAGCAATTTTTCTGTCTAGCTGAAGCTCCATGTTACCAGTACCTTTGAATTCTTCAAAGATTACTTCATCCATTTTAGATCCTGTATCAATCAATGCGGTTGCAATGATCGTCAGAGATCCTCCTCCTTCGATTTTTCTTGCTGCTCCAAAGAATCTTTTCGGCTTGTGAAGTGCATTGGCGTCTACCCCACCGGAAAGAACCTTACCTGATGCAGGAGTAACTGTGTTGTATGCTCTTGCCAATCTTGTAATAGAATCCAGTAAGATTACTACATCGTGTCCACACTCAACCATTCTCTGTGCTTTCGCAAGAACAAGGTTAGCTACTTTCACATGTTTTTCAGCTGCTTCGTCAAATGTAGAGGCAATAACTTCTGCATTTACACTTCTTTCCATATCAGTAACCTCTTCCGGACGCTCATCAATCAAAAGAACCATCATGTATACTTCCGGGTGGTTGGCTGCAATAGAATTAGCAATATCTTTAAGCAACATCGTCTTACCTGTTTTAGGCTGTGCAACGATCATTGCTCTCTGACCTTTTCCAATAGGTGCAAATAAATCTACAATTCTGGTAGAAATGGTAGATCCGCTTCCTGCTAAATTGAATTTTTCTTCCGGGAAAAGCGGAGTAAGATATTCAAAAGCAACACGGTCCTTGATAAATGCAAGGTCACGTCCGTTAACTTCTGTAGGTTTTAATAATGAAAAATATTTTTCACCTTCTTTTGGAAGTCTTACAATTCCTTTAACGGTATCTCCGGTTTTTAAACCATAATTTCTGATCTGTGCTGTAGATACATACACATCATCTGGAGAAGAGATATAGCTGAAGTCTGATGAACGTAAAAATCCGTAGTTATCCGGTAAAATTTCCAAAACACCTTCAATGCTTACCAATCCATCGAAATTGAATTCTTTTTTATGGTCGTGCTGCTCCTCTGCCTTTTCAGAATGTCTGTTTTGATTCTGATTTTGGTTTTGATGCTGCTGGTGTTGTTGGTTCTGGTTTTGATTTTTATGTTGGTTTCCACTATTCTGTGGATGGTTGTGTCCTTTTTGAGGTCTGTTAGCCTGTTGTTGAGGATTGTTAGGCTTTTCTTCAGCCTGAGCTGGCTCTTGAGATTCTGTGTTTTTTGGAGCTTCTGTTTTTTCCTGAGATACTTCTGCATTACCTGCATTGGTAGAAACTCTTTTTCTTTTCTTTTTAGCCTGGGCGCTTGCTGCAGATTCCTCTGTTATTGCAGCTACTTCAGCTGTGGGTTCTTCCGGTTTTACTTCTTCAGAAGCGGGTACCTTTTCTTCTACTTTTTCTTCTGCTTTAGGTTCTTCTGCCGGAGCTTTTGTATTTGTGTTTGTATTTGTTTTTGGCTTGGCTGCTGGTTTCTTCGGAACAGCTTTTCTTGCCGGGGCTTTAACAGGTTTATTTGCTGGGGCCTCTTCAGTAGTTACACTGGTGGTTTCTGTGGCGTTGAAATAATCTTTTGCAACTTTAGGGTTAGAAGCCTGAAAGTCAAGAATAGCAAAGATCTTGTCATTTTCATTGCTGGTTCTTGCAACTTTAACGCCCAAATCTTTTAAGATTTTAGTCAGTTCCGTTACGGATTTTGACCTTAACGTTTCTATGTTAAACATATTTATGTAAAAATGTAATTAATTGTGAGTAAGAAAAGTAAGTCCGGTGACTTTGGTTTTCAAGTACATTGTATAATGCAAATCTACACTTATTTTTGAATTGTGCAAAATTTATGTTATTTTTGCCAAGAATTTAATATTCAATGCTACAGAGAATACAAACTATATGGACGTTATTGGCAGTTTTAGCTGCTGTTTTCCTTTTTATAACAGGACAGGATGTTGTCATTTCCGACAGTATTCCTTTACTTAATATGGGCAGTATCGTGCTTGTAATCATTGGAGCATTAAGTATTTTTAGTTTCAAAAACAGAAAAAGACAAATTTTGCTGAATACTATCAGCATCATTATAAACGTTTTGTTGATTGGTGTATTGGCGTACTGGTTACTAAACTTATCCGGAGGAATTCATTTTCCTGAGAAGGGTATTGAGCCGATTTTCCCATTGATTGCGGTAATTTGTCTGCTTATTGCAAACATTTACATCCGTAAAGATGAGAGGCTCGTAAAATCTGTAGACAGACTTCGATAGCCTTACAACGATTTTTTGAGTGAGAACAGCTTCTTTTTAGGAGCTGTTTTTTATTTGCCATATTCCTATTTATACAGTCTGTACCCTCACATCAATTAATTTATGTAAATTCATTGCAACTTTTTGATCAAAAACACGACAGATCATCTAACTTTTAATAAAAGACAATGAAAAAGCTAACATTTCTTACTTTATCACTATTCTCCATACTTACATTTTCTCAGGAGGTTTCCAAAGAAAGGATAAAAACAGTCCTTTCCACTCTCGCTTCGGATGAAATGAAGGGACGTGAAATCGGAACTCAGGAAAATGAAAATGCAGCCAATTATATCGCCAAGCTTTTCAAAGAAAATAATCTGGAATACTGTACCGGAAAATCTTATCTGGTACCGTTTGATTATAATGGGAAAACAGTATATAATGTCTGCGGAATCAAAAAAGGAAAAACAGATCAGTATCTTGGGTTTTCAGGGCACTTTGATCATATTGGAACCAGTGACAAAAGTGGTGATAACATTTATAACGGAGCAGATGATGATGCCAGCGGAATTACTACCCTGGTAGGTATTGCCGATTATTTAAAAAACAAAAAGCCTGAATTCTCAATGGTTTTCATGGCATTCAATGGAGAGGAGAAAGGAATGCTTGGTTCAAGAGCTATTTCAACGGATACAAATCTGGATTACATTTATAATAAGCTGACCGCGCTTTTCAATTTTGAAATGGTAGCTACAGAATCTCAGTGGGGAAAAAATGCATTATATATGACAGGAGACGGATTCTCTGATCTTGATGAACTTTTTAATAAAAATGCAGTAAACGGATTAAAACTCAATGCAGATCCATATGCGAAACAGCAGCTGTTCTACCGCTCAGACAATGTAAGTTTTGTAAAAAAGAAAATCATTGCTCATTCATTCTCTACCGTAGACATGACGAAAGCATCTCATTATCATCACGAAAATGATGACATCAACATCGTAGATTTTGATAATATGACACAGATCATCAATAACTTTGGGAAAACTCTGGATAAATTGAATCCTAAAAATTTTGCTCCAAAGTATAATGACCAGGTGAATTTTTAATTAAATCATTATATCAAAACCGCTGTTTCAGCGGTTTTTTTTATGAAACAGCAAGACCTTCTTATCTTCTATTTTTATGTCATAATCAGGTTTAATTTATTCAAAAAACAAGGCTTAATAACACGGAGTTGTAACAAAAAGACATTTTTTGAAACTTATCCATTAAAGTAAAACAGGATTAAGGACGTCTTATCTTTTAATTTTACGTAATTTTGCTATCCAATTTTTTCATTGAATGAACCAATATATTAAAATACTGAAGTTCGCAAGACCTCACCAAAAATACATCTACGGAAGCTTGTTTTTCAACCTTATGTATTCTGTTTTTCAGATTGCTTCCTTAGGAACTATTCTACCGGTTTTGGGAATGCTTTTCGGAACCATTGAGGCTAAAAAATACACCCACCCGCCTGTTTATTCAGGAGAGATTTTAGATTTTTTCTCTTACGCAAAAGAGTATGCCAATTATTATGTTCAGAGTTTAGTAACTGAGCACGGAGCACTTAATGTTTTGGCCTGGCTTTGTGTGATAACAGCTTTTATGTTTTTACTGAGAAACCTTTTCAGATATTTAGGTTCGTTTTTACTGATCAATTATCGTGTAGGCGTTACTCAGGACCTTCGTGGAGCGATGTACAGAAAGATTCTTTCTTTACCCGTTTCCTTTTTTACAGAAAGCAGAAAAGGAGATCTGATGTCCCGTATGTCAAATGACGTAGGTGAAGTTGAAGGTAATATTTTAGGAAGTTTAGTAGAATTGATCAATGCACCTTTTATGCTGATAAGCACATTGGTGACTCTTTTCTTTTTAAGTACAGAGATGACTCTTTTCTCTCTTCTGGTATTGCCGGTAATGGGAACTATGATTGCTTTAATAGGAAAAAGCCTGAAAAAAGACTCTCATGAAGCCCAAAATGAAATGGGAACTATTTTCTCAATCGTAGATGAAACATTGAAATCTACAAAGGTGATTAAGATTTTCAGTGCAGAAAAAATAATGGACAACCGTTTTATGCAGTCAATGCAGAAATGGATCAACAGCTCTATAAGATTAGGTAGAAAAAAGGAACTTGCATCTCCGATGAGCGAATTTTTAGGTTCGGTTACGTTCTTAATTATCGCTTGGTATGGGGGAAAACAAATCATTGTAGAACAAAGTATTTCCCCTGCAGATTTCTTGGTTTTCCTGGGAATTTTCTTCCAGATTTTACCTCCTGTGAAAAGTTTGTCTCAGTCAATTTCGAATGTACAGAAAGGAGAAGCTTCTCTTGAAAGAGTTTTAGCAATTCTAGATGCTGATGTGAAAATTGATGAAATAGAAAATCCTGTTTCCATCTCAACATTAAATCATTCTATCGAGTTTAATAATATTGGCTTTTTCTACGATAAAGACCATACAATTCTTAAAAACTTCTCACTTTCTATTCCAAAAGGGAAAACAGTAGCTCTTGTAGGGCAAAGTGGAAGTGGTAAAACAACCATTGCCAATCTTTTAGCAAGATTCTATGATGTTTCTGAAGGAGAGATCATGATTGACGGCACCAATATTAAACATTTAAAATTAGATGAATACCGCAAGCTTCTGGGTATGGTAACCCAGGAATCTGTATTATTTAATGATTCCGTTTATAATAATATCCTGATGGGTAAACCTGATGCGACAAGAGAAGAGGTGATTGCTGCCGCAAAAATTGCCAATGCAGATGCATTTATCACAACACTTCCTGAAGGATATGATTCCAATATCGGAGATGATGGCGGTAAGCTTTCCGGAGGTCAAAAGCAAAGAGTTTCTATTGCGAGAGCAGTATTGAAAAACCCTCCAATTATGATTCTGGATGAAGCAACCTCTGCGCTGGACACAGAATCTGAAAGATTTGTACAGGATGCACTGGAGAAAATGATGGAAAACAGAACTTCTCTGGTAATCGCCCACCGTCTTTCAACCATTCAGAAAGCAGACTGGATCGTAGTGATGGAAAAAGGCGATATTGTAGAGCAAGGAACACATCATGACCTGATCGCGAAAAAAGGAATGTATAACAAGCTTGTTGAGCTTCAAAATTTCGACTAATATTTTAATTCAATTAAAATGAACCCTATACAAGAGTATTTCTACAGAATCGAAGAGCCTGAAAGAAGTACTCTTTTATTTTTACGTGATTCTATTTTAGCTTCAGATCCGGAAAATATTACAGAAACATTCAGTTTTGGGCTTCCGTTTATCAAATACAAAAAGAAAATGCTGTGTTATTTTTATTACAGCAAAAAATACAGGAAACATTATATCAGCTTTTACCACGGTGACAAATTGGATTATCCGGAGTTGATTCTGGATGGCAGAAAGAAGTTTAAAATCCTCTTAATTGACACTGAAGAAGATCTCCCGGTAGAATTCATATTAAACCTTACAGAAGAGATTAAAAAGTATATAAAATAAAAAACTCCGGCACGAATCATCGTACCGGAGCCCTCTTTAAAAAACTTTATCATTGTGTGTTTATTCCGCTGAATTCTGCCTGTTTAATTGCCCAGGCAAGAGCATTTGCATAGAATATTGAGTTATATACATTCATTTCATAAGCAGCAACCCCATTTCCATAATTTGGTTTAGCAATTGGCTTATAATTAGTATCTGCATAGAACGGACATATCGTATCTGAGGTATTTGGAGAAGTAACTGATCCACATTGAGAGTTGAATCCACCATCTCCTACCCAGATGAAGTTTAAAGTGTTATGTTTAAATGCAGTTACACGACCTACAGTTCCTGATGGTGAAGCCGTAGAGATGTTCGTATCTCCTGAATATACTGTAATTTCACTTGAAGGAAGTCCTGTTGCATAGGTTGTAGAAGAAGCATCTTCTCCCCATTGCAATCCTCTTATATCTCCAAAAGGACCATTCAAAATTTCATCATTTGTCATGGGCAGTTTATAGATAGCTCCCGCGCTGTTTACACTTCCGGTATTTACTGATCCGTCAAAAATATTTCTGAAAAGATTCTGCATTCCGCTGTTACTTTCAGAATAAGCAACGATGACACCTCCTTTTGCCATATAATTTTTTAGAACCTGTGCATCTGCAGCACTCATTCCCCATGCATATCCTATTACAATTATATCTACAGGATTGGCTCCGGTTGTCCACGTCGTCAGCTGCGCAGTACTCGGGCTGTCTGTACCGTCTATAATCTGATCCCATCCTTCGTATTTTACGATGCTGTTGGCCAATGTTCCAAAATTAGCTGCTGCTTTAGTTACCATCCCTGATGGAGAAGTTCCTGACACATTATATCCACAACCGTTTGCACCAGTTCCGATTGTTAAAAGTTTTTTCTTTGGAACAACTACGATCACATTTACTGTACATGTCGTTGAAACTCCACCTTGGCTGTCCGAAGTAATTGTTATCGTTTTTACAGTCGTGGAAGAAGGTGATCCTGTACCCTGCAGCGTAATATTCTGATTTCCTGTTGCAGTAAATACTCCTGAACCACTGAAAGAAATTCCGTCAACCGTATTGGTTGTAATAGTGTAACTGCCCAATGTCGCAACATTCACAGGCAATGTAATCGTATTGGAGGCTGCAAGAGCTGTTCCTACTTTATACACCCCATTTACTGTTGCACTTCCACAGCTCATGGCATATGTTCCTGCAGGGCTTAGTACCGTAATAGAGATCGCAGGAGTACAGGTAACAGCTGTTCCGTTTGCTTCCAGTGACACGTTATCTGTCTGGATATTCTGAGGAGTTCCCTGCCCCGGAATCTGTATCGTTTGTGTTCCTGTATTTAGAAATACTCCGGTTCCGTAAAAATTGTATCCATTGGTAGTCGTTCCGGAAATGGTATAATTACCCGGTTTTGTTACATTCACAGCAATACTCAGATAATTGGAACTAGTAAGTTCTTTTCCTTTTACATAGCTTCCCATTGCTTTGGAAGTGGAACAGTCTATAGTAAAAACAGATTTACCCATCTGTCCGCAGACACTTTTCCATTCATTATCTGCAAGACTCCAATAATTGAAACAATCTTCTGTGGTATTGTAAATCGTCAAACCATCATCTTTGGACTGATTGATTGTAATAGCATTTCGCTGCGCCTCAGTTAATCTGGGAATAAGGATTCCTTTATTGTTATTTCCTGAGATGACATCCAAAACGGAATTAGCATTAGGGGTAGTGGTATTAATCCCTACCGCTCCATTATTGGCCTGAGAATAAAATTTTCCAAAGGCAAATAGCAGTGCTATCAGCAAGACTTTGATTGGGGGAATTGTAAATTTTGTTTCCATCATTTTTAAGTTATAATTGTTTAATGAGTAAAATTTTTAACTAAGTCATTTATTTAACCGTCACAAAATTATCACCCACAGACAATTACATATTATTTTTCCCTACGCAATACTACTCACGCGTAGTAAAACTCACAAAACCACAGCAAATTATGATAACATATAAGCACAACCAAAAAGTTTAGTTATTTAATTCAATAATAAATTCAAAAAAATACAGGAAACCAAAACATAAAAACCATTATCATTTATTTATAAAAAAAATAATTCAATTAAAACAAATGAAACATCAATATTATATTTTAAAAACCATTTTCCATTTGGCAATTGTATTTCTGCTTATTTTAAAATGACAGCCAAGCTGAAAATTGCTCAATCCGTTTTTTTCCTGATATCTGAGAATTTCCAAAATAGATTCTTCATCATAAGAACGAAGTCTTTGATTATTGAACTCAACTGCATATTCCGGTTCACCAAAAATCAATTGATTAAACTTTAGAATATCAATCGCTGAATGTAATCTTTCCAGCTTATTTTGAATGGTTATATCTATTAATTTTTCCGGAAACTTTTCCTTGAGAATATCAGTATAGATCTGCTTGTAATCAGGTATCATATTATAGTTTTTTCATCCATTTGTACAGGGTTGTTTTAGGAATCTTATATCTTTCAACAACATCATGGGCGGTCATTGCTCCCATTTCTATTTTTTCAAGTATAAAATTCTTTACCTCCTGGGTATAAATACTTTTCCTGAAAACTATGGTACTCCCCTTTTCTTTGAATACATGATCAATTCTTGACTGCGGAGAATACAAAATCAGATGGCCGGTATAAAATCTAAAGAAATCAAATTTTAAAAGCTTACACCATTTCATCAGCATATCCGTATCAATACTTTTTGCCTGATACATCATTTCTACATGATCTTCCGGTTCGTTCAAAAATCTGGAGATTCTTTCTATTGAAATCTGATGCTCTTCTACTTTGGTTCGGATCAGGCTCCCAATATGAATGTTCTTAATATTCATCACAATGTTTTTAAAGTAAAAATATTGACAAGAAAAATAAAAAACATCATCAACCGGCACGCAACACTACGTATAAGTAACAAAAATCGGAATTTTGTTTATATTTTAATCAAAAAGCTATTGACATTGATCTCAGAGGAGATATTCAGTTTCTTCCGGATCCTGTATTTTTTACTTTCTACAGCACGAATACTGTTGTTGGTACACTGTGCAATCTTCTTGGTATCAAAATCAAGCTTCATCAAAGCACAGAAATAGAGTTCAGAATGAATCAGATTAGGATTTATTTTTAAAATATCAGGAATAAAATGAGGGAAAAACACTTGGAATTTCTCAAAAAACATGGGTGAATTATTTTCTGCCAAATTTAAAATCTCCAGGATATTTTCTTCCGAAAGATGATTGATCAACATCTGATGCTTCATCAGTTCTGCATTTGTTTTTACCAGATCCTTGATTGTGGAATCTTTCTCTTTTTTATCGGTAATCAAACCATTAATCAGCGCATCTTTCTGGGTAATAAAAACAATATCCATCAGAAAAGAGGCAATAGAAAATAAAATATTAAGCAGCTTTATTGTTTTAAAATCTTCGGTTTCTATAAATCGGCTTTTTGGCAGGAAATCAAAATCAAAGTAAAGGCATACAATAAAGTTGATACAGATCATGAACGTAATAAAAAAGATAGATAAAGCATCTTTTTTATAATTCAAAAAGAAGGGAACGGCAAACAAAAGACAAAAATAGAAATACTCAACTCCAGCATTTTTGAAAGTATACACATTAAAAAAACTCACTATAAAAGTTAGTAAGACAAATGTAAAAATGATGGAAGTTTTCAGTACGCTCCTGAATCGCCTCGTTTTCCCTTTTATTGCCATTAAAAACAGCCAGAAAAAGGTAATAACGGTAAGAAATATTGAAATCAACATATCCCCGAAAAAAGTAATAATAAAAATGGAGTAAAACAGAAATATGAAGAACAATAAAAGCAGATATCGGTTGATAAGATTTAGATAATTGCTATCAAAATCATCATTTATTTTCTCAGCTTCATCGTTGATCATCTTAAAGAAAAACTTATAAATCATCGTGTTGTTTTTATGTTTTCACAAGCTCAAGTTGGCATTCGTACTACTGAAAGCATAAATTTTCCAATATTAATAGCTTTTAAGCAACATAAAAACTCACAAAACAAAATATCTGTTTGCAATTTTCAGTGATAAAAGAATATGATTTGTGTTTTCCCTGTTCTAATTTACTAAAAATTCAAATTAAATTATTTAACCAATGACAAAAAAAAATTAATGGTAAGACCATAAAACATATTCAGTTATCCATTTTATGGCTTAAAATAGTGAATAACTTGTGTTTTTGTAGCTGCAAAATTATTCATCTTAATGAAAAAGATTTAATCCCTGAATACGCAATATTACGCATGCGTAGTTAAACTCAAATAATCATTTTTTCAAATAAAAAAGAGAGCTGCAAAGGCTCTCTTTTGTTTTTTTATATACAATACGTATTCTTAATTTTCTTTCAGCTTGGCAATCACATCCAAACCTCCTTTTGTAATATCTCCGATCTTACAGATAATCTCAGTATCCAAAGGCAGGAATACATCCATTCTGGATCCGAATTTAATAAATCCGAACTCATGCCCGGCTTTTGCTTTATCGCCTTCATTACAGTAGAAAACAATCCTTCTAGCTACATACCCGGCAATTTGTCTGAAGACAACTTTATGATTGGTCATAGTTTGTACGGCCATAGTAGTTCTTTCGTTCTCTGTAGAAGACTTTTCATGCCATGCTACCAGATATTTTCCCGGGTGGTACTTTTTGTAAATCACTTCACCCGAAACCGGATATCTACAGATGTGAACATTCAGCGGGGACATAAAAATAGAAACCTGAATGGCTTTTCCTTTTATAAATTCATCCTCATCCACTTCTTTGATCATTACCACTTTTCCGTCCACCGGAGCTATCACGTTTTCTTTGTGATCAAGGATATTACGATCCGGAACTCTGAAAAACCAGAAAACTAAACTGTAAATAACCAACAAAGGCATAATGATCAGCAGGGACCATATTTTAAGGAAATAAATTGCTAATACGCCCAAAATGATAAAAAGTATGGTCGCAACGGTAATTGTTCCTTTTGATTCTCTATGTAATTTCATGAGACTAAATAAATTTTTCTAAAATAAAGTACAAATATACGACAGGAACGCAGATAATAAAACTATCTAATCTATCTAAAACTCCTCCATGTCCTGGAATGATGTTTCCACTGTCTTTCACACCGAAATTTCTTTTCAATTGGCTTTCTACCAGATCCCCTAGCGGAGCAAAGGCGGCAACCAAAAATCCTACGATCATCCAGTTCCCTCTAAGTTCAGGCTGATAATGTTCAATAAAGTAAGATAAAACCAATGTTAACACTACGCCACCTGCATATCCCTCCCATGTTTTCTTAGGGGAAATTTTAGGTGCCATTTTATGTTTACCGAAGAACTTCCCTACCAGATAGGCAAAGGTGTCACTACTCCAGATGAGAACAAATAAGAACAGGATCTCCAAAGAGAAAGCATCACTATAGCTGGAGAACTTTGGCAGTCCCAATGCAAAACTGAATGGGAGCGCTACGTAGATAACAGTAAAAATAAGTTTCCCGCTGTCGAAGTATAATTCGCTGGGAAATTTGAATAAAGTAACCACAGCAATCCCAATAAGCGCCAGTGCCAGTATTTCACTGAGCCTGAAATCAAAAAAGAAATCGTGGTTGAAATATCTTTTGGAAAAAATATAGAATATAAAAATGACTAATGGATATACCACCCATTTTTCATATCCGTTTCCAAATTTCATGATTTTAACACATTCCCACGTCCCCACCATCAGCAGCAGACTCATTAAGCCATAAAAAAGATACTGTTGTTTGATAAGACCAGGAGCAATGCTGTTCAGCAATTGCGCTCCCAGCGGAGTCGAACAAAGTATAATAACGGCTACATAGACTATACCTGATACGGTTCTTTGAATGAGATTTTTGTCCAAAATTTAAAATTTAGAAGTGGTTGCTTAATCTTCAAGCAGCAATAAAAACAGCTTTGTATTGGAATTGGAAGAACTGTCCATTTTAGACTGGCTTCCGCTGATGGAAGTAAGGTTCTTGATATTTCCGTTTCTTTTTATTTTCCCCATAGCATCATTCAGGTTGTTTACAATCTGAGAAACATTGGCAATGATGATAATTCTATCGGGAAGTCTTGAAGAATGATAATGAAGAATATTATTATGCGAAAGCATGATCCTGCCATCATAGGCGATCAGGTATTCACATGTGATGAATGCAGCATCATTAGACGGCTGCAGTTCTGAAGTGTAGGCAGACCTCACAACGTTCAAAAAGTTCTGAAGTTCTTTATCCCAACAGAAAAGGTTGTGGATACCTTCTATTTTGATAATTTGATTTAAAGTTTGTAGAGCCTCCGCTTCATCTGCACAATAATTAAAAAATCCCCCCGAATGCGTAAATAATTGCGCAAACTTATAGTCAAGATCCGCATTTTTCAGCGAATCCCCAAGTTTCTCCAGGCTCTGTTTGTCCTCTTCTTCAGGCTGGTTGGTAAGTTTGCTTACAATCCTCTTGAATAAATTCAACTTAATCTATTTTTAGTCAACTTTATACAAAAATAGAAAATAAATTACAATAGTGTCCAAAATATCTCCTTAAATATGAAAAAACCTGACAATTCTCGAGGTTGTCAGGTCTTTGTAATATTTATTTTTAAGAGTCTTAAAGCTGTGTTGGGCTTTCTGGAGCCTGTATTTCGCTTTCTTCTTCTTTTTCTTTGATCTGAGGTGTTTCCACTACTACCGGCTGATCTTTTTCAGGAATAGTATTGGTAACAGGTTTCTCTGTCAATTCAGGATCCCATGCTCTTTTTCCGAAGATATCTTCTAAGTCTTCACGGAAGATCACTTCTTTTTCTAACAATTTATTTGCCAGAGCATCCAGTTTATCTTTATTTTCCTCAAGAATTCTTACTGCTCTTTCGTACTGATTTTCGATAATCAATTTGATCTCTGCATCAATTTTGGTAGCTGTTTCTTCAGAATAAGGCTTTCCGAATGAGTATTCAGACTGTCCTGAACTGTCATAATAAGAAATATTACCAATGTTCGGGCTTAATCCATAGATTGTCACCATTGCCTGAGCTCTCTTCGTTACTGTTTCCAGATCAGAAAGTGCTCCTGTAGAGATATTATTGAAGATCACCTGCTCTGCAGCTCTACCTCCCAATGTTGCACACATTTCGTCCAACATCTGCTCAGTAGTGGTAAGCTGTCTTTCTTCCGGAAGATACCATGCTGCCCCTAAAGAACGACCTCTTGGAACAATCGTTACTTTTAAAAGTGGTGATGCATGTTCTACCAACCAGGAGATTGTAGCGTGACCTGCTTCATGATAAGCAACTCTTCTCTTTTCAGATGGCTTGATGGCCATATTTTTCTTCTCAAGTCCACCGATAATTCTGTCTACCGCATCCAGGAAGTCCTGTTTTGTAACAGAAGTATGGTTATATCTTGCTGCGATTAATGCTGCTTCATTACAAACATTAGCAATATCTGCCCCACTGAATCCAGGAGTTTGTTTTGCTAAGAAATCTCTATCTACATTATCATCAAGCTTGATTTTTTTCAAGTGAACATCGAAAATCTGTCTTCTTTCGTGAAGTTCCGGAAGATCTACATAGATAGAACGGTCAAAACGACCTGCTCTCATTAATGCTTTATCAAGAATATCCGCTCTGTTGGTAGCCGCCATTACAATAACATTGACATCTGTTCCGAAACCGTCCATTTCGGTAAGAAGCTGGTTCAATGTATTTTCTCTTTCATCGTTTCCGCCAGAGAAGTTATTTTTTCCTCTTGCACGTCCGATAGCATCAATCTCGTCAATAAAGATGATCGCCGGAGATTTTGCTTTAGCCTGAGCAAAAAGGTCTCTTACTCTGGAAGCTCCTACCCCAACAAACATTTCAACGAAGTCTGAACCAGAAAGTGAGAAGAACGGAACTTTAGCTTCACCTGCAACGGCTTTTGCCAATAATGTTTTACCGGTTCCCGGAGGGCCTACTAAAAGGACTCCTTTAGGAATTTTACCTCCCAGTTTTGTATATTTTTCAGAGTTCTTCAAGAAATCTACAACTTCCTGAACTTCTTCTTTAGCTCCTTCCAATCCTGCAACATCTTTAAATGTTACCTGAATTCTTTCTTTTTCGTCGAAAAGCTTCGCTTTAGATTTACCGATAGAGAAGATTTGTCCGCCAGGACCTCCACCTCCGCCCATCTTTCTGAAAAGAAGGAAGTAGAATAAACCCAGAATGGAAATCCAAACCAGCGCAGGAACTAAAATATCCATTAGTGCGCTTTTCCCTGTTCCGTAATCTTTAGTTGTTTTAATAACCGGATTGCTGGCTTTGACCTGTTCAAATTTCTGAAGGAAAAGTTGAAGGTCTCCGTATTTTACAGAAAAATCTGCTTTAGGAGCCATTTCGAAGGCAGAAAGAGGGTTGTTTTCTTTACCAGCTTTGGAAACCATTGCTGATTTTGCTTCTTTTGTTAGGAAAACATCAGCTTTCTCTATGTCTTTGTATATAATTATATTCTGAACTTTCCCTGCCTGCATTTCTCTAAAGAAACCATCTTCATCAATAGATTTTGCTGCATCACCTCCAAGGAAATTGGAGCCAAAAAATAGCAAAAGAGCTATGATTGCAATTGGAAAGAACCAGTTGAATCCTTTATTATTCATTTAGACTTTTTAAAATTTTTATTATTCATTTTCAATTTTGGTAATGACTGCGTCACCCCAAAGCTCTTCTATATCGTAGTACTCACGTACATCTTTTTGGAATATATGAACCACCACTGAAACGTAATCTACCAATACCCACATTGCATTTTCAGTACCTTCTACGTGCCAAGGTCTGTCCTGCAGTTCGTTTCTTACTTTCTTCTCAACACTTCCTGCCAATGCAGCCACCTGTGTATTTGAGTTTCCACTACATATCACGAACGTTTCTGCTACGGAGTTTTCGATGTTGGAAAGATCGAAGATCATAATATCTTCTCCTTTTACATCCTGGATAGCTTCAACGATTTTATCTATTAACGCTTGTTTTTCTGCTGTTTTATTCATTAAAAAATTACTATAATCTGCAAATTTATTGTTTTTTCTTTACTTTAACCTTACTTTTACCCTCTTAATGTCTTAAAGTTTTCTTAAATGAGCCAACTCTTCTATCTGAAAGAATGTTCTTCTACTAATGACGAAATAGCAAAGTTTTTACTTTACGGAGATTCAAATTTTATAGGGCTTCATACTTTTAATCAAACTAAAGGCCGTGGTCAGTATGGAAATGTTTGGACTCAGACTGCCGGAAAAAACCTGGCTTATACGCTGGCAGTGAATACTCAGAACATCCTTTGCTCCGACTTTATGTTCAATTATTATACCGCAATGATTATCCGGGATTTCCTTGCCAAATTGTCTGACTCTGAGGTAAAAATCAAATGGCCGAATGATATTATCCTTAAAGGTAAAAAAATCGTTGGAATTTTAATAGAAAAGAAAAAAATTAATCAAAATAATTATTTCATCATCGGAGCAGGAATTAATATCCTTCAGGACAAATTTGATGAAATATCCAATGCAGGATCCCTCCTGACACAGACAGGCATGCAATTTGACCTGGAAGAAGTTTCATTAAATCTTCATGAATATTTGTCTGAGAAACTGAAAAACATTCCTTCCGATCAGGAAATTCTGGATGGATTCAATGCAAACCTTTTCAGAAAAGACCTGATCTCTGTCTTTGAAATTGAAAAAGAGCGACAAAATGGCATCATCCGAAATGCAGACGAAAAGGGTGAACTCTGGATTGAACTGGAAGACGAAATACGTTCCTTTTATCACAAGGAAATAAAACTACTTTACTGATTGGCTCTTTTGATATACAGATAAAGGGTAAGCGGCAAAAACACCATATTAGGCAGCCACATTGCTACAGCTGGAGACAAACTTTTATTTTCAGAAACCACTTTCAGGGCTTCAAATGAAAACACAAAAATAAAGGCCAATGAGATCCCTATTGCCAGGTTAATCCCCAATCCTCCTCTTTTCTTTTGTGAAGACAGGGAAAGTGCCAGGAATGTCAGAATAATAATAGAAACAGGCATTGATGTTCTTTGATGAAGCTCATTCAGATAAGAATTCAGGTTACTGTTTCCTCTTGCCTTTTCTCTTTCAATAAACTTTAAAAGTTCCGGAGTGGTTTTATTTTGTCCCAAAAGCTCGTTAGGGAAAAGCTCTTCCGGTGAGTGACCGTAGTTTTTCCTTAATTCTATCCCGTTGCCGAGTTTTTCGGTATTGTCTTTATTGATTGTTTTTTCCAGATAATTATTTAAAACAAACTGCTTTTTGGCTTTATCCCAATACACTTCGCTTGCTTTAAGCTCGTAAGTCATTTTTCTGTCTTTATCATATTTCTGATAGACAAAACTAGAACCTCTTTTTTCTCTTTTGTTCCAGGAATCAACAAAAATATATTCTGTTTTGCTCAGCTGTGAAGAGGCTGGAGCAGTTCCTAAAATCTTTTCTTTATTGGCCGCATTATAGGTATACGCTTCCAGTTCATTTTTCTTGATATTGGCCCATGGAAGAACCATATGGTATACCACAAGGGCAATCAATCCAATAAAAATGGAAGTTACCAGATAAGGTTTGGAAAACCTGTGAAAACTGGCCCCACTACTAATAATAGCAACAATTTCAGTATTATTCGCCATCCTGGAGGTAAAATAAATCACCGAAATAAACACCAGAATGGAAAGGAAGGTAACCACAAGATTGATAATCCAGAAGGGATAAAAGTGGATAAGAAAATAGGTCAGATCCAGTTTCGGATCAATGGCCTTGGCATTTTCTATTCTTGGAATCTTCTGCTGAACATCAATTACCAATACGACTATAGACAATAATACCAACATGAAACTAAAAGTTCCAAGGTATTTTTTAATGATATATCTGTCTACAATTTTAAGCATATTCTCTTACAGTCTTTGTCTAAGAACCGGTACTACGGAGTTTTTCCATTCGTAGAAATCTCCTGCAATAATATGTTCTCTGGCTACTTTTACTAAATCAAGATAGAAGGCAAGATTATGAATCGAAGCAATCTGTTTTGCCAGATATTCTTTAGATACAAACAGGTGGCGAAGATACGCTTTTGAATATTCACGATCTACAAAACTGGTCCCAAATTCGTCTAAAGGCGAAAAATCACGCTTCCATTTTTCATTTTTCAGGTTCATCACGCCCTGCCATGTGAAAAGCATTGCATTTCTTGCATTTCTTGTTGGCATTACACAATCCATCATATCAATTCCCAGTCCGATAGATTCAAGGATATTCCATGGAGTTCCTACTCCCATCAGATATCTTGGTTTTTCTTTTGGAAGAATGTCTGTCACTTCATCAGTGATTCTGTACATTTCTTCTTCAGGCTCTCCTACAGAAAGTCCTCCAATGGCATTTCCTTCGGCTCCTGCTTCAGAAATTACTTCTGCAGAGATTTTTCTAAGGTCGGAATAGGTAGATCCCTGAACAATAGGGAAAAGTCTTTGTTTGTATCCGTATAATTCAGGATTATCATTAGTCCATTCAATACATCTTTTCAGCCAGCGATGGGTAAGCTCCATAGATGATTTTGCCTGGTTATAATCGCAAGGATAAGGAGTACATTCGTCAAAAGCCATGAAAATATCGGCTCCGATCTGTCTTTGAATCTCCATTGATCTTTCCGGAGAGAACATGTGGTAACTTCCGTCGATGTGAGATTTGAATCTCGCACCTTCTTCAGTCATTTTTCTGTTACTAGCCAGTGAAAATACCTGAAAGCCTCCTGAATCAGTAAGGATAGGAAGATCCCAGTTCATGAATTTATGTAAACCACCTGCATCCTGCATCGTCTCCATTCCCGGACGAAGATAAAGGTGGTAAGTATTTCCCAGAATAATCTGAGCCTTAATGTCTTCTTTTAATTCTCTCTGATGAACTGTTTTCACACTTGCAACAGTTCCCACAGGCATAAAAATGGGAGTTTGAATCTTCCCGTGATCTGTGGTAATTTCCCCTGCTCTTGCTTTTCCTTCAGAGGTTTTTTCTATATTAAAAAATTTCATCTCTCTACTTTTTTAATTCACCTTGTTATCAGTGATTTCTTATAGGTTAGAAACTTCAGTACCGTTTTACCTTACCAAAGGTATTACAGCCCCGTTTTGTTTCAGTTTATCCTTTACGTATTTATCTGCTTTGGGATCTTTTTTTAGCAGTATTTCCTGTGCATCATTGGTAATCCCATCCATTTCTTCTTTGATCACATAATATTTGAAGCTTTCTACAAAGTCGTCAGATTTTACTTTATGTGACTTCAGGACAGCTCTTGTACCGGCTTCCATATTTTTGTCAGGATATACAAAGATCGCCTGATCATTGATCGCAAGATCTGCAATGATTTCTGCCATTACGCCTTTATCGATCAGATTTTTAGGCTTATCAATATAATCGCTGCACGAAAACATGCCCAGCAAAACGAAAATAAAGATCAGCTTTTTCATCAGTTTATTTTTATATTTTTTATTTAATAGTCTGATGGAACTTCGCATATACATATTCCTCCGTCTGAAAAGAATTGTTCATGCTTTGTTTCATAGTCTATTGATGATTGATTTCCACTTTAGATTTAACACTCCAAAAACGGCCTCATGGATAATTCCACCGTTCATTTTGCTTTCTCCTAAAATTCTGTTGGTAAATATAATAGGAACTTCTACAATTCTGAACCCTTTTTTAAAGGCTCTGAATTTCATTTCTATCTGAAACCCGTAACCTTTCAGCCTTACATTATCCAATCCTATTTCTTCCAATACATTTCTTGAAAAACAGACAAATCCTGCTGTAGTATCATGAATAGGAAGTCCCAATACAAATCTTACATATTTTGATGCAAAATAAGAAAGCAGTACTCTTCCCATCGGCCAGTTGACCACATTCACTCCTTTTGAGTAACGGGAACCTATGGCCATGTCTGCATTCCTGCATGCTTCAAACAATTTTGGCAGATCGCTAGGATTATGAGAAAAATCGGCATCCATCTCAAAAATATAATCATATTTATTTTCAATAGCCCATTTAAATCCATGAATATATGCCTTTCCCAACCCGTCTTTTACATGTCTTATTGAAAGATGCAAATAATGCGGATGTTTCTTCTGCATTTCTTTTACAACCTCGGCTGTTCCATCCGGGGAAGTATCATCTACAACTAAGATATGAAAGTCGTCCTCCAATGCAAAAACCGCGGAAATAATATTTTCAATATTTTCCTTTTCGTTGTATGTGGGGATAATAACGAGTTTTTTCATTTCAGTTTGCAAAGATAGTTTATTTAACCTTTTTATTTTATACAAAATAATCTATAATTTTGCAAAAATATTTCTCAGGGATTAAGCGGATGAAACAGAAACTTTTATTCAACAGATCTGAACAATACGTAAAATCGATGAGAGCAAATATTTTAACTGCGGATACATGAAACAGGTGACAGGAAATTCTGTGCCGGATTGTGCTATCAGAAGTTAAATAATAAATAATAAAAACTTAAATTTTGCCATCATCACAACACTTCATCAATCATGTAAGAATACCTGAGAATAACGACTGGGTAATCTTTATCCTCGTGGGCTGTATATTTTTATATGTTTTTATGATGAACGTCATAGAAAGGGATGCCAGTCTCAAAGATTTTCTGCTTCAAAAGTATTTTGATGCAAGCAACAACCTTCCCAGCTGGATTATCACTTCATGTGTGACGACGCTCACCTTATCTGTTTTGATCTCACAGTATATTCCTATTGTACCGAAATATATTGCCGATCTTCAGCTTTTTGGGTATCAGCTTAATAAATTCGGGTATACTTTGCTGGCGGTGCTGTTTTTTTATTTAATAAAATCAACATTAGGTTTTTTATTTTATCAAAGTATAGGAGACGGAAAAAAATGGACTATTTTTTATTTTACCTCCACAAAATTTTATTTCATTCTTACATTTTTGCTAATAATTCTTTGTGTAGCCCATTATTACTTCCCTATAGACAGAAATAAAATATTTTTGTATTATTTGTGTTTCTTTTCTTTTGTATTCATTTTCAAAGTTTTTTTCTACTTATTTCACAAGAACAAGATTCTTCCTGAAAAATGGTATTATAAATTTTTGTATATTTGCACCCTCCAAATCGCACCATTATTATTGCTTTGGAAGTTGTTATTTTTTTAATAAATGTCAATGATGAGAATAAAGTCTATATTGGTTTCTCAACCAGCGCCTAGTGAGTCTTCTCCATATTTGGATATAGCAAAGAAGGAAAAAATAAAGATTGATTTCCGTCCATTTATCCACGTTGAAGGGGTTGACAATAAAGAGCTCAGAACACAGAAAATAGATCTGACGCAGTATACCGGTATTATTTTTACCAGTAAAAATGCGATTGACCATTACTTCAGACTTGCGGAAGAACTTCGTTTTGCCGTTCCGGATACAATGAGATATATCTGCCAGTCGGAAGCAATTGCCAACTACCTTCAAAAGCATATTGTGTACAGAAAAAGAAAAATCAGCTTTGGGGAGAAAAACTTCTCAGATCTGCTTCCTCTTTTCAAAAAATTCCCAACTGAAAAATATCTGCTGCCATCTTCAGATGTTTTGAGTCCGGATATTGTGAAAACCATGGATGCATCTAATGCAGACTGGACAAGAGCAATCATGTACCGTACCGTATGCAGCGACCTTACAGATATCAACATTAAAGATTATGACATGTTGATCTTCTTTAGTCCGCAAGGAATCAAATCGCTACAACAAAACTTCCCTGGCTTCAAACAGGATGAAACCAAGATTGGTGTTTTCGGAAACACGACTTTGGCTGCCGCAGAAGAAGCTGGATTAACAGTAGATTTAATGGCACCTACGAAGGAAACTCCTTCCATGACAATGGCCCTTGAAAAGTACATTAAAGCACTTCATAAATAGTCTTTAATTATAAAAATACCATGAACCATCTTTTCAATAAAGGAAAGATGGTTTTTTTTTACCTAAATTTGAACGAAAATTAACATTGAATGAGACGTCTGCATAAATTGCTTACTTTCAGAAGAAAAGCATAAAGACAAACTCTGCTCAATAAAAAATTAAAATATCCGGATGAAAGCTCCACAGGCAAAAAAAATAGAAAAAATATTAGAAACCCACGGCGATAGAAGGACCGATAATTACTTTTGGCTGAATGAAAGGGAAAACCCTGAAGTCATCAAATATATTGAAGAGGAAAATGCCTACGAAGAATTCATCATGAAAGATACGGAAGTTCTTCAGGAAGAGCTTTTTGAAGAGATGAAAGCCCGTTATAAAAAGGATGACGAATCTCTACCCTATTTCTTTAATGAATACTGGTATATTGTACGTTATGAAGAAGGCAAGGAATATCCTATTTTCTGCAGAAAGCATAAAAGTCTTGACAACGAGGAGGAAATTGTACTTGACGTGAACGTTCTGGCAGAAGGCAAAGAATTTTTTGAAGTAGGAAGTGTAGCCGTGAGCCCCGGTAATGAACTGGCTTCTTTTTCTTCAGATGATGTAGGAAGAAGAATTTATACGCTTAATTTTAAAAATTTAAAAACCGGGGAAATTCTGCCGGATTCTATTCCAAATACAACAGGAAAAGCAGTTTGGGCGAATGATAATCAACATGTTTTCTATATTAGAAAAGATAAGAGCCTCCGTGCTTTCCAGGTATACAGACATCAGTTAGGAACTGATTCTGCTGATGATGTTCTGATCTTCCACGAAGAAGATGACACTTTTGATGTCAATGTATTTAAAACAAAATCTTTACAGTATATTTTCATAGCTAGTTCAAGTACTATCTCTGATGAGCACCGCTTTATTCCCTCTGACAACGTATTTGCAGAATGGATAACAATACAGCCCAGAATAGATGATCTCGAATATTCTGTAGAGCATTATGAAGATGAATTCTATATTATCACTAATGCTGATGATGCAATTAACTTCAAAATTGTAAAAGCAAAGATTGACAACTGCAGTATGGAAAACTGGGTGGATGTTATTCCACACCGTGCGGAAGTTTTACTGGAAGGTTTTGAAATTTTCAAAGATTATCTGGTACTTGAGGAAAGAGAGAGAGGTTTGCTTCAGATCAAAATTATTGATGAGAAGACCCAAGAGTCTTATTATTTACCTTTTTCTGACCCAACATATACAGCCTATATTGGGATTAACCTTGAATTTGACACTGAAATTCTTCGTTATGGCTATACATCTCTTACACAGCCAAGCTCCACTTACGAGTACAATATGAAGGACAAAACCACCAAGCTCCTGAAACAACAGGAAGTATTGGGTGGGAAATTTTTCCCTGAAAATTATATTTCAGAAAGAATATGGGCAGACTCCAGAGATGGGGAAGTAAAAGTTCCAATTTCTTTAGTATACCACAAAGACACCAAAAAATCCGCTGACACTCCACTTCTTCTGTATGGATATGGAAGTTATGGGCACACCGTTGATGCCAGCTTTTCAAATGTAAGATTGTCTATTCTAGACAGAGGTTTCATTTATGCTATTGCCCACATCCGTGGCGGAGAATACCTGGGAAGAGAATGGTATGAAGATGGAAAAATGTTATTCAAGAAAAATACTTTTTTCGATTTTATTGATGCAGGAAAACATTTAATCAAAGAAAATTATACATCATCGAGACATATGTATGCGATGGGAGGAAGTGCCGGAGGTTTGTTGGTAGGCGCTGTGGTCAATTATGAACCTCAGTTATTCAACGGAATTGTAGCACAGGTCCCTTTCGTAGATGTTGTTTCCACAATGCTGGATGACACGATTCCTTTGACTACCGGGGAATATGATGAATGGGGAAATCCAAATGACGAGGAGTATTATCATTATATGAAAGACTATTCTCCGTATGACAATGTAGAAGCTAAAGATTATCCTCATATGCTGATCACTACAGGATTCCATGATTCTCAGGTACAGTATTGGGAGCCTGCAAAATGGACTGCAAAACTGAGAGAACTCAAAACAAACGATAACATCTTAGTTTTTAAAACTGACATGAGCTCCGGACATGGAGGCGCCAGCGGAAGGTTTGAATCATTGAAAGAAGATGCTTTAGAGTATGCTTTTCTTTTGAAAATAAATGAAAAATAGCTTTTACATTCTCTTAATTAATTTTCAAATACAGAGTATATGTTATTATTAGTTTTTATTTCAATTGCTATTATTTAATACAAAAACAGAAAATTACAAGAATGGAAAAAAGAGAAGACTTTAAGGCCAAACAAGAGGAAAACTTACAGGACCTTCTGAAAAAAGCAAGAGAAGAAGATCTTAGAAACAAAGAAAATAATAATTTATAAAATACATTGTCACGATAAAAAATGACAGTTATAATCATATGAACGAATCTGAATATTGGAAAAAAATAGAACAGTTTTTTGAAGACAACTTCCAGACTGAAAAAAATCCACCGATTGAAACGATATTATTTTTAATTGGACTTCAGGAATTGGGAAGCGGCCAACAGAAATATACAAAAGACGATAAATTAAATATCCTTCATATCGCAGTTTGCAGATTGATGGAACCTTTTGGATATTACAAATTTTCACATTACGAAGATGGCTGGCCACACTTTGAAAAAATAGAAGATCTGCCTGAGTTAAGACCTAATGAGCAAAGCTTGCTTATGAAAAAGGCGATTATTCATTACTTTCAGGAAGAAGAATTAATTTAACAAAAAAAGCAGGATGCTCATTCAGACATCCTGCTTTTATATTATAAATGTATCCGCAACATCTTTCATTTCCTTTTTTTTCAGATGCCCAATTATTTATGAGCCAATCAGTTCTTCCAATTGTGTCAATCCCATTTTAAATCCTTCTTCAAATCCCATTTCCAAAATCTTTCTCATAACTTCCTGAGAATGGTAGTGGATATTGATGGTCACTTTAGTACCCTCTTCCACTCCTGTAAAGCCGAGCAGCCATTTTGATCTTGGAAAATCTTCATTAATATTTCCTTTTTCATCACAAAAAGCACTCATCCAGTCAAGGCTTCTGTGTTCTGTAATTTCGCCATACTGAGACTGAGCATACAGAGGTCCTTTCTCACCGTTTGGCCCTACCATTGCATACATCCAGATTCCTCCTTCTCTGAAATCCTGTTTTACCGTTTCACATCTCCAGGGTTTAGGTCCCCACCATTGATCCAATAATTCGGATTGGGTGAAATGATCCCATACCGTTGAAACATCAGCTTTATAAATTTTCATGACATACGTACTGGCAGCATCAAAATCTTTGTTGAAAATGATATTAGATTCCATATATTTTTATTTTTAATAAAGTTAGCATTTTATTTATTGAAAGGGACTTTTCATATGACAAGTAAAGGATAATTCATAAATAATTGTTAAAAAACACTCTTTTAAGAAAAAAAAAACAATTATTTGGCTCGTTTTTTGTTTATGTAGTCTTAAAAAAATTAATTTTAACATTCATTTTTCCAAAACATATATAATTAAATAATGAATAACAAATTCATCCCAATAATTTCAGTGTTTATGACGATCTCACTGATTGTCTTTGTGACGCTCCAATTTTATTGGTTGAAAGGCTATTACGGTGTACTGGAACAGGATTTTTCAAATAAAGTGTATGCAGTTTTGGAAAGTACTTCAAAAAGTATTGAAGAGATCGAAGCAGACAAATATCTGAATGAGGATTATAAGGATTTCAGAAAAAATATTCTTGCCAATAGTAAACAGCCGTCTCTAACTACAATTCAGCAGGTAGAAGACTCTGGAACTCAAAGACAGATTATTTATTCTAAAAACATTATTGAAAAAACACAGCTGCCGATTTCTCAAAAAGGGGATTCTATTAAACTCACAACCTTATATACAGACGAAGCAGCCTATAAAATAAAAAGAGATACCACCAACCGTGAACTTCTTACCACGGATATCAATCAGGAGATTGAAACCGGAGATTACTCCATGAAAGAATTTGTGAAAGTATATGGAAATAACCTCCCTATCACAAAAAGAGTGGATCCGAAAACACTTGATTCTGTCATTGCGAAAGAACTTAAAATAAGAGGAATATCTGCCAAGTTCGGATATGGAGTTCTTGACCGCAACAACAAGCTTACAAGCATCGTGAATAAAGCCTACAAAGAGAAAAAAGACAGTAATATCTACAGCTTTCCTCTTTTTGCAGACAAAAAAAACACACTGTACAGCCTCGCATTGGTTTTTCCTAAGAAAGAATACTCTCTGGCGATGAACAACTGGCCGATGCTTTTAGGAACATTTCTTTCTCTGCTTACCATTCTTGGGATTTACATTATTTCCATCAATTATATGATGAGACAGAAAAAGCTTGCTGAAGTAAAAACAGACTTCATCAACAACATGTCTCATGAGTTCAAAACACCATTGGCAACCATTTCTGTAGCAACGGATTCTTTGGCTAATGACAAAATTGCCACCAATCCGGATAAGGTAAAATATTATTCAGAACTGATAAAGCAGGAGAACTTAAGGATGAAAAAGCAGGTTGAAAACGTGCTTAATATGTCTAAACTTGAACGAAATGAAGTAGAGCTGTTTTTAAAAGAAACCAATGTAAGAGAATTGATCAAAAGGACAACAGAATCTTTCAATCTGATTGTGAAGCAAAGGAACGGTTCTCTTACCCAGAAATTCAATGCCACCCATTATAATTTTAAAATAGACGAGTTCCATATTTCAAATATGCTGGTCAACTTACTGGATAATGCCAATAAATATTCTCCTGAAGCGCCGGAAATACATGTGGAAACAAGAAATGAAGGACACTGGTATATCATTGAAATTTCTGATAAAGGAATGGGAATGGATACTCAGAATAAAACCAAAATTTTCGAAAAATTCTTCAGGGAAGAAACCGGAAATATTCACAACGTGAAAGGACAGGGATTAGGTCTTTCCTACGTGAAGAAAATTGTAGAACTGCACAAAGGACAGATTATCGTAGACTCTAATAAGGGAGATGGAAGTACGTTCACGATAAAACTCCCAATGGGATAAAATATATAAAATGATCATTGATGAATGATAAATCATCATTGACGAAAAATTAAACCAAATATCAAAATATAGAAGATAGAGTGAGGAAGTTCATTCTTAATTGTTAATTATTAATTATTAAAAATTATGAGCAACAGAATATTATTAGTAGAGGACGATCAGAGTTTTGGGGCGGTGCTTAAAGATTATTTGACAATCAATAATTTTGAAGTAACACTTGCCACTGATGGGGAGCAGGGACTTAAAGAATTTACAGAAAATGAATTCGACATCTGCATATTTGACGTAATGATGCCTAAAAAAGACGGGTTTTCATTGGCCGAAGATGTAAAAAAGATTGATAAAAATACACCGATTATATTTCTTACAGCAAGAAATATGAGAGAAGATATTTTGAAAGGATACCAGTTGGGAGCTGATGACTATATCACAAAACCTTTTGATACTGAGCTTCTTTTATATAAAATCAAGGCTATTTTACAGAGAAGCTCTACATTGGAAAATGAGGAGCAGGAGCAGTTTAAAATTAGCAATATTTTCTTTGACTCTATGCTGAGACAATTGAAAGTAGGTGATAAAGAATACAAACTTTCTCCTAAAGAAAATGAATTATTGAAGCTTCTTTGTATTCACAGAAACGATTTCATGCCTAGAGATCTTGCTTTAAGAAAGATCTGGAAAAAGGAAAATTATTTTACAGCAAGAAGTATGGACGTATATATTGCAAAACTTCGTAAGTTATTAAAAGATGACGAAGGATTGGAAATTATCAACGTTCACGGAGAAGGATTTAGACTTTTGGTAAAAAATTAATCCAAAAATCAAATTATAAGTATAAAATTAGCAAAACAATTGAAAATGTTTTGCTAATTTTGTTTCATACCCATGGATATGAAGAATACATTTATAGGTTTGATCGCCGTATCACTATTAGCTGCCTCTTGTAAAAAGGATGAGAAAGCCACTTATTTAAAAGAAGAAGCCAATGCCGGGCAATCCAGCGTTGCTCTTAATACAACCTCCAACACAACATTAATGGACCAGGCAGGTATTTCATCTGTCTCCACTCCTGCTCCAATGGCTACCGCCCCAGGGATGAATCCTCCACACGGACAACCTGGCCACCGATGCGACATTCCGGTAGGACAGCCCCTGAACAGTAAACCTGCAACAGCGGCGGCCTCACAAAACATAAATGCAAACGGAAATAATATCGTCCAGATTGATCCTAATGCAGTATCACCAGGAAAAATCACTCTTGACAACAACGGAAAACAGGCAAAAACAGCTCCGGGAATGAATCCTCCACACGGACAGCCCGGGCACCGATGTGACATCCCGGTAGGACAGCCTTTAAACAGTAAACCTGCACAAGCTCCTCAATCGGCACAAAATGTAGTTCAGACTGCTCCTGCTCCTGCACCTGCGGCACAGAATCTGGCGATGGGAGAAAAACCAAAGCTAAACCCAGCACATGGTGAACCTTGGCACAGCTGTTCTCTAAAAGTTGGTGATCCTTTGCCATAAATTTCTTATTTTTGCAGATATGAAGCTGTTTCATCTACTTGCAATAGTATTTTGCCTGGGAGTCTTTTTGATTCCCAAGGATGCCTTCTATGCGCAAGGAATGCAGGAAACATGCTGTAAAGCAGAATCTTCCAAGAAAATGGACTGCTGTAAAAATCATTCTTCAAAAAAAGACAGCAAACATGACAAAACAAAATCATGTAATGATGACTGCTGTTCATCATGTGTTGCCTGCTATACTTTTATTGAAACTCCTTTCTCAAAAAATCTACGTTTGGAACTATCTTATTACAAAGCGAATAAGAATCCTCAGTTTCAATATTCAGATCCATATATTTCAGACCGTTTAAAGGAAATCTGGCAACCGCCTAAGATAGCTTAATTAAAATATCACGAGTTCATTATACTATGTAATGAGCTGTTTTTTAATTAATTTAAACTTTTAAATAAAATGAAATTATCTATTTCCAGGTTAATACTTGGTGCATTATTCCTATTTACACAATTTATATCTGCTCAAACACTTTCAAAAAATCAGTTCAAGGTAAAAGGGAACTGCGAAATGTGCAAAACAAGAATTGAAAGTGCCGCGAAAAAAGCCGGCGCAAAAACAGCAGTTTACTCTATTGATCTTCAGATATTAACATTAGAAACAGACAAAATACCTTCCGAAGACATCCTGAAAAAGGTAGCAGAAGCGGGTCATGATAATGAGAAATTCAAAGCGTCTGATACAACCTATGAAGGACTTCCGGGATGTTGTCATTATGACAGAGACCTGCAGCCTTCTCAGGCAGAAACACACCATGATCATCACACAGATGCTTCTGTTTCCGCTAAAAAAGAAAATGAGTTCTATGTGAGAGGAAACTGTGCTTCATGTAAAGCCAGAATTGAAAAAGCATCAAAAGATGCCGGAGCCAGTGTTGCAGAATGGAATGCAGAAAAACAAACGGTTACTTTAAATTTTGACCCCTCAAAAACCTCATCAGATAAAATTTTAAAAGCTATTGCTGATGCTGGCCATGATAATGAAAAGTATAAGGCTTCAGATGCTGTTTACAATGGTCTTCCGGGATGTTGTCTGTATGACAGAGACTTTACTTTTGGTGAACCTAATCCAAAAGTACATTATGAAGAAGCTACAAAGCATGAAGATCATAAAGAGAACGGAACCTCATCAGCTAAAGAGGATCATTCCCAACATGAAAAAAACATTGACAGTGTAGTGGTAACAGGTTCTAAGGCAGCAACTTCTTTAAGCAAGAAAGAAGCCGGTCTTGTTTTTAATATCGATAAAAAGGAACTTTTAAAGGCAGCCTGCTGTAATCTTTCTGAAAGTTTCGAAACGAATGCAACCGTAGATGTTTCTTTCAGCAATGCCGTTACCGGAACAAAACAGCTGAAAATGCTTGGTCTGGATCAGAAATATACGAGCTTAACGAAGGAACAGTTACCCGAAATCAGAGGTCTGGCTTCTGCTTATGGCTTAAATTTTATTCCGGGAAGATGGATTGAAAGTATTCAGCTTACTAAGGGAGGAAGTACTGTAACAAATGGTTATGAAAGCATCACAGGACAGATCAATACTGAACTTTTGAAGAATGCGAAGACTCCTGAGACGTCACTGAACCTTTTTTCTGATTTTAATGGAAGAGCTGAAGTGAATATTACCAACGTCTCTCCCATCAACGATAAATGGTCACAAACTTTCCTTCTTCACGGAAACGGAACTTTCGGGAACACGGATATGAATGATGACGGTTTTCTGGACAGACCAAAAGGAACTCAGATCAATGCCGCGTATTTGTTGAATTATAACGACCTCGAAAAGTCAGGATTCGGATCTCACTTCGGAATTAACTTTATCCGTGATGAAAGAACTGCAGGACAAGTTGGTTTTGATAAAAAACTGGCTCAGGACAAACAGCCTTTTTATGGAGTAGGAATTGATATTTCAAGGTTTCAGGTTTGGAATAAGACAGGGTATGTTTTTAAAGGAAAACCTTACCAAAGTATCGGATGGATGAACCAATATGTGTATCATCAGCAGGATAGTTTCTTCGGACTGAGAAATTATGCAGGGCAGCAGCATACGTATTATTCCAATTTAATCTTTGAAAGTATTATTGGAAATACCAACCATAAGTATAAAGCTGGAGCAAGTTTCTTATATGACGGTTATAAGGAAACGTATTTATTGAACGACCTGAAAAGAAATGAAATTGTACCGGGTATTTTTGCTGAATATACCTTAACGGGATTAAAATATACATTAGTAGCAGGAACCAGAGTGGATTTTCACAATCTGGCAGGAACTCAGTTTACGCCAAGGCTAAATTTCAAGTATGATTTTACGCCTCAGACTATTTTAAGACTTTCTGCGGGAAGAGGATTCAGAACAGCGAATGTATTTGCGGAAAGCCAGCAGTATTTTGCATCGAACAGAGCAATCAATATTTTATCCAACGGAGGAAATATTTACGGATTAAAACCTGAAATTGCTTGGAACTATGGGGCAAGTTTACAGCAGGAATTCAAATTATTCGGAAGAAAATCCAGCATCATTGCCGATTTCTTCAGAACAGATTTCCAGGATCAGGTATTGGTGGATCTTGACAAATCTCCCCAACAGCTGACATTCTATAATCTGGAAGGAAAATCATTTGCCAATTCATTCCAAACCCAGTGGGACTTCACCCCTTTCAAAAACTTTGATGTGAGACTTGCTTATAAGTATTATGATGTACAGGCAGATTATATCGGAGGAAGAAGAGAAGTTCCTTTCATGGCTAAGCACCGAGGATTTGTAAATTTAGCATATTCTACCAATAAAAATAATAACGGAGGATTCTGGAGTTTTGATACGACTTTAAACTGGGTTGGAAAACAGAGACTTCCTGATACTTCAAGCAATCCGGCAGAATTTCAGCTACCAACCTATTCGGAATCGTATGCCGTTCTTAATGCTCAGATCTCAAGAAATTTCAATAAAAAGATCAGAGCTTATGTAGGTGGTGAAAACCTTACTTCTTATTATCAGAAAAATGCGATTGTTGATTTTAAAAATCCTTTCGGGAATTATTTTGACGGAGGAATGGTATATGCACCCATTATGAAGGCAAACGTCTATGTGGGGCTGGATGTAACGTTTTAAAAGCTGGAAGCTGGGAGTGCTTAACTTCCTTCTTCCAGCCTCAAGCTTCCTTACTCAATAAAAAATCCGCTTCAATGAAGCGGATTTTTCTATTTATCTTCCAAAATCATCCTGTACCCTTACGATATCATCCTCATCTGAAGGATTGGATACATCGGTATGCTGCCAGATTTCGGCTACAATTCCCCAGCCTGCAAGACCTATCAATCTGTGTCTTTCTCCCTGCTGAAGTTTCACCTGATCTTTTGGACCATATTCTCCCAACGCTCCTTCTTCATCGGTATTGCTTCTTTTGATTCCTACAGTTCCTTCCACTACCTGCCAGATTTCGGCTCTTCTGTGGTGGTACTGCCAGCTTAATCTTGCTTCCGGAGCAACGATAAGAATTTTCGGGCTTAGCTTCCCTCCTATTCTCAGGTTGTCTACATCAATACCATCGAAATACTGGTTGGCAAAATCCTGCGCCTGTGTTTCATCAATCACAAAGAAACCTCCCCATGGTCTTGTATCATCTTTTGCTGCGATATTGAAACCTTGTGTCTGCAGCATGCTTTCTACTCTGTCGAATATTTCTTTTTTTTCTGTACTCATACAGCTTGTATTTCTAAATTAAAAATTATTTATTTGATTCTTCTTTTGACATTGAATATGGAAAATCTTTTTCCTGTGAACCTCTTTCTTTATTAGGTTTGCTATCCATTTTAAAGTCTAACACAGCGCCCTTCATCAGTTCTTTATGGCTTAACCAGTTTTTGGAGTAAGGCTGCTGATTTACATTCAAAGATTTTACATATAAATTTTCGGAATTATTTTCCGGAGCTTTTATTTCAATTTTCTTACCATTTTCAAGATGAATGGTTGCTTCTTTAAACAATGGTGCTCCCAACACATATTGATCTGTAGCCGGAGTTACCGGATAAAATCCAAGGGCTGAGAAAATATACCAGGCAGAAGTCTGTCCGTTGTCTTCATCTCCGCAATATCCATCCGGAGTGGCATGATACAATTTATTCATCACCTGTCTTGCCCAATATTGCGTTTTGTAAGGTGATCCGGCATAATTGTACAGATAGATCATATGCTGAATCGGCTGGTTTCCGTGGGCATACTGCCCCATATTCATAATCTGCATTTCTCTGATCTCGTGAATCACACCTCCATAATAGCTGTCATCAAAAACCGGTGGTAATGAGAATACCTCATCTAATTTGGCTTCGAATTTCTTCTTTCCACCCATCAGTTCTGCCAGACCGTCGATGTCCTGGAAGACAGACCATGTGTAATGCCAGCTGTTCCCTTCTGTAAAAGCATCTCCCCATTTGAAAGGATTGAAAGGTTTCTGGAAGTTACCATCTTTGTTTTTACCACGCATTAAGCCTGTTTCTTTGTCAAAGACATTTTTATAATTATAAGCTCTTTTCTTATAAATATCAATCTCTGAAGCGGGTTTTCCAAGTGCTTTTCCTAGCTGATAAATTGAAAAGTCATCATAAGCATATTCCAGTGTTCTTGCGGCATTTTCATTGATTTTCACATCGTAAGGTACATAGCCCAAAGTGTTGTAATATTCTACTCCTGCACGACCTACCGCTTCGATAGGACCTGCATTATTGGCGCCGTGTTTTACAGCCCGCCAAAGGGCTTCCGTATCATATCCGCGAAGTCCTTTAATGTAAGCATCTGCCACTACAGACGCAGAATTGTTTCCAATCATAATATCAGAATATCCCGGACTGCTCCACTCTGGTAAGAAACCGCCTTCTTTGTAAGCATTGGCCAATCCTTCCTGCATTTCTACATTGATACCTGGATAAACAAGATTCAGGAAAGGATATAAAGCACGGAAAGTATCCCAGAAACCGGTTCCTGCAAACATTCTTCCGTCTGCAATTTTACCATTGTAAGGGCTCCAGTGTTTTATTTTGTTCTGAGCATCTATTTCATATAACTTTTGTGGGAAGAATAAAGTCCTGTATAAAGAAGAATAAAAGGTTCTCATCTGCTGATCCGTCCCTCCTTTTACGTCTATTTTCCCTAATGTTTTGTTCCATATATTTTTGGCATCCGTTTTTACCTGTTCAAAATTTTTGGTCCCGATTTCTCTTCTCAAATTCAGTTCTGCCTGTTCAAAGCTGATGAATGAAGAGGCTACTTTTGCATAAACCGTTTCTTTATTTTTAAGCTTAAACCCTACTACAGCACCTGTATGATCACTGGTAATTTCTAACTGATCATTCACCAGTTTATCGTCTTTCCAGGTTTTTGTCAGTTCAAAATCTTTATCAAACTGAATGACAAAATAGTTTTTAAAATTTTCATATTTCCCGGTAGAATATCTTGTCGTATAGCCCAGAATTTTTCTTTCCTTCGGTAAAATCTTAATATAAGATCCTTTGTTCAGTGCATCAACAACTACATAAGCACTGTCTGTCTTTGGAAAATCAAATTTAAAATAAGAGGCTCTTTCTGTAGGGGTAAATTCTGTTGTAACATTAATATCAGCTAAGTAAACACTATAGAAATAAGGCGTAGTAACCTCAGCTTTATGGCTGAACCAGCTCGCTCTGTCGTCTTCTTTAAATTTCACTTTTCCTACTCCCGGCATGATGGCAAATGCGCCATAATCATTCATCCAGGGAGATGGCTGGTGGGTTTGTTTGAATCCTTTTATTTTATCTGCATCGTAGGTATATGCCCATCCATCGCCCATCTTACCGGTTTGCGGTGTCCAGATATTCATTCCCCATGGAAGTCCGACTGCCGGATAGGTATTTCCGTTGGATAATGAGGGTTTGGATTGTGTTCCCATCAAAGGATTCACATAATCTACGGGAGATACATTCTGGCCTAAAACCCAGGCCTGTAATAACAGTAAGCAAGTAGAAAATATAAACTTCATTGTATCTTTTCGTTTGTTAATTTATATAAGCTTTTTTAATGCATAGCTGGCAGCTCCAAGAATGGCGGCATCTTCAAATATGGCAGAAATTTTAACCTGCAAGTTAATATTATTCTTTGTTAAATTCTGAATAAATCTTTGCTCAAAATGAGGATATGCCTTGGCAATATTCCCCCCTATAACTAAAACTTCCGGTTTGTAACGATCTACATATTTCACGATAAATTCTGAAAAAGAGTCTGCATATTCATCAAACATTCTGGTCTGTATTTCTGCGGGTTTATCCAACAAATCTTTGGTTCCCGAGATTTCTTCTCCGGTCAGTTCTTTATAATGATTCACAAACCAGCGTGTTGCCAGATAGTCTTCACAGATAGAATCTCTGAAAGGAGAATCCCACAAGTCTTCATCGGAAGCAAATTCTCCATTAAAGAAGGTCGTTCCCAATCCTGTACCGAGAGTCACTCCAAAAGCACTACCGAATCCCTGAGCACAACCTCCGAATACTTCCCCTTCCATGAAGGCCGCCGCGTCATTTACAAAATGAATCCGTTCCTGAGAAATATCCAGTCTTTTTGCCAGCTCTTCTTTAATATTGACCTGATAGATATCAATAAATTTTCCCTGCTGCATCAGTGATATTCCGTTTTCATAATCGAAAGGTCCCGGCATTGCGATACCAATTAAAAGGTCTTCCTTTACCAGATTGTGAGCTACTTTTTCAATGGCCGAAACCCATGCTGAAAAAATAACTTCTTTACTTTCAAAAGCATCTACATGTTCTCTTACATAGGTTGAAGAAATGATTTCACGTTTTTCCGGATTTACCTGAGCCAGCGTAATGTGTGACCCTCCGATATCTATTCCTACTATATTCTGCATTATTATTTATTTTTAATTCAAGCCATCCTGTGACTGAAAAAACAGACAAACAGGAATACATATCCTGTCTGTCTGCTTTGTATTTCAGACTTTATATTTATAATCCTGATAACTATATCATTATCTGAATCTTACTTTACAATAATTTTACCGGTTGAAATTACTTTACTGTTTGCGGATGTAATCTTGTAAATATAAGTACCACTGATTAAATCCTGTGTATTCACGGCGTTATTATTTTGATTAATGTTCTGTTTTTTGAATAATTTTCCTGAAACATCATACAATGCTACTTCACTTGCAGAGTTGTCGCTGATGGCAAAGTGAATATCATTTCCTCTTTTCACAGGATTTGGATAGACTGTACTGTTCTCTTTTACCGATTCAATATCTTTCACGGCAAGAGATGAAGCACAGGCAACGTCTGTTCTCCAGTTGGCATCTGTCATATTGATCAGGGCTGCAAAATGAGTGTTTGCCGTAGCATCTAATGCACCTAAACCACTTCCTTCATCCATTTTCCAATTAGCTTCAAGGCCAGTGGAATTGGCAGGAACATTACAGCTGTTACTCAATATTTCCTGAGGAGTCAACGCTTTTTTCCACACTCTGAATTCATCAAGGAATCCGTTGATTGTACGGGAATTGTCATAGTTTCTTCCCAAATACAGAATTCCGTTTGCTGTAAAGTTACCCGTTACTGCAAAGCTGGCATCAAGGTTCCCATTGACATAAATTTTCATTGCTGCCCCATCATAAGTGGCTGCTATATGATACCATGTATTGGTATTGAATGCTGTATTTGTATTCAATTTTACCTGTGATGAACCGAAGCTCAGGATAAACTGAAGTTTGTTATTCGCCAGATTTCCGTCTCCGAATCTAAGCATTGCCGAGTTATTATCTCCTACTTCCACTCCCATTACTGATGAAATATAAGGGAATCCTGTTTTGAAAGCATTTACTTTTACCCATCCTTCAAATGTCATCGCATTTCCGCTCAGGTTAAACTGTCCTGCATTAAGATAGTGCGTGCTTCCGTTGAAAGAAAGAGATCTTGCTCCGGGATTTGTAACAGGTGCAAAGCCACTGTTGAATGATCCTTCTCCTGAATAAGTACTTGTAGTTCCTCCGGCACATCCCGCCTGTACTTTCCATACATAACTTGTATTTGGGGTAAGATTTTGAAGTGCGTAAGAATTGGTTGTAATATTCGGAATTTCAGACCATGTTGTAGCTGCTGCAGTTTTATATTGCAGTGTATATGAAGTTGCATTTCCTGCATCCCAGGATAGCTGAGCAATATTACCAAGGAAACTTCCGGAAGTTAATCCTGATGGCGTAGTGCAGCCACTTCCGGAGTTAAACCTTGGTGCAAAAATATAAGTACTTGTTAATGTCGGTGAGCAGTTGGACTGTATTCTCCAATCGTAATTGGTATTCAGGGTAAGGTTATTGATGACAATATTATTTCCTGAATAGTTACTGGCCACATTCGTCCATACTGTAGAATTGGCTGGTTTGTAATCAATATTATAAGACTGGGAAGCATTGGAAGTCCAGTTCAGTTTTGCTGAAGTTCCTGTCACGTTTGAAACATCGAGTCCTAATGGCGGATCACATGTTTGTCCCTGAGACCATGAGTACAACTGACCACTTAAAAGTGTGTTTTCATTATAGAGAATATTGGAGCCTGTACTCAGGTAGCTGGCTACATTAGTTCCTGCCAGATCATACCACATGAATACCCCATATTGATCATTTTTTGTGCTGGTCGCTAAGCTTGCCAGTGTAGTGGCAGAAGTTGAGCTTGGATTCGAGTTTTGAATCCATGTTGCCGCTGCAGAGATTTTGGATTTATTAAGAGGAGGAACTACAGGCGCATTGTATGTACTGTACATCGCATTCCATGTGTAATCGATATAGTTTCCTGCTAAATCTCCATTATAAGTTTGTCTGGTTGTAGCCGGGCCATAGTAGTAGAATGTAATCAGTTTATCCGGCATTGCTGCTTTTAATTCCTGCAGAAGCATGACAAAAGAACTGTTATTAGGCTGCCCCGTTCCGTTATTTCCGTATCCTGCATATTCATCATCAAGGTCTACTCCATCCAAGCCATAAGTATAGACAGTATGAGCAACCTGTAACGCAAAATCTTTAGCCGCTTCACGGTTTGGAAAATTAGAAATTCCTGCTCCCTGGTGATTTCCTAAAAGATCCAGTAATACTTTTATTCCTTTTTGCTGTAAAGGTTTTACATAGGTATTGACATCATTAAGGACTTTAGTGACGTTATTATTGTTTGAAATATAAGCTCTGTTTTTAGAAACATCATAATTGATATTCGCTGCAAAAATAATAGCAACGTCAAAAAGCTGTCTGTTGGTATTCTGCAAAGTATAGGAACCTGCGTTCAGCATATTATTGTTGTTCACCTCCACATAGCAGATTCCTAAAGGATCTAGCTGCTGTGCCTTGAGTAATGGGGCAGCCTGAAGCATTAAGGCCATCAAGGGAATAAAAAAGGATTTTTTTCTCATAGTATATCAATTTTGTAGTAGAAAAATCATTGGGCCGAAGCCCAATGACTGTGGTTATTATTTTACAATTAGTTTTTCGGATTGTTTTAAGCTTCCATCATGAGACTCAAACTGAAGAATATAGTTTCCTGCAGAAATTATGGTCAATTCATACTGATTGTCTCCGGAGTTCAGTGATTTCGTATCTACGATTCTTCCATTAAAATCATAAACCGTTAATTTTCCTTTGCTGTATTCATCCGAAACAGAAACTGTAAGTGATGAAGACTTGCTTACCGGATTAGGATATAATTTTATCTGATTTTTAATATTTATCTGTCCTGCATTTACTGCCTTTTGGATCGAAGCATTTCTTGCTAATAATGAAGTTCCTGTTGTACATGGCAGATCTGTTCCCCAATTGGAAGCATCAACACCTGTCAATGTTAAAGTCACGCCATTTCCTGAAGTATCCTGAACAGTAGAACCACTGCCTTCGTTAAACTTCCAGTAGGCAGCTAATGATGTTGCCGGAACTGTTACATTACACATATTCTGACTGATTTCCGTTTGGCTTAATGCACGTTTCCATACTCTTACCTCATCTATTTTTCCATTGAAGTTTCTTGATGTATTATATAAATATCCTACATTGAATGCTCCTGTTGAATTCACATTTCCGGTTTGTGCTTTAGTTGCATCCAGAACACCGTTGATATACAATTTCATGTTGGCACCATCATAGGTAGCCGCCACATGATACCAAGTATTGGCATTCAAAGCTGTTGCAGAGGCCAGTTTTTGCTGTACATTATTAATACTTACAACAAACTGAAGCTTATTATTTGCCAGGCTGGCATCTCCTAATCTTAAGAATGCAGAATTGCTGTCGCTTACTTCTGTTCCCATGATAGAAGAGATATAAGGAGAAGCTGATTTAAAGGATGAAGGTTTGATCCAGCCTTCAAAAGATAATGCAGAACCGCTTAGTGTAAGATTTCCGGCAGTTCCTGATTCAGTGCTTCCATCTAAAGATAATGCGTAAGAACCTGTAGGAGCCGTTCCTGAAGTGCTTGTAAATCTTGGAGCAAACATATAGGCACTTTTCACACTACAATTCGTTCTGATTCTCCAGTCATACTCGGTATTGGCTGTTAATCCGGAAATGGTTACAGAAGTGGAGCCTGTTGCTGATACAGCATTCGTCCAAGTTGTTGAAGAAGCCGGTTTATAATCAATATCATAGGTATTGGTTCCTACGGCTGACCAATTCAGTTTTGCACTTGTTCCTGTAAGATTGCTTGTGTACAACCCAATAGGCGCATCACAATTTGCCCCTTGTGTCCATGACTGTAAAGTACCGCTTAAAACAGTTGGCTCTCCGTACAACGTCTGAGTTCCTGCTGAAAGTTGTGACGTTTCATTAGTTCCATGTAAATCATACCACATGAATACTCCGTATCCGCCATTTTTGGTCTGTGTAGCCAGACTGGTGGTTGTAGAATTGGAAGTATTTCCCATCCATACGGCAGCAGGAGAGATTTGTGCTTTAGTAAGAGGAGGTACATTTGGAGCGGAGAATGTTCCATACATTGCGTTCCAACTGTAATTGACATTATCCCCTACTCTGGCTCCGTTCCAGGAAAGTTTTGAAGCTGCAGGACCATAATAATAGAATGAAATAATTTTATTCGGTAATAGTGCTCTGAGCTCCTGAACAAGCATTACAAAAGAACTGTCATTAGGCTGCCCTGTCCCATTGTTTCCGTATTCTGAGTATTCATCATCAAAATCAATTCCATCAAGACCATAGGTATTCACTGTATTGGCAAGCTGTAATGCAAAGTCTTTTGCTGCTTCACGGGTAGGGAAATTACAGATTCCCGCTCCCTGGTGATTTCCCAAAATCGTCAGTACTACTTTCATTCCTTTTTGCTGAAGTGGCTTTATGTAGGTATCTGCATTGGTAAGAACCTTGGTAACGTTATTATTGGAATACAGATACGCTCTTCCACGGCTGGTATCATAATTAATATTAGCCGCAAAAATATTCACCACATTGAACAGATAGCTGTTTGATGTCTGCAGTTTGTACGCTCCTGCATTCAGGAGGTTGTTGTTGTTCACTTCTACATAGCATATTCCGGTAGGACTAAGCTGTTGTGCGTTAATCAGAGACCCTGACTGAAGCATCATGGCAATCAGTGCAGTAAAGATGGATTTTTTTTTCATTGTATAATTTTTTTAAGGTGTTTTTGGTGTCTGAATTTTATATAGCATTCCCCTGACACCTTCTTTTTCAGGAAGGAATCTCAAATGAATACACCATATAAAAGGAAGGGCTATGTCAGTAGCTCCGGGTTTTCGTTAAAGGTTTTCCATAACAATTCACCGAATAGCGTATTTGCCCATGCAAACCATTCTCTGGTGAACTTTTTAGCATCGTCTTTATGGAAGGATTCATGCATAAAGCCTGTTCCTCCGTGCGTTTTCTGTAAGGTATCTATACACCATCTGATCTCACTTTTGTCATTGGTAGTGAGTGCCTTCATTATGATACTCATTGGCCAGATCATATCCAATCCGATATGTGGACCTCCTATTCCTTCTGCCAGCTTTCCTTTGAAGAAGAACGGGTTATTTTCTGACCACACAAATTTTCTTGTATTCAAATACACAGGGTCATCAGCTTTCACCGCATCCAGATAAGGCAGTCCCAGCAAGCTTGGACAGTTCGCATCATCCATCAGGTTGTAGCTTCCAAAGCCATTTACTTCAAAAGCATAGATTTTTCCAAATTCAGGATGATTGTAAATTCCGTATTTTTTGATGGCTGTATCTACTTCATCAGCAAGGCTGTTCAGTTGTTGAGCCAGTGTTTTTTCATTTTTAATCTGAGAAACCATTTCCGCAGCCTGGCGTAAGCTTACTACTGCAAATAGGTTAGATGGAATCAGGAATCCGTAGATGGTAGCATCATCACTTGGACGGAACATAGAACTGATCAATCCTACAGGTTTCGTCGGATAACCATATCCACCCATAGGAACTCCATCTGTTGCCCATGCTGTTGTACGCTCAAATTTGTAAGGTCCCAGATCATTTTTTCTCTGCTGTTCTGTAAAGGTCTGCAAAGTAAGTTTTATTCCTTTCAGCCAGTTGGCATCGAAAGGTTTTGTATCTCCTGTTGTTTTCCAGAAGTGATAGGCCAAACGGATAGGATAGCAAAGAGAGTCTATTTCCCATTTTCTTTCATGGGTTCCCGGCTTCATATCGGTATGGTCATATTCTTTCCATTTACTGATCTTTTGGTCATCGTTGTAGAAAGCATTTGCATAAGGATCTTTCAGGATAAAAGTAGTCTGCTTATGAATCACTCCTGAGATCAGCTTGTGCAGCTTTTCATCTTTTTTGGAGAACTGCAGGTAAGGGAAAACCTGTGCAGAACTGTCACGAAGCCACATAGCATCAATATCCCCTGTGATTACGTACGTATCAGGCGTTCCGTTGGTTTCACTATAGAAAACAGTAGTATCTAATGTATTGGGAAAGCTGTTTTCAAAGAGCCAGCTGAGTTCTTTGTTTTTAACTTTCTTTTTAAAAGCAACGATAGCATTTTCTACGGATTCGCTGGTAAAATGTCTTTTTTCTTTAGGAACGCGGACAACAGGAAAATCGTCCAATACTAAATTTTTTGAAAAAACATTCTGAGTAAACAGCAATCCGGCTCCTGCCAGTGCACTTGTTTTAATAAAATTTCTCCTTTCCATTGATACTTTGTTTCGTTTATTTTTATTAGTCTTATTTTACCGGTCTGCTGCCCATTACAAATCTAAGCTCGCCACCGTTCATAATATCACTGTGATTCAATTCCCAGCTTTTGTATTCTTTTCCGTTCAGGAACATTTTCTGAACATAGATATTCTTGTCAGATATTTTGTCTGCAATCACGGTAAACGTTTTTCCGTTCTCCAATTGTAAAGAAGCTTTTGGGAACTGTGGTGCTCCGATAGCATAAACAGGTTTCCCCGGTGTCACAGGATAGAATCCTAATGAAGAGAAAATATACCATGCCGACATTTGACCGCAATCTTCGTTATTGACGATTCCGTCCGGTTTTGCCGCGTACATATTGTCACGGATAAATTTTACCATTTTCTGAGTCTTGTAAGGGCTTCCTGCATAATTGTACAGGTACGGAACATGATGTCCCGGCTCATCACCAAATCCTAGAGATCCGATAAATCCTGAGATATCAACATGCTGTTCTCCTTCCATATGAAGGGCTTCTGTAAAGGTTTTATCCAGTTTTTCTTCAAATCCTTTTTTCCCTCCATACAGATTCATCATTTCATCAATCTGATGAGGAACAAAGAAATCGTAAGCCCAGATGTTTCCGGAAACCCAGTGTGGCTGCAGTTTTTTCCAGTCGTTAAGAGTAAAATCTGCTAAGAATTTCCCGTCTTTTTGTCTTGGCCAGAAGTGATTGTTTTCTTTATTGAAAGTGTTCAGGAAGTTCATAGAACGTTTTTTATATACTTCTGATTCCTCTTTCTTCCCTAGTTTTTCTGCAAGCTGCTGAATACACCAGTCATCATATGAATATTCCAGTGTTGCAGAAACTGAAGCACCGTTTTCTGATGGGGTGTAGCCTAATTTAATATAATCATTAAGACCTCCGCCACCATCACTGCTGCTCATTTTATCTGTTAAAGAAGCATCTTTCATAGCAGCAAATGCTTTTTCCGCGTCAATACCCGGAACACCTTTGGAAATAGCATCCCAAATTACCGAAGCACTGTGATACCCTAACATACAGAAGTTATCATATCCGCAAAGTTCCCAGATTGGCATGTGGTCTTTACGATCTGTATATCTGCTGATCAGGGAATTGGCAAATTCTTTTGTGTGTTTCTGATCCATAATGGTCAACAGCGGGTGAGTTGCTCTGAATCCATCCCAGTAGGAATAGGTGCTGTAATTCGTGAACCATTTTGTATTCATGTTTTCCTGAGCGGCCACATAATCTCCATTGGCATCCATATAAAGATTTGGTGCAATGAATGTGTGGTAAACGCCTGTGTAGAAAATTTTTCTCTGGCTGTCTGTACCTCCAGTCACCTGGAATCTGCCGATCAAATCTCTCCATGTCTTTTGAGCTGTTTCCTTCGCTTTTGCAAAGTCAATATTTTTTGCTTCAGTATCGAAATTTTCCTGTGCGTTTTCTGTACTCACCGGAGACAGTGATACTTTTACTTCAATACTTTCCTGATCTTCTGTAGAGAATCTTACAAAGGCTTTAGCATCCTTGGCAAGGGCAATTTTTTCATCATTTTTGATTTTTCCGTCAGCATAAACGCCGTAAGACTTAAACGGTTTGGAAAACTCCATGACGAAGTATGCAAATCGTTTACCTCCCCAACCATTGCTGTAACAGTAACCTTTGATTTTATTATTGCCTTCTACACTTATCAAAGTGTGGTAGATATTTCCGAAGATTTTATTCGTTGGATCAATAATGATATTAGACTCATCACTTTTCGGGAAAGTATATTTATGAAATCCTACTCTTGGAGAAGCGGTAAGTTCTGCTTTTATTCCATAGCTGTCCAGCATTACAGAATAGTATCCCGGAGATGCCACTTCTTTATCGTGCGTGAATTTTGAACGGTAACCTGTTTCAGGGTTTTCCTCAGATCCCGGAACCATTTTTACCTGTCCCACAGTAGGCATTACCAGAATATCTCCAAGGTCTGCCCATCCTGTTCCGCTAAGATGGTTATGACTGAATCCCATAATCGTTTTACTGCTGTAGTGATATCCGGAACACCAGTCCCAGTCGCCACTTTTTGTATTCTGATCCGGACTCAGCTGTATCATCCCGAAAGGCGTAGTTGCCCCCGGAAACGTATGGCCATGTCCTCCTGTGCCTATGAAAGGGTCTACCCAAGATAAAACATCATTTTTATTTTGCTGGGCACTGGCTACAGAAAACAGGGCTGTAAAAAAGCAGATAATCAGTTCTTTTTTCATGATAAGAGAGGTATCGGAGATTTTTTTGTTTAAAAATAGGAAAACCATTATAAAATTCCCAGAAAACGGGAAAATTAAGATGATTAACCTATTTTCCTAAACTTTATATTACTGTATTAAATTGAATTCTTTTTCATAAAATCAATGATTTCTGAGATATATCCAAAGGCAATCGCAACTACGGTATCAGCAGCACCATAATATACTGTTACTTTGTCACCTTCTGTAAGGGCTGCACAAGGGAAAACCACATTCGGTACATCTCCTGTCAGTTCATACAATTCAGCCGGAGCCAACAGATAAGGCTTCGTTCTGTACAATACTTTTGTAGGATCTTCAAGATCAAGCAAAGCGGCTCCCATAGAATACCTGAATCCTCTGCAGGTATTGATCACTCCATGATAGAAAAGCAGCCATCCTTCTTCTGTTTTGATAGGAACCGGCCCTCCTCCTATTTTTGTACACTGCCATGCACTGTCTTCAAAAGGAGTTACTTTCATCACGCAACGGTGCTCTCCCCAGTACTTCATATCAGGGCTGTAGCTGATATAAATATCACCGAAAGGCGTATGTCCGTTATCACTAGGACGGCTCAACATGGCATATTTACCATTGATTTTTTCAGGGAATAAAACGCCGTTTCTGTTGAAGGGAAGAAAGGCATTTTCACACTGAAAAAATTCTTTAAAATCAAAAGTATATCCAATTCCGATGGTAGGACCATTGTATCCGTTACACCATGTAATCCAGTAGCGATCTTCTATAAAAGTAACGCGGGGATCGTATTTGTAATCGGATTCGATCATATCTGTATTTCCTGCCTGCATTTCAATAGGATCATGATTGATGTCCCAATTGATTCCATCTTTACTGAAACCGGCGAAAATATTCATCTGTACTGCCTTGTTATCACAACGGAATACCCCTGCAAATCCATCCTCAAAAGGAATTACTGCGCTGTTGAATATACTGTTGGATGTTGGTATCGCGTATCTGTTAATGATCGGGTTTTCGGAAAACCTCCACATGATATCATTGCAACCTTCCGGGCGATCCTGCCAGGGGATCATTACTGATTGAGCTGTCATAAAGTATTTTTTACTTTTTATTTTTAAATTATTATTAATTGATTTGTTGTTCTTTCTGATTTTCCGGATAAGGGAAAGGAACAAATAAAGTGGCCAAGAATGCAGGAATCGTAGCAATCAGGACCCAGATAAAGAACATTTTGTATCCGATCCAATCACTGATCATCCCACTGAACATTCCGGGAATCATTACGCCAAGATTCATAATTCCTGTTGCAAAAGCATAATGAGCAGTTTTGTGTTTTCCTGGAGCAATCTGCTGCATCATGTAGAGCATTAATCCTACAAAACCAAATCCATAGCCGAAATATTCTACCACCACAGCAATTCCCACAGGCAATAGATCTGAAGGCTGATAATGCGCTAATAAAGCATATACCACAAATGGAATATTAAATGCACAACATAACCAGATCAAAGATTTTTTCAGTCCACGGGCTGAGATAAAATATCCCGCCAGAACAGAACCTAAAATGAATGCCCCGGAACCATAAGTTCCATAGACAAGTCCGATGTCTGAAGTGGATAACCCCAATCCTCCTGAAGTTCTTGGAGCTTTAAAAAATAATGGAGCAATTTTGATTGCAAATCCTTCTGCAAAACGATATAGGATGATGAAGAGTATACACCACAGAATCTTCTTTTTGGTAAAGAAAGAGGTAATCACTTCCAACAGTTCTTTACGAACATTTCCGGCCGTTTTCTCTTCTTTCTGTTCTTCTTTGTTTTCTTTTGGCAGCATGAAATAGTGGTAGATAGCCAATACAAAAAACAGTAATGCATAGATCACCATAATGATCATCCAGGCATTGGTAACGCCTTTTGTTTTTTCTAAAATACCTGCAAAATAAACGAGTGCTCCACTGCTGATAATCTTCGCCAGATTGTAAAAAGCGCCCTGCCAACCGATATATTTTGCCTGCTCTTTATTGGTAAGAAAGCCAATATACGTTCCGTCTGCTACCACATCATGGGTAGCTCCACAAAATGCTATTACAGCAAAAAGTGCAATACTGTATTTGAAAAAATCATGCATCGGCAGACTTAGCGCTACTAATGCAAACAGAATTCCTATGGCAAACTGAGTAGAAACAACAAAGAATTTTTTTGTTTTATAGATCTCCAGGAACGGGCTCCAAAGCGGCTTTAACGTCCAGGAGAACAGGATAAGGGCTGTCCAGAATGTGATCTGTGAATCCGAAACTCCCATATCTTTATACATGATTCCTGAAACCGCATTAATAGTTACAAAGGGTATACCCATTGCAAAGTACAATGTGGAAATCCAAAGAATTGGCTGTATCCGACGGGTTCCGGAGTTGTTTTTTCCCATATTTAAAAATAAGATTCTAAATAAAAGAGAACATCTCAAAGATTCATTCAGGCTAAAAAAAACGAAACTATAAATTTTTTGGAGATTCTACTCTATTCTCCCGCCTCAATGAATGTGTCAAATAAAAATCTGATGTTGAGATGTCTCTTTATTAATGAGTGATTCTGAATATTTTTTATTTCTTATCCCACCATAGCTTAGTACCTCCGGTATCAGGTCCGTTGAGCATCTGTGAAGCCTGCTGGTAATTATAGAGAGAAGTTTTGGTATCAATAGTAAAAGGAATTCTTCTGATCATGGCTTCTGTACTGATCGCTCCACCACTGTCATTTTTTCTTACTTTGAAGAGAATCGGATATCCAGTTCTTCTCTGCTCAGCCCACGCTTCCGGTCCGTTTGGATAAAGAGAAAGCCATTTTTGAGTAATGATTCTTTCTAATTTTCTTTCGTTGGTATCTCCGTTATTCCATGCAATCGTGATAGTACTTAACTGAGGATTTCCAACAGGTACGTTATTGTCTGCATTTTTCGGATCAAGATAAGGTGCTTCTGTAGAAGTTGTATCAGCAAGATAAGTGGCAACATTGGCACTTTTTCCCCATTCTCCGAAAGACTGCTGAACTCCGGTAGTATAGTTGGTTTGAATATCTCCTGCTCCTGCATATCCTCTCAAAGCAGCTTCAGCCTTCAGGAACCATGTTTCTGCAGCAGTGAATAATTTCATTTTACCATCTGTACCGGAAAAATAATCTCCGTTGGCAGATTTTGCCTGTGGTTGTGAGAATCCTCCGTACGTTGATTTACCATTTAGTAAATCAATCCCCTGGCGTATTCCTATATATTTTCCTTGTAAACCAGCATCTGATGCCGGAATAGCATATGCCGGAAGTCTTGGATCGTTATATCCGTTCATATAAGCCATCAAAGGTGCACCTATTAAACAATCTCCCCATGAATAAATGATGAAGCTCAATTCTGATTGTCCTACACTGATCAAAGCATTGTCTGCGTTATCAGTAATCAACCCTGCTGATGAAGCCAAAGCCTCTTCTGCATATTGTTTTGATTTTGCAGGATCAGCATAGCTTATTCTCATTGCTAACCTCAGCTTTAATGAATTTGCCAGTTTTGCCCACTGAGCCATATTTCCTCCATACACTAAATCTGCATTTTTCAATGATGTTTTATCTTCTACGTTCTTTGTCGCCGGCATTGCCATTACTTTCTGCAAGTCTGTAATAGCAGTACTAAGGTCAGCGATAAAATAATTGTAGGCATCCTGTTGGGAATCAAAATCAGTAACTCCATTAGGATTCGGTTTTTCATATTTACTGTAAACTACCGGACCGTGATTATCTGATACTCTAGCCGCTGTAATCACTTTAAGAATTTTCTTAACAGCAAATGTTCCTGTAAAATCAACTCCTTGATAATTGTTTTTGGCGGCATTATCAATAATGATAGAATAGTTAAAGATATCCTGTTGTCTGGCAATAATCCTGTTGTTCCACCCGTCCATCATAGAATAAGTAAGGTTATTTACCCCTCCGTTGAATGGTGTTGCTGTACTGAACATTCCGCTGTACATATCTGCACTTAAGTTAGGATACAGCTGATAATCTGCCTGAAGCCCTCTCTGGATAGATTTCATAGGATTAACAACGGCGATAAAATCTGCGTAAAAATTTTCAGGGCCTCCCAGCTTTTCCTGGTTATATTGATCAAAGTCATTGGTACATCCTGATGCGGAAAACAGCACTGCTGCTCCAAATACCAATGTTTTAATAGTATTAATTTTCATTTTCGTAATTGTAAAAGTTAGAAGTTAGCTTTTAATGATAATCCGATAGATCTGGTAACCGGCAGACCGAATGAGTCTACTCCCACTCCACCAGGCGTATTTCCTGATACCTGTTCCGGATCAAATGGTGCTTTTTTATAGAAGAAAAATAAATTGGTTCCTACTAAGCTTACCGTTGCATTTTTCAAATATTTTGAGTTGACATCAAACATATATGAAACAGATGCCTGGCGTAGACGTATTGTTGTAGCACTATACAGATAAGCTTCATCAACTCCTTTTCCAAATCCTTCGGTTGTTCCTACTGCTTTATAATAATCTTTTGCATTCGTCAATCCAGTATAAGCTTGTCCTGCATTAGGTGTCCCAGGTGCATAGACTGCATTTGGAATAGATACACCTCCTGCGTCTCTTGCGTCAGCAGTCGACTGGCTTACCCCATATATATCATTCGCTTTTTCTGTAAGAGAAAGAACTTTACCTCCAAATTTACCATCAATAAGGAATGATATTCCCAATTTACCAATATTAAATGAGTTATTGAATCCCATAATAAATTTAGGGTTAGGATTTCCTAGATAAGAAGGAATACCCTCTGCTAAAGGAACGCCTTTTTCATTCACAAGAATACGTCCCTGATCATCTCTTTTAAACTTGATTCCATAAAGATCTCCAAAAGATCCTCCCAGTTTAAGTTTTGTATAATCACCTCCACCAGTCAATGGGAAAGTAAGCTCCTGAGAAACATTTATACTTGTAGGAAATAATTCAACAATCTTATTCTTATTAGCTGATGCATTCAATGTAGTTGTCCATCCAAATTTCTCTGAACCAAATATTTTATACGATAATGAAGATTCAAAACCTGTATTTCGGATTTTCCCTGCATTGATATAATATGATCCAGGTGCCAGTCCTCCTAAATAGGACGGAATTGTAGTTTCCAACAACTGGTTACTGGTATTGGAGTTATAATAAGTAATATCAAAATTTAATTTGTTATTCAACAATCTTAACTCTGTCCCAGCTTCAAAAGTTTTGTTAAGTTCTGGCTTTGGAAGCAATGCTTCAAAACCAGCACCTGTAGCAAAAGAACTTTTAGGATACACAATTGTTCCTGCGTCTACTCCATATACATACCCTTTGCTATATTCAACCATTGCATTAGTAATATTGGTAGGTAATCCCAAACCAACAGTTGCATAAGACCCTCTTACCTTCCAGAAATTAATCACTTCCGGAAGTTTAAAGATAGAAGATAGGATAGCGTTAGCACCTACAGATTCGTAGTCAAAGCCTGTTCTTCCTGTTAATGCCAAAGTAGAATCCCAGTCGTTTCTGAAGGTCATATCTACATAGAACATATTTTTATACCCAACGGAAGCACTCGCAAAAACGGACTGTACCTGTTTTTTCATGTTCGTATAGATATTATGATACCCATCTCCTGGCGATCTGTTTACATTCCACTGAAGGTTATTCAAAGTGAAAAGGTTAGGATTTGCCAGATAAGCATTATCAATTTGTCCTATTTTATTTCTTGTTGTATTGATACTTCCTCCTACTGTAAAATCTAAAGAGATTGACTCACTTATTTTAGGACTACCTATTAACAAAACATCGCCGTAAGTAGAAGAATTTTCATACGTATTTTTAAGCATTCTACCATTAGTACCATTAGCCAGTAAACTTGGTGCTGAAAAGGCTGCAATATCACGCTGGCTATCTGAAATATTCCAGCTATAGTTTCCTCTTACTCTCGCTGTTAACCAAGGATTGATCTGGTAAGACAATGATAGAGCTCCGTATGTATTTTTATTGCTAACTGTAACAGGGTTTCTGTTTAAGATCCAGTAAGGATTCTGCGTTACCGGATTTCCTTTGAAACTTCCGTCTGGATTTACTTCCCACCAGTTTTGAGCCGGCAAAAATCTTGTTTTGTCTAAATAAGAATAATTATCGGCTCCATATTGATCAAAATCTACTCCTCTCGGTAACCAGTACAAACTCGTCAAAGGAGAAAAAGAAGCTCCGGGAGTCTGTCTGTTCTTACTTTCCTGTAATGAACCAATAAAGTTAGCGTCTAATGTCAGTTTATCATCCAAAAACTTACTTGAATTCCTGAAAGAAACATTGTACTGATCAAAATAAGACATCGGAACCACTCCTTTGTTCGTTGTATTACCAATGGAGAAATAGCTTGTTGATCTCTCATTTCCTGACTGAAAAGAAAGGCTGTTTACCCATGTCGTTCCTGTCTGCAGAAAATCTTTAAGATAGTCCTTGGAGGATCCTTTTGCTCCCCAGCTGTCTACAGCCTGTCCTGGTTGTGATCCAGATACAGATGGATCATAAGATAAATAACTATGTTGCAGCTTTGGAAGGCTGTAAGCTCTGTCAACTGTAAGGCTGGAGCTGTAAGTAATTGAACTTTTCCCTGCACGTCCTTTTTTAGTCGTAATCAAAATAGCACCATTCCCTCCAGCTGAACCGTATAATGCAGAAGCCGAAGCTCCTTTCAGGAAGTTGATGCTTTCAATATCATCAGGGTTGATAGAACTCAGTACATCTCCCGGATCCGGCATATTGGAATACTGACCGATATCCGCTGATTTTCCTGTTCCATTGATAATAGGAATACCATCAATTACATATAATGGCTGTGCATTGTTGACAGACTTATTCCCTCTCATAATCACCCTTACCGAGCTTCCTACACCATTAGTTCTGTTGATCTGTACGTTGGATACTTTTCCATTGATTGAATTTAATAGATTGGGAGTTTTCACTTCTGTAAGCTCATCTCCACCAATCTGCTGACTGGAATACGTCAAAGAGCGGGCCTGCCTTTTTATCCCCAAAGAGGTGACTACGACCTCCTCAATACTGTTTGTCTTCGTAGTGTCGGCCGATTTTTTCTCCTGTGCATTCGCAGAAAGTGAAAAAACGAACAGAACAGGTATAACTGCTTTTCTCATAAGGTATAGATTCGTTAGATTTAATTGAGAATCAATTACATTGCTTTATTTTTCAATACAAAAAAAATTATTGTTTTCTTAGCAAAAAATTGCCGTTTATGTATTAAATTATTTAAAGTTTTGTTAAGATTTAATTCACATTCACAAATCTAAATTTTGTAACCAGTCTGATATAATACTATTTTATCATAAAACGATATTATTTTTTCAGCAATTTTATTTAAAAGCCATTAAACCTTTATATATCAACAAAATACACCTTATTAATTTCTATCAAAAAAAGAGGATTTATCTTAGTTTTTTATCAAAATAAAACCGGATATAACTACCCGGTTTTGTGTTTTATTTTGAACTGATGATACAGAAAAAATGAATTTTAAATGAGTATTATTCGATTTTTTTCACCCCTTTGAATTGTTCTTTAAATTCAGTAGGAGTTGTCTTTTTTATTGACTTAAATACCTTATTGAAGTTGGCAATATTATTAAACCCCGCTTCAAAAGCGATTTCAAAAACGGTAAGATTCTTTTCCATCAGCCACCGTGCGGCATAGCTGATTCTTATTTCATTCAGATAATTAATGAAAGTCTTTCCGGTTCTTTTTTTAATAAACCTGTTGAACGTTACATTACTCATATTCACCAATGAGGCTGCATTGTCCAGAGTTATTTTATTTTCAAAATTCTTATGTACAAAATCATGAACGACCTTCATTTTATCATTATCTGCAAAAGTTTCAAGCTCAATACTATACGATGACAAGAGCGTTTTGTTTTCTGCAACTGCCAGTTCATTCAGAATTTTCATAATTTCTATGAATGATTCAAAGCTGTTCATCTTTGACAGATTGAGAAACGAATCTTTTAGTTTCTCAGCCGTTTCCGTAGAAAAAAGAATTCCTCTGATGGAATCTTTCATCAGATTGTTGATGGGTTTCAGAATATTTTTCTCCATCAGTGATTGTTGAAAGAAATCCTGGTTAAATTGTATTGTGATTTCGTGGGTTTTCCTGTTTTTGCATCTGTAATTGGCCCAGCAATGTGGTAAATTGGGTCCTACTAAAACCAGCTCAATGTTTCCTATTTCTCCGGTGTGATCTCCAACCATTCTCCGGTATCCTTTTCCTTTGTAGATAAAGTTGATTTCAATTTCCGGATGATAATGGTATGGAAAATCAAATGATGCTTTAATCCTGTCAAACACAAGAAAACTGTCCTCAGGAGATAGTGGAGTTATTTCTCTCAGAATATTTTCTAATTCGCTCATGCAGGCAGTTTTGAAAAAAGGTTAATAATATAGACCGTAATACAAATCTTTGTAAAAATGATAAAATAATATCAATGTAAAAACATATTTCCGATTTATTTTATTCCAATTCCATATGGCTTACATCAGAAATTTGGGTATCATTAATTTAATACAGCTCAAATCATGCTTTTTTGTATCTTTAAACTAAAGTTAAAGTATGCCGCAACAGCTTATTTTTGAAGATCACTATAAAAGACTCGGACTGGAAATATTTTCAGAAGAAAAACTGGAAAATTTCAACGGAAACCATTTCAGAACTGATATCAAAGTATTTTTTATTCCCTCAGGATACGAACTTACGGTAGATTTTAATCATTACAAAACAAAGAAACCCTCACTGTTTTTTTTGACGAACCAACATCTAAGCATACAAAAAGGAAAAGATGAATCTATTCTGCTTTTCTATAACCGTGATTTTTATTGCATTCAGATTCATGATAAGGAAGTAGCGTGCGATGGACTTCTCTTCCATAATGTATTTGAGATTCCTTTCGTAGAGCTTGATCCTTCCGAAGCGACTCTTATAAAAGATCTGTTTCAGAATATTCAGGATGAACTTGAATGGAAAGATTCGTCTGCTGAGGAAATGATCAGAACCTATGTAAAACAGATTATCATCCGGGCTACCCGAAAATGGAAAAAACAGAATTTAGATAATGAAACACTCAGAATACCAGGCAGTGAACTTGATATTTTCAGAGACTTCAGCAGACATCTGGAAATACATTTCAGAGAAAAACATAATGTAGCAGATTATGCAGACCTGCTTCACATTGCCCCAAAGACCTTAACCCATAAATTTAAAAATTTAAATCTGGATTCTCCCAATCAGTTCATCATCAACAGAATTTTATTAGAAGCAAAAAGGTTACTATTCTACACCGATAAACCTGTTAAAGAAATCGCCTACGATCTTGGATATGAAGATCCGGCCTATTTCAACCGCCTTTTTACCAATAAAACAGGCAACACTCCTTCCAATTTTAAAAAAAATTACTCGTCGGGAAAAAAGTACAATATTTAAGTCTTTTTATCTATTGAATACTCCCTACCACCGACATACCTTTGTAATATCAAAATCAAACAACATTAAATACAAAAACAAAACATTATGAGACGTAACGCAACAGCCGTTTGGAACGGTACCATCAAAGAAGGAAAAGGACACTTAACTACTCAAAGTACGACTTTAAACCAGACTCAATATTCTTTCAACAGCCGTTTTGCGGATGGTGTAGGGACAAACCCTGAAGAATTGCTGGCAGCAGCTCATGCTGGATGTTTCACCATGAAATTAGATGCAGAGCTTTCACAGGCAGGGTACAATCCTGAAGAGCTAAAAACAACTTCTGTAATTACTCTTGATCCAAATATTGGAAAGATTACAAAATCTGAACTGACTTTAACTGCTAAAGTTCCGGGAATCTCAGAAGAAGAATTCCAGAAATTTGCTAAGATTGCTGAAGAAGGTTGCCCTGTAAGTGCAGCATTCAACTTTGAAATTACATTGAATGCTACTCTGGAGCAATAAAAATATGAATTTCAACATCAATAGGAACGGGCTTTAGCCCGTTTTTTATTTTAAAACAATTCTATTGGCTTTAGTCAAAACTTAAAGACACACAAGATCTGTATCCGTAAATTTTAAAATAAAATATACCGAGCGGTATATTTTTGTATATTTGTATAGTATTTAACCATTTATAATGTCGAAGGCCGAAAAAACAAAACAGCATATCATCGAGAAAACAGCAACTCTTTTTAATACAAAGGGTTATATTTCCACATCGCTGTCCGACATTACTCAGGCAACCGGATTAACGAAAGGAAGTATTTACGGAAATTTTGAAAATAAAGATGAAGTAGCCATTGAAGTCTATAAATACAATGCCGGATTGCTGGGCAAAACCCTCAGCCGCTCTTTTAGTGATGAATATCCTAAATCCCTGGATAAGCTTCATGCTTTTGTAGATTTTTACCGGAAAAACTGGAAGTTTGTTTTCTCAAACGGAGGCTGTCCCATCATGAATGCGGCAACAGAAGCTGATGACTCTTTCCCTGCTTTAAAAAACCAGGTTAAAAAATCTTTTGAACAGTGGATGGCCAAAATATCAGCCGCTATTCTGGAGGGACAACAGAAGGGTGAAATTGATAAAAAAGTAAATGCTGAGCAATATGCGTCCCTATTCATCATGCTTATTGAAGGTGGGATTCTGCTCTCAAAAACAATGGGTGATCAAAGTTTTCTAAATCATGCTTTGGATAAAATCATCTACATGATTGATCATGAACTCAATATTCTTCCATCATAAATTATACAAATATGGAAACAAAAAAAGTGGCAATTGTAGGATACAACAGAATTCCTTTCGCCAGAATGAATACAGCTTATTCGGAACAGGGAAACCAGGATCTGCTGCTCGCTTCTCTGAACGGATTGATAGATCGTTATCACCTTAAAGGAAAAAGACTTGGAGAAGTTGCCGGCGGTGCAGTGATTAAGCATATTTCCGAAAGCAACCTCATCAGAGAAACCGTGATGAATACTACTCTTGATCCGGCAACTCCTGCATGTGATCTTCAACAGGCATGTGACACGGGCATTGAATCAGCTATTTATATAGGAAATAAAATTGCGCTAGGCCAGATAGAATGTGGTATTGCATGCGGAGTGGAAGCTATGAGCAACATCCCGTTTGAATCTTCTCCCAGATTAAGAAAAGCACTCTTAAAAGCCAATAAAGAAAAATCAGCATTTGGAAAAATAAAGCAGCTTTTAAGCCCGAAACTGAAAGACTGGATGCCTATTCCTTACAAAGGACAGGAGCCCAAAACAGGTCTGGTAATGGGAGAACATACAGAAATTACTGCTAAATACTACAAAATATCGAGAGAAGAACAGGACGAACTGGCTTTAAAAAGTCATCAGAATATGGCAAAAGCCTATGACGAAGGATTCTTTGATGATATGATTACGCCTGCCTTCGGATTAGATAAAGATAATAATATGCGCCGTGACAGCAGTATTGAAAAATTATCACAGCTAAAACCTGCTTTTGATAAGCAAAACGGAACTTTAACAGCGGGAAATTCAACGCCATTTACCGATGGTGCTTCTGCAGTTTTACTGGCCAGTGAAGAATGGGCAAAAGCCAACAATCTTCCTGTTTTAGCATATATTACTTTTTCAGAACTGGCAGGAATAGAATATGTTGAAAATAAACAGGATTTACTTCTGGCACCCGTTTTTGCTGCAGAAAGAATGCTGAAAAAAGCAGGTATGAACCTCTCAGATTTCGATTACTATGAAATCCATGAAGCATTTGCCGCGCAGGTTTTAGCTACCATAAAAATCTGGGAAAATGAAGAGCTTGCCAAAAAATTCGGATTGGAAAAGGCACTTGGTAAGATTGACAGAAGTAAGCTGAATGTAAAGGGAGGAAGCCTGGCCGCAGCCCATCCTTTTGCAGCAACAGGTGGAAGAATTATTGCAACCCTGGCAAAATTACTTGATGAAAAAGGCAGTGGAAAAGGTTTTATATCCATTTGTGCCGCACGTGGACAGGGAGTAACCATGATTTTAGAGAAATAAAAGTTGAAAGTATGGATAGATTAGCACAATTACAGCAATTCATCGGAAAAGAATTTGATCAGTCCCCATCTCCTTTTATGAAATGGCTCAACCCTATTGTTCTTTCTGTTGAAGAAGGCCAACTGGAATTTCAATATACAGTAAGACCGGAGTGGCTGAACCCTATAGGAAATCTTCACGGTGGAGTTACCGCAGCAATTATAGATGATATCATTGGCGCCACCATGTTTTCTTTAAATGAAAATTCTTTCATTACCACTATAAATAATGTCATAGATTATTTTTCAACTGCAAAAGAAAATGATAATATTGTAGCTGAAACTAAAATCATTAAAAGAGGTAAGCAATTCGTAAACGCTCAATGCGAAATATGGAATGCAGACAAAACACGATTAATCGCAAGAGGAACCTCGAATTTATTCAAAATCAATAACTAAGTATGAAAAGAGTTGTCATTACAGGTCTTGGCGCGGTGACGCCTTTGGGAAACAATGTCGAAGAATTTTGGCAAAACAGTATCAACGGAGTGAGTGGAGCAAATACAATCACCCATTTTGACACAGAAAAATTTAAAGTACATTTCGCATGTGAGGTTAAAAATTTTGATCCAAAACTCCATTTAACACACAACGAAATCAAAAGAAGTGATTTATTTTCACAATATGCAATGTATTCTACCGCGGAAGCTTTAAAAGATTCCGGACTTGAACTGGAAAACATGGATCCATTTGATGTGGGTGTTATCTGGGGAACAGGACAAGGCGGAATGTGGACTTTTGAAAGCGAGGTCATGAACTTTGCAGCTGGTGACGGAACACCAAGATTCAATCCTTTCTTTGTCCCGAAATTCATTGCCAATATGGCATCGGGAATGATTTCCATGAAATATGGTCTTCAGGGAATTAATTATACAACAGTTTCAGCATGTGCAACCGGAAATACAGCTTTGATGGACGCCTTCAACTATATCCGTCTTGGAAAAGCGAAGGTGATCGTAAGCGGTGGTTCTGAGGCTGCCATTTCTCCGGCTTCTATCGGTGGATTTTCCATTATGAAAGCTATGTCTACAAGAAATGATGATTTTGCAACAGCCAGCCGTCCTTACGATGCAGACAGAGACGGTTTCGTGATGGGTGAAGGCTCAGGAACATTGATTCTTGAAGAATATGAACACGCCAAAGCAAGAGGGGCAAAAATATATGCAGAACTGGTAGGTGCAGCCATGACAGCGGATGCTTATCATATGACGGCACCTCATCCCGACGGTGTTGGAGCAATCAAAGCAATGCAGCTGGCTCTTAACGAAGCAAAGATCACTGTAGATGATATTGATTATATTAATCCTCATGCCACTTCTACTCCGCTTGGAGATCTGGTTGAGCTCAATGGAATTAATAAATTATTTAAAGGAAGTAAAAATCTTGATATCAGTGCAACGAAATCCATGACAGGCCACCTGTTGGGAGCTGCGGGAGCTGTAGAAGCCATAATTTCTATTAAAGCGATTCAAAACGGAATTATTCCGCCAACGATCAATCTTCACAGTATAGATCAGAATATCCCACAAGATATCAATATTGTCTTTGGAGAAGCAAAAGAAAAAGATATTACCTATGCTTTAAGTAATGCTTTTGGATTCGGAGGGCATAATGCGACTTTAATTTTCAAGAAATTCAGCTAATTTGAATTAAAATAATTGAGAATCCCTGTATGAAATCATACAGGGATTTTTTATTCTAACTTATCTTTAACTGTTATATAAAATCATCATCAGGAATGAAAAAGTCACCTTCATTCTCTAAAATCGGGATATAAAGTCTCTCCCATTTCTTACCTTTCACCATATCCCAGCTGTGTCCGGCACCTTTAAGATCTTCAGCTAAAAGGATGATTCCTGGTTTAATAATAAATGTAGTACCATCTGTTACTTTAAATCTTATATTCCCTTTGATGGTAATAACATATTGCCTTCTGGGCGCTGGATGATCATTTTTTTCCCATTCTTCAGTTTCATTACTCATCCAGAAAACCGATGCATTGATATGTTTAAGGGTGGGCATTTTACCTTTCTCAAAAGTACATGAGCCATCAGGATTATTAATCAGTCTTATGGCTGGAATGAATCCTGTCAATGTTTCCAGAGCTACACTTATATTTTTATGATTTTCATGCTGTCCATTCATCATTCTGTTATACTTTAAGGCTAAAAGGCTTATATAAATTTAATTCTTATTTTCGAATTGCAGGACTATTTTAAAAGAAAAAGAGCAGCCAAATCTGACTGCTCTTTTTATCTTTACGCTTTCAACCATTCTGAGGAAGAAAGATAATTCTGATCAGGATAATAGATGAACAGACAGTTTTTTCCTTTAATCGTATTGATTATAGATTGTGTCAGCTCTCTTGGGACAGCAGGGCATCCCCAGCTTCTTCCGATTCTTTTGTGCATTGCCGCAAATGCATCACTTACATAATCCGCACCATGCATTACAATTGCTCTTCTGTATGCAGCATCATTAAAGCCCTTATCCATTCCCAATAACTTCAGAGAATATCCGTTGTCCCCCTGATAGGTTGCATCCGTAATATAAAATCCCATGCTGCTCTGCAGCGAACTTTCCCTGTTAGAAAAATTCGTCGCAAATTCTTCGCCTGTATTTTTTCCGTGTGCCACTAAAGAGTTGAACAGAACTTTCTTGTCTTCCAGGTCAATGATCCAAAGTCTTTTTGTGTTAGAAGACATAGAAAAATCGCAGATAGTCAATAAATGCGAGTCTTGGGTAAGCAATCCTGCTTTTTTTAAATTTTCATAACCCGTCAATGCTTTTGAGAACACTTCATAATTCAATTCGTGTTCAGGGTCAAATGCAATAGATTGGTATAATGCTTCTGATGAAGATACGGCTGTTGTGCTCTTCTCAGATTTCGTTTCAGCTACTTTTTCAGTTTTCGTTGTTTTTACATTCTCACTTTTCGCCGCTAGTCTTGGGGAAATGTAGAATGAAGTCGTCACCATGTAAACAAGGCCTAATACGCTATAAAATCCTTTCATTCAATACTATATAAATCCAAATTAGTGGGGCAAAATTATAAAAACATAATTACCAAGGGGTTATAACTCTAAAAAGTTTAACGCTATTTAAGAAACTTTAACGTCCTGATTCTGTGAATTAAAGCACTTATTTTTGAGAATTCGAAATACATCAAGGCTCATAAACACTCAAGGTTTCCTTCCATTGGAAAGTCAGAAACCTATCTGATGATAGATTTCTTCAAGTCTTTTCCAATAATCTCTATTTACCTGTTCATATATTGGATAAATACATTTGATAGCAAGAATATCCAGCTCACTTCGGGATTCCATCCAGTTCATAATATTTTTAACTAATCTTTTTTCTTCAAAGCCAGCCCATTCGCCAGCCGGATTCAGCAGATTAGAAAAAAGAACGGGAAAAATTTCATATTGATCTATCTTTTTAATCTTTTCAAAACTAAAAGGACTTTTAAGAAAAATTCCGGTCATATACTGAAATTGCCATTCCTGAAGTTCTATATCCAGATATAAATCAGAAAGCGCCAGCCATACAAGTTTACGTTCCTCAAACAACTCCGGTTCTTTCATTTCATGTTTACTTCTTAGAATCAGCTACAAACTCAAGGCTTACGGAATTCATACAGTATCTTAATCCTGTAGGTTTTGGACCGTCATCGAAAACGTGTCCCAGATGGGAATCGCATCTTTTACAAAGCACTTCTACCCGATCCATTCCATAAGACTGATCTCTTATATAATAGACTCCTTCTTTATCAGCTTCAAAAAAACTTGGCCAGCCGCAGCTGCTGGAAAATTTTGATGTAGAACGGAACAGGTGATTTCCGCAAACGGCACAATAATATTCTCCTAACTCATCAAATTCGTTATATTTTCCTGTAAAAGCTCTTTCTGTTGCTGCTTCCCTGGCAATTGCATATAAATCCGGTGCGAGGATTTTTTTCCATTCTTCGTTGGAAATATTAAGTTTTGCAGTATCAGTTCTGGAATAGTATGGATTGTTTTTTGCTTCTGTATTTTCCATAGAAGAGGTTTTAATAGGTTCATATTTCTGCGTACAAGACTGCAGAAAAAATAATAAGGTGATTGAAACTAAAAATTTCATCGTAAATTTCATTCTTTAACCCCAAAAGTTTTGAGGTTTAAAAGCTTTTATCAAGATTAAACGGTTTCATAACCAAATTTAGTAAATTTGAGAATATGAATGACGAAGCAAAAAGAAAACAACTGAGAAAATATAAAGCATTTGCTACAGGATTATTCGTTCTGATGGCTGTTATTTTCATTGTTACCACTATTTTACAGAAGTCTAATAACTCTCATTGGATCGGTTATGTGCGGGCCTTTGCTGAAGCTGCTATGGTAGGAGCTCTTGCTGACTGGTTTGCTGTAACCGCATTATTCCGCCATCCGCTCGGGCTTCCGATCCCTCATACCAATCTGATTGAAAACAGTAAACAAAGACTTGGAGACAACCTTGGGAGTTTTGTAGTGGGGAACTTTCTTTCTCCTCAGAATATACGTCCTTACATCCAAAAGCTTAAAGTTTCCAATTTTGTCGGAGAATGGCTGGCAAAGGAAAAAAGTCAGGAAATTTTGATTAGAAATCTTTCAGATATTGTTCTTGATATTCTCAATAAACTGGATAACTCCACAGTAAGCCAGTTTATCAGCAAAAAGGTGTCTGAGATGACAGACGATATCAAACTTAATAAAGTAGTTGGAAACGGGATAGGGTATATTCTGGAAAAAAATGATCATCAGAGAATCATCACCAATCTTTCAAAACAAATCAAAGAATATATCATTGAAAATGATGAAATGATCCAGGAACGTGTAAAAAAAGGCAGTTATTCATTCATTCCATCTTTTGTAGATAATAAAATTGCGGATAAAATTACCGACGGACTTTCTGATTTTTTTAAAGAAATAGAAGAAGATCCTCAGCATGAAGTAAGAGGATTGATTACACAGAAAATTCATGAATTCTCCGTTGATCTGAAAGAGGATCCGAAATGGGATGAAGAATTTAAAACCATCAAAAACGGACTCCTGAAAAATGATAAACTGGATGAGTATTCCAATGACATCTGGGTTTCTATCAAAAAAACACTGATGAAAGAGCTTCAGGAAGAGCATTCTGCATTGAAAAACTATCTTTCTAAAAACCTGAATGAATTTGCACAGAATTTAAAGACAGATGAAAACCTTCAGAACAAAATTGACCATTGGGTTCGGGTAACGGCCTATAAATATATTCTGAAAAACACCCACCAATTCGGGAACCTCATCAGTACAACTGTTGGAAACTGGCAGGGAAAAGAGCTTAGTGAAAAATTGGAACTGGAAGTGGGAAAAGACCTACAGTTTATCCGGGTCAACGGAACACTGGTTGGCGGCCTGGTCGGGCTTATTATCTACACCATCACCCATTTCTTCCTCTAAAAAACTAGTGACTACCCGCCATGAAAAAAATATTTATTTTATTATTTTCTTTAACCCTCTCATTTTTTCTCTGCCAAAAAGTTGAATTAAAGAAAGTAACCGATTCTTCACAGATTTTCAAAGGAGAAATTGCAGGAGTCCCCATTACTATGCAGCTTCATTTCGCAGGAATTGCAGATTGCAGTCTCTACCAGTATTTTGTAGACGGATGGTATTATTACGATAAGTATCAGAAGAAAATTCCGCTAACGGGGGTTTATGATTATGGTAAACTCTCATTATATAACTTTGGTGCTCAGCAAAAAATAAATTCCAAAATATTTAAAGAAAAGATCACGTCACCACAAACGGTAGAAAAAACAAATGAAATAGCACAGTTACTGACTCCCAAAGAATATATTAGCTTTAATCAGGACGAAACTAAAGAAAATACAATTCAGGGAAATATTTATCTGGATAAAAAAACTTATCCTGCCAGACTTTTTACCAGTAATGATATGATTTACCGCTACAACAACTATCTAATCTTACCTAATAATAAAAAAATCAATACATTCGACTTTATCAATCAATATGGAGGAAATGAACTGATTTCCTATACATCGGGAGAAAACAGGAACCGGGTATTGCTGTATTTCGAACATTCTTCGAATCTTAATGCATGTGGAAGATGTGGTGCCAGCGAAGGCGAAAAAGGATACCGGGTTCTTTACTTCACAAAAGACTGGAATTATAAAAATTATGAGAAATTTCTGATAGAAAGTTGTCTGGATAATATTTATGACGTTACCAAAACTAAGTCCAAGGACAGAAAAACGATACAATATAAAATAGGTAAATCTGATACAGCGCCTGCTTATACTCTTACCATAGATTTAGAAAATGCATCAGTCATAAAGTCAAAATAAAAAAGAGAGTTATCTAAACTCTCTTTCTATTTTTATCTTGGTAATCGGCTTGCTCTTTTCAAAAGCTCCTGATTGATTTCGTTGATCAGTTCCGGGCCTTCATAAATAAAGCCTGTATACAGCTGAACCAGTGTAGCTCCTGCATCCAACTTCTCCATAGCATCTTTTGCAGAATGTATTCCACCTACTCCAATGATTGGGAATGCTCTGTTACTTTTATCAGAAAGGTACTTGATCATTTTTGTACTTCTTTCACGGATAGGTTTTCCGCTTAATCCTCCATTTCCTATCTGTTCTAAAACTTCCGGAGAGGTTTTCAAACCTTCCCTGTTCACTGATGTATTGGAAACTACAATACCATCAATCTTTGTTTCCGCAATCAGTTCAATGATTTCGTCTAATTGATTGTTATTAAGATCCGGAGCAATTTTAAGTAAGATGGGTTTCTGTACAGATTTTGACAGATTTATTTTCTTCACTTCTGTGATCAGCTCTCTCAGATATTCTACATCTTCAAGTTTGGCGTGGCTTCCTACATTCGGACAGCTTACGTTGAGTACAAAGTAGTCTACATGAGGATGAAGACCTTCAAAACAGTCCAGATAATCCTGAGTATAGTTTTCCGGGCTTGTATCTGTATTTTTTCCGATGTTTCCCCCGATAATTACTTTTCCTTTGTTGGATTTCAGTTTTTCAATCGCTGCTTCAAGACCATCGTTATTGAACCCCATCCTGTTGATGATTCCTCCATCTTCTATCAAACGGAATAATCTTTTTCTTGGATTTCCGGCCTGTGCCCTTGGTGTTACCGTTCCAATTTCTACAAATCCAAACCCCAAGTCTCCCAATTCGTTGAACAACACTGCATTTTTATCAAAACCAGCTGCCAATCCAACAGGATTTTTGAATTTTAATCCGAAAACTTCTCTTTCCAGACGTTTGTCTTCAATAGGTTTTGGGAAAAATAGTTTGGTAAGAAATCCCAAATTCTTAAGCATTGAAAATGTAAAGTGATGAACATCTTCAGGATCAAATTTAAAAAGAATTGGACGAATGAGCGATTTGTACATTGAAAAAAAGTTTTACAAAAATACTCATTTTAAAATTAATGTTCGGTTAACCTATGATATTTTATCAAAATGTTTGATATATAAGATCTATAAGCCGGAAAACAATCTGTGTACTCTCAAAATGAGTAAGATATTTTAACGCTATGATCGCAAAATACTTCGACTATCCTGAAAACATTTCGGTTCGCAAAGGTGTTTCACTAAGCGAAGTATGCGCTATTAGCTTTTGCTGAACGAAGTGCCTCAGCGGTCGAAAAGTATCCATTTAAATACACTCTTAGTGAACATTGCGTTAAAAAATATTCACAAATAACTTAAGAATAGGAACTCAGATCAAAGTTCAGAATATCCCCTATTCTTTTGAACTCTTCATCTATAGTTGCATTTACTGTAATTCTTTCGTTAGAAACAGGATGATTAAAAATCAGTTGATGGGCGTGAAGCGTCATTTTGTTGATCTCAAATGTTTGAAGCCACAACTTATTTTGTTTATTGCAGCCATGTTTTCTGCAACCTAAAATAGGATGAAGAATATGTTTAAAATGTTTTCTCAACTGATGAAATCTTCCTGTTTCAGGAATTGCTTCTACCAAACAATATCTCGAAGTCTGATGTTTTAAAAAAGGCAAATCTATTTCTGAAGTCTGCAGACGGCGATAGTATGTAACGGCATTTTGTGTGACTTCATTTTCATTAACTAAATCATAATCAATTGTTTCTTCTTCTTTTGCCCAACCCCGAAGAATTGCCAGATATTTCTTCTCCACTTCGCGTGATGCAAACTGTTCGCTCATGATTCTAAGAGTATCTTTATCTAAAGTAAACAACAGAACACCTGACGTTTTTCGGTCTAACCGGTGTACAGGATACACTTTTTGTCCAATCTGTTTCTTCAACTCCTGAATAGCATAAGTATCTGCTTCTCCCGCATAGAAAGATTTATGAACCAATAATCCGCTGGGTTTGTTGATGGCAATAATATGCTCGTCTCGATAAAGAATTTCTAACATGGTGCAAAAGTAGAAATTTTCGACCGATTTAGCCCTGATTGAGCGGTATGTTTGAGCTCTTTTCTGGTTTTAGGCGGCGGCTTCGCCGCCGCCTAAAACCAGAAAAAGCGAGTAGCAAAAGCAGGTTCCCGGCTCCTTTATCAAACTTCAAATAAAAGGTTTATATTAGTAAAAGGTTTTACCTTAATTTAAAAAAATGACAGATTATTTTGGTTTTTTTGTAAAATTGATCGTGATCGCTGTTATAATAACGATTGCTACAATTCTTTTCGTGCCCTTAAAAAAATACAGAATAGCAAAGATATTACTGTTTATTTTGGCTGGTGTTTTATTTATCATTGGCGTGGGAGGATGCTTCTTAATGACAATCTCTAATGTAGGATCTTACAGGTATTAATATTTTCCCAATAAAAAACATTATTTTTGCACATCAGATGTAAAAATTATGGCAAAGCAAGAAGATGTTTTCAAGAAAGTGATTTCTCACGCTAAAGAATATGGTTTTATTTTCCCATCGAGTGAGATCTATGATGGTTTATCCGCTGTGTATGATTATGGACAGAACGGGGCCGAACTAAAAAATAATATCAAACAATACTGGTGGAAAGCTATGGTACAGCTTAACGAGAATATTGTGGGTATTGACTCGGCGATTTTGATGCACCCAACCACATGGAAAGCATCAGGCCACGTAGACGCTTTCAACGATCCATTGATTGATAATAAAGATTCTAAGAAACGTTTCAGAGCAGACGTTTTGGTGGAAGACTACTGCGCTAAAATTGAAGACAAAGAGAACAAAGAAATTGAAAAAGCGGCGAAAAGATTCGGGGATGCTTTTGATAAAGATCAGTTTGTTGCCACGAATCCAAAAATTCTGGAATACAGAGCAAAGAGAGAAGCTATTCTTTCAAGACTGGCGAAATCTCTGGAAAATGAAGATCTTGCTGATGTAAAATCTTTAATTGAAGAGCTTGAAATTGCAGATCCTGATACCGGTTCTAAAAACTGGACAGAAGTAAGACAGTTCAACCTGATGTTCGGAACAAAGCTGGGAGCTTCTGCAGACAGTGCAATGGATCTTTACCTTAGACCGGAAACGGCTCAGGGTATTTTCGTTAACTTCTTAAACGTACAAAAAACTTCACGTCATAAACTTCCTTTCGGTATTGCACAGATTGGTAAGGCATTCAGAAACGAGATTGTTGCAAGACAGTTTATCTTCAGAATGCGTGAATTCGAACAGATGGAAATGCAGTTCTTCGTTGCTCCGGGAACAGAACTTGAGTTCTATGAGAAGTGGAAGCAGAAACGTCTGAACTGGCACTTGGCTCTAGGTCTAGGAAATGATAATTACAGATTCCATGATCATGAGAAATTGGCTCACTATGCGAATGCTGCTGCTGATATTGAATTTAACTTCCCATTCGGGTTTAAAGAACTGGAAGGTATTCACTCAAGAACAGATTTCGACTTAAAGGCACATGAAACATTCTCAGGAAGAAAGCTTCAGTTCTTTGATCCTGAAAGAAACGAAAACTATGTTCCTTATGTAGTGGAAACTTCAGTAGGTTTAGACAGATTATTCCTTTCTATATTCTCTCACTGCTTAAAAGATGAAGTATTGGAAGATGGTTCAGAAAGAACAGTTTTATCTTTACCTCCGGCATTGGCACCAATTAAAGCAGCCATCCTTCCTTTGATGAAGAAAGACGGTTTAGCAGAGTATGCAGAAAATATCTTCAATGATCTGAAATATGATTTCAATCTGTTCTACGAAGAAAAAGATGCCATCGGAAAGCGTTACAGAAGACAGGATGCTATCGGTACTCCATACTGTATTACTATTGACCACGACTCTCTTACTGATCATACAGTAACCATAAGAGACAGAGATACTATGCAGCAGGAAAGAGTTCCTGTTTCAGATTTGAGACGAATCATTGATGAAAAAACGAACTTCAGAAATTTACTTTCTCAATTATAATAAAAAAAGCCCTGTTCTCAGGGCTTTTTTATTTTTATCAACATATGGGTTAATTTATTACTTTTATCCCTCAAATTTTAACCATGAAAAAAATAACACTCATAGTGTTTGGACTGATCCAGACATTTGCATTTTCCCAAACCCAGGATCTGACAACACTTGCCGCTGGGGATCACGTGGGAATGAATGCTTTATTCGATGATAAAGACAATCTTTACGGTTACGTTTCTCTATATTCTTACGGAAAATCCGGTGATAAGACCAAAAAGTTTGAGTATGTGATATTAGATAAAAACCTCAACCCTGTTGCCAATAAAGAATTTGAAGGTGATATCACTGCTGCCTCTTATTTAGGATATGTTGATTTTAAAGGGCAGATTATCTTAAAGCCCTCAATGATGGATTATTCTCTGGTAAAAAGCCGAGAAGTATTTACTCCTGTTTCTATGGTGATTGACCCTAAAACAAATTCTATTACCAGAAAAATCTATTATGACTATCTGGAAAACGGTACTTTCAAAGAAATCAACGAACCGAAGAGCTGGAAAGAACAGCGTAAGGAAAACCGTGATGAGAAAAAAGATAAAGGGTACAACTATGTTTCTGCCGTAGGTGAGCTGAAAGAAGGCGGCTACTTTGCCGTGGAGTATAAAGATTACGGAAAGTATGAAAATAACAACAGCCTCATGAGATTTGATGAAAACAAAAAGGAGGTTTGGAGATATAAATACAATACTGACGGAAGTAAGAAAATTTATTCTACTTTATCTGTTCTGGAAAGAGATGAAAATTATATGTACTGCATCATGAAGAAAGTGAATGAAAAGCAGAAATCATTCAGTCTCCTGGTTCTTGATATGAAAACCGGAAAAGAAACATCCAACAAGCCGGTAACCGGATTATCTGATGATACCATAGACAATATTGAATCCTTCTACTCCAATTACAGAAAGATTGATAATGATAAAAATTTCGATGATAAAGTAGTTCTGCTGGGAAGAAACTATGATGATTCTGAGTCAGTAGGATTTGCAAGAATGCTGGTAGACAAAAAAAACTTTACTGCAGATACCAAAACAATCAATTATGAGCCGAATATCTCAGCTTTCCTTCCAAAACTCAATAGAAATGGTATGGTAGAAAGTGGTTACATGCTTCAGACCAAAGACATGTACTTCATGAACGATGGAAGTGTAGGTATTTTATCCGAAAAATATAAACCTGCCGGACAATATAATGCTCCCAAAACAACAGACCTTGTTTACATATACACAGATAAAGATTTCAAAGTAAAAAATGTACAGGTCTTTGAAAAAGAAAAATCTAAATGGGTAAACAGTGATTATCTCTTTTCACAATACCTCAACGGTGGAAAAGACGTGGTATTTTTCTACCGCGACTATCAGAAAGATGAAGTAACAAAGCAGAAAAGATGGAATTTATTCATCAATACCATTATTGACGGAAAATTCAAACAGGAGATCATTCCTATTTCCGAAAAAGACAATTATGCAGTAACACCCTATGTAGGAAAAGAGGGGTATATCCTTCTTCGGGAGTATAACGAAAAAGAAAAATTCAATAAGATCCGTTTGGAGAAATTAAATTACTAGTATAAAATAAGAACCCTGATGAGTCATCAGGGTTCTTATTTTTAAGTTTTGGCTAAAGCCAGTGGAATTTTTATTATTTAAAAAACAGGCTAAAGTCCATTCCTATTGATATCTCCAATACTTATATCAAGATCAGTTTGCTTTCACTATCTTTTCATTGGTCTGGTAAAAGTCTGCAATATTTTTAATTTCATCCAAACTTAAGTTCCACATAAAGTTCAGGAACTGCTGATAGCTTTCACTTTGATTTTTAGGTTCTATCCTATCCAGATACCGGTTCAGATTATAGCTTTTTCTCGCTTCATATATCTTGGAAAAACATCTTCCCAGCCAGCTTTTATAATATTTTTCTTCCTCTTCATCCTGCAGAAACTGCATGGCAGCATAAATTCCCTGCCCATAATCTTCTGAGTGGAAATAGTTGGGCAAAATTTCCATTCTTGCTGTTTTCTTTAATGTTACAAACAGATCTGAAGGTTTTTCCGGAGCAATTGAACTTTTAAGTTCAGCAAATGTTTTTTTAAGCATCTCAATTCTTCTGGACACTTCAGGGTGCGATGCGAGGGAATCCTTGTTCAGCTTTTCTTTGTAGAAATTATAATTGTACAGGGAAAAATCTTCCTTCTTCATCCATTTTTCATTAAAGGCCTGCTTTGGAAGATTAAAAAGTTTTTTATACGTTTCTATTTTCAGCTCTCTTGGTGAGATCGTATCGAAATCCTGCAGTCTTTGAAGTGCATTTACAAATTCAGACTTCTTAAAATCACTGTTTTTAAAAATAACATAACCCAAAGAATCCGCCTGCATTTCGCTTTGTCTTTTTTCCACCCCTTTTTTATACACTGTATTTTTAAAGATATCGAAAGCTTTCTGATTCTGGCTCTGAGTTCGGCTGGTGGTAGTTGATTTTATATTCTCAACCAATACTTTATCCAATTTATCCTGTTCGATAATTTTTAAAAAGGTTTTCAGGGAATGTTCTTCTATTTTATGACCCAGTTCATGGGAGATCACAGCTGCAATTTGCTCTTCATTATTAAGCCAGCTGTAAAGCCCCATATTGATAACAAAAGTTCCGTCAGCAAGACAGTAAGCATTGGGAGTATTATCTTTTGCGATCAGAATTTTCAGGTCCTGAGGAATTTTAGGATTATTCTTTTTAAGACGTTGAATCATAGACTGTATGCTGGTTTCAAATTCCGATTTAAAGATAAAATCCTTATTCTTCACCTGCTTTTGAAAGTCTGTTCCGAATTCTTTATAGATTTTGGATAATTCAGAACCTGTTTTCCCGGAATACTGCGATTTTAATTTCTTCACAGTCGCTTCATTATTTCCTTCAAAACTCATTAAAAATGCTTTCCTCTGTATATAATCTGTGGTATCTATCGGTTTATAAATCTGGGCTGTTCCCATGATTGAAAATAGGAAGTACCCCAATACAATAAGTTTTCTGGTCATAGTTTTCATCAATAAGAACAAAAATAACTTATTTGATGATTCATTTTAATTTTTATAGCCAAATTATTCTAAATTTGTTAGAGACCCATTCGTGAAAAAATGAGAATACTAAAGTATATGATAGGTGGAGCGGTAGCTGGTGCTGCAGCGGCTTATTTTCTGGGATATGATTATTTATTTAGTGGTATTTCAAAAACTTATCTTAAAGGAAAATCAAGTGCATATATTGATGACGGAAATCTTTTCCCGAGCAACCCTATTGCCACAGAAGAACCTGAACTCTGGGAAGAAGATCCGGATTACAACAAAAAGGATTTACCTAAACATTTAGTTGAAAATTTAAAACACTCCAAAACAGCCGCTTTTATTGTGATACGAAATGGAAAAATTCTTTATGAGCAATATTGGGATGGTTATAACCAGCTTTCACAAACCAATTCTTTTTCGATGGCAAAAGCAGTGACTGTCATGTTGTTGGGAAAAGCGTTGGAAGAAGGTATTATTCCTACTATTGATGAAAAGTTCTCTGATTTCTATCCGGAATTTAAAAATAAACCATTCGGAAATGAGGTTACCCTTAAAAACCTCGCTCAAATGGAATCCGGGCTGGACTGGGATGAAAATTACAATAATCCGTTTCTTCCCAATGCCAAAGCTTATTATGGAAAAAGCCTTGTAAAAGCTGTATTCTCAAGAAAATTTAAAGAAGAACCGGGAACAAGATTCGAATATCAAAGCGGTTCTACCCAACTTCTTGGTTTTGCCCTCCGGAAAGCTCTGAACCAACCATTAGCGAGCTATTTATCAGAAAAATTCTGGATTCCTTTGGGAATGGAACAGAATGCGAAATGGAGTACAGACGATTATGGTATGGAAAAAACGTATTGCTGCATTCATTCCAATGCAAGAGATTTTGCTAAGCTGGGACAGCTCTTTCTGAATGATGGAAAAGCCGGGGATCAGCAGATTCTTAACGCTGACTTCATTGAACAGATGAGAACTCCGACTGAAAAGTCTGAAGGCATTTATGGAATGGGACTGTGGATCAATCATGACAACCCCATCAAACATTATTATTTCCTGGGATTACAGGGACAGTATATTATTATGGTTCCGGAGCACAATATCGTTATTGTAAAAACCGGGAGCTACTCCAACAACCCTAAAAATGACAGAGGAAGACCTGATCAGGTAAAATTCTTTGTGAACGAAATTGTACAATTATTCCAATAAACACTATGGATAAACACAGCGTAAAAGTTGATGAATACATTGAAAAATCTCCGGATTTTGCAAAACCTATCTTACATTATCTCCGTGAAACGATTCACGAAGTCTGCCCCGATGCAGAAGAAGCGATCAAATGGAAGTTTCCTACGTTCATGTATAAAGGCAAAATTCTTTGTTCCATTACCGCTTTCAAGCAATACTGCAGTCTCGGATTCTGGCTGCATCAGGAGATGAAAACACTAAAGGAGATAGAAACAACAGCTGAAAGAAGCTCAATGTTCAGCTTAGGAAAAGTAACAGGAATTGAAGATCTTCCTTCCAAACCTCAGCTGAAAAAAGCAATTAAAGAAGCCATGGAACTTACGGATATGGGTGTTACTATGAAGAAAGCCCCGCCCTCCAAAACAGAAATGGAAGTTCCTGATTATTTTCAGTCTGCATTACATGCTCATTCAAAAGCCTCTGATATTTTTGAAAAGGCTTCACCATCCTTCAGAAAAGAATATATTGCGTGGGTAACAGAAGCAAAAACCGAAGCAACCCGGAATAAAAGATTGGAACAGTCTTTGGAGTGGATAGCGGAGGGTAAAAGCCGTAACTGGAAATACCAAAAAAAATAAAACACAAAAACACAATGAAGAAAAAAATTATTCTCTTTTTCTTCCTTATTATTTCGATTTCTGCATTCCCTCAGGCATTTGATTTTGAGGGACAGTACAAATATGCCCGTACTCTTTCATCCAAGAATCCGGACAGTTCGGAAATCGTTTTGAATAGGATTATAGATTCAGCACAGAAAAAAAATCTCCCTGAATTTCTTGCAAAAGCCTATTATTTGAAATCCTTCAACAGCTATTTACAATCTGATGCTGAGAAAAGTCTTGATTTTGCAGATAAGGCCCTTAAAATATCTACCAAAAGCAATTATAATATTGGGAAAGCACTTGCATACAGAATGCAGGGAACTCAATATGCAAAGCTTGGGCTGCTCAAAGAATCTTCTACAAGCCTCCAAAATGCCCTCTCTGAAGTAAAACACAATAATACGGAAGAAGGACATGAGCTGAAAGGGATGATCTTTAATTCTTTTTTGATCCTTCTTAATAGGAATCAATATAAAGAGAAAGAGTATTACTCTAAAAGTGCCATTCAGGAATTTCAGAAGCTTAAAAATGTAACCAGGCGAAATGAACTTTTGATCTCCGCTTATACCAATATGGGGTATAATTTATCTGAAGTAAAGAAATTTAAGGACGCAAAATATTATTTCGGACAGGCGCTTTCTTTGGTGGGAGAAAGCAATTATTATCTCCGGGCAAACATCCTTAATGATATTGGATTTTTGTTTTCAGGACAAAATAAGCCGGACAGTGCGGTGCTTTATTATAAGAAATCTCTGGCAATTGCAGATCAGTATGGTTTCAATGAAAAAAAGATTGAGATTACCAAAAATCTTGAAGAAGCATATGCTTTGCTTCATGACGATTCCAATACGGAGAAATATAAAATTGAAAATCTTAAATTAAAAGACAGCATTGCTTACAACAAAGCAATGGCCGTCAATAACACATTATCCAAAAAAGAAGAAAATTTTCATCAGCAGCTCAATGAAAGTCACTCTACTTCAAAAGGGCTTATCATAGCCTGCCTTGCTTTAATAATTATTTTAGGAGCTGTTATTTTCAATACTATCCGTCTTCGTAAAAAGCATAAAGAATCTGTTGCCAAAATTTACAAAGAAGGTATTTCTCCAGTTGTTTATGAAGAAGATCCTCAGGAAGCATCTGAGGATATTCAGACAAAAAACTCCCCTACTCCGACAGAAATAAAAATTTCGCCTGAAGTAGAGGAAAACATATTACACGGACTAAAAATATTTGAGGAAAGTCTTGAGTTTAACAACAAGAACATTTCTCGTTATAATCTTGCAAACACACTGAATATCAATACAAAATATCTTTCTGCAGTTATTAAAAAACATAAGAAATTTAATTTCAACCAATACATTAATCACCTGAGAATCAATTACATTGTCAACCAACTAAAAAACGAACCGCAGTACAGAAAGTACAAGATTAATCACCTTTCTGAAATCACGGGTTATTCTTCTCACAGCGCTTTTTCTCTTGAATTTAAGAAGATCACAGGGCTGCATCCGTCTGCGTTTATCAAAACACTGGATGAAATCTCCTGATTACTGTTCCGCTATTGTAAGATTATTATAGCCGCCGGTATTATTTAATGAAAAATTGGCAACGATTGAATTATTTAAATTAAACCAGATGTAAGGCATCAGTCTCTGCCCTGCTGTCATGTAAAATGAGGCGGTACAGTTACTTCCTGCATCAATATTTCCTACACTGTTTGAGGACATGGTATTGACACATTTTACCGTATTTACAATATTGGTGACGGCTAATCCCGTTGTATTATCATAAAGCTGCCAGATCGCTTCTATCTGAATAGGATTTAAAGGATCCGTAGTATAATTAATTGCTAATGGGGCAAGATCTGTTGTGAAAGAAGCTACATAAATTCCGTTGCGGGGCGCGGTAAAGATACCAGTAGCAGCATTGAAATTGGTACCGGAATTACTTTCAAAAGTTTTACTCCAGTCTACAAGATAATTACTTGCCCTGTTTTGTAAACCTGCAGTTATTGTTGGAATAGACGGAGTTGCCAGCTTTACATTATTGTTGGTTTTGGCTGCAATAACGATTACTTTATTATTTGTGGGCTGTGCTGTGAGCAAAGGAAGCCATTCATTTCCATTAGAATATTCCACTCCGCTGTTATAACGTACGGCTCCTTCATCGGCTGCAGGTGCAGTGAGTGAAGAAGTTCCAAAGCCAATGGCTCCATTTCCGGAATTCCTGGCGTCAACTTTCGCGACCGGGATGAGCGTTCCCGCTCCTATTTTTCCGGCGCTGCTCACAAGAATATCATTACTCTGCTGAGCCGGAGTAAATGTCGATCCTGAAACAGGATTATCTTTTTGTCCATCAATATGCAGAATACCCTGTGGATTTGGAGTATTGATTCCAACCTGTGAAAATACACAGTGGAAGCTTAAAGTCATTACAATCAGTAAACAATTTTTTTTCATCATCTGTCTTTTTATAATCCGAAAATACTTAAAGAAGTAAGTGTAGCATCAGTATCCAAAGTTTTTGAACTTCCCAGTTTCTGATTCAGGCTTACCGTAATATTGTCCCCCTGGTTCAGGTTAAAAATTCCTGAACAGTTTCCCGCAACACGGTTTCCAATGCTATTGGTTCCGGGGTAACTTCCTACACATTTGAACACTTTATTGGTGGTGGAAGATGTTGAATTGGTCTGAATCAAAGTCTCATACCTTGAATCATTTGCAATACTTCCGGAGGCCAGCGAAAAGGTAAAGGATACAATGTACACTCCTGTTTTTGAGGCTATAAAGGTTCCTGTCCCAGCATTAAAGCTGTTATTCACATCCGTCTTTTTAGTCCAGTTGGTAACAGGAGCCTGCACTCCGTCAGCAAAGCTTTGTACCGAAGAGTTTTCTGCATCTACAAAATCATTGGACGTTTTATGGGCCAGTGTGATCCATGAGGTTCCGTTAGAATAGCTCAGATCCTGTGTTCCTGAGTTATACCTCAGCGCTCCGGCCTTAGCGGCAGAAGCAGACTGTGAAGTTCCTCCAATTCCTATTGCATTTAAACGTTCATTTGATCTAAGGTCCAGTCTTGTTTTTGGGGATTTTGTTCCTGCTCCTACATTTCCGGCGGGAGTAATAACTACATCATCATAATAACTGGAAGGTATTGAAGCATTTGTGTTTTTCTGTCCATCTATATGTACCGTTCCTTCCGGGGCAGACATATTGATTCCTACCTGAGCCTGCATCCACATGCCGTAACCAATAAATAAAGCCAGTATTAATTTTTTTCTCATATCAAGTGTGTTATTGTTCTAAAATAGAAAGATTTACAAAGCCATAATCATTGCTTGCAGAAGTTAGATCTGTTCTAAGGCTTAGATTACCATTATAAACAGACTGGTAGATATAGGGCTGAAGTGTATCGCCTTTATTCAGTTGAACTCCGGCCACACAAGAACCTGCAACCTGTGCCTGTTTTGAAATATTGGAGAAAGATTTCACGCATTTTTTAACAGTACTGTTTCCGTTCACTACATATCTCGCTTCCGAAAAATAGCCTGAGACTATAGGGATTCTCACAAAATCATAGGTAAAAGAAACAAGATATACTCCGGTTCTTGGCGCTGTAAAAACACCTGTTCCGGGAGTAAAGTTTGCTGTAGGATCAGAAATTTCTGTCCATCCGGCAATGCCTGTAGAAACCTGATAAGGAATTTTAACGGCAAAATTCGCTGCCTGAAGATTGGCTACCACGACAGCTTTGGTGGGAGAAGAAATAAGATCCTGCCATACAATGCCATCTGAGTACTGCATTTTTCCGCCATTCAGCGGATTATATCTTACAGCGCCTCCACCGGCTGATGAAGCCGGCTGGCTGGTCTCTCCTATTCCGATTGAATTATCTGTGTTAGCTGCAGACCGTGTATCTATCTTAACAGCAGGAGATAATGTTCCAATTCCTATTTCTCCTGTAGAAGTTATGACAACATCATTAGCTGCCTGTGTGTTGGAAGGAACTCCGGATAGGGGATTATCTTTTGCCCCATCCACATGAAAAGCGGTTTGAGGGTTTGAGGTATTAATACCAACTTGTGCTTTTGAATGACTTATGGTAAAGCACAAGGAAATCAGTATTCCCTTCATCCAAATACTTAGATTCTTCATTTAATTTGTGGTTTTAAAACGTGTACAATTCTCGGCCAAAGATAAATGTAAAAGCACATCACCTACAATAGCCGCTTTTAAACCACAAACACATAAAACACTGAAAACAAGACAAGTAAACACTTATTTCACATTATCAAAATACGGAATTTTACTATTTAAAATAAAACCATCACTCTGTTTTATGAGAAATTTTTAAATAATTTCTACTTTTTAAAGAAAAATATTATTGTGAGGCGTCATTAGAAAAAAGACTGAAGGTCATGAATAAGTTCGTTATAGGATATTTTTTCTCCGGATTTCAATATTTTACCTGTCCCGAGTTCTTCAATAATGATGTCATAATGATTGCTTTTAGAATAGTGATATGTTGAAATATAGATAACGATATTTCCTTTTTGCAATCCTAAAGCTATAGTATCTAAAATAAACAGAATTTTTGAACCAGGAATAGTTTTAATGAAACCTGAAGTTGGCTTCCGGCAGTGTATTATTTTTCAGGAAAGCTTCATATTCCGGAGACAGTTTTGCACGTCCAAAGGTGTTTTCACCACTCATGCTTCCAAGACGGACTTTATCCTTCCCATATTTTCTATTCATAGCATCCATAGCTTTCATCACGGGAAGATGCTGGTTTTGTATGTCTTCTTCAAAAAGACTTATTTGTCTCTGATCTTCGGGGACAAAATCGTTCACCATCACTCCTGCTCTTTTATAATGAAACCCGTCTCTGTAAATGGCTTCAAAAAGTTCATTCACCACTCTTCCTAATAAGATTGATGAATTCGTAGGATTGGAAAGAATCCGGGTCATTGCATTTCTGTATTCAGGAAGATCTTTCCTAAAGCGGTTGGTCTGTACAAAAACAGTAATCATTTTACAACAGGTATTCTGCTTTCTTAGTCTTTCTGAACAGTACATTCCAAAAGTTTCTACCCTTTCTCTTACTTCTTCTTTTTTCGTAAGCATCTGCATAAAGCTTCGGGTAACAGCAATAGATTTTTTAGGAGAAGGAGCGTCCAGTTCCAGCTGACGAATTCCCTTCAGTTCATTGATCATCCTTACTCCATGAATTCCCATAATCTTCCGAACCCATATTTCAGGTTTCTGAAGAAGATCCCAGGCTTTATGAACACCACAGTCATTCATTTTGACGGCCAGCCTTCTTCCGATTCCCCACACGTCTCCGATATTAAGCCACTTCAGTGCCTTTTCAATTTTTTCAGGAGTATCCATAATATAAACTCCATTAAAATTATCCGGAAATTCTTTTACGATTCTGTTCGCAACTTTGCATAAAGTCTTAGTGGGAGCAATTCCGATACTTACAGGAATATTTTCTTTCTCATCAATTTCTTTTTTGATTTTAGAACAATATTCATACATATCGATATATTTAAATCCTGTTAAATCAAGAAAAAGCTCATCAATACTGTAGACTTCATAATCAAGAACATAGGACTTGGCAATATTGATCACCTGCTGGCTTTTATAATTATACAATTCAAATTTTGCAGAAAAACTTTTCACATCATGTTTTTGAAAAAGCTCCTTGTATTTGAATGCCGGAGCTGCCATAGGAATTCCCAGATCTTTTGCTTCTTTACTTCTGGATACAACACACCCGTCGTTGTTGGAAAGAACCACAACGGGTTTGCCCTCAAGATCAGGATCTAAAGTCCTTTCACAGGAAACAAAAAAATTGTTACAGTCTACCAGAGCGTACATGACAATTGTATAGTAAATATCTATACAAAATTAGAGCTTTTAAAGAATAAAATAATCTTTTACACTATAATTAACATCATATTTAACAACCTGAAAAACAAATGGATAAAATTTTTAAATACGACATGTTTTGTCGTATTAGTGCTTTAATTTTGTTTTCAAAAACATTATTATTCAATAACCATCGTACAGATTAAATCATTTTTAACCGCTCTTCTTCAAGATCAATCTGATAAAGCTGATGACGAATAATACTTTCATCAATAGAAACATCTTTATTGAGTTCTGCAAGAAACTGTCTCTGGCTTTCCAGCATCTCAAAAAAGATATCTTTTGTTTTTTCATTCATCCATTCGGTATCATTGACCTCTATTTTTTCTTCCCAGTGTTTCAGCATCCGTTCTAATCCGGCATGACTGTTCAGTTCGTTTTCATGCTTACTTTTAAGAAAATGATAGATGTGCTGCTTCAGCTTATGTTTTATTTCTTCCCTGACCTGTTTATCTTTTTCTTCATCAGTAAAGTCATCAAACACATGCCCATATTTGATAATATACGGCAGTGTAAGGCCCTGTACCAGTAATGTAAGCAAGATCACAACAAAAGTAATAAACAGGATAAGGTTTCTGTTGGGGAATGGAAGCCCGTTTTCAAGAGTGATAGGAATTGCCAATGCAGCAGCTAATGAAACAACTCCTCTCATACCTGTCCATCCAAGCATAAGAGGCATCAGAAACCGCCTTTTTGCAGAAGATGCCCGCGGTGCCACACTTGGCCGAAAAATCAAAGTGGCCAGCATTGCAGCGTATGCACTTATTATTCTGGCAGCAATCAGAATGGCTGTTATTAAAACGCCATATTGGATAGCAATTTTCAAAGGAATTCCTTCTGACCGTAATCCACCCACGATTTCGGGAAGCTCCAGTCCTATAATTAAGAATACAATACCATTCAGGATAAATACAAAACTTTCCCACACACTATATCCTCTTATACGACTGCTGCTGTTTAAAAATATCATCCTTTTAGCTGACATATAGAGACCTCCACAGACAACTGCTAAAACTCCGGAACAGTGAAACTGCTCGGCCACCCAATACATGAGATAAGGTTCAATAAGTGTGAGTGCAATATCAGATGAAGGTTCTGTAGGAAGACGTTTATGAGCCTGAACAAAAATCCAGGCCAGCAGCAAACCAATTCCCGTTCCTCCTATAATCATCCATAAAAAGTCTAAGGAAGCTTCCTGCCATACAAATTGTCCGGTTCCTACAGCAATCAAAGCAAAACGGAATATAATCAATGAGGACGCATCATTCAGCAAGCTTTCTCCTTCCAGAATAGCGGATGTAGTAGTTGGTATTTTTACAAATTTCATAATGGCACCTGTACTTACCGCATCAGGAGGAGACACTATTCCACCCAGCAGAAATCCTAAAGCAATAGTAAATCCCGGAATAAAATAATTAGCTGTTACAGCTACCGCCAATGCTGTAAAAAAAACAACCAGAAAGGCAAAACTCCCGATAATACGCCACCATCTTTTCATCTCTTTAAAAGAAATAGACCATGCTGCTTCAAATAATAAAGGAGGTAAAAAAATAAAAAATATAAGATCCGGATTGATCTTTACAACCGGCAAACCGGGTATAAAAGAAACAAAAAGCCCAAATACAACAAGTAAAATAGGATAAGCAATTTTTAATCTGGCAGCCCACATATTGAGTAATACAATAGCCGCTACCATAGCAAGTAAAAAGGGTAAGATGGTATGCATTTGAAATTGTGTTTTTTATGCACCATATTACTAATTCTATTTGATTTTTAAAAATTTAAAAACAATTTTTTCTTATTTTTTTTATACTTAAAAGATGACTGTAATCTTTTTTACTCCAGGTAAAATGTTATAGAAATTTAAATAAAACACGTCAAGTTCCGTCGCTTCCGCGCTATACCTTTGTCCTATAACAAAATAAGAAATATGGACAAAGTAACCTTAGAACGAATTCAGAAGCTTCACCCAATGGTAAGAGATGAAGTAAAGCAGATTATACAAGAATGTGATGAAGCACTTAGCGGAAAAGCCAAGATACGAATCACTCAGGGATTAAGATCTTTTGAAGAGCAGGAAAAGCTTTATGCGATCGGAAGAATTACCTCAGGAAAAAAAGTGACCAATGCTAAGGCAGGACAAAGCATCCACAATTATGGTCTGGCCGTAGATATCTGCCTGATAATTGGCGGAAAAACGGCAAGCTGGGATACGGCAAAAGACTGGGATAATGATAAAGTTGCTGATTGGTATGAGTGTGTGAAAATCTTTGCCCGCCATGGCTGGGACTGGGGTGGAAACTGGAAAACCTTCAAGGATCTTCCCCATTTCGAAAAAAAGAATATTCCCTCTAAAAAAGGTCCTGTAAAAACCAGCTGGAGAACGCTCTTGAAGATGCCTAGAGATAAGCAGAATTATGTTGTTTTTTAATTCTTATTGATTTAAAATTTAAAAAACACAGGCATCATAACTCTCTGGTTTAAAGTCCTCTTTTTTGATAAAATCATTTAAAATTATTTATAATACGACAAGTTCTGTCGCTTCCTCCGTCTATATTTGCTTATAAGAAAACACCAAAAAAGCAATCCTTATAATAAGCTGAAACCAATAGATATTTTTCGGAAATCTATTGGTTTTACTTGTCTAAAGCTGCTAAATGTTTCTTAAAAAAATGAAAAAAATAACATGAAAAAGACAACCATTCTTTCTTTGGACGGGGGCGGAATACGAGGAATCATCACCTGTATTATTCTGCGCTACATAGAAGAACAGCTCCAGTATTATGATAACCCCACAGCAAAGCTTGGAGATTATTTTGATCTGGTGGCAGGCAGCAGTACCGGAGGTCTGATTGCTTCTATTATTCTATGTCCCGACGAAACCCGAAAAGCAAAATATTCTATTCAGAAAGGACTAGAATTATATGCGGAAAAGGGTGGCGATATCTTCCAGGTTTCCTTTTGGGAAAAACTGGTTAATCCATTCGGATTATTGAATGAAAAAATTCCACAGGAATCACTTGAAAGGAATTTAAATGACTTTTTTGGAAATTTAGAACTAAAAGAATTAATAAAACCATGTTTAATAACAAGTTATGATATTGAGAACAGAAGGGCAAAGCTTTTCAACTCATGGAAAGCCAACCTCAGCACAGATAACTTCTATGTAAAAGATATCTGTAGGGCGACTTCGGCTGCTCCTACCTATTTTAGTCCGGTGCAGATCAAATCTATGTATGGACAGATCTTCAGCCTGATTGATGGAGGGATGTTTGCCAATAATCCTGCCCTTTGTGCTTATGCAGAAGCAAGAAAAATTCCTTTTGCAGAGGTTTTAAAAAACCATCAGAAAGCCAACCAACCGGGTGTAAATGATATGATTATTGTTTCTATCGGAACAGGAATTGAAGCCAGACCTTATTCTTTTAAAAGGCTTCAAAAATCAGGAAAAATTGGCTGGGTAAGCCCGATTATTGATATTTTAATGTCTGCCAATGCAGAAACAGTAGATTATCAGCTGGAACAGATGTTTCAGACCCTTGGTTTGAGAAATCAGAAAAACTATTACCGTCTGAATCCTTCACTGAAAAACGCTTCTCCTGCAATGGATAACGTAAGAAGGTCTAATATTGAAAATCTGATACAGGCCGGGCTGAGTTATATTGATGACAACAGAGAAACTTTGAATCAGATTGTTCAAAAACTCATCAAAAACAAAATATAAGCTTTGAACCTTATAATGACCCAATATAAGCTTTGAAGATTATATTTAAAAATTAGAAAATATTTTTTAAACACGTCAAGTTTTGTCGTTTCGCCCCACTACCTTTGGAGTATCAGAAAGACACAAAATAACAATCCATAAAAACTTTTAAAAAGCCTTTGAATTCAACATCCACTTATGCTGAACAGCCTGAAATATGTTCAAAATATAACCAACACATTAGAACACAAAACATGGAAACACCAGATCATAAAACAGATATACTCTTCGATGAAGATCTCTATACCATAGAATGGAGCGATATCGAAAATGCTGAGATAGATTATGAAAACTATCTCAACACTATTGAAAACTTCTTCAGAGAAGATTTTGAAGAAGGTATACTTGAAGAAGATACTTTTTAAATAAAATAAAACACGACAAGTTCTGACGCTGTCCAGCACTACTTTTAATTCTCATTAATACGCGCACAGCAATCTCATTAAACATTCTCAACATCTTTGAATTCACCATTCACAAAATGCTGGACAGCCAGAACTATGTCTGAAAATATAGTATAAAAGCGGAGTCTGTTTCACTAAAAACAGAATATAACAATCAATTTATTAACCAACAAATCACACATCGTTTTATGAAAACAAAAGAAGAATTAAAAAAATATTTCGAAAACGGAGACATTCCAGTGCAAGAAGAATTCTGGGAATGGCAAAACTCTTATTGGCATAAAGACGAGAAAATCGACATGAGAAAAGTCTCGGGACTTGAAAATGGTACATACAATATCATTTATGCTGACATGGATAAAGATAAAAATGCTTCAATGGGCTTTTTTTTAAAAAGAAAAGTAATCATACCATCCGGAGCTTTAAGAATCCCTAATTATTTTACAATGGGCGCCATAATAACAGAGATACAAATACCAGAAGGAATTATAAGTATTGGTGAGAACGCTTTTTCAGGTTCACAAATTACTTCCATTACCATCCCTGACAGTGTCACTGAAATTCAGAACCTGGCATTTGCGGGCAACAAAATAACCTCCCTCCGGCTTCCTGAAAATCTATCCGTGATTGGCTATGGTGCATTTGCGGGCAATGAACTTACAGACCTTATCATTTCCCAGAATCTTAAAATTATTGAAAAATCCTTATTCAGCTCTAATAAACTTACTTCCGTAACCCTACCTGATGGTGTTACAGAAATCAGAGAGTATGCATTCGGAAACAACCTTCTTATGGCGGTACAAATCCCCAACAGTGTTCTCAATATTGAGTCGGGAGCATTTTCAGGCAACAAACTGACAGAAGTAATATTAGGAGAAAACACAAAGTATCACATGTATTCTTTTGATCCTGAAGTTACAATAACCGGAGGACAACTTATCAATTAAATTTTAAACAAATGAAAACAAAAGAAGAATTGAAACTCTATTTCGAGAATGGAGATATCCCAAAGCAAGAAGATTTTTGGGAATGGCAGGATGCCTATTGGCATAAGAGTGAAAGGCTAAACAACTCCTCATTGGATTTAATAATTTACGACGATTTCTCTTACTCTCCCACAGATAATACAGAGATTACCGGTACAGAATCTACAATAGTTTTTCCCGAAGGAGTCAAAATCATTGGAGGTTTTTCCTTTTCAATGCCCATCAAACGTATATCAAAAATTGTATTTCCAAAATCTCTGGAAAGAATAAGAACAAGGGCATTCAATGCACAATATCTGAAAGGGACTTTGACCATTCCCGGATCTTGTAAGATCGTAGAATCATATGCTTTCGCAAGTGGGGTTGCCAGTGTATCAAAACTTGTATTGGAGAATGGCATTGAAACTATTGAAGACGGAGCATTTCAATTATCAGGAAGTCCTATAACATTTTTAGACATTCCCAATTCGGTAAAGTTTGTAGGAAAAAATGCATTTGCTATTTCCTCTCTTCAGACCGTTGCAAAACCCGTGGGATTGGATATTACCGAAGCAGGTATTCCGGCAACAGCAACTATTCTGGACAGGTTCACAGAATAATGATGTAATTCCAGCAATACTTTCTCAAAAAAGCTATTGTTTAAACTTATCAATCAAAACAAAAAATGAAAACAAAAGAAGAATTAAAAAAGTATTTCGAAAACGGAGACATTCCGGTGCAAGAAGAATTCTGGGAATGGCAAAACTCTTATTGGCACAAAGATGAAAAAATTCCAGCAGATAAGTTAGACTATGATCTGTCTCAAAAAGCAGATTCAGATGCTTCCAATCTAAGCCCACAAAATGTTGAGCTTTGGAAAAATAAAATCGAAACTCAAACAGCTATTCAGGCTCCACAGCTGAATGGAAATATCTTAACGGTATTTTATACGGGAGAGAATGGAGTGCAGCAAAGTAAATCAGTAGACTTAAGCAGTTTGGCAACCCGTGATATCAGTATTGAGAATGCAGCATATGATGCCTCTCAAAACATCATTACCATTACCCAGAATGATGGATCAGCCTTTCATATCAATCTTTCGGAATTCAGTATCACCCCGACTACCAATTCAGACGGAAGTGTGACCTTATCTCAGGAAGGACAGGAAAAAGTCACTCTGAAAAAAGTAGCTGTAACAGGCAGTTATAATGATCTTTCTGATAAACCAACTTTTAGTGGGAATGATAATTTACAAAATGTAATTGACAGAGGCAACGGAACAACCAAACCTATTATTTTCCAACCGGGCGAAGGCAGAGCAGGTGAAATAAATTTCAGTCCTACAACTTACTCTTTATGGTTCGGAAATATGAATACAGATCATACCGGAACATATGGAATCGGAATCGGATACAATACTCTGCCAAAGCTAACAACCGGGCTAAGTGATATTGCTATAGGAGGTTTTGCAGGTGCAAATTTAACAACCGGAGATTGGAATACTCTTGTTGGCGTCAATAGCGGTTCGCTTTTAACGACCGGAAGCTATAATGTAATGGTGGGAACCGAAGCCGGTAAAAACTCCACATCGGCTCTCGGGTGTACCTATGTTGGAGATGAAGCAGGGGTTAAAAATATTGATGGCAAGTACAATACCACTCTGGGTGTTGGAGCAGGATACTGGCTTACTCATGGGGTTCAAAATACATTTATCGGAGCTTATGCCGGTCAGAATTACGGAAAAGTTACTACTTCAGGGGCGTGGGGTTCCAATACATTTATTGGGTATAATGCTGCTTCTACCACTCATGCCATGGGTGTTTGGGGTGACAACAATGTTGTTATTGGCTGTAATGCCCCATTGGGAGGCTCAACATTCAATAAATTGGTTATTGAATCAAATCCGGTAGCAAGACGTCATGATTTTGTTACGCCTTTAATTGGTGGAGACTTTGCCGCCAGAACGTTAGATTTTGATGCCGTGGTTTCTGCAAAGAGAACTCCTTTGGCCGACAATACTTATACAAAAGTAGCTGTTATGAATGCCGGTAATGTATTTGGATATAAAAACTTATCAGATTTTACCGATTTCATTCCATTAACAGGAACGGAGACCGGAGCTCCTATGACAGGCAATATACAGTTTACAGACGAAGATCCGGAAGAAAGAATTATTTATAGAACGAACGAAATTGATGGCGTAAAAAATATTCTCGGCTTATTTCCTGAAGCTGCTATGATGTCTTCCGGTAACTTAGATGGAACCAATGCCTCTAGTGTTTCTGTAAGTAAAGAAAGTGGTGTTTTCGCATATGGTCATGGCTCTCGTTTGATGTTGAGTGACGTAGGTGCAGCTTTAAGACAGACAAACGGAGGAGGAGTAAAAGGAATTTTTGCAAGTCCGAACTTGGATGAACCTGTACTTATAGAGCATGAAGCAGCAAATCCTAGGGGATTAAGCTCTAAAACTTATTTTGGGGACAATGCTGAGAAAAATGATTATATCCAGAAACAGTATGCAGATAAGCAACATTCTTACAGTACCAAAGAGGAACTAACAGGCGGAAACTGGATCAATGGTAAACCTGTTTACAAGAAAACCCTGTATCTGGATCAGATTCCAAGAACAGGTGAAATTGATTTGAAAACTGAATTCCCAGATCTTGAAACCATTATTTCCAATGAAATGTTTACAGAATGGGATGATGTAAAGGCAGCATTTGCCGGAAATCAGTGGCGTACAAAAGCTTACATCACCATCGAAAGAGAACGAGCTATAATTGAACTATTAAATGTTCCAGATTATAATTATTCTCTTATTAATTCATTTACTCTAACTCTTGAATACACAAAAAAATAAACAAAATGTCAACAGATAAGAAATCAGCATTTACCGTCGCAAAATCCTTAGTAGGAGAAGGAATTATCAATTATAAAGACACAGATACTATGAATACAACTAATAATGCATCACAATCACTTTTCAGATTTGTAAGTCTGAGAAACCCACAATTAACAGAAACCAAAGACAAAAACCTGGGATTTATCCACAGACCCAAGGGAGTAACGGGTGTTTTTGATACAGCAGTCGTAGGAAGACCAGCCAAAACACTGAAGTTTTCAGCAATGAAAAGAGCTGCCGGTGAATTTAACAATGCTGGATTTGAAAGCGAAAAGAAAATTGAGGAAGGAGCATTTAAAGACCTTCTAGTAGTCGGAAGAAAGCTTTCTAAAAAGGCGACACTAGACAGCAATGACTGGGCTTTTGTTACAGAATATTACAAAAGTCTTGTTAACACCAATAGACAGCTTAACACAGAAGGAATTGCAACGTTTTCCCTACTTTGGAATAACTATATCTATCAAATCGTTACCCAGGGAGATTTCTACATTAAAGAATCAATCAGCCACATTTTAATGGCTATCCAGCTTGGATTTGCCAGCAATCAGGATCTTACCGATCAGGAAATTATCAAGATTAATGGAGAAAATCCATTGGAAAAAGCAATGGATGGAAAAATAATACTACCAGCCATCTTATTTTCAGAAGATACTGAGACCCTTTCATTTTCTACAACAGCTAATAAGGCATCTGAACCGGTTCTGGGTGCAAAAACTATTCAAAGACTGGAATCTGAAGCCAGAGCTTCATTGGTTGCCAGCAAAGCTATCCATAGAAAAGAATCTTTAAGCACTCTGAATTCCGAACTGGAAAAACTTCAGAAAAAATTCCATAAATCCAGACATCAGACATACCAGGATGAGTATTCCAGATATATGGAAGAAAACAAAGAGCGTTTAGAACTTTATGACAAGAAGCTGGCTGAAGTAGACAGCAAAATCACTCCGGACATGTCTGAAGAAGAAAAAGAACGTCTTTATAGCAGTTTAAAGGAATATGAAGTGGCTCCTTTCGTATTTACGTACAAAAATGAAATCAATCTAGAAGATTTGCAGGCAAAGCTTTCTCCGGAATCTTTTGACCTTTTTGTTGAGCTTTTCGGTGAATCCACAATGGGATTAGTTTCTCTGGCAGAAGATACAGAAGGCCTTCAGATCCTTTCACATGACACTTTGAAAATTGGCGCTCAGACCATTGTTCTTGATGATGAAATCCAAAGCTATGCTGATGCCTTACTGGTTGTAAAAAGCAATATTACGTCTTCCATGGAGACCGCTCTGCAAAACAGCCCTCTTCCGGAACAGCAGTATGCAAATATCGGTGGAGCTTCAGTTCCTCTTATTCAAAATACTTCCAGAACTCCAATGGCATATAGTTTATATGCACACAGTTCTTTCAATGTATCCGGAAGCAGAGGATTTGTTAATTTTTCTTTTGAGGTTGAAGATGTTTCGTGGAGTGTTGCCAACGCTAAGATCACTGCCACAACAGATGCTGCCGGAACTTTTGAAGAAAATTACAGCAATATTCCTGTGGTAGACAATAAAATTACTTTACCGGCATGTTTGGTAAACAAGTTCAGAAGCAGCTTCAGTTTCAAAATAGAAATCATTTTTGATAACGGAAGCCAGGCCTATGGAGATATTGCCATTCAATACCCAAAAGAAGATCTAAACCTTACCGGAATGCTAACCTTGAAGCGTGCGGCCGTCGAAAACCCGGGAACATCTGAACCGGTAACGATCCAGAAACGTAAAAACTTCGGGATAAAAAGACTTGGGGTTGCAGATTATATGAAAGTAGTACAAAGTGTTCATGCTTATGTTCCTGGAGAAGTTTCCAATATTGAGAATGTTATGGCAAGCGAATTGAGACATAAGTCTTCCGTTTCCAGAGAATATTCAGAAATTACGGATACTACATCTAAATCCCAGGAAACAGAGAAAATGTCAGACACCTCAAAGACTTCAAGAACTGATATGCAGACCGAAGTTGCCAAAGAAATTGAGAAGCAGCAAAGTATTTCCGCCTACACAAGATTCAGCTATGGAAATGACAGTGCCATGAAGTTTGAAATCGGAGCAGACTATGCCAATAACACAGCTCAGCATGACAGCACAAGACAGGCCATGATGAAATCTCAAGAAATTACGGAAAGAGCAATGGAAAGAGTTCTGACTAAAATTTCGGAAGAAAGGGTACAGAAAATCATCAAAGAGTATACAGAAACCAATGTTCATGAATATGATAACAGAGGAAAAGTAACTAATACCGACAACGCTGAAGCTGCTCAACCTAAACACATTACAGGAGTTTACAGATGGATTGACAAGAAAATGAAGAACCAGATCTACAACTATGGTAAACGTACTATGTTTGAGTTTATGGTTCCTGAGCCTTCAAGATTACACCGTTTGGCTCTTACTGTTGCTAAAGCTCAGGTTCTTAAAGCTCCTGTAGATCCGAGAAAAGCACCAGAACCTTGGTTAATGCAAGATCCAAAATCTGCAACTATTGTACAGATCCAACATTGGGCTCAAGAGTATGGAGTGAATTTAGAAGCTTTCCCGGAAGCAACCAAACAAGTTATTCATACTGCTTCCAGCGTTCCTCAGACAGATGACGATTTTGGAGTTGATCATACACAATTTACCATTCCGGACAACTATGCCGGAAAAAATGCAAGCTTCGCCTGCAGATCAACAAGAAACAGAGGGGGCGGATGGTCAGGATCACGTTATTCTGAAGTAATGTTCTCCAACTTAAAAGGAGATATGATAGGCCGTTCTGAACGTGGTGGAGATCTTAATTTTGATGATGGATCATCTGGTTTCAATATAACAGGTAATATATCTTTCCAGGTAAAGGGACACAATGTTAGAAGTTATACCATCAAAGTAGTGGTAAATTGTGAATTGAGTGATGCATTTATCAATAACTGGAAAACAGAAAGCTTCAATGAAATTATTAAAGCCTATGAAGCAGCTTATACAAAATTCCAGGAAGATCAGGCAAGATTGGATGCTGAGCAGAAAGAAAAAGAAGCACAGCTTAAAGAAAGACAGGATACTTTCTACCGTTATATGGAGCATGATGTATTAAAGCACAATTGTATTGCCTATTTATTACAGGATTATCTGTCTACATTAGGTCAGGAATTAACAAATGGTGCTGATGAGAAAACAACAATGGATAATTTCCAGGTATACCTGAGTGATAATCTGGATAGATATACCGCACTTGCCAAGTTTATGGAACAGGCATTTGAATGGGAAATCATGGATTATACCTTCTATCCTTACTATTGGGCTAACCGTAAGAGCTGGCAGGAGTTCTACCTGAGCGAAAGTATGGATCCTCTATTCAGAAGCTTCCTACAGGCAGGTATGGCAAGAATTATCGTTACTGTAAAACCAGGTTTCGAAGCAGCCGTTCAGTTCTTCCTTGAAACAGGATTGATCTGGAACGGAGGATCTGTACCTGTAATCGGAGACCCCATGTACATGAGTATCGTAGATGAAATGAGACAGCCAACCGGCGAGCCTCAAGGTAAATACTGGATTACCAGAATCCCTACTACACTGACGATTCTTCAGGATAAGTCTACAGGACTTCCAGTGAAGCAGCCTTTACCGATTTTCCCGGAAAATGATCCTAAGAATTGTGAAAACCCAGCAGAACTGGAGTTTGAAACAAGTTTCAGTTTAGATGAAGAAGCACAATTACAGCATGGAGAAAAAGATACCAGTACTTTAGGCTAATATTTTTTAACAAAATGGCGGTTAATCCGCCATTTTATTTCTCATAACATTAAAATTAAAAAAATGAGCACAATAAAAGCACTTGGAACCTCTAAAATAAAAGCTCTGGGATTAGATAACGGAGGAGGTGAAACACCTTATTTAACAATTCAAATTTTGCATTATCCTAAAAATTTCAATGATTATATTCAAGTAGAAATATCTACTAATTATAATCCCAAATCAACCGAATTTATTAGAGTTGTTGTATTTGAAGCCAAATCAAATCAAAGGAATGTAGGAAATGATAAAGTAATAATTGATAAGTATTATGAAATAAAAGCTAATAATTTCATCATTAATATTCCTTTTAATCTGTTAGCACAAAACAAAGCCATTAAAAACCAAGATATTGATTCCATTCTATGCTATCTCGGAGTAAGTGGTCCTAAAAGAGGAGCAAAATACAGTAATATTTTTGAAGTCAATATTTCTGATAATCCACAAGTCGAAAACCAATCCCTGATTTCAACCGTTAGAAAACCTTTCACATATTTAAGTGACGAGCAAAAGGCAATTTTTATGTCTGCAGTATTGGTTGAATCAAGTAATGGAAGAAAAGCACTTTGGGATATAGCTTACATCTATTTGAATTTGGTTCAAAACAATAAAAATTTTGAAGTTATAATGAATAGATCTTCTGCTTATTCTGGAAGAAGTACCAATTATATGTATAAGTGTCATTATTATTATTTAACAAAAGGAAAATCTATAAACAAATATGGTGACGAAGTAGGAAGTTTTCCAAATAGATGGAATAGTAACCTTAAAGTAAGAGATTATGTTGACAATGGAGAATATTTATCAAAATATAATGACAAACAGAACGGGAGTGATCTCAATGGATGTATTGAATTCATGCTGACAAAAATCTTTACTGCAAAACCTATTTCAAGATATAATAATTGGCATGGTCAAGGCAATACAATGGATATGAACATTAATGAAGGTAAATATTCCAGACCCTGGTACACAGCAAGACAATATTATTGGCTTCAGAAAACAAAAAAAGCAGAGAAGATATATGTTAAAAGATTATTTGATTTTGAACATACTTCTTATATTTACGACACAGATCGTATTGAAAAATATTTTAGTTTAAATCCTAATAAATTACCTGCACCACATGAAATTATTCCAATCCCACATTATCTTCCAGATGGTACACCTTGCCACAAGGTTGAACTTCCAGACCCTAATAATCCCGGTAAGAAAAAAATTCATACTTATGAGGTCGAGCTTAATGAGTACGGTGGTATCAAAAAGGTATTTCCCACTGAAATCTAAAAGTTGGATCTTATTTATTATTCTCATTTCTGTACTTTCTTCATGCCAGAAAGAAAAAGTTTCAGCAACACCTAATCAATTGAAAATTAATGAAGTTTTCACTGAACAGACTTATGGTGATAATGCTAAAGTATATGTTAATGACAGTTTATTTTGTATATATGTTGATGATAATAATCTTAAAACCTGGAGTAATGGAGTTTTATTAAAGGATAACAAAGCTATTCTTCCTTTAATTAAAGGAAATGGATCAACGAAGATGTTTAAAACGTATAAGTTTCAGTCAGAATTAATGAATTTGGACTTTAAAAATTATTCTAATAAAACAATCAACTGGGATACAAAAGATTATCAAATCAGAAAAAAAGGTAAAGATTATTTTTTGTCCAAAAAAGGATATAGCGAAATAAAATTACCTATCCGTCATTATGAATCTACGGATTGGATCACTTTTAACAGTATGGATATTAATAATGATAAAGTACCTGAGCTATTTATATTCAATGAATCATATAATGATAGAGATGATAAGGAATACGGAAAGATGATAGTTTATGAAATAAAATAAATCATCATACTCCATAAAAATATCAACCGTAAAGTTAAGACACTTTACGGTTGTTTATTTTAGAAAAAAAGAATATAATTATAAACTGATAGTTGGAGTTTTCTTTAAAACTTTCCACAAAAATTAAAACACGACACGTTTTGTCGTATTAACCGCATATATTTGTCTTATAAAACGTTACCATGAAACGCAGTTCTGCTGCAACATAAGAAAAAGAAATGAAGAAAGATTTTTATCTGACAAGATATGCCTTAATTATTAAAAGATTAGAAAGTTCTCCAGCTACCTATTCTCAGCTGGAGGAATATCTTCTAAACTCTTTTGAATTCCAGGATGCTGAGATCAAGAGCTACTCTATCCGTACTCTTCAGAGGGATATCCGGGAGATTTCCAATCTTTTTAATCTTTCCATTCACAACAAGAAAAAAGGGGACAACCGATACTATATTGAGAGCCGCCCGATCATGGAAGTGGATGAATACAACCAAAAATTACTGGAATCTTTCCAGGTAAGCAACGCCTTGAATCTTCATCCCGATTTTTCAGATTTTATCTTTTTTGAAAGCCGCAAACCCACTGGTGTGGAGCATTTTTATGACCTGTTCTTCGCCATCCGAAATAAAAGGGTTGTAAGTTTTGAACATTACAATTACAAAAACAAACTGATGACCTCAAGAAAAGTTCATCCTTTAGCCTTAAAAGAATCCAAAGACCGGTGGTATCTTATTGCCATCGACACAAAAGATAAAGCGTTGAAATCTTTCGGGCTTGATAGAATCAACTATCTTGACGTAGCAAAAAATCAGTTTAGAGAGAAGTACAAATATAATTTCAGAGAGCATTTCAAAAATGCATTCGGAGTAATGAATCTGACAGAGCAGAAACCACAGAATATTGTATTGAAATGCAGCCGCCATCAGGGAGAATATATCAGAAGCTTCCCTCTTCATCAATCTCAGAAAGAGACTAAAGAAAATCCGGAAGAGATTTATTTTGAGTTCTTCCTCCATCCTACTTATGACTTTATGCAAGAGATTCTTTCTTATGGAAAAGAAGTAACGGTTTTGGAACCTAAAGGTTTAGTTGATGATATCCGTAATCATTTGCAGGAATCTTTGAACCGCTATCTTGAAAGCTGATTATAAAAAATATATTTCATATTTTTTGTTATATTTACATAAATATACCCTTATTGAAAACTTTATTTATTGGCATCAGCTGCTTTATCTCCACCTTTTTTCTGGCGCAGCAGAAAGAAGAATTCAGGCTTGTAAAGAGCTATTACAACCAGCACAGAAATATGCTGAATAAAGAGTTCAAAAAAAAGTTTGATGCTGAATCCAATACGGATAAAAAAGTGGCCATAAAAGGAGATTTTCTCTTTTTCATGAAAAAAATGGACAGCATTGAAAACAATGCCTTAATCGGAGCTTTATTGAAAGTAAGAAATCTGGAAGACCTCCAAACCATCAAAAATCCTACATTCACCTCTGAAAAATTTTCTGATGCAGAAAAGATTGCAGATTATCCCGGAGGACTTAATTCTTTGAGACAGGAAGTAGCCAATCTGCTATATGTTGACGGAGTGTATTCTGTAGAAAAAATGATAAAAACAGATGTTGATTTTATTGTAGAAAAAGATGGTACTGTCAGCAATGTTCATGCACAGGGTGATAATTTCACCTTCAACAGACAGGCAGAGATTGCATTATATTCTCTTGCAGAAAAGTTTTCTCCGGCAATGCTGAAAGGTGATCCTACCACTTATCGTTTTAAACTCCCTTTAACTTTAACGATAACCGATTAAATGTTTACTGACGAATATTATATGAAAATGGCCCTGCAGGAAGCAGAAGCCGCTTTGGAAAAAGATGAGGTTCCTATCGGGTGTGTTGTAGTTTCCAATAACCGGATTATCGCAAGAGCCCACAATCTTACCGAAACCCTGAATGATGTTACCGCTCATGCAGAAATGCAGGCTATCACCTCAGCAGCAAATTTCCTTGGAGGAAAGTATTTAAAAGACTGTACATTGTATGTAACCATGGAACCATGTGTGATGTGCTCAGGAGCACTTTCCTGGTCTCAGATCTCAAAAGTAGTGATTGGTGCAAGGGATGAACAAAGAGGGTTTATCAATAAACATCTTTCTCTGCATCCGAAAACAGAAATTATTACAGGAATTATGGAAGCAGAATGCTCTTCTATTGTTAAAGATTTTTTTAAAAGTAAAAGATAAACCTTTCTATTGAAGGAATTTGATCCGGGTTTTGGCGGACTTTAGCCCTCGCCCAATAGTTCAAAAAATAATAATAGTATAAAAAGGCAGAGAAAATTAAAATTTCCTCTGCCTTTTGTTTTTATATAATCAGGAATGTATTCATATTCCTCGGAATCAGTCTTTAAAAATAGAATATCTCACTATATCAAAATACGCTCCGTCTTTCTTTATTTCCTGTTTTAAAACAGCTTCCTGTTCCATTCCTATTTTTTCCATTATTCTTCCGGATGCCGGGTTGTGAAAAAAATGGGTCGCAAATATTTTATGAAAACCCAGGTCATTAAACCCAAAATCTACAATTGCTCCTGCTGCTTCTGTTACAAACCCTTTATTCCAGTAAGACATGCCTATCCAGTATCCCAGCTCTGCTTTATCATCATCCCTATCATGCAGCCCAATAGCGCCTATGATATGTCCTTCTTTATTCCGGATAGCAAAAGTATATCCTGTTTGATTATCAAAAGCTTCTTTTGACATTTTCAGCCACGATCTGGCATTATTTTCAATATAAGGATAAGGAATATTAGAGGTAAGATCAGAAAAAATCCTATGCTGAAGATATTCAACAATAAAAGGAACATCCTTTTCTTCCAGCTGTGAGAGAATCAGTCTTTCGGTTTCTATGATAGGAAATTTTTCCATTGTATTAAGGTTAAAGTTAGGTGTAAGATAAGACTTGGGTTCAACCCGGCCATAATCTTTTAATTTATAAATCTTTCCCAAGGAAATAAAGACCTTTCAATGTATGAAGCCTGTCCATCACATGAATCTTATCTGTCAGCGGTTTATAGATATGGGAAACACCTCCTGTTGCTACTACGAAACAATCGTCATTTACCTCCTCGTTGATACGATTCACAAAACCTTCTACCATTCCAAGGAAACCATATACCATTCCGCTTTGCATACAGGTTACCGTATCTAATCCCAAAACAGATTTTGGCTTTTTCAGTTCTATATCCGGAAGCTGTGCAGTCTGATTGATCAATGAATTTAGGGAGGTTACAATTCCCGGAGCAATAATAACTCCCAGTGTCTCCCCTGTTTCTGTTACACAACTGGCTGTAAGAGCCGTTCCGAAATCTATGACAATTTTTTTCCTGTTCGGGTACAGATTATGTGCTGCCACAAGATTTGCATAGATATCTGTTCCCATCTGCTTAGATTTTGCCTGAACTCCCGAAGGAGTTGACCTATCAACAATTACAGGAGTAGTTCCGTGAATCTTTTTGATCCCGGAGCTCATTACCTTGGTAAGCTGAGGTACTACTGACCCGATAATTACTTTATCGATTTCTGTTGGCTCAATTTTATAGGTTTGATAAAGCATCAGTATCTGTGCGTAAAGCTCATCTGCTGTTCTGTAAGGTTTTGTATTGATTACCCACGAAATATCACAATTATCACCATTGAAAAGACCAAATCTGATATTGCTGTTTCCTACGTTTATTACGATTGAATTCATTGATATATTTTTCAGAAGAAATTCATGATTTATAATTGAAATTCCTGCTTGATTTTGAGGGATTAAATTTAATCATTTTTATAAAAACTAGCCCCGGATCTCTTATAAATTAAGTCTATCTTAAAAATATATCCACATCAACATTTATCAGCTAATCTTTTCTTTAAAATAAACGGCGCGGAAATTTTATTTCCGCGCCGTTTATAGTATTATTTTGTAATTATTTTACTTCTACAAAATTATTCTCCATATTCACATCAGCAATTCTCTGGCTTAAATCAATTCCAAGAACAGATAATTGAGATTTTGTATAAGGAATGGTAAGGGTGTATTCTTTCTGAGTCCAAGGCCAGTAAGGCATTGTTTTAAGATCCCCATAAATATCCTTCTGTTTCCATGTATGAGTCATATTCAACGGAATCTGGTAAGTAACAACTTTTTTGTCCGTTGTCATCACACCAAAATCAATTGGCATTGGAACCTGACCATTGTTGATTAAGGTAATGGTTGTAGATTTTGCATCATATTTTACATCCTTTATTCCATAATCAATGGTCTTTGTAGTATTGATCCAGTAATTATGAAACCATTTCAGATCCATCCCTGAAACTTTCTGTGCAATGTGAAGGAAATCCCTGTCTGAAGGATGCTTCATGCTCCACTGATCATAGTATTGCTTTAAGGTTTCTGCAAGATTCTGCTCTCCCATAATGTATCCGAGCTGTACCAGGTATAACTCACCTTTTACATAAGATGCATATGTATAAGCTGTACCATTATCATGATGATCCCCCAGCCAAACCGCAGGTTCTTCGATTCCTTTTTTAATAAAGTTTCTGTAAGCATCAAGTGTTTTAGCAAAAGGATTCGGAAGGTCTTCAGGGAACAACTGATACATCGTGTAACCTTCTGCATAGCTCGTGAAACCTTCATCCATCCACGGACGTACAGATTCGTTAGTGGCAAGCATTTGCTGATACCACGAATGGGATCCTTCGTGAGCCATTAAGCCCATTAAATCTTTAACGCTTTTGGCTTCCCCTAAAATCATGGTACACATTCCGTATTCCATTCCGCCATCTCCTCCCTGGATAAATGCATATGTTGGGTATACATATTTTCCAAAGTGAGTATTCATGATCTGGAAATATTTGGTAATATAAGGCTGTGATTCGCCCCATGCTTTTGTTTTATCATTTTTCTGATATACCAGATATACTTTTGGTCCTTCCGGAACATTGAAGCTTTCTACAGAATAATCTCTGTCTGCACTCCAGGCAAAATCAAGAATGTTTTTCGCTGTCCATTTCCAGGTTGCTTTCTTGTCTTTTTCAGTTTTTATTTTAGCATTGGCATCATAGCCTTTTACTTCTGTCGGATTTTCAAGGATTCCTCCTGCTCCTACAACATAATCTTTGTTGATTTTAATAGTAACATCAAAATCTGAGAATGGGGCATGGAATTCTCTTCCCAGATAATCAAAAGTTGCCCAGCCGTCATAATCGTACTCTGCAATTTTTGGATACCATTGCGTCATTGTCATATCTACTCCTTCTCTGTTGTTTCTTCCGCTTCTTCTTATCTGCTGAGGAATTACAGAATCCCAGTCCATCGTAAAAGTAGTTGTAGAATTCGGTTTGATAGGTTCTGCCAGATATACTTTCATAATGGTTTCCTGAACTTCAAATTTCAGATCTTTCCCATTTTGTTTAATCCAGTGGATATTCTGAGCACCTTCCTGATCTTTTGGAATGGAAGCCAGCCTGGAAATACCATCTTTCTGCAACCTTCCGTCACCATTTTTGCCTTGGGAAGTCACTCTCTGATCCATCATGGAATTAGGTTTGAAAGCATTCCAATATAGATGGAAATACACTACATTCAGCTCATCCGGTGAATTGTTGGTGTATTCTAAAGTCTGTTTTCCCTGATAGGTAAATTTTTCAGCATTAACATCAATATCCATCTTGTACTTCGCAGCCTGCTGATAATAAGCTCCTTGCTGAGCCTGAAATTGTGAAATGATAAACGCAAAAATGATTGCAGCCGATTTTCTCATTTAAAATTTTATTTTTTTTTAAAGGTATGTAATTTAATAAGAATCTCAAATAGGAGTTATTTTGAGATTTTATTCTGTTTGTTATGGTTTTAGATGGATTTCACTCTGAATTGTTAAATTTTTTTTGAGCTTTATTTGCAGTGCACCTTGTCAAGGTTTAAAATCTTGACAAGGTGCACTGCTTTGGAAGTATCTCCGTGAATCTCTTATTAGTTTTTCAAAAGTTTTTTAATTAAAGTAATCTGTCCCAGATGATAATAGCTATGTTCAATCATTCCGTCAATATTTCTTCGGTAAGTCCCGTACTTTTCATCAACAAATACCTCATCAAGCTTAGATTCAGGCATCTGTTCGAGTAATGCTGCAAACTTTTCAGAATCTATCCAAAGTTTATTTAACAATCCTTCCCATTGTTCCTGAGACTCTATGGGAGGAAGATCAAAACTGAATTTATCTTTGATCTCGAGATCACCTCCTTCAAAAACATTGACGATGCCTGCAATATAATAATCAATGTGAAAAGTGAGCATAGCAATGGTATTTAAAGAATCAATCTTCTTCACCGCCTGTTCCCAGGTAACGTCTGAAAGCTGGTCTTTAAAATTAGTATTGGCGATCCAGAGACCATCCAGCATAACTTCTCTGAATCTTTTAGCGAGTTGTAATGTTGGGCTCATATTCTTAATTTTCCTAAAGATAATTATTTTTACTCTAGTGGATTTTACAACTAATAAAGATTTCACACATGATGATGAGTAATTTTTAAATAAGTTTTGTTAAGGACCATGAATAGTGATAATAAGATGAAATATTGTTTCATAAAAAAACTCCTATTATAGAAATTTATATATTTTAGCAAATTAATTTATCATTCTTTTGAAAAAATTTATTTACTGTACTCTTATTTTATGTGTTTGCATTTATTGTACACCCAAAAAACATATTTTATCTTCAAAAGATTCAAATATTAAATCTATCATAGAAAATGAAAAACTTAATATCCTATACAGAGGTATTAAAAATCATCTGACAATCTATATGCCCAAGTCTGATAGTATAAAAGTAAGCGGACCGGGGGTTTATAAAGAGAGTGAAAATAAATATTTCATTACTCCAGGTTTAGGTTCTTCAATGGAAATTACAATAACCGGTTTTGTTAAAGGTAAAGCAATCACAGATAAAAGAGAATATCGAATATTAAACATTAACAATCCTTTCGCAAGTATTAACAACAAAATTGAAAAAATTACTTTATCAAAAGAAGAACTTGCTAATTCTAAAATAGAATATTTCATTCCCCAATTAGTTATTAAGTTGGGAAAGGTCACGAAATTTCGCTACCAAATTAATGAGGAAGAACCAATGGTTAATAATAGTGACAAATTTAACAAATCTGCTAAAGAAAAGATTTTTAATCTGAAATCCGGTGATCATATCGTTATTGATGAACTCAGTTCTGGTCCGGAATTACAAAATGTTGATTTAAAAAGAATAACAGAATTAACAGTATATATTAAATGAAAGACTAGATCCTTGTCAAGGATCTACAAATACAAAAAACCTCAAATGCAAAATACATCTGAGGTTGATATTATAATTTTAAATTACAATTATTTCTTAGCAGAAACTTCTTTCTTTCCACTTCTTAGAATCTTTTCAAGAATTCTTAAAGTGATCAGATAGGTTGGTTTTACTCCTGTAAGTCCTAGTCCTCCTGAAGATAATGTACTTCCTGTTTCCAATGGATTATCAGAAGCGTAATAAGCATACATTACAAACAGATCCGGTGAAATATGATGTCTGATCTTTGAAGCTACCTGAATTGCTTTCTGATAATGTGCTCCTTCCATTTCAAGCCCAATCGCTTTCCATGAAGTATTCATAAAGTAGGATAAGATATCTCTGTTTTGCAGTGAAGTTCCTAAAACAGTAATCATCGGACCTTCAAAAGCTTTTAATTCATCATCTTTGAAATCTTCCAGCTTCAATGCATTCTCAAATGGATAGTTGTCTGCAGTTCCTTCAAAGATATGAGAAGTAGGAATCATAATATCTCCTTTTTCTCCTGTAAGAATTCCTGCTTTACCCATAATAGAAACAGATTTCACTTTCATCATATAGATTTCCCCTTTATGCTCAAAAGGTCTTAAAAGTTCATCCATTACCTCAAAAGCCTGCTCTCCGAAAGCATAATCGAAGACCATAATCACATCATCTCCTGTAAACTTACTGTCTGCAAATGGCGTATTCTTCAGATCTGTCTTGCTCAGATCTATAATCTGAACATCTATATTACTTCCACTCTTATCAGCAATATGGATCATCCCTTCCTCCAAAGCATACTTTGATACTTTATCACGAAGTTCTTTTTTGTTGGAGATGTCTTCGTATAGTTTATAGTCGATCTCATGATGCTGCTTCTTTTTAAGGACATTATTGGCATACAGCATATTTTTCACGGAATGCATATTGGCAGAAATAATATGCAAAGGTCTCATATGAAGATCATTCTCAAACAAAACCTCTTTCACTTTATTCGCCCATTTCTCACCAAAATAGTGGTGCCCTACTCTTTCCTTTAATATAGCACTGAAATGAATTTCTCTTTCTCTGCTGCTTTTGGCATCTTCAAGACTTACTTTTCCTAAGTTGTAGATGATTTTGAATAAACGGTCAGGATTATGATCATCACCGAAAGTATTGTAAGCATTTAACGTTTCATCAAAAGATCGTCCTATTAAAGAAGAAAGATGAATAAGTGCCACCTCTTTTTCTTTTCTACTGAATTTCTTTTCTCCTTTCACCACCTCTTCGATAATCTTAAAGGCACGGGTCGGCTTCCAGTTTTCATCCTGAATGAATGCCAGGTTACGGATTTTATCAGCTTCTATAAACAGGAATGTCAGGTGGGTAAGAATGTCATAAATTTCGGAACGGCCCAAAAGAACTTCAATATTCATCTGGTGTTCGTCTATTCTATAACAGTTTCTTCTTCTTTTCTTTGGAACAATAGGTTCGAAACTTCCTTTATCAAACCCTTCATCTGATGTAAGATGAATAAAAGCACATTCTTCAATCCCTTCCGGAAGTCTGTCTAAAACATACATCAACCCGTCAAGTTCCAATTTGCTTGGAATATTCATGGTACCATAAATCTCTGGGTTGATTGTCTTCAGCAAGCTTCTGATGCTTTCTCCTGAAACTCCTCCTGGCTTGAAAAACCCTCTATAAAATAAGTGTCTCATAGAAATGTATAGTCTTTCAATAGCCTCCGTTGTTTCTCTTGCTCTAGAATTTGTCATAAAATAAATTTCACACAAATATACAAAATCTCCACTCAACTTATTTTAACTATCTTTTAACAAGTTGTTTAAAACCTATAGATAAGCGGTTTTTTTAACTCGCCCCATTATTTTGTCAGATACTTATTATAGTATTATTTTAATCCTCTTCTGTGCTCATTTTCTATTGAACATCCGATTTTTTATTTATTTTCAGAAAAAAAATCAAGAGTTAGTTTAAAATAATTGTAATTTTAATGCTATACAATTCCATGATTCTCTTTGGATTGTATCTTCTTTTTTGTGCAGTTAAAGTTAATATCTTTAATTTTTCAAGCCTGCGAATGTTAACTTTTACCAACAAACCAGGAAACCACCCTGCCAAAAACACCCAAACAAGCGTTTAAATTATATAAAATTTCAAAACACCCCTAAAAATTTTAGGGCTAAAATGATTTCGATTCATTTTTTTTGTAAATTTGCCCTGTAAAAAATCACTCAAACATGTCAACCTTAAGATTCAAAGCACTAGAAACCCTACCATTTAAGGACTTCAGAAAAGATAACTCTGTTGAGGTTCCTGCAAAATTGTCAGAATTATTCTGTACAAATGTTTTCTCAGAAGAGACCATGAGAGAATATTTAACAAAAGAAGCATTCAATTCTATTATGGATGCGGTAAAAAAAGGAACTAAAATCCAGAGACATATCGCTGATCAGGTAGCTGTAGCAATGAAAGACTGGGCGATGAGCAAAGGTGTAACGCACTATACCCACTGGTTTCAGCCCTTAACAGGAACGACGGCAGAAAAACATGACTCTTTCTTTACCCCTATTGAAGGAGGAAGAGCTATTGAAAGATTCAGTGGAAACCTATTGATCCAACAGGAACCAGATGCTTCATCATTCCCTAACGGAGGTATCAGAAATACTTTTGAAGCAAGAGGATATACCGCTTGGGATCCTACATCTCCTGCTTTCATCATGGGAACTACATTATGTATCCCATCTATCTTTATTTCTTATACAGGAGAAACGTTAGATTACAAAGCTCCTCTTTTAAGAGCTTTAAATGCTGTAGACGAAGCTGCCACTAACGTAATGCAGTATTTTGACAAAAATGTAACAAAGGTAACTCCTACTTTAGGCTGGGAACAGGAATATTTCCTTGTAGATTCAGCATTATATCAATCCCGTCCGGACCTTGTATTAACAGGTAAAACATTGCTTGGACATTCTCCGGCAAAAGGACAACAGCTAGACGACCACTATTTCGGTTCTATCCCTACAAGAGTAATGAATTTCATGAAAGAGTTGGAAATAGAGTGTATGAAATTGGGTATCCCTGTAACGACAAGACACAACGAGGTAGCTCCCAACCAATTTGAGCTGGCTCCAATGTTTGAAGAAGTAAACGTTGCTGTAGATCACAACTCCCTATTGATGGACATCATGGCAAGAATTGCTCACAAGCATCATTTCCATATTTTATTCCATGAAAAGCCATTTGCAGGCGTAAACGGAAGTGGTAAACACAACAACTGGTCTTTAGCAACTGACACTGGAGAAAACTTATTAAGCCCTGGGAAAAACCCAAAGAAAAACTTACAGTTCCTAACATTCTTCGTCAACACAATCAAAGCAGTTTATGAATACGCTGACCTTTTAAGAGCAAGTATTGCATCTGCCAGCAATGACCACAGACTAGGTGCCAACGAAGCTCCGCCAGCAATTATTTCCGTATTCATCGGAAGCCAGCTGTTCAGAGTACTGGAAGAACTGGAAAAAGTAACAGAAGGAAAACTTTCTCCGGACGAAAAAACAGATCTTAAATTAAATGTAGTTGGAAAAATTCCTGAAATCCTGTTAGATAATACAGACAGAAACAGGACTTCTCCGTTTGCATTTACCGGAAATAAATTTGAAATCAGAGCAGTAGGATCTTCTGCTAACTGTGCAGAGTCTATGACAGTAATGAACACGATTGCTGCAAAACAATTATTAGACTTCAAAAAAGAAGTGGATACTCTTATTGAAACTGGTCTTAAAAAAGACGAAGCAATCTTCAATGTATTGAGAGAGTACATCAAACAGTGTAAGAGCATTATGTTTGAAGGTGACGGATATTCTGATGACTGGGCAAAAGAAGCTAAGAAAAGAGGTTTAAACAACTTAAAAACCACTCCTGAAGCACTTAAACAGGAAATGGATAAAAAGTTCGTTGCCCTTTACGAAGAGATTGGAGTATTTACTCACAGAGAGGTTGAAGCAAGAAACGAAATCAAATTAGAGAAATATTCTACTGTAATTGATATTGAAGCAAGAGTTTTAAGTGATATCGCAAGAAATCACATCATCCCTTCTGCTTTAAAATATCAGAACAGATTAATTGAAAACGTAAAAGGTCTAAAAGATATTTTTGAAGATAAAGAATTCAAAACATTGGCAAAAGAGCAAATGAGTTTAATTACGAATATCTCTGAAAACGTTTCCAAGATTAAACTTGGTGTTGAAGATCTTATTAAAGCGAGAGAAGCAGCGAAAGCTGTAGCAAATAGCCAAAAGCAGGCAGAATCTTACTGCACCAAAGTAATTCCTTTATTTGATGTCATCAGAGAAGCTTCTGATGATCTTGAAATGATGGTAGACGATGAGCTTTGGCCGATGACAAAATACAGAGAAATGTTGTTTACAAAATAACGTCCTGTAAAGTTCCATATTAGTTTAAATTCCTCGGTTTTCCGGGGAATTTTTTTTGTTTTATTAACAGTCATGAAAATGAAAGCTTTACATTATAAAACCTGATATATAGAAGAAATTCGATATCGTTTGTTAAAGAATCTTAATAAAAAAAACCGCACACTTGCCAAAAACAGGCTGTTGCGGTTTATTTTTCTTTAACATATGCAAATCATATGTTAAAATGTGTTAAAATAAGATCCTGACAATTATCATATCAGGGGTCTTTTATTCGGAATCTCTACTTTTGTATTGCTTTTGAAAATAAATATTCCTTTTTAACACGGATAATCAAATATATATGAAGAAAAGAGTTTTGTTTTATTTAGTTGCTTTAGTTACTACAGTTTCATTGCAATCGTGTGCTACAAATTATGTGGTTTCAAAACCAGCAACTTACACAAAAGAATACAAAACAGATGCCAAACTAGCTTCTATAGACAACAAAAGAATGGAGCAGGATAAGCAGAAACTTATCGACTCTTTCCTGGCTGAAAAGGCTGCATCTATCGCTAGTGCTAAAAAAGCAGTTAAGAATTCTGAGATTGCAAAAGCAATCAAACATAATAAAACCATTGACGGTATCCTTGAAGAAGCTGAAACATACCTTGGAACTCCTTACAGATATGGAGGGACTACAAGAAACGGTATAGATTGTTCAGCTTTTGTTCTTTCTGTATTCGGAGCAGCAGCAGGTCTTAGCTTACCTAGAGTAGCAGCATCTCAGGCTCAGGAAGGAGAAAGAATTGAAAAAGGAGAACTACAGAAAGGAGATTTGATTTTCTTTTCTCACGGAAGAAGAATTTCTCACGTAGGTATTGTAGAAAGTGTTACTGAAGAGGGAGAGATTAAGTTTATCCACGCAGCAACATCAAAAGGAGTAATGATTTCTTCACTGAATGATTCTTATTGGGGACCTAAGTTCAGATTCGCCAAAAGAGTGATCAACGAAGAAGGAGAAGCTTACAATAACTTAGCAGCAATTACTCCCGCTACACCAGCAAATTTTTAATTTTATAAATAATTGATTTAAATAATGAAGCCATCAGAATTCTGATGGCTTTTTTATATGCTTGAATTTTGACTAAGTTTCAGCTAAAACCAAGGAGGAATATTCCTAAAGAAAAAAGCGGGCTAAAACCCACTCCTATTAATTCAATATTACATTTTGCATCTATGAATTGAAGCGCTAAGCTAACGATTCAGAAGTCAGTTGTTCTTATCAATTTCAATATCCAGCTTATACAAGAGTCCATATATTTCAGAAAGCGAGAATTTGGCCTTTTTAAGCCTGTTTAAAGCCGGATCTATTGAATAGTTGACCGATGTCCTGAAATCTGCTTTTTCAAGATTTGCTGTCTCGAAAACAGCGCCCGACAGATCGCAATTACTAAAGACAGCATTTGAAGCATCACATTCTGTGAAGTCTACTTCAATTAACCTGGAATTTTTGAAAACCGTTTTCTTAATGGATGTCTGATAGAAAACAGAATTATTTAAAGCACATCCATCAAATGTAAAAGATAATCCGAATGCATTACAATCATTAAACTGGAGTCCAAACATTTTACATTCTTTGAAAATCACATCATGAAAAGCTGTCCTCACAATCTTTGCCATGCTGAGGTTACACTCCATAAATTCACAATCTGTAAAACTGAATCCGGAAAGGTTTGCATACTCAAGATTACAGTTTCGGAAAGTACAGTTTTCGTACTCGCCTTTTTCTAATTGAGAAAAGTCTGTGTTTTCGAAATCCTGATCCAGAAAATAAGCTTCTTTCATATTTGTATGATTTATCAATGACAATATACTCCACCTCAGGGCAGATTTTAAATAAGAATAAAAATTTCAGCTTTTAGCCGTTGGCTTTTTGATCTTAAAGACCGTTACACCAAGCTGTTTTTATCCGAATAATTAAGTTTAAAGAAAATAAAAGTCATCATAGAGAATGCTAATAGAGAACTTCCTCCATAACTGAAATACGGAAGTGGAATCCCAACCGTAGGGAAAAGCCCCATAACCATTCCTAAATTGATTGAAAAGTGCATCAGAAGAATAGAGGCAAAACAATATCCGAAGACACGGTTAAAAGTAGATTTCTGCCTTTCTGCAAGATAATATATCCTTCCAATATAGATCATGTAGCATAAGATAAGAATCGCACTTCCTAAAAAGCCCCATTCTTCTCCTACTGTACAAAAGATATAATCCGTTTCCTGCTCGGGTACAAATTTCCCCTGGGTAACTGATCCTTCACGGTATCCTTTCCCCCAAAGCCCACCGGATCCGATAGCCGTTTTGGAATATAATAAATTGTATCCTGAAGTATCTCTGAATGCCTTTTCACCTTTATAAAGAACATCAATTCTTTCTCTCTGGTGTTTAGGAAGTTTTTCTAAAATATAAGGAGATGCGAAAGCCAGTCCGCACAGTAAAAGAATAGATCCTGAAATTCCCGAAATAGAAATTACATCCCAGGACATTCTATGATAATTCATCGCTATCAGAATACCGGCAATCACCAGAACAGCTATGGCAACATAAATAGGAGGAACAGCCAATGAAATCAGAAAAACTCCGGCAAAAAGGAATCCTATTCCAAACAAAAGACCACTCAGCCCTTCTCTGTATAAGGCAATGAAAAATGCAATAAATACAAGCATGGAGCCTACATCCGGAATAGCAAGAACAACAACCGCCGGAACGCCAATAATAGCTAAGGTAGTCAATAAAGACTTCCGGTTTTTAAGATTAAAATCAGGTCCGGAAACATAGTTGGCAAGCATGAGCGCCGTCCCTATCTTCGCAAATTCTACAGGCTGCATGGTAAAACTTCCGAATTTATACCAGTTCTTCTGTCCCAGAATTTCTTTTCCAAAGGGAAAAAGTCCGATAAGCAATAAGACTCCGCCAATGTAAATAATCCCTGCCATATTTTCAAAGAACTTACTTCTGCTGAAAAATATCATAAGTCCTACAAATAAAGAAATACAGAAAAAGACCAATTGCTTTTCCCCAAGTTTCTGGTCAACACTGTAAATATTTGCAATGGCAAAAACACAAAGCAGGAAATACAGCCCAAGACCTAATTTATCTATTCCTTCAGTCCATTTCATTGCTTGACAGTTTTTTTAGCAGTGTTATTCTTTTTAGTTTCCTCTTCTATTTTCTTTTGCAGCTTGGCTTTTTGTTGTTTCACCAGCTCCAGACTGTCTTTTATTTTTTTTTGTTTGATTGAATCCGGTTTAGGATCAACGTATAAGCCTTTACGTTTCAAATCTGCAATCCACTGCCTCTTATATTCCGGCATGAAACTCGAAGTGATCATTTTTTTATAAAGATTTTCTCTTTTCAAATCACCCGTGATATATTTTTCAGCAATTACCGTACAGGCCGGTCCTGCCCATGTAGCACCGAATCCGGCATGCTCCATTACTGCAACCACCACAATTTTTGGTTTATCAGCAGGAGCAATCAGTACAAAGATTGAATTATCCTTTCCCTGAGGAACCTGTGCTGTACCTGTTTTGGCTAATTGTGTAAAGTCATTGGATTTCAACCCTCTTGCTGTTCCTCTCAAAACCACAGCTTCCATACCTTTTAAAACAGGTTCAAAATGTTTTGGATCAACTAAAGTCTGATGCTTAACCTTAAATCTTGGATCAGGATTTGACTTTCCGTCAATTCCTTTTACAATATGAGGCGTGTAATACCATCCCTTATTGGCAATAGCAGCTACATAGTTTGCTAACTGAATAGGAGTTACCAAAACATCACCCTGCCCCATCCCATTATAGATTGCACCGGTTGACATCTCGTCCCAGTTTTTAAAATCAGTTCTCTTGGAACCACTTGCTTTCATGATGGCTTTAAACCTTTTCTCATAAAAGTCTCCTGAAGGTATTCTTCCTTTTGCACCCACAGCAAAATCATTATTCAAAAATTCTCCTACTCCAAAGCTGCTCATAATTTTTTTCCATTCATCAACCCCTTTTGAAGGATTTCCCGGATATTTTTTGATGATTGCAATAAATGCATAGGTAAAAAAACAGTTACTGGAAACCTGAATTGAAGGAATAAGCGGATCTGCTCCACCATGGCCTTTAATTCTTTTTCCTTTATAGAAAAAACCACCACCACAAGGGAAAATAGTCTTTTCATCCATTACTCCCATCTGCATGGCAGCCAGAGCAGTCAACAATTTGAACGTTGATCCCGGAGGATAACCTGCCTGTAAAGAACGGTCAAAAGTCGGCTTATTTTCGTAAAGCGTATCTTTTGACAGAGCATATAAATTTTTAGATTTGTAAGGTCCTGTGAAAAGATTAGGATCAATATCCGGTCCGGTAGCAGCTACCAGTACTTCTCCATTATTAGGATCTATAGCTACAATTGCACCGTGTTTGTTTACAAGCATTTCTTCAGCGGTTCTCTGAAGATCATAATCAATAGTTAACGTAATATCTTTACCTGTAATTACATCCTTGTCCAAAGATCCGTTTTTATAAGACCCAATATTTCGGAGCCTGATATCTTTTTGGATATATTTCACTCCTTTTACTCCACGAAGTTCTTTTTCGTAGGATTTTTCAACTCCTGTTTTCCCGATAAAATCTCCCGGTAAATAGTATGCAGAGTCTTTTTTTATTTCACGTTCATTCACTTCACTGGTATATCCCAGAAGGTTACCAGAAGTGGAAACTTCATATTGACGCTGAGGTCTTTGCACAATAGTGAAGGCAGGATATTTAAAAATAATTTCCTGTACTCTTGCTATATCCTCTCTGCTCAGATCCTTCAGAAAAGTCATCGGAGTCAGTTTGGAATAATATTTTTCCTTTTTAATTACATCAATTCTTTTGATAAAATCTCCCTTGGAGATCTTCATAAGATTACAGAATCCGAGAGTATCAAAATCCGGACGCATTAAAGCCTGTGTAAAAGAAACTTCATAAGCGGGCTGGTTTCCCACCATGATTTTACCATTCCTGTCAAAAATGACTCCACGCTGTGGAATAACATATTCGGTTTTGATGGAGGTATTCGCTGCATTCAATGCATAACGGTCCGTAAATAACTGTAAATAGGCAAGCCTCGCCACAAAAATAAGGGCGATAACAACGAGGATGGAAAAAATTTTAAAATAACGTGTGTTCAAACTTTTTGTTTGATTTTAAATATTAATGCGTAGATGACTATAAATATAAATGAAATTACACTAGTTACCAACACATTAAATAATATTTCGAAAAATCTGCTAAACTTAAAGAATTCTATATACTGTACCAAAAGCTGATGCAGGAAAATACTGGAAAATAAAAACAGTAAAAACTGTGCCCACTGAAGGGACTGAAAAGAGAAAAAATCCGTAGATGTATCAGTAGAAGTCCTGAAGATCAACGTTCTGAAATAAGCAATCAGCGTTGTTGCAAATGCATTGATTCCCCACGAATAAAGAAAGCCGTCAATAGACAGTCCTATTAAAAAGCTCAGTGCCAGAAACTGAAATTTATTCCTGAAAAAAGGATAAAACATGACAAATACGGGATATAATACCGGAGTATACTTCCCGAAAAGCGTAATCCTGTTCAATACAAATATCTGTAATGCCACAAGAAAAATCATGATCAATATATCAGTAAATAAAGTCCTGCTAATCATTTTCTTTTTTTATTACAGCCTGCATAGTGTCCTGAATCTTCTGCACTTCTGCTTTCTTAAGATTCTTCACTACATATACTTTGTTCAACGCTCCCATTTTTTCACTCAGCTCAACGGAGATATCCCAGAAGCCGGTTTTATTATCTACAGAATATCCCGCAATAGTACCAATTGTTACTCCCTTAGGGAAGATTGCAGATTTACCGTCTGTAACAACAGTATCTCCTACTTTTAATGCAACATATTTTGGAATATCCGCAAGATGCATCACTCTGGAATTATCACCATTCCATGTTAAAGTACCGAAATATCCTGAATTTTTGAGTGCTGCATTAATTCTGATCTTGTTGACACTTAAGACCGACTGAACTAATGCATAGCTGTCTGTAGAATTAATTACAATTCCCGCAATACCTCTTGGCGCCATTACTCCCATCTGAGGAAAGACTCCATCTCTACGGCCACGGTTGATTGTAAAATAGTTATTCCTTCTGTTGATACTGTTGAAAACAATTTCCCCATCAACAAAAGTATAGATCTGCCCACCACCAATGGTATCGTGAACTCTTTTGAAAACAGGATTTTTCGATCCGTCTTTTCCGTAGAGTTCAGTCATAAGGGCTTTATTCTGAACCACAAGATCTTCGTTGATCTGTTTCAGTTTCAGATAAGAAACTCCTTCATCAATATATCCGGAAACCCAGGAATTGAATGCAGCAGTCTGCCCCGCTAGCCAGGATTTCTGCATGGCATTTCTGGAGAATATCAAAACCAGAGCAATAATTTGCAGAAATATAAAGAAGACGAAAAGAGTATTCTTCGAAAATAATCTCAGCAAAAATCCCATTCAGATATAAAGTCGTAAAAAGTTAAAATTATTTAATTAAGAAATTGAACTTATCCATATTCTTAAGGGCAATACCTGTTCCGCGAACTACAGCTCTCAACGGATCTTCCGCAACAAATACAGGAAGACCTGTCTTTTTGTGGATTCTGTCCGCAAGACCTCTTAATAACGCTCCTCCGCCAGCAAGATAAATACCTGTTTTATAAATATCAGCTGCCAGTTCCGGTGGTGTAAGAGAAAGAGTTTCCATTACCGCATCTTCGATTCTGATAATCGATTTGTCTAATGCACGTGCAATCTCTTTATATCCAACCATAATTTCTTTAGGTTTACCTGTAATAAGGTCTCTTCCTTGTACCGGGATATCCTCGATGTCTACATCAAGATCTTCTACTGCAGAACCTACTTCAATTTTAATTCTTTCAGCGGTTCTTTCTCCGATATAAAGGTTATGGTGAGTTCTCAGATAATAAGCAATATCATTGGTAAATACATCTCCTGCAATTTTCACAGATTTATCACATACAATACCTCCTAAAGCTACTACAGCAATTTCTGTTGTACCTCCACCTATATCGATGATCATGTTTCCTTCAGGTTTCTGCACGTCTATTCCCACCCCAATTGCAGCTGCCATTGGTTCATAGATCAGCCTTACTTCTTTTGCGTTTACTTTCTGAGCAGAATCTCTTACTGCTCTTTTTTCAACTTCAGTGATACCAGAAGGGATACAGATTACAATTCGTAATGCAGGTTGTATGAATTTACCTTTGATTCCAGGAATTTTTTTGATAAATTCCTTGATCATGTGTTCAGAAGCGTGAAAATCAGCGATAACTCCATCCTTCAAAGGACGGATTGTCTTGATATCCTCGTGAGTTTTACCTTGCATATGCTTAGCCTGTTCCCCTACAGCAATGGGTTTACCCGTAGAACGTTCAATTGCAACAATTGACGGTTGATCTATAACAATTTTATTATTATGGATAATTAGGGTATTAGCCGTTCCCAGGTCTATCGCAATTTCTTGCGTAAACATATCAAATAAACTCATATTTTTCTTCTGATTTTAAGTTTACAAAGATATAAATTTAAGACTACTAAAGAAATTTCCCACCAACTTAATTTGGTTAAAGTTTTATTAAAATTTACAATTCTTTATTAACTTTCAGTTTAGATGTTTACAGACTTTGAGTTAAACTAAAATTAATGGGTTAATAAAAGGGTGAAAAAGCGAAATCAACGAAGGGTAAAAAGGCAGGCTCACAACAAGCAAACGGACTTCTAAGCACCACTGCATTACATTTAAAATCCCATATGTCTCTTAAAAAAATTAACAAATGAAAATAACCAATAATAAAACTTAAAGAAAATCACCCTAACAGAAGCAAATTCTCTTTTTGCCATTCTCCTCTTTTATCTTTACCATCTTATAGTTTTTTACGATAATTATCATATACACTATCTGAGAGTGATTAATTAAAAAAAGCGTAAATTTGCGACTGCTTATGTTACAGTATTCCAACATTCATCGAACGTCAAATTTTGCCGTGCTTTCTATAAGCTACGAGAAAGCCGACGTAGAAACGAGAGGAAAGTTTGCATTCTTTGATGAAAACATCAAAAACTTTGTTTCCAGGGTCCACCAGGAAGATCTTGGGGATGCATTTGTAGTTTCCACCTGTAACAGGACCGAAATTTATACCACGTCTCCCAATTATCTTTTAGTTGCTGAAGAGTATTGTAAAACCATTGGAGTACATCTTACGGATTTCCTTCAGTTTGCCAATATTCTCACCAAAGAAGAAGCTCTGATCCATCTTTTCAGAGTTGCTGCCGGTCTTGAAAGTCAGATTATCGGAGATTTTGAAATTATTGGTCAAATCAAAAAAGCATACAGCCGTTTCAAAAAAGAGAGGCAAAATTCTAATCCTTATCTTGAAAGAGCCATCAATGCAGCTATTCAGATTTCGAAAAGAATAAAAAATGAAACCGGTATTTCCAATGGTGCAGCTTCTGTTTCTTATGCGGCGGTTCATTATATTTTAAACAGCCAGAAAAGGATTGCAGAAAAAAACATCCTTCTATTGGGAGTAGGTGAGATTGGACAGAACACTGTTGAAAATCTGGTAAAGCATGTCTTTCAGCCGAAAATTAAAATTGCCAACAGAACTCAGGAGAAAGCTGAAAAGATTTCCCAGAAATATAATATTCCTCATGTTGATTATTCTGATTTTGACAAGGAATTAAAAAACACCGATATTCTTATTGTGGCAACAGGAGCCAAACATCCTATTGTCAACCAGTCCCATTTCCCGAACGGAAAAGAAACACTGGTCATTGATCTTTCTATCCCGCATAACGTTGAAAAGAATGTTACCGAAAATGAGAATGTAACATTGATTGACGTGGATGAGCTTTCAAAACAGATCCAGGAAACGATTCAACAGCGTGAAAGAGAAATCCCGAAAGCTGAAAAAATCATCAAGGAACTGATGAAAGACTTTATTGAATGGGAGAAAAAGAGAAAACTGGCACCGAATATCCACCATTTCAAAGCCGTTTTAAAGAACATGGAACGCAATGAAATGCATAATTTTTATAAAAAAAATAAATACATAAACATCACGGACATGGAACTTTCTGACAAAATGATCCAGAAAATCACCAACCGTTTTGCAAAATATATCATCGACAACCCTTTAAAAGCCGAAGAAATTAGTAAATTAATGCACGAAATATTAGTTGAACAACCAAACAACGAATTCAATGAAAAGCATTAGAATCGGAACGAGAAATTCCGCACTTGCACTTTGGCAGGCTAGAGAGGTTGCAAGGCACCTTCAGAACAACAATTATTTAACGGAGATTGTTCCTATCGTTTCTTCTGGCGATAAGAACCTCAATCAACCTTTATATTCTTTAGGAATCACCGGGGTTTTCACAAGAGACCTTGATATTGCCTTATTGAATGACGAAATTGATATTGCCGTACATTCATTAAAAGACGTTCCTACCCAATTGCCTCAAAATATTGAGATGATTGCTTACCTGGAAAGAGATTTTCCTCAGGACATTCTGATCAGAAAAGAATCTGCAAGGAATAAAGAATTCCATGAGCTTAAACTGGCAACCAGCAGTTTGAGAAGAAGAGCCTTCTGGCTTAGAAATTATCCGACTACTGATTTTTCGGATATCCGCGGAAATATTCAAACCAGACTTCAAAAGCTGGAAGACGGGAACTTTGATGCGACTATTCTATCTTTAGCCGGAATCAAAAGAATGAAAATGGAAATTGATTACGAAATGCTTCCATTAATGATTCCTGCTCCATCACAAGGTGTAATTTCCGTTGCAGGACATACCGAAAAGCATGAGATCAATGAGATTGTACGTCAGATCAACCACAACCCTACCCAAATCTGCGTAGAGATTGAAAGAAACTTCTTAAGCACTTTGGAGGGTGGCTGTACTGCCCCTATCGGAGCTTTTGCTGAAATCATCGGGGATCAGATCCGATTCAAGGCTGCTCTTTGCTCTTTGGATGGGAAAAACTGCATTGCTGTGGATGAAAACTTTATATATACTCCAACAGAAAATTTTGGAGAAAAGTTTGCAAAAGTTGTTCTTGAAAACGGAGGAAAAGAATTAATGGCAGAAATCAAAAGCCAGATCTGATATTTCAGATTATAAATCCTTTTAGCTCATCTTTTTCATCTTCTTAATTTTACAGACATGAAAATCTTATTTACCAAAAATATAGACCAGACGATTATATCCAAAGAATTAGGAGAGGATATTTTGGCTGACTGTGTTGAGGTAATTAAGACCAAACCGATTATGATCAGTCCTTTTGATCTGAAAAATTACTCATTGATCTTTACAAGTGTTAATGGAGTCATTTCATTTTTTAAAAACAGATTTAAGCCTAATGAGGATTTTACAGCCAAAAACTACAACAAGATCTATTGTGTTGGCGAAAAAACGAAGAGGGAATTAAGGAAACACGGCTTCGGAACATTTAAGGTTTTGAAAAATGCAGATACTCTTTCCAAATTTATTATCGGAAAATGCCAGCATGAGCAGTTTCTTCATTTCTGTGGCAATCTTGCCATAAATGTACTGGACAAAGAACTTCCTTTACAAAACATTAAGTACAAAAAAGTTACGATATACAATACTGAGGAAACTCATCCTTTAATAAATGAAAAATATCATGCTGCAGTATTTTTTAGTCCGAGCGGAGTTCGTAGTTTTGCAAGGCGAAATTCTCTGGAAGGCATGAAGCTTTTTTCGATTGGTGAAACCACTTCCGGTGAGTTGAAAAATTATACACAGGAAGAAATTTTTACTTCTGAAGAAAATACCCTGACTTCCATCTTTGAACTGATAAGAAGAGAAATCAGAAGTAGAATTTAGAATATTTGTTACCGAAATATTGCCGGTAATATTAGTTTAAAATAGATTATGATAAAAAACGACCTATATTTAAAAGCACTTCGCGGAGAAACCGTTGAAAGACCTCCTGTCTGGATGATGAGGCAGGCTGGAAGATATCTGCCGGAATTCATTGCTTTGAGAGATCAGTATGATTTCTTTACAAGATGTCAGACCCCTGAACTTGCAGCTGAGATTACATTACAGCCTATCCGTAGATTTCCTTTGGATGCAGCGATTCTGTTTTCTGATATCCTGGTAGTGCCACAGGCAATGGGAATTGATTTCAAAATGAAAGAATCTGTTGGTCCTTGGCTGGATACTCCAATCAGAACAATGGAACAGGTTCAGAATATTGAAACTCCGGACGTGAATGATACTTTAGGATACGTTTTTGATGCTATTGAACTTACTTTACAGAAACTGGACAATGAGATCCCATTGATCGGTTTTGCAGGTTCTCCATGGACAATCCTTTGTTATTGTGTAGAAGGAAAAGGAAGTAAAGCATTTGATATTGCAAAATCTTTCTGCTTCCAACAGCCTGAAGCTGCCCATTTATTACTGCAAAAAATTACAGATACAACGATTGCTTATTTAAAGAGAAAAGTAGAAAAAGGAGTTTCTGCGGTACAGGTTTTTGATTCATGGGGAGGAATGCTTTCTCCTACAGATTATCAGGAATTCTCCTGGCAGTATATCAATCAGATTGTTGAAGCATTAAGCCCGCTTACCCATGTGGTTGTATTTGGAAAAGGATGTTGGTTCGCATTGGAAGAGATGACCATGTCTAAAGCTTCTGCTCTTGGTGTAGACTGGACTATTAAACCGGAATTTGCAAGAACACTGACAAATCACACGATGACTTTACAGGGTAACTTTGATCCTGCAAGACTTCACTCCACTCCTGAGACGATCAAGAAAATGGTGAATGAAATGATCAACCGTTTCGGAAAAGACAGATACATCGCCAACTTAGGCCATGGTATTCTACCGAATGTTCCTGTTGAAAATGCTGAAGCATTCATCAGAGCAGTCGTTGACTGGAAACCGAATTTATAAGATTATTTCTTTTAAAAATACACAAAACCTTATAGGATATTCTATAAGGTTTTTTTTGTATGATTAAGTTTATTATTTGATTCTAAGGCTATTTTTTGACAATCTTCTTCTTCAGAACTTCGTTATTATTATTTGTAATCATGATAATATAAGTACCTTTAGGCAGATCTGATAGATCATAGGTGTCGGATTCTTTATCAAATGTTTTTATAAGTTTCCCAGACATATCCACAACACTAACTTTTTCTACTTTATTTCGGGAATCAAGTTTAATATGAATATTATCCCCTACCGGATTTGGATATATTTCTATATTATCTGAGTGAGAAACCTCCGAAGCTGCCAAAACGGTCCCGTTTGTTATAGTTAAATTATCCACCACCACACCAAAAGAATAGTCTCCGACGTCATCATAAACAAACCTTAACTTAAAAGCCGCATTCACATAGGGTGTTAAATCGATATTTGCCGCCGAAGCATAAGACGTCAGTATATAGGATAAGGTATTAAAATCAATATCCCAAACACCTGCATCACCCGAAGAGGTAAAAACCTGGACCCAGGATGCCCCATTGAAAGCTTCCACTTTCAACGTTGAGTCAAGATCATAAATTTTATTAGCATAATTAAACGACAGCTGTGGGTTTACAACTCCGGTAAGGTTAATTACAGGAGAAATCAGTCTGGCATTCGTATTAATTCCGGTTGGCCCTGCATCATCATCATCAAAAAAAGCTGCTCCATCGGGAAAGCCTGCGAAGCCATTTTGTACCCCTACATTCCAATTAAAAGCCGTATCCGGATTTTCTACTGTCCATCCGGCCGGCAAAGCATTACCGTTGAAGTCTTCAGAATAGACTTGAGCATTACATATTCCACAAATGGATAAAAATAGAATAAATAATTTTTTCATAATAAAATATTTGATGTTTATATAAAATTAACGAATTATATTTTACAAAATTCAATTATATATAAAATCAATACATTACATAAATTTTAAAAAGAATCAGAATATTTATCTATTATTTATACCTTTATATTTAACCTTTAAATCATATCATATGAAAAAACTAAACAAAGAAAAATTGAAAAGCATTATGGCAGGAGGAGAAATCTGCCTTGAATGCGCCATTGGATATTATCAGGTCATTATTGATGGCAGGTGCTACTGTGTTCCGATGGACTAATAAAAAAAGCAGCTCAACAGCTGCTTTTTAATTTATATGATAAGAATTAATTAGCTCAACATTCGTTGTGCTTTCTTCACTCCTTCTACCAGAATATCAATTTCCTCGAAAGTATTATAAACCGCAAAACTGGCTCTTACCGTTCCTGCAATATTAAAGAAATTCATGATTGGCTGTGTACAATGATGTCCTGTTCTTACAGCAATTCCCATTTTATCAAGGATCATTCCTACATCAGAGGCTATCCCCACCCCTTCAAGATTAAAGGAAACAACACCGGTTCTCTTTGCTTTTTCTCCATAGATTTTAATTCCTTCTATTTCCAAAAGCTGTTTCTGGGCATATTCCAATAAAGCATTTTCATGATTCTGAATATTGGCATGACCTATTCTGTTCATAAAATCAACAGCAGCTCCTAAAGCGATATTTCCACCTACATTAGGTGTTCCCGCTTCATATTTAAATGGAAGACCCGCATAAGTAGTTCCTTCAAAAGAACATGTTGCAATCATCTCTCCTCCTCCATGGAATGGCGGCAAAGCTTCTAATATTTCACGTTTCCCATACAAAATACCCGTTCCCATGGGAGCATACATTTTATGACCTGAAAACACAAAGAAATCACAATCCAGCTTCTGTACGTCAATATTGAAATGCGGAGCAGACTGGGCACCGTCAATCACAACATAAGCGTCTGTATTCTTTCTTGTCTTTGCAATAATTTCTTCAATAGGGTTCACAATTCCCAATGCATTGGAAACCTGGTTTACAGAAACAACCTTTGTTTTTTCACTTAAAAACTGGTCAAAGTGATCCATCTGAAGAATTCCGTTTTCATCAATTGGAATTACACGAAGTTTTGCTCCGGTTCTTTCACAAAGCATCTGCCATGGAACAATATTAGAATGATGCTCCAGATAAGAAATAATAATTTCATCATCTTTCTGCAGTTTCTGTGTCAAAATATAAGCGATGAGGTTCAACCCTTCTGTTGTTCCTTTTGTAAAAATCACTTCAAAATCATGTTCAGCATTGATGAATTTCTGAATCTTTCTTCTTGAAAGTTCCATTTCTTCCGTTGCCAGCTGGCTTAGGGTATGAATTCCTCTGTGAACATTGGCATTAAGTTCTGTATAATATGCGTGACAGACTTCCAAAACCGAATTTGGCTTTTGAGATGTAGCTGCATTATCCAGGTAAACCAATGGTTTACCATTCACTTCTCTGTCCAATATAGAAAACTGGCTTCTTATTTCCTGAATGTCAAACATTTATTTATTTTTTAAATTAAGACGTCCTTATTTAGAACACTTCAAATTTACGGCTTTTTTTCCGAAAGGAAGCATGAGGCCGAGAGCTGATAGTTGTCAGTTGATAGAAATATTCGATAGTATACAGTGAAGAAAGCTGATAAAACGATGAACTAAGGTCATTTGTAATCCTCTTATTTCTTTTGACACTGCACACAAAAAAACCCGTCAAAAAAATGACGGGTCTATATTGTTTAAATAAGCAATTCTTATTCTGCTGCAGTTTCTTCTGCTTGAGCTGCCCCTTCTTCAGTTGCAACTTCTTCTTCATCTTCATCATCCATTGCTGCTGCACCTCCTTTCATTGCATTTCTAGACATCTTAACAGCAACTACTACTGCATTGTCTGGGTGCATGAAAGAATATCCTTCTGTTTTGATACCACCGATGTAAAGTTTGTTACCAATTCTTAATGGGGTAACATCTACAACGATTTCGTCAGGTAGGTTAGCAGGGATAGCTTTTACTTTTAGTTTTCTGAAAGACTGACGTAAAACACCACCAGCTACAACACCTTTTGAACGTCCAGTAATTCTTACAGGAACCTCCATAACTACTGGCTTATCGTCAGATAGTTGGTAGAAGTCTACGTGAAGAATTTTGTCAGTAATTGGGTGAAACTGAATGTCCTGAAGAACAGCTGGAATTGTTTTTCCGTCAACCTCAATAGATACCGTGTGTGCTTCAGGAGTGTATACTAATCCTTTAAAAGCTTTCTCTTCAGCAGAGAAGTTTAAAGGAGCTTCACCTCCATAAACAACACAAGGAACTAATTCAGCATCACGTAAAGCTTTTGTAGACTTTTTGCCCACGTTTTCTCTTTTTGTACCTTGAATTGTAATAGATTTCATTTATAATAAATTTAAAAAATTATTCTTATTTAATTTGCAATCTGTTTAAAATCAATTAAATAACAAACTTGCTGCTAATTGATTTATGCTCATGAACCATGGTCATAACATCTGCAAATAATGGGGCGCAAGATAGCACTTTTATTTTAGATGACAAATTATTTTTAACAGGAATTGAGTCAGTTACAATAACTTCCAATAATTTTGAGCTCTCAATATTATCATAAGCCTTTCCTGAAAGCACTCCGTGAGTTGCCATAGCTCTTACTGTTTTTGCTCCCTTTTCAATTAAGATATCTGCTGCTTTACAAAGTGTCCCTGCAGTATCAATCATATCATCAATAAGGATTACGTTTTTACCTGTAACATCACCAATAAGGAACATTTCTTCTACAACATTCGCTTTTTTTCTTTCCTTATAAGCAATTACTACTTCAGCACCTAAGTGACCTGCATAGTTTTTAGCTCTTTTCGCACCTCCCATATCCGGAGAAGCAATAGTAAGATTATCAAGATTCAAAGATCTGATATAATCTACAAAAATACTTGAAGCATATAAATGATCTACCGGAATTTCGAAGAATCCCTGAATCTGATCTGCGTGAAGATCCATTGTCATTACTCTTGTTGCTCCTGCTGCTGTAAGAAGGTTTGCAACTAACTTCGCACCGATCGGCGCTCTTGGTTTGTCTTTTCTGTCCTGTCTGGCAAGTCCGAAGTAAGGAATTACAACGGTAATGCTCTTTGCAGAAGCTCTTTTCGCTGCATCAATCATTAGAAGAAGTTCCAAAAGATTGTCTGCAGGAGGGAATGTAGATCCAATCAGGAAAACTCTTCCTCCTCTTACAGATTCGTCCAAAACAGGCTCAAATTCCCCGTCGCTGAACTCCTGAAAGTTGATTTTCCCTAATTCTTTCCCATAATTCTGGGCAATTTTCTCTGCCAAGTCCCTGCTGGTTCTTGTACAAAATAGATAACTTAACTGATCGGCCATTTTTACTTTTTAAAAGATTTTGCAAATTTAAAAAAAAACCACAAGATTTACTCCTGTGGTTTCTAAGTTTTTATTTTATCAATTATTAAGGGAATTTAACTCCTGAATATTTGTTCGGATCTACCTGTGGAAGTGTAGATTTGTATTTCGCATTGATAGACTTAATAAATTCATTAGCAACAATACCATATCCACGACCTGTAAGGTGAACTCCATCTAGAGAGAAAGCTCCTCCTCTAACAAATGTTGCAGTATACTTTACTCCGTCAAATACAATTCCTGACTGTGAATTCAGTTCAAGCATCTTCGTATTAGCATCTACAAATGCAAGCCCATAAGAATCAGCAAGCCCTTTTATAGAAGCATTATATGCCGTTGTGGCTGTTTTCACATAACCAGCTTCTGTTTTTGTTAATACATGTTGGTTTTGTAACGGATAAGAAATTCCATATATATTTACCGGAGACGGAACCATTGGCGCCGTACTTCCGATTACAGAACTTGTAGTAAGCAAAATATAATCATCTGCTGTCGCCTGTCTTGCCTGGCCAAAGATTTGTCCAAAAGCAGTAGCTGTAGGCAATCCTAAAGAAGGAGTAAGTGCCGCTGTAAGCTGAGCAGATAAATCCGTCAAAGCAACATCCTTAATTAAAACAGGATTTGGGCCTGTTGCAGAAAGTAAATTAATTCTATCTCCAGCACCAAAAGCAGTAAGTGCTTGCTTCAAAGGACCGTATAAACTCGTATTAAGAGTTGTAAGATTTGAACCTAAAAGTGCAGGTGTCAAAGGGTTATAAGGCACCGTAGTAAAGAAAGGAACTGAAGTAACAGAAGGAATATTAGCAATAACTCCTTTTGTTGTTCCTACACTTTTAAGACCATCTAAAACCGCCTTAATAGATCCGGCAAGAAGCGCAGGATCAGAGATATCATTTGATTTATAAGTTGTAGGATTTGTATTTCCTGTCTGAACCGTAGCAATTGAATACGTTGTAACTCCTCCTACAGTCTGAGAGTTTGTTCCTCCATTGGTAGCATATGACAATACATCATTATTTCCTATCCAAAGTGAGAAGAAAGTAGCTTTCTGAGCCATAGCATCAGCCAGCACACTTGTTGTAGCAGAAGAAGCAAATCTTACAAAATAAGGATTAGCTGTTCCTGTTGCAAGACCAACTTGGCTACCATATCCAGGAGCTACTAAGTGGAATGATTTCGCACCCGGCACACCCATATTATTATAAGTACCTCCTCCGGACAACATATCCAATGCTGCTGCTGCCCCACTTGGCACAGGAGCTAAAGATCCATTAACAACCTGAAGAGTCAATTTTCCAGGAAAACCAGGAAGATTATTGAATCCTCCTATATCATTAGGCATCAAAGGTTGTTTAAAGTCTCCGCCGCCTGCAAGTTTCATCTGTGCGGCAATGATGCTTGGATAAGATTCATTTTGGCCACTGCTGTACAATGCACCATCACGATATCCTGATGTAAGGGAGTTTCCTAACGATATATATTTTGAAAAGTCTGCGTCTCCTTTTGTTACCGGGATATCTTTCACATCCGTATCGAAATCCGTATTACAGCTTGTTACTGTAAAAAGAAGTGCAGAAACTGCAATTGTCGATATTATAATTTTTTTCATAGTCTTCTAAAATTAAAATGGATTATAAGAGAAACCTAGACCAAAGTAGAAAGCTGTTGCTTTTGACTGTCCGTTAAGCCCTATATTAACATTGTTTACCTTTCTGTACTGAGGCATTGCATATCCTCCTGCAACATCAATTCCGAATTGTTTCAGCTTAAAGCCTACTCCACCTGTAACTACATACGTATCATATGAAGGTGTTTCCGGGATAAAGTTGTCAGTTGTATAAGGAGCTTCATCATAATACGCCCCCAAACGTCCATAGATCATATTAGTGAACGCATATTGAGTTCCCAATCTGAATGTTTTGGAATTTCTGAAGTTCTTAGGATTGGTAAGAATAGTAGGATCCGATGGATTGTTCCCAATAGGAGCATTCTCGAAATCTAAAGTAAGTTTGCTGTATCTTTCCCATCCATGATAGTTAAAGTCTGCAGAAACCTGCCATTTTGGTGTCACTTTATAGGTTAAACCAATTGTATATTCTTCAACCAATGGAAGAACCGCCGAGAAACCATCTTGTCCTGCTGCATTCAGCTTCAGCTGCGTATAAACAGATTGTGATGGAAACTGGAATGTAGCCGTTCCGCTCTTCGCTTTCATATCTATTGCTGAACGGTAGGCAATACTTATGTCCAGTTTCGGATCAGGTCTGAAATAGAAACCAAATCCGTATCCATGTCCGGTTGCATTTTCATCATTAATATTTACCTTCCCGTCGAATTGCGTTACCGCTTTATCCCAATCTACCTTTCCTCTTGCGTAAATGTAGCTGGCACCAAAAGATACCCAAGGAGCCAGTTTTACAGAGACCATTGGCTGGAAGTAGAAACTTTTCAGTTCCATTTTCTGAACCAATTCTTTACCTTCCCAGTTTTCAGGCCATTTTATTGTACTTCCAAAAGGTGTTGTAACACTAAGACCTACGGTAAGTTTCTCTATTGGTCTATAAGTAATCGCCGCGTAGAAAGGAGTCCCTATAGGGTTATCTGTTTCTGCACTTTGTAAAGTATTGAAGTTTTGAAAAGTAACTTTATTACTTGCACCAAACCCTCCTGCCACTACACTCAGTTTGGAAGGGATAAATGACATACCCGCAGGGTTAAAGAATGTCACACTCGCGTCTTCGGCATGAGCACTAGTATGCGCCATTGCCAATTGTTTTACCCCTTGCAGGGAAACTCTGAAGCCTCCTGCGTAAGATAGAACTCCCGCCAATAAAGCAGTTGATACTAATATTTTTTTCATAGACTATTATTATATAAGCCAAATATAAAATTATTTTGAATACGTCTGTTAATATTTGCTAATATTTTAAACAATATCCTAAAAGAAAACTATGTTTAAAATAACACCTTCAAATAAACAAAAGCCAAATTTTTCATTATTAAGCATTTAAAAATATTTTAAAACAATCTCTATTTCATCGTTTAATATTAAACGCGTGTTTAATTTTTAAGATATCTTACCTCAAAAGTTCGGAACAGGGAATCAAATGATAATAAATGTTAAAGTTAAAAAAAACTCTGATCCAACTATTTCCGTTATAACAGGCTTATTTCGGGCTCCAGCTATCGTTCTCACTTAAAATACATCAATGTTTTGTTCCGAATTCAGGTTATTTAAGTATTTTAGAATTGCATAAAGATAAAAATACATAAATTTGCAGATTATAAATAATAGTAATATGAGTTGTGGATGTAAAACATCCGGCGATTCTGCACATTCTTGCGGCCCTAAGAAAACCGCAAATGGCTGTGAAAGTGTAAATACCTGCGGGAATAGTTATAAATTAAGTGTTTTTGACTGGCTATCTGACATCAACAATCCGGCACCTAACAGGTGTGATTTTGTAGAAGTTAGATTTAAAAATGACAGGAAATCGTTTTATAAAAATGTAAATAATATTCCTTTACATATTGGTAGCGTAATTACAGTAGAATCAAGTCCGGGACACGATGTAGGCGTTGTAAGCCTTACGGGAGAATTAGTAAAGATTCAGATGAAAAAGAAAAAGTTTTCAGAAGAATTGGCACTCAAAATATACAGACAGGCCAACCAAAAAGATCTTGAGGTATGGCAGGAAGCAAGAAAAAAAGAAGACGGTGTAAAGCTTGAAGCAAGAAAAATTGCTCAGAGAATAGGCCTCGAAATGAAAGTTACCGATGTGGAATACCAGGGTGACTCTTCAAAAATAACCTTTTATTACACTGCTGAAAACCGAGTGGATTTCAGACAGTTAATTAAAGATTATGCCGGTGCATTCCGTACTAAGATCGATATGAAACAGATCGGTTTCAGACAGGAAGCGGCAAAAGTAGGTGGAATTGGATCTTGCGGACGTGAACTTTGCTGCTCTACATGGCTTACAGATTTCAGATCGGTAAATACCAATGTAGCAAGATATCAGCAATTGAGCATTAATCCTCAAAAGCTGGCTGGACAATGTGGTAAGCTTAAATGCTGCCTTAATTATGAGCTTGACAGCTATTTGGATGCATTAAGCAACTTCCCTTCTTCTTCAACCACTTTAGAAACAGAGAAAGGAAAAGCATTTTGTATCAAAATTGATGTTTTCAAAAAGAAAATGTGGTTTGCTTACGTAGACAGCTCCATTGCATGGTATGATTTCGATATTGATCTTGTTAAAAAACTGATTTCAAAAAATAAAAGAGGAGAAAAAATTCTTCCTCTGGAAGACTTGAAACAACCGGAAGCTTCTACTCAAAATATTGATTTGATCCAGGAAAACAGTGTGGATCGTTTTGAAAAGAAAAACAGAGGAAACAGGAACAGAAACAACCAGAACAAGCACAGCAATAACCAACAGGGGCAACAAGGACAGCCACAAGGTCAAAAAAGAAACAGACCGGAGAGACAAGACAGACCTGAAAGATCTGAAAAACCCGAAAACCCTAATGCTCAATCTGGAAATCAGCCCAGACCTCAAAAACAACATCCACAGCAAAAAGCGCCCGTGGAAAAAGTAGAGGGTAATTCTGATGCTGAAAACAAGCCACAAAACAGCCCGAACAAGAAGAAATTTAAAAAGAAATATCCTCCAAAAAAAGATAATAATGCATAAAATTTTAGGATTATTTTCCCTTATCCTTTTCTTTAGCTGTAACTCTTCATCAGGAGGAGATGTCATCATGAATTCCGTTGATAACAAATGGAATAAGAAAAATGAGCAAAAATTTAATCTTGAAATTTCAGATCCGCAGAATCCTAAAAATATTATATTTGTCGTAAGAAACAACAATAGTTATCCTTACAGCAATATAAGATTCATTGTGAATTTCACCAATCTCCAGAACAAAAAAAAGGAAACTGACACCTTGAATTATGTGCTGGCAAAACCTAATGGAGAATGGCTTGGTACAGGCTTTGGTGATACAAAGGAAACTTTGTTTCAGTATAAACTGAATTATCAGTTTCCGGGAAAGGGAAAATATGAAATCGGTCTGACCCAGGCGATGAGAAATGACAACCTTTCAGGAATTGAGGATATTGGGGTAAAAATAGAAACGGCTAAACCGTAACCATAAATGGAAGAAAACAAAAAAAATGCAGGAAATAAGGGGAAAACATTTCCTCTGCCTCCTAAAAAAAAGAAAGATACCTCCTGGAAAAAATGGGTCTCATTTATTTGGATTGGACTCGTTGCGGTAGTTTTGGGAATTTCAGGACTTTTCTTTGCAGTTTCTCAAGGATTTCTTGGGGAAATGCCTGATGTAAAAGAACTTGAAAATCCTGATATCTTTGTCGCTTCAGAAATCATTTCTTCAGACGGAGTTATGCTGGGTAAATTCGAAAAGGAAAAAACACAGCCTATCGTTTATAAGGATCTTCCTCCTTACCTTATTTATGCCCTTCAGGCTAAAGAAGATGAGCGTTTCAAAGAACATTCAGGAATCGACTTATATTCTATCGCAAGAGCCGTGGCATATGGTGGTGGCCGTGGTGGTGGTTCTACGATCACTCAACAGCTGGCAAAACTTCTTTTCACAGGAAATGCTTCTCAAAATAAAGTTGAAAGAGCATTCCAGAAATTAAAAGAATGGGTAGTAGCGGTAAGCCTTGAGAAAAGATATACCAAAGAAGAGATTGTTACTCTTTATTTCAATAAATTTGATTTCCTTTTCAACGCTAACGGTATTGAAATGGCTTCCAGAGTTTATTTTAACAAAAAGACTTCGGAACTTACACTACCTGAAGCTGCAACATTTGTAGCAATGCTTGAAAATCCAAGAAAAAATAATCCTTACAGATACCCTGAAAAGGCAAAAGAAAGAAGGAATGTTGTATTGGATCAAATGCAGAAAACCGGATATATTGATGCTGCCACCTATGAAAAAGCAGCCAATACTCCTATTGAAGTAGACTTTCACCCTATTAAAAGCATCACTGACGGATATTCGGCTTATTACAAATTCTATCTGAGAAAAGAGATTGATAAATATCTTGAAACTCATGAAAAAGAAACCGGCAAAAAACTTAACCTTTACAAAGACGGTTTAAAAATATATGTTACGCTTGATTCTAAGATGCAGAAGTATGCAGAAGAAGCAATCAAAGAACACTTAACGGATCTTCAGAAAAGATTTGATGCAGAACAAAGAGGTAGAAAAAACAGACCTTTCTACTATCTTAATGACAAACAGATCAAAGATGTGATGCTTCAGGCTATGAAAAGAACCGGGCGATATAAGCTGTTAAAAGCTGACGGAATGCCGGAAGACTCCATTATGATGGAATTCAAGAAACCAATCAAAACTTCAAGATTCACATGGAGCGGAGAAGAAGAAGTTGAAATGTCTCCTTGGGATTCTATCAGATACCACAAACAAATTGCACAGGCAGGTCTGATGTCTATGGTTCCTGGAACCGGAGAGATCAAAGCATGGGTAGGAGGTATCGACTGGCAGCACTTCCAATATGACCACATCAAGCAGGGTAAGAGACAGGTAGGATCTACCTTCAAACCTTTCGTGTATGCAACCGCTATCATGAAACTGGGAATGACTCCTTGTTCAGCTGTTTCTAACGGAACGTATGATCATAACGGATGGCATGTGCCGGGAAGAGGAGGAATGCTTACTTTAAAAGATGCATTAGCGCACTCTCAAAACCCTGTTGCTGCAAGATTAATTGAAATGACAGGAGTAGATGCTGTTATCCAGACCGCAAGAGATCTGGGCGTAACAGAAGATATTCCAAGAAACAATACAATCGCTTTAGGTTCATCAGACATTACTATTTATGAAATGCTAGGTGCTTACAGTACTTTCGCCAACTATGGTAATCACAATAAACCGGAAATGATCTGGAGAATTGAAGATGCCAACGGTAGAGTAATCAAGGAAGTAAATGTAGAACCAAAAGAGGTCATGAACCCAATGTATGCTTACACCATGATTGAACTGATGAAAGGTGTTGCACAGTACGGAACCGCTTCCGGAGAGCTGGGAAGAAGAGGAATTTCAAAAGCAGTAGAAATTGCCGCTAAAACAGGAACAACTCAGAACAACTCTGACGGATGGTTTATGGGAATCACGCCAAAATTAGCAACCGGAGCATGGGTTGGATGGGAAGACAGAGCAACTCACTTCTTTGGAACCGGTGAAGGTCAGGGTGCAAAAATGGCATTGCCGATCTGGGCAATTTTCATGAAGAAAGTATGGGCAGATAAAAGCTTAGGAGTTACTCCTGATGATAAGTTTGTTAAACCTTCCGATTGGAAAGACGGCTGTTCAAACCTTAAAGGATTAAGCGGAGGCTATGGAGACGATGGAAGCCTTCAGACGATCGATGAGATCAAAAATCCAAGGCCGGCAGACCCTACGCCTAAAAAACCAACAGAAAAGAAAGAGGACAACATCAATGAAAATCTTCATTCCAATGATGAAGTAGATTTCAATAAATAAATTCTCTTTTAGAAATACATAAGACCTTTCAATAATTTGGAAGGTCTTTTCTTTTATAATTAATACCTTTGAAGGATGAATATCGAACGTATCAGACAACCTTTTATCGAGACTTTTCCAGGTGACTTTTCAAACAATCCTATGCAGAGAAATACCCCAAAGGTTTTATTTGCTACCATCAAACCTGCTGGTTTTGGTCAACCCGAATTAATTGCTTTTAATGAAGTTCTGTCCAAAGAAATAGGATTAGGAAAATTTGAAGATAAAGATCTGGACTTTCTGGTTGGAAATAACCTTCCGGAAAATGTTAAAACCTATGCTACAGTTTATGCAGGACATCAGTTTGGAAACTGGGCAGGACAACTCGGAGACGGAAGAGCGATACTTGCGGGTGAAATCACAAATGAAGCTGGAAAAAAAACAGAGATCCAATGGAAAGGTGCCGGAGCAACCCCCTATTCCAGACATGCTGATGGAAGGGCCGTATTGAGATCTTCTGTACGCGAATATCTGATGAGTGAGGCTATGCATCATTTAGGAGTTCCAACTACAAGAGCACTCAGCCTGGCTTTTACGGGCGAAGATGTAATGCGCGATATTATGTACAGTGGAAATCCTCAGCTTGAAAAAGGCGCAGTGGTCATCAGAACTGCTGAAAGCTTCTTACGCTTCGGACATTTTGAACTGATGTCTGCTCAAAGAGAATACAACAGTCTGCAGGAACTTACCGATTTCACCATTGAAAATTATTATCCGGAAATCACATCATCAGACAGCCAGAAATACAGAGATTTCTTTCAAAATATCTGTACCCGGACCGCAGATTTAATGGTTGAATGGTTCAGAGTGGGATTTGTACATGGAGTGATGAATACAGATAATATGTCTGCTCTGGGATTAACCATCGATTATGGACCTTACTCCATGATGGATGAATATGATTTGAATTTCACCCCCAATACCACAGACCTTCCGGGAAGAAGATATGCATTCGGAAAACAGGGACAGATTGCCCAATGGAATCTTTGGCAGCTTGCGAATGCACTCCATCCTTTAATTAAAGATGAAAAGTTTTTAGAAGACACCTTAAATAATTTTGGAACGTATTTCTGGGAGGCTCATGATCAGATGCTTTGTAAAAAATTCGGACTGGATCAGCTACAAAAAGAAGATGAGAATTTTTTCACCAATTGGCAGGGATTAATGCAGGAACTTCAGCTAGACTACACCCTGTTTTTCAGTCAACTGGAAAAAATAACTCCGGATACCGATATCAAAGGACATTTTAAAGAGGTTTCTTATATCTCTTTAAATGAAGAAATGCTGGAAAAACTTAGCAATTTCATTAAAAGTTATGAAGCAAGATTAGGTTTAAATTCTATATCAAAAGAGGCTTCATTAGCGATGATGAAAAAAACAAACCCAAAATTCATCCTGAGAAATTATCTTCTTTACGAATGCATTGAAGAGATCAATAACGGCAAAAAAGAAATGCTGGAAAAACTCACCAAAGCTTTAGAATTTCCTTATCAGGAATTATACCCTGAGTTCTCCGTCAAAAGACCTTCCGGCTATGACGATACTGCAGGATGTTCAACACTTTCATGCAGCTCATAAAATTTCAACAACAAAAGACATATCTAATTACCATATTATCATCATATTAAATATTTTCACTATATTTAGAAAAATCTTTAATATGAAAAAAATTGTACTTTCTTTAGCATTGGCATCATGCTTTTACGGCAATGCCCAGACCCTACTTTCGGAAAATTTCGAAGGAGCGACATTTCCTCCAACAGGATGGACTAAAACTAACACAAACGCATCAAGAGCATGGGATTTAACAAGTTCTGTTTTTTCCGGAACTTCAGCATCTTCTATTGAACTCAAAACGAGATTTACTATTGCCGGAAATAATTCTGCTACTATTGACTGGATTGCTGGCTCTAACACAGCATACCTTACAAGCCCTTCATTCAGTTTAGCTGGAGCGACAAGTCCAACCCTAAGCTTCAAAGTAAAAGTTGGCTGGGGCTATATGATAAGCCTGAACAAAGGAAATCTTCTGGCACAGATATCAATAGATGGGGGAACTAACTGGGTTACTCTTTGGAATGAAGATAGCGAACCCGGCTTTACTGATGACGGTGATGGTAATATAGATACTGATTTTTATAACACGGTTACTGTACAAAAAAACCTTAGTACATACATAGGACAGGCGAATGTAAAAATAAGATTCCAGTATATGGCAACTGATGCTGATGCTGTTTCAGTAGATGATGTACAGGTTGTTGCTAATGGAACTCTTGGTACATCTGAAACTTCAAAAACAAAAAACAGCGGTATTTCCATTTATCCAAATCCAACAAGAGGAGAAATCAACATCAAAGCAGATAAAAAAATCAAATCTGCAACTGTAATTGATGCGAGCGGAAAATCTCTACTTAATAATACTTCTGAAAGATTAGATATTTCTTCGCTTCCGAAAGGAATCTATTTATTAAAAGTAGATTTTTCTGATGGAACATCGAAAACAGAAAAAGTAATAAAACAATAACAACGTTTATACAATCTTTACATAACCACCAGCTTTGGTGGTTTTTTTATTTTACTTTTGCAAAAAATCTGACACGTGTCTCTTATCAAAACAAAAACAATCAATTTCTTTAAACTTATTTTTCCTTCCACTTACACCGAGCTGGCTGTCTTTCTTTTTTTTATGATCTGCTATGGAATTTTAGGCTCATACATCGCCCTTCATTACAGAATTATTTTTGACAGCAGAATTCCATGGGATGCTTATTTCAGTTTTGATAACAAATCTATCCTTATGACAGGGGGTAGCTTTGAAAGACATCCTCTATCCTATTATTTTTTCAATTGGGTAAGAGAATTCTCATTATTCATTTCAGGCGGAAAAATGGACACCAACTTCAGGCTTACACTGGCTTGGCTCAGCAATATTATTATCAGCTTAAACATTGTTCAGGTTTTTAAATATTTAAAAAACATTATCTGTCTCCCGCTATGGTTAAGTGTATTAATCATTTTGTTTTTTGGAGTTTTTTCAACCAATATCATATTGTCCTTTACTCCGGAAAATTTCACCTACACCTTGTTTTTACTTTCATTATACAATTATTACGCAGCAATAAAACTCAGAAAAGAAGAAAAAACACCTGCAATTGCTCTTTCGCTTGCCGGAATTACCATCGGCGGGCTTACTATTACCAATTTTATAAAAGTTTTCATTCCCCTCCTTTTTGAAAAAAATCTTTTCAGAGACTGGAAAAAATTCGGAAATGCAGTGTTTAGGGTAACAATTGCAGTAATTTGTTTTGTACTACTCTATTTGAATAGAATTGATTTTAAATATCAGAATATATTTTCCAAAACCAACCAGCAGTACGAAAAATTCTCTAATGTAGAATCAATGCCCACTTGGGACATGATTCTCTCCTTCTTTTTCGGAGGCAATATTCTTTTCCCGGGATTTATTATTTCGGATAAACACAATATGAAGGGATTCGACTTTAAAGGACTTTATATGGACCTTTATTCTTCTGCTTTTCCTTACTTTTTTATAACCATATTATTGACCCTGATTATTTGGAGTTATTTTAAAAATTTCAAAAACAAATGGGTTCAGGTTATCGCCATTTCTTTTTTCGTTGACATTGTGATTCATTGTGTTATGAGATTCGGACTTCACACTTCATCCATTTATGGAGGACATTTTGTTTTCGTGTATCCACTTCTTTTGGGATGGCTTTTTTATTCCTACAGATCGTCCCGTAAAGTAATGTCAGTCTTAACATTAACTGTGATCTTACTGTTTGTCTATCTACTGGCCAACAATTTATTTCGAATGGCTGAATTTTTCTGGTTTATGGAAACTTATTACCAATAAAAAAAGCTGAGAAAATTTCTCAGCTTTTTTGTTTTTATGTTGAAATGAATTCAATTCTATTTTGCTTCCGCACAGAAAATTCTGTACTGTACAGCTACCGCAGATTTAAAATATTCTCTGATTCTTGAAAGATCACCAGCCGCACTTTGTTTTGTGAAATAACTTCCTGCCAAAATCTTGTAGTTAGGTCTTAAAGAAGCATCCGTTTCCACTTTAAGGTTAGGGAATCTTTTTCTGAAATAAGACTTTACTTCATTGGCTTCTTCGTTACTTTTCACAGTAGTAATCTGAATTTTAAAACCTAAAATTCTAGGATTTTTCTTACAAATTTCAGCATTCGTAAGTTCTCTGCTCGGCACAAAGATTTTGGGAGGTTTTGTATTGATCCCTGTAGAAACTCCAATATCATTGGAACCGGAATCTTTAGGATAATTTGCGGGAGTAACTTTAGCACATTTTCCTTCAATTCCTTCCAAAGCTGCATTTATTTTGGAATCCATTGTCATAACAAGTTCCGTACCCGAAAGGGTATCTTTTTTAACAACTTGCTGGGCTTCAATATTATAAAAACCAAATAGTGATAATATCGAAAATATTTTAATCAAATTTTTCATTTAAACTTGTTTTCGCAAATTTATACAAATTAAAAAACTATACCAAACAGGTTATTTAGAATCAATACAAATTAAACGTAAATGATATTTTCCCTTTTAGATATACCGTTAAATTCCTGTTAAAAATATTATTTTTGCCGAATTGATTGAATGTTCAATAATTTACTAACATAAGATAATTTAAATGATTAGTTGGAGAAAGCATTATAAAAAAACGTTGATCGCAATAGGCTTATTGCTATCAACCAGTGCTTCATTTTACGGGCAAGACGGCGATCCTAAAAACGGAGAGAAACTTTTCAAAGCGAATTGTACTGCATGTCACGCGCTGGACAAACAAGTTGTTGGACCACCATTAAAGGGGGTTGTAGAACGAGTAAAGACAGAAGGTGGTGTAGACAAAGATTGGCTTCACAAGTGGATCAAAGACAACAAAGCTCTGAGAGCTTCTGGGGATAAATACGCCAATGAGATTTTTGAAAAGTTTAATAAGACTGAAATGCAGGTCTTTCCAAATCTTACAGATAAGGATATTGACGACATTTTAGCTTTCACGACTAATCCTCCTGCTCCGGAAGAGAAAAAGCCGGAAGCAACTCCTGCAACTGACGCCGCTGCGGCAGCACCTGCAGACAAAACTACTACAAACGTTGTTATCATTTCACTTTTAGCGATCGCAGGTTTACTGGTTTGGATCTTAGTAAAACTAAGACAATTGGTAAAACTGGGTCAATCTGAAGATTTAGCTGGGCTTAACGAAACAAGAGTTCGTTCTTTCAGTGAAATGTATGAGAAGCTCCACTACATTGGTAAAGGTTTATTAGCAATTCTTGCTATTTTAGCTGCTTATGGAGTATGGAACTGGTTGATGTGGATTGGGGTTTACAAAGGTTACAAACCTGAGCAGCCTATCTACTTCTCTCACAAAATTCACGCTGGAGAACAAAAAATTGACTGTCAGCTATGTCACTCTAGTGCTAAATACGGAAAAGTATCTGAAATTCCTTCTATGAACGTTTGTATGAACTGTCACAGAACAATTTCCGAATATAACGCAGATCACTACATGGAGCCAGGAAAAGATAAGGCATTCTATGACGGAGAAATCCAGAAGATCTACGCGGCAACAGGTTGGGATCCTGCAAAACAACAGTACACAGGAAAAACACAACCGGTTGAATGGACAAGAATCCACAACATGCCAGACTTCGTTTACTTCAACCACTCACAGCACGTAATTGCTGGAGAACAAGCAATCATCAATTCTTTCAACAAAAAGAATCCTAACAACAAAATTGATGTTGTATGTAAAGCTTGTCACGGTAAAATTGATACAATGAATGTTGTTCAAATGGCTAACGACTTTACTATGGGATGGTGTATCGAGTGCCACAGAACGACTGAAGTTGATATGAACAACGGTTATAATAAAGAGTACTTCAAAAATCTACATGACAAGTTGAAAAAACAATATCCACAAGATGGAGGTAAGATCACTGTAGATGCAATTGGAGGTCTTGAGTGTGGTAAATGTCATTATTAATAACTAAAAAATTAGAAGTATAAATGGCTTCAAACAAAATACAATTCAGAAGTATTCATGAACTTAAAGACCCAGCTTTAAATGGTAAGCTGGCTCTTAAAGAGTTTCAGGAAGAAATTCCGGTAGAAGATTTCCTTGGAGATGCTGAGAAAAACGGATCAAGTACTTCAAGAAGAGATTTCCTTAAATTGCTAGGATTCTCTACAGCAGCAGTTACTTTAGCTGCCTGCGAAGCTCCGGTAATCAAAACGATTCCTTATGTGGTAAAGCCGCATGATATTATTCCGGGAGTCCCTAATTATTACGCTTCAACATATTTTGACGGTTTCGACTTTGCTAGTGTTTTAGTAAAAACCCGTGAAGGTAGACCCATCAAAATTGAACCAAACCCGGCTGGTGGCGATTTAGGTAAAACTAACGCAAGAGCTCAGGCAAGTGTACTTTCTCTTTATGATAATGATAAAGTAAAGCAGCCTAAACTAGACGGTAAAGACGAAACTTTCGATAAAGTAGACAGCTTCGTTATTAAAGGTTTAGAAGAAGCTAAAGCGTCTGGCAAAAAGATTGTGGTTTTATCACACTCTTTTGCTTCACCAACTTTCAAAAAGTTATTCGCTGAATTCAAAGCTAAATATCCTACAGCTGAATTAGTAACTTATGATGCTTTCCCTTACTCTGCAGGATTAGATGCAGCTCAGGAAGTATTCGGACAAAGAGCATTGCCTGTTTATGACCTTAAAGGTTCTGAATTGGTAGTTGCTTTCCAGGCTGATTTCTTAGGAGACTATAACGCTTCAAGCTTAGAAACTTCTTATGCAGCAGCTAGAAAACCGGGAGCAAGCATGTTGAGACACATCCAGGTGGAATCTAACCTGTCATTAACTGGTGCTAATGCTGACTCAAGATACAGATTAAAACCAAGTGCTGTAAACAAAACATTAGTTGAAGTTTACAATGCAATCGTAGGTGCTGGTACTTCTGATAAGACTGCAACTGAAATTGCTAACGAATTGAAAGCAAAAGGAAGCAAAGCTGTTGTTTTTGCTGACGGTTCTAAAGGAGCACAGGTTTTAGCACACTTAATCAACCAGAAATTAGGTTCAGTAGCTTTCACAGGTAAAGCAAACTTACTGAAAGAATTTAACGGTGCAAGATACCAGGAATTCCTTGGATGGGTAAACGGTGGACAAGTTGGTGTATTAGTTACAAACAACGTAGACCCTATCTACTCTCATCCAAAAGGAGAAGATTTCAAAAAATCTTTATCAAAAGTTCCTTACGTAATTGCAGTAGCAGATAAGAAAAATGAAATGTACAAAGCAGCGAAAGCTGTAATTCCTGTAGCTAACTGGCTAGAGTCTTGGGGAGATATCGAACCACAGACAGGAGTATATTCATTGATGCAGCCTACCATCCAGAAAATCTACAAATCAAGACAGATTGAAGAGTCTCTATTGGTTTGGAAGAATGGTAAAAACAATGCCGCAAACAATTACTACGATTATTTAAAAGCAAGCTCAGCTTCACTTTTAGGTAGTACTTCTTTCAACAAAGCATTGTACAACGGTATCAACGCTTCTACAAACACAGCAACTTTATCTTATGCAGGTGGAAACGCTGCACAGGCTGTTGCTGAACTAGGAAACTTTAAAGCTTCTGAATTAGAATTAGTATTATACACTAAGACTTCAATGGGAGATGGTACTCAGTCGAACAACCCTTGGTTGCAAGAATTACCTGACCCAATTACAAGAATGTCTTGGGATAACTACCTTACAATTTCTCCTAAAGACGCAGAGAAGTTTGCAATTGACAACGATCTTAATGCAAGAATGCAGTTAGATGGTTCTATTGTAAACCTTACTGTAAACGGAGTTAAAATAGAAAACGTTCCTGTATTTGTACAGCCAGGACAAGCTGAAGGATCTGTAGGTCTTGCACTTGGTTATGGTAAGAAAAACTCAGGAGCAACTGCAGATACAGGGGTAAACGCTTATCCTTTATTTGATGGTTCTAACCTTGCTCTTTCAGGTGTTAAAATAGAGAAGACAGGAGAAGACCACGAATTTGCAGGTATCCAGCTTCAAAATACATTAATGGGTCGTTATGAAATCGCTAAGGAAGTTCCTTTAGCTGAATTCATTAACGTTGCTTTTGATGATGAACACAAGGGATGGAATAAGCCTTTGGAATACCACACGATCAGTGGAGCACTTCCAGCGAGAAAAATCGACCTTTGGGATGCTTTCGATGATACGGATGGACCTCACTTCAACTTATCTATCGACTTGAACTCTTGTACTGGTTGTGGAGCATGTATTATTGCTTGTCAGGCAGAGAACAACGTTCCTGTAGTAGGAAAAGAAGAAGTAAGAATGTCAAGAGATATGTACTGGTTAAGAATTGACCGTTACTATTCATCAAGACAAAAGGTAGAAGTATACGAAGGATTGAAAGAAGGAATGGCTGTACCAGAATTGTATGGTACTGCGTTCGGAGACGGAGGAGCATTAAACCACCCTGCAGACAACCCGGATGTAATCTTCCAACCTGTAATGTGTCAGCACTGTAACCACGCTCCATGTGAAACTGTATGTCCAGTAGCGGCTACTTCACACGGTAAGCAAGGTCAAAACCATATGGCTTACAACAGATGTATCGGTACAAGATATTGTGCAAACAACTGTCCGTACAAAGTAAGACGTTTCAACTGGTTTACTTATAACCTAAATGACAAGTTCGATTTCAACATGAACAACGATTTAGGAAGAATGGTACTTAACCCGGATGTAGTTGTAAGAACTAGAGGGGTAATGGAGAAATGTTCAATGTGTATCCAAATGACTCAGAATACTATTCTTGAGGCTAAGAAAGAGGGAAGAAAAGTGAAGGATGGAGAATTCCAGACTGCTTGTTCTAAAGCTTGTTCTACTGGAGCAATGACATTTGGAGACATGAATGATAAAGATTCTGCAATTAGAGAGCAATATGCATCTAACAGAAGATATTATTTACTAGAGGAGATCGGCACAAAACCAAACGTGTTCTATCATACTAAAGTAAGAAACAGAGTAGAAAATTAAAGTTTAAATAATAAATAGGTAAAAAATGTCAGGACATTACGAAGCTCCGATAAGGGAACCTCTAATTATTGGTCACAAAACTTATCACGATATTACAGAAGATATCGCACGACCTATCGAAGAAAGAGCAGGTAAATTATGGTGGATCTCATTATATGCTGCACTAGTTCTATTCCTCTATGGATTCGGCTGTATCGCTTACACTATCGGGACAGGTATTGGAGCATGGGGGCTTAACAGAACTATTAACTGGGGTTGGGATATTACCAACTTCGTATGGTGGGTAGGTATCGGTCACGCCGGGACCCTAATCTCCGCAGTATTATTATTATTTAGACAGAGATGGAGAATGTCTGTAAACAGATCTGCAGAGGCGATGACGATCTTTGCGGTTGTACAGGCAGCAATCTTCCCTGTAATCCACATGGGTAGAGTTTGGGTTGGATACTGGGTATTCCCTTTACCAAACCAATTCGGTTCTCTTTGGGGGAACTTCAACTCTCCTCTACTTTGGGACGTATTTGCGATCTCGACGTATTTCTCAGTATCAACTGTATTCTGGTTCATGGGACTAATCCCTGACTTTGCAATGATCAGAGATAGAGCTAAAACCCCTTGGACTAAGAAAATTTATACATTCCTAGCATTCGGTTGGGGTGGTAAAGCAAAACACTGGCAAAGATTCGAAGAACTTTCTTTGGTTCTTGCAGGTTTGGCAACTCCACTTGTATTCTCAGTACACACTACCGTATCTTTTGACTTCGCAACTTCAGTTATTAAAGGATGGCACTCAACAATCTACCCTCCTTATTTCGTAGCTGGTGCGATTTTCTCAGGATTTGCAATGGTACAAACACTATTGTTAATTGCAAGAAAAGTTTGTCACTTAGAAGATTATATTACAATGTATCATATCGAAATTATGAACATCGTAATCGTTCTTACAGGTGGTATGGTAACTGTAGCTTATGCTACTGAATATTTCATCGGATGGTACTCAGGATCTAGATTTGAAGATTTCACATATCTTTCTCCAGGTGCTGCTGTAGGACCTTACTGGTGGGCATTCTGGTCATTGATCATCTGTAACCTTGTGGTTCCTGCTTCTTTCTGGTTCAAAAGACTTAGAACGAACATTATCTGGACATTCATTGTTGCATTAATCATCAACATCGGTATGTGGTTTGAGCGTTTTGATATCATCGTTATCAACCTTTCAAGAGACTACTTACCAGGATCATGGACAATGTTTAAGCCAACGATCATTGATGTGGGTGTATATTTAGGAACTATCGGATTCTTCTCTGTTTTGTTCTTATTATACGCAAGAACATTCCCTGTAATTGCACAGGCTGAATTAAAATCGATTCTGAAAATTTCAGGTGAAACTTATAAAGCAAAAGAAGGAGATGAGCACCACTAAAATTGTATACGGACTTTATGCTGACGACGACGATTTAATGAACGGCGTTAAGGCATTCAACGATAAAGGAATCGCTATAAACGAAGTGTATACTCCGTTTCCGGTTCACGGACTAGACAAGGCTTTAGGGTTAAAGAAAACTAGAATTTCTGATGCCGCATTCTTATATGCTCTTTACGGTGTTACTATCGGTGCTACTGTAACTTGGTATGTGATGAATCATGACTGGCCGCAGAATATCGGTGGTAAACCAGCTTTTGACTGGGCACACAACATGCCGGCATTCGTAGTTCCAATGTTCGAATTAATGGTATTCTGTGCTGCTCACATGATGTCTTTAACTTTCTTGGTTAGAAACAAAATGTATCCAGGAGCTCCTGCTCAGAACCCAGACCCGAGAACTACTGATGATAAATTCATGATGGAATTTGTAACTGAAGATGTAGAATCTGTAAAACAGTTGCTTATTGAAACTGGAGTTGAAGAAATAACTGTTAAAGACGCTTAAAATGAAAAAGAATGTATTAAAAATTACAGCGGTTTTAGGTTTAACAACGGTTTTACTTAACTCTTGTGGACCAAAGGACAATACTCCGCTGGTATATTTCCCGGATATGTATTTTCCGGTAGCTTATGATCCATTGATGAAAGCACAGGATGCTTATTCAGATCATGAAAATGAAATTCCTGCTTTTGTTAAAAATAGTGGTGCAACAGGTCTTGCTCCAGTAGAAGGATCTGTTTCTCAAAATAAAGATGGCGTTTTTGAAGAAAGCTTACTACCTAAAAATGTTGACGAGTACAACGCTGGGTATGATGCTTCTAAAAAACTTACAGTATCTCCTCTAAATCCAGCTAATGCAGCAAAGGATATTGAAAGAGGAAAAATCTTGTTTGATCACACTTGTGCGGCATGTCACGGAACAGGAGGTGATGGACAAGGACCTATCGTACAAAGTGGGGCATTCTCTGGAGTACCCAACTATGCAGACAGAGAAATTACTGTAGGATCTGTTCATTATGTATTAACAAACGGTAGAAATGCCATGGGATCTTATGCGGGACAACTGAACGCAGGAGACAGATGGAGAGTAGCATTGTATGTGATGAGTGCTTTCAAAAAAGGAGCAGCAGCACCGGCAGCAGCTACAGCGGCGGCACCAGCAACAACTGAAACGACTACCGAAACTAAAAAATAAGAAAAGAAATGTATAGTTTTTCACCAAAATTAAAATCAACTTCTATAATACTTCTTGTTGTAGGTTTAGTTCTTTTCGGTATTGGTTTCTTTATGAACAAAGGAATTTCTACTGAGAAAATAGAACAAATGATGGAAGCTGTTCATGCTTCTGGTCATGATGCTCCTACACACTCAAGTGAAATGGTTGGGCCACAGGATCACGCAGCTCATTTAGAGCATGCTGAGCTTCAGGTTCACAACCAGCCATTAGCATCGCTGCACTTTGTAGCAGTCTTTTTCTTTGGAGTAAGTTGCGCTGTACTGTTCTTCTACTGTATTCAGCACGCAGCTCACGCAGGATGGCCAATTATCATCACAAGAGTAATGGAGGCTATTGCTTCTTATATTCCTTACGGTGGTGCAATCCTGATTATCCTGATGATCTTAAACATCACTCATAATGGTCATTTATTCCATTGGATGGACCCTGAATTGACAAATCCAGAGTCTGCTCATTTTGACGTGATCCTATTTGAAAAGAAAAGATTCTTAAATATTCCTTTCTATGCAATCAGAACGTTCATCTATGTACTAGGTGCCTCTTTCTTCGCTTGGAAACTGAAAGCTCAGTCTAAAAAAGTAGATGAGACTAAATCTAAAGTTGAGTATCAATTCCTTTACAGATGGGCGGTAGGTTATATCGTATTCTTCGGATTTGCTTCTGCAGCTTGGGCTTGGGACTGGTTGATGTCTATTGACCCTCACTGGTATTCTACAATGTATATCTGGTATTCAATGGTTAGCTGCCTTTCAAGTGGTATTGCTGTAATCATCTTATTAAGTGTTTATCTTAAGAAAAATGGTTTCTTACCACAGTTCAATGACAACCACTTACACGATTTAGGAGTTTTCCTTTTCGCTACAAGTATGCTTTGGACATATACATGGTTCGCTCAGTTCATGCTTTACTGGTATGCAAACGTTCCGGAAGAGGTTAACTATTTCTTCGGTAGATTCCAGCACTATGGTACAACGTTTTTACCAATGCTGATTGTAAACTTCTTATTACCACTATTGGTATTAGTAAGCAGCAGCATCAAGAGAAACTACAAAGTAGTTACCACAATGGCAGTAGTAGTTATCTTAGGACACCTTTTAGATTACTTCAACATGGTAATGCCGGGAACGGTAGGACCATACTGGAACACTCCTGAAGTATTCTTGTTAATCCTGGGAGCAGTTCTATTCGTAGCTGGATTATTTATGTTTACTGTTCTTTCAGCTTTATCTAAACTGAAGTTGATTCCTACAGGAAACCCATTCTTACACGAATCCGAAATTTATGAGTATCCTTTCTAAGGACTTGTAACAAAATAAAATTATAAAAGACTGATTGTTTAACGATCAGTCTTTTTTTATGCAGTGACGTCAATAAGAATTTTCAGGCAACCATTTTCTGTTTTTCTCGTCTCTATATAGAAGTCTGTTTTTACTATTAACACCAAAAACAAAATACTGCAATGAAAAAAATTCACTTTGTTTACCTTCTGTTCATTTTGATCTCCGTATTCACAAATGCACAGGTCATTACATTTGTTTCTGAAAAAAATAATAATCCTCTTCCCAGAGTTTCCGTATTTGGCAAAGACGGAAGCATACTCGCCTACTCTGATATTGATGGTAAGATTGACAAGCAATCGCTGTCACCTGCCCAAGAAAAGTTTCAGCTGGTTTATAATAATTTTCTGGTTGCCACCCTATCCTATTCCGATTTTGATCAGCCAGTCATTAAAATCAATGACCAGGTGAAAGAAATTGAAACAGTTGTTATTAAAAATAATAAGCCTGCCAAATACATTTTCATCAAAGGAAATTTTAATGCTTATGTAACGGTGAACAATAAACTGAATAGTTATGCAGACGGAATTGTAACCTACATTTTTGATAATAAATCCAAAAAACTGAAAAGTACCAATGTAGAACAATACAGAATTTTCAGGCTGGCAGAATCTAAAAATGAGAAAAAAGAAACTTCAAAATGGGATTATAGCAATTCTCTGGAACTACCCAAACTTAAAAATGTTGGAAACCCGGAAGAATATAAAACAAAAAGAAATACCGTTAAAGAGTTGAAGGGTGAACATAAAGATCAAATAGAGATTACTGGTGCAGCCCTTCAGGATAAAGAATTTTCATTCTTTGGATATAGATTTTACGATATAAAAACAATTTTAAACATGTCTTTTGAAAAAGGATCTGAAAAAACCCTGAAAGATTTCCTGGAATATAATGAACTTGTTTTTGTAAAATTGAAACATAAAAGTGAACCCAATTACAATCAGATAACACTTTATACTAATTTTTATCCAACAGAACTTAATTTCAGCAATGACAATGATATTGATAAAGTGAAGTTTGATAAAGACAACAGTAATTACAAGACATCCTATTGGCAGGATTCGTCATTTCCTAATATGCAGACTATTTTCAGCAGTTTTTTCAAAGGTGATTTAAAAGAACAAACCAATAAAAAATAATGAAAACTCTGTTCCGGAGTACTAAATATCTCAATTGAATTCTAAAATTAAAAGAACAGCATCCATTTCCGGAAAAAAATAATAAATAAGCAAAAAACATAAAGTAAAAAATAAAATCCAGTATTAATAAAGGTTTTATTAAATTTGCAACAAACCAAATAAAAATGAAAAAGTTTTCTTTTCTACTTGTTTTCAGTCTGTTGCTTTTTACAGCATGTAAGAAAGATCATGTAGATGCTACGAATACTAAAACACTGCAGTCAAGTATCAATGATATGACTTCCAGTTTACCTACCATTAAACAGATTAAGTTTAATGAGGCTCTTTATATCCTTAAAACATTTGGCGTAGAAGCTGATGGTGATATAAACGAGCTAAAAGCCCTTGGAAAACTGATCAATGGAAAAAAAGTTCCTGAAATTATGTCCCTTGCAGACGAAGTTGCGCAGAAAAACGGAATAGAATGGGCCAGTACTGCCCCGCCATCACTCGGAGAAATGAACATCTTCGGAGATGATAAAGCCAAAGAAAGCGATCCTAATGACGTAAAAGCAGGATCATTAAGCCTTATTACAAGACCTACAGGCGATGACGGTTCCGGAGCTCCTACTGCCATTCAAATTGTACCAAGACTTGTAGATGCAGCAGGAAACCCGGTATCTTTCACAGGAGCAGGTCTGGAAGCAACCCTTGAAGTATTCAGTAACGGAGTAAGACTTGCTACCGCTAAAAACCTGATGCAGGATAATAACTTTAAAGGATTCAACTTGAAGTTCTCTTCTATTCCGGCAGCAAAAGTGGTAGATAACAAAATCGACATCACAGTTTCTGTAAAAACAACTGCGAAAACTTTCAAAATGTCAAAAATCGGTCTTGATGTGAATGCAGCAGCTCTGAAAGTTCCTGCCATTCCTAAAACTGATACAACAGCTGTACCGGAACAACCAAGCGCAGTTATTGATCCAAACAATCCAACAGCAACTACTGGAACCCCTACAGATCCTGCTACTGCTACTCCAACGGCACCAGCTACGCCAAAACAGCCGACTGCTGATCCTAAAAATACAGTAAGCAAATTTTTGAACAGCGTAAGTTCACAGAACTTAAAAGCGGCTTACGATACATCGAGCAATCCAAACTGGGGAAGCTATGAATCTTTCTCTAATCCTAATTCAGGTTTTGGAGCTGTGAAAAATGTAAGCGTAAAGAATATTACAACAAGTGGTACTACAGCCAACAGTGCAAGCGTAAATGCTACCTATGATGTAACAGATAAAAGCGGTAAGACAACTTCATTGAAAGTAACTTTCGGGCTTAAAAATGTAAACGGTGACTGGAAAATTTCTAGCTATAAAATCAATTAATAAATGGCTTCAGCAGAACTGATCAAAAAACTAGAAGAAACAATTGAAAATATTCCTGATTTTCCGATTCCGGGAATACAGTTTAAGGATATTTCACCCATTTTTTTAGATCCGAAACTTTACGAAGATGTGATTGCAGATCTTGCAGCCTTCAGTAAAGGAAAAGTAGATGCAGTCTGCGGAATCGAAAGCCGTGGTTATTTGTTTGGAATCGCTATTGCCGTAGCATTGGAAGTTCCTTTCATTCTGATCAGAAAAGCAGGAAAACTACCCCCTCCCGTCATTTCAGAAAAATATGATCTGGAATATGGAAGCGCTATTATTGAAACCCGTGAAGGACAAATAAAGCCAGGACAAAGAATTTTGATTCATGATGATCTTTTAGCAACCGGAGGAACTACTGAAGCAGCAGCTAAATTGGTAGAAAAACAGGGCGCAACTGTTTCCCAATTCAGTTTCCTTATTGGCTTAAAAGATTTGAATGGTGATGAAAAATTGAAAAAATTTGGTGCAGAAGTGTATCATGTTTTAGGATATTAAGATTGATCCTAACAAGATAAAGATATATGCTTCGACTCCGCTCAGCATGACAACGCTAATAAGGCTGTACAATTAGTACTATTAGAAGTGTCACGCTGAGCGGAGTCGAAGCGTTTTTATAAGAATTTACATTATTTGTTTAAATAAAATCAACAATATAAACAAAGTATTTTGTAAATCTCTCAGAAACAATTAAATTTGCATTTCAATTTTTAAAAACTTATGGCAAAATTGGGAAAGAGTGCTCAGAACGAGCAAGAAGGTAAAGAAACGGTTGAGTTCTTTAAAGACCTTGACAGAGAAGCTTTAAACACTGAAAGATTTGTTGAAAAATATTCAAAACCTCTAGGTTTTGTATTTGGAGCATTAATTTTAGCAGTGTTAGGATTCTTCGCTTACAAGCAATTTATAGTTGCTCCAAAGAACGCTGAAGCTGTGAAAAGTTTCCTTTCTGCTCAAAAAAGTCTTACTGAAGGTAAGGATAAAGATGCTTTGGGTGGAAAATCTGCAGCTAACCCAGGTTTTGTAGGTACATATAACGAATATTCTTCTACTAAAATCGGTAAACTTTCATCTTATAATGCAGGTTTATTGAAGTTCAAAGAAGGAAAATTCCAGGAAGCTTATGATCTTTTAGACCAGTTTTCATCTGACAACAAAACTTTAGTAGCAATGAAATTCGGAGCTATGGCAGATGCAAAATCAGGTCTTAACAAAAACGATGAAGCTTTAGCTTTATTAGACAAAGCAGCAACCGCTTCTGATGATCCGTATACAACATACTATTTCACAAGAAAAGCAGGTATCGTTGCTTTAGGATTAAAGAAAAATACAGAAGCTAAAAAATACTTCTCTGCAATTGATGAGAAATATCAGGACTACGACAACGGAATGTCTGATTCTTATATTGAAATGACTAAATATTACTAAAAAATGGCAACAGTTAATCTTTCCGATTACAAGCCACTTCATATAACTAATGCCGAAGATTTTTCTATCGGCATTGTTTTTTCTGAGTGGAATGATTTTGTAACGTACAATCTTCGTGATGCAGCCTTGGAAATTCTTGAAAAAGAAGGGGTAAAACCTGAAAACATCAAACTTTTCCCTGTTCCGGGAGCCTTTGAACTCAACTATGCAAGCATGCAGCTTTGCAAAGAAAGAAAATATGATGCAGTAATTTCTATCGGGTGTGTGATCCGTGGGGAAACACCTCATTTTGACTACGTGTGTTCTGCAGTAGCACAGGGAATCAAAGACTGTAACATTATGACTGACACCCCTACTATTTTCTGCGTATTGACAGATGATACCAAAGAGCAGTCTATCGCAAGAAGCGGTGGTGATCTTGGAAACAAAGGGGTAGAAGCAGCCGTTACCGCTTTAAGAATGATTGATTTCAAAAAGAAATTATCTGACAAAAAAGGAAATATCGGTTTCGGACACTCTTAACCGCAGATTGCCTTAACAATATATTGGGACTATTTTTTAATAGTCCTTTTTTATTGGGTATTTTAAATCACAAATCTTACTAATAAACAGGATGTTTTTGTTTTTTTCTATCAAAAGTTCTATACAAAAACTATCTTTGTGAAAACTAATAAAGACAGTAAATACATGTTTTTAAGAAAAATAAAACCGTTCCTATATTTAGGAGTTTTCTATCTTATTATTTCATTGATAATAAGAACAGTATTCTTTTTTCACCCTATTACCACAGCTAGCTTTAGGTTTTTCGAGGTCCTAAAAGTCTTGTTAATAGGCATGGTGAATGATATTTTTGTATTCGTTCTTGCCAGTTCTGTTCTCGCGCTTTATTTTCTCTTCCTTTCCAATTCAAAATATAAAAAACCTTACGGCTACATTATTTTGGGAGCACTGGTCTTATTCTTCCTTTATATATGGCTTGTTCCTAACAATATTTTCAAGCAATATGGAGGTTCTATCATGGAGGTAGCACTTGTTTTTGTTGGAATAAAAACCCTTTTCTTCGGATTGATGCTTTTCCTTCCGACCCAAAGAACAAAGATTCGTAACACTCTATATTTCATTACATTATTATTATATGTTCTTCTGATTATTTTCAATGGAGTAAGTGAATACTTCTTTTACAATGAATTCGGAGTTCGGTATAACTTTATTGCAGTAGATTATCTGATATATACCAATGAAGTTATTGGAAATATCATGGAAAGCTATCCTGTCGTTCCATTATTTTCAGGGATAATGATCGTTACACTTACCATCACATGGTTCATTTATAAGAAAACAAAAGATGAGCTGCTGGAGCTTCCGGATTTTAAACAAAAAATGGTTCTTCTGGGGAGTTTCATGGTACTTTGCGCCCTTAGTGCACTGGCGATTCCTTCTCTGATTCAAATGAGGTCAGACAATGTTTTTGCAGACGAAATTGAGGCCAACGGACTTCCAAAGTTCTACTGGGCTTTTACTCATAATGAGCTGGATTACTTCCAGTTTTATTCACAGATCAATCAACAGCAGGCCGAAAAGAATTTTCTAAGTCAGTATCCACAGCAGACATTATCAAGAAATATTGTTGCTGAGCAGCCTGAAATGAAGAAAAACGTTGTATTGATTTCTATTGAAAGTCTTTCCGCAGATTTCATGGAACATTACGGCAACACACAAAAAATTACTCCTTTCCTTGACAGCCTTGCAGAGAAGTCATTGATGTTTACCAATCTTTATGCTACCGGAAACAGAACAGTACGCGGTCTGGAAGCTTTAACATTGTGTATTCCACCGACAGCGGGAGAAAGTATCATCAAAAGAGATGATAATAAAAACAAATTTACAACCGGGAATGTATTCAAATCTAAAGGCTATGATGTTAAGTTTTTATATGGCGGATACAGCTATTTTGATAATATGCAGGATTTCTTTAGTGGAAATGGCTACGGAATTATAGACCGAAATAATTTTAAACCTGAAGAAATCACTTTTGCCAATGTTTGGGGGGTTGCTGATGAAGATATGGCAAAAAAAGCGATTCAGGTGATGAATACTGAAGCAAAATCAGGGAAACCATTTTTCAATCACTGGATGACGGTTTCCAATCACAGACCTTTTACTTATCCTGACGGAAGAATAGATATTCCGGGAACAGCAAAATCCCGTGAAGGCGGTGTAAAATATACCGACTACTCTCTTAAATTATTCTTTGATATGGCTAAGAAACAAGACTGGTATAAAAACACTGTTTTTGTTATCATTGCAGACCACTGTGCATCGAGTGCCGGGAAAACGGAACTTCCGATGGATAAATACAGAATTCCTGCGATGATCTTTTCAGAAGGGTTTGTTCAGCCTCAAAAGTTTGATGGATTAATGTCTCAGATAGACGTAATGCCAACCGTTTTGGGACTTTTGAATTTCAGTTATCAGTCTAAATTTCTGGGACAGGATGTCTTCAAAAAAGAATTCCAACCTAAAGCTTATGTTGCAACATATCAGGATCTTGGATTTATAAAAGACGGGCGTCTTACCATTATTTCTCCGGTAAAAAAGGTAAAACAATATTCTTTGGAATTGGAAAAAAGCGATCTGGCCCCAGCTTTTAAGCTGTATTACGACGAAAAATTATTAAAAGATCCAGACCAAAAACTGGTAGATGATGCCGTATCAGCATATCAATCTACCTCCTACTGGCTAAAAACGAAACAACTTAACAGATAAATATCTAAATATTTTTAGCATAAAGTTTGGCGTAAAATATTTAAATTAACGAATAAATTTATTACTATGAAATGGACAGACGACAGAGGCGGAAACGTTGATGACCGCCGTGGTTCCGGAGGAGGAAATGGTGGTATGATTGTAGGCGGAGGGCTCGGAACTTTAATTATAGCAGCCATTGTATTCTTTTTGGGAGGTGACCCATCCGGTATTTTGAATTCCGGCAGTATGCAGTCTTCCGGAAATTCCAGTGAACAAAGAGAGCTTACAACCGGGGAAAAACAAATTGGGGAAATGGTCAAAATGATGGATGCATGGAATAGCCAGACCTGGAATCAGATTTTCACTGAAAACGGAATGACCTATACCGATCCGGGTATTGTTCTTTTCGAAAATACAACTTCTTCAGCATGTGGTACAGCTCAATCTGCCATGGGACCATTTTATTGCCCGGCTGATCAGAAAGTATATATGGACATGAGTTTTTTCGGTGAGCTTCAGCAAAAATTCGGAGCTAAAGTAACAGAATTTACGGTAGCTTATGTTCTTGCCCACGAAGTAGGACATCATGTTCAGACACTTTTAGGAACCACACAAAAAGTAGATGCGTTAAGAAGAAGTGGAAGATATTCTGAAGAACAGATGAACAGAGTATCTGTGGCTACAGAATTACAGGCTGATTTCTATGCCGGAGTTTGGGCTAAAAAAACAAATGACAGCAAACATATACTGGAACCTGGAGACATTGAGGCTGCCATAGATGCTGCAGAAGCCGTTGGAGATGACAACATTCAGAAAAGAGGTCAGGGATATGTCAATCAGGAAAGCTTTACTCACGGATCATCTGCACAGCGTAAAGAATGGTTTATGAAAGGCTACAACACCGGAGATATCAGACAAGGAGATACTTTCAACCAATTATTAAAATAATTTATCAGAATTATTCAGACTATACAAAATAAAAAAGCGGCCTTAAAGTAAGGCCGCTTTTTTATTTATTGCAATTCTATAGGATTAGAATTTTTCTTAGCTTCTTCTTTTACCCTTTCTTCCATTCTTTTTCTCATATCGGCAGGATTCTGATTTCCACCACCGCCTCCAGGACCTCTTCCACCACCAGCTCTCACTGTTGTCGAAAATCCGCCTGAACCTCCACCCTGGCTCATGAATGACATAGGATCAGTTTTAAATTTCTGCTGTTGTTTTAAATAATCTGATCTTTTTACTTTCAAAGTATTTCCAAACTGATTCAAAGTAGGAAATTCCGTGATTTTGTAGTTTTTCATTAAATCAAAAGAATAATCTCCTTTATCATCTTCTACTTTTACAATCAACCCCGGAAGTCCTCCAAACTTGTAAGGTCCATCCTGATAAGGAAGATCTGTTGTAAACCATGCTGTCCATTTTCTGCCTCCAAAATCAGTTTCGGCCTTCTGAACTTTATATTCACCTATTTTTCTTGTTTCTGATTCAATTTTCCAATTTAGTGGTCTGTCTTCTTCATACGAATAGAGATCACGGCCAATTCTGTCTTTAAAATACGTCTTTTGATTTGTTTTATCTTTTTCTATGGAATAATTGATATTAGTTCTCAAGCCCTCCATCTGATCTCTGTTAATACTTCCTCTTCCACCACCGCCCTGAAATGCTTTTTGCATGATGGAATCTCTTTTAATCCTGTTTTCCGAATAAAACACAGACTTTTCCGGAGAAATATCCAGGTAAGCATTTTCTGTCTTAATATCCGTTTTATTTTCGGCATCAGGCTTCATAGTCACCTGATACACAAACCTGTTTGTCTGTGCAGAAACATTCTGTATAAAGAGTGCCAATGCAATAATACCTAATTTTTTCATTTATATTTTCTTTATTTTAATTCAATTGGGTTCTGGGCTGTGCCCGTAAAGGAAGGAACATCTACCGATGAGCCTTGTGACATAGAGGGACTCTGGTTTTCACCACCCATTCCACCTCTATGCATCCCGCCACCGCCACCGTGGCCGCCGCCTTTCATTCCTCCTCCATTCATACCACCGCCGTGCCTTCCGCCGCCAAAATTCATATTTCCGCCACCGTTATTTCCCGCCATAGTATTTCTGTTTTTACCAAATTCAAGTTCCAGAGCCGCTTTATCACCATGGAAATTAACTCTTGTACTTTGCTTGGCATCAGCATTTATCTGTTCTTCAAAAGCATTTTTAACGATAATCTTTTTAACAAGATCAAATTTATAGTCTCCTTTGTCATCTTCCAGTTTTACAATCAGTCCTGGCAATCCTGAGAACTTATAAGGTCCGTCCGACAAAGGAATATCTTTTGTGAACCATCCTGTCCAGACTCTTCCTCCAAATTCTGCAACTGCTTTTTGGGCTGAATATCCATTTTGTTTTTCAACAACATTGGTCACTTCCCATTTTACAGGTCTGTCTTCCTGATAATAAATTTGTTTTCCAGCTGCCTTTTCATAATAATACACTTTTTGGTCGGGAATACTCTTTGTAATAAAATATTCAAAAAAAGTAGGTTCAAAATGTTTTCTTCCTTCCTGTTTTGAAAAATCTTTTTCCTCTTTTTTATTTTCCTTCATTTCTGATCTCAGAGCAGTAAAAAGAGAGTCTCTTATCAATTTATTTTCACTGATAAATAAGGATCGTCCTTCCTTAATATCCAGAAAAGTTCTTTCACTTTTCATACTTACCAGATTGATAGAATCTGGGTTTACCAGCGTTTCATAAACATATCTGGTGGTCTGTCCATAAGACAGTGCGGTGAAAAACAATACAAAAAAAATTATTATTTTTTGTCCCATTACCAATTTTATTTATAGATAGAAAATATGATTCAAGGTTAAAATCAGAAACAGAATCTTCCGTATCACGATAAGAAATTTATCTAATTTTAACATAAATCATGCTTTTCAAAATCGCTATTAATATAAGAATCATTAAAATAGATATCTTCGATTTGAGATTGCGGAAATTAGTTCGTATTTTTGCATCATTAAATCATTCTAAATAAATACAATGATAAAAGTATCAGACTATGCAAAGGAGAAAGCTATCCAGTTGATGACTGAAGATGGCTTTAACCCTGCTGAAGATTATATAAGAGTAGGGGTGAAAAGCGGCGGATGCTCTGGTTTAGAGTATGTTTTAAAGTTTGATAACCAAAAAACAGACACAGATCAGATTTTTGAAGATAATAACATCAAAATTATTATAGATAAAAAATCCATCCTTTATTTGGCAGGAACAACTCTTGAGTATTCAGGAGGATTGAACGGAAAAGGGTTTGTATTTAACAACCCGAATGCATCCAGAACATGTGGATGTGGAGAATCATTTAGTCTTTAGAGAAAAGACATTAGATACTAGATAACAGATATCAGAGCCATTCTGAATGCTGAAATCTACCATCTGAAATCTAAAAAATAATAATGAGTAAATATACAGAAGACGATTTAAGGGTCGATCTAGAAAATAAAAAATATGAATTCGGTTGGGAAACGAAGATTGATTATGAAGATTTCCCGATCGGTTTAAATGAGGATATCATCCGTGCGATCTCTGCTAAAAAAGAAGAGCCGGAATGGATGACTGAATGGCGACTGGAATCTTTCAAAATCTGGTTGAAAATGGTAGAGCCTAACTGGGCGAATATCAAGTATGAGAAACCGGATTTTCAAGCAATCCGTTACTATGCTGCACCTAAAGTAAAGCCGGAACTGGCAAGTCTTGACGAAGTAGATCCTGAATTATTAGCAACTTTTGCAAAATTAGGGATCAATATCGAAGAGCAAAAAAGACTTTCAGGAGTTGCCGTAGATATCGTAATGGACTCAATTTCTGTGAAAACTACTTTCCAGGATACATTGGCAGAGAAAGGAATTATTTTCTGTTCAATCTCTGAGGCCATTAAAAACCACCCTGACTTAGTAAGAAAACATCTTGGAAAAGTAGTTCCGAGAGGAGATAATTTCTACGCAGCATTGAATTCCGCAGTTTTCTCTGACGGAAGTTTCTGTTATATTCCCAAAGGCGTAAAATGCCCAATGGAGCTTTCCACTTATTTCCGTATCAACCAGGCAGGAACAGGACAGTTTGAAAGAACACTTCTTATAGCTGATGAGGGAAGTTACGTTTCTTATCTTGAAGGGTGTACAGCACCATCAAGAGATGAAAACCAGCTTCACGCTGCGGTAGTGGAACTGATCGCTTTGGACGGAGCGGAGATCAAATATTCTACAGTTCAGAACTGGTATCCCGGTAATGAAGAAGGTAAAGGAGGGGTATTCAACTTTGTAACGAAGAGAGGACTTTGCGAAAGAAATGCAAAAATCTCCTGGACTCAGGTAGAAACAGGTTCAGCAGTAACATGGAAATATCCTTCTTGTATTCTGAAAGGAGATAATTCTATTGGAGAGTTCTACTCTATTGCGGTAACCAACAACCACCAGTATGCAGATACAGGAACGAAAATGATCCACATTGGAAAGAATACCAGATCAACGATTATTTCCAAGGGTATTTCTGCAGGAAAATCTCAAAACTCATACAGAGGACAGGTGAAAGTAATGCCTTCAGCAAAAGGAGCAAGAAACTTTTCTCAATGTGACTCTTTATTGATGGGTAATGAATGTGGAGCTCACACTTTCCCATATATTGAAATCAAAGATCCTACTGCACAGTTAGAGCACGAGGCAACGACTTCAAAAATCGGGGAAGATCAGATTTTCTACTGTAACCAAAGAGGTATTGATACGGAAAGAGCAATTGCTTTGATCGTGAATGGTTTCAGTAAAGAAGTTTTGAACAAGCTTCCAATGGAATTTGCTATTGAAGCACAGAAATTACTTGAAATTTCATTAGAAGGTTCAGTAGGATAAGAAAATATGATAGCTACAGAAAGATTAATTTTAAGAAAACCTACAAAAGAAGATTTTGAAAGATTCTTTGAAATTAATCATGATCCTCAAACCAATATTCATAATCCAGGCGGACCAATGAGTTTTGAAAAAGCAGAAAGCACATTTACAAGAATGCTTGATCATTGGGAAAAGTACAGTTTTGGAGGCTGGGTGATTGTTGAAAAGGATGATCCAGAAAATATAATAGGTTTTGGAGGATTGAGCTATAAACTCTACGGAGAAGAAGAAAAATTGAATTTAGGCTATCGTTTTGCTTCCGAGGCATGGGGGAAAGGATACGCCACAGAATTCACAAAGAAAGCTATAGATTTTGGGTTAAACGAAGACAGTAAAGAAGAAATATTCGCCATTGTCCGTCCCAGTAATATAGCTTCTGTTAAAGTATTGGAAAAGGCAGGTATGATACAAATCGGGACACTGAATGATGTCCCTGGTCAACCTGAAAGTTTAGTATATAGAATTCAAAAATAATTTGTTTAAGCAAATAAAATGTTAGAAATTAAAAACCTTCACGCCAAAATTGAAGATGGCGCAGAAATATTAAAAGGTATTAATCTTGAAATAAAGCCAGGCGAAGTTCACGCTATCATGGGGCCGAACGGAGCTGGGAAATCTACCCTTTCTTCTGTAATCGCTGGTAAAGAAGATTACGAAGTGACTGGTGGAGAAATTCTTTTCCAGGGAGAAGATATCGTTGAAGATGCCCCTGAAGATAGAGCTCACAAAGGAATTTTCCTTTCTTTCCAGTATCCAGTGGAAATTCCGGGAGTTTCTGTGACAAACTTTATCAAAGCTGCTTTGAACGAAACAAGAAAAGCAAACGGATTGGAAGAAATGCCGGCAAAAGAAATGCTTGCATTAATCCGTGAAAAATCCGAAAAACTGGGTATCAAGAAAGATTTCCTTTCAAGATCATTAAACGAGGGATTCTCAGGAGGTGAAAAGAAAAGAAATGAGATCTTCCAGATGATGATGCTTAATCCTAAACTGGCTATTCTTGATGAAACTGATTCCGGATTGGATATTGATGCTTTGAGAATCGTTGCAGATGGGGTAAATCACTTTAAAAATGAAGGAAATGCAGTTCTTTTGATTACGCACTATCAGAGATTGCTTAATTATATTCAACCTGACTTCGTTCATGTTTTAGCAGATGGAAAAATCATCAAGACCGGTGACAAATCTTTAGCATTAGAACTTGAAGCAAAAGGTTACGACTGGCTTCTTAACTAAGAAGAAAATATATTATTTCAGAGATTATAATTTTCACAGTTATTCATAAACCCTGTAAAAAGAAGAATCTCTACTATTAAAATTGGGTTCCCTATTCCTCGGAATAACAATATTTTAGTTAATAAAAAAAGAAAAAATGGTGCAAACCACAGATATACCAGTAATGGCATTAAAAGAACAAATTATAGAGAACCATAATGAATTTTTGGAGAGTCTTCGTCACAGATTTCTGGATGACAGTAGAAAAGCAGCTCTTCAGAGGTTTCAAAATGTTGGTTTTCCGACAAAAAAAGACGAAGAATATAAATATACCAATCTAAAGGAAATCACGGAAAAAAGCTACAACTTCTTCCCGAAGGAGAGCCACAATATCACCAAAGAGCAATTTGATGAACTGCACCTTGGAGAAGAAAACTTTGATTGGATTGTTTTTGTAAATGGTAAACTTCACAAGGAACTTTCAAAAGTTTCTATTGAAAATGTAGAATTCCTTTCATTCAACTATGCATTGAATGATGAGAAGCATAAAGAGGTTTTTGAAAAATACTTCAACACTATTGCTTCTAAAGATCAAGCTTTTACAAACTTAAATCTTGCTTACTGCAAATACGGTTTCTTTTTGAAAGTTCCTAAAAATGTAGTGATTGAAAAACCAATCCACGTTTTTTATATTTCTCAGAATCAGGAAGAGAATACGTTCTACAATACAAGAAACCTTTTGATTGTAGAAGAAGGAGCCAAAGTAGAAGTAATTGAAAGCCATCATAATTTTGACAGCGCCTATGTATTGACAAACTCTGTAACGGAAATCTTTACATATCCCAATGCAAAAGCTGACTGGCACAAGCTTCAGAATGACAACAACACAACCTATCTTATCGACAGTACGTTCGCAAGACAGGAAAAAGACAGCTTAACCACTGTAAACACGTTCTCTTTCGGAGGTAAACTGGTAAGAAACAACCTTGATTTTATTCATAATGGATCAAACATCAATTCATTCATGAACGGAATCACAATCATCGGGAAAGATCAGTTGGTAGACCACCACACGGCAGTTCACCATAACTTCCCGAACTGTGAAAGCTATCAGAACTATAAAGGAATCTTCGATGGCAATGCCCACGGAGTTTTCAACGGAAAAGTTTTTGTAGATAAAATTGCTCAGAAAACAAACGCTTATCAGCAAAACAATAACGTGTTGCTAAGTGAAGGAGCAAGCATTGATACAAAACCTCAGTTGGAGATCTTTGCAGATGACGTAAAATGTTCTCACGGATGTACGGTAGGTCAGCTGAATAAAGATGCTTTATTCTACCTGAGAGCAAGAGGAATCTCTAAAAAAGAAGCTCAGGCATTACTTTTATATGCTTTCGCAAATGATGCCATGCAAAATATTGATATAGAGCCTCTAAAAGAGAAAATTTCAAAGCTATTGGCAGAGAAACTAGGAGTAGATATAGAATTCTAAGACTTATATATATTGATACGAAAAAGCACTTCTTTTTGAAGTGCTTTTTTTATTTCTTACGGGTATCTTATCTTGTTTATTTCTTTAGCCAGCCTTGGTTATCCTTATTATCTGAACGTTTCTTACCATTATCAAAATTGTAAGCCAAACCTACGCCCAATGTCTGCTTCAGCTGTGTTTTCCAGATCTGGTTATGGTCATACAGCAGATCCAGGGTAATATTGGATGAAATATATTTATTAATCTTCATATTTAAGACCGCTCCATAAGCCAATACCAATCTATCCGGATGATCCAGATAATTTGAAAATACAGACGCTGTATTGGTCAGATTAATATTCTCCATGATTTTGATCTTATAAATGGCAGTACCAAGGAAACCGAACTGGAAAAGTGATGAATCACCATCATTTTTAAGGCCATACGTTCCGGCAGTCTGGAGATCCTTATCTAAAACAAAAGTCCATCTCGCGTTGGCAGGACGTAATGTTACGGTCAAATTATCATTAGGACGATAGGTAACCCCTGCACCCACATTCAGATATCCCGGAGCCATGAAATTGGAAATCTTTTTAGCATCAGGGTTGTTCCCATCTTCATATCCCGGAGCAAACTGAGTCTGAAGACCGGCTCCTACTGAGAAATACCAGCTTTCAGCAAATTTTCTACCATAGTTTGTAGAAAGATTGATAACATCCTGAGTTTTTCGCACACCTGTTCCCTGGGTATTATTCTGTCCGTAGCCCAGAATAATGATATTTTCCCAAAGATCTTTCCCTTTCTCATAAGTCAGGTTATAATTGACACCAGCAAGCCATCCTACGTTGTTGGCTCCCCCTCCTACCCAGTTTGAAAAGGCAGCCTGGTTAAGCATTAATGTATTTTGTCCTTGAATAGACCAGGCTTTAACGGTATCTGCTGCCGGAGCCTCTGTTTTAGTTTCTTGCGCCAAAGCTATCGCTCCAAAAGAAATGGAACTGATCAATAAAAGTTTTTTCATAATAATGATTTATTACAAATGTATAAATAATAATCTACGTCTAAATAAAATTCACTTTAAAATGAATTTAACATAATTGATTTTTCGCCTGTAATACAATGAAAACAAATCATTTAAACAACACTATATTGCATCCCAAACTTAAGTCAACTTAAAATGACAGTATTTAAAAAACAAAAAACACCTCATTTCTGAAGTGTTTTTATATTAGAATTGATATAGTTATATTATTTTTTAATCCACCATTGACTGTCCTTACGGTCAGAACGTTTCACACCATTATCAATGGTATAAGCGAAGCCGATTCCAAGGGTTTGTTTCAGCTGAGTTTTTTCGATTTGGTTGTGATCATACAGCAAATCAACCGTCACATTGGAGGAAATATATTTGTTTACTTTAAGGTTTAACAGCGCACCGTAAGCGAGAACCAATCTGTCCGGACGGTCAAGGTAATTCGAGAAGACCGAAGCAGTATTCGTTAAATAAATATCTTCCATTATTTTCAGCTTATAAATTGCCGTTCCCAGGAAACCGAACTGCAATAAAGAAGAATCACCATCACTTTTCAAACCATAACTTCCTGCGGTCTGAAGATCTTTATCCAATACAAAAGTCCATCTGGCATTGACAGGACGTAAAGTAACCGTAAGATCGTCATTAGGTCTGTAGGTGATACCCATACCGACATTCACGTAACCTGGTGCCATAAAATTCGATATTTTCTTTGCTTCAGGGTTATTCCCATCTTCATACCCTGCGGCAAACTGGGACTGCAGCCCTACTCCACCAGAGAAATACCAGCTTTTTGAAAACTTCCTCCCGTAATTTGTAGAAACATTAATAACATCCTGAGTCTTTCTTATTCCAAGCCCCTTCGTATCATTTTGTCCATAACCTAGGATAACAATATTCTCCCAAAGATCTTTGTCTTTTTCATAAGTTATGTTATAATTGATACCAGCAAGCCATCCCACGTTATTGGCTCCACCTCCTACCCAGTTTGAAAAGGCTGCCTGATTGATCATTAAAGTGTTTTTTCCTAAAACTGACCAGTATTTTACTGTGTCTACCACAACAGAATCTTTCTTCAATTCTTCTTGTGCACTTGCATAAATCCCCATAAAAAAGGAAAGAATCAATAAAAACTTCTTCATTACTCAAATAATTTTCAATGCAAAAGTATTAATATAATTTTTTTTAAAGGTAAATTCAGCTTTAAAGAATCCTAATTCATAAAGTTTAATACCTAACAATAACATATCTCTATAAAATCAATGCCAAAATAATAAGTTTAAAAAATAAATTTGACACCTTTTGTCTTAAAATCAAGGAAGTAGAAATTGATTCATCGACAAATTTTCCGAAATTTATTATTGGCTTTTGATTTGACGTAAAATCCTCATGTTTAAAAATGCAATTTCCAAAAGAGCGATTATCTACCCATTGCTGATGCTTTCTGCGATGTGGTTTGGGTATTTTTTACAAATGCAGGGCTTTTTTCAAAGCTGTTTTGGAGCGATTATACCGCTTTTGCCTGAAGGGCTGCTGGGTATAGTTACTTCTCCTCTTTTGCATGGAAACATCGATCATATTATAGGAAATTCTATTCCGATAGCCGCACTTATGTTTTTGCTCTATCAGTTTTACCCAATCGTAGCAAATAAAGTTTTTATTATCGGCTGGCTGGCAACAGGGCTTTTAGTATGGCTTCTTCCTCCTATTGACATTTTCTCTGGCGAATATATGTACACCTGTACCATCGGAGCCAGTGGTGTAGTCTATGTTCTTGCCTTCTTCCTTTTTTTCAGCGGGGTATTTAAATGGAATACAAAACTTCTTACCATTTCAATGCTTGTTGTACTTTATTATGGAAGTTTAATCTGGGGAATGCTGCCTGAAGAGCTGTTTTATAACATGCAGGAACCGAGTAAAATTTCATGGCAGGCCCATCTTTCCGGAGCAGTAGTCGGAAGTATTATTGCGTTTGCTTTTAAAAATGTTGGGGAAAAGAAGAAAAAGTTCATTTGGGAATTTCCGAATTATTATAGCGAAAAGGATGATAAATTGTGGCAGGAATACAAGGAAAACCATCCGGAAGATTTTATGGAGCTTCCATATAAAAAAAGAGATGATATCTGGGATCATTTGGATGAATTAAGGAAAAAATAAAAACTTAATTTCACTACATTTGAAAAAAACACACATGATTTCCGAAGAATACTTTTATGCAATCGCCCTTCGCGAATGCAGCCAGATAGGTGATATTCATTTTCATAAACTTGTCCATACTTTTGGAAGTGCTCAGGAAGCATGGAAAAGAGCAAAGAAAGAATATAAAAAACTGGAAGGCATAGGACAAAAAACAGTTTCAGATATTGGGAATAACAACCATTTGGAATTCGCAGAAGAAGAAATAAATTTTTGCGAAAAGAATAATATTCAGATCAGGCTGAAGCATCTTCGTGAAACTCCTTTACTGCTTAATGAATGTAATGATGCACCGGCTATTCTTTATCAGAAAGGAAAGATTGATGATACACTGTCAAAAGTAAGTATTGTAGGAACCCGGAATATGACTGGCTATGGTCAAAAATTTATTGAAGATTTTTTTGAAGCAACCCAATCTTCAAGATATACATCAGTAAGCGGTCTCGCTCTTGGAGTTGACAAAGAGGTTCATGAACAGTCTATTCTTCATCGAAAACCCACTGTAGCAGTTCTTGCACATGGTTTCCAATATTTATATCCATCAAAAAACAGAAAACTTTCAGAGAAAATTTTGGAGGAAGGAGGTACATTAATCACAGAGTTCAGCTCTTCCCAAAAACCAGACCGTGAAAACTTCATCCAGAGGAATAGAATTGTAGCAGGAATGTCTCCCGCAACCATTGTGGTGGAAACTGGTTTTGGAGGAGGATCTGTAAGCACTGCTGCTTTTGCCAATGATTATAACCGTGATGTCTTTGCCCTTCCCGGAAAAATTACAGACCTCTGCAGCCAGGGATGTAATCAGCTGATTTTCCATAATAAAGCAACAGCCATTTCTACTATAAAAGATCTTATAAGCATGCTTGGGTTTAATGGTCCCAAAGAAAAAATCGAAGAGTTATTTCCTTATAGTGAGACCACAATACAATTGTCTGACAATCAATATTTAATATATCAATCTATTAAAGACCAACCACAGATTTCTCTGGATGATCTGTCACAGAAAATTAATATTCCTCCCTACAAAATTTTACCAATAATTTTGGAATTGGAACTTTTAGGGAAAGTAAAATCATTTTCCGGGAGGCAATTCATCGCAATTTAAGATTTAATGATTTCTTAATATTGCATTATTTCACACATAACATTTCATTTTTAATAAAATTTGAACATAAATTATCAATTTAATAATATTACGAAACATTATTATTTAATTTTTAACAATGTTGAAATACAGTGTTGTGAATCTTGAAAAAAAAATTAAATTTGTTGACAATAATATTCAACCTTAATATATGGAACAATATAATATTGACCAGAAAATCCAAGAGTTTATTGCAAAAATTGAAGCAAAAAATCCTAACGAACCGGAATTCTTACAAGCTGTAAAAGAAGTTGCCGTAACTGTAATTCCATTCATTGCTACTAAAAAAGAATATACCGGAATGAAGCTGCTTGAAAGAATGGCTGAAGCTGAAAGAATTATTATTTTCAGAGTTCCATGGGTTGATGACAAAGGAGAAATTCAGGTTAACAGAGGTTTCAGAATTCAAATGAACTCTGCTATTGGACCATACAAAGGAGGAATTCGTTTCCACCCTACTGTAAACTTATCAGTTCTTAAGTTCTTAGCTTTCGAACAAGTATTCAAAAACTCTTTAACAACTCTTCCAATGGGAGGTGGTAAAGGAGGTTCAGATTTCGATCCACAAGGAAAATCTGATATGGAAGTAATGCGTTTCTGCCAGGCTTTCATGACAGAATTGTGCAAACACATCGGTCCTGAAACAGACGTACCTGCAGGAGATATCGGTGTTGGAGCAAGAGAAATCGGATATTTATTCGGACAGTACAAGAAAATCAGAAACGAGTTTACAGGAGTTCTTACAGGAAAAGGTCTTGCTTACGGAGGTTCATTGATTCGTCCTGAAGCTACAGGATACGGTGTAGTATACTTCGCTGAGCAGATGCTTAAGACTATCGGACAGGATTTCCAGGGTAAAACAGTAACAGTATCAGGTTTCGGAAACGTAGCTTGGGGAGTGATCAAAAAAGCAACTGAACTAGGCGCTAAAGTAGTAACAATCTCTGGACCAGATGGGTACATCTATGATAAAGACGGTATCAGTGGAGAAAAGATTGATTATTTATTAGAGCTTAGATCTTCAGGGAACAACAGAGCTGAAGATTATGCTAAAAAATATCCTTCTGCTGAATTCCATGCTGGAAAACGTCCTTGGGATGTGAAGTGTGATGTTGCTTTCCCTTCTGCAACTCAAAACGAATTAGATTTAGATGATGCAAGAAAATTAGTTGAAAACGGATGTGTTTGTGTAACTGAAGCAGCTAACATGCCTTCTACACTAGACGCCATCAACTATTTCTTAGATAATAAAGTATTATTCTCTCCTGGTAAAGCTTCCAATGCTGGAGGTGTTGCTACATCAGGATTAGAAATGACTCAGAACTCTATCCGTCTTAACTGGACTTCTGAAGAAGTTGATGCAAGATTAAAGGAAATTATGATTGGTATCCATAAAGCTTGTAGAGACTACGGAAAAGATGAAGACGGTTATGTAAACTACGTGAAAGGTGCAAATATTGCCGGCTTCGTAAAGGTAGCAGAAGCAATGTTGGCTCAAGGAGTTGTGTAACAGAAAAACAAAGGTTGGGAAAAATTCCCGACCTTTTTTGATATAGCCTGTTCCCGGGATAATGGGAAAAAAGTAAAAAGTGAAAGGAGAAAGCGCTGCTATATGCAGTGCTTTTTTTTATTTTTATATCATGAAAAACGCTTTTAAAAATATTGATGAATACATTCTTCTGTTCCCCATAGAAGTACAGGAAAAACTGCTTGAACTACAACAAGCCATCCATTCACTGGTTCCTGGTCTGGAAGAGTATATTGGATATCAGATGCCTGCTTTCAGGTACAAAGGAAAACCTTTAATTTATTTTGCGGGATATAAAAAGCATATCGGATTCTATCCAGGCGCTGAAGGTATCCATAATTTTGAGACAGATTTTAAAGAGAGAAAATATAAATTCTCTAAAGGAGCTGTGCAGTTTCCAATTCATGAAGATCTTCCGCTGGATCTGATTACTAAGATTCTTCTATTCAGGGTAGAGGAAATTGATCAAAAAAAATCCTGAAATACAAGATTTCAGGATTCCGACTAGTGTTTGCTAAAGTACTTTTACTTTTTCTTCTTTTTGTCTTTCTTTTCTTCCTTAGGTGCATCTGCAGGTTTCGTTGCATCTGTAGGTGTTGTACTTACAGTTGGGTCAGTTGCAGGAGCAGTTTCCATTGTAGTTGCAGGTGTCTTTTCCTGTTGAGTCTTTGGATCCGAAGGACTTGTAGTCTGTGTATTCGGTTGTTGGGTTTGAGTTGTCGTTGGATTATTAGTAGAAGTATCCGCCGGCTTTTGTGGTGTTGATTGTGCTGATACTGCGATTACTCCGACTAATGTAAACGCTGCCGTTAAAAATAACTTTTTCATAATGTAATATTTAAATGATTGTTTAACTTAAACGAAGCATCATTTATAAAATTATATGTAATAAGCTTATTTAACGTACTTTATAATTATTTAAGAGGAATTTGCAAAATAATTATAATAATTTGGCTGGAGGATCGAAGCTTGAAGCTTGAAGTTTATCGCAGTTGAAACATCAATTCTTTGGTGTAACAGCTTCCCTCTCCCATCATCCTGCTTCCATCCTTGAAATCTACTTCGTTATATTCTTCATCATTTTTTCTACAAATTCAAACGCGGCCGGGCAGATAACCGTATTTTTCAGCATCAGATTATTAATCTGGTAGATCTTCTTACGGTCTGTATGCGGATATTCGCGGCATGCTTTAGGTCTTACTTCGTAAATAGAACAGGTATTATCATTGTTCAGGAAATGGCAGGGAAGATTCTGCAATACCTTATCATTATCTTCATCTACTCTTAAGAACTTAGATTCAAAATCAGCAGACTTCATACGAAGATGTTTGGAAATACGCTCTATATCCTTTTCCGTGTACAAAGGGCCGGTTGTTTTGCAGCAATTGGCACATTCTAAACAATCTATTTCATCAAAAACTTCATCATGGGTCTCCTGTACAATATAATCGAGATTTTTGGGCGGTTTCTTCTTTAATCCGTCCAGAAATTTCTTGTGTTCTTTCTGCTTTTGTATCGCTTGTTTTTTATAAAAATCTAAATTCATTTATTCATTATTTCTTACAAAATCCGGAAGATCCTCTTTCTTATACTCATTTATTTTATCAAGATCAAGAACCGTCGTAAGGCTTTCTTTGCTTGGATAATACATCGGAACAAATTTAGCCCCGTAAACAATTTCCCCGGTAGTATATGAAGATCTCTGCACTACGGTGTTTGAAAACACTTCATCAAATGCACGTACCTGTACGATAAGTTCAATATCCGTATTTTTAAAATCATCTTCAGAAAAGCCGTAAAACGGAGAGTTTTCATCAATTTTATGTACCACAGTCCAGTTGAGAGCTAAAGTATTAATCTTATTTAACTGTGTATCAAGTCTGTAAAAATTACTTTTAGCAACTCCATTTTCTATGACTTCAATAGCTGCAGAAAGAATCACATCTGCATCTGTCAGCGCATTGTTTTTATAAGGAGCCAGCCTGAACATTAGGGCCGAAGATTCCTGAAAAGGAGCAATCACAGCTATATCAGAAAACCTGAGATATGCTCTTGGTCTTGAAAATCTTCCGTAAAAAAGCCCTGTTGCAATAGCAAAGGTAAGCAATCCCAAAAAAGCCTCAAAAGTAGCCACAAGGCTGGCCAAAAATCCCACCGGAGCAATTCTTCCATATCCAACTGTTGTGAAGGTCTGGGAACTGAAGAAAAAAACGTCGATAAATTCATTCAGCGGATCACTTTTATCAATTCCTGTAAGATGTTCCACACCAATCAGGTAATAGATCATTGCAAAAAGAAGATTGATAAGAATATAAGCAATAACCAAATAGGAAATAAAGCGGAATGATGAAAGATTCAGCATGGTATGATACCAGCTTAGCCTGTTGAAGACATTCACGCCTCTTCTCTGAACATTCGGGAGGCCGTCTTTATTGATAAATCTTCCGGATGCATTGGTTCCAAAACCACTGTTCTCCGCATTTTTCTGACGGATCTTTTTTCTGAATCCTCCTGTCATTTTTTAATCATTTTGATTGTGTTATATAATGATTTCTCTCTGCAAATAAGCCGGTTGATGATCAGCTCTTCCCTTTTGTTTTTATAATATTTAAAAAAGCAAAGTTATGTTTTTTAGCCATCATTTCTTTAACATTCATCATTCAGATAACAGATTATTTTTCCACAGGATTTTATGATGTTTGTATTCAAAACAACACACACAAAAACAGCAGAAAGTTTTGAATTTCTGCTGTTTATATTATATTGATCAAAGTGGCTTTATATAGTTTGTGCAGGTGATTCCAGGACCGTAACGCTTACATTGCTGACCGATTTCACAGTCCCTGACTCTCCATGTATATTAGAAAGAAAATTAGGGAAGTTTTCAATAGGAAAAGCCCAATAATAATGGCCATTGACTGGAGAAGGAAAGTTAGCCTGCAATCTTCCATTCAATTTCATGGGAACAAAGTATTCTACAGAAGATCCTTTTAGCTTCGTGAGGATAGAAATGGTCTTTTTAGAGTGTGCCGGGACAATAGCCTTGTAAGTACTGGTTTCTGTAATTTCTTCAGAATTTTCTGTGCCTTCCGTTGTATCTCCTCCTACAACAACTTTAGTGCTTGCTGAAGCTTTTGCAACCAACGGAATATCAACAGATACAGATGCAGCTACTTCAAATGATCCTGAAACAGTACGTTTCCAGGAGGTAGAATATCCCTTTTTGTAAGAATAGGATACCGTAATTTCGCTTTCACGATCTCCATTATTAATAGCTTCCGTAGTATAAGCATTATCCGGCAAATCTATTCCGTCGGTTTTTATCGTTACCTCAGGAGTTCCTAAAACAATGGAAACATTAGGATTAGGAGCTGTATTCCGGGTATCTCCATCTACAGAAAGATCAGGATTAAAGATAATTCCATCCGGGATCTGGCCAACGTAAGCAAAAACATTTTTCAACCTTGTTCTTTCTCCGGAAAAACCGATATCATATCCCATATCCTTCAAATGGTTAGGCTTGAAAGGGATTTCACGCTCTTCATTAGCCGGACTGTTTACACTCAGACTGTTATTATCTGACAATTTAAACTCATCTACAATTTTCCAGCCTTTCTGCAGCATCTCAGCCTCTGTCAACTGTACTTTCTTTACATCAGCAGAATTCACCTTTTCTGAATCATCATTAATAGTATTCACTTCATCTCTTGAACATGATACCGAAAGCATCAATAAGAGAAACCAAAAAGAATTGATTTTTTTAATCATTTTAATAATTTTTTTAGCGTTTAATACTTAAATTTACAAAAAATAAGCTCTTTTAATCTGTTTTTTTGCGAATTAATCAAATTTTAATTTTTCCCAATTTCCCATCTGATTATCCTGTATTTTACTCTAAAATGCTGTTTATATGAAATTTATCAATTTAGAGGCTGTAATTTTTTATATGATTTACACTAACTTTGGGCTATGAAAAAGCTTGAATCACGAGAAGATATTGAAGACCTAGTCAATAAATTTTACAGCAAAGTCGTTAAAGATGAAACCATAAGCTTTTTCTTTAATGATATCGCTAAAGTAGATTGGGACAAACATCTTCCCAAGATGTATTCTTTTTGGGAGTCTATCCTTTTTGGACAAATGACGTATAAAGGAAATCCAATGGGTGTACATTTCCCTATCAATGAAATACAGGCAATGGAGCAGAAGCATTTTGACAGATGGCTTTTGCTTTGGCGTACGACTATTGAAGAAAATTTTGTTGGAGAAAACGCAGATATGGCAATCTACAAATCCGAAAACATAGCCAAACTCATGGCTTTTAAAATGGAGCTGGCGAGAAGGCTATAATGTGGTACAGGGGATCGGAAAGCGTGATATGAGGCACGAAACCCAAGATTTATTTCAAATAATAAATTTGCTTTTTTAAGGAACAATTACTGTAAAGATATAGGCTGCGAGATTCACCAGTAGAACAGTTCCGTACAGAACATTTGTTTTTCCACGGCTTAATGAAAGCATTACGATAAATACGGATAAAGAAAGCAGGATAATATCCTTTTTGTCTAACCCTAATACCAGTGGAATATCATACATGATACATACTGCAGAAACAGCAGGAATAGTCAGGCCGATACTTGCCAATGCAGAACCCAGCGCAAGATTCAAGCTGGATTGTATTTGATTGGCTCTTGCTGCTCTAATTGCGGCAACTCCTTCAGGAAGAAGTACAACGGCTGCAATAATGACTCCAACAAGGGATTTTGGTGCTCCAAGACTTTGTACCATCCCTTCTATTGTATCAGATAATCCTTTTGCCATGAGTACTACAATAACAAGGCAAACCACCAAAAAACCAAAACTGATAAGCGTTTTTGTCAGTGACGGAATATAATGTTCTTCCGGATGCTCATCAGGAACAATGAAATAGCTTCTGTGGCGCACAGTCTGCACCATCAGGAACACTCCGTAGATGACAAGACATGCAATAGATATAAAAATAAGCTGTGCTTCGTTATAGAAAGGTCCGTTGACACTTGAAGTAAAATTGGGAAGGACAAGGGTAAGTATCAGGATTGAAACAATACTTACCAGATAGGTAGTTGCTGAGGTTCTTGCAAAGAATTGCTCATGATATTTAACGCCGCCTACAAGAATACATATTCCCAGAATTCCGTTAAGAATAAGCATTACAGCGGCAAAAACCGTATCTCTGGCCAGCGTGATCGCCTGATCTCCGCCGGCCACCATCAGCGAGATGATAAGCGCGACTTCAATAATGGTGATACAAAGAGCCAGAATAATGGTTCCGAAAGGCTCCCCTACTTTATGAGCTACTACTTCAGCATGGTGTACTGCTGACAATACACTTCCGATCAGTAAAACACCCGCAAGAATATCATAAAGAACACCCGATCCCATCAGTCCGAAAAAGTAGTACCCTACCGCAAGGAGAGGAAAAATATAGGTATAATGTAAGAATTCTTTAGGTTTCATAAGTGACTACAAAATACAAAAAATCTATGAAATTTTCAATATCAAAAGAAAATATTAATAATATTTTAATAAGGCCAGAAGTTAAAGTCCTGATAATCTGTGAACATATGAAACAGCAACCCAATTCCTATAATTCTGATATTTCCTTTAAAAAACAGCAGCAAAAAATACACCGCAATGGCATAATATGAATGTAAGAAGTGAAAACCTATACTTTCCCGCGATGGATCAAAAATCGGATTGGCAAAAAGATGGTCCAGATCTACCAGCATGGTAGCCAAGAGAATAAAATAAGCCTTTTTCCAGTTTTTACGATAAAAAATCAAAGCAATAAAGATCGGAAAAACAAGATGCAAAAAATAATGAGTAAAGGTTTTAAGTAATGCGATATCTGATGGAGCCATTAATAGATAATTTTATTCGGTTTTATGCTTACCACCGTAAAATTAAGGGTAATTCTCCGTTTTTTGCTTTTATTTTCACCCAATAATCCTTTGACCTATTCCCATACAACACATAATCTATATCTGAAATGATCCTTTTTTCAGTATTACCAAGCGTTTTCAAAGAAGAATACAATAAAGCATTGTTTCTGATGAAAATATAATTTTCTTGTAAACGTGGTGATAATGTTATTGGTTTTCGGCTTGATTTTATGACAACATCATCATTATTTTGACTGATTTTATTGGGTTGGAAAGGAATTGCGGTAAATTGATTTTCACTGTTGACCCACTTTTTAGATTTGAAATACTTCCATGTTTTTTGGGGATCATCACTTTTAATATCAAGCGTATAATTAGGTTGGGTAATTTTTTGAAAGGTCTTTTTTTCAACTTCATTGAAATTGTCATCATACTCATAGCTGATAATTGTATCATTGACCTGTTCAAGATCCGCTATTGCTTTAAAGTAAATAGCCTGTGAGGAATCAGCGATACTTTTATTGAAGAAACGGCTAAAATTTCTGATGTTTACTTTATCTAATTCTAACTCCAGAAAATGATTCCCGTTCTGAAGTTTGGAGGCGACAGCGTTAAAAATTTCAGGATTTGAATTGTTTTTTATTTCAATTTCATTATCATGCAATTCAATAGAAAAGTTTTGAATTTTCTTTCCTGAGATGAAAGAAATGCTCCCGGCCGTATTATGGATAAACTGATCTGCATCCAAAACAGGATTTGAAGAAGTCTTAAGAATATTTTTCTGAATCTTTTCAAAAGCCAGATCTGAAGTCCCTGCAACACAATGGTCTCCATTGATCATAATAAATAGCTGATCCTTCTGAAAACGACTATTCCCTTTATCTACAAAGTTTTGTTTCTTTAAAAAGGTGATGAATTTTTGAGAATCTTTCAGTTCTAAAATACTGTACCATTCTGAGAACTTTGTGTCTTTAAGATGGAAGATCTGTAGAAAATCCGGAATTCTGATTCCTGAGTCTTTCAAAGAACCTGAACTCTTGCCCTTGGCTTTGCTTCCGGACCAATGGGAAGGATGCGTTGCCAGGCTGAAGAGGTATTGTCCCGTTACTTTCTTTATATCAATTAAAACTACGGCATCTGCATTTTCAGGAATATATCTGAGGTTCTTATTTTTATAAAAAACCACAAAATATACTGCAATAGCCAGCAATAAAACTAACGGGATAATAATCTTCTTTTTATTCATCTATAAAATTTGTGGTTTCTCTTCTGTTTCTTTTGTTTTAAAAACCTGATCGAATACATCAAAGAAATACATCAAGCTGTTTTCTGAAGAATCTTTAATATTATAATTCATTTCTGTCTGGATACTTTCTCCTTTCACTTCTGTCTTATAATACATTTCACCTACATTTTTTCTGATCGCGTCCAGCGCTTTTCTCTCTTTAGGACTTTTGAATTCTTTGTCTAAACCTGTCAAAAGTTTTTGGATATCCAATCTTCCTGATAATGGATATTTAGCCGAATCTTTCGCCCATTTTCTGGAAATATCAGACTGATTTACGGGTAAAATATTGTCCGCCGAGCTCATTAGATAAACAACACCATCTTTTACCGTGAAGAACAACTGATCTATATATCCTCCGTTCTTTTCTTCTTTAAAGGTGTAAAGATTTCCTTTTTTTGAGAATCTCTTAGCCAATTTTTTATTGGTAGTCATTACATCAAAAATACGGTTCCAATAGCCTTCATTCTCCGTTGCAAAGGCAAAAGTAAAGTTAGGAACAGCGATATCTTTAGTCTTCTTTACTTCTTTTTCGTTGAAATCAGCATCATATTCATAATCGGTGTACTCTACTTTTTTAGATTTCAGTTCATTCAAAACAAAGATTCCGTTTCCTGGTGCTATTTTGGTAATGGCCTCTTCATCCAGAACAATTTTCATCGTTTCCATAATCAGCTCCATTTCCTTTTTGTACTCGTTTTCTCCGGAATCCTGAAGCAGGCTGTACATCATATCAAAACATTTGGCTCCATTCACGTTCATAGCATAGTAACCAACACTTTTTTCATTGATCAATTCCAATAGTTTTTTATTTTTCTTTCCTTTATAAATAGCAGAAATATTCTTTTGAATGTCAGCATTTTTGTGCTGATAATTATTAACGAGTCTTACCTTATCTTTATCAAAATACAGATTGTAAGAATAGTTGGAGTTATACATATTTTTAAAGAACTGCCCATAGCTGTAGAACTTCGTCATCTTGCCATAAATTCCTTCATTCACGATTCTTCCATAGTCTGTATAAACAAAAACATCAGAATTGGCATCTCTGAATGCCAGCATTTCTTTAGGAACTTCAATTTCCAGATTTGAACTGAAGTATTGGTCAAAATGATCTTCAGCATTCTTTTTAATGACCTTAAAGTTTTCTCTGCGGATAGAATCCTGTTCTTTTTTGTAAGCGATATCCTCTTCTTCATCGTAAGCATAAGCATCAGCAGGCACTTCCCCTTCATTTTCAGTACTCTCCTTCTCTTCAGGATATTTATGGTGTTTCTGCAGGTATTTGATATCTTTCTGAATTCTTGCGATCTCGTTGTTGTTATCTTTAATGCTTTCCTTCAGATACTTAATATCGTCTTTAAGGGTTTTAATTTCTTCTTTATAATCAAAAGGTTTTTCCGGCTCATCAGTATAAGCAGTATCTCCCGTTTCTGCGTAAACGCTGTCAACGGCAACAGCAGTGCTGTCTGTAACAGCTTCTTCTGACCAAAGATCTTTATAAGGTTTGGTATAGCTTATCATCCTAAGAACTGCACGGTTTCCGTTCCAGGCAACAAAAACATCATCATTGATGTCTACGTAAGAATAGTTCTTTTTATTAGAAACCTCCTGTCCTTTTTTCTTGACAGAATTAATAAATTCCTGAAATTTCTCCTTATTATCAATAATAAAATGAGTATTGTATGCCCTAATAGAATCATTAAAGCTTGCATAATGGTATTGAACAGCATCATATTTGATCCCGGTCTTGGAATAATCTGTCCACGAAAGGTTTTCTTTGTTCTTTTTGCTCAATTCGTGCAGCAAAGGATTCAGTTTATTCCAGTTGATTTTGTTGTTAAGCTCTTTCCCGTTGACTTCCATATAAAATACAGCATCAGTAGGGATTTTCATACTATTTTGGGCAAAAACCAGTGTAAAACCAAAGAGTACAAAAATAATTTTTTGTGTTTTTAATAAGATAGATTTCATGACTATAGTTTAGAAATTTATTGAAAAAGAATTGTGTTTTGTATTTGTTTTTTCTGAAGAATCAGATCCAGAATATCAGCTTCCAGTTTGAGTGCTTTTTTATTGGGAGAAAGCACATACGTATTATTCGTTTGTGATTTCACTGTACTTTCGAACTGCATAATGGAAGTATATCTGGCATTGTTAAAAACTTCCTTATCCGCCTTGCTCATTTTGTTGTAATCTTCTTTGAAGGTATTGACCTTATTTCTTGCGAATGTCTTTTTCTCAAGATTTTGACTGTACACTTGTGTTGGAACCATTTTACCCAATATATTCTGAGCTTTAAGTTTTTCCAGACCGGTATTAATGTTTTCAATCTTTTTGAAATTACAGCTCAGTTTGACAATATAATTATCAAAATCCATGGATGTTTTCACGTTGCTGATTCCGGGAGTTCCTTTAAAAATTTTTGCTGCTTCATTGATTTTATTTTCAATGTCAGTCTTTTTAGGAACCTTTTTCCCGTTAATGGTTTCCATTTTTGAGATGGATGCCAGTCTTGTCTTGCTTTTGCTGGCATTCAAAATAATTGTATACTCTCCCGTTCCATCAGCCTTGACATTTACTTTATCAAGAATATCGAAACAGCTTGTCAAGAGTAACAAAGGAATATATAGAAGAAATAATCTGAGAAAATTTTTCATGATTGGGTTTAAAGGCACAAAATTACTCAATTCTGACCTTAAATCCTTACAATCTTTAATTTTTTGAGCATAAATAGCTGTTTTCCGGTACTTTTTCAGGACAGGAAACTACACTACTATTGATTTTATTCTTTTTTAAATACGCCCTTTCAGATAATCCTGGCGAAGATCTTCATCCAGCTTTTCAATAGCATACCGAAGACAGGTTCTCGGCATTTCTCTGTAATACAAATTCAGATAGCTGATCAATTCTCCTTCATTCTTATTTCCCATTTCGCGTAACAGCCATCCGTTTGCTTTATGCATCAGATCGTGAGGATGCTTCAGGTTTCTGGTTACGAACTCCTTAGTAAGATCAAATGATCCTTTTTTTATATAATGCATCGTCCCGACAACAGCCACTCTTTTGCGCCACATTTCTTCAGATTCAGAAAGTTCCCTAAGAAGGCTTTCTTTCTGATTTTCAAAAGCATATCTGCCCAAAATCTTATAACAGCTTGAATCTACCAGATCCCAATTGTTGACATGAGAAAGATGATTAAGATAAAACGCAACCACTTCTTCTTTCACAGCTTTATCTTTTGTTTTTTCAAACTTTGAAATCAGCATAAAAAGCGCTGTCAGCCTATGTTCATGGTATTTGGAAGAAATTAATATACTGAGTTCTTCCAAATTTATTTTCGGATAATATTCTTTGGCAACAGAACGCTGATCCGGAACTTTTACACCCAGAAATAAATCGCCTTCACCGTATTCTCCTTTTCCGGTTTTGAAAAACTTTGGAAAGAATTCTGCTTTTTCAGGAATGGATAGAACAGCCAGTGCTTCCTGTATTTCTTTAACAATGCTCATAGTATAAGCGTTTTTAAGCTTTTTCTTCTAAGGCAATATTCTCCTGTTCTTCCTCTTCTTTTGCAATCTTATTGGGGTTGGCTACCTTGGCAATGGTAAGCCCCTGAACGATGATCGAGAAGACTACTACACAGTACGTAATACTTAAAATAATCTCACTGTATTCACTTTTAGGAATAGACATTGCCAACGCAATGGAAACTCCACCCCTGATTCCTCCCCAAACCAGAACTTTTACGGTCTGCGGGCTGAAACTTCTTCTTAAAGAGGTAAACTTCGTAGGCCCCCAGATAGAAATAAATCTTGCAAGCAGCACTACGATAATTGCCAGTAATCCAGGAATCATAAAATGCTTCAGATCTTTTATCATCAAGAGTTCAAATCCGATGAACAGGAATAATACGGCATTCAGAATTTCATCAATCAGTTCCCAGAATTTGATCAGATAATCCTGAGTAACCGATTTCATTTTAAAACTTCTGTTGAAGTTCCCCATAAACAATCCAGCTGCCACCATAGTCAGCGGCCCTGAAATATGCATTTGTCTTGCAATAAGATAACCTCCCATCACTACAGAAAGCGTTACTAATACGGAAATAATATAGTCATCCACTTCACGCATCAATCTTGAAGTAACCCATCCTAACAGAACCCCAAGTAAAAGCCCTCCTCCGGCTTCTTTAAGCAAAAGCAATCCGATAGTTTCAACACTCAGATCCACTTCTTTCCCGACTGCCAGCTGTAAAATCACTGTAAAGACCACAACCGCCATACCGTCATTGAAGAGAGACTCTCCGGCTACTTTTGTTTCCAGTGATTTTGAGACATTCGCCTGTTTCAGTACACTCAGAACTGCTACCGGATCGGTAGGTGAAATCAGAGCACCAAAAACAAGACAGTAGATAAAAGGAAGCTTAACACCTACATACGGAAGCAGATAAAACATTCCAAATCCTACCACAAAAGTAGAAATCACAACTCCCACTGTGGAAAATATCACTACAGGTCTGAACTGTTCTTTCAGATCATTAATATTAATATGAATTCCTCCTGCAAAGAGTAGGAAATTAAGCATTGCTCCCATCAACACCTCTGTAAAGTCGATACCGTTCATAAGGTTGTGAAGATGTCCGAAAGTTCTCGGAAGTACTGTTTCTCCAAACATTACCAGAAAAATAGACACCACAATGGCGATCACCATAATTCCGATGGTACTTGGAAGTTTTAAAAACCTGTAATTGAGATATGCAAATATTGATGCTAATACGATTAATGCTGAAAATGAATAATATAATTCCACTAAGTGTTTTTTATTTTATGATTAATTGGTGAGTTCCAAATAGAGTATTTTAATATAGAGCTGCTGCCCCTCTTTTTCCCAAACATCAAACATACCATCCTTAGCAGGTTTTGAGCTTCTTGTATAATCCTTTCCTATATTCAGAATATTCAGCAGAATATATTCATCTCCTACAGAATTGACGATATAGGCTGTTTTTTCCGATTTTCCGTCTCCTGAAACTTTTATTCCTTCCGTAAGCGAACGAAACTGATTCAGATGATGCATAAAATTGCTGCCATCCTTCACAGAATCATATGCTCTGAGAAGGATCAGCAAAATATCCAGGTTCGTAGGATCTTTATCATACAAGGTTTTTCCCTGCTTGATACAGTCTGCAAAATTGTTCTGCTTAAAGGCTTCAGCAAGATTTTTAAAGCTATCGTCTGACGTACTTACTTTATCTTTTCTGAAATTTCTTCCATAGTAAAGATATTGTGACTCTATGCTGTCCAAAGATTTTGGATATCCTTTATATTTAAAAATAAGCTTCTCATAATTGTAAGGAGAATCAGAATTTTTAAGACTTTTCTCAACAGCTTTTAAATCAAGTTTTGATTTCTGGCTGAAACCAAAAACCGAAAACATGATGAATAAAAGGAAAAAGTGATATTTCATTAATTGTTGCTTTCTTCTTCCTCGTCGTTATCGAAATATTCGAAAAGGAAATCGTTGTAAGGAAATCTGGAAATATGGATTTTCATCACCTCATCGTAAATCATTTTCTTCATTTCCGGAAAGTTTTCCTTCGTTAAAGCAGAAATGAATACCGTTGGATATTTTGATTTCCCCATCCATGTTTTCTTCCACTCTTCCAGCGAAATATTTTTACGGGTTGAAGGGGTAAGATCGTCTTCATCCTTTTTCTCATAGCTGAAATCGTCAATCTTATTGAAAATCATAATCATTGGTTTCTGATGAGCATTGATTTCCATCAGAATATGATTTACAGATTCTATATGATCCTCAAAACTCTCGTGCGAAATATCCACTACATGAATCAAAAGATCAGCTTCACGAACCTCATCCAGAGTAGACTTGAATGATTCTACCAGCTGAGTAGGTAATTTTCTGATAAATCCTACCGTATCCGTAAGCAGGAATGGTAAGTTTCCGATCACCACTTTTCTTACTGTGGTATCCAGCGTGGCAAATAGTTTATTTTCTGCAAAAACCTCAGATTTTGAAATAGAATTCATCAAAGTAGATTTTCCAACGTTGGTATATCCTACCAAAGCTGCGCGAACTACTTTCCCACGGTTATTACGCTGAGTCGCCATCTGCTTGTCGATTGTCTTCAGCTTCTCCTTCAGTAAGGTTATCCTGTCACGGATAATACGACGGTCAGTCTCAATTTCCGTTTCTCCGGGACCTCTCATTCCAATTCCTCCTTTTTGACGCTCAAGGTGAGTCCACATTCTCGTCAATCGTGGCAAAAGATATTGATATTGTGCTAGTTCCACCTGAGTTCTCGCATAAGAAGTCTGAGCTCTCTGGGCAAAAATATCAAGAATAAGATTGGTACGGTCCAAAATCTTAACCTCCATGTCTCTTTCCAGATTTTTAAGCTGTGAAGGAGAAAGTTCGTCATCGAAAATTACAGTTCCTATCTCGTTTTCTTTTACATATTCTTTTATCTCAATTGCTTTTCCACTTCCGATAAAGGTTTTGGAATCCGGCTGAGTCAGTTTTTGGGTAAAACGCTTTTGTACGGTTGCTCCGGCTGTGAAAGCTAAAAACTCAAGTTCATCTAAATACTCTGTCAGTTTTTCTTCGTCTTGATTTTGAGTAATAACACCCACTAAGACCGCTTTCTCATAGTTATGTTCTTTCTTTTCTAACATTAAGTTCTATCTATGTTTATGATTTTTACAAGTTAATATTTTTCAGAAAAAAAACAAAATCAATTTTTATTTAATAACATATTTTAATATAAATTTAAGTTTGCCAGTAAAAGTTTTATAAAAAATCAATAACTTTATGTAATAATTTTCTGATTTTTAAATATTTAAATCAAAAACTAATCTCCGGAATATCATGATTACCCATATTAGATGTATGATTATTGATGATGATGAACTGGACAGACTGGTTCTTCAGCATTATATCAGACAATATCAAAACATTGAAATTGTCGCCTCTTTTGATTCTGCAGAAAAGGCAATTCCCTATCTTGACATTCCTGCTGATCTTCTGATTATCGAGACTAATTTGCGGGGTATGAACGGACTTGAATTCCGGAGGCTGGCCCATAAGATCCCTGCCTGTATTTTTGTAAGTTCCCATCCTGAACTGGCTGCCGGAGCTTTTGAGATCAGTACTTTAGATTTTATCACCAAACCCCTTACCGCAGAACGCTTTCATTATTCTATGGAGAAGCTTTTTGATTTTTTTGAAGTGAAAGAAAAATGTGAATGCTATGATGCTATGGTAGGAGAAAACTGCATCAAAATAAAAGAAGGAGGACATATTTTTCAGATTAAAATGAAAAACATTCTGTATCTGGAAGCTCTGAAAGATTACACCAGAATTATCACTCTTGAAAAAAATCACTGTATTTTAAATTCTCTGGGAAACCTCCTGCAAAAAAACTTTTTTGATTCTTTTGTCAGAATTCACAGAAGCTACGCGGTACCACGTCACCTTATCCGTGGAAAAAGCTGTCATGAGATAGAACTTGCCCATCATATCAAACTTCCTATCGGCAGAACTTATAAGGATAATCTTTCTTTTTTTCATCCTTAAAAAAAGCCCAACAAACATTCCATCATAATTCACAAAACGCCATTGGTCGATTATTTCTGTCGTTGGTCTATTTTCCTGTCATTTGATTAAGATCGGTGGTAATTTAGTCTTCCCAAATTCCCCCAGAAAAAACACATCTATTAATCACCAAAACTGTTATCCATGGAAAGAATATCTATTTATTGTATTATTCTGTCTGTCTTTTCCATCTCCATACTGCACGCACAATCTGCAGTTTTGGCAACCGGACTGGATGCTTCAGCAGCTAATGGTTTTGTTTCTTACAGTGTAGGCCAGATGACCTACCTCGAAAAAGGAACAGGACAGGTTTTCGAAGGCGTACAACAGCCTTACGAAATCATCACTCTTACTTCCCTTGAAACCTCTTCTGAACTCACAGGCATTTTGCTCTACCCCAATCCTTTCAGAGATTATTTGTATTTGGATTTTACCTCAAATAATTTTAAAGGATCAGAGTATCAGTTATTTGATGCCCAAGGTAAGCTGGTAAAAAAAGATAAGATCTCACAATCAAAATCTGAGCTTAATTTCTCCTCACTTCCTTCTGCAATGTATATCATCAGGATCACTCAAAACGGAGAAAATATTAAAACATTTAAAATCATCAAAAAATAAAATGCCATGAAAAAAATATTATTACTGTTCTGGATCCTGACCGGTTTCTTTATGGGACTTTCTCAGGCTCCGGAAAAAATGAGCTACCAAGCTGTCATGAGAAACGGTTCCGGACAACTCTTAGTCAATCAAGGTATAGCCGTGAAAGCAAGTATATTGCAGGGATCTCCTGCCGGCGCCGCAGTCTATTCAGAAAGGCTCACCGGAAATACCAATGCCAATGGGCTTATCAGCCTTGAAATAGGAACAGGAACTGTGCTTACAGGAACATTTGCCACTATCGACTGGCCCGCAGGAAGCTATTATTTAAAAACAGAAACTGACCCTGCCGGAGGAACCAGCTACACGATAGTAGGAACGAGCCAGCTGCTGAGTGTTCCCTATGCTATGTATGCCAAATCTGCAGGTGGCGGAGGCGGAAGCTTCGCTATTCCCTATACTAATACAGTCAATAATGCCTCAACCTTATTTTCATTAACTAATGATGGTGATGGAACATCTTTAGAAGGTAACAACAATACAACTACGTCAAATATTGCAGCAGTAAGAGGAGTTGTTACCAATACAGCTCCGGGAGGATTTTCTTCAGCAGTTCGTGGTATCAATAACGGAACCGGAGGATTAGGCGTGGGTGTATATGGAAGCCAGGCCGGAAGCGGATGGGGAGTATATGGCGTAACCCCAAATGGACTAGGCGTATATGGTAATGCCAGTGCTGCCGGAACCGGGGTTTATGCCAACAGCAATACAGGAACCGGTCTTACTGCTACCAGTAATAACGGAATCCCTGCAAGTGTTTCAATCTTCAATAATGCGAATAATAATGTTGCTCTTAATGCATCCAGCGTAGGGAATGGTACAGTTGTAAATGTTACGACCTCAGGAAATGGAGCCGGAGTAAGAAGTTCTACCGGAGCAGGATTTGGGGTACACGGTTCCACCTCTTCCCAATCTTCTGCAGGTATTGTTGGTGACAACACCGCAGCTGGTGAAGCAGTAGTGGGCAGAACTACCAGTGATATTGCCGGAGCTGTAGTAGGACGTAATGACGGAGGAGGATATGGAGTAAGAGGATTTGTGGCTACCAATACATCCGGAACCGGAATAGGTGTTTATGGGCAGGTAGGTTTAAATAACAGTACTGGCCGTGCCGGAAGATTTGAAAATTTTAACCAAACGAATACTACAGGAAATACTTTCGAGGTAGAAACCAATGGAAATGGAAACATTCCGGACAACACCCAGGGAAATGCAGCCTCTTTTCTGGTTGACAACACCAATAGTGTGGGTGCTGCAGTAAGAGGGGAAGTAAACACCATTTTCGGAAACTTTGGTGCCGCCGCTATTTTTGGAATTTCTTCCGGTACGGGAGGACGTGCCGGCTTATTTTATGCATCAAACCCTGCAGGAAACGGAGCTTCATTAATTGCCCTTACCGACGGGAACGGAAATGCGATCACCGCCAATGCAGGCAAAGACGGAAACGGAATTGAAACCAACATTGATGGCGCTGGAAATGCTCTCTATGCATGGGTTCCTACATTTGCTACCGGAAGAGCCGGAAGGTTTAACATCTTCAATGAGAATAATACCAGCGATGTTATAACCGTAACCACTGTAGGAAACGGTATTGCAGGAAATTTTAAAGTAGACCGAACCACAGGAACTTCAGCGGCAGTGAGAGGAGAAGTTAACTCTCAATTTGCCAATTTCGGAACAGCGGGTATCTATGGGATATCTTCAGGAACCGGAGGTTTCGGCGGATTATTCCATGCTTCCAATCCTGCAGGAAACGGACCCGCTTTAATTGCCATTGCAGATGGTAATGGTAACGGTATAACAGCTAATGCATCCAACACAGGGGATGGTGTAGAAACCACAGCAGACGGCACAGGAAGTGCTATTTATGCATGGATTCCTAATTTTGGAACAGGCCGCGCCGCAAGGTTCGTTAATTATAACACCTCCAATACCAATCCTCCTCTTACAGCAGAAACCCGAAGTGCCGGTTCTATTGCTGTATTCAGATCCGGCAATCCCAGTGCTGTAAATGTGGCTCGTATTGACAATACCGGACGTGGATTCTTTAATGGAGGAACTCAAAGCAGCGGTGCTGACGTTGCAGAGGTCTTTGATGTCAATGGAAACATTTCTCAGTACGAACCCGGTGATATTCTAGTCATCTCAACCAGTGCAGACAGAACCGTTGAAAAATCTTCAACACCTTATTCTAGCCTTGTGGCAGGAGTATATGCTACCAAACCAGGTGTACTTCTTACGGAGGAACATATTGACACTGATATTTCCAATAAAGCCCCCATGGGCGTCATTGGGGTAATTCCTACCAAAGTATGTCTTGAGAATGGGAAAATAAAAAGAGGAGACCTTTTGGTAACTTCATCTAAAACAGGTGTTGCAATGAAAGCAGATATCAAAAAGGTGAAAATAGGACAGGTAATCGGAAAAGCACTTCAGGATTATGACCAAAAAGAGATTGGAAAAATTCAAGTATTAGTCAACATAAAATAAACCGTCATGAAAATAGCATATATTATCCCGTTATTATTTTTAAGCAGTATTATCTATGCTCAGGAAAATAAAAAAGCGGCTCCGATAGAGGAAGATCAAACACTGGTTGTAAAACAGGCACAGGAACAACAGGCAAAACTAATGCAGGAAGCCAAGGAAAACAATGAAAAGAAAACTGTAAACTCAGGTCTTGTTACTGATCATGGACTTGAAGTAAAAAAACAGGATTCCAAGCCCAAAGCAGCTGCAGATAATTCAGGAAAACTTCTTCCTAATACAGCAAGTCTTGAAGACCTAAAAAAAACAATCCCAAACAGACAGGCATCTCACAATACTATAAATTCTAGGAACACAAAAATGACAGTTACCGGGCTGCCTAACACAGCAACCCTGGAAGACATAAAAAAAACAATTCCCAAAAACTAATGACCCTCAAAAGCTAATAACCGCAAAAAGCTGATAACCAAACTAGATTTTTCAAACAAAGAAGTCCGCTGCAAGGCGGACTTTTATATTATGATATGGGTATTATTAATCCCAATCAGCAGCTACAAATTTCATTGTATTTCCTTGATCATCGGACAAGGTAAGAAAATGTCCTTCAATAGAATACTTAGTCATCGTTTCAATTTTTTTCTGAAAAGAGGCTTCAAGATTCATATCCTGACAGGCTTTCATGGTACTTATTCCGCTTGAAATCTTTACTTTTCCTCCTTTTTTAAATTCAGAAACAAAAGACATCTGGTTACATCCCATATAGGCATTCCCTTGAATTTTATTGTCAACCATACTGGCTGTCAGATTCATTTCAGCTTTATTAGCAATCAACTGTTCTTTTGAAAAACCATCAAAAGAAATCAACATCCACTGCCTTTGAAGGGAAGGATTTTTATCCGGCACTGAGGAACAATTTAAAACAAGTCCTAAAAATAAAACTGCAAAAATTGATGAGAGTATCTTTTTCATGCGGATTATCATCCCATTTTCATACCAATCCGGGACAGAATCTCGTAAAAATTAGTAAATTAGCGACACAAAAATTATTTTATAAAATGAAAAGACTATTTCTACTATTCACTTTCTTACTGGGCTTTGCTCAGATGAGGGCGGATGAGGGGATGTGGCTGCTAATGCTCATCAAAAGACTTAACGGTGTTGATATGCAAAAAGAGGGTCTACACCTTACGCCTGAAGAAATTTATTCTGTGAACAATTCAAGTTTAAAAGATGCTATCGTAAGTTTCGGTGGTTTCTGTACAGGTGAGATTGTTTCGGATAAAGGACTTATATTTACAAACCACCACTGTGGTTACGGTGCTGTTGCTGCGGCTTCTACGCCAGAAAAAGATTATTTGAAGAACGGTTTCTGGGCTATGAAACAGAAAGACGAATTCAACGCAAAGGATCTTTATGTAAGATTTTTAGTGAGAATGGATGATGCTACGCAGAGAATCACTTCTAAACTAAACAACAATATGACCGGAGCAGAGAGAAAAGCTGTTATTGATGCTGAAACAAAAGCAATTCAAACAGAAAACTCTGAGAACGGAAAATATACTGTAGTGGTAAGAGATTTCTTCAACGGAAATGAATTCTACTATTTCGTATATCAGGATTATAAAGACATCAGATTAGTAGGTGCTCCACCTTCCTCATTAGGAAAATTCGGGGGAGATACAGATAACTGGGAATGGCCAAGACATACAGCAGACTTCACTGTTTTCAGAGTATATGCTGATGCTGCAGGAAATCCTGCTGAATATTCTCCAAGCAATACTCCTTTGAAGCCTAAACATTTCCTTCCGGTTTCTCTTAAGGGAATTAAACCTGGTGATTTCTCAATGATCTTAGGTTACCCTGGAAGAACAAACCGTTACCTGACTTCTTACGGAATTCAGCAAATGGTAACTAAAGATTATCCGGCTTGGGTTGAAGCTTCTAAACTTGCCATGGATGTAATGAAAAAGTACATGGATAAGGATAAAGCAACTCAGCTTAACTATGCTTCTCAATATGCTTCAGTAGCAAACTACTGGAAAAACAGACAGGGAACTATTGATGCTGTAGAGAAAAACGGAACTATTTCTGACAAACAAAAGATCGAAGAAACTTACAACAAATGGGCTGCAATGCCAGGAAACGATCAGTACAATGGTGTTTTGGAAGATATTGGAATGTATTACAAGCAAGTTTCTGAAAGAAATGTTGAAAGAAACTATGCTTCACAGTTTTCAAGAAACGCAAAATATATTACCCTTGCATTACAGGTAGGATCTGCTCTTAAAGCTTATGCAGCTCAGGATATGCAGGGAAGGCTGGCAATGAAAGCTAAAACTGAAACAGCTATCAAAGCGGCTTATGAAAACTTTAATCCATCTTTGGAAGGAGAAATGCTTGCAGCTATGACAAGTCTTTACCAAGCAAGAGTTAAAAATCCTGAGGTTGCTTCTGCTACTATTTTAGGGTTGGACTCTAAGAATGTTTCTAATCTAGCTTACTCTTCAATCTTCGCTAATAAGACTTCTGCAACGAACTTCTTATTGAATCCAGATGCATTGAAACTTGATGCTGATCCACTTTGGAAAGCAGCTAACGGAATTATTGCAGATCAAAAGATAAGCACAGAAAGATTTGTTAAAATAGATGATAATTTTGCGAAAAACAACCGTCTGTTCTTAGCTGGATTAATGAAGGCTATGCCTGAGAAAAAATTCTACCCGGATGCTAACTCTACCATGAGATTAACTTACGGTACTGTAGATAAATTACCTATCAGAAATGACAGAAACTATTTCGGTATTACTGATAACTATTATACTGATATGACTGGTCTTGTTGGAAAATACAAGAAAGGGGATGAAGAGTTTGATCTTCCTCAAAGACTGATTGACCTTTACAACCTTAAAGATTTCGGACAGTATGCAGATGCAGCAGGTTATATGCCTGTAAACTTCCTTTCTAACAATGATATTACAGGAGGTAACTCTGGTTCTCCGGTAATTGATGGAGACGGAAACCTTATCGGTATTGCTTTCGACGGTAACAGTGAAGCATTAAGCGGTGATATCGTATTCGAGCAGGAATGGCAGAAAACAATCAACGTAGACGTTCGTTTCGTTCTTTGGACAATCGATAAGTTTGCTGGTGCAAGAAGATTAGTTGACGAATTGAAGCTTGTAAGAGGAGAAAACACTCCAGCTGATACAAAAACTAAAAACTCAGGTACTACAACAACGCCTAAGAAAATCAATAAAAAATAATCTTATTTGATTTATTTTTGAAACCGTGAAATTTACTTTCACGGTTTTTTTATTTTTAACCATTAAAATCTTTCATCATGAATCCTCAAATGATCAAATTTTCAGCTATTATTCAGCAAAACGGAGAGATGAACGCTGCATTTGTAGAGTTTCCTTTTTCTACAGAAGAACTGTTTAATAAAAAAGGGTTAGTAAAGATTAAAGCTATATTTGATGACAATGTTGAATATCGTGGAAGCCTTGCCAAAATGAAATCAGACTGTCATATTTTAGGCCTTACACAGGAGATCAGGAAGCAGCTTGGGAAAACTTTCGGGGATGAGGTTTCCGTTTCTCTTACTGAGGACAAAGAAGAGAGGGTCGTTGAAATTGCCGATGATATCGTCTCTGTCTTTAATGAGAATCTGGACGCAAAAAGTCTGTTTGACAAAATGAGCTACACGCACAAAAAAGAATACATCCGCTGGATTGAAGAAGCCAAGAAGCCGGAAACAAGAGAAAACAGGAGGATAAAAATGATTCAGATGATTCTGGATGGAAAAAAAGGAATATAATTTACCCTACTTTTCATTCTCAGAAACTATACATTGAAAAAAAATTGAATTAAGAAAATATTTTTTGTCAGGATCTCAAAAAGTAGCCGACTATAGTTACAAATACCATTTATAACTATAAAAAATTACTTTTATGAACAAGTTTATTTTTAGAACATCAGTTTTAGCAGCGGCTACTCTAGCGGCATTCACTCTTTCTTCATGCAGTGATTCAAATGGCGACATGATGACGGACATGGCTTTTCAAAGAACAATTACCTTTGAAAATGTGGTAACGCCTAAAGATTTTGTAGAAAGCGGAAGTTTTCAGGGAATGGGAACTGCTCCTATTATTTCGCCCGGACAATCTGTTTCTGTTACATTCAGTGCAGGAAAAACACAAGCGTTAATGTTTGCTACAATGTACGGAGCATCAAAAGACTGGTTTTTTGCCTCCCAACAGCCGGGCATCAAACTGTTTGACACCAATGGAAATGCAATTACCGGAGATGTTTCTTCAAGCGTACGGCTATGGGATAACGGAACTAAAGATGATACCACAGGACAGGTTGAAAGTAAACCCATCATGCAGGTTCCTAATGTAAACGCTTCACAGCTTATGAAGCTCAGTCTGGCTTACAATGATGTAACTTCGGAATTCACCCTCACCATTACCAATACATCTGGCGGAACTGCCAACGAAACTCCTTTTTCTCCCGGAGTATGGGCTGTTTCCAACTACAATGGTTCTCAGCTGCTGAACAGTGCCCCGTTCTTTACTCCTAACGCTTTATCAAATCCTGAAATCACAGATATTGCTCAAATTGGGAATATCAGTAAAATGATGACTCAACTGAATGCCAATACCGGAATTATGACAGGACTTTCTCCTGCATTGATTGTTGTTTACCGTGGTGATAAAAATCCAATGTATGAATTGGGTAAAACAGATAACGGAATGGGACTGAAAGACATTGCCCAGTTTGGAAATGTAGCCAAACTTCAAAACAGTTTAAAATCTTTACCCAATGTACAAGGTGTATATGTTGCCGGGAATGCTCCTGTAGCACCGGGAAGTAAGGCAACAACAAATTTCAATGCTGAACCGGGTGATAAAATTGCCTATGCAACAATGTTTGGTTTCTCCAATGATTGGTTCTATGCCAATGAACAAAGCATTGATGCCAACACTAAGGGAGACATCAGTTCAAAAACCTCATTATTTGATTCCGGAACAGGTATTGACCAATATCCTGGAGCTGGAAATCATCAGGCATTATTTGGAGGAACACCACAAATTGAAAGTAAGGTCATTTCCAAAGTAGGAACCCAGTATCCTGTTCCTGCTGTTCAGAATGTAATTAAAGTAACCATCAATTAATCTTCAAATAAAGAAAAGATGAGACGATATGAATGTCTGATTTTTAAATTGTAGTAAAACAAGAATAAGCATTATAAAGCCCAAGCAGAATCTGTTTGGGCTTTTTCAATTATTAAATACTATTCAACCGGAATTCCCAGATATTTTAAATAGGAATCCAGTATTTTTTTATCAAATACCGGTTCCTGAATATCTGAACCCTCCAGAAACTGAATCACATTGGAACAATCCCATACATAAGTATTCTGATAAAGCTCTACGGTGGATAAACCTTCATGCATATTGTCCCTGAAAAGGCTTGTCAGTGGATATAACCGATTTTTACTGTCATCTTCCCATTGTTTTCGCCATTCTTTATAAGGAAGATCTTTCAGGGTGAAAGGATAATACTTTTTCATGAGTCCGAAGAATCCTTCCAGCGTAAGATTGGTTTCCGGGCGGGCAATCAGGTTGAATTTCTTACCTATTGCCTCTTTATTTTTTGTGATATGAGCCATAGATTTCGTCATATAATCTACTGTGATAAGCCCTTCTCTAAGTTCAGTCAATGCAGGATAAGATTTGAATTCTATACAGTTTTTCACCAATCCGGACCACCATTGATAGGAAGCGCTTGCTCCTGTTTCACTGTGGCACATTGCATATCCAAGACGATAAGTAATCAATGGAAGCCCTTCTTTTGCCGCCAGATCTGCTACTGCCTCCATTACCCACTTGCTTCTCACATAACCGATGTCTTTGCTTACAGACATTAAATTCTGTTCAATATCATCAGACTCCAGCATTACTGTTTTTCCTGTAAACACATGTCCCCAGCTGTATACCGAAATGGTGGATAACAAAGCAAGACATTTGGTCCTTTCTGCTCCGGCCAATTTGATGATCTCTCTTAATCCTTCTACATTTGGAGCTTTCATGTAAGAATAAGGCTCAATGAAGTTTACGGAACTTCCGGAATGGTAAATCAGATCGGTCTGTTTTGCCAGTTTTGAGAATATTTCTTCTGACAGTCCCAAAGCCGGCAATGCCAGATCTCCGATGACCGGAATAATTCTCGATTTCTGCTCTTCTTTCTGAGGAATTTTATATTGTTTAAAACACCTCTCTATCTTTTCCATCGCATGAAATTGATCCTGAGCTCTTACAAGGCAGTAAATATCAGCATTTGTAGTATCCAGAAGCTCCTGCAAAAGATGAATTCCTACAAATCCTGTAACTCCCGTTAAAAATATGGTCGTTGGATTTTCCACCTGCTTAGGATCAAATCCACCCGCAAAAACAGTTCCGGGAGCGAGATAAACATCTTTCTGCAATTCAACATAAGGTTCTACATCTTCCATGGGAACAGCCTCTCTTGTTGCTTTGGATCTTGCTATAAGAACTTCCGACAGCTCCTGCAACACCGGAAACTGATAAATATCCCGCAGATACACTTTTATATCCAGCTTTCTTTGCAATGCCACAGCAACTGTTGCTACTAACAGAGAGTTTCCACCGATATCAAAGAAATTATCTGTAATATTAATAACAGGCCTTTCCAGTGCTGAAGACCAGATATCAACAACAATCCGTTCTGTCTCATTGGTTGGCGGCTCAAATGAAATAAGTTCTTTCGCTTCTTTATCTGCCAGATCTTTTAAAGCCTGAGCATCTGTTTTTCCATTTGCCGTCAACGGAATTTTATCTATAAAAATAATCTGGGCAGGAATCATATAACCCGGAAGTTCTTCTTTCAAAGTATTTCGGACTGACGAAACATCTTTTGCTGCATCAGGCTTTAATACAATAAAAGCAATCAGATATTTGGTGCTTCCTTCCGTATCTTTGCTAATGACCACGGCTTCTCTGATATCTTTCTGCTGAACCAGCGTGCGTTCTATTTCTCCAAGTTCAACTCTGAATCCACGAATCTTCACCTGATTATCTATCCTTCCAAGAAATTCAATATTGCCATCCGGCTTCCATTTGGCAAGATCACCGGTACGATAAAGCTTTTCTTTTTCATTGAATGGGTTGGGAATGAATTTGGAATCTGTAAGCTCTTTATTATTAAGATATCCATCTGCTAAAATATTTCCTCCAATACACAGTTCTCCCACAGCTCCTACAGGTAATAACTCTCTATTTTCACCTAAAATATAGGCTTTTGCATTAGCAATGGGTTTCCCTATTGAAGAGATATATTTTCCATTGATATCTTTCACTTTTTTAAATGTTGCAAATACGGTACATTCCGTAGGTCCGTAATAGTCTATCAGTTCGTAGCTTAATTCTGTAGTAAGTACAGGCTTCAGTTTTTCACCTCCGGTAAAGAGATATTTCAACTTCAGATCATTATAATTCCGCGAGTAATTAACTACACCCGGCGCTAAAACAGAAGGCACAAAACCGTGTGTAATCTGATTTCTCCTATAGTAATCTACCAATGCATGAGTGTCTGTTCTGTCTTCATTATCTGCAATAAAAAGAGTTGCACCGGAAGTAAGGGCAGACCAGGTTTCCCATACAGATATATCAAATGCCAATCCTGCTACGAGGGTCAGTTTTGAACTGTGATCCACGTGAAAATGATGATTGTGCCAGGTTACCAGGTGCTGTATAGCCTGATGACTTACCATTACCCCTTTCGGTTTTCCGGTAGAGCCTGAAGTATAAATTGTATATGCCAGACTATTCTGGTGAATTATAATTTCCGGATACTCAGAAGGTAGATGATTAAGATTCTCCATGCTGCTCAGATCAAATACTTTTGTTCTTTCAGTTTCGGATAAAAGGTTTTCAAGATTTTGATTGGTTATAATAATATCAGCGGCGGTATCCGAAAGAATAAATTCTACTCTTTTAGCAGGATAAGCAGGATCTATAGGAACATATGCTGCTCCAGTTTTGATCACGCCAAGAACAGCAACAACCCATTCTAAAGAACGGTCCAGCCAGACAGGAACATACTTACCTTCTTTGATTCCATGGCTCAATAACAGATTGGCAATCTGATTACTTTTCTCATCTAAATCACGATACGTGATCTCCTGATCCTGATAAACAACGGCTGTTTTATCGGGATGAAGGAGTGCCTGTTTTCGGAAAAGAGACTCTAATGTTTCTTCATGATGATAGTCCCAGCCGGTTTTATTGAATCCGTTTAACAATTTTTCTCTGTCTTCAGGCGACAGTAATACAGCTGTACCTATTGATAAGGTTTCTAATGAGGGAATTGTGTTTGACATAATAATAATTTGATTTGGTTTAAAAATTTGTAATTAATGGCTTCAACCCTATTCTAAGTTGATTTTAGACTCTATGAAATAAGGAAACAACCAGACATAAGGCATAACCACAGCTTAGTTACTAAATGTGTTTGCTTAATAGTTTAAAAAACTGAATGACATAAAGCCTTAAGCGATCCACTCAGAGAGCAGAACAGTAAACAGCGTTCAAACGTTATTTATTGAATCGGAAAGAAGAAAAACAGATTATATATTCTTCAGAAACGAGAGGTAAGTTTTTATTCAGTGTTTAAAAATTTGATTTCCATAATGTAATATTTTTAATAATTTGGTAATCAAACTTAACATAATATTTTAACCTATGCGTTACATAATTACTATGTTTATTCCAGAGAGTCGAATTAAACTTATGAAAACATCTTTTCTATTTATTTTAAAATCAATCAAATATAAAACTAACCATTCCAAAATTCACGATCCAGGCTTCTGTACTGTATCGCTTCAGAAATATGATGAGACAGGATATTCTCAGATCCCTCAAGGTCAGCAACTGTTCTGGCGACTTTCAGTATTCTGTCATATGCTCTTGCCGAAAGATTTAGTTTCTCCATTGCCAACTTGATGAGACCGAAAGAAGTTTCATCCAACTCACAAAAGGCTTCAATTTCCTTAGGCCCTATTTGAGCATTACTGCTGATATTGAGGCTTTGATATCTTTTATTCTGAATATCTCTTGCTTTCAGGACACGTTCCCGGATGTTTTTGCTCATTTCTCCTTTTCTTTTTTCGGAAAGCTGTTCAAACTCCACCTTCTGAACTTCAATATGAATATCAATCCTATCCAGAAGCGGCCCTGAAAGTTTATTCATATAGCGCTGCATTTCATAAGCAGATGAGGTATTGTTAGGATCATCGGGGAAGAAGCCGCTTGGGCTGGGATTCATAGAGGCTACCAACATGAAGCTTGCCGGATAGTTTACTGTAAACCGTGCTCTTGAAATTGTTACTTCACGATCTTCCAAAGGCTGTCTCATCACTTCCAGCACGGTTCTCTTAAATTCTGGCATTTCATCCAGAAATAACACTCCGTTATGAGCCAGGGAAATCTCTCCGGGCTGCGGATAACTTCCACCTCCTACCAAAGCAACATCAGAAATAGTATGATGCGGAGATCTGAAGGGACGAACGGTCATCAATGATGCTTCAGTTCCTATTTTTCCGGCTACGGAATGAATTTTTGTTGTTTCTAAAGCTTCTTTCAGGGTCAATGGAGGTAAAATACTGGGAATCCTTTTAGCCAGCATGGTCTTTCCGCTTCCTGGCGGACCGATCAAAATGATATTATGTCCGCCTGCAGCTGCGACTTCCATCGCTCTTTTGGCTGTTTCCTGACCTTTAACTTCGGAGAAATCAAAAGGAAAATCGTTGATTCTCTCATGAAACTCTTTTCTGGTGTCCAATATCATTTTTTCAAGCGGTTTTCCTTCATTAAAGAAATCAATAACTTCTCTGATATTTTCTACCCCATATACGTCAAGATCATTGACAATGGAGGCTTCTCTGGCATTTTGTTTGGGGAGAATAATTCCTTGAAAGCCTTCTTCTCTTGCCTGAATAGCGATGGGCAAAACACCTTTGATGGGCTGCAGGCTTCCGTCGAGAGAAAGCTCGCCCATAATAACATAATGTTCAATTTCCTCAGCCAAAATCTGATCTGAAGCCGCTAAAATACCAATGGCAATACTTAGATCATAGGCAGAACCTTCTTTTCTGAGATCCGCCGGAGCCATATTGATTGTGATTTTCTTTCCGGGAATTTTATATCCTACATTTTTCAGTGCGGCAGAGATTCTATAGCTGCTTTCTTTAATCGCATTATCAGGAAGACCCACCAGATGGTATCCTACTCCACCGGTATCTACATTCACTTCAATTGTTATTGTCTGTGCAGCCACTCCATGAATTGCACTTCCATAAATTTTGATCAGCATGGTGTGTTTTTGAAGTAAAAATAATGAATATACTATTTTGAAAATCTGATGTTTACATGAATGATATTCTAGTCAGAAAGGGATATTTAAAAAGATATTAAGAAAAACTCAAAATAAAAAAATCGGCACAAAAAATTGTACCGATCCAACCATTATTAAAAACTAACGAAAGAGATTATTTCATCTGAATTCCGGATAAAATGCCAAATGTGAGTCAGGAAGCCGGATGCCGGAAAGAGAGAATTCCTTTTTGGGGGTAATTATGACGTCATTAGATTAACAAGGATGAAATTTTATCTATTGAGCGTAAAGTATTAAAATAAATTACTCTAGTTCTTCTTCAATACAAGAAACATCCCTCCTCTGACATCCAATCTTCCTTCCCACAATCAAAATTTTAACACATTCAGACTATGTAATCTTATTTCTTTATAAATCTATTTTTATATTCTTTTCCATCTGCGCTTTTAGAAACAATGATATAGTTTCCTGGCACGAGCTGACTTACATCAATCGCCTGATTATACCTGTGGTCATTTTTCTTTAGAACAAGTTTTCCGGACATGTCTATAATGGTAACTTCCTTATAGATTTTATCCGATTCTTTTCCGATATAAAGATGCTGCGCTGTAGGATTGGGATAGATTTTCAGATTATTATCTTTAGTCTTCACCTCTCCTGTTCCCAGATTGGTGCAGAAATCCCAATTTCCGAAATTCACTTCCACAAAGGCAAACGGATCCAGCATCTGGCATTGATCCGGGCAATATTCTGTACAGGCATAAAAGCCATATTTTCCGGAACTTGTCGCAACATATGTATCTCCTATCACTCCAGGAATGATGCAGGGATCTCCCGGCAACGCAGGATTACTGCTTGGTACACATCTGAACCAGGTATGTTTGCCATATACAACAGGAAATATATTATCAAATTGTACAGATGCTCCATTACATACATTCACGGTTCCCATATTTTCCTGATAGGTTCCGGGAGTATAAGTTGTCATCATAGCCGGAAGACCATATACAAATCCATCAGCAAATACTGCCGGGCTTTCTGCTGTACAATCCCCATCTGTAACGACTACTTTAAAATAATTCAGCTGGTCATTACCGCTAACGGTTAACTGCTGCGATGTAGCTCCCTGAATGGCCACCCAAGGATTGTTGTTGGGTGTCTGCCAAGTCCATTCCTGTTTGTACCACTGATAGCTTCCATAGGTCTGTGTAGTAGAAATTATTTCATCTTCCACATCACAGAACAAAATTGTTCCCGGATATTTCTGTCCAAGTCTCGGACTGGTAATGGTAGGGGTACACTGTGCTTTTATATCCAGAATGCTGAATAGTAAAAACACTAAAAAAATTAGTTTTGTTTTCATATATAATAATTAAGTTTGGTTTTGTTTTAAAATCCCCAACATTAATCCAGCAGCACTCTGATCCCGAATTTCATGTTAAAATGAAATGGTTTCTCTTTATAAATGGTATTAGGAGCATTTTCTTCCTTGAAATGATATCCTATTCCCGGTTCAGCATAAATTCCGACTTTGTCTATGACCTTCAGCTGAAATCCTACCGCAGTGTTAACCGAAAACTGAAAAGGTTTTGGTTCCACACGCTCTTTTGAGGATTCCTTTATTTCATCATTCACCACATAAGTTGTTGTGATATTTCCTGCTATAGGTTTTTCAACAAGTGCTCCGCCTGTAACATATCCTGTAAATCTCCCTTTCTGAATGATATTATAATTGACCTGCACCGGAATTCCTATATAATGAACTGTCTGATCTCCTTTAATATAATTGTTCTCCGTTCCTGAATGCAATTCAGAAGAAAGTTTCGTATAATTCAGTCCTGTTCCTATTCCCCATCTTTTTCCTAAATTGTAGTAAAGAGACAATCCAAATGTAACAGGCACCTTATGTCTGATTCTTGCTTCAACCGGCTGACTTTGATTTGCCAGAAAGATTGCTGTCAGAGGATCATCATGATATTCAGAAGTACTCCAGACCTGCTCAACATTCATTGCTTTTCCAGTGATGGAAGCATATCCCGGAAACTGCTGTTCTGCAGAATTGGAAGCAACATTTCCTGTAAGCATACTCAGCATCCACGACTTTTTGTCACGGGATTTTTTGGTGGTATGTTTTGTATTCTCTGCATACACTTCTTTTAATTCTTCCTGTTTGAAAAGAACCTCATCAGGGGTCTTCTCTATGGCCGGTTCTTTTACTGTATCATCGGTATGAGATACTTTCTGAGCGATCTTGCTCTCCTGATGAAAAGGCTCCATTACAGCTGGAAGTTTGATGATTTCATGAATATCCTGAATATTCCCTACTTCATTTTTTTCTTCAGTATTAAAATATTTCTGTCCTGACTTTTTCTCCGGACCACCTGCTTTTGATATTTTTTCAGCTAAAAAAGGTACTGTTCCGGATTTCACTTCACCGTTTGAGAGATGTTCAGTTTCCAAAGGTTTTAAAGAATTCTTTTCCTTTTCTTTTTTCACATCTGCCGGTTTCTGAGACAGGGTTTTACCTGTATCATTCTGTGGCAGGAGTTTCGTCAGTAAAAAGAGCAGTGCAATGGCAGCTGCAATACCTCCGAGACGATAGAATAACGTTTTTTTTCCTGCACCGGTTCCCTTCTCTTTCTTGTTTTTTCCTCCTTCATGAATTTCTGGGATAAACCCGGGAATACTGTTGTTTTCTTCCCCGGAAAATAGTTCATCTTTGATGTCATCCCACAATCCTTCCGGAACGTCCTCTTCATGGTCATCCATTCTGTTTCGCAGGTTATTTAGCCATTCATTATTCATATTGTGCTTTTTTTGACATTTTAAATTCTTTTATTTTCTGAACAAGCAGTCCTTTTGCACGGTGAAACTGAGATGCAGAAGAATTTTCTGCAATTCCCAGCAGTCCGGCAATCTCCTTATGGCTTTTTTTCTCAAATACAAACAGGTTAAAAACAGTTCTATACCCTTCAGGAAGCGCTCTTATCATCATCATAATATCATCACGCGGAACCTCTTCAAAGTCCGGTTCTTCTTCATTAGGAATATCCGGAAGATCATCCACTTCCACCGCAGAATTAAAATCTCCTTTCTGTTTGATATGTTTCAAAGATTCATTGACAGCAATACGGGTCATCCAGGCTTTCAAAGACCCACTTCCTCTGTATTCAAAAGATTCTATCGAACGGAACATTTTGATAAAACTGTTCTGAAGTATATCATGAACATCTTCTTTTTCAGCCACATAACGGGAGCAGACATAAGCCAGATTTCCGGAATAAGCTCCAAAAAGCTCTTTCCAGGCAGCTTCCTCCTTCTTCAGAAGGTGCTTTACCAAAATCTGTTCTTTACTTTCTTCCATATACTGCTGCCTCCGTATCCACTGGGATGTTATAAAACTGTCAAGCAAAAATAGATTGCATCTTAACAATAAAGTGCAATCCATTGATGATAATATCTATTAATTAATTTTTTATACAGAATGGAAAATTATAATCAATCACCTCATAAGGGGTAATCAATGTACCATCTACTGTAATTTTTTCTGCTGTTACAGCATACCTCAGTGTCTGGTCCAATCCTACATAATATCCTTTTTGTTTCGCTACAAATTCTACAACGGTCTTTTTATTCACTCCGTCTACAGGGATCTGAAGTTCCATAGCCTTAGGAGCAAATGTAAGTTCTATCACATTATTCGCAGTATTAATTACTGCAGCATACTTAAGGTCATACTTCACTTTTCCCATTAATTTCAATGCGGTTTCTGCTTTTGCAGGATTTTTCACCACAGTTTTTACAATTTCTTCTATTGGAAATTCAGCAAACGAGATTGTATCTTTTTTTACTTTAAATTCTTTTATTCCTTCTCTTTTGCTATTTCCCTGCACAATAACCAGCTTACCTTTGTAGTTTCCTTTTAAGTCTTCCATTTTTACAGGAGGTATGTCCGGACCATCATTATCATTACAAGAGGATAAAGTAAATCCTACTAAAACCATTAAAACTGTTATAAAAAATCGGGGTACTGTCAATCTTTTCATTGCATTACTTTTTTCGTTAAACATTAATTATTTTCGAGTACTCATCTATATAAATCCTACTTTTCAAAAATCTTGCATCTATTTTTGAAAAAAAGATAAAATTTTTCATAAATCACTGATTTAATGAGTGTAAAATTTCATCACTCCTGTGCAAATTCCGGACCTTATGCTCAATTAAATTGTATTTACCTTTAGAAATAACAAAAAAAAGGAAGCTATAAGATGCAGCTTCCTTTTAATTTAATATCTATTATTTACATGTTATTGTACTCCTCCTCCAAGCGATCTGTACAGGTCTACTTCTGCATTTAATCTTTCAAGGGTTACATTAATGGCTTCCAGGTCATTCTGAAGTTTATTGTTCTGAGCTGTAATGACTTCAAGATAGGTTGCCATCCCGCTTTTATACAGTTTCAGGGCATCATTGATTCCTTTATCCAGAATGGCTGTTCTCTGTTCTAAAAGCTGCAGTCTTTCTGAAGAACCTTTAGACTTGGCCATGGCATCGGAAACTTCTCCCACAGCAGTCATTACAGATTGTTTAAAGTTGATGACTGCTTTTTCCTGTTCAATCAATGCAGTTTCGTAAGCTGTTTTCAATTGTTTTTTCTGAAAAATCGGGGCTGCCAGATTTGCTGCAATTGTTTTGGTAATAGATCCAGGAATGTCAAACCATGAGCTGAACTTATTTGAGTTCACTCCTATCTGCGGGCTCAGGCTGATACTTGGGTACATGGCTGCTTTTGCCAGTCCGGTTTTGGAATTCAGGCTAATTACGTTAAATTCTGCCATTTTCAGATCCGGTCTGCGGCTCAGCAGCTGGGCGGGCAATCCTTCAGACAATCTATTTTCCGGAATCATTGTTTTAAGATTTCCTTCTCTTTCTATTCTGGTGGGATATTCCCCACAAAGAATGCTCAGTGCATTTTCCTGAATAGAAATATTCTGTTTTGCTAAAGGGATCAGTAGCTCAGCTGTTTTCTTTTGGGCTTCTGACTGCTGAACTGCCAATGAATTAATCTGTCCAGCTTTAAACTGCAGATTCATCATTGTAAGAGTATTGTCACTGAGTTCAATGTTCTGCTCGGCTATTTTCAGCTGTTCATCCAGACTTATGAGATTATAGTAAGCCTGCGCAACCTGAACTACGATCCTGCTTTTTATCGCATTCAGGTTTTCTTTCTGTCCAAAATATTCTGCCGCGGCAGATTCTTTCTGCATTTTAGCTTTTCCCCAGATATCTATTTCCCAGGAAAGCCTTAGGGCGGCACTAAAATCATCCATATACTTTGTTCCAACAAACTGTTCATTAAGAGAGCCGTTAAGAGTATTTTTGGACGCCCAGCTTCTATTCGCCCCAGCGGTTAAATCCAATGTCGGCATCAGTCCCAGCTTGGCTTGTTTATAGATCAGATCCAGCTGTTCGATATTTTTCAGGGCTACGTTTACTTCGTTATTTCTTGAAAGTGCTTTATCTATTAAGCCTATCAATTTAGGATCTTTGAAAAAAGTTTTCCATGGAAGAACCACCGTATCTCCTGTTACCTGTACAGATTCTTTGTACGTTTCCGGAACCTGAAGGTCTGTTCTTGTATATTTTTTCCCTACGGCACAAGACATCAGCAGTGATGCCATTGCGCCTGAAATAAGGAAGTTTTTTATATTAAATATTCTCATTTGTCAATTGATTTTCTATCGTATTGTACTTCTTTTTGGCAGAGAATTTCTCATCCAGATACTGGAAAAACATGTAGAGTACAGGAATTACAAAAACTCCCAAAACCACTCCACTCAGCATTCCCATTGCTGCACTTGTACTGATTGATTTATTTCCTGAAGCCATTCCTCCTGAAGAAATCATCAGCGGAACCATTCCTACAATAAAGGCTAATGAAGTCATGATAATCGGACGTAATCTCGCCTTCGCTCCTTCCAGTGCAGAATCCAGGATCGAAAGCCCTGATTTTCTCCTTTGGATAGCAAATTCAACAATAAGAATGGCATTTTTGGCTAATAATCCAATAAGCATAATCAATCCTACCTGCACATAAATATTGTTATCCAGTCCGATCGCTTTTATTCCCAGGAACGCTCCTACAATTCCCGTTGGGATAGAAAGCATTACTGCCAGAGGAAGGATATAACTTTCATACTGAGCTGCCAATAGCAGGTATACGAAAAGCAAGCATAATCCGAAGATGGCAATCGTCTGATTTCCTGCAGATTTCTCTTCCAGGCTCAATCCCGTCCATTCGTAGCTGTAGTCAGAAGGCAATTTGCTTAAGGTCTGCTCCAGTTTCCCCATCAATTCTCCGTTACTTACTCCCGGTTTTGGAGATACGTTGATATTTAATGAGTTGTAAAGGTTATAACGCTGAACAGATTCCGGACCATAGACTTTTTTCAAAGTGATCAGTGTATTCACCGGCACCATATCTCCTTTTTCATTTTTCACGAAAATATCATTGAAGGCCTGCTCATCCATTCTGAAAACACCATCTGCCTTAATATTCACTCTGTAAAATTTCCCGAATCTTGAGAAGTTCTGAGACTGATCTCCTGAGAAATACGTCTGAACGGTTCCTAACAGGTTTGAAATGCTTACTCCCAGCTGTTTTGCTTTATCTTCATTCACTTCAAGCTCCATCTGAGGATAATCTGCCCTGAACATCGTGTAGGCAAATGCTACTTCCGGGACCTTCATCAGCTGACCAATTAATTCATCCGCTTTGGCCTTAAGAACCTGAGGATCTCTTCCCATACGGTCCTGAAGTACGACCTCTGCATCATTCGTCATTCCGTATCCTTCTACCGGAGGCATTCTGAAGGTCATTACACTTCCTTCTTTGATCACTCCCAATTTTGCATTAGCCATATCAACAACCTCCTGGATATCCTGAACTTCACCTCTTTCTTTTTTGGGTTTCAGTTTAACAAATCCCATGGCGTAAGCTGGCCCCGCACTGTTACTAAGCAGGTTGTATCCTGTAATGGAAGTATTTTCCTGAACGGCATCTACTCCTTTTAAGATTTCATTGATTTTGTTGGAAACTTCCGTAGTTTTTGTCAATGCCGTTCCCGGAGGCATGCTTAAGGTGTACATAAAGAATCCGTCATCTTCCATGGGTACAAAACTTTTTGGAGTGCTTGACATGAGCCATCCTGCGACACCGATAACCACTACTATTAACCCTCCTGCAATCCATTTACGTCCAATTAAGAATCGAACTCCTTTTGCATAACGGTTGGTCATATTATTAAATCCGGCATTGAATGCCACCGCAAATCTTTGCCCGAATCCTTTTGGCTTTTTACCTTCTCCCGAATGGTTATTCTTCAAAAATACAGCACATAAAGCTGGAGTTAAAGTCAATGCATTAACCGCAGAAATAATGATCGCTATAGCCAATGTATAGGCAAACTGCTTATAGAATAATCCTGCTGAACCGGACATAAATCCGATAGGAATAAATACTGCAGACATTACCAGCGTAATAGAAATAACAGCTCCTGTAATCTCACTCATCGCTTTGTGAGTAGCCTCTCTTCCTGAAAGGTTAGTTCCTTCCATATTACTGTGGACGGCTTCCACTACTACAATCGCATCATCGACGACAATACCGATAGCCAGTACAAGGGCAAAAAGCGTCAGTACGTTGATGGTAAATCCTAAGACCAGAAGGAAGAAGAAGGTACCGATAATCGCTACCGGAACTGCCACTGCCGGAATAATAGTAGATCTGAAATCCTGTAAAAAGATAAATACTACAATAAATACCAGTATAAATGCTTCTATCAAGGTAGACTTCACCTGTCCTGTAGCCTCATCCAATCTCTCTTTGGTACTCATTACCTTTGTATATTTAATACCTGGAGGGAATGATTTTGACAACAGATCAAGGGCTTTGTTTACTCCTATTTCAATCTGATTGGCATTGGATCCTGTGGTCTGCATAATCGCTACAGTAACCGCATTTTTCCCATTGGAAAGGTTATCTCCCGTATTTGAAATCGCTCCGAACTCTACACGGGCCACATCTTTAAGCCTGATTACCTGACTTCCGGTATTTTTAACAATGATATTCTCATATTGCTCCGGCTTGTTCTTTTTCCCTTTATATCGGATGACATATTCTAAAGCCGCATCAGATTCTTCTCCCAACTTACCCGGAGCTGACTCCAAACTGTGGTCAGCAATCGCTCTGGAAACATCTGCCGGCTCAAGACCGTAAGATGACATTTTCTGAGGGTTAAGCCATATTCTCATGGAATAATCTTTCAACCCAAATACCATGGCCTGCCCTACTCCTTTTACCCTTTTGACCTGCGGAATAAGATTAATATTCGCGTAGTTCTGAAGGAAGGTTTCATCATATTGTTTATTATCTTCAGTATAAATATTGAAAATCAATACCATACTGTTCTGCTGCTTGGATGTAGTCAGTCCCATTCTCACCACCTCCTGAGGAAGTATCGGAGTGGCCTGCTGTACCCTGTTTTGGACATTTACAGCAGCCTGATCTGCATTCACACCTTGTTTGAATATGATGGAGATCGAAAATGTGCCGTCATTACTTGCACTGGATTTCATATACTCCATATCTTCCACTCCATTAATCTGTTCTTCCAGTGGAGTTACCACGGAACGGATCACTGTTTCACTGTTTCCTCCCGGATACGATCCTGAAACAGTAATGGTAGGTGGGGAAATATCCGGGAATCTGGTCACTGCCAGCTGGTTTAATCCTATGATCCCTAAAATAACAATGATAAGGGATATTACCGTCGCCAGTACCGGACGGTCTATTATCTTTTTTAACATTTTTTGAATTTTCTAAGAATGGTTATACAACTATTTCAAAGGAACTGTTGTCGCAACAACCTGTGCGCCGTCTGTAAGAGCATCAATTCTGTTGATGGCAATCTTGTCTCCTGCATTCACGCCTTCGTTGATAAAGTAATCCTGAGATGTGCTTCCAGAAACGGTAATCTGGGTCATTTTCACTTTATCCTTACCATTCAGTTTATAGACAAAGAACCTGTCCTGAATATCTTTCACAGATGTTTTCGGAAGTTTGATCACCCCATTCAGTGCATTGTGAATCATTACTCTTGCTGTTCCTCCGGCTCTCAATAATTTATCGGGATTTTGAAAAACAGCTTTCATCTGAATACTTCCTGTATTTCTATCGAAGTTTCCGCTGGCATTTTCCAATTTTCCTTTAAGAGAATAGGTGGAACCATCTGCAAGGATCAGTTCTACATCTTCTGCATTATTTCCTGATACCGAAGCTTTACTATGCGCGATAAAATCAGCTTCATTCATTGAGAAGTATACATTCACACTATTTATGCTTGAAAGTGTTGTCAAAGGAGAAGCATCTGACGGACTGATAAGGTTTCCTACTCTATTTGGAATTCTTCCTATATATCCGCTCACGGGAGCTTTGATATAGGTAAAATTGGCATTGATTTTTGATGATCCTAATGATGACTGTGCCTGTGCTACTTGTGCTGAAGCGGCTTTATAGCTTGCCTGAGCTGTTTTCAACTGCATATCAGAAACTACTTTTCCTTCGACAAGAGGTTTTAGTTTTTCAACTTCAAGTCTTGCTGTCTCCTGTGCCGCCAGAGCAGATTTTAAAGCGGCTTCATTGGTATTTACCTGTTCGTTGTATACGGATGGATTTATTCTGAAAAGGGTCTGTCCTTTACTTACATATTGTCCTTCTTTGATATATACTGCTTCCAGATAACCTGTTACCTGTGCTTTAATATCTACATTGTCCTGCCCTTCTATGCTTCCCGGGTATCCTGTAGACACATCGGCATCTCCGGACTTCACCTGGATAAAATCTGTAGGCAATGCCTGCTGCATCTGCTGGGCATTTTCCTGGCCATTCCCGGAACCGCACGAGGACAGTATTGCTGCAGCTGTAAGTGAGAGTACCAGATATCCTTTTCTGTAATTCATAACATGAGTTTTTAAATTTTACAGGAGCAAAATAACTTCATATAATAAGGATATTCACTTAGAAATTGGGTGAAGTGTCATTAATCGCAGGTGAAACGTATGATAGTAAAAATGAAGGGAAAACAGCTGTTTTCTCTTATAAATCTGATAAAAAAAAGATTTTCTGGGTAAAATAAGACTGAAACAAAAAAAAGACTGCTTTTAGATAAAGTAGTCTTTTTTTGTTTTTATGAGATTAATAATCCATCCAGGATTTGAAAATAGAGGCTTTTTCACGGCTTACAACCACTTCCATATCGGGCTGTTTTCTCAGTTCCAGTTTTAGCTTTCCATTAAAATGATTAAAGATTTGCTTTACTGAATTGATGTGAATAATAAATTGTCTGTTGGCCCGGAAAAAGAATTTGGGATCTAACTGTTTCTCAAGTTCTTCCAGCGTTTGCGGAACATTCTCTACCACCCCTGTATTCAACATCGCTTTGCTGATTCCCAATTCAGTATAAATGTATAGGATATCTTCTGCCAAAACGGTTTTATATCCATCTCTGTGGGCTATGAGAAAGCGCTTTCTGTAATCTTTCGGCTGAATATAATTCAATAATCCTTCAATAGCTGTTCCTACTACCGGAACGGCTTCCATAAAGGTTTCATAACGTTTTAAAGCGGCATCCAGCTCTTCTTCTTCAATGGGTTTCAGCAGATAATCTACACTGTTGTATTTAAATGCCTGTACTGCATATTCATCGTATGCTGTAGTGAATATAACTGCACTTTTAATTTCATGCTTGTTGAATATTTCAAAGCTGAGCCCATCTGCAAGGCGTACATCCATCATGATGACATCCGGAACGACATTATTTTCCAGCCAGTGTACTGTTGAGGTTATCGAGTCTTCTACAGACAGGATTTCGATATGGGGTCTTAACTTCAACAACAGTCTTTTTAATCTTTCAGCATTGGGTCTTTCGTCTTCAACGATTAAAACTTTATTAATCTTCATATCAATGGGAGTTTTACAATAAATTTATCTTCCGTTTTTTCAATTACAGGCTTAGGATATCCCAGGATTTCGTACCGTGCAATAATATTGGTGAGTCCTACTCCTGAGGAATCCGGCTTATTGATCAAAGGCAGAAATGTATTGGAAACCACCAATTCTCCTTCAGGGTTTGTATAAACGTGAATTTCCAGAGGATTTAATTTAGAAGTTTGATTATGCTTAATGGCATTTTCAACCAACAATTGTAAAGACAGTGGAAGGGTAAATCTGGACCTGTATTCTTCCTGAATATCTATTTTGAATATAACACCTTCACCAATTCTTTTTTCAATCAGAAAGATGTAGGATTCTAAAAATTTGAGCTCCTCTTCTACTGCAATAATATCTTTTTTGGAATTGACCAACAGATATCTGTATACTCTTGCAAACTTCTCTGAGTATTCATACCCCAGCTGCTGATCTTCAAGGATGAGTTCTGACAGTACACTTAAGTTGTTGAAAATAAAATGAGGGTCTATCTGAAGCTTAAGAGCCTGAAGCTCTGCCGCCATAGCAGCCTGCTTGTGTTTTGATGCCCTAAGTTTATGCTGGGCTGCTTCTACGGCAGTTTTTTTCCAGTTTTCAAGTAAATAATCCACGGTATTAAAGGCACTGATAATCAACGATATTACAATATTAGTTGCGATCCATTGTCCCAACAGCGTGTATTCTTTGCGGGAATCCATTTCGGGTAATGTCACTGAGGTACAGTCTACAATGGCATTAATAATGATCACAATCATGACACTTCCCACGATCTGAATCAAACACTGGATGAGCAATCGCTTCACGGTTCTGTTACTCCAGGGAAGCAGCTTATTGAGTGTTCTGTCTATAAATATACTTACCTCTGAGATGATGATAGAAAAAAAGACAATCCATGAGGCATCTTCCAGAATCATCCTCAGCGGAGCGTTCAAATATTCTTTCCAAATAGGGTCAAAAGGATCAATAAGATAGGAAAAAACACAGAAAGTAACTACTGCTACTGCCCAGATCACGAGCCTTCTCTTCATGGTAGAAAGAATCTTCTTATTTCTTACTATATTTTTTCTGATGGTAGAAATCCTATTCATATCCGGGATTTTATGAATGTAAATATAGAAATAGATTTTAGACGAATCCCTCCTATTTTAGCCGAGACCGCCAAAACCGTACCTGAAACGTAAAATAGCAGCGTTCAAATGGATGTGACGCTTCATCACCTGAAAAAGACAGTTCATCATCATTTTATGCAATGTCACCTTATTTTTACCATAGGTGAAATCCTGTATACCATAGTTTTGCAGTATTAAATCCGGAACAATGAAAACAATAATTGTCTGCACAGATTTTTCCCACGAAGCTGAAAATGCTACTCATTATGCGGCATCTATGGCTAAAGAAAATAAATACAGGATTATACTTTTTAATCTTCAAACCGTATCCATTCATGCTTTGAATGCCCAGGCTTCAGCAGATTTTTTCTATGCTCAAACGCTTAAAAATCAGAAAAAACTGGACGATAAGGCCGCCGGACTTACGACGCTTTATGCTATAGAAACCGGATATCATCTGGCTTCCGGCAATTTTATTGAAGAGCTTGAAAAGTGCATACAGATCCACGAATGTGATTTTATTGTGATGGGAATCGCAGAAAAAACGCTTGAACAAAAGCTTTTGGGTAACAGTGTAACAAGAGCTATCCATAGAATAAAAAAGCCGATATTAATTGTCCCTGCCCATATAGAGTATACGGGAATCAGGAAAATTCTTTTTGCTTATGATACCCACAAAAGCATGACCTGGACAGCAATGAATGATATTTATTATTTCATTAATAAGTTTAATGCTGAGATTGAGGTATTCAATGTAAGTGAAAGGCTGGAAGATTTTGCCGAGGTTATTCATGATATTGACCTGAATTCCGGATATGATCTGGATGATATTAAATATAGTTTTAAAATGACTCAATCCATAGAAGTTATCAAAGCTATTGAGGAGGAAATCAGACTCACAAACCCGGATCTTCTGACTATGGTTCCCTACAAATACAACCTTATAGAATCTCTTTTTCACCGAAGTAAAACAGCTATAATGGCTTATAAAAATAAAGTACCATTACTATCAATTCCCCTAAACATAGATTAAGATCAATAAAAATCTGAACACATTTTGAATTATCCTTTTTGCCTTTAAAGGCTAAATTTTACACTTAATCTTGTTTGACAGGACCGGAAATCTCTTCCCGGTCCTGTTTTTTATACTTAGTTTCGGAACCAAACAGATATTGTTATTTTAATAATCATAATTAATATTTTTTTTTAAATAAAAACAAATCAATAATTCATATTCAACTGAATATTAAAAAGCCGTAAATTTAGTAAAGGATAAAAACAGTGTTTTCCCTCTTTTTTATAGTTGTGCCATTAGCTAATTTTGTTCCATAAAATTAAAAACCATAAAAATGAAAACTTCCTTTTTTACTAAGACTTTAAGTTTGCTTTGTGCAGCATTTATTCTAACGCTCTGTTTTTTAAGCTGCACCCGCTGCTCTGAACCTCCTAAAGAACCCGTTAGTAACAGTTATAAAAAGAAACTGATAAGCTATCGTGAAGGCCGGGTCCTTTTTGATGAATACACGAGAACCAATCATGAAATTCTCATGAAATACAGAAACGGTGAACCTGATTCCCGATGGTACTGGTTTTCACTGGAAGATATGGAAGGCTATATTAAATACGTAAAAGAAAATGCCAAAAAACAAAAATTAAAAAATCCGGGAATCAGGATCTATATGGGAAAATATCCTGTGAATCATCCTAAAAACAAAATGGCAAAACCTGAATATGCAGGCTATCAAACCATATTTTTAGTTCCTACATCCCAAAAAAGAAAAGGTGACAATGCGATGGCCAGATCGGCGTCCACCGAGGAAAATACAGACGTCCCTTCTATAGAATCTATGAATATGACCAATCTGGCACCACCTCCAAAAACCCTGTCAGGAACCATGCCTTAAAAACACAAAATTATGAACTGGAATATTGAAACAGGGAAACAGATATCGATAATCCTATCCATCATAGTGATGCTTTTAATGGTCATAAAACATAGAAAAACCGGAAAGGAGAACTTATTTTTTATTATTGGATATCTGTTGTTTTCCCTGATTGATATTTTCTGTTATTTCTACTACGACCTGACAAACCTGCCTACGGACATATTTTATGTAATTGGGTTTTTAATGATCGTATTCTTTTTGTATTTATTTTATTATCACCAGTTATTATATGTTCCGCTGCTCAAAAAGATACAGACTATCATCCTGGCTCTTTTCGTCCTCAATATTGCTGTAATGTTTTCTACGGAAGACGATCTGCTTCATCATTTTTCTTTTAATATGCTGTATGTAGATATTCTTCTGTTGTTATTTTCAATTATTTTGTTCCTGTACCAAACCTTTAATTCTGATAAGATACTGGAAATAAAGAGCTATTTACCATTCTGGATATCAGTGGCTTTACTGATCTTTTTTATTGGAAGTATTCCGATACTCTTTTTCAGAACTACTGTTTCGGAGACTATTTATTTCTTCATTTTATTTATGCTGAATCTGATCAGTAACGGTATACTCATATTGGGCTTAATTTGGAACAAACAAGAAAAAATAAGATAAATCCTTTTCAGATATGGAAGAGAATAATTTGGTCATCATCTTTACGATTACTTTATTCATCGTTGTTTTGACAATGATCTTCATTTATGCTGTTTTCATTAAGAAAAAGACAACCTTGCTGATAGAGCAAAAAGAAAAAGATTTGCGGTTTGAAAAAGAGCTGGCCACTTCACAGGTAGAAATGAAGGAACAGACCTTGAATTATATCGGACAGGAATTACACGATGATCTGGGACAAAAACTTTCTGTGGTCCGGCTGCGGCAAAACCAACTGATTACCAAATTAAAAAACAACGAAAAAGAAGATCTGATTGAGCTCAATGAACTATTGGGCGAATGTATACAGGATATAAGAAACCTGTCTAAAACATTAATTACCGAACAGATCATTCATTTCGGACTGGCAGAATCCATTGAAAGAGAAGTTCAGCGGATCAAAAAATTGAAATTATTAAAAATAGAATTTATCACTCAAAAGCAGGATATTGATATTTCCCCTAAACATGGTCTGATCCTTTTCAGGATTGTCCAGGAAAGTATTAACAATATTCTAAAACATTCCAAGGCCAAAAATGTTTCCGTACAGATAGAAGATGACTGTGAAAAATTACACATCAGTATCTCCGACAACGGAAGAGGCTTTGATACAAACATTATTCAGGATGGCTCAGGATTAAAAAACATGGAACTGAGAGCAAAACTGATTCATGCCGAACTGTCTATACACTCAGAATTGAATAAAGGAACACAAACTTTGATAACCTATCACAAAAATTTATTATGAAAACTATCCCCATAGCGATCGTTGATGATCATACCTTAATTTCCAAAGCTTTGGAAAATATGATCACAGAAAACACTCAATATCGGGTAATTATGAATCATCCCAACGGAGAAGAATTTATTGCAGATGTGGAAAAAGCTTCTGAATTACCCGCCGTAGTACTGATGGATGTTAATATGCCTTATAAAAACGGTATAGAAACTACAGAATGGCTTACGGAGCATTATCCTGACATCAAAGTCATTGCCCTGACCATGGATGATGATGAAAAAGTTCTTATCAGAATGCTGAAGGCAGGTGCTAAAGGATATTTACTGAAAGACATGCAGCCTGCTATTCTCTTTCAGGCCATAGACACTGTATTCGAGAAAGGTAGTTTTTATACTGATTTTGTAGCTCAGAAATTATTGAAAGTAAAAACAGAGGAAATGAAAAATGCATCCCTGCTTTCCGAGCTTAAAGACAGAGAGAGAGAATTTATAAAATGGGCGTGCAGTGAGCTTACCTACAAAGAAATTGCTGACAAGATGTGCCTGAGTCCGAAAACAATAGATGGTTACAGAGATTCCGTTTTTGTAAAACTGGATATCAAAAACAGAGCAGGCCTAGTCCTTTTTGCCTTGAAACATGATCTATGTTGATTGAATAGTCTCATTTTAAACTTATTTCTTACCCAATATAATAAACATCTTTACATTCTTTTTACGTATCCGGCAGCTTTTCAAGCTGCCGGATTTTTAATTCATAACATACTCATATACAATTAAAAAGGTGTTTTTCCTTTTTCAAAATACGGTTTTCTCCTCTGTTTTTGTCCTTCAGAATAATGGAATTTTGTCATAGAAAAAACACAGAAAGGCAGAACCTGAAAAGCCGAAACAGAGTAGGGAATATTTTTAAAACTAATACAATGAAAAAAGCACTTATCGTAGGTATTAATGATTATGCACCTATCGGTTACGGAGGACCGGATCTTAATGGTTGTGTAAATGACGCAAGAGATATGGCAAATACATTGGTGATCTGTGGTTTTAGTCCGGCAAAGATTAAAATTCTGACCAATCAAAATGCAACACGAGCGAATATATTAAACTATCTGAAATCCATGATCAGCACAAGTGTAAAAGGAGATTCTCTTGTTTTTTATTATTCGGGACACGGGACCAGAGTGGCTAATATAGGATCAGATCTGGAACTGGACGGTTTGGATGAAGCCATTTGCCCGCACGATTATGCCAATAACGGAGTCATTCGTGATGATGATTTTAAAACAGTTCTCAGTAAGCTGAAAGCCGGAGTCAATATGGAAGTCATTTTCGACTGCTGCTATTCCGGAACAGGAACCCGAAAAATGGATCTGGGACTGGAAGCGGATTTTCTCAACGAAACCGCCCGCTATATTCCGCCCATGCTTGAAGATGAATTTTATCTGACCTATGCCAGTGAAATGGAATCGTCTAAGAATTCAAAAAAATCAACTGTTCTTACTAAAGCACTTATCCCTGTTGCCGGAATGAATCATACGTTATGGGCAGCTGCAAAAGACAATCAGGTATCTATGGAAGGCAGTATCAGCGGACAGATACGAGGATATTTCACCTATCATTTCTGCAAAATTTTGCGCGCTACCAATGGGAGTATTGTCAGAAAAACGCTTGATAAGCAGGTTGCTATTGCATTGGCGGCTATGGGAGCAGCCCAGATCAACCAAACAGAAAGCATCACTGCAGAATTTTCACAAAAAATATTTACTTAACCAATAACCTTTACCGGCGGAATCCGAAAAGCCATTAAAAGAGTAGGAATACACTAGATTAAAAATAATAATCATGTCTAAAATTGAAAACAACAACCCAATGACAGCAGAAGAAGTTTTAAGACTTAGAACTGTTAAAGCAAAATCAACTGAAAAACCGTCAGCAATTGAAAAATTATCCAGCCAGCTTCCAGCTATGGAAACCCTTAACGGAAGAACTTTTCCGAAAGGAATGAAAACAATAGGAATGCCTATGGATGAAAAAACAGCTGAGATCCGATCTCTGGAAACTGATCATTTCTACCCTACCCATGCTGATTTTGAATACAATCCAAAGCTTGAACCGAAAAGAGACCGTAAACCAAAATTCATTGACAGAGATTCTTTCCTGACTCCGGAAAATGCAAGAACAATTTTCGGAGCAGATCAAAGAAAAGTATATAATTCTACAGCCTATCCATGGAGATGTGTCGGCAGGGTAGAAAGTTCTTTAGGATCAGGAAGTGGTGTAATGATAGGACCAAGACACCTTCTTACCTGTTCTCATATTGTTGACTGGCAGCCTAATAACACAACGGGATGGCTGAAGTTCACTCCAATGTATTATAACGGCAGTGCTCCTTACGGAACAGCCTGGGGTACATTAACATATTACAAGTATAAAGTAGCAGGTCCATCTATTGATTCAACAGAAATACAATACGATTATGTTGTCATTGTATTAGACAGACCTATCGGAAACAGCACAGGATGGCTAGGTTCAAAATCCTACTCTGACTCATGGGATGGAGGCGCTTACTGGACTCACGCTGGATATCCGGGAGACCTTACAGGAACTCAAAGACCAACATACCAAACAGGTATCGCACTGGATGGAGATTTCTGGAGTGCTGATGACAACGAAAGCATGAGCCATAAAGCAGATATATGGCCTGGACAAAGCGGAGGCCCTTTCTGGGGATATTGGGATGGCTCTCCGTATGCTGTGGCTACTCAAAGTGCCCACAACCCAAGCGATAATTTTGCAAGTGGCGGCTCAGATTTAGTAAATCTGGTCATCAGAGCAAGAAATGAACATCCTTAATTTTTTTAGTTTCAATAACCAGCCCGCCTTTGAAGACGGGCTGGTTTTATTTTATTATTTAACAATTCCTTTTTTAAAGCATTTTCAAGTAATTCTTCGGAGTATTCTCAATATTTTAATACATTTGTTACAAAACATATCTCAGATGAATTTCGAGCAGATCAACTTACACCTTGAGGCTTATAAAGAACATGATCAGATTCTGGATGCAGCAAAATATCTGATCCATTCCTTTGATCTTGAACATGAGAACTTTGCAGGATTTGGATTCAGGGAAGAACTTTCTCCCACTTCAATGCTTCTTACAGCAGAAGGAGGTCTGGGTGGGCCGCAAACCGTAATGATCCCAAGAAATTTATTTGATTTTGACCTGAACCTTGTCCTTAATATGGTGGCGCACGAAATGCTCCATGTAAGGCAGAAAGCTCCCGGGCAGGTAATTGAAGACAAAAATGAGAGAGAATTTCAGGCCTATTATGAAATGCTTTTTCACAAAGTTTTTCCACAAATTCCTGAAGTTTCAGATTTTCATAAAAAATTCTTCGGGGGAAAAGCTCTGGAGTATTACAAAAGAATGGGTGAAGGATCAGTCTTACAGCAAAAATATGCAGAACAGAAAACAGAAGTAGAACATTTAATCAACGAATTACCATGACAGTAAAACCAGATATCACCTGGGCAGATTTTGAAAAAATAGACATCAGATGTGGAACGATAATCTCTGTGAATGATTTTGAAAAGGCAAGAAACCCGTCTTACCAGCTGGAAATAGACTTTGGAGACTTAGGAATCAGAAAATCATCTGCACAAATTACCTCTCTTTACAAAAAAGAGGAACTTGTTGGAAAGCAGATCTTAGCGGTAGTTAATTTCCCTAAAAAACAGATTGCCAATTTCTTCAGTGAATGTCTTGTGTTGGGATTATATGGTGAAGACAAAAGTGATGTCACTCTTGTAACCCCTTCATTACCTACAAAAAATGGGATGCAGGTAGGATAATAAAAAACACAACACATATGATACAGAGTATACCTTTAGAAAGAGTTTTATTCCTTGATATTGAGACCGTTCCACAGGCGGGGTCCTGGGACGACTTATCCGAAACTGAGCAATATCTATGGGACAAGAAAACCCGGTTTCAGAGAAAAGAAGAAATCTCTGCAGAAGAGTTTTATGACAGAGCCGGTATTATGGCCGAATTTGGAAAAATCATCTGTATCTCCATCGGAATGCTTGAAAAGAATGAAACTCTAAAAATAAAAAGTTTTTCCGGACACGATGAAAAGAAAATGCTTCAGGAATTTGGCGAAATCTTCAACAGCCCAAGACTTTACAACGTGATTCTCTGTGCTCATAATGGAAAAGAATTTGATTTCCCATGGATTGCCAGACGATATCTTATCAACGGGATACTGCCTCCTGCTCCGTTTCAGATGTTTGGAAAGAAACCCTGGGAGGTTCCTCACATCGATACGATGGAACTATGGAAGTTTGGAGATTATAAAAGTTTTGTATCCCTTGAATTACTGGCGCATGTCTTTGGAATTCCTACTCCAAAAGATGATATTGACGGCTCAATGGTTTCATCAATTTACTACATAGAAAAAGACTTGCAGAGAATTGTAGACTATTGTGAAAAAGATGTCTTAACTTTGGCGAATATTTTCCGGCGCATGCGTCAGGAAGATTTGTTGAAAAGGAATATCAATCTAGATTAAAAAATGAAATTTACAGACGATCAAATTGCTGACATTGGTGAGGAAATCATTGGTGTACTGAAAACCGTATATGACCCCGAAATTCCGGTAGATATTTACGAATTAGGACTGATTTACGATGTTCAGATCTCCGATGATGCTGACGTAAAAATTATAATGACCCTTACTACTCCCAACTGCCCTGTTGCAGAAACACTTCCTCAGGAGGTAAAAGATAAAGTGGCTGAAGTAGAGAACGTAAAAAGTGTAGATTTAGAGTTGACTTTCGAACCAAGCTGGAATAAGGATATGATGAGCGAGGAAGCGAAGTTTGAATTAGGAATGCTATAAAATCATTCAGAAAATAATGGCAAAAAAAATCGGAGCAGTAGTCCTTGCCTTTCTTGGAATATATATGCTTTATTTAGGAGCCCGGATGCAGGCACAACCTCCTTTTATTACTGGAGTAGGCTTCATCATTATTTCTCTGTTTCACTTAACTAAAAAATAAGTACAGCTGAAAATATTGTACCATAAAAGAAAAGGATGTCTGATTAGACATCCTTTTTTCTGTATTCATATTGCTTACATTTCTTTTGCTATTTCCTTTCCATCTCTTCTGCTCCACTCACTCCATGAACCTACATACAGATCCGGCATTGGGAAGCCTACATAGTCCAGCGCCAAAATAGTATGACAGGCGGTAACTCCTGAGCCACAATGAATGATCAGATGCTCAGGTTTATTCTCTAATAACTGCTTATATTTTTCTTTTAACACTTCCGGGTTCAGAAAGTTTCCGTTTTCATCAAGGTTTTCAGAAAAAGGAATATTGATCGCTCCGGGAATATGCCCCGCAACCAGGTCAATGGGTTCAGATTCCCCTTTATAACGATAGGCATCTCTTACATCAATAACCGTAGAAGAATTGTTTTTCAACTCATTTTCAACAACTTCCAAACTCGAAACAGGAAGAAACCAATGTTCTTTTTTGATTAGAGAAGCTTTCTCAAATGTTTCCTCTCCAGAAGAAAATTCAAGTCCGTTTTTTTCAGCGGCCTGCATTCCGCCATCAAGAACCTGAACTTTTTCAAAACCGAAAGATCTTAACATCCACCAGGCTCTTGCAGCAGCATTTGAGGCATTTTTATCATCATACACAATGATATGAGAATTTTCTGCAATTCCAAGGTTTGAAAGTGTTTCCGCAAATTTTTCTACGGAAGGAAGCGGATGTCTCCCGCCAAAAGCAGCACCTTCCCCTATCTCAGCCAGATCTTTATCCAGATCTATGAATCGAGCTCCTTTTATGTGTCTTTCAAGGTAATTCTGCTTTATGTCTTTTCCGGTTCTTGCATCAAGAATGATAAGATTTTCTGTTGGAAGGTTTTTCAAATCGGATGGGGAGATTATTGGAGTCATTTTGTCGATTTTGGAATTAATACTAAATATGATCATGGACACAATCCATTATATTTGAACACATTAAGAAGACAGATAGTTCAGCCGTATTTTTGTCATTCCGTTAGGAATCTTAATTCCGTTATTGAAAAAACAATCTGGATTCCTAACGGAATGACAAATTTAACTCTTAACCATCCTAAGATCTATTTAAATTGTTAGATCTGTGAAATTTATGATTTATTCTTCTTAAAAATGAAAAATATCCTTCGCTTTATTATAAGAACTTTCAAAATTCAGAAGATTCAGTTTATGTTCTACTTTTTCAACGCTCATAAAGTTAATCACCTGCTCAGTAGGCATATTCCCAACAAGATCATCTTTAGCCATAGGACATCCTCCGATTCCCTTGATGGCACTGTCAAATCTTCTGCAGCCTTTATCATAAGCCGCTTTTAATTTTGAATAAGAATCTTCATAACGGTTATGAAAATGTCCTCCGAAGTTGATTTCAGGATATTTTGAAGGTATTTTTTCAAACAAAAGGGCAATAGTTTCCGGTGTTGCCACTCCTGTTGTATCCGATAATAAAATATCTTTCACTCCGATATCTGAGAATCTTTGTGCCCAATGATCAACATCTTCCCATTTCCACATTTCTCCGTATGGATTTCCAAAAGCCATGGAGAAATAGATGTTAAGCTGCTTGCCTTCACTTTTTACCAGATCAAGCATTTTAATGATTTCATCAAAAGCTTCTTCCTGACTTTTATTGGTATTTCTGTGCTGAAAAGTTTCGGAAATAGAAAACGGAAAACCAAGAATATCAACAGATTGGTGTTTCAATGCTTTTTCAGCACCTCTATAATTACCGATAATTGCTGAAACCTTCGTTTTGGAACGTGATTTGTCAATATTTTCGGCCACCTCATCAGAATCAGCCATCTGCGGAATTGCTTTCGGAGAAACAAAACTCAGACAATCCAATACATCAAAGCCAACATCCATCAAGGAGTTGATATAATCTATTTTTTTATCGGTAGGGATAAATTCTCCCCATCCCTGCATGGCATCTCTAGGACATTCGGTAAGAAACATTGTTACTTTTTGATTTTCTCAAATATAATAAAACTAAACTACTTAGTATACTGTACATACAAAGCTAACACTATTTTGATTTTCAAAGTTTTATATCTGATTTATAATTTCGATAACTGATATTAAATCGCAAATAACGTATTCTCAGCATCAAATTTGCTAACTTTGTTAAAATTTATGATATCTGATGAGTACAATAGAATTCAACCCATTGTGGAAAGAGAAATTACTGAACCGTTTTCTTAGCTATGTAAAAATATATTCAACCAGCGATGCAGAAAGTGAAACTACACCTTCTACTCCCCGCCAGTGGGATATTGCCAATTACATTACTGAAGAGCTGAAAACTATCGGCCTGGAAAATGTTTCAATTGATGAGCATGGATATATTATGGGATATGTTCCTTCTAACCTTGAAAATGATGACAGACCTACGATCGGATTTATTTCACACTATGATACTTCACCGGACTTCAGTGGAGAAAATGTAAAACCTCAGGTTTGGGAAAATTATGATGGAAATGATCTTCTTTTGAACCAGACGACAGGATTCACATTATCTCCTGCAAGATTTGAAAGTTTAAAAAAATATATCGGCCAGACGTTAATTACTACTGACGGAACTACTCTTCTCGGTGCTGATGATAAAGCGGGTTGTGCAGAGATTGTAACGGCTGCAGAATATCTTATTGCTCATCCGGAAATCAAACACGGAAGAATTGCTATAGGATTTACTCCTGATGAAGAAATCGGAAGAGGAGCACATAAATTTGATGTCGCTAAATTCGGTGCTGAATGGGCGTATACAATGGACGGTGGAGAAGTTGGAGAACTTGAATATGAGAACTTTAACGCTGCCGGAGCTGTGGTAAAAATTCATGGATTGAGCGTTCACCCGGGTTATGCTTACGGAAAAATGATCAATGCAGCTCTTTTAGCGGCTGAATTTGCTCAGACACTTCCGGCTAATGAAACACCTTCAACAACAAAAGGTTTTGAGGGATTCTATCATTTAATGGATATTACCGCTGATATCTCTGAAGCTAAACTTCAGTACATTATCCGTGATCATGATGCAGATAAATTTGAAGCCAGAAAGAAATTCATGGAAGGAAAAATCGCGGAATTCAATCAAAAGCATGGTGAAGGAACTGCTGAAGTGGAGATCAAGGAGCAATACAGAAACATGAAGCAGCAGTTTGAAGGTAAAATGCACATTGTAGATCTTGCTGCAAAAGCAATGACTGAAGCTGGTATTGAACCTAAGATCAAGGCAATCAGAGGAGGAACAGACGGTGCTCAGCTTTCTTATATGGGACTTCCATGTCCGAATATTTTCGCAGGAGGAATCAACTTCCACGGACCCTATGAGTATGTAGCTCTGGAAAGTATGGAAAAAGCGACTGAAGTAATTATAAATATTGTAAAAGCTTAATAAATCATGAAAAAGGTCTTAGCATCAGCATTCATTTTCACTTTTATTTTCGGCAGTGCCCAGATTTCTGAATTTCAAAGGGCAGATTCACGCTATGAAAGAAAGAAAACGGCTCTGTATAACAAATATCCTAAGCCTAATGATTTAAGAACGAAAAAAGAATGGCTTTTGACGGAAGATAAAATAGCGGCTTACCAGGATGCTTTAGATAAAGCCTCTCTTGAAGATCAGAAAATGATTGCTGCAGATCCTCCGACAAAAGCAAAAGTCACTAAAGAAGCTGAATATGATAAAGGCAAAGCAGCCTTTCAAAAATTATTATATGAAGCTGTGGATCTTGATTTTTTAAACTTTTCTTCAGAAACATACAAATCAACAATAACTTTTGTTGTTGATTCTAAAGGAAATGCTCTGAATCCTAATGTAAAAGGAAATAATGAAGATGTAAATGCATTTATTGAAGCCGCTTTTTACCGGATGAAAGATAAAGGCAAGTGGAAACCGGCAGAAGACAAAGGAAAACCAGTGTCATCAAATGTTTCTATTCCTTTGGCGTTGACTTTTAAAAAATAATATAAGTAACCCGCTCCCATAAGAGCGGGTTTTTCTTTGCCTTTTTAGGAATATATTATGAGGAATTAAAATATAAATTCCATTGAAAACCATTATGTTATTGACAGTAATTTAATATGATTCTTTTGTAATCTTTAAATAATTCACTTAAATTAGAGAAAACTTAAAATCACTGCTTATGAAAAGGAAATCTAATTTCTTCAAAATCAACAGAAAATTTTATTTTTCTCTTATTTTTTCTATTTTCTGTTTGTTTCTTTTAACGTCTTGTTCTCAGGAAGATCCGGTGGAAGCTCCTGTTGAAAATCCTGCAGAGTCATTTCCTATGAAAACATTAGGAAATCTTACTTTACAGAGAAATGTTATCATTCTGAATGATGAATCTGTCAATGCGATTTCCATTCACAATGACAGGGAAATTACATTTAGCCGTACAACTCCGCAAACGGATAGTATTTCGGCAGGAACCGTTATTGTTGGTACAAAAGTAGAAGGTGACCAGGTGAGCACAATCCTTTCAAAAGTAAGCTCTGTTTCTAAGGCCAATAATCAGTTTACTGTACAAGCCTCCAGCGCGAAGCTTGAAGAATTTATCTATAGCGGAACGTTAAGCGGAGTGTATGATCCTTCAGATAAAGCACCTGTAAGCATCAATGGGAAAATGGTGAATTATGTTCCCGTAGAAGGCTTGGTTTCCCAGGAAATTAATCGTAAAATACTTTCTATTGAAGCAAAGAATCTCCAAAATCAAAAGATAGTTGCCTTCAACCGTTTTAATTTTGATAAAACTTTTTCTTTTCCTTTATCTTCAGCAGGAACATCCAGCGTGAACGTAAAAGGTGGATTTACTCCAAAAATTGATTATAATATCACATTCTCATGGGGACATTTAGCTGATTTTTATGTCAATCTTATCATGGATGACATCCAGCTTAAAAGTTCTGCGAGTATTGTAGGAAGCTTAGGGTATACAGCAAGTACTACAGATTACCTGAATATTCCTATTGTTCCTATTGTGTTGGGACCTACCGGACTTATTTTAAGTCCTACCCTTTCTGCCGGACCTTTTCTGGGTGTAGAAGCGGCAGGAAAAGTACAGGGACAGCTTTTGGATCTTGAAGGAAATGCCAACTTTCTGGTAAGCAAAACCCCGGCACTCAATATCAATCTGAAAAAGAAGTCAGATCCCGTTATCACCGGTGCTGAAGGAAACCTGTCTGCTGAAGCAGGCGTAGAGGCTAAAGGAGCAGTAGGACTGATGTTTATTTCTATTCCAATTGCTAATTCAGGATTGAGAGGAAGAGCTTCTGCCCTTTCATCCTTAGGGCTCACATTCATTCCTGAAAGAAAAGGCGTGATCTCCGTAAAAGGCAAAATTCAGGCTGATATGTTTTATGGTTTTGGAATAGCTCCTCTCAGATATGAAGGAACGATTCCTCTTTTCAAAAAAGAATATATGCTGTATCAAAAGGATTTCAGTTTCTAAGACAAAACTTTCTATCTATCATAATAAAGCCGCTCCTGTAGTGGCTTTATTCTCATAATGCATCTGCATGCAATTCATTTACAATTCATTAAGACAATTTTATTATATTTACAAGGATGTACAATTTTAAACAATAACATTTAATACCAAATTAATCATGAAAACAATGAAAAAACTTTTGAGAAAGGACTTAACTACAATTCTGGGCAGCGGAATAGATGGCTGCCATATGGGAGGTAATTCTTATAATTGTCAGGACGACTGCCAATGTGCCTGGGGGTATGCATGTGAAATGTATGAAGACGGAAATCCGGGACAATGCATCTTTGTAGGAGGCGGCGGAAATCCTGGCGGCGGCGGATGTAATCCACCTTCGATCTGTGAAGAACAACCGTATTAGTAATAGCAAACCGGAAGTAGAGATACTTTCGGTTTTATTTTTCACCCTAAAACAGATTCTTGTCAAAGTATCTTTACCGTTCATCAAATAAAATTTCATCCCATACTTCATAATTGTTGTTTTGCAACAGATTTTTAACAACACTTAATTTATGAAGCAGCAATTTTTAGCGCTGAGCTCACTATTATTGTGCATTTCCTGCACCATAGAAACGAAAGCACAGCAGACCCCGGCTTTTCACATCGGAGTAAAGGGAGGAGCAAATTTTACAAAAACCTCAACGGAATCTTCTTCCTTAGAAGGGAAATACGGATTCGGTTATCAGGCAGGAGTAATGACAAGAATGGATATCGGAAGACTATATGTGCAGGGAGAGGCTCTGTTCAACAAAAGAAAAACATCATACCAATCCCAAGACGGAAGCTCTTCCAAACTTTCATGGAACGCTATTGATATTCCTGTAGTGGTAGGGTATAAATTCATCAAAACCAATGATTTTAATGTAAGAGCATTTGCCGGAGGTGTTTACAGCTATGCCTTTAATAATAATTTATCTTCTTCTGAGGCTTTGCAGGAAGGTTTTAAAAAATTCGACAAATCCAATATTGGAATTACGGGAGGTATCGGGGTAGATTATAAAAACTTCACGGTAGATCTCAGGTATGAAACAGGTCTTTCAAGCATCAGTAAAGAGTTTAAGTCCAAACCCCATAGTTTTTCCCTTGGAATAGGTTATTTCCTGTTCTAAAAAACTTAAATTATCTTTACCATTAGAAACTGTTTCCCTGCAGTTTCTATTTTTTTATCAACCTATTTCCAGTTCTATGACAAAATCTTTTGTTTTCAAAGAATACGTATTTACTTTTATATTCTGGCTTACTCTTGCTATTGTATTGTGGTGTAATATTCAGATTTCTACAGAAAAATATCTTGCTGTTATTCAGGCTATTATCATTACAGCTTCTTCTTTTACATTCACCCATTTTTTAACCAATAAGCTTCTATCAAAAGCCTTACGGGAAAAAAAGATGAACCAGTTTCTGATACAGGCAGTCATTGTTATTTTCATATTGAGCCTGATCTTCGCTGTTATTTTTACTTATCTTGAAGTCACTCCAAAAAACCCTCTTCCACAGAGTTTTTCAGATCAGCTGCCTATTGTATGGCAGGGCTTTTATATGTCTTTACCAGCCTCCTTTCTTATTACCGGAGTGGCATGTGGCATAAAATTTTATAAAGAACACGGAAGAATAGAACGTGACCATATTCTCCTTCAGCAGGCTCATCTTGAAAACCAGCTCAAACTTCTACAGGATCAGATCAATCCGCATGTGGTATTCAATATTCTGAACCACATTCATATTCTGATGAAAACGGACACGCAGCTTGCAGATTTTTTACTGATGAAATTTTCAGATATTCTACGGTATCAGCTGTATCATTGTAACCAGCCTTTGGTTCCTTTGTATAAAGAGATAGAATACCTTCAGAATCTTGTGGAGGTAGAAAAATTAAGATGGGGAAATGAGCTTGGGGTAAAGGCTTCCTGGGAAATTGATAACAGGAAAACATTTATTGCTCCTTTACTGCTGGTTCCTTTTATTGAAAATGCCTTTAAATATGTCTGCAGACTTCCCGGGCATAAAGGGTATGTGAAAATCTCCTGTAAAGAAAAAGACAATAACCTCTATTTCTATGTTGAAAATCCCTATTCCGATATGGCAACCCATAAAAAGAAAGACGGAGCGGGCGGAATTGGTCTTCAAAATGTAAAAAAACGTTTAAAGCTGCAATACCCTGATTCTCATGATTTAAAAATTGAATCAGATCATCATATCTTCAAAATAACTTTAATTCTTACTTTATCTGATCATCATGAGCTGTAATATTCCTAAAATGAAATGCCTGATTATAGATGATGAACCTCTTGCAAGATTCCATCTTAAAGAACTGGCTGGTCAAATTGATTTTTTATCCGTTGAAGATACGTGCGCTACAGCACTGGAAGCAGACACCAAAGTAAAGGAAAACCAAATAGATCTTCTTTTTTTGGATATCAACATGCCCTATCTTACTGGTCTTGAATTTCTGGAACAGCTGGAAAATCCGCCTTTGTGTATTCTTACCACAGCCTATTCTGAATATGCTTTGGAGGGATTCCGTTTACAGGTAGTGGATTATCTTTTAAAACCCATTGCCTTTAACCGTTTTTATCAGGCTGTAAATAAGGCCCAGCAGCAGTTTATCATCAGTGAAAAATTGAAAAAAAATACACCTCTGGATGATCCTTTTCTGTATGTGAGACAGTCCGACTCCTTTATTAAGGTTTCCTGGGTAGATATTTTATATATTGAAAGTATGCAGAATTATACCAGACTTCATTTTAAAGACAAATCACTGACTATTCACCAGACGATGAAGGCGATTGAGGAATCTCTTCCTTCAGATCATTTTTTCAGGATTCATAAATCTTACCTCATCAATATTACCCATATTGATATGATCTCGGGAGGACGTCTTTTCATTAATAAAATTGAGCTTCCTATTTCCCGTACCCGTAAAGAAGAGTTGCTTAATCAGGTGGTGTATAAGAAATTAATAAGTAAGTAGTGGAAGAGAGAAGCTGGAAGCTGGGAGTTATCAAATTCCCCGCCTCCGGCATTTTTTATGGCAGATTCCAGCGCAGTGATACGGCAGCGTAGAATGTACTTGCAAACCTTGGATCTGCTACTTTTTTGTCTCTGAAAATACTTTTGATCTTTCGGTCATTTTCGTTGAAACTTCTCAGTATTGCTGTTCCACCCGTGAGACGCAATGTAAGATTGTCATTGATTTTTAATTCCGGTCTGAGTCCTGCAGTGATTTGCTGATAACCCAAAAGTATAGATTTTCCGCCTACATTTCTCTCTGCCGTCATCCCGTTAAGATCTACAACAGCTTTTAAAGCAAATTTATCTGAAAACAGATAACCGGCTTCCATCCCTTGTGGGAAATTGATGTTGAATTTAATTTTCCCGTTGGTCTTCCAGTCAAAATAGATCCATGGTAAAATCATAGGAACTCCAAAAGCTGTGGTGAGCACCGGCCCTCCACCCAACGAAAGATTTGGATTAAAATGTCTGATAAACAAAATTCCTCCCTGTCCCAGTACATCATCAAAACTGACTCTTTCAAGGTCTGTATACACTCCCACGGATGCCGTCATCATCATACTCCACTTTTTGCCTAAAGGTCTCATATGCTGTATTCCGACCTGTGCATTCAGCATCTCATCCGGAAATAATTGAGTTTCATAATTTTTATGCGTCATCTTCGCATAAGATCCACTCAATAACATCGACCATGATCTTACTTTTCCGTCGGTATCTTTTTTTACAGATAAAGGAATACTCAGGTTAAGATCTATTCTTTTAAAATCACTTTTAGAATTTGTCTTTGTACTGTCTTCAGGGCGGATATAGTTTGAGCCCGGAATATATTCTGTTTTTAGCTCCGCAGAGAGCCCGGATTGTGCATTTACCCAATATCCTAATGGCAATAAACAGCATAAAACTGTCGAAAGGGTTCTTTTCATATTTTAAATTTTATGCAAAGAGAACCCTTTGGTTATTTTTCACAAAAATTACTTGATTAAGTGTCCGGATAGTATGACAACAGGATCAAATAAGAGGATGAGTTTCCGGACTAGAACTGGCAAGTAAGCTTTCTCTTTTTTGATTTTTAAAAATACAATACCCGAACCATACTGCAATCAATGCCATTGCAGAGCGTGTTACCACCATTGGAATGATAGAATCTGCTTCTAAAAAACCCAGTAATGCTGAGATTAAGAATGTAACCATCAGCTGCATGAATCCAAGTAAAGCCGCCGCTGTTCCTCTTCCTTCTTTAAATGGAGACAGCGCATGGGCGGATGTAATAGGAAATAAGATACCGATAGCCAATAATGACAGATAAAGCATTGCAATTTCCAGGGCTACAGAAACGTTTTCAGCGGCAATCAGAATATGAAGGGAACATACCACCAGTAATACAATGGTAGCTATAAATAACAGTGCTGAGTTGCTTATTCTCTTGATCAGCTTTGGAGTAATATAGGCCGCAGTGATCAATGCCAGGGAATTAAAAGCAAATATAAAACTAAATGTACTGCTCGAAAACCCATGGATCTCCATGAATAGAAAAGGCGCATTTGAAATGTAAATAATAAGGGATGCAAAAGCAATACTTCCCACCATTGTACTGTTGATAAAATCTTTGTTGGAAATGATCATTTTCAGCTGGTCTTTTAATCCTTTTTCATTCACCAGCTCCTCATCAGGAAGATTGATTCTGCTGTTGGTTTCCGGTACATATTTGTATACCATGAAAAATGTGATCAGTCCCATGATGCATAAAAAGGCAAAAGAGCTGTTCCAGCCCCAGAATTTAAGGAAAACACTTCCCAATAGCGGAGCCACAATAGGAGCGATACCACTGATCTGAGACTGCTGGGAAAAGATTGTTACCGATTTTTGTTTATCATAAAGATCAATAATGATCGCTCTACCAATAACAATTCCGGCACTTCCTCCGAACGCCTGCAGAAAACGCATTGCCCATAAAACATAAATATCTGAGGTAAAATAGATGGCCGTAGCTCCTATAATAAAAAGTAAAAGCCCGCAATACAGCATGGGTTTTCTCCCTTTTTTGTCAGATAAAGGCCCCCATAACAGTTGTCCAAAAGCAAACCCGGCAAAGAACACCGAAATGGATATCTGGATATGTCCGATATCGGTATTAAAGATTTTAGCCATACTTGGGAAAGCGGGAAGATAAAGATCTATACTTAGCGACTCCAGTGTGTTGAGCAGTGCCAAAATAAACACTACAATATTCAAATTCTTCTTCATAAATACATAAGCCTTCACAGGCGGTTTTTCAGCTGCAAAGTTGCTGTAAAAAGCACCACATTTCAATAAAAGAACTGAAGGAAGTATAGGACAAACTGAAGATTTAAATACAACAATAAATGAAAAATATTATTTTAAGCCCATCATTACAGTAAATATTGAGGATTATATTTTTTCATTATTCTTAAAACTGTCAGGATTTTGGCTAGTATGTTTCTTAAAAAACCTTGAAAAATATGAAGCATCGTTAAAACCGAGTTTAAAAGCAATTTCCTTTACTGTGAGCGCTCCAAAGCTAAGTTCTCTTTTGGCTTCCAGGATAAGACGCTGGGAAATCATTTTTTTGACTGTCGTTCCTCTCAAAAGGCGCACAATATCATTAAGATGATGTGTACTTATCTTTAATTGAGCTGCATAGAAACTTGTTTCTTTATGCACTATATAATGCTTCTCAATAAGCCCCACCAGTTCCTGAATCCGTTGACGGTCATTCAATAAAGGTTCCTGAGTATGAATTTGTTCTCCAATAATGATACAAAATGCTTTCAGATATGCCTTTAAGAGTTCTGTTCTTGATGTAGCTTTATATTCCTGCTCAATCAATGATATAATTGTACTGCAGGTTTTTTCATTTTCCGGATTTAAAAAAAAGGGAAGCTCTCCTCCTGTAAGTACCGATTCTATATCACAGGCTTCGTTGAAAATCTCCCTGCTTATCGCCATTGCGTATCCCTCCTCTCCTTCCAGCTTCATGTTGAATGCCTGTCCTGGTGCAATGATACAGATCTGATTGTTTTCAAGTTTATAGCTTTCAAAATCCAGTTCCAAACGGCTATTTTCATACACTTCCCTGAACCAGATAATTTCAAAAAAATTATGCCGGTGAACATCATGAAAATTCTCCGGGCCTGCTGCACTCAGAGTACTCATCTGAAATTCTTCGGAAGTCAGATGGTGAACCGGGATTTCTTTTTCGGGTGTAATCATCACTATATTGTAAAGTAATTAACTATAAACAAAAACCACAGCAAAAAAAGTGCTGCGGTTCTCTTACAATATTTAAAATTAAATATAATTTTTCAATTTTATCAGACTGATATTTATAATCATCAGTCTATTTTTAGCTAAAAACAAAATAATAAATCAAACTCCAGACTGTTACGAAGAAAAAAACAAAAAAGAGCGATTCTTTCAGATTCTGATCCTGTTTTTTAATGTAATGCTTATAAAGAGTCACTATTATGAATGCAATAATAACTAAAACCGGTAGTACGGTAAACGTATACATTTTATTGGTTTAAAAAAGCATCCCAACCCTGAGCAGTAAGTGCTACCAACTGGTTAGATCCTCTCGCCACCATAAAGTTTCCTTCTTCTTTTTCTACGGCATGACCTATAATGGTAAAATCCGGGTGATTTTTAATTTTATCAAAATCATCTGGCGAAATCGTAAATAAAAGTTCATAATCTTCACCACCGCTTAAAGCAGTCATTACCGGATTCAAATTCATTTCATCCGCGGTAGAGATCGTAAGGTTGTCCAGTGGTACTTTTTCTTCATACAATCTGAATCCTACTTTTGACTGATCTGAAAGGTGAAGGATTTCGGAAGCCAGGCCGTCTGAAATATCAATCATAGAAGTTGGCTTTATATCCAGTTCTTCCAAAATCGTTTTAACGTCTGTTCTTGCTTCAGGTTTCAGCTGTCTTTCCAGTATATAGTCGTAGCCTTCCATTTCCGGCTGCATGTTCGGATCTGCAAGATACACAGCATGTTCTCTTTCCAGAATCTGTAATCCCATGTAGGCACCCCCTAAATCTCCGGTTACCACAAGAAGATCATTAGGTTTTGCTCCGCTTCTTTTTACGATATTTTCCTCATTTTCAATTCCTACAGCGGTAATACTCATCACCAGCCCCGAATTGGAACTTGTAGTATCTCCTCCAATCAGATCAACCTTGTATCTTCCGCAAGCAGCCTGAATTCCGGAATAGATTTCTTCTAAAGCTTCCACCGGAAAACGGTTGGAAACCGCAAGAGAAACCAATATCTGTGTAGGAGTTGCATTCATTGCTGCAATATCGCTAAGGTTTACTACCACCGCTTTATAACCTAAATGCTTCAATGGTACATACCCAAGATTGAAGTGTACTCCTTCCGCCAGCACATCTGTGGTAAGAACTATTTTTTTGTTATCAGGATTGATAACCGCTGCATCATCTCCTACTCCAAGCTCCGAAGATTCATTGGATAGCGGAAAATGCTCTGTCAAATGCTTAATAAGACCGAATTCTCCTAATTTTGAAATGGGCGTCAGCTCCTGTGATTTATCTTCAAACATGATTTTTTTTATTAATGTCCAATGTAAAAAGTATGAATGATTTAAAATTGCTTCTCAAACTCTAAACATTGAACCTTGAATTTTAAACTTTGAATTATTTAATCAATTCTGCCGGGTCGATATTGTGTGGATGGAAAGGAAATTTTTTGAAATCTTCTTTCGATAATACAACCGTTTCCGGGCTTTTATATTTATTCATTGCTTCCACTACATCATCCGGCGGAGTGGTCATTTTTCTAAGCATCATATCAATCCATACTCCTGTAGCTTCTGCAGTGGCGCAGTGCATTCCATCTGGTGTATAGAATTTGTGTACGAAACGATAAATGGAAGAATCTTCTGCACAACCATCTATTTCCACACTTACAATGACAATTTGATCTGCATATATTTCTTTGAAGAAAGAATATCTTTCGTGCAGGATAACAGGACCAATTCCCCATCTGCTTAGCTGGGTAACTCCCATTTTCTCTTTAGTCATAAAAGCCATTCTGGCTTGCGCACAATACTGTACATATGATGAATTGGCTAAGTGCTTATTGGCATCAAGATCGCTCCATCGCACTTCAAATTTATGGTAGAAAATCATTTTTGGTCTCGTTAAAATTATAATCTTCAAAAATACTCAAATAAGATGGTTTATAAAAATTGTACTTTTGAAAAAATAATCTTCCGCATAGGATTACATATACATGAAACAGATCATTATTATCGGAGGCGGTGCTGCAGGCTTTTTCTGCGCATCCAATCTTGACGAAAAGAAATATACAATTACGATTTTAGAACAGAACTCGGATGTTCTTCAGAAGGTTAAAATTTCCGGAGGTGGGCGTTGCAATGTGACTCACGCATGCTTTGATCCAAGAGAACTTGTTCAGTTTTATCCTCGTGGAAATAAGGAACTATTAAGTGTTTTCAGCAAATTTCAGCCTGGAGACACGATGGAATGGTTTGACCAGCGTAATGTTCCGTTGAAAATTGAAAATGACAACAGAACTTTCCCTGAAAGTAATTCTTCTCAGACGATCATCAATACTTTTCTGAACGAAACCCAAAAGAAAAATGTCTCTGTAAAAACAAAATGTACGGTAAAAGAGATTGAAAAGCAGGATGAAAAATATATCGTAAAGACCAATTCGGGGGATTTTGAAGCCGATTATATCGTATATACTACCGGAAGCTCACCAAAATCTCTAAAAATGGTTGAAAATCTGGGTCATAAAATTGTAGACCTCGTCCCTTCCCTTTTTACATTTAATATTAAAGATGAATTGCTTAAAGATCTTCCGGGAACAAGCTTTGAAAATGCAGGAATCTCCATTCCAAAGCTGAAAACTGACGAGAGCGGGCCGCTGCTTATTACCCACTGGGGACTTTCCGGACCTGCTGTTCTGAAAATCTCCGCATGGGAAGCTATAAGTCTGGCAAAACTTAAATATAACTTTGAAATTGAAGTTAATTTTATTTCCATAGAAATGGATGAGGCTGAAGAAATCTTCCATAGTTTTAAACAAAGCAATCCTAAAAAGACCATCGGACAATCGAAGATTTTTGATATTACCAACCGATTCTGGCAGAAGATTTTAGACATTTCAAAGGTTAACCTGAACAAACAGGTTGCTAATATTTCCGGAAAGGAAATGCAGAAGATCCTAGAAAATCTTTGTCAAAAGAAGTTTCAGGTAACCGGAAAATCTACTTTTAAAGATGAGTTTGTGACGGCTGGAGGTGTTGATTTAAAGGAAATTAACTTTAAAAACATGTCTTCAAAATTACTTCCTAATTTCTATATTGCCGGAGAAGTTTTGAATGTAGATGCAGTGACTGGCGGTTTCAATTTCCAGGCATGCTGGAGTGAAGGATGGCTTATTGCACAGGATCTCAATAATTTGTAAAAAACACTATTTTTACTAAAAACTAAATACATGAAAAAAAATTTCGTATTCCTTCTTCTGTTCTGGCTGTTCTTAGGATATAGCCAGGAAAGATCTATTGTTTCTAGCTGGACCGCATTTACACAAGCCCTAAATATAGAGAATAAACAAAACTGGAATTTCCGGGTAACGGCAAAAATCCGAAAAGACAATAAAGATAATAATTCCAACTGCGGTCTATGGTGCAGAATAGACAATAAAGACCGTTCTACCGGTTTTTTTGAGAATCAATATTATGGAATCAAAGTCACTAATGAATGGAAAACATATGAAATAAAAGGAATCATCAATACCAATGCGAAAACAATCAATATCGGAGCTTTTGCACAAGACAATGGAGATTTTTATTTTGACGATTTCAAGTTGGAAGTCAATGATGGAAAGTCAAAAAAATGGCTTGAAATTCCTTTAGAAAATTCAGGTTTTGAGAACGATATTACTGCATCAAATGCCTGGTTTGAAGGAATCCATTCTCAGAAAATAACCCATGTAAAACATTTTACGGTTGGATCTTCAGATTACAAGCCATTCAGTGGCCATAAATCATTGCTGATAAAGGGTCAGGGCATTATAGGTTCCATGCCGGATGGAAAATTTATGGAGGTCAATGGTATTAAATTATATTACGAGATCTATGGAGAAGGAGAACCATTGCTTATGCTTCATGGGAATGGACAATCCATCAGTGCTTTTATGAACCAAAAGGATACTTTTGCTAAAAAGTACAAAGTTATCATTGTAGATTGCCGTGAGCGTGGAAAATCTACTTATGACAAAACGAAAGAACTTACCTTTGATATTCAGACAGAGGACCTTAAGCAGTTTTTAGAGAAACTGAACATCAAAAAAACAAAGATTCTGGGCTGGAGTGACGGCGGAATTCTTGCTTTATCCATGGCTATGAAATACCCTCAGCTAGTAGATAAAATTGCCTGTTCCGGAGCCAATATTTTCCCTGAAGGAGTCAAAGATGATGAGTTTAAATCTATGAAAGAAATGCTCGCCAGCCTTACTAAAGAGAATAAAGACCATAAAAATGATGTTTTCATAGACCTTTTGAATCTTGACCTTAAATATCCAAACTGGCAATATGAAGATCTGAAAAAAATTCAGTGTCCGTCATTGATTATTGCTGGCGATAAAGATCTTATAAAAACAGAACATACGGTAAAAATAGCGGAATCTATTCCACAAGGGCAACTGGCTATTATTCCGAATACAAGCCATTATGTTCCTGAAGAAAAACCAGAATTGTTCAATGAACTCGTTATCGATTTTTTTGAAAATAAATAATCTGAATTCCCCATAAACCATGAAAAAAATATCAATACTGATTTTACTGTTAGGAGCTCAGTTTGCCTTTTCCCAAACAACACAAAAAGAAGAGCAGCAATCACCATCTCCTTCGTCAGAGATAAATAAAGATGAGCATAAGGTAGATGATACTATATCTATTGCTCCGGAATTTCCAGGTGGAATGGTAGCCATAAGAAAGTATATAAGCAGTGAAATGGATATTTCTAAATTTTCGAACTCTCCTGGAACATTTAAATCTGTAACGACTTTTGATGTTAATCCTGATGGAAGTATTAGCTCAATTTCTACAACTGGCAATAGTCCTATTCTGAATAAAGAAATGGATCGTATTATGAAGAAATTAAAGAAAAAATGGAAGCCCGGTACTATAAACGGACAACCGGTTAAAACCAAATTTACCATGCCGATGGGCCTAAGTATTTAAAAAACTAATCCAAACAGACTATAAACTAATATGATGAAAAAAATATCAACATTCATTTTATGCCTTGGATTTGGGCTGGCTTTTGCTCAGACACAGGAAACTAAAACGCAGCCCACAGAAGATCATTCCAGAAATGAGAATATACCTGAGCAAAGTAAGCCATCAGAATATCCTGGTGGAATTTCTGCATTCATGCGGGATGTAACTCAAAAAATTAATTCTAATCGAATAAAAGGGCCAAAAGGTAAAGCCTGCTCCAATGCAAAATTCTCAGTCAATGCTAAAGGTGAGATAGAAACTATTATCGTAACAGGAGAAAATGAATCTCTTAATCATGAAGTGGAAAGAGCTATGAAATCTATGAAAACCAAGTGGACTCCCGGAGAATACAAAGGGCATCCTGCGTTGATTTGGTTTACCGTCCCTTTCACTATCAATTTTGAATAATTAAAATGCTCTCTGCTAAAAGAAATAGTAATTCCTTCTTTAAAATCCTTCTCATCATAGGATTCGGGTATTTCTTTTGGCTGATGCTGAAGATCACCTTAGAATACATTCCTTTTAATCCTGAAGTCAGTTTTCTGATGATCAAACAGACGGAAGTTATAGACAGACCTGAATATCTTACATTTTTTTATACTCACGTTTATACAAGCATTTTTGTCCTTCTTTCAGGATTTCTGGCTATTCTCAGACTGAATTTTGGATTAAAAAACTTTCATCGGAATATGGGAAAAATGTATATTTTTCTCATTCTGATTTTCGCTGCCCCTTCTGGAATCTATATGGGACTCTTTGCAAACGGAGGGCTTTTATCAAAGGTTTCTTTTGTTATTTTGGGCTTTTCATGGTGGTTTTCAACATATAAAGCATATCAACTGGCAAGACAGAAAAGGTTCAAAGAGCACAAGCAATGGATGTGGCGGAGTTTTGCTTTTACATTATCTGCCATTACTCTGAGAATGTGGAAAGTAATTATTGTATATTTATTTCATCCCAATCCAATGGATGTCTATCAGATCATTGCCTGGTTGGGCTGGATTCCCAATATCCTTATTATTGAATATTTAATCACAAAAAAACATATATGAAAATTGTAAATTACACTCTTATTTCTTTACTGGCAGTTTCTTTGGCAAGCTGTAAAAAAGAGGGAAATACCAATGAATCGGGGAAAGATTCTCTGACCGCCAAAAAGGACTCTGTCGTAGTACCTGAAGTTCATCAAGAATATTACGGAATTTACACAGGTGAATTTGCCGGAATGGAAAAGGTAGTTGACGAGACAGATGGTTCGGAATATGATGTCAACAATTATAAAAGAATTTCTTTAAAGATCAACAGAATTACAAAGGACAGCGTTTACGGACAAAGTATTGTAAATGGCAACCAACGCCCGTTCAGAGGTGTTTTCAATGAAACATCTACCTCTTTTGTCCTGGATGAACCGGGAAATGACAAAACAGACGGAAGGTTTGAAGTAAAACTAAAAGGTGACAGCTTAACCGGAAAATGGAATGCCTTCGATAAAACAACAGTTAAAGCGCCTTCAAAAACACTTAAGCTCACTAAAAAAGAGTTTGTTTATAATCCCAACTTTATGCTTGATAAGGATTCTGATCTGGTAGACTGGTCCAATCCCAAAGAATTTACAGAAAAGTACAAAGATGAAGAAACCGGAAAGACAGAAAGCTATAAAACGTCTAAGAACCGTATCGCTTCAGAAGCAATATTCAAACTAAATGCCTCCAAGCAGAAACTGACAGAAAAAGATCTTAAAAACTTAAGAAAACTTGATCTTGAGATCATCAAAAATTCCGTATTTGCAAGACATGGTTACTCTTTCAAAAAAGAAACCTACAGAAATTTCTTCGAACAAACAGACTGGTACATCCCGGTTTCCAGCAATGTAGACAATGATCTTTCTCCAATGGAAAAGGAAAATGTGGCTTTATTGAACCGTTTTACCAAATATGCAGAGGATAAATATGACAGTTTTGGGAGGTAGGTAATAGGGGTTAGGTTGCAGGGATTAGGAATTAGAGGTTGAGGTTACGCCTTCACTTTTTGTTATTCTTACGAAAATATAGAGCAGTAGACAGCCTATGGCATAGCAAAGGTTATCAATCCATGAAAAAGAATTTCCAATAACAATATACATCAGGCTTCCAGAACGGAAGCCTAATTTTTCTGCAATATGGAAATACTGTGCAAATTCTATCAAAAATGAAAAAATAAGGATCCTCAGAATCAGTTTCTCATCATTTACTTTTACAAAACTCTTTACGAAAGTATAAAGAAGCATCACCACAATAACATCCCCGAGATAAGCTCTTACGAAGAAAATACCGCTCAGTTTAGTGGCAATCAATACTTCTACAAGAAAAATAAATAGGGTCAGAAGGAGATATTTAAGGCTGAATTGTAATTTCATTTCAAAAGGGATTAGGCATAAAAAATCGGTATTCAAGGAACACCGATTTTATTTTTATGTGAGCAAATATATTATTTCTTTATTTTAATTGTACATCCGATAGCTACCGTTTTAGTCATTTTTACCGGCTCTCCTTTTATCAGAGCATTTACGGCATCCTGAGCATAATATTCGGATACATCATTCGGGTTATCATAATTATTGTCGATAGCACCAATATATTTCACAATATTCTTTCCGTTTTCTTTCTTCAGTACAAAAACATGAGGAGTCTTTGTCGCTCCGTACTGTGGATAAATTTTCTGCCCTTCATCTACCAGGTATGGGAAAGTAAAACTTTTTTGCTTTGCTCTTTCAATCATCTGCTGGAAGCCGTCTTCAGGCTGTACATTAGGATCGTTAGGATTAATCGCGATTACCGGGTAACCCTGAGCTTTATATTTTTTATCCAGCTCAATAATTCTGTCTTCATATTTCTTGGCGTATGGGCAGTGATTGCATGTAAATACAACAATGAATCCTTTTGCACTCTTAAAATCGCTTAAAGAAACCATTTTGCCATCAATATTTTTAAGCTTAAAATCAGCAGCTTCATCTCCTACTTCATAGCCTTTTGAAGAAATATTCTCTTTCTGAATTTTGTTTTTATCATGATCTGTCGTTGTAAAGCTCAGTAATCCAAGCCCAACGATGAATGCGGTCATTAAAATTTTCAGGTTTTTCATAATTGATTATTTATTGTAGATTTTCTTTAATTGTTTTTTCAAGGTCTTCTTTGCTCATTTCACCGTCATTGAAATGAACTTTCACTCCATTTTTATAGAACAGCGTTACAGGAATATTCCCATCCCAGTCTTTTTCAAACTTGGGGATCCAGGTATTCATTCTTTTGATATCATCCAGTAAGAGAACCTCAGCAGTAAGGTTTTTATTTTTAATAAATTTCAATACTCTTTCTTTATCTGCCAGCCTGTCCAGTGAAACCAAAATCATTTTCTGATTATCAGCAAACTCAGCATTCACTTCCATAAAGTGAGGAAGCTCTTTTACGCATGGCCCACAGGTTGTTGACCAGAAATTGACAACCAATAATTTGTTTTTTTCCTGCTGAATCCGCTTTTCCAGATCTTCATATTTTATCACAGAAACTTCAGTCTGCTGGGCTTTAAAAACCGTACAAAATATAAATATAGCTAATATCTTTATTAAATTCTTCATATTAAAAACCATAAAATACTAAAATTCAACGATATATAAAAATAAAATTCACCTATTTCATAAATTATTTACAAATGAACAATTTATTTTTATCATGGATACATTTTTTTAATACTTTTACAGCCTTAAACTTAAAACCATGAAAAAAACTTATTTGCTTCTGCCAATTTTCTTGTTGGCATCATGCTCTAGCAGCAACGACGATAATGATTCACCTAACAACAACGGAAATAACAATGATAACAGTCCGGTTTTGGTAACAAAAATGACGATGGACGGAGATGTTTTAACGTTTACGTATAACGGTTCAAAAATTTCTCAGATCAAAAATCTTACTGAAGGAAGTGTAACTACATTTATCTATGCAGGTGATCTTATTTCCCAGTCTGTAGTCAATGGTTCAAATACCTCTCTTACTACGAAATTTACCTACGACGGAAATGGCAGATTATCAAAAAAAACAATTAACGGGATTGATTTCGGTGGATCATGGAACTCAGAATCCAACTATACTTATCAAGCGAATAACAATGTGAAAATAGTATACACTGCGTCTACTTCAGGATCAACAAGATCTGAAACAAGAAATGCTGTACTGAATGCTGATGGATCGATGAGTAGCTGGACTGGTACTCTTTCAAGAACTCAAAATAACACTACTGAAACAGCAACTTCTACCTTAAAAACAGTGGTATATGATACCAAAAATGCTCCTTTAAAAAATATTACCGGATACCTAAAAATCATTGATAATGAAGATGAAAGCGGATCTGCTCACAATACATTAAGCTACAATCACATCGTCAGTTACAATAATGGAACCGGAACTGAATGGACAATCTTCAAATCCAATTTTGAATACAATGCCAGTGGTTACCCTACAAAAGAAATTCGAAGCTATTACGAGAAAACAGGGAATACACCTTCAGGTTCCACGGATGTTAATACTTACGAATACAATCATTTATAAAACACAGAGCGCTTAAGGCGCTCTTTTTTATTTTTAGACACAGAGGTGTTAATTTTTTTCACAAGCTATAGAATTATACAGATGATTTTGTATATTTGAGTAGAATCAAAAACTAAATTACCATGAAAAAATCAAAAACTCAAAAGAGAAAGCTTTCCAAAAGCGAACTAAAAGAAATTAATGGTGGAGCACTTCCTCCAAGATGCCTTCGAGGGTTCTGTACACATCCTGATTCGGGAGAAATGGTTCCGGGTCTTGTAGGAAAAGACGGATTCTGTTGCTAATCAAAAAAATTTCAAGAAATCAAATCAAAACTAAAATTATCATGAAAAAATCAAACATTCAAAAAAGAAAATTGACAAAAAGTGAATTGAAACAAATCAATGGAGGTAGCGGCCCCCTTTGCCCGGGAACTTGTTTCTGCAATATTGACGGTGAAATGACTATAGGCTCATGTGACACCAAAGGAAGATGCTGTTAATAGCAAATATCATTTCATAAAAAAGATTGAGGGGTTTCCTCAATCTTTTTTATGAAATGATATTTGCGTCAAAAAAAAGTTAACAATTTGACTTACAATATTTTGAACATAATAAAATAACTTGTAAATTAGCTTTCACCAAATTCAAATTATTATGAAAAATTCAAAAAATCAAAAAAGAAAGCTTAGTAAAAATGAGCTTAAAGAAATCAGTGGCGGAGCCAACAGACCCATCTGCCCAAGAGTAATAAGTTGCACAGATCCTCACACCGGAGAAGAACGCTCAGGAGTGCCTGGCATGCAGGATGGATTTTGCTGTTAACCAGGTTGATAATATTTAAACAAGGCGGATATGAAAAATTCAAACCTTAAAAGAAGGCTCACCAAAGCTGAGCTCAAAGAAATCAACGGAGGTGCAGCTGCATGTGCAGAAGGTCTATGTAAACTAAGAGGAGTAAGCCATTTCCTTATTATCGGACCGAGGGGTAAAGACGGCTATTGCTGCTAATTAAAACTAAACTTTAACATCATTAAAAAAAATGATTGGATTAACCTCCAATCATTTTTTTTATCGCATTCAGCTTCATTAAAGCTTCAATAGGTGTCAATGTATTGATATCTATTTTTGTAAGTTCCTCACGGATATTTTCCAGAACAGGATCATCCAGCTGGAAGAAGGAAAGCTGCATATTTTCCTCAGTCACTCTTTTGATACTTTCAGAAGTACCTCCTCCTCCCTGAGTTCTGCTCGCCTCAAGTGTTTTAAGAATTTCATTGGCTCTGTTGACCACTTTGGCGGGCATTCCGGCCAGTTTTGCCACATGGATACCGAAACTGTGTTCGCTTCCACCAGGAATCAGTTTTCTCAGGAAAATGATGTTTCCTTTATTTTCCTGAATAGAAACGTGAAAGTTTTTCACTCTTTCGAAATTGACTGTCATTTCATTCAGCTCATGATAGTGCGTGGCAAATAAAGTCTTGGATTGCGTTGGATGCTGATGAAGGTATTCAGCAATCGCCCATGCAATAGAAACCCCGTCATAAGTGGAAGTTCCACGACCGATTTCATCAAGCAAAATCAGGCTTCGCTCTGAAATATTGTTCAGAATATTGGCGGCTTCATTCATTTCTACCATGAAAGTTGATTCACCTGCAGAGATATTGTCTGTAGCTCCTACCCTTGTGAAAATCTTATCCAGCATTCCTATTTCAGCATGTTTTGCAGGCACAAAACTTCCAATCTGAGCCAAAAGACAAACAATTGCCGTCTGGCGCAGAATTGCAGATTTACCGGCCATGTTCGGTCCTGTCACCATGATAATCTGCTGGGAATCTTTATCCAGAAAGATATCATTCGGAATATACTTTTCACCCAGAGGAAGTGCATTCTCAATGATCGGGTGTCTGGCTTCTTTTAAATCGATAGCATAGCCATCATTTAAAACAGGCTTAGTATAGCTCTCAGAAACAGCCAGTTCAGATAGTCCGGCAGCCACATCAAGCTGTGCAATAATATTGGAGTTCCCCTGGATCTGATCAATATAAACCATTGTTTCTGCACATAAATTTCTGTACAGTGAAGTTTCCAGAACCCCTATTTTTTCTTCGGCACCCAGGATCTGGCTTTCGTATTCCTTTAATTCTTCGGTAATGTATCTTTCAGCATTCACCAGGGTCTGCTTTCTTACCCAATCATCCGGAACTTTATCTTTATGAGTATTTCGAACTTCAATATAGTATCCGAAAACATTATTAAAATCAATTTTAAGGCTTGTGATACCTGTTCTCTCAATTTCTCTCTGGCACATTTCGTCCAGGAATCCGCGTCCTTTATTCTGTAGATTTCTCAATCTGTCAAGCTCTTCAGAAACCCCTTCTTTAATGATATTTCCTTTGGCAATACTTACCGGAAGTTCTTCATTAAGATGATTCTGCAGGAACTTAATCAATTCTTCAAGATCAAACAAAGGTTCCAGCCACGCCAGCACATCCGCATGAGGATGCAGTAATGCTTTGATTTTATGGATATTAATTAAACTTTGGCGAAGATATCCCAATTCTTTAGGTGAAATTTTCTCTGCAGCCAGTTTTCCCATCAATCGGTCTAAGTCAGAAATCGATCTCAGAAGCTGGCAGATTTCATATTTCAGATGATCATTTTCGTTTAAGAAATCAATCAGAGAAAGCCTTCTCATAATCTCATCCACTGATTTTAAAGGAAGAATGATTCTTCTTCTCAAAAGCCTTCCTCCCATCGGAGTAGAGGTTTTATCAATGATATCCAGCAGCGATTTTCCCTGTGGATTACTGGGATAAACAATTTCAAGGTTTCTCAGGGTAAAATTATCCATCATCAGATAATCTTCCTGTGGAATGATCTGAAGTTTTGTAATATGGGCCAGCAGATTGTGGTGGGTATCTTCTACCAGATAGGCAAAAATAGCTCCTGCTGCAGTAATAGCCAGTGGAAGGTTTTCTACTCCAAACCCTTTTAAAGAATTGGTTTTAAAATGATTCGTTAATTTCTCGTAGGCAAAATTATATTGGAACGCCCAGTCTTCCAGTTTAAAGGCACTTTTATTCTTAATCTGCTCCGGAATCTGTACACTTCTCTGGTAAATAATCTCACTTGGGTCAAAAGTATTGACAATATGAAGCAGCTTTTCCAGGTTTCCTTCACTTACCAGAAATTCTCCTGTAGAAATATCCACTAAAGCAATTCCATATTTCTCTTTTTCTTTGTGTAGAGAAAGCAGGAAATTATTCTTTTTTGAATTTAAAACCTGATCATTGAAGGTAACACCAGGTGTAACCAATTCAGTTACCCCTCTTTTTACAATCCCTTTCACCATTTTAGGATCTTCCAGCTGATCGCAGATCGCCACCCTCATCCCTGCTCTTACCAATTTTGGAAGATAAGAATCTACAGAGTGATGCGGAAATCCGGCCAGCTCTATATGCCCATCGCCATTGGCTCTTTTGGTAAGGACAATTCCCAGAATCTGAGAAGTTCTGACAGCATCCTGCCCAAAAGTTTCATAAAAATCCCCAACCCTGAATAATAATAGCGCATCAGGATATTTACCCTTGATGGTATTGTACTGCGTCATTAACGGAGTTTCTTTCTTCGCTGCTTTTGCCATAGTAAAAAATGAGCCCCAAATTTAGAAAAATAAATTCAGGGTAAGAGAATTGTTTAGAGGTTAATCTTCCCCACTTTTCTTTATCAGTAATTAATTGTATTTTCACCATCAAATCACATCATTCATGGAATTTCCTGTTTTAGAGACTGAAAGGCTTATTTTACGTCAGCTTACTTTCGATGATATCCAAGACCTGTTCGAGTATTTTTCTCTGGATGAAGTTATGGAATATTATGATCTGGATACCTTCAAAACAGAAGAAGACTCCCGACGCATTATTCAGCATTTTAACAATGAATTCGAAAATGGGAAAGGTTTCAGATGGGCTTTGGAGCTGAAATCCAATGGAAAAGTCATTGGCACCTGCGGCTATCATAATTGGTACAGGGAACACTTTAGAGCTGAAATTGGTTATGAGCTCAATCCTAAATTCTGGCAGCAATCTTATATGAAAGAGGCTATTCTCCCTATTCTGACTTACGGATTTGAATCTATGAGACTTCACCGGGTGGATGCTTTCATTGATCCCTCCAATATTTCTTCTGAAAAGCTACTGTCTTCATTAAATTTCAGTAAAGAAGGAACCTTGAAAGATTATTTTTTTGAAAAAGGAAAATTCGTAGATGCAACAATCTTCGGTCTTATCAATAAATAAAATTAATCCAAAATTTAACGCTAAGAGGCAAAGAAAATTGATATTGACTCCTTTTATTTTCGTTCGAAGGCATTTCATTTAGCAACCGAAAGCTTTCTTCGCTGAGTGAAACGCCTTTGCGAACCCTTATCAGCAAATAAAAGTTTGCGTTCCCTGCGTTAAAATAATCTAAGGTATACTGTCTATTTTCCCGACTTTAGATGTTTTTCCAGGGCTTCCGAACTCTTTCTGTAAGCCCATTTTTGTTTATAGCTCACCCATTTGGCTTTGAAAAGTTTTCTCATGAGTTTATCCGTATATCTCATAATGAAAACATGATACAGCATATTGGCAAAGACATTCGGTTTATTGGGAAGCGCTCTCAAAGAAAGTGAAAAACCAGGCTCCAGATATCTGTTGAAGTGCCAGAAAGCTCCCGGAATAAAGAGTGCATCACCATGCTCCATAAAAATTTCGTACCCTTTGGCATATTGTAAAGCCGGAAACTTTTCATAATCAGGGTTTTCATAATCCAGCTCATAAACGGTATGAACAGATAAAGGAACTTTATATAAAAATGGTGACTGCTTCTGATCAAACAAAAGAATTCTTTTCTTTCCTTCAAAATGGATATGCATAAAATCACCCAAATCCACATCATAATGCATTAAAACATGAGCATCACTTCCCCCGAAGAATAACGTTGGAAGTCTTTTAAAAAACTTCATCCCCAAATCCGGATACGTAAAGTTTTTCAGCAGCTCAGGAAGTCTGTCTGTAATGATATAGAAAAAGATACGCAGATCTGAAGGTTTACTTTTTATAGTATCAATATATTCTTTCATTTTCATCCGGGCTACCGGAGCATCAGAGCTTTTCGCAGCATCCGCAGGTTTATTGTCATACAGCGGCACTTCCTGATCTCCCGCTTTTTCACGGATGTAAGCCAGATTCCATTTGTCAAAAGCATCCCATCGACTGGCAAAATTCTTAATTAAAAGAGGTTTCTGCTTTTTAAAATAATTCTTCTGAAAATCTTCTTTACTGATATTATTTACAATATCTACGTTTTCGAGGATCATGTATTTTGTATTTAATGCGAAATAAAAATAGTGTTTTTTTGAAACCTGAGAAAATTAAGATTAAAAGAGCAGGAAGCTGGAAGAGAGATGCTGGAAGTTAAGATTTGTCTACAAACATATATACCTCATTCCATAAAATCTTTTTATGGAAACTTAGACCTCTTCTTCGGCTTCAATAACTTCCCTCTTCCAGCTTCAGGCTTCTTTACTTTATTAGCAGAGCTCAGATGAAAAATTTATATTTGTGGTAACAAGTGAATTTATGAGAGTCTACAATACCAAACATTTCCTTAAAATCCTTTTCAGTTTACACAAAAGTGATACACTGAAGATTCTTTTTCCAAGTATGGTTCTTATAGGGTTGTATTCCTGGGGAATTCAGTATCTGGAAGTGGAATATCTGCACCTTACCTCAAAATCAGGAATCAGTAATGTGGGGATGATTCACTCGCTGTTAGGTTTCGTACTCTCGCTTTTATTGGTTTTCAGGACCAATACGGCTTATGACAGATGGTGGGAGGGCCGGAAGCTTTGGGGGAAACTGGTCAATGATACCAGAAATTTCGCTATAAAAATCAATACTATTCTTGGTGACAACCGTCAGGATGCTGAACAGATTGCAAGATATTTAAAATATTTCCCTCACTTTTTAGCCAAACATCTTTCTAAAGAATCTACAAGGCTGGCTTTGGATGAAGATTATTCTGAAATAGAAAGTTCATTAAAAAACCATGGCCCAAGTGAAATTGTCATCCTGCTCACCCATAAATTGAACTTATTAAAAAAAGAAGGTAAAATTTCAGAAATTGAAATGCTGTATTTAGACACTCAGCTTTCAGGATTTCTTGATGTATGCGGAGGCTGTGAGAGAATCAAAAACACTCCGATCCCTTATTCATATTCTTCTTTTATCAAGAAATTTATTATTCTGTACGTTTTCGCTCTGCCTATTGCTTATGTGATCACTATTGGTCTTTTCATGATTCCTCTTACTGTTTTTGTATATTATGTTTTAATGAGTCTTGAGCTTATTGCAGAAGAAATTGAAGATCCTTTCAATAATGATGAAAATGATATTCCAATGGAGACCTTAGCCCAGAATATTGAGAAGAATGTACATCAGATTATGAACAGAAAATAAAAAATCAAGCTTTTAAAGCTTGATTTCTTTGAGTTCGCCGTCCTGTTTTATTTCTACAAACTTGCTTTCCCTGTTGGCAGCCGAGTATCCATAGAAAAACGTACTGTATATGGGGGTTGAATACAGATAAGCTCCATACCCGTTATAAGCATTTGAAGTTCCTGTCTGCTGCTGATAGCTTGCCGTCGCTGTAAAATTTACGATCGTTTCAAGATAATATTTACCAGGTTTCAGTTTTTCGAATTTAAACCTGCCGTGATCATCCGTTAAAGCTTCCACTCTGTATTTAAAAGCTTCTTCAGACATGTACACCGTTGTTTTTTTGTTTTCATACTTCCTTCTCATGTCATAAAATTCCTCAAAATAAGGAGTGACAGGAAAAAGCATGATAACTGTTCCTTTGGGTGCATAATGTTTTTCTCCAAGCAATGGTTTGATGCCCCAATTGTTTTTTTGTTTTGTGGAAGCAACGCCTTCAATCGTAGAATTCCCGAATCCCAGCATGTCTCTGGCTAGTTTTTTATCAAAAAAAGCTTGAGGATAATATGTATTTTGTGCTCCCAGATACATAAATCCCCACATCAATATGAATAATGTGAATAATTTTTTCATAGTATATTTTTGAGTCAAATATAAGTATTTTACTATTTTTGAAATAAAAATAGCTATGAAGTACATGTTTCTATTGTTTTTTTCCACGTCTGCCATGATTATGGCACAGAAACCATGTGGATATAAAAACGGGTTACAGGAAGGATCCTGTAAAGAATTTTATGACAACGGGCAGGTAAAAAATACAGTAGAATGGGAAAAAGGAAAGCTGGACGGAGAGGCTATTTTTTATTATGACAACGGAAAAATGCAGTCTAAAGGAGAGTATAAAAAAGGATTTAAAGTAAAAGAATGGTCCTATTTTGATAAGAACGGAGTACTTACTTCCAAAGAGGCTTTCAGAAACGGAGAAAAGAATATTTATGATAACAGTCTTACGGCTACTTTTTATTCTCCAGCCGGCAAAATAACTGAAATTTCAAATTATAAATTCAATAAATTACAGGGTGAAAGCAAAACCTTCCATGAAGACGGAAAATCAGTGAAAGACATTGGCCAGTATGACAACGGCCTTGCAACCGGAAAATGGAAAGTATTTTATCCATCAGGAAAATTACAGCGTGAAACTGAACTTGCCAACGACAAGAGAAATGGCAACAGGGTTCATTACCGTGAAGACGGAAGCATAGAAAAAACAGAGGTCTATAAAGACGGAAAATTAATCTCAACAAAATAATACAATTGGTACAGAAACTAAAACTGGAAGAACTTAACAGAATAGATGTAGAAACATTTAAGAAGGTTGAAAAAATTCCGTTGGTCATCATTTTAGATAATATCAGAAGTATGCACAATGTAGGTGCTGCTTTCAGAACGGCAGATGCCTTTTTAATTGAAAAAATAATCCTTTGTGGAATTACACCACAACCACCCCACCGTGAGATCCATAAAGCGGCATTGGGAGCAACAGAAAGTGTAGACTGGTCTCATAAGGCAGAAACCAATACGGCGATTTCTGATCTAAAAAGCAAAGGGTACGAAATCATCGGAATTGAGCAGACTACCGGCAGCCAGCTGATTACTGATTTTACGATTGACAACTCGAAAAAATATGCATTGATTTTAGGAAACGAGGTAGAAGGAATCAGTGATGAAGTACTTCCAAATGTTGATGTATTTTTAGAAATTCCACAGCTTGGAACAAAGCATTCTCTGAATGTAAGTGTATGTGCCGGAATTGTAATGTGGGAATTTGCAAAAGCGTTAAAATAAAAAAAACTGCATATGTCCTTAGTAGACAGTGCAGTTTGAAATAAATCTAATAAAAAGTAAAAATGAAAGGCGACAAAGGTACTTTTTTTTTCCTTACAAACAAATTTTGATGGCATTTTTTTTGTTTCAGCTTAAAAAAAGTCGGGTTTTCAGAAAAAGTTTCATTTAATTTTTTATAAATTAGCACAATGTTTATCAAGGACTATATCTCAAAAGACTTTCCATGTTTTAGCCTGTCTGACTCCATAGAGTCAGCCAGAAATATGTTGGAGGATTTTGGATATTCCCATATTTTCATCAAAAAATCCCACCATTTCTACGGAGCTCTTGCAATGGACTTTCTGTATGAAGAAGATGGCGGGACTCTGAAGGATCTTGAACATCAGATTGAACGGTTCGCTATCCTGGAGGACAGCAATATTATGGACAGTATCCGTCTGTTTTACACCTTCACCAGCAATGTGATCCCGGTGATTAATAAAAATGAAAAGTATCTGGGGTATATTACCTGTGAAGATGTTTTTCAAGACCTTTCCCGTTATCCTTTATTTTCAGAAACAGGTGCTATTCTTACGGTAGAAACTCCTGCCAGAAAATATTCTATGACGGAAATTACCAATATCGTAGAAAGCAACAACTCGAAGTTTTATGGAGGGTTTATAAGCTTTATGTCTGAAGAAGTGGTCCAAATCACAATAAAGATCAGCAATGAAAACCTAGCCTCGATAGACTCAACTTTTGACCGGTACGACTACAGAATTGTTGAAAAATACTATTCTGATGAGAAATCCGATCTGTTTAAAGACCGATTTGGTTTTTTACAAAAATTCATAGAAATATAACATGAAGGCAGCCATATATTCTCAGAAAAAAGATCTTGATACTTTTTTATATTTAAGCAAGTTTATCTCTGAACTTGAAGCCAGAGATGTAAAATCTGTTCTGTATGATGAAATGGCTGAAGCACTTCAGTTCTCAAAAATTTTCGAAACCTTCAACTGTAAGCAGGATCTTCTGGATAAGGAAGTTGATCTGTTTTTCACTTTTGGTGGAGACGGAACGATTGTAAATTCTTTAACCTTCATTGAAGATCTTGAAATTCCTGTTGTAGGAGTTAATACCGGAAGACTTGGATTTTTAGCCTTTTTCACTAAGGAAGAAGCTTTTAAAGAGCTTGATTCCATATTAAAAGGAGATGTAAAAACAAGTCGCCGTTCCGTAATTGAAGTTGTTTCTCCAAAACTTGAGGGATCTTTCCCTTATGCTTTGAACGACGTTACTGTTTCAAGAAAAGAAACCACATCAATGATTACCGTAGATTCTTACATCAATGATGAATTTTTGAATGTCTTCTGGGGTGATGGTGTTATCATCTCTACTCCTACGGGTTCTACCGCTTACTCTTTGAGCTGTGGCGGGCCTATCATTTCTCCAAACAACGAAAATTTCGTCATTACTCCAATCGCGCCTCACAATCTGAATGTGAGACCTTTAGTGGTAAATGACAAAGTAGAAATAAAATTCAGGGTGGAAAGCCGTGTACCTCAGTATTCCCTTTCTCTGGACTCCCGACTGATCCATATAGAAACCGATAAGGAAATTATCATCAAAAAGGCCGCATTCCAGCTTCTTCTGGTACAGCCCAACGGTTTAAGTTTCTATGAAACGATCCGTCAGAAGTTACTTTGGGGAAGAGATAAAAGAAATTAGTAATTTCTTAAAAATGATTACCTTTACACGAAATTAAAACACCTAATAAATTTATAATAAAAAGTAAAACATGAGCAGAATTTTTCCGGCAGGAGTTGCCACAGGTCAGTTAGTTACTGATATCTTTCAGTATGCTAAAGAAAACAAATTTGCATTGCCTGCAGTAAACGTAATTGGATCAAGCAACATTAATGCTGTGATGGAAACTGCAGCGAAATTGAACTCTCCTGTAATTATTCAGTTTTCAAATGGTGGAGCTGCATTCAACGCAGGGAAAGGATTAAGCAATGACGGACAAAAGTCTGCAATCTTAGGAGCAATCGCTGGAGCAAAACATATTCACACTCTTGCAGAAGCTTACGGAGCAACAGTAATTCTACACACAGACCACTGTGCAAAGAAATTACTTCCTTGGATCGATGGGTTGATGGATGCTAACGAAGAATTCTTCAAGCAGACAGGAAAATCTCTTTACTCTTCTCACATGTTAGACCTTTCTGAAGAATCTTTAGAAGAAAACCTTGAGATTTCAGCTCAGTATTTCGAAAGAATGGCTAAGCTTCAGATGACTCTTGAAGTAGAAATCGGGGTTACAGGAGGTGAAGAAGATGGTGTTGACAACTCAGACGTTGATAACTCTAAATTATATACTCAGCCTGAAGATATAGCTTACACTTATGAAAAACTAAAAGCTATTTCTGACAACTTTACCATTGCTGCTGCTTTCGGTAACGTACACGGAGTTTACAAGCCAGGAAATGTAGTTCTTACACCGAAAATCCTTGACAATTCTCAGAAATATGTTCAGGAGAAATTCGGAACGGCTGCTAAACCTGTAAACTTTGTATTCCACGGAGGTTCAGGATCTACTTTAGAGGAAATCAGAGAAGCTATCGACTACGGAGTAATCAAAATGAATATCGATACTGACCTTCAGTTTGCATATACAGAAGGCGTTAGAGATTATATGGTAAACAATATTGATTATTTAAGAACTCAAATCGGAAACCCTGAAGGAGAAGAAAAACCTAACAAGAAATTCTATGATCCAAGAGTTTGGGTAAGAAAAGGTGAGGATACATTCTCTACAAGATTGGTGAAAGCATTTGAAGATTTAAATAACGTAAATACTTTAAAATAAGAACTGTACATTTGTACCGATGTAAAAAGTATTCATAAGAAATACATTTACATTGGTACATTTTACATTTATACATTAATACAAGCAAAAATGGCATTCGACTGGTTTAAAAGAAAAGCAAAAAACATTACCACTTCTACTGATGAAAAAAAGGACGTTCCCAAAGGCCTTTGGCATCAGACTCCATCCGGAAAAGTTGTGGAACATGATGAACTAAAGAGAAATAACTATGTTTCTCCTGAAGACGGATTTCATGTAAGAATAGGAAGTGCGGAATTTTTTGACATCCTTTTTGACGGTGGTAAATTTACCGAACTGGATGCCAATGTTGAAAGTATTGATATCTTAAACTTCAAAGATACAAAGCCTTACAAAGACCGTTTGAAAGAAGTAAAAGCAAAGACCAAGCTTACTGATTCTATCAGAAATGCTGTAGGAACCGTAAAAGGAACTGAAATGGTAGTTTCTTGTATGGATTTTGCTTTCATCGGTGGATCTTTGGGTTCTGTAATGGGAGAAAAGATCAGAAGAGCAATAGATTACTGTATCAAGCACAAACTTCCGTATATGATTATCTGTCAGTCCGGAGGAGCAAGAATGCAGGAAGCCACTTACTCTTTGATGCAGCTGGCAAAAGTTCAGGCTAAGTTGGCTCAGCTTTCTGAAGCAGGGCTTTTATACATCGCTTATCTTTGTGACCCTACATTCGGAGGAATTACAGCTTCTTTCGCAATGACCGCTGATATCATTATGGCAGAGCCGGGAGCACTGATCGGTTTCGCAGGACCAAGAGTAATCCGTGAAACAATTGGTAGAGACTTACCGGAAGGATTCCAGACATCAGAATTCTTACAAGAAAAAGGATTTGTAGATTTCATTGTAAAAAGAACTGAAATTCAGGATACTGTTGCAAAAACAGTTAATTTATTAGCTGTAAAAGCATAGTATCTGTAACAAAAACAATACAATCTCTCTCTAATTAGGGAGAGATTTTTATTTATGAGGACTTTTAAGATATTTTTCAATACCATCAGAAGCATGAGTTTTAAAAAGATTATCCGTCTTTTATCACTTATCCTTCCCCATCCTCTTTTTGCCCTGTTGAGCTTTCATGCCACTGTAAAGGCATTTACCATCGCTCAGAAAAGATTCCCTGATACGGCTTCCAATAATGGAATTGGAAATGCTTTCAGACATGCTCTTTGGTGCAGCTTCATTATGATGTACTGCTGTAAAATTTCTTCCCCTGAGAAAGCGCTTGATTTCTGCAAAAGAATAACAGACATGCATGAAGAGCTATTCCCGAATGAACCTTTGGAAACAAAAATGGATCTCCACAATAACAAAATCGGAATGGATTATTTTATGGAACTTCTGCCGGGTATTCACCGCCAGTTTTTTGAAAAAAGTTTTTTTGTGGATGCATTAGTCAAAAAAATGGATGATGCCAAAGTTCTGAAAAATCTGGATGATGATTTTGAAGGGCACCTTGTCTATTTGGAAGAGTAAATAATTCATTTTAAACGCTAAGGATCGCAAGGGAAATCTAAAAACTTAACGTATATTTTTTGTCCGCAAGGGTATTTCATTCAGCAATATTTCCTGATTGTGGTTATTTGCTTAGTGTTAAAGTCTTTGCGAACAAAAAATCATATTTATCTTCATTAGAAACTTGCGAACATTGCTTCAAAATAATTTGAAATCAGTAAACCATCATTAGTTCTCTCACTCCAGAATAACAAAAGACTTTAGTTCTTTTTGTGGTTTAAAGTATTTTTGATAAGTTTAAACAATTAAATCAATCAAATGGTTCTCAGCAGAATTTGGTCGGCTTTTATTATCATTGCCATTGCCATTGCCAGTATAAAATACGTTTCGTCAGGTCACTACAAAACCATTTTCAATGATATGGTGGTAGGAAAAGGAGGTGATACAGTGAAGATTGCATCACAACCGATGAACAGCCTCTCCCCTGTTGTAAGGAACAGCCTGATGAAAAAAAATGATTTTGCAGACAGCAGAATTCACTATAAAACAGATTCTTTAAAACAAAATGTAAATGTTTATCGTGTTCAGGAAGCTGATGGAGTCATCGGAACATCTGAAACAGCGGTGAAGATCTGCCTTGGCCTTATCGGGATCATGACCTTATTCATGGGATTCATGAGTATTGCTGAAAAAGCAGGAGGAATCAACCTTCTAAGCCGTCTGATTCAACCATTTTTCTCAAAGCTGTTTCCTGATATCCCTAAAAATCATCCCGCATTCGGACATATGCTGATGAATTTCAGCGCCAATCTTCTGGGATTGGATAATGCGGCGACTCCTTTTGGACTAAAAGCCATGGAAAGCCTCCAGTCTTTAAATCCAAATAAAGATACAGCCAGTAATTCACAGATTATGTTTCTGTGTCTCCATGCCGGAGGTATGACTTTGATTCCCGTATCCATTATTGCTATCAGAGCATCTATGGGCTCAAAGACACCTACTGATATCTTTCTTCCATGTATGATTGCTACTTTTGCGGCTACTTTGGCTGCAATGATTATTGTTTCTCTCTATCAGAAGATCAATCTGCTTCGCCCTGTAGTTATAGCTTATGTAGGAGGAATTTCGGCAGTTATCGCTTTATTGGTCGTATACCTTGTACAGCTGAGTAAAGATCAATTGGATGACTTCAGTAAAGTCTTAAGCAATGGTTTAATCCTGTTCATATTCCTTGCTATTGTGCTTGGAGCCGTTTACAAGAAAATAAATGTTTTTGATGCCTTTATTGAAGGAGCGAAAGAAGGGTTTACTACCTGCGTTAAGATTATTCCTTATCTGGTTGGGATGCTGATTGCTATTTCATTGTTACGAACTTCCGGTGTTTTTGATGTTATCATTGACGGAATGAAATGGGTTGCCAATATAGCCAATATGGATCCGAGATTTGTGGACGGGCTTCCGACAGCGTTAATTAAGCCTTTATCAGGTTCAGGAGCCAGAGGAATGATGGTAGATACAATGGCAACGTTCGGAGCTGACAGCTTCCAGGGGAAATTAGCCGCGGTACTTCAGGGAAGCTCAGATACTACTTTTTACGTGATCGCAGTCTATTTTGGCGCTGTAGCTGTTAAGAATACAAGATATACGGTAATTGCTATGCTTCTGGCCGATTTGGTGGGTGTTATCACTGCAATTGCATTGGCTTATCTGTTCTTTGCTTAACCTACCCCGCTCCTTTAAAAACATTAAACTCTAAACTTTAAACTATCATATGATTACCGATAAAGAATTTACCTTAAGACTCATCCGCCAGTTAACCCAGGCACTGGAAAAACTTATTCTCGATAAACCTGAAGAAAGTTTAATGCAGAAAGAACTGGATTTTGATACTTTGATGAGAGACATTTTCAAGATGAGCTTCACAGAAATTTCTTCTAAAACGAAGGAAGAAATGATTGCCATTGTCAATGAAAGACAGGAAAGAGATCACAAAGATTATTATGAGATGCTGGGAAATCTTTTCTACTTTAACAGCAGACATGATCATAACAAAGATTTTCAGGATAAGGCAAAAACATTCTACGAGCTGTATCTTCAGACCAGTGGTATTTTTGCACTTCCGATAATTAACAGAATCAACGAATTAAAAAAAGCACTTGAATAAAGTGCTTTTGTATTTTTAGAATGTAATTTTATAAGTTCCGGTGGAAGAAGTACTGGCTTTCTCTGCTTTTACATATTTCTTTACCCAGGCTACTGATGTAGATGATACACAAGGATCTGAAACACCTCCTAATCTTCTTGCAGACACCACATTTCCTGCTTTATCTACGGTGTAGGCAACGGTAATTGATCCACTTGCTGTACAGCTGTGAGAGGGTTGTGCTCCTCCTCTGCCCATTGTCCCGGGAATATATCCAACCAGCTTTCTGTCGATTCCTACTTTACTGTCTCCATTTCCGTCACCACCTAAAGGATCTCCTGCGTTTCCTATACCCTCGCCCGTTCCCTGGCTTCCGGCTTTTGTTCCTCTTCCTTTAATCAGGTTTCCAATAGCGGCATTTCCTTTTCCATCTCCATTTCCGGTCTTTGAATTGGCTGTTGCAGCCCCGGATTTCTTAGTATTTTTAGACGCGCTGGTACTTGTTGCTTCCTTTTTTACCGCTTTTTTTGATTCCTCTTTTTTAGGAACTGTTGCTTTTGAATTGTTTCCTGTGATAACTTTCTCCTTAACGTCTGCTTTCTTTGGCTCAGGAGTTGGTTCCGGCTTTACAACAGTTTTTGTTTCCGGGACAGGTGTTTCTGCGGGTTCAGGTGTTACTTCTTCTGTTGCTGCAGCAAGACTTCCCGGCTGTTCAGCAGGTTCTTCAATTCCTTTCCCATTTCTGTTGTCCCCAAAGTTGACCAGCATAGTAGTAATCACTTCAGGATCTTTGTCCAGTTCAGGTTTCAATTTATATAAAAAAACAAAAAGCAAAATAGCAGCCCAGATAAGAACAGAAAGCAAAGCGCTCTTTATCCTATCTTTGTTTTCTTCGTTTCTATTTGCTGTATAGCTTCTCATCTTAGCAGGTAATTTCCGGAGATCCGGATTTATTATTTATCTTTAACTGTTGCAATCGCAATATTAAACTTATGTTTTTCAGCAATTTCCATCACAAAAACAACATCTTTATGCAACGTGTTTTCGTCAGCTCTGATTGTGAACGATTGATTGGTCTGACCAGTCAATTTATCTACAATAATCTTCTCCAGTTCTCCTTTATTGGCAGGATTGTCATCTACAAAGAATGAGCCATCCGGCTTAATGCTTACTGTCACAGGATTGGGTATATTATCGTCAACAGCTCCGGCTTTCGGCAGATTCACATCAATGGCACTTTGATTGGCGGCAGAAGATGTGATCATAAAGAAAATCAGCATCAACAGGATAACGTCTGTCATCGCTGCTAAACTGAATTCCGGATTTGCTTTATTTCTTCTCTGAATTTTCATCGTAAGAAAGATTTATAAAGGTTTATTGATAAGGTCTAAAAATTCTCCTGACATATTCTGAGCCTTTAGTACAAATTTATCAATCCTTGTCAAAAGAATGTTATAGCAGAAGTTTGCAGGAATTGCCACTGCCAAACCTACCGCGGTCTGTCCCAAAGCGGTATAAATACCTTCTGAAAGTGTTTTCGGAGAGAAAGATCCTGTGGCATGGGATAAATTAAAGAAAGCGATAATCATCCCGATTACGGTACCCAAAAGACCTAACATTGGTGCAATACTTGGTACTACAGCCAAAAGATTCAGATTTTTCTCCATATTAGCAACCTCTACCTGGGCCTGCGCCTCCATAGCACTCACGATATCAGAAACAGGACGTCCCAATCTTGAAATTCCTTTTTCTAAAATTCTTCCTTCCGGAGAGTTTTGTGTTTTACAGTAATCTGCCGCAGCCTCTATTTTTCCAGCTTTAATAAAGTCTTCAATATTATTCATGAAGTTGGAATCCGTTTTTGAAGTCAGTCTTTTGATAAAGAAAAATCTTTCAAAAAACAGATACAGAGAAAATATTCCCAACAGCAATACCGTGACCATCACTATTTTAGCGAACGCTCCTCCGTGGAACATAATTTTCCAGAATGAGAACTCTAAGTTGTCTGCAGCAACTGCAGGGGTGGCGATTTGTGCAAATAAAATCTGAGAAAGTTCCGTTAACAGCATTAAATGTAAATTTTATTAAATTTCAACGACAAATGTAGTAGAATATTATGAATTGAACTCTTAAAAATTGCTTAAAAACAACTTAAAATTTGTTATGATTTACCAATAGCAAATTTCTTTCCAAAAATAAATTTGAAAAGAAATCCGGTATTAAAAAAGGATGAAGACGATCGTTAATCCTCGTCTACCTCAATATCATCCTGCTTGAATTCGCATTTTAATCTAAAAGGAATAGGTGTATCTGATCCGGTGTAGAAATCATCAATCGTACCCTTCCAGATGACCTGAAGCTCTCCTTCTTCATTCCTTTCGAAGAGAAGCTCATTGTCATAGATATAGGCATCTTCGTCATCGAAAAGGTCTACTTCTGTGTAGGTTTCTTCATCAGAGTCATTGATTGTGATAGTTTTTCCTTCTATTTCCGCTGATTCGATAGGAAAATCAAAAACTTCAAGTGAAAGCTGCGGAAAGTTGTACTGTAGTGAATCATCGTCTACGTGATCCAAACTGTCATCCGTAATAACTTCAACCTCTAAAAAATGTTGTTGGTTGCTGTAAACTGCCTTACAATAAGTATTTCTGATATTGTATTTTAGCGTCTCCTCCGGATGGTAAATTTTTAAAATCCCTTTCATTTTTTCTTAAAAAAGAACTGTAATAATATGATTGTTAAACGTTTTAGACAAAGATAAAAAATTGATTCAAAGTTGAAAGGATTTTGAAAATAATTTTTTAAAATCAACTCATACCATAAGTCTGAATATCCCAATAATACTTACTTTTGTTTTCATAAAGATTCTGAAAATGAAAAACATTTTATCAAAAGGTATTCTTGGATTAGGATTGATAATCGGGCTTGCTTCATGCAAAAAAACGGACTCTCCTCTTACCAAAGTAACCCCCAGCAACCTGGATTCTATTGCTTCCAACTATTATGAGCAATATCTTAAGCTATACCCTTTAGATGCTACATCTCAAGGAGATACAAGATACAACGACCAGCTTCCTATTAATATTGATAAAGATTTTATCTCAGGAGAAATCGCTTTCTACAATTCTGTACAGAAACAACTGGAGCATGTAGATTACAAATCCTTGTCTGATGAAGATAAAGTGGTGTATGATGTACTGGATTATACTTTAAAAGATAAAATTGAGGCCTATGCCTATCATCCGGAATATATTCCTTTTACCCAATTCGGAGGTCTACCGCTTACTTTTCCGTTGTATGGGAGCGGACAGGGCAGTCAGCCTTTCAAAACTGAAAAGGATTACAGCGACTGGCTGAAAAGAATGGAAAAATTCCCGGAATGGATGGATGCCGCAGCAGACAACTTCCGTGAGGGAATCAACAATAAGGTGGTACTTCCTAAAAAACTGGTTGCCAAAATGATTCCTCAGATGAAAGCCGAGGAAATCACAACGTCTGATATGGAAAAAAATATTTTCTACGGACCGGTTAAAAATTTCCCGAAAAACTTCACGCAGGATCAGAAAGATAAATTTTCAGCACTTTTTAAAGAGGCAATCACGAAAAAAATTATTCCGGCTTATACTAAAATGGGAGTATTTTTAGAAAAGGATTATCTTCCCAAAGCTAGAAATACAGACGGATACAACAGTCTTCCCAATGGCAATGAAATTTACAGCTATTACGTAAAAAGCTGGACAACTACGAAGAAATCTCCTGATGAGATCAATAAAATTGGTCTGCAGCAGGTAGCTATGCTTCGTGCAGAAATGGAAAAAGTAAAGCAGCAGGTAGGTTTTACCGGAAGCCTGGAAGAGTTTATTACTTTTGTGAAAACAGATCCAAAGGCAATGCCTTATAAAACGTCTAAAGAAGTTTTAAATGCCTTCAACGGTATTCTGACAAAGATTACTCCGAAACTGAAAACGATGTTCAATGTAACTCCAAAAACAAAGTTTGAAATCAGACAGACGGAAAAATTCAGAGAGGCCAGTGCCAGTGCAGAATACATTCCGGGAACTCCTGACGGGAAGAGAGCGGGTATATTTTATGTTCCGCTTCCAGATCCTACGAAATTCAATGTTACTTCAGGAATGGAGTCTCTTTTCCTTCATGAAGCAATTCCAGGACATCATTACCAGGTTTCTCTTCAACAGGAAAACACAAAGCTTCCAAAATTCATGAGATTCGGATGGTTTGGAGCGTATGGTGAAGGATGGGCACATTATTGTGAAACACTAGGTCCTGAGTTCGGTTTATATACAGATCCTTACCAGAAAATGGGATACTTGAGCGATCAGATGCTGAGAGCTGTACGACTTGTGGTAGATACAGAGCTTCATACGGGAAAAATGTCAAGAGAAGAGGCTATTAAATATTTCTTAAGCAATATTTCTTATGATGAAGGAGCCGCTGTAGCAGAAGTGGAAAGATATATGGCTATGCCGGGACAGGCTTTAGGCTATAAAATAGGTTCTTTAAGAATTCGTGAGCTGAGAGAAAAGTATCAGAAAGAACTTGGAAACAAATTCAATCTGGCGAGCTTCCATGATGAAATATTAAGCCAGGGATGTCTTCCTTTAGATGTTCTGAACAGAAAAATGGAGCTTTGGGCCCAAAAACAGAAATAAACTTATACTAATAAAAAGGGGTACGATTGAAAAAAGTACCCTTTTTTATTTACCCTTCTAAATAAACAAAAATTGATATGATCACAGAAAGCCTTAGATCTCTTTACAACAGAGATTTAAACAAACTAAAATCAGAGATAGAAGCCTATCAAAATGAAGAAAATCTCTGGAAAATTGATAAAAGTATTGCCAATTCTGCTGGTAACCTTTGTCTTCATTTGGTTGGAAATATCAATCATTTTATAGGTGCACAGCTAGGAAATACAGGATATATAAGACACCGTGAGCTGGAATTTTCATTAAAAGATATTTCAAAAGCTGAACTTATTGAAAAAATTGAAGCTACAGCAGCCATGATAGATTCCGTGCTTCCACAATTATCAGATGATGATCTGAAAAAAGAATATCCACTGGTTGTTTTTGAAAGCGCTATGACAACAGATTACTTTCTGATTCATCTGATTGCTCATCTGGATTATCATTTGGGACAGATCAATTACCACAGAAGATTATTGGATATTTAATGTCATTCATTATTTTTACAAAAACTAACTACCGAAACCAATCATGTTATGAAGAAAATTTTTGTTTTCGCTTCTCATCCTGAAAAGTCATGCAATGATTTTAAACAATATGAGGAAAGACATTTTGAAACTGAATTTATTTTCCTTGATAAACAACAAAGCTTCTCAAGTGCATTACAAAATGTAATTAAAAAAAATCATGAAGAAGACTTTGTTATCATTTCTACTTCTCAGCACCGTTTCAGCCCTTATTACACTGATGAGTATATTCAGAGCTGCATTAATAAAGTAAAAAAACTCGATGGAAATGTATTGCTTGGAGGTGTTTTAGGCTTTGAAAAAGTTATTGAGGTTACTGATCACATTTTTTGGATTGATGGTTTTAAAGGAGCACAATTCTTTATTATTTTCAATAGAACATTTCCTCTTTTCTTACAGAATGATGGGAATGATCAAATTCCTCTCGATGTATTTTTGTCATCAAACCTGGAGGATGTTTTCCTAACACACCCATTTATTTCTCTGTATAAAAATGATGGAGACACCCAATCCTTCGAAAACACTATTGATTTTCAAAACCTTAACGAAGATCCAGAAGCTCTTCTGGAGGAACTTTCTCAAATAAAAAAATACTACAGTTATGAGCCTTAATCATTTTTCAGATATAATGATTCCCACTTATATTATTAACCTGAAACACAGGGAAGACCGAAGGGAAAGTATTGTAAAAGAATTTGATGGAAAACCTGAATTTGATTGCCATATTGTAGAAGCCTGTGTACATGAGAAAGGAAATATAGGACTGTGGGAAAGCATTAAAAAGACTGTAAAAATTGCTATTCAAAATGAAGATGATGTCATTATCATTGTAGAAGATGATCATGTCTTTACAGACCATTACAACAGGGATTCATTTATAGAAAACGTCATAGAATCTAATGAACAGGGAGCCGATATCTTATCCGGAGGTATTGGAGGAGGCTTTAGATTTGTTGTCCCTATTACGGAAAACAGATTTTGGATCAATCATTTCTGGTGTACCCAGTTCATGGTGATATACAGCCGTTTTTTTGATCAGATTCTCAATGCTGATTTTGGCCCGGAAGATACTGCGGATAACTTTTTATCACAACTGACAGCTCATAAAATGGTTTTATATCCTTTTGTTTCTGTTCAGAAAGATTTTGGATATTCTGACATCACAGAAGAAAATAATATCAGTGGAAATATTGAACATTATTTTAAAACGGCAGATATTACCCTTCAGCTCTATCAGAAAAAATACAAACAATTGGTTTTAGTTAATAAAAAAGAGAGAACAATATAGATTCTCTCTTTTTTATAACCTTGCATAAAATGTTTAGCAACAGATTACTCCTGAAGGTCCGCAATAAGCTGTCATACTTCCGTTGTTTAGACACATCACTGCATTGCAGTTACATGATGTTGGGCCTGAACCAGCCTTAATAACTCTCATTTCGTTTCTGCTCATGTTTTTTTTTATAACATTCATGCTCATTTTTTGTAATTTTTTCATGGTATTATTTTTTATTAATATTATTTAATTACCAGTATATTCTGGTTGGGCTTACATTGTAACTATTAGGGATTTTTGAAGGTACTTTTTCGGGATTGTACACTTTTTTAAGCCAGAACATGTGAAACATAATGGCTTCATATTTATTTTTATAAATAATTTTTCCGTTATCAAATTTTACTCTGCCAGTGTAGCCTTCCATCAGAATAAAATCAAAATGGGTTCTGAGAATTCCATCTCTTTCAGCATTTTTCATGATATGGGTAAAACTTTCAATCTCAGTTTCAATTTCAAAAATAGGAATACCCTCTGCAAGATCATCCCAAACAAAGTTGCATTCATCAAAACAGAAATGATCCGGCATAGAAAACACTTTTTTATAATCTTTACTTCTTTTGAAAAATGTATTTAATAGCTGGTTATTTCTGTACAGCCCAAAACAGCCGGTAGTATAATCATCTCTTACACTGATATAATCATAACTATCGAGAAATTCATTGGAAAAAAAAGCTCTTATATCTCCATAAATAAGATCAAGATCGCAATGTCCCCAGAAGTCATATCCTTCTATCAATTCAGGGAACATAAAGCCATAAGCCGGCTTAAAATCGCACAATTTATAAGGATAATCAATATTAATGGTAAACCCGAGCTTATTTGAGGTTTCATCAATGATATTATCCAGGCTTTTATGAATTATTTTAACATTGTCAGGAACATTTTTTACCGGTTCGGTATTATCCGTAATAATGATAAAATCTACAGTTGGATTAAAAGCACAAGAATGCAGATAATAGGGCATATACCATGGGTATTTGCCATACCAACAGGTAATTAAAACTAAACTTGGTGTCTTCATAGGTAAAAAAATTCTGTAATTGCAGAATTGCAATTACAGAAAAAATATAAGTTATTTTGTTTGACTAGCAGCATTTTGCTGGCCATCCACCACCACATACAGCTCTCATACTATTCATATAACAGTACTGTGAGTTACAGTTACAAGTTCCTGGCTCACCTCCTGAACCAGCTTTGATTACTCTCATTTCGTTTCTGCTCATTTCGTTTTTCATAGCATTTAAGCTCAACTTTTGTAATTTTTTCATAGAAATTTGTTTTAATTGTTTGCCTACTCTTTAGATTTTCAGCTTCCTCTTTTATAATTATTATAATAATTTCTTTTAGTTATATTGAATTTCCATTTCTTCCACAGAATCAAACTGCTCATTCCATTCATCTTCAATAAGATCCGGCATAAATACTTCCATGTATTTTTTATTCAGCCTTACGGGATACTCATAATCATTGATAAAGTAATGTGGCGTAAAAAACAGATTGTTTTGTAAATTCTCATAAGAGACAGAAACCAGTTTATTCAATAAAAATGTTCTGTTTTCCAGAGTAGCACTATATTTTTTCAGCCATTTCCCTGCATCTCGGTGGCTATACCAATCATGAAGTGCCTCAATAAATTTCTGTTCGCCTTTTGTTAGGTATATATTCAGTAATTGAATCAGCATTTCTTCTACTTCTGCTGTTACAACTCCTGTCATATTAAACCTGATTTTGATGTTGACCTTATCTTTATATTGATTGTAAATTTTTTGCAAAAAATCATGCGCTTCTCTACAGTATCCACACAAAGGACTTGTAATAAAAGTAATAGTTACAGGAGCATTTGGATTCCCCAGTAAGATAGGTTCAGCTTTTAAAATAAGAGGTTCTGTGCTTGTCAGAATATTTTTGAAATAAGGATAATGTCTTATGTATCTTGAGTCAAACTCTGCGTCTTTTTTTAATTTTCCATAGTTTATTAAGGCTTTTTTAATTAAAAAGTACGTTCCTGCAAAAGCAATTATTACCGCAGCCAAGATCAAAACTATTGAAAGATCAAGATGCATGTTATTTAAAATTCCTGTCGTATTAAATGCTAGATAAATAAGCTGCGTATAGATGACCCCAATAATACTTAAACATATCGGACACCACTTCTTCTCTACTTTCATCTGAAAATAAACAGAATACAATGTAAACGGAATACATGCCAGCAAAGAAACAGCAATCAGAAAATAATAGTTGTTGATAAACTCATGATTGAGAACAAGCAATGAGAAAAGTTGAGTTCCAAAAAGAAAAACACTGAGATCGCTCAATTTGAACCCCGCAATCTTCCCTTTTTCAGAATTAATGATCTGGCTGCAACTTGATTTCTCACTACCATCACAAAACTGTGCAGAAAAACCTGACTCCAGCCCTAACTCTGTTTTTATGGCTTCAAAGGAAAAGAGTAAGCCCAGCATGGTAATAGCTCCAAAACCACTTAAAAACCATCCCCCGATAAAATACAACATCACAAATACCGCAGAAAAGATAAATGCTGGTAGCAGTTTGTTATAAAAAGAATTGGCTGATTTTGCGACCTCCCCATTGTTTTCAGCGGCCAGGACTGCTCCTGTCCATAAACTTTGTATTTCAGAAAGGAGAATGTTTTTTTGGACTCCTTCCTGATCAGTATATAAAATACTTTGCCCCTTTTTTTCAATATAGGATAAAATCAAATGCCTGTTTCCTACATCTAATATGGTAAGAAAAGTATCTGGTAAATGATCAAAATCTTCAAAACCTATTGTAAAAGCCCCATTGGGAATACCAAAAAAGCCAAGAGCATCACTGAAAGCCAATAGACTCGGTGTTTCCGGATGAGATTCTACCTGATAGATATAATCATTCTTATCAATCTTTATATCAATTGATTTCAGATATAAAAAAACTGCATTAATTTCTTTTCTTAGTTCCATGGTTATAGTTGAGTTATTTATACTATTTCTCTATAGTATTATCATTATCCCTGTAATATTTTTTTATTGCTTCAGCCTGATGATTCATCCTGCTCATAACCTCTTCATTTTTAGAGATATCAGACATGCTTTGCATCAGAAAAGGCAGCGGATCTTTGATAAAGTTTGCTTTATTTTTAATGTAGCCTTCTTTTGGCATCACAGCCTCATCCATTATTGATTCGGTGAACAGTTTGGATCGTACATTTTTTTTACTTCCTATGAATTTCCAGTGATATTCATTATCAGTATCGCTTAGTTCTACGATCAGCCCCGGAAGCCCCATAAAAATATAGGGACCATCAAAAACAGGGATCTCCTGAGTAAACCAGGCTATCCAATGTCTTCCTCCATAGTCTGTCTCTGCCTTTTGTACCTGCAGTGTTCCTATGATTCTGTTCTCTGATGAAAGTTTCCATTGAATGTCAACCGGCTCTTTATAAGAAATAGTCCCTATGAACAAATCATCTTTTACAGTAACCAATGGAGTTTCGAGGTCTTTTACCACTTTAAAGTTCATGGTTTCCAATGATAAAACGGGCAAATAAGCCTGTGCGGCCAATAGAGAGTCTGACTCGTATTTTTCTTTTCGTATGAAGACGGACCCTTTTTCAAGGCTGTCCAAGTAGAAAATATCTTTCTTAAAAGCTTTATTTTTTGTAGAAGGTTTATAAGTAAGTTCATAGTAAAAACGATGAACCTGCCCAGTACAGGCACAGGAAAATAAAATTACAAAAAAAACGAAAAGATTAACTTTTTTCATTTTGGTCTTCATGGTACTGAGCCAAATATATCTCTTTTTGTGGAAATACAATACTTCTGAAGTTATTTACAGCAAAGAAAATTTTGAAAATAATTCTATTGTCTCTAAATGATATTATAAATCAAATAGATAACTCCTTTTTCTGAGAAAAAAAAGTTTTTTAATAAAATTTATAAATATCCTTTATTGGTGAAAAAAAAAAGCAAAAAAAACATTATGGAATAAAAAAAAACACCACAAAATGGTGTTTATATGACCCGATTCGCAACTAAAAACAGTTGTAAAAATCTTAAATAATGTTAAAATTATTTTTCAAACATCATTTTCGTAATAAAATCCTTCTCTCCTTTTCCTCTTGCCGGAGAATATTCTCTTCCATAAAAAATGATCTGAAGATGAAGTTTATTCCATACCTCTTCAGGGAATAAACTCTTGGCATCACGCTCTGTTTCCACAACATTTTTTCCTGAAGTAAGTTTCCATTGTGTCATCAGACGGTGAATATGTGTATCTACAGGAAAAGCAGGAAATCCGAATCCCTGGCTCATTACTACTGAAGCCGTTTTGTGTCCTACTCCCGGAAGTGCTTCCAGTTCTTCATAAGTCTGGGGAACAATACCGTTGTGCCTTTCCAATAGAAGTTCAGCCATTTTTTTCAGGTTTTTGGCTTTGGTATTGGATAATCCTATTTCTTTGATTAATTCTTTGATTTCAAATTCTTCCAGCTTCGCCATTCTTTGTGGTGTTCCTGCTACTGCAAAAAGATCAGGGGTAACCTGGTTTACTTTTTTATCTGTTGTTTGTGCAGAAAGTGCTACGGCAACCATCAATGTATACGGATCAGTGTGATCTAACGGGATAGGCGTTGTAGGATATAATTTCTCCAGTTCTATCTGAACGAGCTCAGCTCTTTGTTTTTTTGTCATGTAACCCTTAAATTTGAACAAAATTAAATCATTATGCTGAAAGTTGGAGATAAATTACCTGAATTTGAAGAACTCAACCAAGACGGAGAAACAGTAGCCTCATCAAAATTAATTGGAAAAAAACTAGTGGTTTTCTTTTATCCACAAGCGAATACGCCAACCTGTACGGTGGAAGCCTGCAACCTGAGTGATAACTATACTAAGCTTAAAAAAGCGGGATTCCAATTATTGGGAATAAGCGGTGATTCTGTAAAAAAACAAAAGAATTTTCACAGCAAATTTGCCTTTCCTTATGATCTGATTGCGGATGAAAACCGTAATATCATTGAAAAATTCGGGGTATGGCAGGAGAAAAAAACATTTGGAAAAACCTATATGGGAATTGTAAGAACCACTTTTATTTTTGATGAAAATGGTATCTGCACAAGAGTCATTGAAAAAGTGACTTCAAAGACTGCTGCTGAGCAGATTCTGGAGGGATAATTTCTCTTTTGAAATACAGATATCACAACTATTTTCACAAATAACACAATTATGTATCTGTGTTATTTGTGAAAATAAATTTTTATGTATTTATTATTCTGTTTCGTAATAGTTTAATTCTTCTGTTTCTCCGGGAAGAGTTACAAAATTTTTAAATCTTAGTCCCAATTTTTCGATCAGTTTTTGGGAAGAAACGTTATCTTTTGAAATGATAGCCGATATTTTTAACAGTCCAAAATCATCCATCCCAATGGATTTGACCTTCTGAGCCGCTTCAAAAGCATATCCTTTGCCTTCAAACTCTTCCAGTAGAGAATATCCTATATCTACAATATCCAGACCTTCTCTTTCAAAGATTCCTACTGCTCCTACTTTTTCATTCCCTTCTTTAGTTACTAAAAGATAGTTCCCAAATCCCAGTCTTTCAATCTGTGGAGCAAATCTGTTCAGTATATAATTTTCGGCATCTTCAATGCTATTGACATTACGGTTGCCGATATGTTGAATAAATTTGGGTCTGTTGTAAAGCTCAAAGATAAAATCACTGTCTTCACGGGACATCGGGCGAAGTATTAATCGTTCCGTTTCATAGGTATTATCTGCGCTTGGGTGTTTTTTTAGGCTCATCTTTCTTTGGTTCTTCTTTTTTTTCGATTTTTAAAAGTCTCGGATTATTAGCACATTTTTTATTGTAAAGCTCAATATAGGTTCCATTGTCCTTCACATTACTTACTGCGCCTGTTGATTTATTTACAGTCACTGTATAATGTGTTTTTTGGTAAGGACACTCCTTTGAGGTCAGTTTTCCAAGGTCCAGATAATAGTTTGATTTGTCTTCATGATAATTACCTGCAAGGTCTTTGAATTCTTCATCCACCATATATCCTTCGGCAGCCAGCATTACAGCAGCTTCCTGAGCATTATCAATCCGGTCTATAAACTTCTTAAGTCCCTCAACATCGGCAACATAATTGATTTTACCGCCTTCTGAATAAGCAATATAATAAAAGCTGTCTTCACTAGGGAAGAGATTAAATCCGGAGAACTGAGGGGTATAATCCAGTTTACCCGAAACCTTTATTTCCTCCCCTTTTCCATAGCTGTTATATACCAAAATCCATGAGTCTACCCTATTGCTTGGGTTGATCTGCTGTAAAATATTCGGGATGCTTGAAAATTTTTTCTTCTCCTGAGAAAATCCTAAGATTCCCAAAAGTAAAAATGTAAGAATTGTAATTCGGGTTGCGGCTTTACTCATAATTTAAAAATCAGCAGAAAATATACCAAATATTACATAAACTTATCTCCTTTCTTAAAGTTTTTTAAGTCAAGGACATAATCCTTTATAAGCTGGTCGTTATCTCGCGGGCAGATAAGAAGTGCTTTATCGGTATCTACAACAATGTAGTTTTCAAGGCCGTCAATGATTACCGCCTTATTATTATTTCTCAGACGGATAATGTTTCCTTTTGAATTATAGGAAAGTAAATGCTTTAATTTCACAGCATTTCCGTCTTTATCTTTTTCTGTATTTTCGTAAACAGATGTCCATGTTCCCAGATCACTCCATCCCAAATCCGATGGAATCACATATACATTTTTTGCTTTTTCTAAAATTCCGTTATCAATTGAGATTTTCTGAACTTTTGGATAAATGGTTTCAATACAGCTATTTTCCTTTTCTGAATTGTATTCACAAGCCATAAAATGCTGCATCATCTCAGGAAGATAAAGATCAAAAGCATGGTGAATACTTTTTACGTTCCATATAAAAATACCTGCATTCCAAAGGAAATCACCACTCTCTAAGAAGCTTTGGGCAATTTCAAGGATCGGTTTTTCTGTGAATGTTTTGACTTTAAAATAATCAGAACCCTTCTTTTCTACAAATTGAATGTAGCCGTAGCCTGTATCAGGCCTTGTTGGAGTAATCCCTAATGTTACCAGATAATCATGTTTTGAAGCCACCTCAAATGCCAGCTCCACTTTTTCCAAAAATACATCCTCTTTAAGGATCAGATGATCCGCCGGAAGCACAATCATTGTTGCATCCGGATTGATCTCAGCAATCTTGTTGGCCATATACAGGTTACATGCAGCTGTATTTTTCATAAGCGGTTCACCCACAATGTTTTCTTCAGGAATCTCCGGAAGCTGCTGATGGGAAAGAGCCACATACTCTTTATTCGTAATCACGAATATTTGCTCTTTAGGAATTACCTTGCTGATTCTGTCATAGGTCTGCTGAATCATAGTGCGTCCGGTTCCTAAAATATCCTGAAACTGTTTTGGAAATTTCTGCGTGCTCATGGGCCAGAACCGGCTTCCGATTCCCCCCGCCATTATAACGCAGTATCTATCTGATTTTAACATTCTTAGCTACATTTTTCTACCCTCGCTAAAGGCTTGAAAGAATACTTCCTTCCAGTAGCCAGGTTCTTACAAAGATAGTTTTTTTTAACTAGACCTTCTAATAAATACTTTTCGTTGCGGTATATAAAAAATTCACCCTTCTGAAGTTGTTCAATAAAATGAAGAGTATCATCTTGTTTCTCAGTATGAAAATATCTTACCAGATCCGGGCTGGCCATGAAATTGGCCTTTGGGGATTTTGAAAATTTTACAATGATAGGCTTTAGTTCTTCATCATAAATTTCAAGGCTTTCGAGGAGCATATTTCTGAAAGTTTCTTTCCATTCGTTACCGTGAGGAGAGATTTTTCTTCCATATTTTTCAAACGCAATCAGGTGCGCGAGCTCATGGGTCAATACAAAGAAAAAAAGCTGCGGGGTAAGCGTAGAGTTTACCGTTATTTCATGGGAATTGTCCGGAAGCTTTCTGTAATCTCCCAGCTTTGAATTTCTGTTTCTAGTAACCTTTATGTGTATATAGTGATCTGAAAACCAGATCCTTAAATATTTAAGAGTATTGTTTTTAGGTAAATATTTTTCTAATGATTGAATTGGCATTTTACAAACTTAATGGAATTCCTGCATAGAAGTTCAATAGTTTAAGACTAAAAAGATAATTATATTTTGCCTGTGCTACTGATCCCTGTGCATTTGCATAATTATTTCTTGCGACATTGACATCATAAATGGTTGTTCTTCCTGCAGCATAACTTTTGTCTGCAAAATCAAGAGCCAGTTTGGAACTTTTTTCGGCTTCCACAGCTGCCAGGTAATTTTCATAATTGGCGTCTGCATCAAACTGAGCTTTCTGTACATTCTGTCTTACGGTCTGTTTCTGCTGCTCAAGTGTATTTTTAGCAAGACTTTCGTTAACCTTAGATTGTTCTACCTGTAATTTTGTTTTTCCTTTATTGAAAATAGGGATATTAAGTGATAGCCCTACATTTTGTCCAAACTGATCTTTATATTGTTCAAAAAAATTCCCCTGCACAGTACCTGGCATAGGATCAAACTGCCTGTTATAGAAAGTGTTAAGACCAGCGCTTGCTGTTAATGTAGGCCAGAATGCTGTTTTGCTTACTTCAGTTTGTGCTTCGGCAGATCTTATACGGCTTTCCGCTGCTTTTATCTGAGGTTGTATCTCATATGCAGTTGCAAGCACATCATCTGCGGTAGTAAGTTGTAAATCAAGTTTTTCCGGAATATTCACATCTTCCACATCAAAACCCTTATAATCTGACAGTTGTAAAAGCTGAGCGATGGCAAACAAAGCACGTCCAACATTTACTTCTGCTGTTTTAAGGTTTTGTTTTTCTCTTGCCAGTGCTGCTTCAGCCTCTGCCAGAACCGTCTGGGCAGTTGTTCCAACCTGAGTTGTGATTTTAGCTCTGTCAAACTGCTTCTGAGCATTCCCCACAGCACTCTGAGAGATTTTAACAATTTCTTTATTCAACAAAGTGGTTAGATATTGTTGAGCAATCTGAAGAGAAATATCATTTTTAATGGTTTCAATGTCATATTGGCTTGCTTCTACATCAAACTGAGCTTTTCGAACATTCTTCTCTAATCTCCTATTATTATAAACCAAGATATCGGCTCCCAGGCCAACACTGTTATTGAATCTATCGTTTCTAAAGCTTCCGGCTCCTAATGATCCTTGTCCGAAACTCACCCCAGTCGTCATACTCCCTGTTACCGAAGGCAAATATTCTTTTTGAGCTGCTTTAAGATTGTATTCCTGGTTTTGTTTGTTATACTGATTTTGGATAACCTGAAGATTATGCTCCACTGCATAGCTTACACATTCTTTTAAGGACCATTTCTTCTGAGCACTTAAACCCAGATAACCTAATCCAAAAACGATGATCCAAACTTTTTTCATATTATGTAGATGTTTATTTGTTTTTAATGGCATATGGAATCGTGTCACCTGCATTGTAATTTGTAAATCACAGCGATTTCATATTAAGATTTTTCAATATTAGACGAATTAAATATAAAAAAGTTACAGATTGAAAAATTATATTTTTTTTTAAAAAAACTTTTGGGAATTTTGCACCATGACAAATGAACAATATCAGGAAGCTATTGACTGGCTTTTCGTGCAGATGCCCAACTATCAGATAGATGGGCAGAAGGCTTATAAACCCGGACTTGACAATATTACAAAGCTTTGTGCTTTCTTTGAAAATCCTCAAGATAAAATCAAATGTATCCACGTTGGAGGTACCAATGGAAAAGGTTCTTCAAGCAATATGCTGGCATCTGTCCTTCAGGAAGCTGGTTATAAAACCGGGTTATACAATTCTCCTCACCTGATAGACTTTACAGAACGCATCAAGGTTAACGGAAAAAACTGTAATAAAAAATTTGTCTTTGAGTTTATTCAAAAGCTAAGGGCTCTTCCGGAAGATATCCGCCCTTCTTTCTTTGAATTTACCACTATCATGGCTTTTGAATATTTTTATCAGCAACAGGTAGATTTTGCCATTATTGAAGTTGGATTGGGAGGAAGACTGGATTCAACAAACATTATTAAACCACTGATCTCTGCAATTACGAATGTTCAGCTGGATCATCAGAATATTTTGGGAGATACCATTGAAGAAATTGCCACTGAGAAAGCGGGAATTATTAAAAGTAATATCCCGATTATTTCAGGTGATGAGAATGAAACAGTCAAAAATATCATCCAGGAAAAAGCGATTAAAGAAAATGCTCCCCTTATAGACGCCACTCTTATTAATACAAACCTTGAATCTGATTTGAAAGGAAATTATCAGAAGAAAAATATCAGAGTTGTATTGGCTGCGGTAGAGGAATTAAGAAAACTGGAGGTTCCTATTTCCTACAAAGATCTTGAAAACGGACTGCTCCATGTTCATCAGAACACAGGATTCATTGGCCGTTGGTTTGAGTTTTCAAAAAATCCGCTTACAATTTGTGATACGGGACACAACCAGGCAGGTTTGGAATATGTTTTTTCGCAATTAAATTCAATTGACCGTCACAAGCATATTATTTTGGGGTTTGTGAATGACAAAAAAATAGATGATGTGATGAAATTACTTCCTGGAAATTCTGAGTTCTATTTTGCAAAACCATCTGTCAACAGGGGAAGACATCCAGAAGATTATGAAAATCTGCTTCAGGAGGCGAAAATTTTTTATAAAATTTTTGATTCTGTACAGGAAGCGTATCTTGCTGCAAAAGAACAATGTACAAATGAAGAAATGATTTTTATCGGGGGAAGTAACTTTGTTGTGGGAGATTTTTTAGAAAAAAATTTGGAGATTTCCGAATAAGTCGTATATTTGCACCACTCTAAACGAGGAAACAAGTTATAGGGGCTCTTAGCTCAGTTGGTTCAGAGCATCTGGTTTACACCCAGAGGGTCGGGGGTTCGAATCCCTCAGGGCCCACAAAAATCTCTCAAGAAATTGGGAGATTTTTTATTTTTATACCTAAGCTATTTTAGAGTTTCCTCACCACTTTTCCTTATATTTATTTACCTTTGCCTGCATTTGAATTTGCTTGACGTGAAGGAACTCCATATCATATCATTCAACTATCCCTACCCTCCTTCTTATGGCGGCATCATTGATGTGTATTACAAGATCAAGGCTTTATCTGATCTGGGGATAAAAATTCACCTTCATTGTTTTGTAGACAAAATTCCTGTAAAGATTGATCCGGAAATAGGAGGAATCACAGAAAGCGTATTTTTTTATGAAAAGAAAAAGAATTTTCTTCTTTATTTCTCAAAAACGCCTTTCGCGGCCGCAATAAGAGATTCTGAAGCTCTCCTTAAAAATCTGGAAAAGATCAAAGCTCCAATATTGTTTGAAGGCCTGCAGACAACGCATATTATCAAGTTTCTGAAAAACAGTCGTCATAAACTGTATCTTCGCCACCACAACAACGAAACAGCGTATTATAAAGGACTTTCATTATCAGAAAAAAACATCCTCAAAAAGATTGTTTACAGCATTGAATCTTTAAAATATAAAGGATACCAGGAAAAGCTTTTAAAGAAGTTTGAAACTGTATTCTGCCTGTCTGAAAAAGAATATAATGAAGTGAATATTTATTCGGGAAATGCACAATTGATCCATATTTTCCATGGCAATCAATCGGTAAAGCAACTGGATAAAAAAGGAAATTATTTTCTTTTCCATGGAGATCTCACTACTGCTGATAATAAAAAAGCACTGATTGAGACTATTGATTTATTCAAAACTCTTCCACAGTATAAACTGATTGTTGCCTCCGATCGTGCCAATGAAGATATTAAAAAAAGGATGTCAGCGGTTGAAAATATCACCCTCACTCCTATCCTGACGACAGAAAACCTTCACCATCTCCTGGAAAATGCCCATGCCAACATTCTGATTTCTTACCAGAATTCAGGAACCAAGGTGAAGCTTTTCAACACCCTTTACAATAGTCGTTTTGTGATTATTAATGGAAATATTACAGATAACCCTGCTTTGAAGGATTTATGCCTGTATGGGGCTGATATGGCTGAAATTCGCCAACAGATTATCAGCTCTGCCGAAAAAGATTATAATGATACTGAAAAAAGAAAGCAAATCTTAGAAAAAACACATTCGGACCATACTAAAGCCGAAGAGATGGTAAAGATTATTTTTAAAAATTAACCCTATCTATCACTTTCTGAATATTGAATTCCTCAAGACAAGCCCAGTCTCCTCTGTAACATTCTTTATCTCCAAAAACAGAACATGGTCTGCAGGTGAGATCTTTTACCTGAACAACATCTTCTTCACTCTGCCCGAATCCTAAAAATCCTGCATAGGGATGAGTAGCACCCCAAATAGAAACACATCTTGTTCCTACAAGACTCGCAAGATGCATATTCGCAGAATCCATGGATATCATCAGTTCCAGCCCGGCAATATGATTGAGTTCTTCGGTAAGATTTAATTTTCCGGAAAGATTTTTGGTATTGGGAATCTCACTTTCCCATCTGTCAAGGGTTTCGGTTTCTTTTTTACCTCCACCAAAGAAATACACCGTATGTTTCTGAGCCAGAATTCTGACCAGTTCATAGGATTTTTCCAGAGGAAGCATCTTTCCTTTGTGTTGGGCAAAAGGGGCAAAACCAATTCCTGATTGATGCTCCGAAGTAGGTCTGAGCTGATGTGAAAGCTCAACTTTGAATCCCATTTTACGGAATACATCAGCATAACGTTCCACGGTTTTCCTCAGCTGCACTTTCTCAAGATTCCAGACATCTGTAAGGTGTTCTTTCTCCTCTTTACCCTTATCTATTTTGAAAACTTTAAGTCCTTTTCTTCTATATATCCTGTCTAAAACCTTGGTCCGGATTACATCATGAAGATTGGCAATACAGTCAGGATTAAACTCCCGGATCAGTTCATTGCTCAGTTTCCTCAATCCAAAGAGACCTTTATAGTCATCAAGATCAATTCCTTTAAAAGTTACATTGGGAACTCCCGCAAACAACGCTTCGAAATTCTTCCTGGACACCATAATAATTTCCACACCGGGGTTCTGCTCCAGAAATTCTCTGAAAACAGGTACGGTCATCGCAACATCTCCGAATGCGGAAAAACGATATGCTAAAATTTTTGTCACGGCTATGATTTCAGTTGATAAGCAACTGCATAAAACTTGATCTGTTTGGTCATTGCCATCAATCCGTTGGCTCTGGATGGCGAAAGAAATTCCTGTAACCCTATTTCTGCAATAAAATCAAAATCAGAATCCAGAATTTCCTGAGTGGAATGCCCACTATAAATACTTACTAAAAGAGAAACGATTCCTTTGGGTAAAATACCGTCAGAATCTGCATTAAAGAAAAGTTTCCCATCTTTAAATTCGGCATCAATCCAAACTTTACTCTGGCAGCCTTTAATCAGATTTTCTTCTGTCTTTCTTTCTTCCGGCAGGCCTTTCAGTTCTTTTCCAAGATCAATGATGTACTCGTACTTTTGCTCCCAATCGTCCAGAAAAGCGAATTCGTCTATTATTTCCTGCTGTTTTTCTTTAATGGTCATTTTTAATCAAATTTCTTTTGCAAAGATAACCAATTTTGTAAAATTTATTACCGGGATGCTTTTTCAAAAAGCTGAAGAATTTTTGTTTCTTCGTTCTCCCAGCAAAATACATCTGCAGCTTTGTTCAATTCGCCCTGATAGTACAGTCTTCCTCTTTCAAGAACCAGATTAATTGCTTTTTCAATCGTTTCAGGCTGATGATCTGTAATGATCTCTCCTACATTAAACTGATTTTTTATACGCTGCATTTCCGGGAAATTAATCATAACAAGCGGCACTCTGGACTGGATATAGTCACAAACTTTATTGGGAAGTGAGTAATAATAACTAACTCCGTTATTCTCTTCAAGACTAAATCCTACATCTGCTGTTTTTGTAATTTCTCTGAGATTTTCCGGTTTCAGTTTACCCAGGAAAAAGATTTTGTCCTGCAGTTTTTCCTGAATGACAAGTTCTTCATATTCTTTTTTCTTCGGTCCGTCACCAGCAATTTTCAGAACAGCATCTTTAATATGATGCATGGCGGCAATCATTTTTTCAATTCCTCTGGATTGATTAATCGCTCCCTGATACAGAATAATTTTAGGATGGTTTTCAGGAATTTCAGGGGCAGAAAGAATTTTTCTCGGGATATTTCTGACAACTACCGGGTTTACCTTATATTTTTCGTGAAACCACTCAGCATAGTTTTCACTTTCTGTCATCATAAATTTCACATGAGGAACCAGCTTTCTTTCCAGCACTCTCCAGAATTTTTGTGAAAACCTGTTTTGTACTGATGGCATTTCCGTGAAAATTTCATGGCTGTCAAAGACCAATGGAATATTGAGTTTTTTGGCAATGAGATAATTTGGCAGAAGCGCATCAATGTCATTGGCATGAAGGATAGTATCTTTGTCTGCTTTTTTCTTAAGCTCATGGTATAATTTCCAGTTGAACTCAAAATAAGCTGTCTTTAGGCTTTTTGACGTCAGTCCTATTCTTGAAAAAGGATAAGGACGTTCCATTGTCTCATTTCCTTCCCAATCGTTTCCGATCAATTCAATGGGATATCCGTTGTCAAAAAGGGTTTTGCATACCTTTTCTATTCGCTGATCGGTATACAAACTGCTAAAGGCAGATACTAGTATTTTTTTCTTCATCACTTTTTCTTGTCTAATATTAAATAATAGATCTGAATGAAACAAATGAGCCCGTTTGGAATGATAACCGGCCAAAGCATTCCATTGAAGATACCATAAATGACAAAACAAATACAGCCGATCATATTGACTACCCTAATTTTTCTTACATCTTTCAGTATGAAACTCAATACGATAAAAAGAGATGCAGAATAGCCGATGTAGGTGGTAATTTCAGTATTCATGGGGGAAATTTAAGGATAACAAACTTAATCATTTTCAATAAGATAATAAAATTTTTTCTGCCATAAAGTCATTAATTGATTTTTGGTAAAATATTTGTAATTTAGATAATGAATAAAAGGTAATGTTGCCTTTGTTCTAATGAGATATATTATGGATTATAAGTTTTCACAAGGTTTGAGCCAGGTGTTCAAACAAAGCAAAAGCGAAGCTAAAAGGCTGAAAAGTGAATTTCTTAATACAGAACATCTACTTTTAGGTATTATAAAAACGGAAAACTCTGCAAAAGAAATCCTTCAAAACCTTAATGCGGATTTAACACAAATCAGAAGAAAAATTGAAACTTTAAATACAGCAAGTCTAAATCCTATTTCTGAAGAGGTTACCAATATTTCTTTCACCAAGATGGCAGACCATGCCATTAAACGTGCAGAGCTAGAATGCCGTCAATATAAAAGCAATGAAATTAATACCGTTCACCTGCTTTTAGGTATTCTTTATAAATATGAGGATCCTACTTCAAATATCCTGGGAGCTTATGACATAGACTATGAGGGAGTTTCAAGAGAATACCAGACTATGCTTAAAAATTCAGGCCAGTCTCCACAGATGAGTGCTTATGATGACGATGATGAAAGAGAAGAATTTGAGCAAATGAGAAAGCCTACAGGAAATCTAGGTTCTGCAAAAAGTAAAACACCTACATTGGATAACTTTGGTAGAGACCTTACTTCTTTGGCCAGGGATGGAAAGCTAGACCCGGTAATCGGCCGTGAAAAAGAAATTGAGAGAGTTTCTCAGATCTTATCCCGTAGAAAGAAAAACAATCCTCTTCTTATTGGAGAGCCGGGAGTTGGTAAATCTGCTATTGCTGAAGGTTTAGCATTAAGAATTCAACAGAAAAAAGTGTCAAGAGTTCTTTACGGAAAACGTGTGATCACTTTAGACCTGGCAAGTTTAGTTGCCGGAACTAAATACCGTGGTCAGTTTGAAGAAAGAATGAAGGCCATCATGACGGAACTGGAAAAAAACAGAGATGTCATCTTATTTATTGATGAGCTTCATACGATTGTAGGAGCGGGAAGTTCTACAGGAAGTTTAGATGCTTCCAATATGTTCAAACCGGCTTTGGCAAGAGGAGAAATTCAATGCATCGGGGCTACGACTCTGGATGAATATCGTCAGTATATTGAAAAAGACGGTGCTTTAGAAAGAAGATTCCAGAAAGTAATGGTGGAGCCTACTTCTATTGATGAAACCATTCAGATTCTGAACCAGATTAAGGATAAGTATGAAGAACACCACAATGTAATTTATACGCCTGAAGCAATTAATGCCTGTGTCAATCTGACAGCAAGATATATTACAGACCGTTTCTTACCGGACAAAGCGATTGATGCAATGGACGAAGCTGGGTCAAGAGTTTACATCAAGAACATGAAAGTTCCTACAGAGATCATTGATTTTGAAAAGAAAATTGAAGATATCAAAGAACTGAAGCAGAAAGCTGTAAAAGCTCAGGATTATCTTGAGGCAAGAAAGCTTAAAGATGAAGAGGAAAGACTTCAGATGGAACTGAATGCTGCTCAGGAAAAATGGGATAAAGATGTAAAAGAGAAAAAAGAAACCGTGAGTGAGGAAAGTGTAGCGGAAGTGGTTTCTATGATGAGTGGAGTTCCTGTAACGAAAGTTGGCAAGAACGAGCTTGATAAGCTTGCCCAGATGGATGAAAAACTGAACGGAAAAGTAATCGGTCAGGAAGATGCTGTGAAAAAAGTTGTGAAAGCAATTCAAAGAAACAGAGCTGGTCTTAAAGATCCAAACCGTCCTATCGGTACATTTATTTTCCTTGGAACAACCGGGGTTGGTAAAACCGAGCTGGCTAAAGTAATGGCGAGAGAACTGTTTGAATCTGACGAATCTTTGATCAGAATTGACATGAGTGAATACATGGAGAAATTCGCAGTTTCAAGATTGGTGGGTGCGCCTCCGGGATACGTAGGATATGAAGAAGGTGGTCAGCTGACTGAAGCGGTAAGAAGAAAACCTTATGCTGTGGTTCTTTTGGATGAGATTGAAAAAGCTCACCCGGATGTATTCAATATTCTGTTACAGATCCTTGATGAAGGTCACGTTACAGACAGCTTAGGGAGAAAAATCGACTTCAGAAATACGATTATCATTCTTACTTCCAATATCGGAACCAGAGATCTTAAAGACTTTGGAGATGGTGTAGGATTCGGAACTTCAGCTAAAAAGACAAGCTCAGATACAAGAGCGAGAAGTACCATTGAAAGTGCTCTTAAGAAAGCATTTGCTCCTGAATTCTTAAACAGAATTGATGACATTGTGATCTTCAACTCTCTTGTTCAGGATGATATCAAGAAGATTATTGATATTGAATTGAACAAATTGTATGGCAGACTTGAAAAATTAGGATATAAAGTTGACTTAACTGAAGATGCTAAAAACTTCATTTCTGAAAAAGGATGGGATAAAGATTTCGGTGCAAGACCATTGAAACGAGCAATCCAGAAATATATTGAAGACTTATTGGCAGAAATGTTGGTAAACAAGCAATTGAATGAAGGAGAAACCGTAGTTCTTGACCTTAATGATGCTAAAGACGGACTGATTGGAAAAACGCAGAAAGCGAAAAAATCAGCTGCTGAGAAGTCTTCTCAATCATAATTGAATAAATAATTTAATTTCAAATAGAAAAGCCCCGGGAAATTTTCCGGGGCTTTTCGTTTTATAAGTTTTACGTTAAAACCAATTATATTGAGTATTGTATTGAACTCCAAATATCTTTGTGCCTTAACATTATGAGGTTTGGCTGAAGCCGAATGAATTTTGTTCTTTGATTAAACGGGCTAAAGCCCGTTCCTATTGATAAACCAGGCATTAAAGCCCTACTACAAAACCGATATTCGGGATCAGACCGCTTGAAAACACACTGGAATTCTGCTTCCAGAGTACATTATACATCAATCCAATCTGCATAAAAGAATTATTCCCGATTCTTTGCATATATCCTCCTCCAAGATACAATGCATTTTCTTCTGTATTGTATTTATAATCATAGTATTTATCTTTATAGTCAACAAAATAATGCTGATAGTTTGCTCCCACATAAAATGATCTGGCAAAATAGTAATTGACAAATGGCCCTACCCCAAACATGGTAGATTTATAAGAATTGGAAGTCTGCCAGGATACACTTCCCACAACACCTGCCTCAAGATCATCCGTAAGCCTGTAACCTACTCTTGGTGAAGCAGACAGATTAAAAGCACTATTACTCCCGAATCCTAATCCGATTCCCCCTCCAAAAGTCCATTTGCTGTTTTCCTGCACCGGAGTTCCTACTGAAACCTGGGAAAACACTGACCCCGAGATGATCAGCATCATTGAAATAATAATTTTTTTCATATGTAGATATATTTTGTTTTGATGATATTGTATACTCCCATCACTTGTTATAGTACGGTATAATGGCAAATACGATTAATATCGTTTTTATCAATGTTTAAAATTATGGTTTTTTTACGAATTTATTTAGTTGTATTTTTGCCGCATCAAACTAAGAACTCCCGTTAAGAGTTTCGTAAAATTGAAATATAATGAAAATAGTAGTAGGCCTCTCCGGAGGTGTAGATTCTAGTGTTACAGCGTATTTGCTGCAACAGCAAGGCCATGAAGTGGTGGCTTTGTTTATGAGAAACTGGAACGATGCTTCCGTAACTCTGGAAGATGAATGTCCCTGGATTGAGGACAGTAATGATGCCCTTATGGTGGCACAAAAGCTTGGAATTCCTTTCCAGGTGATAGACATGAGTGAACTTTACAAGGAACGTATCGTTGACTATATGTTTGCAGAATATGAAAAAGGAAGAACTCCCAACCCGGATGTATTATGTAACAGAGAAGTAAAATTCGATGTTTTCATGAAGACCGCAATGTCATTGGGGGCAGATAAGGTGGCAACCGGACATTATGCAAGAGTAAACTCTACTTTTGACGAAAACGGAAAAGAAATTTTCCACCTTCTTGCCGGAAAAGACAACAATAAAGATCAGTCTTATTTCCTTTGCCAGCTAAGCCAGGATCAACTTTCAAAAGCGTTGTTCCCTATCGGAGAACTTACAAAACCTCAGGTAAGAGAAATCGCAAAGGAGATCGGGTTGGTAACAGCAGATAAAAAGGATTCCCAGGGATTATGTTTTATCGGGAAGGTGAGCCTTCCACAGTTTTTACAGCAGCAATTGAAGCCCAATGAAGGGGAAATTGTAGAAATTTTCAAAGATTCACCTTTATTTTCGGAAGAAAAACCAGAATTCGCTTCTAAAGAAGAAGAACTTGAGTTTTTATCCAGAAAAATCAACTATAAAAAGTCTGACGGAAAAGTAATCGGGAAACATCAGGGAGCCCAGTTTTTCACCATCGGACAAAGCCGGGGCCTTGGAATAGGCGGGCACAAGGAAAGCTGTTTTATTATCTCCAGAGAGATGGAAAACAATATCATTTTCGTGGGAGAAGGAAGCCATTTCCCTGGTCTTCACAAAAAAGCATTGAAAATAGATAATTCTGAACTGCACTGGGTACGTGAGGATATGAAACTTCAGAGTGGAGAATCTATGGAAGTAATGGCCAGATTCCGATACAGACAGGCTTTGCAGAAAGCAACTCTGTATCAGTTTGAAAATGCATTATATATTGAGTTTGATGAACTTCAGTCTGCCATTGCGGAAGGACAGTTTGCTGCATGGTATATTGATGATGAACTTATCGGAAGCGGTGTGATTGCGTAAAGGATGATGAGTTCAGGGTTGAGAATATATAAGTTTGTTTTTTGAAGAAATAATTTTAAAGTTTTCTGTAACGTTTTTTAAGTTGTCTTACTTACTGAGTAAATAACAATAAAAAAATTACTATGAAAACAACTACAAAAAACCAGTATGCTTATGTAAACAATATCCTGATCTCAGTTGTATCTGCGGTTTTCGGTTACAATCTTTATCAGGCAATTGTACATCCTGAGAATTCAAATATCGGAATCAGCCTTATTTTAGTGGTGATCACTTCCATTATGGTTAGAAAATATGGCTACCAGCCCATAAAAGAAAAAAAGTAAGAGATTTGATCTCTATACCTTATTATAAAGCCCGGAACAGTTCTGTTTCGGGTTTGTTTTTATGAAACAATTACTTTGTTTTCTTGTTGACGTGGCTCATGATAAGAAACACTGCCACAATACATTCCAGGATTAAAATCATAACGAGAAATCCAACGGGTTTTCCCAGCATGATTCCTCTTACCAGTTTTATAATTCCCAGTAAAAAAATGAAGCCTGTAAAATAAAATGTAGTCTCCGAAATGGTTTCTCTCAAGGAGTTTAAAATAAAAACTGAAGCATAGAATCCGAGAACCAGAATGAGATAAAACTTCAGAAAATCCGGCCCTTTAAGAATAATGGGATTCAATGTCTGACATGCTGTCATAAGCCACATAAAGCTTACTCCAACAGAAACTGAGTGAATGGTTAGTTTTTTCATATTGATTATTTTTTATCCTCCACATCCCCCACAACCACCACAGCCTCCGCCACAACCACCTCCTCCGCTGCAGCTCGATCCTCCGCAGCTTCCACCTCCTCCTCCATCATTGCTTTGCTTATCCTTTCTATTAGGATCGGGAATTTCACCATCTCCTATGATTGAGGTTATTGTTCCCAAAATAAAAATAATGGCAAAAATCACTGCCGTGACCAACAATCCGGTGAAGCCTCCTCCTTCTGTACAGGAAAACAGCAGCAATAAAATAAAAATTGGAGAAAAAAAGGCCATCTTTTTCATCCAGCGTCTTACTTTAGATTCTTTCTTTTTCCCTTTCCATATTTCTTCGGGTGCTTCCTGCTGAAATATGTTCCTGTAGCCGGACATCGTATCTTCAAACCAATTCTCATGTTTCATTCTTTCTGTGTTTCCTCCTTTAGAAGGATGATGGTGAAGCGGTCTTTTTAAAATATTCGGACAGAATTCTTCCCAATAATTCTGGGTGTAGATCAGATGCATATGCCATACTTTATCCACTATTTCGCTGGGAGAGGCCCCGTTGGGAAGAATACAGCAGAGATAGACAAACTTTTTATATTCTTCTATCGCTTTTTTTGCAAAATCAAGGCTCCAGCTTTCTTCTTTTGCCAGTTTTTTTGAAAAAGGGAAAGCAACGCCGGGAGCATCCAGCGAAAATCCCTGTATCCGGTTCCAGAGAGATTCATCTTTTAATAACATTCTTGTTTCCATTGTTTTAAATTTTGTTTTCTATTCAAATATCAATGGATTTTAAAATATAAAAATCTCTCAAAAGTCTTTTTTGGCTTGATAAAAATCTTAAATTAGTCTTATAAAACTAAAACGAATCTGACCATAAAAAATAAACAGATGAAAAAGGAAGATATACTGCATCTTGAAAAACTGATGAATTTCTTAAGCCGCCATTTTTTAAAGAAAAACCATTGGGAAGACGTTACCAAAACCGAATGGTCCTACATCAGCGCAGAACTGAATGAGCTCATTATCAATGATCATTCAGAGAAAGAAATTAAAAAAGAACCAGATCTTCTGGGGACTAATTACCTGTATGAACACCTGATTATCAATAAACTGAAAAAATTCAGGCAAAATGAAAATGCTGTTCTGAGCAGACCGAACCTTGCAAAACTGAGTCTAATTGTCAAAGTTCTGGGTTACTCCAATTATATAGACTTCATCAATTCCACTACAGAGTCTTTCAACTTTAATGATCTCAGGATTGAGATGAATAATGTAAATCTGAATACCGCTCTTCTGGACCGCCTGGTAGGCTGCTGGTACTCTTATAACAGAAATCTTCCTGACAATCCTTTAATGGCAAAAGAAGACCGTATATGGCGCTCTGCGATGGAAATTTATAAATCGGAGACAACCGGAGAATATTTTATTGAAAGAAGCGGTGGTGACCAGCATAAGTATTTTGGTAAGGTAACAGCTTATTCCGACTATGTTTTTATCATTATGAACAGCAACACTTTTATCCGCCAGCGGCATTTTATTTCAAGAATTAAAGATATTAAAGAAAAACTTAAGAATCCTGACTATAAACTCCACGAAATCCACTTTATAAGTACCTGTATCAGTTTCAATCAGGAGCCGATAGCCTTGTTTGAAATCTTCAGAAAAGCAGACAGAAAAAACTTTATTTCCGACTCTATCAGCTTTCCCATTGACAGCGATGAAATTCCGGAATCCATCCTTAAACAGCTTGAAGACACTGAATCTAACAGGATTGATTACAGATAGTTATGTAATTATTGATTATTATTTTGAAAATTGTTGTAACGTATTTTGAATTGTCATACTTACTGGATAAATAACAATAAAAAACATCATTATGAAAACAACAATTAAAAACCAATATGCATCCGCTAACAATGCTCTTATCTTTTTTGTCTCAATACTTGTAGGCTACAATATCTACCAGGAAATCTTTCACCCTGAAAAAGCAGATCTTATCTTGTGCATTGTCATGATCATCTTTACAGCTGCTACCATCCAGGAAAACGGAAAAAAAGCGGAAGCAAAAGAGTAAACATCCTTATCAATTTATATATCTACTGCCCCGGAATAAGACTGTTCCGGGGTTTATTTTTTCTCCTATGCCTAGAATACATTTAACTCTTAAAAATCAACATATTATAGCAATAATTCTCTAAATTGATAGTTCTAAATATGAATCCCTTCAATTGTCGTACTATGGAATATTATGAATTGTATGAAGTTTTGAAAAGTCATTTTGATTCCGGAAAAGACAGGGTTGAAATAAAGGAATTAAATGTAACTATTGAGGCTGTTCCTTTTGAATCGAAGGTTTCTGATCTGCTTTATGGTTCGGAACATCAACATTGCATCACCCACCAGCAATTACTGGAAATCAGTGAAAAAGGGTATCTTTTTTATGGTCAGCCTGCAGTGGACATCAAGGATTTCGATATTGAATGCAATAAAAGGTTTACATATTATATACTGAAGAGAGCGGATATAGAAACCGTCAAAGGGTGTATTTTTTTCTTCCATGGCCTGAATGAAAAGAAATGGGACAAATATCTGCCATGGGCATATGAACTGGCCCAGAGAACACAGAAAGCCGTTATTCTGTTTCCTATTGCTTTTCATATGGATCGTGCAGAACCTATCTGGAGTGACCGTCATCACATGATGGAAGTGGTTCGTTTCAGGAGGAAAAAATATCCGGAAAATATGAATTTCTCCTATGTGAATGCTGCGATAAGCTCAAGGCTGGAAGCACATCCTCAAAGAATATTCTGGTCCGGCCTGCAGACTTATTCTGATATTACTGAAGTAGTAAAAGAGATTAAAAACAATAAAATAAAAGGGATTTCCCCAGAAGCAGATCTGGATTTATTTGGATATTCTATTGGATCTTTTCTTTCAATGATCATTAAAATGGCAGATCCGAACCATTACTTTACCCGGTCTAAAGTTTTCTGTTTTTGTGGAGGAATGACTATTGACAGGATGTTTCCGATATCCAAATACATCATGGATACTCAGGCTACTATTAAAATGCAGTCTGTCTTCACAGAGCTGCTGAGTTCTGATTTTAAATCAGATACCCGTTTGAAACATTATCAGAATGAAGAACTTCATCCGCAGGAAAGCTGGTTCAAAAAAATGCTTCGCTACAATTATTTTCAAAGGGAAAGAGAAGAAAGAATTCATGAAATTCAGTCCCAGATAAAAGCGTATGTCCTGGAAAAAGATAGTGTTGCCCCTCCAATAGAAGCGTTGAATACTTTACGTGGAGGCTACAGGAACATCAATGTAGAAGTAGAAATCAAAGATTTCCCGTATGAGTATTCCCATATGGTTCCGTTTCCTCTTGCTCATAAGCATAAGAAAGAAGTCACGGAAGCCTTTCACCAGTTTGTACAATCTGCCAGTAACTTTTATAACTCCTGACAATTCCTGTTTTCAGGCATAAAAGAGGGAAAGGAACAGTTTAAAAATCAATAATATAAGATCCATGGTGTTTGTTTTTGTATGATGAGGAAATTTCTTCCTTTTTTATCAACTGACCAGCCAATCTTTGAAGTCTTTGACGCGGTCTCTGCTTACTGTAATTTCTTCTTCAGGCTGAAACTCCATATCCACTTTATAGTAAGGTGATGTATGGATATTTTTAATATAATCTGAGCTTACAATAAACTGTCTGTTTACTCTGAAAAATTTTTTCTCATCCAGAACATCTTCCAGCTCATCAAGTGTAAAATCTGATGGATAGATACGGTCTTCTGTCTGAAGATAAACGATTTTATTCTCACTAAAAAAACAGCTTATTTCCTGAGTCTGGATGATTTTAAGGTTATACCCGATTTTTACCAGAACTCTGGACAGTGTAGATTTCTCTTTTCTAATCAGCTGTTTGATATCCTGAGAACCATTCGTGTCATTGGCAGGAATAAAGGATTTAAACTTCTCTACTGCGCCTTCCAGATCTTCATCAAGAATAGGTTTTAAAAGATAATCAATACTGTTCAGCTTAAAAGCTTTCAGTGTATACTGATCAAAAGCCGTGGTATAGATGATGAATCCTTTCGTTGGAATTTTTTCAAAGATATCAAAGGACAGTCCGTCACCTAAAACAATATCAGAAAAGATCAGCTGCGGATGTTCGTTTTCAGAAAACCAGACAACTCCTTCTTCTACTGATTCTATTTTCGCAACGATCTCTATTTCAGGAAAATTACTCAGCATACGTTCTAATTTCCTTGAAGCAGGTTTTTCATCTTCTATAATGACAGTTTTGATCATTGAGCTTTAATTTTAGTTTTTAGATTTTAGGAAATAAAGTTAGATAAAAGCGGGCATATTTTAATATTTTATTGGCTTTTTCTCCTTCTCAAGCTCTTTTTCAATCATATTTCTTTCCCATTCAGAATCAAAAAGAAACAGTTTTACGGCTTTAATGAGAATAATAAATCCCCAGATCCCAAGGATAGTATATCGGTCAAACAATCGAAAATTAATAATCTTTTCGCCAAAAATATCATCCGGAATGATAAGAGCAGCAAAGATTGCAAATATAAAAATGCTTTTATAGAATTTTCTGATGTTGTTCGTTCTTGTGCTTGCAGTTTCGTAATTCATGATCGTGTAAGTTTTTAGTTATGATTATTGTTAGAATGTTTTTATTTTTCCTTTTTCCTCTTTCTCCATCAGTTCTTTTATCTTTCTTTCTTCCCAGCTTTTTCCAATTCCGAATACATTTATTGCATGAAACGCAATTCCTATTCCCCAGCCCAGCGCCGGCCATAAAAACCACAGGTATCCGGGAGCGGTCATAAGATTCAGTATTGCCAGAAATGGAATAACAATACAATAAGAAGTAAGATTTCCATAAAATTCTTTTAATTCTTTCACTCTTCTGGATGCTTTTCTGTAAGCAATGGTCTCTTTATTTGGTAAAATTTCCATAATGTTTTGTTTTAAAAGGTTAATTTGTTTTTTTCTTGAATCAAAGGTAGTTCAGGAAAAGGGGTCAAATCAATTTTATATTACCGAATGGTAGATTATGCTATCCGAATCGTAAAAACGGGTAATTAATAGATAAACGGGATCAGCTTCTTTGTACTTTTTCTGTATTCAATATATTCATCACCGAACTGCTCTACCAAAGCCTGTTCTTCGATCTTAATCCTGTAGGCGAAGGCTAAAAACGGAGGTACAAAAGCAAAGACTAAAGACAGCCAGTTATTCAAATACAAACCAAGACCAAGAGAGGTTAGCAGGGAAAAGGCATAAGAAGGATGTCTCAGATATTTATAAAACCCTTCTTTTTTGATTTTATGATCCTGTCTGATGGTAACATCTACGGTAAAATATTTTCCCAAGGATCTGATGATCATATATCTGAAAATAATTCCGGTAAGAATGAGGAGTTCTCCCAGATAAAGAATCCAAATTCCTGCAGCAATCGTAAAATGAGTGTTATAAGATATGAATATCGAACTCATTATAGAAAAAGGAATGGCAAGCCATAGAATATTCAATGTTGATTTATCTTTGTTCTTTTGATCTTCTTTACCGGATTTCAACATGTTTTTGTAAAGAAATTCTGTAAGAAACCAGGTGGCCATTGAAATGTAGAATAGCGTTGACAAAGTGTTCATCTTTAATGCGTTTTTAAAATTAAAAGTGTTTGAGTAAAAAAGGAAATTCCTTTAATGATTTTTCTGCTTATCCATCAGTTCTTTAATCTTATGGTCTTCCCATTTCCTGATAAAATTAATACGGGGTAAAAAAACCGTAACAGCGTGTGCTGCAACTCCTATTCCCCAGAAAGTGGCTGTAAAAAAGTTTTTAAACTGAAAATAACTTTCACCGGGTTTCAGGTTCATACAGTTGTATACAACGATCATAGCATTCACTGCGATATAAGCGAATAAATGTCCGTAAAATCCACGTAACCGTTCTACCTCTCTTCTGGCACGTTGGTATTCAATATCATTTTCGTCAAATCTTTCCATCGTTTTATTTTTTTTGTTTGTTCATAATTTCACGAATCTTCTTTTCCTGCCATGATTCTCCTACTCCAAACACCTGAAAGGCATGGGAAGCAACCCCAATTCCCCACCCCAGTACCGGAAACCAAAACCACTGATTTCTGCTGCTGGTGTAAAGATTGATAAAGATTAAAAAGGAACATACAGTGCAGTAAGAAATAAGATTCATATAAAAGCTTTTCATTTCTTTTACTCTCTTCTGTGCACGCTTGTACGCAGCAGAATCATCTTCAGGTTTTGCACTGGAAACTTGCGGTTTATTCAAAAGCATCGGAAGTTTTACTTTAAAATGATCCTCTGACTTTTCTATGAATACATTTCGATCGGTAAGCAGAGAATAACGCTGTACAATATTGGCAAGACCAATTCCCGAACTTTCTTTGATCTGCTCTCTTACCTGTAAGTTATTTTCAATACAAAGTATATTTCCCGCTGAAAAAATTCTTATCATCAAAGGTTTTGATGACGTAGCGAAATTATGTTTGATACAGTTTTCCAGCAGCAGCTGTAAAGACAGCGGAACAACATATTTCTGGTAATCTTCCCGGGCAACTTCAAAAGTAAAATCTACACTGTCTTCAAATCTTGTTTTCAAAAGGTCACAATATGTTCTGGCAAATTCTATTTCATCTTCCACCGTTACAAGCTCTTTATCTTTCTGTTCAAGTACATAACGGTAAATCTTTGACATTGAAGCGGTAAACTTCTGAGCTTGGCGCGGATTCTCATCAATCAGTGAGCTTAAAACATTCAGAGAATTGAAAAGGAAATGAGGATCCAGCTGATTTTTTAAACTTTCAAACTGAGCGTTTGCTGATTTCGCGATTAGCTTCTGCTCTACTACTTCTTTTCTGGAAGTCTTTTTCAGCTCTTCCATAAAGCTTTTAGCATGAAGAAAGGCAGAGATCAAAAGAGCAATATTGATCATAAACCAATTCGTTACCCCATACTTTGAAGAAAAAAACTCTTGTATGGTAGCCGTTTTCTGAATCACCACATAGTTCATATAATTACAGAAATAGACCAGAATAAAGTTCCCGATGATAATGGAAACAATACTTAAAACCGCTCTCGTTCGGGTAGCTTCCGACCATGGGAATTTTCTGTTGAGAAATTCATTGATAAATCCGTTTCCAAACCCCAGTACAAAGGAATACATGGTTGAAAGAAGCAGCGTGATCAGAAAAGAATTCAAAGTCTTTTCATCATTAAAAAACAAAAAGAAAAATAATGTGGTTCCTAATGACGTCCAAAGTAATATGGTAAAGTATTTCCGTTTCATGATCTGTTTTCTTGACTCAAAATTAGTTTTTATTAAAGGTATCAAAAATTAATTCTTACCGAAGGGCTGATTTTCTTCCCTGAACGGTATAAAAAAACCTTCACGAATGAAGGTTAATTTATAAGTAAAGCAAAGAATGTATTATTTCGCTTTTTCTGCCGGAAGGCTTAGAAAATAATCAGCTTCACCTCTTCCCCAGTTAGGATCTAATGCCGTTTTAGGTTTGTAGGTCTTAAATTTTGCCTGTGCATCTTTGAACATTTCCAGTCCTTTGGTTTTGCTTCCTCCGTACTGCTCAGGAGTAAAATAAACGTCTTCTGCTTTGATAAGAGCAATTCTTGGATTTGCAGGCTCTAATTTTTCTGCAATATTAAGTTCTTCAGCAGCTCTGGCTCCGTCTGTCATATAACGCTGTGCCGGATTTACCATCATTCTCAGTGAGTAGGACATTTTTCTCAGCAAGTGAATTTCTGCATTATCTGCTCCGGCAAGATTCTGTGCCATTGACAGTTGTTTCTCGGCCTGATCTGCAATAGCATCCAGTTCCTGCATTTTTCCGTCTCTCATCAAGGTTCTTCCTTTCTGGATATAAGAAAATGCCGAATAGTACGCCGGAAGCCATTTTGTGCTTTCTTTACTTCCTATCCTCTGGAAATCATTGGCCAGAGTCTGGAAATCTTCCGATGTTTTACAGACTTCAATTCTTCCGATTTTTTCAGTCATTATTTTGTCGTAATCTGCCTGTGCAAAAGCTGTTAAGCTCACAAAAGCTAAAGCAAAGCTTAAAAGGTATTTTTTCATGATATCAAATTTTAAAAGTTAGTCTATTTGTTTGCCCTAAGGTATGTTTTTTATAAATTATTATTGATGGCATCATCCGTTTTATCTACTCCGAAACTTATAAATGCTCCAATGAACACAAAAGTATTGACTGGCGGAACGATTGCAGAACTTCTGGATCCGTCTGCAGAGAAATTATAGCCATATACATTCTTTGATCCTAAAATATTGCTGACACTCAATACGAACACCGGAAAAGCTTTCGCATCTTTTTTACCGATATTGGGTAGATAATTAATACTGAAATTCAAAGCATTATAATCTTTTAATCTCCCTTCATTTCTGGTATAATTAATTGCTTTCCCGTTCTCAAACGTAGAGGCAATATCATAATAAGGACGTCCTTTAGCATAGGTATACGATAAGTTTACTCCAAGCTTCCATTCCGGAATAAATCTTTTTGCCACTGCAGAAAGGGTGTGTTCCGCGGCAAAACTTGGCTGCAGGCTAACCGGATAATTAAGAAAATCTCTTTTAGAATTCAGGTATGAGTAGCTGATCCAATAATCAATATTCTCAAATGTTTTTTTATTGTCTCTCCAGAAAAATTCTACTCCTTTTGCATATCCGTATCCACTGTTGTTTAATGCGGATTGAGTCTGCTGATTCTGTTCTTTATCCTGATTAACATTAAATGTTTTAATCAATTGGTCATATTTTTTATAAAACGCTTCAAAACGTAATGTTCTTCCTTCCGAAGCTCTCTGAACCTGAAAAATATAATGCTGAGACTTCTGGAAACCAAGATTTGCAGGACCATTGATATATTTACTTTCCGGATTCTGATAAAAGAGACCATACGCTAAGGAAGTGGTCCAGTCTTTTGCCAGACGGTAAGCAATGGCAAAACGAGGGGCAATATTATTCTTCCCTAAAAAAGAAGAGTGCTCTGCTCTTACTCCTATTTTCGCTGACAATGCATTACTGAATCCCAGATCTGTTTCAAGAAAAGCAGAAGATATCAAATCCTTATAATATTTCTGCACCGCTTCAAAGTTCAGGTTTTCATCCGTATTATTCAACTCAAATCCTCCTCTCAGAGCGCTGATTTTGTTGATCTTTCTTTCAATAACTGCTTTGAAGTTAAAATAATTTCCGTCTGTAAGAAGCTGGCTTCTGTTGGATTCAATATCATTGGTTTCTGTAGAAAAATGAAGATCAGATCTGTTGTAAGAGTAAGAACCTCCTACATTCAGAAGGTATTTTCCAAATTTCTGTTTAAAGGAAAGATTATGAAATGTATTTTTACCGTTAAGCTTTACCAGACTGAAATCATATCCGGGTTCAAGGCTTTCCGATCTCACTCCCATTTTATTGGAATTAAACATCCCATAATATTTGAAAAAGCCCCCTGATTTTGTTTTAAATCTGAAATTCAGATCTCCGTTAAGACCCTGTGGTGCTTCAACAAAATCTGTATTAAAATTAAAGACTTTCTGCATCAGACTTAAAATAGAATATCCTGCTGTAGCGCCGTAGGAATAGTTTTTATTGTCTCCAAGCTTCTGAAATCCGGCACTCAGGAAAATAGGTGAAACACCTAAGCTGTAAGAACTTTCATCCGGAAGATCAACACTTTCCAGCATCAAAGCTCCTGAAAGAGCCTGTCCGTATAATGCAGAATATCCGCCGCTTGAAAATATATTCCCTTTGAAAAGTGAGGTATTGAACTGATCTCTTCCTGCAATTCCCGGAACAGAATTTGAAAAATAATTATTGATAAGACTTCCATCCATAAAAATTTTAGATTCCGTTCCTGTACCACCTCTGATAAAAAGACCTTCTGTTCCACCTACTTTCTGCACTCCCGGAAGGTAGGTTAAAGCTGAAGAAATCTGCCCGTCAGCTCCTGCTGTGGTGTAAATATCTATTGGAGAAAGCAGTGCTGTTGCTCTTTTCTTATCACTTGCTTCAATGGATCCCGCAGAAACTACTACTGCATCAATCTCACTGATCTGTTCTTTAAGGTCAACAATCAAAGAAATTTCCTGATTTTCAATAGAAACTGTTCTTTCTATATTCTCATATTTCGGATGGGTGAATGTTATTTTATGCTCTCCTTTTTCTGAAGTTTCAAAAGAAAAATTACCTTGGGCATCTGTGGTTGTCCCGTCATAGGTATCTTTCAGAGTGACGTTTACTTCACTTACCCCTTTGTTTTTAAAGGAAACTTTTCCTGAGATCTTCACCTGCGAATATCCCATTATGGAAGCGATCAGGAAAATAAGAAGCAGTATGTTTTGTCCTTGCGTTTTCATTTTTATTGTTTTCTGGGTCAAAAATAGGATGAGAAATGCCTTCCCGTAAAAAAATTGTTACCGAAAGGCATTCTTTTGTTACCGAATGGGAAATTAATGAATCGGAATACAAAAATCAACGATCATTTTTCCTTCTGGATGTTCTTTAAAGTTGGAGTGATAGATTTCGTAAGGAAAGGTTTTTCTGGTGGTATACTTGTTTTCATTCATCCATAAAAACAAAGAAACCCAGCATTGCTCGAAGTCATCCAAAGTAACTTCGCCACTTCCTACAATGTATTTGCCCGCATCTAAAGTTTCGGCAAATACTTCGCCCTCCTGCTGCCTCAGTTTTTCATCCAGGAGCATGCAGGCATGAATTCTTACTTTGTCAAGAGGGGTAATCTTACAGCTGTCATGATATACAGCGATCATTTTCACATTTTCCCGCGGAAAAAGATTCTTCTTTATCGCCCAATCTATTAATACGTTGAAAGAAGATTCCACATTTGCAATTCCAAGGCTCATTACAGACGCCAGATTCATTTCCGGCATTTCTTTTACTTCGATTTTTAAATTCATGTTGGTCCAATTTAACAGGTTTTCAATATTGCAAATGTATTGGCTGAAAACCGTATCAATTTGTCCGTTCTTGCTATGTGTTTGTAAAATCTTGTGAAATTTTTCAGGAGCCGACCTGCGGAATTCTGTAGGGGGCACACCATAATATTTTTTGAATGTTTTGCAGAAAGCTGAGTGGTTTGAAAATCCAAGATTCCAGTAGATCTCTTTGATCTCCATATTTTTATGCATTGCCAGATGAAGGGCGCTTTTTTCTATTTTCTTCCTGATAATATAGCTCTGAAGAGTCTCTCCGGTGACAAGCTTAAATATTCTGTGGAAATGAAAAGGCGAATAAGCGCTTATCTCTGAAACTTTCTCCAGAGACAAATCCGAATCAATATGATTATCAATGTATTGAATTGTTTTTACAATTCGTTTTTTATATTCTTCCAATTCAAAGTTGTTAGTTTACAAAGATATTTTTCCGGGGCAGAATTCTGTTGTCTTTTATTGCTATAATAAAGATAAAGAACCCGCTTTTACTATAGGATATCTCCTTCAAAATGTTTGAAAAGAGGGACTACATTTTTAATTTTTGGATCTGAAGAAGCCATATAGCTATGATAGTCTTTGTGAATAAAAATCTCTTTTATAAAGAACTTCTCATCTTCAATAACACACTCCCCATTAGTTACTTCAAAAGAATCTAAGGGAAGTATCATCCCACCTCCATGTGCTTTTATAGCAGCTTCTTTTCTCGTCCAATAGGTGAAGAATCCTTTCATTTTATCCATGCCATCCTGAATTTCCTGCATCTCATTAGGAGTCATCTGAAATATAAAATCCCGGTAACTGACCTTCGGATCATTGTATTCTACATCTATTCCCAAAGGATATTCTGCAATGACACAGGCAACAAGGTCCTTGGAATGCGATATATTAAAATGAAGGTTATGTCCTTTCAAATAAGGCTTTTTGTTGGGAAGAATACCTATTTCCACCTCCGGAATATTATAAAAAGTTCTTAATCCATGCCGTAAAAGTAACTTCCCCAGCAAAGAAAGCTGTGCATCCTGCCATCTTCTGTATCTCAGAATATCTCTTTTCATATCATCAGAAAAAACAGGCAGATACCGGTCAAGAAGAGACTGGTGTTTTTCTTCGCTGATAAATGTATATAGAATAATCATTTTTTCTATTTCTTCCTTCTTTTGATGTTAGAGATTAATTACTTTCTCCGTTAAAAATAAGCTTTTTTCATCTCTTTTTAAAGCAAGCAATATTCTTGACAAAGCTGCAGAATCTGAGGCCAAAACCTATTGGATTTCGGCTGTACTGCGCCGTATCTTTTGAAAAAAAGACTGGAATCATAAAGCGCTTTGGAAAATCTTTTATAATTTTAGGGATAAAATCACTTTAAATCATTTAAAAAATGAAAGCACAAACATTAGCATTATTGGCAGGATTTGCATTTTTAGCAGCTTCATGCGGAACAACAAAAATGTATTCTGTAAATGCCAAAAGCGGAACACAAACAGGAGGAACGGCAAAGTTTACCCAGCAGGGAAATGACGTGATCATGAAACTGAATGTAACAAACCTTACTCCCGGAATCCATGCAGTACACATTCATGAAAAAGGAGATTGTTCTGCTGCAGACGGAACCTCTACTGGTGGTCACTGGAATCCTTCCAAAAATGATCACGGTAAATGGGGTGCTGAACATTTCCATATGGGAGATATAGGAAATCTGGTTGCTGATGAGAGCGGAACGGCAACACTGACTTTCAAGACAGACAAATGGTGTCTGGGCTGTACTGATGAGTCTAAAAACATCATCGGCAAAGGTCTTATTGTACATGCTGCTGCAGATGATTTCCATACTCAGCCTACTGGAAATGCAGGAGGAAGAGTGGGATGTGTAGAAATTAAGTAAGCCTTTTTACTCAATAAAAAAACCCGCTAATTTTCATTAGCGGGTTTTTTATGTTTAGGATTTCGCTCCCATATCTGATACAATATTCATTGCTTCCTGCAGATAAAGATCTTTTTTCAGATTTTTGATCCACATTTCAGATTTCTTTTTGAAAGCTTCGTCTTTTTTCTCTCTTTCAACTTCACTTGGATACATCATGAATTGAAGTCCGTTCTCAAATTTAGTTAAAGCTTTGAACTTTTCAATCTGAGATTTTCTGTTCTTCATTAGTTCATTGAACTTAGTGATATTCAAAGTGATATTTTCTTCTTTGTCCAATTGTTCTCTCCACTGGGCAGACTCTAATAACAACTGATAATTGCTGTTTTTAGCCATTCTGTCTGCACTTGCTTTTTCCAGCGCCTGAATGTTGAAATAGTTAAGCTTCTGGAATTTCGTAGGCGGAATTTTATCCCATGCCAATGCATAATCATCATATCGCTCTCCTACTTCAGCATAGGTAAAGAAGTCTTTCATCTGGATATCAGAAACGATACCTTTTCTCTGTGTAGATTCTCCGGTAATTCTGTAGAACTTCTGGATAGTCAGTTTTAAAGATCCGAAATCATCTTCTGTATTCAGGAATCTGTTCAGATCAACAAAAGTCTGAACGGTTCCTTTCCCGAAAGACTGCGGAGATCCGATAATCATTGCTCTTCCATAATCCTGCATTACTCCTGCAAGGATTTCTGAAGCCGAAGCAGAAAGCTCGTTTTGCATAATCACCAATGGACCTGTCCAGATAGGAGTTTCATTTTTATTCTTAAGAGTCTGTATTTTCCCGTTTCCGTCTTTCACCTGAACATAAGGTCCAGCTTCCATGAAAAGACCCATAATATCCCCTACTTCAGTTAAAGAACCTCCTCCATTATTTCTAAGGTCAAGAATAATTCCCTGGATATTCTGTTCTTTCAGTTTAATGATCTCATTTTTAATATCATCAGAAGCATTTCTTCCTTTAGCATTTTCAAAATCAGCATTAAAACTTGGAAGGTTGATGAAACCATATTTCTTTCCGTTTGGAGTGTTCACTACGATACTTCTTGCAAAAGTGTCTTCAATAGCTACTTCTTCACGAATCATTGTTACGTCTTTGATGGTACCGTCTTTTTTCTGAACCGTTAGTGTTACCGGAGTTCCTTTCTCTCCTCTGATCAGTCTTACAGCTTCATCAGAAAGCATTCCTACTACGTTTACAGCATCGTCTTTCGGTTTAGACCTTACTTTCAGAATTTTATCACCCTCAGAAAGCTGCTTAGACTTCCATGCCGGTGCACCAATGGTAAGAGCTCCTAAGTAAAGATTTCCTTTTTTCTCCTGAATCAATGCTCCTATACCGATTACTTTTCCGGTAAACTGAGTATCAAAATCTTCTTTATCTTTTGGAGAATAATAGTTGGTATGTGGATCAAATACTTCTGTATAGGCATTCATATACACGGTAAACCAATCCATTTTCTTTCTCTTTTTAAATCGGGTAAAGGTATCTTTTACAAGATCTTTTACTTCATCAGTTGCTTTTTTGATCTTTTCATCCTGAGTAAGAGGCTTAAACTTGATCGTATCTTTCAGCTTGTATTTCTGAACAGAGTCTTTCTTTTCTTTCTGAGCTTCTTCTTTGCTGTTCATCGACTCTACTTCCTGAAGGATATTGTACTTGATGAATTTTTTCCACTCATTATACTGTTCCTGCTTGTTGGAAGGTACCTTTTTGAGTTTCGGCTCAAGAGTAAGCGTTTCATCTTCCTGAAGATTGATTGGCTTATTGAAAATATCCTGTGTTATTTTATCGATCTCATCCACTCTCTGGTATAGCCTGTCAATCGTAAGCTTGTAGAATGTAAGGTCACCCTGGCTGATATAATCGTCAAGCTTTGTCTCATGCTTGTTGAATTCATCCATGTCAGATTGCAGGAAATATCTTTTCGCAGGATCTACCAATTCGAAATAATGCTTATAAACGTCCTTCGAATAGGCATCATTGATAGACTTGGGGCTATAATGCAGATAAGAAAGTGTGTTTTTTACGCTCACCATAATCGTCTGCATCTTTTCATCGTCATTCTTTGGCGAGTTGAAACAAAACATTAGACTGGTTAATGGAATAAGAAGTAAAAATTTATTCAGTTTGAAATTTTTCCACATAAACTGTCTTTATTTATTAATTTTTTTAAAATAAGTATAATAATTAGTAGCAGTAAGTTTGGTACTGTTACAAATGATCAAATTTAATACCTTATTTGCAATTATCAGATAGTTTTGAACATTTTTATTAAATAGATCTGCAAATAATAATAACAGTGTTAGCCATTTCCTATTATCAGGCAGTTTAGCTCCAAAATGAAATAATTATCATTCCATTTTCAGGGAATGGCCGCAACATGTATTTCTCATTGGAAATTAAAAACAGATACCACAAAAATCAATTTTCATCCATAAAGGCATAAAATATGCTGATATTTAACCAAATAACTTTAAAATGTAAAGTCATGAGAAGTTTATTATGGTTAATTGCAGTCATCTGCATCGTTGTTTGGCTTTTAGGAATGTTAGGAATAGTCCCAGGCATCAGCACGGGTTATTTGATTCACATTCTGCTGGTCATTGCCATTATTGTTATTCTTTATAACATCATTACAGGCAGAAAACCTCTTGATTAGTTTATTATTTTGTACAACCACTTAAATTGAACAACCATCAGGCTTAGCAGGTGCTTTTCCAGAAAGAATTTTATACTTCATCTGAAAAGCACCTGTAAAGTACTGAGGCCATTAATGAAACAGGAATTAATATTTGAGAATGTGAGATCAAATCAATGTATTAATTTTCCTTCATTCTTAATTTATTTTCTAAACTTTAAACTTTTCTTTTTTCCTGCTCACAGCCTCATTTTTTAATTAAAATAGGGCAATCTCTATTCTGAATTCACAACAATTAATAATAAAACAGCTGTTTTATCACGTCTTATTTTTACCTACATTTGATGTGTTGAAAATCTATTTGTTCAATTCTTAAATGAACAAACTCACTCTATTTGAATAAAAAATATTAAAGATAATTTATGGAAAGACCACTTATTCTGGTTACTAATGATGATGGAATTACAGCTCCTGGTATCAGAAATCTTATCAGTTTTATGAATGAAATCGGAGAAGTAGTTGTTGTAGCCCCCAACTCTCCTCAAAGTGGAAAAGGCCACGCTATTACCATTAATTCTACGCTAAGCTACGAAGAAGTTACTCTGGATGGTCCGCAGACTGATTTTTCTTGCAGCGGAACTCCTGTAGACTGTGTAAAAATGGCTCTTGATAAAATTCTGAAAAGAAGACCTGATATTGTAGTTTCAGGAATCAATCACGGAGCAAATTCTTCTATTAATGTGATCTATTCGGGAACAATGTCCGCTGCTGTAGAAGCAGGTGTAGAAGGAATTCCTGCGATAGGATTCTCATTACTGGATTTCAGCTGGGAAGCTGATTTTACCCAGGCTAAAGAATTTATCCAGAATATCGTAAGAAGAACCCTGGAAAACCCAATGCCAAAAGGTATTGTACTGAATGTGAATATTCCTAAACTTCCGGCTGAAGAAATAAAAGGTGTAAAAGTGTGTAAACAGGCTCATGCAAAATGGGAAGAAAGCTTTGATGAAAGAATAAACCCGCACGGTAAAAAATATTACTGGCTGACCGGTTATTTCAACAATATGGATGATTCCGAAGATGCTGATGAGACAGCTTTGGCTAACGGATATATTTCCATTGTTCCGGTAAAGTTTGACCTTACGGCATACGAATACATGAAAACACTGGAAGAAGTGATGACTTTTGAAAGCGTTAAAGAAGTAAAATAAACCCGGAAATTAAAGATAATAAAAGCGTGAAATTAATTTCACGCTTTATTTTTTATACTGTTCAAAATAATACTTTATCTTCTTTTCTGAGTTCTTCAAGATAAGCCTTTTTTTCATCTCTATAGAAAAGATTCATTGTTTCAAAGGGTATTAACTTCAGGTCTTTATTGACAATGTGTACGCATGATTTTTTCACTGCTCTTACATCAAAATCATGTGCATCCATAAAATTCATAATGATTATTCTAAACAGGTTATCATAATCAAGATCCGGCGCACAAACTTCGGGTAGACAACATAGTAACTGATTTACCTTGGGCTGAACTTTATCTACAGAAATCCCCGTACTGAATATATCCAGCAGTTGCATATGTAATCCCTTATCCTGTTCGTAAACAATAGTATTTCTTGATTCATTATTCAGAAGATCTGCAGGATTGATATATCTGGTTAAAGGAATCGTTTCGTCCTGAAGTTTTAATATATAACCCATAGCCAGAGCATCCGGATTACATGGTACCGGAATAATATCATCAGAATTTAATAGCGGAAACTGATTGATTATTTCCTGTCTTACCTCAGTTAGAGTAATCTTTTCATGGGCAGAATCTTCCCTGTTTCTTCCAGCAATTTCAACGGGTTGGAAGGTAATTCCTCTAACACATTTCTGCTTCAAGGCAAATTCTATAATTTTTCCTATTTCATCAATATTTTTGTCTTTTTGAAGGACAATAACCAATGTAGTAGAAAGATTAAGCTCATTAAGTTTTTCCAGTGCTTTCATTCTGACTGCAGTAAGATCCTTTCCTCTGAAATCTTGCAGTACTTCAGGTTTAAATGAATCAAACTGAAGATATATTTCAAACTCCGGGGCATAAGTTGCCAATCTTTCAGCAAATCCCGGATCATTAGCAATTCTGATTCCGTTGGTATTCAGCATCAGATGTTTGATTGGTTTTGACTTGGCAATATCCATGATTTTGAAAAACTCCGGATGAATTGTAGGTTCTCCTCCACTGATTTGCACTACATCCGGTTCACCTTCATTTTTTACAATAACATCAAACATAGCCTCTATTTCCTCCAGACTCCTATGACTTCCATAATGTGGAGAGGACATCGCATAACATGTGGGACAAGTCAGATTACAACGATCTGTAACTTCTACAATAGAAAGACAGCTATGCTGTTCATGATCTACGCATAGTCCACAATCATAAGGGCAGCCATATTCTACATCGGTTCCGAAATGTAAAGGTATTTCAGAAGCTTTATTATAGTTTCTGATGTTTTTATAATAATGCACATCTGAAGCTATTTTTGTTTTAAAAAAACCATGATCAGGGCATCTTTTGGTCATAAAAACAGTTTCATCCTCAATAATGATCTTGGCGCCCACCCTTTTAAGACATTCCGGGCAAAGACTGATTGTATAATCGTAATAGGTATAATTTCTTACTGGCATAGCAAAATTTTTAAAGTCCTCCGCAAATATAACCACTGATCAATCCACAGATCAGAAGGGATATAAGCATTGTCTGAATAAATTGTTTCTTGGTAAATTTCCGGTCTCCCTTTCTTTCGTAAATAAGTTTTGTTATAACAGTGATAATAAGGGAAATAACCAGTGCAACCAAAATAATTGCACCAACGATAATTACGACTAAACCTGCCAGATTGCCGACTTCTAAAATAGTTAAAGTTTTCATCTTGAATATTTTAAATATAAAGGCTTGGTATTTTTGATTTTATAAATGTAGTAAATAATTACGCAAATACAGACCATTTGAATTGTACCCATATTTCCCATGATCTCTGGCCTTGGTTTTATAAAATCTAAAAAGAATCTAAACGTAAAATAGCTGACCATAAACAGCTGAAAAATAAAACCGGAAGGGTATTTCTTATGATTTTGAATATATTTTAACCCCACCCACAGAAGAATTAAAAAAGCTATTTCATACAAAGCAACTGGATGCCTGAGGTATTGGTCTCCTAAATGCATTCCAAAAACAGAATCAGTAGGGATGCCATATGTTTCTTCATAAATACCAGTGAGAAAACACCCTATTCTACCTATAATAATAGCAAATATCAGAGGAAAAACAATAAGATCTCCTGTGCTTTCTTTATGATGCACTATCTTCTTTGCCAGCTCTACTCCCAATAATCCAAAGGCCAGGCCTCCGACAATGGTATTGTTTGACCAGAACTTTTTGATCGTAAAATTCTCAAATAAGGTATAAGGGTTTTCAAGATTACCAATCAGCTTGGAACCTATCAGAGCACCAGCAGTAGCCCCTATTAAAACTGCAGCCGAGGTGTTGAAAGAAAGTTTTTCTTTGGACTTACGTTTCAAATAAAAATAATATCTCATACCCAAAAACATACCTCCAGCCTCAAAAAGTGGATGTGCAAGAATTGTTTTGCCGAAAATATGAAATGTTACAGGAAAATCCATTATTTCAAAAATACACTATTTCAGATTATTCACTACCTTTATTCTGACAAATAATTACAAAATGCGTATAGAATATGACATAAAACTGGGGTTCAAGGATGTAATGTTCCGCCCTAAGCGTTCTACTTTAAAATCCAGGTCAGAAGTTGATTTACAAAGAGAGTTTACCTTTAAACATACTAAGAAAAAATGGACAGGTGTTCCGGTAATTGCCGCCAATATGGATACCGTAGGAACTTTTGAAATGGCTGTAGAGCTGGCAAAAGAAAAAATTATCACAGCTGTTCACAAACATTACACCCCCGAGCAATGGGATCAGTTTCTACAGAGCCAGCCTGAAAGTATTTATCAATATATTGCCTTAAGCACAGGAACAGGAAAAGCCGATGAAGAAAAAATAAGACTAATCCTTGAAAAGCATCCAAAAATTGAATTTCTCTGCATTGATGTAGCCAATGGTTATTCTGAGCATTTCGTTGGATTTGTGAAGAAGGCAAGAGCTAATTTTCCGGATAAAATCATTATCGCTGGAAATGTCGTTACCGGAGAAATGGTAGAAGAGCTGCTTCTTGTAGGTGCCGATATCATAAAGGTAGGAATTGGCCCTGGATCAGTTTGTACTACCAGAGTAAAAACAGGAGTAGGATATCCTCAGCTTTCTGCTATTATTGAATGTGCTGATGCTGCCCATGGTTTAGGCGGACATATCATCGCTGATGGCGGATGTAAAGTTCCCGGCGATGTTGCAAAAGCTTTTGGAGGCGGCGCAGATTTCGTAATGCTGGGTGGAATGTTTGCCGGTCATGATGAAAGCGGTGGAGAAATGATTGAAGAAAATGGGAAAAAATACCGTCTTTTCTATGGGATGAGTTCCAAAACTGCAATGGATAAGCATTCCGGAGGTGTAGCAGAATACCGTTCCTCTGAAGGCAAAACTGTGAAAGCCGCGTATAAAGGTCCTGTAGCAGACACCGTAAAAGATATTTTGGGAGGTGTACGGTCTACCTGTACTTATGTAGGCGCTTCAAAACTTAAAGAGCTTTCCAAGAGAACCACTTTTATCCGTGTTCAGGAACAGGAAAATCAGGTTTTTAAAGACTAAAAATAAAAACATAATAAAGGCTTTAGAATTATTATCTAAAGCCTTTATTTTATTCTTTTGTTCTGATATATTTTTTGTTAAAGTATTTTTGGAGCTGATCATTTACATAGGTTTCCTGTTCTTTTTCTGAAGCCATTTCATCGAAATATAAAATTCTCGGAATCTCTTTTATTTTATCTACTACAACAGAGTCTTGAGGAGAGTTTTTGATAATATCTACTCTTTCGTTCATTTCTCTCTCATATTCTTTCAAATCTGTAGTCACAAGTTCCATCACAATATTTTCACCATTAAAATCAATATTAAAATAATCATATTTTTCCGGGAAAATTTTAAGTTCAGGAAGAAAAATAATGAACAGAGAAATCCACCAGAATTTTTTAATTTTTTCAAATTTAAAATATACTAACAGAGAAAAAGTAAGCAAAAAATAAAAGAGTATACTTTCAAACTGTCTTGCAATAGAGGTGAGAATATAGCTCGTAAATAACAAGGGAATCAATGAAACAGACCAAAATAGAACTGCTTTTTTCAATGTAATTTGGGCAGTGATCTTTTTGAGTTCTTCTTCAAAAACTTTAATAAATAATGGAAGTACTGCAATAACTTTTAATCCTACATAGAATGTATCAGCACCAAAAAGAGCAATTCTTTTCAGCCATTTTACAATTCCTCTTTCTACCTCTCCCATTCTGTTGAAATTTCCTGGTGCAAGAAAACATGCTAGCAAAAAAACGGTTCCTAACAGTACCAGAAACAGGCTTTCTTTATTCCGTTTCTGATAATAAGATACTAACAGGACGCCTTCAAGAATCAATGCCAGAATTTCATTAGAACCCATCAGAATGATGATAAACAAAACTGAAAGGTAAAACCATATTTTCTGTTTTGTATCCTGATATTTTTTGAAAAAATAAAGTAAGATCCCGGATAAAATAACAGGCACGAAATAGACATTGGAACCTGTGATCCAGAAGTAATGTTCTGGTAAGCTTACAAGAAGCACTGTATAAAAGAAAAACAGAAGAAATCCTTTTTTGAGGGATTCTTTCAGAGAATAGTTGAAATATTCTTTAAAATTTAATGCTGAAATTCCAATAAAGGAAAGTAGTAAGAAAACAGGATATATTTTCGGGAGAATCGTATTGCTGTCGTAAAAGACTGGATTAAACATATTAATTGAATACCCGAAATACCTTCCGCCCCATGTTGTATAGGTATCTATAAAACTTTGCAGCAATCCTGCTTTTCTGGTTGTATAGGACCAGAAATAATCATCGGTCTGATATACATTAAAAAAACTAATGTATGCCAGACCGACGCCTATTAAAATCGACAAGAATAATACTATATTCTGTACTTTTTTCATTTTCTAAGTTAACATTCCACCGTCAACATTTAACGTTTGTCCGGTAATGTAAGCTGACATTTCGCTGCCCAAGAATACACATGCATTTGCGATATCTGCAGGTTGCCCTCCTCTTTTCATTGGAATTTCCTCTCTCCATCCCTGAACCGTTTTTTCATCCAGAACGGCTGTCATTTCAGTTTCAATAAATCCTGGAGCAATAGCATTACATCTGATATTTCTTGATCCTAATTCCAGTGCCACAGATTTTGTAAATCCTATTACACCTGCTTTAGAAGCTGCATAGTTGGCTTGTCCGGCATTTCCTTTCACTCCTACTACAGAAGTCATATTGATTATAGATCCAGATCTGGCCTTCATCATCGGTTTGATTACCGCTTTGGTAAGATTAAAAACTGAATCTAAATTTACTTTGATTACTTTATCCCAATCTTCTTTGGACATTCTCAATAACAGGTTATCTTTTGTAATCCCTGCATTGTTTATTAAAATATCAATCTGCCCGAACTCTGCCATCACATCTTCCACCAATTTCTGGGCAGCATCATAATCTGATGCGTCAGACTGATATCCCTTAATTTGGGTTACAGAACTTAAAGCTGCTTCTAATTCTTTTGCTTTGTCTACAGAGCCAGCGTAGGTAAATGCTACTTTTGCCCCTTGCTGAGCAAACATTTCAGCGATACCTTTACCGATTCCTCTTGTAGCTCCGGTAATTAGTGCTACTTTTCCTTCTAATATTTTCATATCTATTGATAATTATTTTCTTTTAACTCATTCAGCTTGTGACAGCTGACACTTATAATTTTTACAATTCCTATCCGGAATTAAACGGTTTGCAAAGATATTATAAATTGTTATTCAACCCATTTAAATTGTTAAAATACTGGATTATTTTGATAATTATTTAGATTTTTATCAAAGCTGAACAGGATTATTTTTAAATCTCGTGAAATAAATAAAGTCTGTTTTTTTGCTTCTATCCAGCTTCAGTACTTCTTTCTGCCAGAAATATTTATCATAAATAATCTCCTTCAAAGGCTCATTCTGAAAGTTTGAAACTCCGAATTTTCCTTCTTTCTTTACCACAATTTCGTTCTCAGCATTCCCGAATGTAATGATATCTTCGTAAATAAAGGGAACAATTTCCGTTCCTTTCCCATCCAGAATACCATATAAATTGTTTGTATTTTTACATACCAATGGTTTTGAATACTGATTAAGCGGATTAAAATATTCAACGTCTTCATTTCTGATTTCACTGATATTCTTCAGCTCTGCCGTTGAGCCATCCTTCACAGAAAACCTATAGTAACGATCCTGTTTTCCAATAATAAGATTGTCCGGATAAAAGCCTAAAATCTGTACTCCTTCTCCAACAATATTTTTAAGATCCTTATCCAGGAATTGTTCTTCAGTTCCTTTTTTAAGATAGATAAAATCTTTTCCGGAAATGCTAAAAGCCTTAATAAAATCGTATTCCAGAGGAAAAATAATATTCCCTTCCAGATCAACAATTCCGGATTTTTTTACTTTATCGTTATAAACACTGAAGAAATTACTCAATAAAGGATTTACATATTTAAAAGTCTGGGAATACAGCTTCTTATCTTTTTTATTGAATACCGTTGTTTTTCCATTTTTTATAAGGTAGATATATTCTTTTCTGCCAAAGTATTCCGGTGTGATATCATTAAAGATTTCCTCTGCAATTGTATTTTCTTCTGCATCTATCAAACCATATTTTCCTGTACTTTTATTTTTAGTAATCAGATAAGGATATGCATTGATATCTACCACCTGTTTTGAAAATTTATGCAGGGTCTGACCGTTATTTCCTATGATTTCACTCTCATTTTCTTCATTAATGATCAGTGCTTTGCCATCTTCAAAGCTGTAATCTTCTTTAAATTCGCGGCTGCTAAGCTGTTTTCCGTCAAGGTCATACAGAAACCATTTTTTATCTTTTAAAACAAAGAATCTGTTCTTTCCCGAAAAACGGATTTTTTCAGCATAAGGAATAATTTCTTTCCCATTATAATCATAGACGGCTTCTTTATCCTGTTTCGAAGAAATAATACGGTCTTTGCTCCACCAGGGTGTATTGAATTCCTGATCATCCAAAGCAATGAATTCCTTCCCTTTTTCGTTAATAATGGCTGATTTTCTATTATTGCCATCTTCAGAATAAAGAATAAATCTGTTTTTAAAAATATGTAAAATTCCTCCTCTGTAAGGAGATTCAAAGGTAATGGTTCCTAAAGAGTCTATGATTCCCTGCTTTTTAGAATCCGAATCGTAAACCGTTCCATATCCGTCTGAATAGGAAGTCACCTCCTTCCCTGTCTTTTTTGACAGGATCACTTTCATATATTGGTTGGTCTGTGCTGTACAGACTACAGAACATAATACAAAGACTAATTTTTTCAAGAAAAATTAAATAGAATTGTTGACAATAAGAACGATCTCTCCTTTTAATGTTTTACTCTTGGAAAATTCAATTAATTCATTGATTGTTCCCCGTTTGGTTTCCTCAAATTTTTTAGAGATCTCACGACTTAAGCTTACTTTAGTTTCCTCTCCGAAGAATTCTTTTATCTGCTCCAGCGTTGTATTGATTTTATGGGGACTTTCGTAAAGAACGATGGTCTTTTTTTCTTCAGCAAGCTGCTTAAGCTTTGTCTGTCTGCCTTTTTTCTGTGGTAAAAAACCCGCAAATAAAAATTCATTATTGGGAAGTCCTGAAACTACAAGTGCAGGAATGAGAGCTGTTGCTCCGGGAAGGCAGATCATATCAATATTATTGTCTGCTCCTGCTTTTGCCAGCAAATATCCCGGATCCGAAATACCGGGAGTTCCCGCATCGGTAATAATAGCGATATTCTGACCGTTTTTAAGGTCTGTAATTACTTTCTCCGTTGCCTGGTGTTCATTATGTAAATGATAAGATTTTAAAGGCTTTGAGATTTCAAAATGTTTTAAAAGTATTCCGGAAGTTCTGGTGTCTTCACATAAAATATAATCAACTTCTTTAAGGACATTTACCGCCCTGAAAGTCATATCTTCCAGATTCCCAACAGGTGTGGGAACAAAATATAAGATTCCGCTCAAAATTATAAGAATTTATTTTCCACCAATATCCAAAGTCTCTGAGCATATTCATCCACTTTATTCCATTTTCTTTCGTAATACAGATCACTAAGATATTCTTTGGCTTCTTCCAGTGTTTTGAACTGGTTCAGCTGAAATACCGTATCATTCAGATCTGTCTGACTTCCTTCAAAGAGCATTTTTGAAAAAGCAATTCTGTCATTCAGATCCAGTTTAAATTCCGGTTTCTGTTTGTCTGCTTCCATAAAGTTGGTAGGAATATTAGACTTCAAAATACTTCCGCTATCTTCTTTCTCTGCCACATGTTCTTTTTCGTTAGGAAATTCTCTTTCCAAAGGATCGTCATCAAAAAGTGACTGAACAGCCTTCATTCCTTTGATATTGGCTAATTTTATTTTTTTCTCCTGGTGATACGCTTCTAAATTTTCAAAGCTTTCATCAGAAGGATGTTTTTCTGTTTCTTCGGCAGAAGGTTTATCGATCTCAACGATTTTTCTTCTGTCATAGACTTCAGCAAGGATGCTTTCCTCTTTTGTCTCTTCTACTGAATGATCATTTTTTATCTCACTCAGTATATTTTCCACATTCGAAGTTTCTGTGGCCAATTCACCCTGTTCAATAGAAACATTTGAAGCAACAAACTGCTCTTCGTTTTCTTCAATCAGTATTTCATCTTCCAGAGTTTCTGTATCAAAAATACTTGGAATAATCTCCGTCACAGGAACTTTAGCATCGTTTACCCCGGCAAAATCAGTTTCTTTTTTTGATTCTTGCTCAATGTTTTCCTCTTCCTGCTCATCCATTTCATTCAGCTGGTTGTTGAAAATGGCTTCTTCCTCAGTCACTTCATCATGAAACAGGTCTTCATTGAGATCTTCATCAGAATCTGGTGTAGAATCAGCAAGAATTTTTTCTTCATCTACAAAGCTCAGAACAGCTCTCTGCTCTTCTGAAATTTCATTTTCATCAATTTCGTTCAACTGATTATTGAAAACGGCTTCCTCTTCTAAAGTTTCATGACCAGAAGCCTGTTCCTGAGTGTTTTCCAGTGTTTTTTCTTCGTAACCTTCTTCCACAAAGCTCACAATATTTTCATGGAATTCATTTTCAACAATTTCATTCAGCTGATTATTGAAAGCAGCTTCCTCTTCTTCAGACCCGGTTGAGAAAATTTCATTCTCATCAATTTCGTTCAGCTCATTATTGAAAATAGCTTCCTCTTCTGTTACTTCATTTCCTTTATCATAATGTTCCGTTTCTCCGGATGCAAAAGAGATGTACTCATTGTTCAGAGACTGCTCCGGATGATCTGTAACAAAATATTCAATATTCTTTTCCAGCAGTTTCAAAAAAGAAATCCTGTTAGCAAGCTCATCTACAAGATCTTGCTTGGAAAGTAATTCGTCTACGTTGCTTATTTTGTCCAGATTATCAATGATATTCATGGACTCAAAAAAAATCTTTTCCTTTAAATCTTGGATATTCTGCATAATAAGATTCTTATTAAAATTGCTTACTTTTGATGTTAAAAATATACGGCTAATTTAACAAATGTTTTTAGAAAATACAATTAATCATTCCAAACAAAGTGGTTGGATGGAAGTGATTTGTGGCTCTATGTTTTCGGGTAAAACCGAGGAACTGATCCGCAGATTGCGAAGAGCGGAAATGGCAGGACAGAATGTGGAAATTTTTAAACCAAAAATGGATATACGATATTCTGAAGAGGATGTAGTATCTCATAATCAGAATAAAATCCGCAGTACATCAGTAGAAAATCCTAATGAAATTCTTCTGTTGGCTTCCAATTGTGATGTAGTAGCCATTGATGAAGCTCAGTTTTTTGATGAAAGTATTGTTGATGTTGCCAACCAGCTTGCCAATAGCGGGATCAGAGTGGTCATTGCAGGATTGGATATGGACTTTTTGGGCCGTCCGTTCGGGCCAATGCCCAATTTGATGGCTACTGCCGAGTATGTCACAAAGGTGCATGCTATTTGTAAGAGAACAGGTAATCTCGCCAACTATTCTATGAGAACTTCCCAGGGAGATAATCTGGTAGAATTGGGAGAAACTGAAAGCTATGAAGCAGTAAGCCGCCGTGTATTTATTGACGAAGTACTTTTAAAAAGAAAATAAGGGATTGAATACACCCATAAAAAATATTCACTCAATAAAAAATAAAAACGGGAAAGCAATAGAGTAAAATCTGGAAAAAAGAATCAGTATAAATTATAATTTTCTTACTTTCTTGAAGTTTTACTTCTGCTGTTTCGTTCAAAAAATAAAGCAGAAAGGGCACCAATGAACTATACAGTACAACACATTGCAGAAATCACCAATGCACAGATCATTGGAGACAGTAATTTAATGATCAAAAATATAGCGTATGACAGCAGGATTATTTATTCTACTAAAAATACAGCTTTTATTGCGATCAATACCCATAAAAATTCCGGCGAAAAATTTATAGATTCTGCAGTAGGCAGGGGAATCAATGTCATTATTTCTGAACATCATTATCCGGAGTTTGAAAATATAACCTGGCTTATTGTTGAAAATTCCGTGGAGTTTCTTCAAAAATTAGCAAAATATCATTTCGAAAATTCTCATTTACAATCTATCGGAATCACGGGAAGTAATGGTAAGACTATTTTAAAAGAGTGGTTATATCAATGCCTCTGGAATGAATTTCCTACTGTAAAAAGTCCTAAAAGTTTTAATTCTCAGATTGGTCTTCCGCTGTCTCTTCTTCAGATCAACAGTTCGTATAAGCTGGGAATTTTTGAAGTTGGAATTTCAAAACCACATGAGATGGATAAACTTGAAAATATGTTCCATCCTCAAATCGGGCTGCTCACCCACATCGGGACAGCTCATGCTGCCAATTTTTCTTCTGAAGAGCAACTCATTGATGAAAAGATCAGTCTTTTTAAAAATTCTGAAGTAATCATTTATAATGGTGACAATACTTTGGTTGAACAAAAAATTAAAAACTTCTATTCTGATAAAAAATTAATTTCTTACGGTTTTAAAAAAGAGAACCAGGTTTTCATCAAAAGCAATATTTCCAAGGATGACAACATTATTGTTGATTATTTTGGCGAAGAAATCAGTTTTCCTGCTCATCAGAGAGACGAAGCTACATTAACCAACGCTATGGCGCTTATCACAGTTCTCAAGGAACTGAATATCGAAAATAAAAAGATCGTTGAAAAAATCAACCTTTTAAAAGCCGTTGAAATGAGGCTTGAAGCGATCGAAGGAATTAAAGGCAATATTGTCATCAATGATTCTTTTAATCTTGATCTTGATTCATTGAAGACTGCCCTGCAATTTTTGAATGAATATAATAAGTCTAAAAAATCCCTGGTCTTAACTGACATCGTAGGGGTGAGTACCAACGTAAAAGAATTATATGAGGAAGTTTCTGAGCTGGTGAATGAACAGAATTTTGATTCTGTTTTCTTAATCGGTGATGAAATATCAAACTTCAGTGAATTATTTAAAGCTAAAACATATACATTTATTGACACTAAGGAGCTAATTGAAAGTAAGCATCTTACTGAAATAGAAAATCAGATTATCTTGCTAAAAGGAGCCAGAAAATTTGAGATTGAAAAGCTTAAAGATATTCTTGAGCTTAGAAAACATGATACGGTACTGGAAGTAAATCTTAATGCTATTCTTCACAATATCAACTATCATAAATCATTGCTGAAACCGGGAACTAAAATGATGGCAATGGTAAAAGCCAATGCTTATGGTCTGGGAAGTTATGAAGTATCAGAATTTCTTCAGCATCATCACATAGATTATCTGGGGGTAGCCTATGTGGATGAGGGAGTTGAACTTCGTAAAAAAGGAATCACAACTCCTATCATTGTTATGAATCCTGAGCAGCACAGCTATCAGACGATCATAGAATATAATCTGGAACCTGAAATTTACAGCTTCAGAGTGTTGGAATTATTCTATGAAGCCGTTCAGAAATCAGGTTATGATAAAAAATATCCTATCCATATTAAACTGGAAACTGGAATGCACCGTCTTGGTTTTAAAGATTTTGAACTGGATCAGTTAAGCGAAACCTTAAGCCAAAAAAATCTGAAAGTTCAGAGCATGTTCAGCCATTTATCATCTTCTGATATGCCTGAAGAAAAAGAATTTACTTTGAAGCAGCTGGAAGTTTTTGAAAAGAATTCCAGTTACCTGATAGAAAAATTAGAATACGCTCCGCTTCGTCATATTCTGAATTCATCCGGAATAACAAGCTATACCAATTATCAGTTTGATATGGTAAGAATCGGTATTGGAATGCTTGGAGAGTCACCGGATAATGAAATTCAAAAGCAACTGCAGTCTGTTGTAAGTTTTAAAACCGTAATTTCACAGATATCAATGGTTGAAAACGGAGAATCTGTAGGCTACAGCAGGAAGTATAAAGCTGATCATCTTACCAGAATTGCTACTATACCTGTTGGATATGCAGATGGTATTCCGAGATTGATAGGAAATCAGGTAGGAAATGTAGGTATCAACAAAGTCCTGGCACCAATTGTTGGAAACCTCTGTATGGATATGATGATGATTAATGTAGATAATATTCCAAATGTAAAAGAAGGCGATACTGTAACTGTTTTCAATGCCAAACCAAGTTTAAAAGAATTCGCAGGCTACTGCAAAACGATAACTTATGAAGTATTAACCTCCATTTCACCTCGGGTGAAACGGATTTATATAAAAGATTAACTATGAGAAAACTCCTGATTCTGCTTTCCATATTCCAACTGTTATTGATCCATTCTCAGGTAAAAAAAGATTTGGTGATTCCTAAAAATCCAAGGATAGGACTGTCGCTGGCCGGTGGCGGAGCCAAGGGGTTTTCACATGTAGGAGTTCTTAAAGTATTAGATTCATTGGGAGTGAAGGTGGACTATGTTTCCGGAACAAGTATGGGTGCCATTGTAGGGGGTTTGTATGCCGCAGGTTACTCCGGAAAAGAAATAGAAAAAATTGTCATGGATACGGATTTCTATTCTTTAATTATGGATCCAAAATCCAGGCAGGAAACCAGCTTTTTTAACAAATCTGTAGACAAATATCTTTTATCCATTCCGCTCAAAAACGGAAAAATCACACTTCCCTCTTCTATCAGTACTGGCCAAAGAAATGTTTATCTTCTGAAAGAACTTTTTAAAAATGTTTCCAATATTGAGGACTTTTCCAAAATGCCCATTCCATTCATGTGTGTTGCAACCAATCTGGAAAGCGGCAATATGCAGATCTTTGAAAAAGGAGATCTCGTACAATCTATTATGGCGAGTTCTGCTTTTCCTTCTTTAATGGATCCTGTTAAAATTGGCGACAGCATTTATATTGACGGGGCCATGACTGTAAACTATCCTTCAAAGCCTTTAAAGGATAAAGGAATCGATATTGTGATTGGAGTGGATCTTAATCAGGATCTTTCAAAAAGAGAGGATTTAAACAATATTATATCCATACTGAATCAGGTAATCGATTTCGGAATTAAGAAAGATACAAGAAAACAGTATAAATATACAGACATCAATATCAAACCCAACCTGAAGGGCATGTCTGCAACAAGCTATGACGATAAGAAGAAAATTCTGGACAGCGGATATGTAGAAGGGCTCAAATATTCACAAGTACTGGATCAATTGCCAAAGCGCCCTTTTGACCGCCTCAGACAACGCATAAACCCTATATATTCCAACGTATACAAGATAGATAGCATTTCTATTGAAGGAAGTAAAATATATGGTAAAAACTACACCCTGGGGAAAATGGGACTTCGTCTACCCTCTTTACAGACTTATGGAAGCATCAATAAAATGGTGGATAAATTGGTGGCGACAAATAATTATCGTTTTATCAATTATGATATCGTTCAGGAAAATGATGCCAACTACTTAAAGCTTTATGTCACTGAAGATGACACCCGCCATTTTATAAAATTCGGGCTGCATTATGATGAAGTTTTCAAAACTGGGCTTCTTTTAAATTATTCAGCAAAGAGGCTTTTATTTAAAAATTCAAATCTTTCCCTGGATGTTGTTGTGGGAGACCGCGTGAGATATTATATGAACTATTTTATAGATAACGGATACATTCCTGGATTTGGTCTTTATTCATCAGGAATGAGTTTCGATATAAAAAATGTTGATAATTATGTTGTAGACCGATGGGAATGGTTAAGAAATGAAGCCTATATACAGTCTATATGGAAGGATAAATTCGCCATCGGAGGTGGTATCAGCCATGATTATTTCAAAGCGGAAAACAGCAATGGAGACAACAGGCGTTACAGCCGTTTTCTGAACCCTTACATCTTCATAAAAACCGATACGCAGGATGATAAAGAGTTTCCTACCAAAGGAATTTATTTTGCTGCAGAAGGAAAGGTAGTGGATCTTTTAAAATCTGAAGTTGATAAAAGAATAATTCAGATCAAAGCAGATCTTAAAATCAATATTCCTCTGGGTAAACAATTCACTTACCGTCTGAACGTGTTTGGAGGGGTTACTATTGGTGAAAATCTTCCTGCTTACTACCAATACAGATTGGGTGGAATTTTTGAGCAGAATCTAATGAATTTTAAAAGTTTTGGAGGATTTTATTTTGCCCAGCTTTATACTAATAATGTGATATTAGCTTCAAACGATGTTCAGTTTAAATTTAACAAAAACTATTTCATCAGTGGAAACTTCAGCTTTGCTAACTTATCAAATGATATCAAGTTTGAAGACGCAGTTAAAGTAAATTATAGTTCCCTGGGAATTACGGCAGGTTACAAATCTCCTTTCGGGCAGATAAAAGTTAACTTCAGCCACTCACTTAAAAACAACCAAAAAGGTATATTCAGTGTTATTCTAGGACACTGGTTTTAAAAAAATGATACAGTTCTTTTACGAAAGCTTACCAGAGTCGGTAAGTACAGATTACAAAAAATGGCTGGAAGATCTTATTCTTTCAGAAGGAAAAAAGCCAGGAGAAATCAATTACATTTTCTGTGATGACGAATATCTTCTTAAGATTAATCAGGATTATTTGCAGCATGATTATTATACAGATATCATCACTTTTGATTATGTAAAAGGCAAGACAATAAGCGCTGAGATTTTCGTATCTTTGCAGCGCATTTCTGATAATGCCTCTACCCTATCCCGAGATTATGAAGAAGAATTAAGAAGAGTTTTAGCCCATGGTATTTTACACCTTATAGGCTATAAAGACAAGACGGAAGAGGAAGAAAAAGAGATGCGGAGAATGGAAGATTTGTACTTGGCCAAATACGTGGATTTAAAGTTTTAAAATTGAACAATCACTTAAAGTCCCATACCTAAAGTACTCAATTCTAGTAATAATATAACTTTACCTAGAGTGCATTCTTCAAAAATGTTTCACGTGAAACATTGGTTATAAAGATAAGGTTTAAAGCTTAAAACAAGCGAGATAAAAATGATTTCAGAAATATATGATGTAATAGTAGTAGGTGCCGGACATGCAGGTTGTGAAGCAGCAGCAGCCGCTGCCAACCTAGGTTCAAAAACACTACTCGTTACAATGAATATGCAGACCATCGGACAGATGAGTTGCAACCCGGCAATGGGCGGAATCGCAAAAGGACAGATCGTAAGAGAGATTGATGCAATGGGAGGATATTCCGGAATTGTAGCAGACAAATCTGCTATACAATTCAAAATGCTGAATCTTTCAAAAGGTCCTGCGATGTGGTCTCCGAGAACCCAAAATGACAGAATGCTTTTTGCCGAAGAATGGCGATTAGCATTAGAGAATACACCCAATCTTGATTTCTTTCAGGATATGGTGAAACAACTGATTGTTGAAAATAACAAAGTAACCGGAGTAGTTACTTCTTTAGGAATTGAGATTAAAGCAAAATCGGTAGTTCTTACTAACGGAACTTTTCTTAATGGTTTAATTCACGTTGGAGATAAACAATTAGGCGGAGGAAGAATGGGTGAACCAAGAGCATTTGGAATTACAGAACAATTGGTCACTTTAGGATTTGAAGCAGGAAGAATGAAAACCGGTACTCCACCAAGAGTAGATGGAAGAAGTTTGGATTACTCAAAAATGGAAGAACAAAAAGGAGATGAAAATCCTCAAAAGTTCAGCTATCTTGACACCCCAAAATTGACAAAACAATTAAGCTGCCATATCGTATATACGAACGAAACAGTACACGATATTTTGAGAGAAGGTTTTGACAGAAGCCCAATGTTCAATGGTACAATTCAAAGTTTAGGTCCAAGATACTGCCCAAGTATTGAAGATAAGATCAACCGTTTTGCAGAAAGAAACAGACACCAGCTATTCGTAGAACCGGAAGGATGGAAAACTGTAGAGATCTACGTAAACGGATTCAGTTCTTCTCTCCCTGAGGATGTACAGATCAAAGCAATGAAACATATTCCTGGATTTGAAAACGTAAAAGTGTTCCGCCCAGGTTATGCAATTGAATACGACTACTTCCCTCCTACCCAATTAAAACATACCCTGGAAACAAAATTAATTGATAATTTATATTTCGCAGGACAGATCAACGGAACAACAGGATATGAAGAAGCAGCAGGCCAAGGATTAATCGCCGGCATCAATGCTCACAATAAAGTTCATGAAAAAGGCGATTTCATTCTAAACAGAGATGAAGCTTATATCGGAGTCTTAATAGATGATCTTATCACAAAAGGAACTGAAGAGCCTTACAGAATGTTCACTTCACGTGCCGAATACAGGCTTCTTTTGAGACAAGATAATGCAGATATCAGATTAACTGAAAAAGCTTACCACTTAGGATTGGCAAAAGAAGACAGATTAAGAAGGATGGAAACTAAAGTATCTGAAAGTCAAGCACTTGAAGAATTCCTTCGCGAAACTTCTTTAAAACCAGGTATCATCAACCCTGTTCTTGAATCTATAGAAAGCAATCCGGTAGATCAGGCATATAGAGCAGCACAAATTCTTACCAGACCTCATATGACATTAGGAAAACTGGATGAAATTGATTTCATTAAAGAAGTTTCAAGCCAATACAACAATGAAGTAAGAGAACAGGCTGAGATCAATATTAAATATAAAGGATATATTGAGAAAGAAAAAGAAAATGTAGCCAAACTAAACCGTCTGGAAAATATTAAAATTCCTGAGGATTTTGATTACACAAAGCTTTCAAGTCTTTCTGCAGAAGCAAAACAGAAGATGTCTAACGTACGTCCAAAGACTATTGCCCAGGCAGGAAGAATAAGTGGAGTTTCTCCAGCCGATATCAACGTTTTACTAGTCTATTTAGGACGTTAAAAAAGATATGTTTCACGTGAAACATAAAAAATAATAAAGCAAAAATTAAGGTATTTGTGAGCATACATCAAGCTCTGGATATCTTAATTTTTTTTACAATATAAAAGATAACGATTTCAATGAAAATAAAAGATCATTTTTTTTCACAGGAAATTTTTGAAATTAAAGAGACAGAAACAAAAGGAGTCTTCAAGACCACTCCTATTCCATCCGATATTTCCAGATATTATGAAAGTGAAGATTACATTTCTCATCATCAGGATTCCGGAAGTCTGAAAGAAAAGCTTTATAAATTCCTTCAGTCTTTTAATCTTCAATACAAGAAAAATGTATTGGTAGACAGAATAAAAAAAGGATCAAAAGTTCTTGATTATGGATGCGGTGCCGGAGAATTTGTTAAATTTATAGAAAATGATTTTGAAACTTTCGGTTTTGAACCAGATGCAGATGCAAGAAAAGCAGCACAAGGAAAAATAACGAAAGCTTCTATATTAGATAATATCAATGCAATTGAAGAAAACAGCTTAGATGCTATTACCCTATGGCATGTGTTTGAACATATCGAGAACCAGGATGAAATGCTTAGTGCATTTCACGGGAAATTAAAAGAAAAAGGAATTCTTATTATTGCTGTTCCCAACCCTACTTCATATGATGCAAAACATTATAAAGAATATTGGGCCGCCTATGATGTACCCAGACACATTTATCATTTTTCAAAAGTTGGAATGGAAAATCTGATTTCAAAAAAACCAAACTGGAAAATGAGAAAAATAAAACCTTTAGTGCTAGACTCCTATTACATCTCAATGTTGAGCGAAAAATACAAAAAATCACCCCTTTTTTGGGTAAAAGCAGTAGTCTACGGAACAATTTCAAACGTAAAAGCATTATTTTCCAACGAATTTTCAAGTTTGATATACATTATCGAAAAAAGATAGAAAGTGGATTTTTGACCCATTTATGAAGGTCGGATTTTAGCATTTCAAGGCTTAAAAAATAAAAACTCAGGATTTTTCTCCTGAGTTTTCTATTTTTCAACTAAAATCATTTAGAAAAAGGAAACTTAAAAATTTAAGATCCTTATAATTTTTATAATAAATACTCCCCTACTCCATTTCAATTAAAAAAGAAAAATCAAGAACTCTTATTCTTGATTCAGTTAAAGTATTGCTTTAATCATTTATCTACTTTCCAGTTTCTGAACAAAATTGATCCAAAAAACACAAAAACAGATATTAGAAATTAAATCCTGACAAAAAAGGTGCAAATCTTGATTCAAAATTACTCAAGATGTAAATACTCGGGAAAATTTAGTTTTTAGATTTTAAAGGTGATTATAAAGGTCGATTTTTGGGGACTTCATTGGAAAAAATAAAAAATTAAGAGCCTTAGTAAATTTCTTTTTGATCAAATCCAAAATCTAAAATCTGTTTAGTCAAAAAATTTTATGTTCAACCAGAAAAGGAAATTTAAAATCCGGAATATAAAACTCCCCTACTCTATTCTATCTTTCACATAAAAAATTTTCAAAGAAATTTCTTTAGGTTAATTTAAAGTTCAAAAAAATAATGAAGTTGAAAATTCTGATAGAATAAAAAGTACCGAAAAAAATTACTGGTTGCAGAAAAGAGTAAAGCAAATATATTTCAAAAAAATTCTTGAAATTATTTTTCTTGAAAACTGAGTTCATCCTTCATTTTATAGTATTCAATAAATAATTTCTAATTTTTAACTACCCTTTAAAGTAAAAACAGCATATAATTTAACAATAAAAAATAGTTTAAAAACTGATATACAATACATTACAACACTATCATTAATATGTGAAATAAAAAAATATAAAATTCAGATAAAAATAAAGCTTAAACATATAAAACTTGCTCTTTAAATTAAAAAAAATACTAACAAGTCACATACATATGTAAATTATGGTGACAATTGAATTTTACACCATTGTCATTGACTATGGACGAATCATCGATTTCTGACGAAGGAAAAATCTCATGTAAAGCTTAGATTCCTCATTTCACTACGTTACATTCAAAATGACAGCGTCACAATAGTAATATAGCAGGATTAATGCAAAGTTGTATATAATTACCTAAATTATTATAGAGTTTAAAGGTTCAATGAAACTCCAAGATCCAATTTAAGCAATCACAGATTCTTCGGCAAAAAATTGTTATCAGAAAATACTCTTAGCTTTCAGAAATTTTATGTCACATCACGTCATTTTATCAATCTAATGTTTGTAAAATACAACATGATAATTAATAAAAAAAAGATATCATGATATCTCAAAAAAGTACAAATTCATATCAAAAATCATAGCTAATCTATCACAAAAATCTGGTTATGAAAACAAGAACACATTCTTTCTAATCCCAAATTTTAAAAAGAAAAACTAAGCACACAATTTATTAAATACCTAAGTGACTGAAAACGAATTCAAGTCAAACCAATATAACTACAGGTTATATCTAAGATACTATGAAAAATCCGATCAATAAAGGAATTTTTTATAAATTCAAAAACAAAAAAACCTGCTAATATAATTAGCAGGCTATAAAATATCTTTAATTTTTATTTAATTGTTGATTGCAGCTACACCTGGTAACTCAAGTCCTTCAAGACTTTCAAGCATGGCACCACCACCGGTAGAAACATAACTTACCTGATCCGCATATCCGAATTGCTTAACAAAAGCAACACTGTCTCCTCCTCCAACTAAAGAGAAAGCTCCTAATCTGGTAGCCTCTGCAATACTCTCACCTAATGCAACAGTTCCGCCAGCAAAATTTGACATTTCAAAAACTCCGATTGGCCCATTCCAAAGAATAGTTCTTGAATTTAACAATACATCATTAAACTGATCTCTTGATTTATGGCCTGCATCAAGGCCCATCCATCCTTCAGGGATTGCATAGATATCAGCTTCTTTTCTTTCCACATCATTACTAAAACTTTCAGCGATAATAGCATCAGAAGGAAGATATACTTTTACTTTATGTTCTTTTGCTTTGCCTAAAATCTCAAGAGCTAAAGGAAGTTTATCTTCTTCTACTAAAGAATTACCAATTTTTCCTCCAAGAGCCTTAATAAAGGTAAATGCCATCCCTCCACCGATGATCAGATTGTCAACAGCAGGAAGGATATTTTCTATAATGGTGATTTTAGTTGAAACTTTAGAACCACCAAGGATAGCTGTAACAGGTCTCTCACCACTCTTTAATACTTTATCAATAGCTTTAAGTTCATTAGCCATTAATAAACCGAAATACTTAGTTGAAGGAAAATATTGAGCGATTACTGCTGTAGAAGCATGAGCTCTATGTGCAGTCCCGAATGCATCATTTACATAAGCATCTCCTAGTTTAGAAAGTTTCTCAGCAAAACCTGCATCTCCTTTTTCTTCTTCATTATGAAAACGTACATTTTCCAATAATAAGATCTCCCCTGGTTTCAGATCTGCAGCAGCCTGTTCCGCTTTTTCTCCGATACATTCATCAACAAACTTTACCTCCTGTCCAAGAACAGCAGAAACTTCGCCAAGAATATGTTTAAGAGAAAATTCATCTTTCACTTCTCCCTTTGGTCTTCCAAGGTGTGTGATTAAGATGACAGAACCACCATCATTAAGGATCTTTTCCACTGTTGGTTTTACAGCAACAATTCTTGTATTGTCTGTCACCTTCAGCTGATCGTCCTGAGGAACATTAAAGTCCACTCTTACCAGAGCTTTCTTATCTTTAAAATTGAAATCATTGATTGTTTTCATAAGCAGATTTATTTTTGTCAAAGTTCTATGAAGTCTCGCTGGCCAGATCCCGGTTTGCATTTCCGCAAATCCAGCGGAGACAAATTCATGAAACTCATTGAATTTTCGTTTCACAAATGTAAGGTTTTAAACTTTTTCAACAGATTGATTAAAATAAAAGTTTTCAAAAACTTTCCCCGAACCCAATCACCCATTAATCAACAATTTTTTCTCTTTATAAAAAAAGAATAATGTAGTTGTTGTTGAGTGTTGTTAGTTTCGGGGATAAGTTTTAGGCTAAAAATTGATAACATTCAACTTTTATTCAATTCATATTTAACTCACAATATAAATCCTTGTAAACCCGCTATTTCACATACTTATTAACAAATGTTGGTAACTTTGAAATCAAGCCATTATTAGTTATTTTATTATGGAAAAATCTGGGGATAGCTGAAGAAAACATCTGGAAAGTTGTGGTAAAAATTTGCGGAAAGAATTTCTATTACGAAATAAATTGATCTTTAAAAATAGAAAGTTGAGAAAAGTTTTCCACAGTTATTAACATACCTCTTAACAATTAACTCAGGGTTTACTAACACGAATTGTTATTATTCTTACCTTTGTAAGGAAATAAAATCTAATAAAGCTTAATAAGAGTATTATGAAAAGAAAAATTGCTATTGCAGCGGACCATGCAGGCTATGAATATAAGGAGATTGTTAAGAACTATCTTTCAGAACGATTTGAAGTTCAGGATTTTGGAACGTTTTCCACAAACAGTGTGGATTATCCGGACTTTGTACACCCTGCTGCAACCTCTGTGGAAAACGGAGAAAATGAGCTTGGAATTCTTATCTGTGGAAGCGGAAACGGGGTTCAGATCACTGCAAACAAACACCAGAAAATAAGATGCGCTCTTTGCTGGATGCCGGAGATTGCAACGCTGGCAAGACAGCATAATGATGCCAATATGATTTCAATGCCTGCGAGATTTATATCAAAGGAACTGGCGATTGAGATTGTAGATAAATTTCTTTCAACAGATTTCGAAGGTGGAAGACACCAGAACAGAGTTGATAAAATTGCAGTTTGCTAAATATACTAAGGCTTGTAAATTACATTACAAGCCTTATTTATTTTTTATTCGTATATTTGCAGTGTCCAATAGAAATTACATTCTATTATTCTCTAAAGCCTTTCTTATATTTGAAACATATTTAATAGAAGGTTTTTCTCTTTTCTTCTCAAGAATTGTATTAAATTTATACAAAACTAAAGCTCCCGTTCTAAGTAAACTGAAAGATAATTTCTGATGATGTACGGAAAGAATCTAATGATGAAATTGAATAACCTTTATAAGGAATGAACGGGGAAGATTTATAGAAAGGTTTTATTTTAAGTAAGACCAAAATAATTAAAAGAAAATTAAAAATGCCAAAAAAAAGAAAATATATAAGTCATAAAAATGATTTAAAAATGATGGAGATCGGAAGATTGATCCTCCGTTTTATGAATGCGAATTCATCAAAAATTTATAATTATAAGCAGATCGCTGATGGAATAGATTATAAAAATCCAAGACAAAGAGAACTTGTCATCCAGGCACTGCACAAACTTCAGGGATCTGAAAAGATCAAAGAAGTAGAAAAAGGAAAATATATAGTGAACCTGAAAATTGCAGGAACGCTTACTGGAATTATTGACTTCAACCAAAGTGGAAATGCTTACGTAAATGTGGAAGGATTGGAAGATGATGTCTTCATTCACGCCAAAAATGTGAAGGATGCTCTGCAGGGAGATAAGGTTCTTATTATAACTTATCATTATAAAGGAAAGAAATTGGAAGGTTCCGTTCTGGAGGTTTTGGAACGTACCAGAACTGAATTTGTAGGAACATTTCAGAAGGTGGCTCATAAAGATTTCGGCTTCGTTGTTTGCGATAAAAAATCAATCAATACAGACATCTTTATTTCAAAAGCGAAGTTCAACAATGCTGAAGATGGAGATAAGGTCATCGTAAAAATGACTGAATGGAGACCTGGAGATAAAAACCCTGAAGGAGAAATTATCAAGGTGCTGGGTGCTCCGGGAGAACACGAAACAGAGATCCACTCTATTCTTGCAGAATATGGCCTGCCTTACGAATTTCCACAGGAAGTTGAGGCCGATGCCGATAAAATAGACAGAAGTATTACTGATGAAGAAGCTGCAAAGCGTTGGGATATGCGTAACATCTGTACATTTACGATTGACCCTAAGGATGCGAAAGATTTTGATGATGCCTTATCCATAAGAAAACTGGAAAATGGCAACTGGGAAATTGGTGTTCATATTGCTGATGTATCTCATTATGTAGTTCCGGGAACTATTCTTGATGATGAAGCATATAATAGAGCTACTTCAGTATATCTTGTTGACAGAGTTGTTCCGATGCTGCCGGAAGTTTTGAGTAATGATGTTTGTTCCCTTCGTCCTAACGAAGATAAATATACTTTTTCAGCAGTTTTTGAACTGAATGACGAGGCTGAAATTCAGAAACAGTGGTTTGGAAGAACGGTAATCCATTCAGACAGAAGATTTACTTATGAAGAAGCTCAGGAACGTATCGAAAGCGGGCAGGGAGACCTGGCAGAAGAGATCAATACTCTTGATAAGCTGGCAAAGATTATGCGTAATGAACGTATAAGAAGAGGTGCTATTACTTTTGACAGAAGTGAAGTAAGATTCAATCTTGATGAAAATAATGAACCGATTGGAGTTTACTTTAAAATAAGCAAAGACTCGAATCACCTGATTGAAGAATTCATGCTTTTAGCCAATAAAAAAGTATCTGAATATGTTTCTCTGAGCAGAAAAGGTGAAATCACCAACAATACATTTATTTACAGGGTTCATGATGATCCGGATCCTGCAAAATTAGAATCGTTAAGAGACTTCGTTGCTACTTTCGGATACAAAATGGATCTGGCCAATACCAAAAAGGTTGCCGCATCTTTAAATAAACTTCTTCATGATGTGAAAGGAAAAGGAGAAGAAAACATGATTGAAACACTTGCAATGAGAAGTATGAGCAAAGCGGTGTATTCTACTGAACCTATTGGCCACTATGGCTTAGGTTTTGAGTATTACAGTCACTTTACCTCTCCTATCCGTCGTTATCCGGATTTGCTTGCACACCGTCTTCTTCAGCATTATCTGGACGGAGGAAAATCTCCAAACAGAGGGGAACTTGAAGATAAAGCAAAACACTGCAGTGCCATGGAAAGACTGGCTGCAGATGCGGAAAGAGACTCTATCAAGTTTATGCAGGTGAAATTCATGGAAAAACACCTGGGAGAAACTTTCAGAGGGGTTATTTCCGGAGTGGCAGAATTCGGTTTCTGGGTTGAAATTCCTGAAAACGGAGCGGAGGGACTGATCAAACTTAGAGACCTTGTAGACGACTCATATATGTATGATGCAAAATCCCATGCGGTATACGGAATAAGACACGGAAACAAGTATCAGTTGGGAGATGAAGTTCAGATCAAAGTGGTAAAAGCTAATCTGATCCAGAAGCAGCTTGACTTCCAGATTGTGAAGTAAGAAATAGGTCTTAAAATAAGACTCCAGATAAAATTATAAAGAGGCTGAATGTTCATGAACATTCAGCCTTTTATTTTTTGAAGCAAAAAACTTTTGAATATACCCTCCTCTCCTATTTTCTTAAAAAATTTACATTAAACTCTCCTTAAAATCCACTTGATATATCACAACTTTATTGAATAATTAAATCATAAAGTATAACTTTGTATAAAACGAAATGAATTTTTTTCATTTTAAAACACATTAAATGCTAGAACTTGTACTATCGGCTGTCATATTAGGATTCATGCTGAGCTTGGTTTTTATAGGACCTATATTTTTCCTGTTAATAGAAACCAGCTTTTCCAGAGGCCCAAAACATGCCTTATCATTGGATCTTGGAGTTATCACTGCAGATTTATTATGTATTGTAGCGGCGTATTATGCCAGTACAGATATTGTAGCTTTAATTGATAAACATCCTGGCTTCTACAGGATCACTTCCATTCTTATTTTTATTTATGGGATTGTGATGTTGGTTACCAAAACCAAGATGCATATGCCTGGTGAAGAGAAGATTATTGGCCAAAATTATATTAAAACATTTTTCAATGGTTTTTTCTTTAATCTTTTGAATGTAGGAGTCATCCTTTTCTGGCTGGTAACGGTAATTTCTGTGAGGAATCAATATCCGGACACCAGCAGTTTTATTTTATACATAGGGATCGTACTGGCCACTTACCTTTCAATAGATCTTGCTAAAATATTTCTTGCCAAGCAATTTCACGATAAATTAACACAAAAGCTGGCGAACCAAATCAGAAGAGTTGTCGGCTGTATTCTTATTATCTTCAGTTTCTTTATCTTCCTGCAGAGTTTCAAAAAGTTCAATCAGTTTGAAAGACAACTGGAGGAAGCAGAAAAGAAAGAAGTAAAATATCAAAAAACAGAATGAAAAAAATGATCTTTCCAAAGTCCCTTAAAAAAGGTGACAAAATAGCTGTTATTTCCCCTGCAGGAGCGGTAGATGCCTCTCAAATGGAAAAGGGAATAGAAATGATTAAAAGTAGAGGTTTTGACCCCGTTCTCGGGGAACATCTTTACACCAGATTTTCAAACGGATATAATTATGCCGGAACAGAACAGGAAAGAATAAAAGATATCAACTGGGCTTTAAATGATACAGAAATCAGAGCGGTATGGGCTTCCAGAGGAGGCTATGGCTGTCAGCACCTGATTCAGCACCTAAAAATGAAGGGTTTTACAGAAAATCCAAAATGGTATATCGGCTATTCTGATAATACGGTTATACAAAGCTATCTGTTAAAGAAAGGCTTTGCATCCATTCATGGGCAGACCATTAAAACATCAAGTTTCGGCGTTACTGATGAAAGCTATGATCTGATCTTTGATATCCTCAAAGGAAAAACTCCAAAATACACCCTTGAATCAAATCAATTCAATAAAGAAGGGAATATTGAAGGAGAATTGGTTGGAGGAAATTTAGCCCTTATCTATGCCCTTTTAGGAACAAAATATTCTTTTGACTTTAAAGATAAAATCTTGTTTATTGAAGATATCGGAGAAAATTTCTATGCCCTGGATCGCATGATTATGAGTCTGGAGCTGGCAGGAGTCTTCAGTAAGATCAAAGGACTTATCGTTGGCGGGATGACTAATATGGGAGACGAAAAGGAAAATAAAAGCTATGAAGAAAGCTTTGATGAATTTGCCTATAAACTGATCTCGGAGAGAATTTCAAAATATAAATTCCCTGTAGTATTTGCTTTCCCGAATGGACACATTAAAGATAACCGGCCACTTTTAATTGGTGGTAATCTTAAAATGAAAGTTGGAACTAAAGTAAAGCTCGAATTTTAAAAAGACGACTCTCCTATCTTCAAACTCTTAAATACAAAATATGGCTGATCACAACGATTTTGGAAAAATAGCAGAAGATATGGCCGCCGGTTATCTTCAGAAAAAAGGCTGCAAAATCCTTGTGAGAAATTACCGTTTTCAAAAAGCGGAGATTGATATTATTGCTGAAAAAGATAATCTGATTATCATAGTGGAAGTGAAAGCAAGATCTACTGATGCATTTATGCTCCCTCAGGAAGCTGTAACCAAAGCAAAAATAAAATCAATTGTTTCTGCAGCCAATCATTATCTCGAAGAATTTAATAAAGATAACGAAGTCAGATTTGATATTATCTCCGTTCTTCCTGATGAAAACAGAAACTTAAAAGTTGACCACATAGCTGATGCTTTTCAGGCATTGGATGCAAATTAATAAATCAATAACAATGTATGAAGGGAATAATATCATACTCCAGGTAAAGTATTCCATTCATATCGTTAATAAGCAATTTTATGAAGACAATATTAATCACCGGAGCAACTTCCGGCATAGGTAAAGCCACTGCAGAACTTCTTGCAAAACAAGGAAACAGAATCATCATCTGTGGAAGAAGAAGTGAAGTACTGGAAGCTGTAAAATCAGAGCTATCTCATTATACCGAAATATTTAGTTTATTGTTTGATGTAAGGAATCTTAAAGAAGTGGAAGCAGCCATTGATTCGCTTCCTGAAAACTGGAAAGAAATTGATATTCTGATCAATAATGCAGGAAATGCTCATGGGTTGGACCCTCTTTCTGCCGGCAAGACTGATGACTGGGATTCTATGATTGACGGGAATGTAAAGGGACTACTCTATGTTTCTAAAATGATCATCCCGATTATGAAAACTAAAAATTTAGGTCATATAGTAAATATCAGTTCTGTAGCGGCAAGGCAAACCTATGCGAATGGAGTAGTGTACTGTGCAACGAAGAAAGCTGTAGACGTTATTTCAGAAGGAATGAGACTGGAGCTTACGGAATTTGGGATCAAAGTAACCAATATTCAGCCGGGAGCTGTAGAAACCGATTTCTCTTTGGTAAGATTCAAAGGTGACAGTGAGAAAGCTTCAACAGTGTATGCAGGCTATGATGCTCTGAAAGCTGAAGACATTGCGGATGCCATTGCTTATTGTGTGAATGCTCCGAAACATGTTACCGTTTCAGACATGACAATCTACCCGAGTGCTCAGGCAGAACCGAGAACGATTTATAGAAAATAGTCAAAATAATGGACTAAATTTGCAGAATATTAAAAGCAATTTTGCTGTTTAGCTTAAAACAAAAAAATGAAAATTCTATATCTGGAAACATCTTCCAAAAACTGTTCAGTAGCGGTATCAGACAATGAAAAACTGCTGTGTGTATGTGAAGAAGTTTCTGAAAATTATAAACAATCTGAAAGCCTTCATACCTATGTAGAATGGGCGTTGGAAGGGGCTGGAATTGCTCTTAAAGATATCGAAGCCGTTTCTTTGGGGAAAGGTCCCGGATCTTACACAGGCTTGAGGATTGGTGCAGCCTCTGCAAAAGGATTCTGCTATGGTCTTAAAGTTCCATTGATTGCTATAAACTCCCTTGAAAGCATGATAGAGCCCTTTTTAGACAATAACTATGATTTTATAGTGCCTTTGATTGACGCGAGGAGAATGGAGGTGTATACGGCCGTTTATGATGGAAATACGGGAAAAGAATTATCTGAGACCGAAGCCAAGATTTTGGACGAAACTTCTTTTGAAGAATTCAGAGATAAAAAAGTATTGTTTGTAGGTGATGGTGCCAAGAAAGCAAAAGAGATTCTGAATCTTCCTGATGCTGTTTTTAACGAGAATGTGTATCCTTCTGCGAAATATCTTATCAAAAAGACATTGGAAAAAATAGGAAATAAAGAATTTGAAGATATGGCTTATTTTGAGCCTTTCTATCTCAAAGATTTCCATGGAGTAAAGAAGAAGAACCCGTAAGATTATTAGTTCAAATAATAAATAACTGCATAAAAAAAGCGAAGAGTAGATCTTCGCTTTTTTATTTTATTGAGGTCTTGGCGGTGCCTTTGACCCAGGTTTGGTTTCTGTTGATTTTTTATTTTTTTGCTGCTGCTGGTCAGGATTTCCCTGTTGTGGAGTAGGATCCATATTCAGAGTTTTTGTACTGATATTTTCCAGCTTTTGTACTTTTCCATTGTTCATTTGCGGAATGCCGGTGTTCTGGGCATTAGGTTGTACAGGTGCTCCTGCGGGTTGTTGAGGGACGGCATTTCCTTTATTATCCGTTGCCTGGAAGCTGAGGTCGCTTTTCAGATAAATCAACATTTCTTTAGCTCTTATCCCTTCAGGAGTTTTAGAATAATTCAGGGCAATCTGTTCAAGCTGCAGAATCATTACTTCCTTTCCACTGGATTTTCCTGCATTGAATGCATTGAGCAGGTACAATTTAGGAACTAGTGCATCTTTAGGAAATTTTTGAAGAGTCTGATCTATGACCTCCTTACTTTCCAAAAATTTTTCCGATTCAAATAAGGCATATGCTTTTTTATATTCATTTTCAACTTCCTCCGTTGATTTTACGAACGATTTGTTTTTAGGATTTCTGGCAAATTCAGCATAAGAAGTGTAAGGATAATCCGCCAACAGAATTTGTTTCGCTTTTTCAGATGCCTGTGGATTTTTCTCATAATTCATGGCAAAAATTTCATACAATGCCTGTAGCATTACCTTTTCTTCCGGTTTTACATCTACAAGATCATACAGCGTTTTTGTCGCCAGGGGAGTGTTGGTAAAATAATTCTGATACATGATTCCCAGACCTAATGAAGCGGTATCTCTGTCCTTTTTCAATTGGGATAATTTACCCTGATCTGTTGGGATCTGCTCAATATAGTAAGAAGGTTCAAAACGTCTAGGATTAGGTGCTGAAGTTACCCCCAACGCTTCATTCTTCATATCTTCAATGGAAGCCATTTTCTTGGAAAAACGCCAGTTATCAGCAAGAGCACGATCTCCCCAAACTTGTTTAAAGGTAGAGGTTCCTTTGCTTACAGTACCGGTATTTCCGAAGTAAAATCCTTTGGTAGTTACTCCGAAATCCTCAAAAGCATTAGAGCTGTTAGCAAAAATAGAATTAGCGCTATAATCTCCGGTATCAAATCCTTTGTTCCTTTCTGCGCGTCTTCTTTCCTGTTCCTCTTTTTCTTCTTTAATCTTTAATTTTGCTATATATTTTGTGAAATAGTCTGTTTTCTGGCCTTCATCCATCTTTGCCAGTGAAAGAATACTGTCATTCTTTTTGATCAGATAATAATTCCTTGAAATCTTTTTGATGTAGGCAGACTGATCTTTTAAAAGGATTTTTGATGGTTCATACGTCATTACGGCAAGAGCAGAATCATAATAGCTTCCGGCCCCGATGTAATCATTCTTGTCAAGATAGCTTTTTCCTATTTCGTAATAAGCCAATCCACGGATCTGAGGGTCAGACACCTTTTCAAACAGTGATTTTCTGAAGAATTGCTGGGCTTCTTCTTTTTTTCCTGCTTTGTTGGCCATTAAGCCTAAAGCATAATAAAATTCATTTTTTCTGGAACCATAAGTACCTTTTTTACTGATTCCTTCCAGATAGTTTTTGGCTCCGGCATAGTCACCTTTACCATTAAAAGTTTTAGCAATGGCAATCTGAGATTTTACTTCAAATTCAAAATCATTGGCATATTTATAAGCTGCGGTATAGCTTTCTCTTGCTTTATCATTCTGGTTCAGATTTTCTAAAACCTGGCCTCTCAGATAAGCAATTCTACTCTTTAGTTTTCTGTTGCTGTTCAGTTCAAAAGCTTCATCAAGCTCTTTGGCTGCCTCTTCCTTTTTACCTGCATCCAGCAGAGATTCAGAATAATAGATGCTCAGCAGTTTTGCATAGCTTTTATTAATGTCTTCTCCTTTCAGTTTAGCAAAAGTTTCATGAGCTCTGTGATAATCTTTGATTTGGTCATAGGCAAGCCCCTGATAAATTCTTGCCAGTGCAATTCTTTTATCGTCTTTCATATGGGTGAACACATAATTAAGAGCATCCAGCGCTTCCAGGGATTTACCTCTATAAATTCTCGCTTGGGCAAGAATCATATAGGCATCGAAAATCTGCTTGTTTTTTTCTTCACCATTTCTGGTCACAGAATATTTATTAATCGCTTTTAAAGCTTTTGCTTCCGCAATTTCAAGTGTAGTAGCTCCTTTACCTTGTTCTCCTTCAGGCCTTGCAGGGGTATTTCCCTGAGGTCCACCAGGGATATTCGGCACTCCGGAATTTCCTCTTCCTGAAGGTTTGTTGGCTACTTCAGCCATTTTCATGGAGTTTTCGGCAAAAGCCTCTGATTGTCCAAGATCACTTCCCAAAGGTTGTTCTTCATAGGTAAGAATAGGTATATAAGGAGCATAAAAATTGTCTTTATGTCCCTTATCTCTGGTTGTAAACTCACTGTTTAACGCATCTTTCGCATTAAAAAGAGTGTTGTAATATGTGGAAAATCCTTTCAATAGTTTTGATCGCTGCTCCGGCTTTTTTGTTTTGGTAGCACAGGAAGCAACAAGGCATATCACTAAAAGGAATAATATATTCTTTTTCATTATTCAATTATAACTTGCTAATCTGCTTTTTATTATCAGCAGTTTGATGATTTTGTAAAAATAATAAAATTTTATAATGAATAATATTTATATTTCTTGTGGAAATATTTTATTTCTTCTTTAACTGATATTCGAAACTTCAATAATTTCTTAAATCAGGGAGGTTTCTTTCAATATTTTATAAACAAGATGAGTAGGAAGTCCCATAATGGTATAAAAACTTCCTGTAAGGCTGGTGATCTTTGCCATTCCCAGCCATTCCTGAATACCATAGCTGCCCGCTTTATCAAAAGGCTTATAGTTTTGAACGTAATAGTTTATTTCCTCATCGGAGAGCTCATCAAGTGTAACGTCAGCAACATCAGTTTCTGTAATGGATTTATCTGCAGTTTTGATGGTGATCCCTGTATAAACCTGATGGGTCCTTCCAGAAAGGCTCTGAAGCATTTTGTAAGCGTCAGCTTCGTCTTTAGGTTTTCCAAGAATCTGATTATCAATAGCTACAACAGTGTCAGCGGTCAGCAGAACTTCATCTGCTTCCAAGTGTCTGAAAGCATCAGCTTTTAAATCAGATAGATAAGCTGCAGCTTCTTCTATTTTTATATGTTCCGGAAGAATTTCTTCACAGTCTATTTTTACAACTTCAAATTCAAAACCCAGGTTGGAAAGAAGCTCCTTTCTTCTTGGTGATTGAGAGGCTAAAAGTAATTTCATACCGGTAATTATACAGATTGAGTATTATCGTCATGCCAGTTTCCCTGAACCTTCATCACCTGTTCAATCACATCACGTACAGCTCCGGTTCCTCCTTTTTTCGGGGAAATATAATCGGAGATTCCTTTTACTTCAGGAACTGCATTTTCAGGACATGCCGCAATAGCCGAACTTTCCATAATATGAATATCCGGAAGATCATCACCCATAGTCAGGATTTCTTCATTTTTAAGATTGTGTTTTTTCTTAAAATCTTCAAAATCATCTATTTTGTTGTGGGATTTCGGATAGTAATCCTGGATACCCAGGTAATTGATTCTGTGTTTTACCATTTCATCATTTCCACCGGTAATCACTCCAATCAAATAATTGTTTTTTAATGCTTTCACTACTGCATATCCGTCCAGAACATTCATTACTCTGCACATATTTCCTCCGGGAAGAAGATAAACACTTCCGTCTGTGAAAACGCCGTCAACATCAAATACAAATGCCTTAATATCTTTTAATTTCTCTTTATAACTCATACATTTCCTGAATAGAATGATTCATTGTTTTATAAATTTTAAGACTTTCGTCTTTTAATAACTTTTCATGCAGCTGTAAAATTCTTACATCATTTCTCACTGCAGGGCCAGTCTGTGCCTGTTTGGGTTCAATTTCATAAATTTTCTGAACCGTTTCATCAATCAGCGGTAAAAAATAATCAAACGGAATATCCTGAGAATCCGAAATTTCTTTAGCTCTTGAAAAAAGATGATTCACAAAATTACAGGCGAAAACAGCCGTTAAATGAATGTATTTTCTTTTTTCGTGGCTGCTTTCCATTACTTTCTCTGAAATCTGTGAAGCGAGATCAAGCAATATTTTTTGATCTCCCTCATTTTCTGCTTCTACGAAGAATGGTATTTTTTCATACTCCAGTTCTTTTGATTTTGAAAAAGTCTGCAAAGGGTAGAAGCTTGCTTTCCTGTACTCACCAGACAAAGCTTCTTTTGGAAGTGATCCTGATGTATGGGCAACCAAACAGTCTTTTCTGGAAATACTCTTTGAAACTTCTTCTATAGAATTATCACTGACACAGACGATATAAAGATCTGCTTCCTCCAGATGATCTGTGGAATAAGGAATATTTAATTCTTCTGAAATCTTACTCAATTCTTTTTCGTTCCTGCCAAAAATCTGGGCCAGGGGAATACTTTTCAAAGTGAAAGCTTTTGCCATATGATAGGCAACATTTCCGGAACCGATGATTACAATTTGCATATAACAAATATAAGATTTTAAGCTGAGCCGGAAAAGGAAGATGTCCTCAGAAATCTCACACTTCAATATAGGCACGTTTATTGCGTAAGTGTCTCATATTATTTTAAATATTTAAATTGAAAATTGAAGTTTTAATTTAACTTTCAGTTATTTTTGTAATCCAAAACAATGTAAGGCATCTCATGAAGATTAAGGACGCGGAAATTATTTCGTTGATGCAGAATCCACGGACCCAGGATAAAGGTGTCCGGGCCTTGATGGATGCCTATCAAAGCAGATTGTACTGGCATATAAGAAGAATTATTGTGGACGGAGATCTTGCACAGGATACTTTGCAGGAAACTTTTATTAAAGCTTATCAAAATTTTCATCAGTTCAAAAATGATAGCCAGTTGTATACCTGGTTGTACAGAATTGCAACCAACGAAGCATTGCAGCAGGTGAATAAAATGAAGAAGATGCAGAAAACTGATGAAGATCCGGAGTATCACATGCAGAATCTTGTAGCTGATAATACGGAAGGAGATGCCGAAGAAATACAGCTTTTGCTGCAGAACGCCATACAAAGCCTGCCCGAAAAGCAGAAACTGGTATTTATGATGCGGTATTATGATGATTTACCCTACGAAGAAATATCAAAAATTGTAGATATGTCGGTAGGAACATTGAAAACAAATTATCATTATGCCAAACAAAAAATAGAAGATTATATTAAAGAAAATTACGAAAGATAATTTTTTGACCCAACAAAGATGAAAGAGTTCGACATAGAAAAATTAGAGCGTAAAAACATTTACACAGTTCCTGATAATATGTTTGAAAATATTCAGGAGAACGTTATGAATGATATAAAGACAAGTAAAAAAGCACCTGTCTTTAAGCTGAACTGGATGTATGCTGCAGCGGCATCACTGGCTTTGATCTTTGGAGCAACTTATGTTTTTAATTCAGATAATGATTCTACGCAAAAAGGATTGAATTCTGAAACAACATATACAGCCAATACCAAAGAACCAAAAACAGAGGGCGAGCTTGCTTACGAAACTTTAAAATCTGATTTAACTTCTGTTGAAAATAATAATCAAACAGTTGGAAATCAAAAGAGTAACAATGTTTATGCTTCTAAAAATGTAAGCGAAACTGAAAAAACAATCGAGACACCCAAACCGGTGAAAACCGTGAATAAAAAAGTAGAAACACAAATGAATGAATATCTGGACTCGTTTTCTAACTCTGAAATTGCAGAGCTAGCAAGTAATTCGACTCAGGACGTTTATTTGGATATTTATAATTAAAAGAAAATGAAAAAGATATTATTGACGTTTTTGATTATTTATGGCTTTGGATTAAATGCCCAAAGGACTGATTACGACTGGAAAAAGATGGACCCTAAGGAAAGGAAAGAAGTCATCAATAATCTTTCTCCGGAAGAGAGAAAAGAGCTCCTGAAAAAATTCAGGAACAATATGATTATGGATAATCTGAATGTCGATCCAGGTGATAAAGCAGAATTTACACAATTGTATAACGAATATCTGGATAGCCAAAAGCAAATCAAAAGTCAGTTTAATTCAAGCTTTGATCCTGAAACTCTAACGGATGAAGAAGCAAAGGCCAAATTGCAGCAAAGCTTTGAAGTAGGACAAAAACTGTTAGATAACAGAAAAAGGTATGCAGAAAAAATGCAGCAGGTAATTCCCTGCCAGAAAGTTCTGAAGTTGTTTCAATCCGAGAAAATGATGAAGGATAAAATGGATGAAAGAAAACCTCATGGAAACAATAATGCTTCGGGACCTAGACAAAACCCATAATAGTTTATTTTTTTAATGTTGGACGGCTCTTACAGATCTTTCTGTGAGAGCCGTTTAATTTTTACAACAAAAAAAATTACTTTTACCAGAAAGTTCACATATGAAAAAAACACTTTTCTTTTTATTATTTTCGATGGTATTATTGGGACAGAAAATAGAAACAATTGATCTTTCAAAATCTATTAAAGATAATAAAAACTCTATTAAAAGTTTTACGGTGATAGATGAAAGAGCAAATCAGGAAGTCGGAATGGTCATGTATCATAAAGACGAGGTGAAAATTATTTTCGAAAATAATGCCGGCAAAGACATAACAGATTGGTTTTATAAATACAATCCGGTAAGAGGAAATGATGACATGGTTCTTTTGCTGGAAAGGTTGAATATCTCAGAAGACAAAAAAGAAAAATACTCTATCGGAAAGCTTGAATTAAGAGCAAGTACATTTATTAAGAAAGAAGATGGATATCATTTTATTGACAGAAAAGATACAATAGCAACAGTTTCATCACGTATAACGCCCTATTTAGCCCAAAGCCTGTCCAGAAAAGCGACTTTAATTCTTACTGATCTGTTTAAAGAATCTTATAAAGGAGAACCATGGGAATTTAGTGTTTCAGAAAGTGATCTTCCTAGCTATGGCTCTCTATTAAAAGAAAAACTTAGCATCCTGAACGCAAACGAATTGAAAGAAGGGGTGTACAAAGATTATTACAGCTTCTTTACCCATAATCCTGAACCCGGATTTACTTTGCAGGCTAATGATAAAGGAGTGGTGACAAAAGCAGTAAAAGGAGAGGAGAAAACGGGGATAAGACATTTTTACGCTTTTGTGTATAAAGGAATAGCATATAAAAATATTCCTGTTGGTTACACTGAGATTTTTAAAGATGAGAACGGTGTTTTTATTGAAGTAACAAAAGCAGAACTATTTCCTGAAACAACTGCAAGTGGTGTCACCATTGGAGTTGCTGCAGGTGGTTTGGTGGGAGGTGTTATTGGCGCGGTCATAGATGTTAGTCTCTCAAATAAAAAAAAGAATACTTTAGGCCCCAAAGTTTATCTTGATCCTTTTACAGGAAATTACCTGTTGCCGGAAGACTTTGGTAAAACCAAATAATATTGAAAAAGGGAAAAATTGAGCTTCTCTTCCTATTGTTATCTGTGTTTCAGTTAAAAGAAAGAATTAGAATGAAAAATTCTCTTGCATTTTCTTATCTTTGCAAATTACAAGATTCTTAAATGAAAAACATACGAAATTTTTGCATAATCGCTCATATCGACCACGGTAAAAGTACCCTGGCAGACCGTCTATTGGAGTATACGAATACCGTTACCCAAAGAGAACTACAGTCTCAGACGCTTGATGATATGGATTTGGAGAAAGAACGTGGGATTACAATCAAGTCGCACGCCATCCAGATGGATTATGAGTATAAAGGAGAAAAATATATTCTAAACCTTATTGATACACCGGGACACGTTGACTTTTCTTATGAAGTTTCCCGTTCTATTGCTGCCTGTGAAGGAGCACTTCTTATTGTTGATGCTGCACAGAGTATCCAGGCACAAACCATCAGTAATCTATACCTGGCATTGGAAAATGATTTAGAAATTATTCCAATTCTTAATAAAATAGATCTTCCGTCAGCAAACCCTGAAGAAGTAACCGACGAAATTATGGGCCTTTTAGGGTGCAAATATGAAGATGTTCTTAGAGTTTCTGGAAAAACAGGTGAGGGGGTTCATGATTTGCTTGAGCAGATTGTCAACAGAATTCCTGCTCCGGTTGGAGATCCCAATGCTCCGTTACAGGCACTAATCTTTGACTCTGTTTACAATCCGTTCAGAGGAATTGAAGCGTATTTCAAAGTAGTAAACGGAAGTATTTCTAAAAACGAGAAGATAAAATTTTTCGCGACTGGAAAAGAATATGGTGCTGATGAAGTGGGAACTTTAAAACTAAAACAGGTTCCGAAAAAGACAATTGAATGTGGTGATGTAGGGTATATTATTTCCGGGATTAAAGATGCAAGAGAAGTGAAAGTGGGTGATACCATTACCTCTTTTGTGAATCCTGCTGCTGCTGCAATTGACGGTTTTGAGGAAGTAAAACCAATGGTTTTTGCAGGAATTTATCCTATTGAATCTGAAGATTTTGAAGAATTGAGATTCTCATTAGAAAAATTAAGACTGAATGATGCTTCTTTGGTGTTTGAACCCGAAAGTTCTGCAGCATTAGGTTTTGGTTTCCGTTGCGGATTCTTGGGAATGCTTCATATGGAAATCGTGCAGGAACGTCTCGAAAGAGAATTTAATATGAATGTAATTACTACAGTTCCCAACGTTTCATATCACGGATATTCTAAAAAAGATCCTGAAACGGCAATGTTAATCAACAACCCATCTGAAATGATTGATCCCAATCTTTTAGACAGAGTTGAAGAGCCTTATATAAAAGCTTCTATTATTACCAAATCGGATTTTGTGGGTGCAGTAATGACGCTTTGTATCGAGAAAAGAGGGGAAATTGTAAACCAAAGCTATTTAACAGCAGACAGGGTGGAATTAACATTCAATATGCCTTTGGCTGAAGTTGTTTTTGACTTTTACGATCGTCTGAAATCTATTTCAAAAGGATATGCATCATTTGATTATTCCCCAATCGGAATGCGTTCTTCTAAATTGGTGAAAATGGATATCCTGATCAATGGTGACATGGTAGACGCACTGTCTTCATTGATTCACGATTCTAATGCTTATTACATTGGTAAAAGAATGTGTGAAAAGCTTCGTGAACTGATTCCTAGACAGCAGTTTGATATTGCAGTTCAGGCAGCATTGGGAGCCAAAGTAATTGCTAGAGAAACCATTAAAGCCTTAAGAAAAGACGTTACCGCAAAATGTTATGGTGGAGATATTTCCAGAAAACGTAAGCTATTGGAAAAGCAGAAAGAAGGTAAGAAGAAAATGAAACAGATTGGTAGAGTAGAAGTCCCGCAATCGGCATTCATGGCTGTATTAAAACTAAATGATTAATTCATTATAAAATAAAAACCGCTTCAGACGAAGCGGTTTTTTTATTTCCTGATTTATTTTTTACGGGTATATTTTATTTCCATGGTTTTGTACTCTTTGCCTGTTTTGGAATCAGGGCCGTACATTTCCAGTTTTTGATTATTATCATCTACAAATGTGAAAACTTCCCTGAAATCACAATCTTTTCCTGGTCTTGAGGGGTCAGTCATTTTTCCTTTAAACTCAACTGATTTTGTGGATGCATTCCATTCTCCTTCTCCATGCATGATTCCCGTTCCCATATTGTCTATCCATGTACTGATCAACTTCTTCTTTGAGTTGTCATATCCTACAATACTCATCCCTTCAAAAGGCATTCCCATAAAGTCACCTTTGTGATTAGTGATCTGATAACGTCCACCATACATCATTTTATTGGTTGCCTCGGATTTACTCATCATAGGTTTTGCTCCGTTTTCCATCCACATTGTTGTTTCTCCAGTCCAGGTTCCATCAGATTTGGCCAGCATTTTGTGCATTTCTCCAGGAGTAGAATACTCCATCCAGGCTTTCATAGCTGTTGCAGAATCTACAGGTTTCCATTCAGAGGTCGAAGTAGAATCGGCTTTGTCAGTAGTATTAGCAGCAGTAGTTTTTCCTTTCTCACATGCTGTTAATAAAAAAGCAATAAAAAGAATTGTTAATACATTTTTCATAATGATTTAGTTTTAAGATGGTTAGAATGATAACTTAAAGATAGGAACTTTTATTATAACCGAAATTATTTTTTAATTTGAGCATAAATCGTAACTTTGTGTATTCGTAACGCAAATTAATTTATGGAGTCTCCAAAAAAATTACAGGATATAAAAGTGGCTGTAGATGCCGTTATTTTCGGATATTTTGATAAAAAAGATCTTCAGATCCTTCTGATTAAAAGAAATATTGAACCTTTTAAAGGTGGATGGGCTCTTCCGGGAGGACTTGTTCTTGATGATGAAAGCGTAGATGACGCCGTAAAAAGAGAACTCTATGAAGAAGCAGGCATAAAACCCGATTTTCTGGAACAACTCTACACATTTGGTAATCTGGGTCGCGATCCGAGAAACAGAGTAGTTTCTGTAGCATATCTGGGCCTTGTGAACCCATCTTACCATGAATTGTTTGCAGATTCTGATGCTGAAGACGCACAATGGTTTAGTATTAATAAACTTCCTTCAGTTGCTTTTGATCACAAAACAATCATTGAGACTGCCTTAAAGAGACTTCGTACAAAAATTCAATACCAGCCGATCGGTTTCAATCTTCTCAACGAAGAATTTCCTTTTTCAGACCTTGAAAATCTTTATAAAACCATTGTAGGACAGGAAATCGACAGAAGAAATTTCCGTAAGAAAATCATGAGTTACGGACTGTTGAACGAAACGAATAATGTTAAAAAAGAAGGAAGTGGCAGACCTGGAAAGCTTTTTACTTTCAATAAAGAAAAATATAAAGAGCTTGAAGAACAGGGTTTTTATTTTGAAATTAAATAGTTTTAAACACAAATTTCACAAATTAGTTTACACTAATGGTCACAAATGCATAGGAGAAAAAAAAGAATTATATAAGAAAAATCACTCAAAATACATTCAATAGGAACGGGCTTTAGCCCGTTTTTTATGATCAAATTCTATCAGTTTTAGCCTAAATCAATTAAAGATTAGGGTCATTGTGATAAAAATTAGCGTTATCCGTGTTTTATAAAATAAATTTTTACAACTGAAAATCAGTAGTTTATGTATATTAGCGTAAAATTAACACAAATAAATTTGGCGCAAAGACTGATAAAATTTTAAATTTGTGTATAAATAACGCAATCATGAAATACACCATACAAAATATTACAGAACGGTTTCAGAAGAAAGAAAGAATAAAATTTCTCTTTTTCTGGGGACATACGGCAAAAGATATGGTAACCAAATCATGCTTCAGCCAATGGTTTCCCGGAAAATTTGAAGAAAACGGGATCATTTATAAAACGGCAGAGCACTATATGATGGCCGGAAAAGCAAGGTTATTTAATGATCCTGAAACGGAAGAAGAAATCTTAAAGGCAGCTACTCCTAACCAGGCAAAAGCTTTAGGCCGAAAAGTAAAAAACTTTGATCCGAAACTTTGGGATGATTATAAATATGAAATTGTAACTCAGGGAAATCTTTTGAAGTTTTCTCAAAATCAGAAATTTAAAGACTTTCTTTTGTCAACCGGAGATAAAATTCTTGTGGAAGCGAGTCCTTATGACAGAATCTGGGGAATTGGAATGCTGGAAACAGACAGCAGAGCAGAAAATCCTTTATTATGGAACGGAGAAAATCTCTTAGGATTTGCTTTAATGGAAGTAAGAGATCAATTAAAAAACTAAAACACATCACCAATACAAAATAGGAATCATGGAAAAAATAGAATTACACCCACAGATATTTCTGATTGAAGATTTTCTGACCGAAACGGAATGCAATCATTATATCAGTCTTTCGCAGGAAAAAGTTTTTGAAGAAGCAAAAATCAATGTATTTGGACGTCAGCAGATGAATAAAGGAGTCAGAAATAATGACCGACTGATGATTTTTGATGAAACAATGGCTGAAGATCTGTTTAAAAAGGCAACCGAATTTCTGCCTCAGGAACACGATGGATATCAGCTTCTTAACTTTAATGAAATGCTTAGGGTCTATAGATATGCTCCCGGACAGCAGTTTAAAATGCACAGGGATGGAAGTTATATCAGAAATGAAAAAGAGAAAAGTTTTTACACCTTTATGATCTATCTGAATGATGATTTTGAAGGAGGAGAAACAGAATTCGAAAGCCTGTTTACCATAGCTCCGAAGAAAGGAACAGCACTGATTTTTCATCATCCTCTGAGACATGAAGGAAAGACCTTGATTAGTGGACTGAAGTATGTTTTAAGAACGGATATCATGTATTCTAAAGAATAAACATTCTTAAAAAATGGCATTGCTATGTCTTGTTTAATTAGCGTAATATTAACACAAATAAAAATATTTGATCATGGAAGATGAATTAAAACCCAGATTTATCGAATCATTACAAAGAAATAATGATCAGATCAGAGAAGACCGTGCAAAGATCATCGGAGCAGATTCCGAATTGATTTACAGACGCAGAGTTGAAGATATCGAATTAAAAATCAAAAGACTCGAGCGCGAACAGGAAGGGCTTATAGATATCAGTCCTCTAGACAGGAACAGTCTGACATTCGCGGATTTCAATCCCGAATCATTCGTTCAGAAAGACATGGAATTATCATTAACAATCAGAAACCTTAATATTCAGCTTGAAGTAACCCAGAAGAGATTTGAATATTTATTTGGAAAAACACTATAGTCATGGGAAGTACAAGATACGATTTAGACGCTCGTTATGACAGAGCAAGAAAAGCAGGGTACGGAACAAAATCCGCAGGTGAAATTTTTACCCAGAATGCCAAAAGAATGGCTCACGAATCAATGAATCCTCACGGAATTTCTTTCAGAGAATCCAGAGACTCTGAAGTTCACCCCAACTCAGTTCCGATTATTTTAGGACTGGATGTTACAGGAAGTATGGGACATATTCCTCATGAGCTGATCAGAGATGGATTGCCTAAACTAATGGGAGGAATTATTCAGGGAGGCGTTCCGGATCCGGCATTATTATTTCTTGGAATCGGAGACCATGAATGTGATGGCTATCCGCTTCAGGTGGGACAGTTTGAGTCCGGGGATGCAGAACTGGATATGTGGCTTACCCGTACTTATATTGAGTCTGGCGGCGGCGGAAATGCCGGAGAAAGCTATCTATTAGCGTGGTATTTCGCAGCGTTCCATACCAGAACAGATGCCTTTGAAAAAAGAAAACAAAAAGGATTGCTGTTTACCGTTGGAGATGAACCTTGTTTAAAAACACTTCCTGCTTCTGCTATCAGAGAAATTATGGGAAAAGGACAGCAAACCTATACTCATATTGAATTGCTGGAAGAAGTAAAGAAGAAGTACGAAGTATACCATATCAGTGTTTTACATTCAGATCAGGCACTGAGAGCAGACAGAGGATGGAGAGAATTATTAGGACAAAATTGTATTTCCATAGAAGATCACAGAGAAATTCCGAATGTTATTAAAGGAATCATCTGCGATACATTTAAAAATAAAACCTTGGGAACTACAGGAACAGAAGGTTTAGATCAATTTAAAATGCTTTAGAATAAGGTAATTGCCATCAGAAAATTATAAAAAAACAAATGAAGATGGCAAAGACTTTCAAAAAATAAAAGGACATGAAAAAGGCGCAAATAATAATAGGACTTGGTTTTGGTGATGAAGGAAAAGGGATCACTGCAGATTTTCTGGCTTCTCAGAATACGGAGGCTGTTGTAATCCGGTTTTCAGGAGGGCAACAGGCTGCTCATACCGTGATGATTGATGATAGAAAACATGTGCATTCAAGCTTTGCAAGCGGATCTCTTCGCGGTTTACCTTCTTACTTTACGGAACATTGCACTATTCATCCGGTTTTTCTACTCAATGAAAGAGAAGAATTAAAAATAAAGAACGGAAATATTGAGCTGCATATTCATCCATTGGCAAAGGTAACCACTCCTTTTGATGTATGGCAGAACAGAACCAATGCAAGAAATCTGGAACACGGAACCTGTGGAAAAGGAGTAGGAGCAACCATGAAAAGATACGAAAGTCCTTATAAACTGTTTGCCATAGACCTGATTGCGCCCAGAGAAATGTTATTGGAAAAACTGAAAGGGATCGCCTATTATTATGGTTTTGCAGATGAAAAAGAAGTTAATGAACTTTTACATCCTTTTTTGAAAGCTATTGACAGGATTGATTGGAAAATAAATGATTATACCTGGCTGGCTTCGTTCAGACACCTTATTTTTGAAGGCAGCCAGGGTATTTTACTCGATATGGATCATGGCGTTTTCCCCAATGTGACCTATGCTCATACCACTTCAAAAAATGCATACGAAATCTGTAAGCTTTTAAAAATTGAAGACATTGAAATGTATTATGTCACCAGAAGCTATTCAACCCGTCACGGAAACGGCTGGATGAGCAATGAAAAAGAAATGGATCTGAAAAATAATGAAGAAGAAACCTGTACATTTAATGAATATCAGAAGGAGTTAAGAACAGGAGAAATAGATTATAACCTGTTGAATTATGCCTTGAAACTGGATGCAGCGTATGTATTTCCGGTTAAAAAGAATCTTGTTATTACATGCCTGGATCAGATTGATGAGAAATTTAAGGTAGAAAATATCGATGTAGAATTTGATGCGATCTACGGATCATATTCTCCGTATTCAAAAGATTTTAAGCAGATTTTATAAATTTTGCAGATACAAGTATTAATTTTATACGAGTCAGAACCAGGGTATTGATAATGAATAAAAGTAAATAACCATGAAAACGATACAATATTTAAAAGGAGATGCTACAGCACCACAGGCAAAAGGAATAAAAATTATCACTCATATCTGTAATGATATCGGAGGCTGGGGAAAAGGTTTTGTAACTGCTATTTCCAAAAGATGGAAGCAACCTGAGCAAGAATACCGTGATTGGTTTAAAAACAAAGAAAAATTTAACTTAGGGGAAATCCAGATTGTTCAGGCAGAAGGAGATATCTGGGTCTGCAATATGATTGCTCAGCATAAAATCATTACTCATTCAGAAGTTCAACCTATCAGATACGATGCAGTGGAAGAATGTTTGTTGAAACTCGCTGATGAAGCTTTGCAGTACAATGCAAGTGTTCATATGCCACGGATAGGATGTGGCTTGGCGGGAGGAAAATGGGAAGAAATAGAACCTATTATTAAAAGAACACTGCTTGCAAAGAATGTAGAGGTGTATGTGTATGATTTTTAATAGATTAACAACGATGAAAGAATTTGAAATAAGAGCAGATTATAAAAATGACACTCTGGTGGTATACCAGGCTTATAATAAAACAATTGCAAAAGCAGCCGTAGAGAATCAGAAGTTTATGGCACCGTTTTCATTCAACAGAATGACCTGGATAAAGCCTTCTTTTCTTTGGATGATGGAACGCAGTAATTATGGACAGAAATCCAATCAGGAATGTACGCTGGCAATTCACATCAAAAGAGAGGCCTGGGAGAAAGCTTTAAGCAAAGCAATACTTACTTCGCCAGAAAAAAGAGTCTATCCTGATCCCCGAAATTGGGAAAAAGACTTTGAAAATGCTGAAATTTATGTGCAATGGGATCCTGAAAGGAATATTAAGGGAACAAAACTTAATTACCGTTCCATCCAGGTTGGGATCAGCAGATCGCTGATTGAGGAATTCAATGAAGAATGGATTGTGAAAATAGAGGATTATACCCCTTTGGTTAAGAAGATTTTGAACTTTACTCAATCAGGGGAATTCGATAAGGCAAAAAAACTGCTGCCTGTAGAAAAGAATTATCCCTTATCAAATGAACTGGCCCATAGAATTGGGGCCACAGTATAATAAATAATTAAAAGAAATGACATGAAAACAACAACATTATACAGACCAATAGGAGAAAAAGAAATGATATTGATTATAGAAAGTGGGTTTAAAAAATTTCCTCCCAGACTGGATTGGCAGCCCATTTTTTATCCTGTTCTTAATGAAGAATATGCTTCTGAGATTGCTGAAAAATGGAACACCAGAGACGAAGCGGGAAACTATCTGGGCTTTGTAACCCGGTTTGAAGTGTTGGAAGAAGTGGCAGATCAATATCCCGCACAGAATGTAGGAGCCATGAACCACAATGAATTATGGGTTCCTTCGGAAGAGCTGAACAGCTTTAATGAAGCAATTATAGGAGATATCAAAGTCACCAAAGTATTTATAGGAGATGATTTTAAGAATGCCGGAAATACTGAACTGGAAGAACTGATGCTTAACATAAAAAAAACTAACGATGACAAATAAAGGAATGGCAAAAGATACCCTGGATATCCTTGCTAAAAAATATTATATCAACGAACATAGCGAAAAAATAAATATAGAACACGAGCTGGAAATCAGTAAAAAAGAAACCACTCTTTTCACCCCGGAACAGCTTTCAGAAATGATAGAATCCCCAATGCCGGAAACCGGTTTTGAAACGCAGTTTGAAACAAGAAACTGCAGTTCTTTAAAAGCAATTTTACAATTAGCTGAAGAAGAAAATCAGGAAAAAATGATGTGTCTGAACTTTGCTTCAGCAAAAAATCCCGGAGGAGGATTTATCAACGGAGCTGAAGCACAGGAAGAAAGTCTCGCAAGAACTTCCGGATTGTATGAAAGTCTGCTTCAGGCCTGGGACTATTATATGATTCACCGAGCGATGGAATCCTGTTTTTATACTGATACAATGATTTACAGCCCGAAAGTTCCGGTTTTCAGAAAAGATAAAGGAGAATTGCTTCCCAAACCTGTTCTGTGTAATTTCATCACCTCTCCGGCAGTCAATGCAGGGGTGGTAAAACGTCAGGAACCGGAAAGAAAAAATGAAATTCTCCCTGCCATGGATGTCAGAATGGATAAAATGCTTTCGCTGGCTTTACATGAAGGAAATGAAGTTTTAATTTTAGGGGCATGGGGCTGCGGAGTGTTCAGAAACGACCCGAAGGAAATTGCAGGATTATTTAAAACACATCTTCAGGGTAAATATAAAAATAAATTTAAGAGAGTCGTTTTTGCGGTGCTTACAAAGAAAGAAGAAATGCTGAAACCGTTTGAAGAAATATAATGAAAATTGAATTAATAAAAGGAGACCTCACAAAGATCCAAGTTGGTGCGATTGTCAATGCTGCCAATTCATCCTTACTTGGTGGAGGCGGAGTGGATGGAGCTATTCATCGAGCAGGAGGGCCACAGATCTTGGAAGAATGCAGAGCGATCAGAAACAGACAAGGTAAATGTAATACTGGTGAAGCTGTAGTAACAAATGCGGGAAATCTCCCTGCAAACTATGTTATTCATACGGTAGGTCCGGTTTGGAATGGTAATGAAGAAAAAGAATCAAAGCTTCTGGCAAACTGTTATCATAATTCCTTGAAATTAGCAGAAAGCCTTGGTGTAAAAACAATTGCTTTTCCAAACATCAGTACAGGAGTATACAGATTCCCAAAAGAACTGGCAGGAAAAATTGCAATAGATGAGGTCAGAAAATTTAAGTCAGATGTCATTGAGAAAGTTATTTTTGTTTGTTTTGATGATGAAAATGAAATGATTTACAAAAAACTATTAGAGTAAACCAATGAAAAAACTAACCATATTAAGCGGCGCAGGAATCAGTGCCGAAAGCGGAATAAAAACCTTCAGAGACGGAGACGGTCTTTGGGAAAATCATAATGTAACAGATGTGGCAAGTCCGGAAGGATGGAGAAAAGACAGGGCTTTAGTGCTGGAGTTTTATAACCAAAGAAGACGTCAGCTGCATGAAGTACAGCCGAACGAAGCGCATCAATTATTAGCAGAACTGGAAAAACATTTCGATGTTCAGATCATTACCCAGAATATTGATGACCTTCACGAAAGAGCAGGATCTACCAATATCTTTCATATTCACGGAGAATTGTTCAAATCATGCTCATGCAACAATAAAAGTCTGATTTATGACCAAAAAGAGGATATCAAAATCGGTGATAAAGCAGAAGATGGAGCTCAATTAAGACCTTTTATCGTTTGGTTCGGAGAAGATGTCCCTTTGTATCAGACCGCAAGAGAAATTGTAAAAGAATCAGATATTTTACTGGTAATTGGAACGTCTTTACAGGTGTATCCGGCTGCCGGACTGATTCATGATATCAAAGATGATTGTCTTTTAATCGTAATCAACCCTAATGAAACAGGATTTGGGTACGGACAGAGAGCAGTTGTAATGAAAGAAACAGCAACCCAAGGCATGAAGCTCTTATTTGATAAACTGGTAAATCTTGCCTGATGGAAAATAAAGTAAAAGCAGGAATCATGGGCGTTTGCATTGGAGACGCTCTTGGTGTTCCTGTAGAATTTAAAAAAAGAGAAGATTTAAAACGTTTTCCAGTAACAAAAATGCTGGAATACATGTCCTGGAATCAATCCAAAGGAACCTGGAGTGATGACAGCTCTCTCACACTTTGTCTTGCTGAAGAACTTACCAAGGGATATGATCTGGAAAAGATCGGGCAAAGCTTTGTAAAATGGAACAAATATGGTCACTGGACTGCCCACGGAAGACTTTTCGATATAGGAGGAACAACAAGACATGCCTTGGCGAGATTAATTAAAGGTGAAAGTGCCAGGTTTTCAGGAAATATTTTTGAAGAAGACAACGGAAATGGCTCTCTGATGAGAATTCTTCCTCTTGCTTTTTATCTTGAAAAGGAAAATGAAATTCAACAACTTTATCTTACGGTAAAAGAAGTTTCAGCAATAACTCATGGTCATTTCCGTTCTGTTTTTGCTTGTTTCGTCTATGTACTTTTTGCGATCGAATTATTAAAAGGTAAGGACAAAACAGAAGCATATACCTATACACAAAAATCAGCGTTGAAATATGCTGAAGAACAGGGTTTTAACCCAAAAGAAATTGAACTTTTTAATAGAGTTTTAAAAAATAATATTTCCGGATATCCCGAAGATGAAATCAAAAGTGGCGGATATGTCCTTCACAGCCTTGAAGCTTCATTATGGTGTTTTTTAAACTCAGAAAGCTATGCAGAAGCAGTTTTGAAAGCAGTCAACCTGGGCGAAGACACAGATACAACAGGAGCTATCACTGGAGGAATTGCCGGAATTTATTATGGATTTGAAAATATTCCGGAAGAATGGATTGCAGAGCTGGTGAGAAAGGAAGATATTGAAGCATTATGCGAGAAGTTAAACCAAAAATTAATGAATTAAACACAAACCATGAACGAAATAGAAAAGAAAAAAATAAGTAAATTTTTAAGCCTGATCTTACGGCATCAGCCGGAAAGTATTGGACTTACGCTGGATGAAAACGGCTGGGCAAATGTAGAAGAGCTGAGAGCGAAATCAGCCAAAAGAAAAATATATTTTAGTCCCGAAGAATTAGATGAGGTAGTAGTAACCAACAATAAAAAACGTTTTGCTTTTAACGAAGATAAAACCAAGATCAGAGCAAATCAGGGTCATTCTATTGATATAGATCTGGCTTTGGAAACCAAACAACCCCCTGAATTTCTTTATCACGGAACTGCAGAAGCCAATATCACTTCCATTTTAGAAAAAGGAATTGAAAAAAGAACCCGCCAGCATGTACACTTAAGTGCTGATAAAGAGACTGCTGCAAAGGTCGGGATGAGACACGGCAAACCTGTGATTCTTACCATCAGAACAGGAACCATGCATCAGGAAGGATTATCTTTCTACCAGTCTGCAAATGGAGTTTGGCTGACAGATTTTGTAGATGCAAAATATATTTCGAAGTAAAATGAAAAGAACATTAGTAATAGGAGACATTCACGGAGGATTTAAAGCATTACAACAGGTTCTTGAGAGAGCTAAAGTCACAACGGATGATCAGCTTATCTTCCTCGGTGATTATGTGGACGGATGGAGCGAATCTTCTGAAATTATTAAATTTTTAATGGAACTTTCCAAAAAGCAGGAATGTATATTCATCAAAGGAAATCATGATGCCTGGTGTGAAGATTGGTTAGCTTTGGGACAAAGCCCCGATGTATGGCTTTTCAATGGCGGAAAAAGTACAGTGGAAAGCTACGCAGATTATCTCCCGGAAGATCTGGATATTCATCTGGAACTCTTTCAAAGAATGAAAAGCTATCATATTGACAATCAGAGCCGCTTGTTTATTCATGCGGGATATGCTTCGATGCACGGCCCTGAAAAAGAAGTTTATTCCAGCAATTACCGATGGGACAGAACCCTTTGGGAAACAGCCGTAGCAATGGATAAAAAACTGGAAAAGAATTCAGAGCTGTATCCCAAAAGACTGCTTTTATACAAAGAAATATTTATCGGGCATACACCCACTCTTGATATTGGGATTACAACGCCGGCCAACAAAGCTAATATTTGGAATATGGACACCGGAGCAGCCTATACCGGAGCTTTATCAATTATGGATATTGATTCTAAAGAATTCTGGCAAAGCGATCCGCTTCCCTCTTTATACCCAAATGAAAAAGGAAGAAATTAATAAATTTAAATAACCCTTACTTGTTTTTAAAACTGGTGAGGGTTTTATTTTTAAAAACAATTTTGGAGTTTCATATATCTGCTTTTTCATAAAAGATGGCTACTTTTAAAGTCTGAAAAATATGACTTCAATGAAACTGAAATATCTTTTATTCACCCTGAGTTCTACCTTATTTTTTGCCCAAAAATCATTTCAGACCCCATTTGAAAAAGGGAATGGCAACCAAACTGTTACCTACGATGAAATGAATAACTATTATCAGGATCTGGCTAAAAACTTCAATACCATTCAGTACCTTAAAAAAGGAGAAGATGATAACGGAAAACCAATTTATGTGGTGGTTTATAATCCTTTTCCGGAAAAAAGCGTTGAAAAATTAAGAAAAGATAAAGCCGTTCTCTTCGTTAACAATGGTATTCACCCCGGAGAACCGGACGGAATAGATGCAACTATGATGCTGATGAGAGATCTTGCTACCCAAAAGATCAAAACTCCACAGAATTTTATCATTGTCGCTATTTCCGCATACAATGTGAGTGGAATGCTGAACAGAGGGGCTTATTCCAGGGCCAATCAGAATGGTCCGGAGCAATATGGTTTCAGAGGAAATGCAAGGAATTATGACCTGAACAGGGACTTTATTAAAGCGGATTCCAAAAATGCCAGAAGCTTTCAGGAAATCTATCAATGGTTAAAACCAGATGTTTTTATAGATAATCATGTCAGCAACGGAGCAGATTATCAATATACATTCACCTATATTTCAACCTTTAAAGAACGCCTGGGAAACACACTTGGAGCTTATTTCTATAACGATTATCAGGCTAAAAATCTTGAGGATATGAAAAAACTGGGGTATGAAAGTACGCCTTACGTCAATATTCATGGTGATGTTCCTGAAGTAGGATTTGCTTCATTTGAAGACTCTCCAAGATATTCCACAGGGTATACTTCTCTTTTCAACTCCTTAGGAACTGTCCCTGAAACCCATATGTTAAAACCTTATGACAAAAGAGTAGATGCTACTTACAAATATATGTTGGTCAACCTGCAGAATTTAGATAAAGAGTACCACAAAATAAAACAGCTCCGCATTGAAAATTTAAAACAATACCAGGCTGGAAAACAATATGGAATCCGTTGGAAAATAGATTCCACCAGGTTTTCTACCATGGATTTTAAAGGCTTTGAAGGGAAATATAAACCCAGTGAAGTTTCCGGCAAGCCAAGGCTTTATTATGATAGAAACAAACCTTTTACAAAGAATATAAAGCTATTTACTACTGCGGTTCCAACAGGATATATTACCATTCCAAAATATTATGTGATTCCACAGTCGCAATACCGCGTTATTGAGGAATTTAAAAGAAATAATATTCAGATGAAACCGATTCGGAAAGACAGTATTTTAGCGGTGGAATCCTATAAAATCAAAGATTTTAAAACAGTTAAAAACCCCTATGAAGGTCACTATCTGCATTTTGAAACCACAGTAGACAAATTCAATAAAAATCTGATGTTTTCTGCCGGAGATTACCTGGTTTCTACCAATCAGCCTGGTGTGAAATACATCATAGAAACACTTGAACCTGAGGCATTAGACTCATTTTTCAACTGGAATTTCTTCGATGGGATTCTAGCTCAGAAAGAATACTATTCCGCCTATATTTTTGAAGATACCGCCGCTGAACTGCTGAAAAAAGATAAAAAACTGAAAGAGGCCTTTGAAACAGCGAAAGCATCCGATAAAAAACTGTCTGAAGATGGAGAAGCACAACTGGATTGGGTGTACAGACATTCCCCTTATTTTGAAGAAAAGACTTTCAGACAATATCCTGTTTATAAGGTGTTGTAAAGGGTTTTCATAAAAGTCTGGGTTATTTTTGGGTTTTCGTGATTATTTGCTAATCAATTTGTTTATTTTTTATTAAATTAGTATGAAAAATAAACACTATGAAACAAATTTATCAATTCGTAACATTGCTGTGCTTTGTACCAATAGGTCTGCTGGCACAATATTCTCAAAGTTTTGATTCGGCAACAATGCCTGCCGATTGGACCGTCATTAATGGAGGCGATCCGGGAACCTGGGAAACCTGGGATTCTTATGATTCCTCATTCAATGCTCCTCATTCCGGAACTCATTTTCTGGGATTGGAATATGGCAGTACTGCCCATGATGATTATGTCATTAGTCCTGCTATAGTAGTGACTGCCGGAGTATCAGATAAGCTTACTTTCTGGGCAAGAAACAGAGGTGCCGGACTTGCTGAGACGGTAGATATAAAAATATCAACAACAACACCCACCATCGCTGGGCTTACCAATACGCTCGCTGCTGCAGTAAAGCCTCCTACTTCATGGAATCAATATACTTATGATCTGACCCCTTATGTTGGACAAACAATCTATATTGCTTTCTATTCCACTACAGAAGATATCTGGTTTATCGGGATAGATGATTTCCAGGTTTCTGCAAACAGTCTGTCGGTTTCTGATGTGAAAGCAGATAACAGCCGCGCATCTGTCTATCCGAATCCGGTAAAAGATATGTTATATATCAAAAATAAAACGAAGATGTCTGAAATCAATATCTATGATTTTAGTGGTAAGCTGGTGAAAAAAGAAATGATGAACTCAGAAAACGGAACTGTAAATGTAAGCGAATTGGCTGCAGGAAATTATATAGTAAAGGTTAAAGATAAAGAGACTGAGAAAGGCTATAAAATTATTAAAAAATAACATTTTTATAATAGAATCAAAAAGACGTTTCAATTGAAACGTCTTTTTATTTATCTTGGTAAGCCTCTTTTTAAAGCGATTTCTGCCCTTTCAATAGCAAGCTTTTCTTTCCAGTCCATGTATTTACTTTTAAACTGAGACTTCATAACATCGTCAAATTTACGTTGTACGGTAAGATTCCATAAAGAATGAGCTTTTACTGCCCATGATTTGTCCCATGCTCTTAAAGAAATAGAGAAACTTCCATCAAGGTATTTCATCCAATGCCACCATCCTGTAGGCATGAATAAAGTATCTCCGTGTTCCAGGAAACATTCAATTCCTTCTACGCCATCCAGTGCCGGAAACTTTGTGAGGTCTGGATTTTCAATATCATAGTCTTCTAATGCATAGGTTGCATACGGTATCTGATAGAGTCTTTCTCTCCATTTATAATCGAAAAGAAGAATATGTTTTCTTCCGTTGAAGTGAGTATGGAAAATATGCGCCATATCAATATCAAAATGAAGGAATGTTTCAGATCCTTTTCCACCGAAGAACATATTGGGATATTTATCAAGAAACCCTCCCATGAGTTCTTTGGGCGAAATATAATCTTCCAAAAGATTTGGTGCGTATTTTATGGGGTCAAAAAGGAATATTCTCAGATCGGTAGGCTCTCGCTGAATGAGATCTATATAATCTCCAAATTTCATTTTTGCGGCAGAAGAATTGATGGGAGCAGAAGGATCTGCCTTTGAGCTGTCGTATAAAGGAACCTCTACATCTCCTACAACCTCCTTCATGTATTCCATCGTCCATTTTTGGTAAGCTGGCCACTTTTTTGCCATATTTTTGATGACAACGGGCCTTCTTGGCTTCAGATATTTTTCGTAGAATTCCTCTTTAGAAATGTCATCTACAATATCTATAGGCTTTAAAATAATTCCCATTTTAGTAAATTTATATGACAAAATTATTAAATAAATGTTAACGATCCTTGTCTTTAATTTTTTTTTAATCTATGATTCAAATCAGATTTTACTATTTGGAATAGTTAAAAATACTATTTTTTTTATTAATTGATTAGATCCCTCTTTTTGTTGTAAAAAAAGACTTAAAATGACGATATATTGTATCAATGATCTAAAATAAGCTAAATTTTGGAGACAGTTTTATTATTGATTAATATGAAATATTTATTTAATAGATTCTTTTTTTTAACAAATCATAAAATTGTAAATTTTAAAACAAATATTATGAGGTAAATTAAAATAGAGTTTTGATATAGTTTATCTATAATGTTTCTGTTAAAACATAAAAAAAGCGAAAATTGTTTTGTTAATTATTGTTAATAATTTAAAAGAAATTACAATTAGTTTTTTGAGACTTGTAAAAAACAAAATTATAACTATGTTTGTAGTGATAAAGGATTTAACTTTTAATAACAAAAGTCATCTTTATAAAAGTGTAACAAAAAACTACAATGATTAACTAATTGAGCAAATAATAGGTATGAAAAAAAATATTTCTTTATTTCTGATGCTTTTCTTTACGGTGCTCACTTTTGCACAGAAGACAGTTACAGGAAAGATTACTGATGATGACGGGGTAGCAATACCAAGTGCCAGTGTGACTATAGAAGAACCAGGTAAAGATGCAATTCTGGCTTACGGAATTACCAACTCTAAAGGAGAATATAAAGTAACTTTCACATCCGCAGAACCCAATGTGGATCTTAAAGTGAAAGCGTTCAATCAGAAACCCCTTACTAAGCAAATCAGCAACAGCGATCAGACTCTGAGCTTTAAAATGCAGTCTGAAGCTACGGAAATAAAGGAAGTACAGCTGAAAACAAAAATGATTACCGCAAGAGGAGATACCATTTCTTACGATCTTAAAGCTTTCAACAGCAAGAATGACAGAACCCTGGCAGATGTAATGAAAAAAATCCCGGGAATTGAAGTCAATAATGACGGAACAATTCTTTATCAGGGAAATGCCATTAATAAATTCTATGTCAATGGAAAAGATCTTATGGAAGGTGGTTATGGTACCATCAACAATTCACTTCCGAAAGATGCAGTACAGAAAGTGGAAGTTCTGGAGAACCACCAGCCGGTAAAAATACTTCAGGACAAAGTGCCTTCAGATCAGGCAGCCATCAATATCAAACTGAAAAACTCCGTAACCATGACTGGTAGAGGGGAAGTAGGAACAGGATTCGGAGATCCATGGCTTTGGAATGTAAAACTGACCCCTATGTTCTTTGGACAGAAAAGCCAATGGGTAGTCAATTATAAAACCAATAATATGGGTGAGCAGGTGGAAAACGAAGGGAATATTCTGGCGTTTGGAAATAGATTTGAAGGAAAAAGAATCAATGCTTCACAAAATGACTGGTTGAATGTAGAAAATGCAGATACCCCTAATCTTCCAGTGAAAAGATATCTGATGAATAATGTTCATTATTTATCAGCCAATTATCTTACCAATATTGATAAGAAAAAGGAGTGGGAACTTAAAGCCAACGCAAACTATACCAACAATGCTGTAGAAAGAGAATCCTATAGTCAAAAGGATTATTTTGGAGGAACTTCCAATAGTATAAAAATCCTGAATAATTTTTATACAGATAAAGCAAAAGGAGAATTAATATTTACAAAGAATGCAAAAAAAGGATTTTTTAAAAATACCACAAGTTTCTCTCAATATTGGAATGCAGACAGGGGAATTGTTGACAGAACAGATCTGAAAAGTGGAATACTGAGAAATGCTAATGAGGGTGTTGAATCTCCTACAACATCATTCCAGAACTCACTAAGTACAATTATTCCTTGGAAAGAAAAAATGGTAAATCTTTTATCCTATGTAAGCTACCAAACGGACAGACAGACTTTGCAAGTTTCTCCATCATCTTATCTGGATATCCCTGGATTTGAACCGGTAGCTAATACAGAATTTGCAACACAGAGTTTAAGACTTAAGACTTTTGAAGCTAATCACTCTGCCAATATTGGTTTTTCTGCTAAAGGATGGACATTTACTCCTGAAGTTGGATTTAATTTTAAAAGCACAGGTATGGTGTCAGATTTGTCAAACGTGAAAGCAATTCCATCTGCCAATCCTGATAAAGATCCCAAACCAGAGGCATATAGCAATGATTTAAATTACACCATAGCTACACCATACGGAAGTTTAGGGATAAATTATAAAAATGAATCATGGATGATCTATGCCAATCTTCCGGTAAACTCAAACAATATTAAAGCGGAAGATCCATTAAGACTCGTTTCAAAATCGGTAAATAAAGTAACGTTTGAACCTAATATTTTTGCACAATATTCTTTTGCTTCATTCTGGAAAGCATCCGTAAATGCTAATATTAATAATAATTTTGGAGAAATAAATACAGCATATTCAGGATTCTTAATGACGTCACCTGAGGGAATTAGAGCAATGGATGTTAAAAACCCAATTCCTCAGAATAACAATAAATCTGCAGGAACAAGAATAGAATATAGAAACCCATTGAATAATCTGTTCTTCAATGTTAATTACAGATATTCTGATGCAAAGAGAAACTTAATTTCAAATCCGGAGATCAATGGAGCCGGATATACCATAATGAAATATAAAGAGCAGGATAATCATGTATTGAGTAATGGATATAGTGTAGAAGTTGGAAAATATTTTCCAAAATTTAAAACAAACGCATCTCTTAGTTATAGCAACAATACGACAGAATCTGATGCATTTTTGAATGATAAATCCTATACTAATAAAAATAATGGCCAGTCATTTGGTATTAAATTCAATAATACCTATTTCAGTTGGATGAGCGTTGATTATAATGCAAGTCTTACCAGAACAAAACAAACAAGTGTTGGAGAATTAAACTCAAATGCTACCAGAACAGGATTTACCCATAACCTAGGGGTTTTCTTCTATCCTATGGAAAGTCATACTGTGGGATTCAATTGGGATCAGGTAAATACAAATGCGGCAGGTCAAAAATATCATAATGGATTCTACGATGTATCATATCAGTTCACTTGGACTAAAAAGAAAATTGATTTTGAATTGAAATGGATGAATATCGCGAATAAAAAAGTTTTCGAAACCTATGATATTAATACCACAAATATTACATATACAAGATATCAACTCCGCCCTAGCCAAGTCATGTTTACTGTAAAATTCAACTTTAAATAAAATAAAAACCAATCCATCAGGATTGGTTTTTTGTTGAGATATACTGATGTATTAAAATTAAAAACTTTGCTGGTCTGCTGAAGGCCCATAGCTTCCTGGCAAAGGAATGTTGTTCAGTCTGTAATATACTCCCAATTGTGCTCTGTGATGCGTAATCTGATTTAATGCATGTCGTATCGCTCCGTATTTACTCCAGCTTGCCAGTTCATGGCCGTCATTTTTAATCGTCCAGCTGGGGTTCAGATCGTCCTCCGTACTATTTTCCAATGCCGCTTTACCTGCCTGATAATCTTCTTCCAGTTTTTTCATAAGATCATCTTTTGTAGAAAGAATTGTCGGTTTGTAATCGCCTTTACCAAAATCCAGTTCAGAAGTTTTCAAAATAGTGTTCGGCCATTCAAAAACTTCTACGAGATGGGTGGCAAGAGGCATCATTTTCATGCTTTTTTCATGGGGAGCGAAGTCATTTTTTCCTTCGGGAAACAATTCAATAAACTTTTTTGTGGTTTGGAATTCTCCTTCCAGTTCGGATTTTAATTGAGATAACGTGTCCATAATATTTTGTTTTTTAGAAACTTAAAGGTAAGCGTTTAAAAAATGAAACTGTTTTAAGAGATTCATAATTTTTTAATCACCACGTAATCCGGAGGAGATAAATCTTTTCCTAAAAAATAAAATTTCAAAAAAACTGTAACAAAAGAAGACATGTGATTACTAATTATATAAAACTTGTTATAATGAAAAAGTTATTCTCTATATTTCTTATTGCTCTTTTTGCATTTGCAGGAGCTCAGGAATCAAAGGAAACTGCAAACCGTTTCTTTTATGAACTGACTTTTAAACCGAAGAAAGATTCGGCAAAACTTGATAAGATCATTACCATCCTTGATATTACTCCAAAGAAATCAATCTATCAGGATTATACAATGCCTGCTCAGGATTCTATCATTAAAATTCAGATAGAAGAAATGGAGAAAACCAAGTCTTTCAAGGATATGACCAAACTGATAAAATGGCCTAAATTCTCCTATAAAATTATCAAAAGCTATCCGGACATGAAGGTTCAGTATGTAGACAGAATCAGCAGAAACCTATTTTCATACGATGACGAGCCGAAACTGCAGTGGAGTATTTTACCTGATAAAGAAAAGGTGGGTGCATACAATGCTCAGAAAGCAACTACAGAATTCGGAGGAAGAAAATGGACGGCATGGTTCAGTTCAGATATCCCTTTTCAGGATGGACCTTATAAATTTAAAGGACTTCCAGGTCTGATTGTAAAAATTGAAGACGCTGATAAAAACTATTCCTGGCAGTTGAGCGGAAATAAAAAGATCGAAAACTATGATGAATTGTCATATGCAGATAAGATCAATGCTAAGATGGGAATGATGAGCAATACAATAACACCTACATCCAAAGATAAATTCCTGAAATCCTACGAAGGATATAAAGCTGATCCGTTTGCAGAATCAAGACCTTATATGACGGCAGAGAATATGAGCAGACCTATGCCGGGAACAGATGGAACAGTAGGAGATTTCATGAAGAGATTGGAAAAACAGGTAAAGGATTTCTTCGGATCCAATGATAACCCAATAGAAAAAGAACAAGCTTCTGACAAGAAGAAAAAATAAGACTTCATATCAACTAAATTATATTTTGAATCAACCCAGATACAGCAATGTGTTTGGGTTGATTTCTTTTATCCCTAAACGTTATTTAGATTAAATTTAAATAACGTATATTTGCAGGACTAAAAATTAGGCTTTGAAAGAGAAAGGATTACATAAATTAAGTGGATTCCCTAAAAACAAAATGGGGAAGATATTGGGGTATGATAATGACCATCTGAAAATGCCCAATAAAATCATTGAAATGGGGCTTCTTCCGGAAACCACTTTCAGAATTTTGTATCAGGCTCCGTTCAACGGGCCAATGTATGTGGAGTTTGGAGCAGAAAAAAGCCGGATTGCTCTTCGTGAGGAAGAAGGAGATTACATCATTGTTGAAGAATTGAATTAATGCAGGAAAACAAGAAAAAACAGATACTTTTAGTCGGAAATCCTAATGTAGGAAAGTCAACGGTTTTCAATACGCTTTGCAACAAAAAGCAGAAGACCGGAAACTATGCCGGCGTTACCGTTGCTAGCCATTCGGGGAACTATACTTATAAAAATGAAGAAGTGGAAGTAATTGATCTTCCAGGTTCTTACAGCGTATACCCGAGTTCAGAAGATGAAGCTATTTTTTCCAAATACCTTATTGACAAGCAGAAAAACTACGCAGGAGTTGTTTATATTCTTGAAGCATTAAGTTTAAAAAGAGGACTGCTTCTGTTTCAGCAGATTCAGGACCTTGGGATTCCAATGATTCTGATTGTCAATCAGATTGATCAGGCAGAAAGAAGAGGAATCACTATTGATATTCAAAAATTTTCCGAAGCATTAGGCATTAAAATTATCCAGACCAATGCCAAAGAGCAGATCGGGATTGAGGAAGTAAGAGAAGCTGTTTACAACAATGAGTTTGTAAAAACAGATCAGGTTTCTTTTGAAACACCAAACGAACATAGAGATTTTATTCAGAAACTGGCAGCACATAAAGGTTTCGATAATGAATACAAAGCCTGGATGAGCCTTTCACTTGGGACAGACCTCGGCAGAATAAGCTCTGTAATGGAACAACTGAATGAATCCGATTCTAAAAGCCTGGTTCCAAAAAGGTTGCAGGTTCAGGAAACCGTTAGAAGATATCAGAACGTAGACAAAATACTGGCTGATGTAATTTCTAAAAAAGCCCAATTCAAAGAATTATTAACTGAAAGACTGGATAAAGTTTTAGTACATAAATTCTGGGGTTATGTCGTCTTTTTAGTGATCTTACTGATTATTTTCCAAAGCGTTTTCTTCCTTGCAGAATTTCCTATGAACTGGATTGAAGAGTCCTTCTCTTGGCTGGCAGCATTTACAAACGAACACCTTCCTGAAGGACCAATTAATTCGCTGATTTCAAACGGAATCGTTCCGGGAATCGGAGGAATTGTCGTTTTTGCACCACAGATTGGAATTTTGCTGTATTTTCTTTATCTGTTGGAAGACTCAGGATATATGGCAAGAGTTGTATTTCTGATGGACAGATTACTTCGTCCTTTCGGACTTAACGGAAAAAGTATTGTTCCGCTTGTATCGGGAACGGCCTGCGCTATTCCTGCGGTAATCTCTACCAGAAACATTGAAAATGTAAAAGAAAGATTGCTGACGATATTGGTAACACCATTTATGACATGCTCTGCAAGACTTCCGGTGTACAGTATTATTATCGGTCTGATCATCTCAGAAGGATCATTTTTAGGAATAAAATATAAAGCGCTGGTTCTGATGGGGATGTATCTACTAGGTTTCTTGGTCGCTTTATTGTCAGCAGCAATCCTAAAAAGATTTATTAAAAGTAAAGGAAAAACATACCTGGTAATGGACCTTCCGGCCTATAAAAAACCACTTTTTGGCTACGACTTTAAAATGGTTTTAGGGAAAGTATGGGACTTCGTTACAGGAGCAGGAAAAATCATTTTTATTGTAAGTGTTATCATCTGGTTCCTGAGCTATTTCGGACCAAGTCAGAAAACAGATGAATTGGTAGCAACAGACGTTCATCTTGACCATTCTTACCTTGCCAAAATGGGTAAAGGAATAGAGCCTGTTATTGCTCCACTGGGCTACGACTGGAAAATGGGAGTTGGAATTCTTACCAGTTTTGTGGCGAGAGAAGTGTTCGTAGGGACAATGTCTACCCTTTACAGTTTGGAAGATGATGCTCCGGAAGTAAAAGTGATTGATAAAATGAGGAGAGATGTAAAACCCAACGGAGAAAAAGTCTTCAGCTTTGCAACCGGAATCTCAGTTCTTCTTTTCTATGCATTTGCAATGCAGTGTGTTTCTACACTTGCAGTAGTCTACAGAGAAACCAAAAGCTGGAAATGGACCGGCTTTCAGGTAGTCATGATGACAGGTTTGGCATATTTTGTGTCGATGATAGTATATCAGATTTTAAAGTAATGGACTCATCATTAATTTTTCAATACGTACTTATCTTATTAATTGTAGCATTTGCCTGTTACTCTCTATTTAAAGTACTTAAAAAGAACTTTGCCCCTAAGAAATTCAGCTCCAAAAGAACCAACTGTGATAAAGATTGTGGCTGTTCTTAATACTGGGTTCATCGGATAATTGAAAAAAATGTAGTAATTTCATTTTTCTAACGTAAATTATTCGGTTTGAATTTTTTAAAGACAGGATTACTTGTACTATTTTCTTTATCAGTCTTTCAGGTAAAAGCACAGTCGGATACCGCAAATACCAAGTCTTATGCAGACCAGGTAATGATCCGTGTGAATCTTGATACTAATATCGAAAACTATGTTTTTTCAACAGGAGAAGGCAAGAATGCGTTCGAAATGGACCTGTCAATCAACAATAAAACGAAAACATCATTTTCAGTCGATTATAGAATTATAAGTGCGACCGTATCATTTGCACCCAGATTTTTAGAGGGTAATAATGATGATGAAATGAAAGGAAAGAGCTCTTATACCGATTTGAGTTTCAGATTATTCCCCGGAAGATTTATCCAGAATATTTATTATAAAAATGTAAGCGGGTTCTATGTTGAAAATATGAAAGACCTGTCCCCCGAATGGCAGGAAGGAAGAGATCCATACATTCAGTTTCCGGATTTAAGGGTTCAAACCTTTGGTGGATCCACCTCCTATATTCTCAATAAAAATTTTTCAGCAAGAAGTATCTATACACAGGGAGAATGGCAGTATAAAAGCAGCGGAAGCTGGGTTCCTTTTGTAGACTATGACCTTACTATTTTCAGAAATAAAATTTATGGTATAAAAAGCAAAGAGACCCAATATAATATCGGCGGAAATATAGGATATTTCTATAATTGGGTCATTGGTAAGAATGTTAATATCTCACCTTATCTGGCTATTGGGGTCGGAGGGAAGTTCTCCAGCTACCGTGATTTTCAGAATGGAGGAACCAAAGAAAATGCCCAGTATGCCACCATAAGAATGCAGGGCGGGCTTCACATCGGGTATAATACAGACCGGTTTTTATTCGGAGGTAAAATGAATTTTAAGACCTATGCCTATGATCAGAAAAATAATCAGACCGTAGAAAATAATAACCTCTATGGACTGTTATATATAGGGTATCGTTTTGCACCACCGAAAGTTGTGAAAAATACCTATGATAAAATCCAAAAAAAGATTCCCGTTTTATAAGTTGAAAGGTCTTTTAAGTATCTTTGCGTTGGAAAATTTAGAAAGAACAAAATAAAAGTAAAAACATCATGTCATTAATAAAATCTATTTCCGGAATTCGCGGAACCATTGGCGGTAAAGTAAATGATAACTTAACACCGCTGGATGTAGTAAAGTTCGCTTCCGCATTCGGAACCTGGCTTCAGAATAATAAAAACAAAAAAGATCTTACCCTTATCATCGGAAGAGATGCCAGAATTTCTGGTCAGATGGTTTCTTCTTTGGTTACTGCTACATTGCAGGGATTGGGAATTAATGTAGTAGATCTTGGCCTTTCTACAACACCAACAGTTGAAATAATGGTTCCTGAGCTGAATGCAGACGGAGGAATCATCCTTACCGCTTCCCACAACCCAAAACAGTGGAATGCCCTTAAATTATTGAACGAAAAAGGAGAATTCATCACTGGAGAAAACGGGGCTGAAGTACTCGCTTTAGCAGAGAGTGAAGACTTCAACTATGCAGAAGTGGATGATCTTGGAAAATATGAAACAAGAGATGATGCTTTTGATATCCATATCCAGCAGATCCTGGATTTACCAATGGTAGATGTAGAAGCAATCAAAGCTAAAAACTTTAAAGTAGCCCTGGATGCCGTAAACTCTACAGGAGGTATTGCCATTCCTATGCTTTTGGATAAACTAGGTTGCGAAACCATCAAATTATACTGTGAGCCTACAGGGCATTTCCCACACAATCCTGAGCCTTTGAAAGAACATTTGGGAGACATCTGTGAATTGATGAAAAGAGAAAATGCAGACGTAGGAGTTGTAGTAGATCCGGATGTAGACAGATTAGCCCTGATTGATGAAAAGGGAGAAATGTTTGGTGAAGAGTATACATTGGTTGCTGTTGCAGATTATCTGTTGAAACACAAAAAAGGAGCAGCTATTTCCAATCTTTCTTCCAGCCGTGCTTTGAGAGATGTAGCGCGTTCGCATGATTCAGAATACTTTGCCAGTGCTGTGGGAGAAGTAAACGTAGTGACTTTGATGAAAGAGAAAAATGCTGTCATCGGAGGAGAAGGAAACGGAGGAATTATCTATCCTGATTTACATTACGGAAGAGACTCTTTAGTAGGAGTTGCACTATTCTTAACGCATTTAGCTAAAGAAAATAAGACTGTTTCTGAACTTAGAGCAGGATATCCAAGCTATTTCATGGGTAAAAAGAAAATAGAACTGACTCCGGAGATTGATGTAGATGCTATTTTAAGCAAAATGGAGCAGGAATATCAGAATGAAGACGTTTCTACTGTAGATGGTGTTAAAATAGATTTTGAAAACAACTGGGTTCATCTTAGAAAATCCAACACAGAGCCGATTATCAGAATTTATACTGAAGCTCATTCTCAGGAAGAAGCTGATCAGTTGGGTGATGATATCATTGCTAAAATTAAGAGTTTAATCTAAAAAAATAGAAAAAGAACGGGCACATTGTCCGTTCTTTTTTATATCAGGCATGTTTGAGCATATCAAAAAAAGGTTTCCCTTCCCTAAAGAAAAATGGAGAAAATTCCTGGGCAGCTTCGAACGTATGGAAGTTCCCGCCAAAACCTTACTTTTAAAAGAAGATGAGGTTTCCTACAATGCCTATTATATTGAAAAAGGGATGGTGAGAGCATGGTATAATAATGACGGAAAAGACGTAACATTCCAGTTTTTTCTTGAAAATACAATGTTTTCTTCCCTTGAAAGCTTCAAAAAAGGCTTACCAAGTATGGTGTCATTTGAGACCATAGAGCCCTGTATTTTATATAAGATCAAAAAACCTGATGTAGAAGCTTTCCTGGAAGAAGTCTATGAAAATCCAGAGCTCAGAAACCTGTTTATGGATGCTCTTTTTGAAAGGGTATTCGATTATATGAAACATTTCTTTTCATTCATTAAAGACACTCCGCAGCAACGATATCTGAATCTGGTTAAGCAAAAACCCGAGATTATCAAAAGAGTTCCCCAGCATTATATAGCCTCCTATTTAGGCATTACAACGGTGCATCTCAGCAGGATTAAAAGCAAAATATTAAAGGAGAGGCTGGAATAGGCTGGAAGATGGAAGCCAGAAGCTTAAAAAGAAACTGCATAAATTAGACTCATCTTAAACGCAACGTTCACAAAGATTAATATGTATTGTTGAATACGATCGCAAAGGCGTTTTACTCAGAAATGATGGTTCTTTACTAAACGAAGTACCCTTGCGAACAAATAATAATAACAATATTATGTTATCCTAGCGTCCTCTGCGTTTCAATCTCTAAATGTCATATATTCTTTTTTAACGCAACGTTCGCAAAGAATA